>JAXHOA010000125.1:0-346075 GCA_034520035.1 Mycobacterium sp. | reverse complement strand
ACCGACGCTGGACAATGCCGCTGCGAACGCAGTGGACACCACCGGCGCCGAGCCTGTCATCCGGCGGTGGCGGCGCATCGGATGCGCCGGCAACGTACTTCGACCCGTCGCTGTGGCAGATCGACCCGACCGCGGTGCCGAAGCAGTTCAGCGACGCGAACCTCGTCCCGAACGCCGCCCGCCTCAACGACGTGATCGCCCAGCAGTTCCCGCAGATCAACGACATCGGCGGCTACCGGGCCAACGGCGGCGGATCCAACGACCACCCGTCCGGGCAGGCACTCGACATCATGATCCCCGAGTGGGACACCCCGCAGGGCAAGGCGCTCGGCGACCAGATCAACCAGTTCCTGCACGCCAACGCTGAAGCGCTCGGCGTGGATTCGACGATCTGGCAGGACTTCTGGGCGCCGGTCGGCGGCGAAGGGCACCTGCTCGGCCGCCAGGGCGCCAACGAGGGTCACTACAACCACATTCACGCCAAGGTGCGGCCCGGCGAGGCGCCCGGCGGCCCACTGCTGGATCTCGGCGGGTACGGCGCCCAGCAGCAGCCAGACTTCGACACGATCAACGCCGGCGGGTACGTCGTGGATCCGCAGGCCGTGTTCGACGCCGAAACCCAAGAGATCCGGGCCCGCAACGATCTCGAACAGAAGCGGCTCAAGCTCCTCGAGTTGGAAGCCACCGGCACCGCGACGCAATCGCAGCTGCTCGCCGCCCGCAACGATATCGCCGAGCAGGAACGCGCCTTTCAGTCCGCGCAGATGAAGAAGGCCGAGGCGATGCGTGGCAAGCTCACCCAAGCCACCGGCACCACGAAATCAGGCTCGGGTGGCGGCGGCAGTGAGCTCGCCGAGCTCGGCAGCATCGCCGGATCCTTCCTGAAAGAGACGCTGGGCCTGGACGGCACCCTGTTCCCGGATCCATCGCAGCTCGGCATCGTGAAGATGGCGAACGCGATCCTCGGCATCGGCTTCACCCCGCAGGACAGCACGGCCGCCGCTGGCAATCCGTTCGCGCAGCCCGGCGCACCGGGTGAAGGCGGTACGTCCGGTCTGCCGTTCGGGATGATCCCGGCCGCGATCGATGCGGCCGGCCGGGCGACTGCCGGCATGGCGCCACCCGGAACCCCGGCGAGCGGTATCGGTGGCGGGCCCGCGCCCGGGCCAGTCGACAACTCGCGGCACTTCACGGTGACCGGCGTCGAAAACCCCGACCAGTGGCGGCGTGAAGCGGCGGCGATCGATCGCAGCATTCAGAACCCGCCGCGGCTCACCACCTACACACCCCCAGGGATCGGCTGAGAGACGAAACGCGGGGCCCGTCCGCAGACGAACCCCGCGCCGACGTCGACGCTGCTATGCCGCTTCGGCGTGCTCGTACAGCCAATCGGTCACAGGCTTGGCCACGTTCCTCGTTGCCCAGTCCGCCGTGGATCCCCTGATGATGAAGATCTTGTCGTTGTTGTCGACGTGCGCCTCCATCTCATCGCGCAGGGTCTCCGCGTTCTTGGAGGTTTCGACGACCCAGACGCTCTCCACGGGCTTCGCGTAGGCGTACTGCTTGAGGTAGTCGAACAGCCGTTTGTAGTCCCGACCGGGAGCGGACAGGTCGTAGGTGACGATGTAGTGCGCCATCTTCGGTATTCCTTCTGCGGTAACGATCCTGTCGCCCACCACTTCTACGGCGATTCATGTGGAATCGCTAAGACGGCGGTGATACCGTCACCAACGCATCGTCCAAATGCAATTGGTAGACGAAACCCCACCGGGTGGGACGACCCCCGGATGGGGTTTTCGTCGTCTTGAACCGCGGTACTGCGGA
Organism: Mycobacterium sp.; assembly: GCA_034520035.1. GTDB lineage: Bacteria > Actinomycetota > Actinomycetes > Mycobacteriales > Mycobacteriaceae > Mycobacterium. Next base: position 344,251 of record JAXHOA010000125.1, on the reverse strand, counting down.
AGTGACGCTACAGCCGAAACTGCCGAATCCGGCGAAAGGCGCGCCGACGAGTTTGGGCGTGTCTGCGCGGTATAACCGCCCGGTGGGTCTAGCGTCATCTGGTTCAGCACCGAGACACGTGGAGACACGTGGAGACACACGGAGCTACCCGTATCGGCGCTGGGCGTCTCCCTGGCTGACGCCGAGCGCGACCGCGATGACCGCCCATGAGTCACCGGCCGCCCGGGCCGCGGCCACCGCGGCGACCCGTTCGTCCTCGGTGCCGGCCGCGATGATCCGCCGCACGTGCGTCGCATCCCGTGCGTCGGCCGGGTCGACGCCGAGATGGTCGAGCCAGTCGTCGATATCACTCATGCCGTCCATCAAACCCTGTCGGTGTGACATGGCACAGTGCCCGGTGTGCGGGTGCCCGGGGATGCTTGCTTCTTCCCCGGCCACCCGCACACCTTGCGGCGGTCAGTCCCTCCCGAGGGTTGAACTCTTCGCAACATGCTCGGCGACTACACGGCTATGCCGTTGGTTGATCTTGTCGCGATGCCGACCGAGACTCAGACCAGTGATGGCGCTGCGCTGCCGGCCGGTCGCCACCCTGGTGTAGATCTGGGTCGTCTGAATGCTCCGGTGCCGCAACAGTTCCTGCACCGTCCGAAGATCGTTTCCGTCGTCGAGCAGGCTGGTGCCGAACCAATGCCTCAAGCTGTGCGGTGTCCCTGCCACACCGGCGCGGCGCATAGTCCGACCGATCACGTCGCTCACAGATTTTCCAAGCATCGGCATATCAGGATGGCCGCGCATCGGGAACCACAGACCGGTCGCCGGCATCGTGCACGCCAGCTCAAACAGCAACGGATGCAGCGGCAGCGACCGTAATCGCTTGCCTTTGCCCTTCACCCACAGCAGTCGGGCTTCAAGGTCGAAGTCCTGACCCCGCACGTTGGCGATCTCCGACACCCGCAGTCCGGCCAGGAGCGCGAGCAGGATCATCGCCCGGGTCGAACCCCACATGCGAGCGTTCAGCAGCTTGGAGATATCACCGTCCGCGATCGGACGAGCGACCCGTTCAGGTACGCGCGGCGCCTTGATCTTCACCATCGGGTTATCGACACGCCGGTCGACGACTTGCAACCACTTGTAGAACGCCGTCAAGTACGAGTGGTAGGCCGCCGCGGTGGAGTCTGACCACTCGTCGTGTTCAGCGATCCACCGGACGATGTCCAACGCGGTCGCCTCGATCGGTTGCATCCCGGCCTCGGCGTGAAACTGGCGTACCACCCGGGCCCGCTCAACAATTGTCTTCGGCGACAGTCGTTGCGCGTGCTGCCACAGCTCCCAATCGTCGAGCCCGACGACCACGACCGCGCTCACAGCGGTGTCACCGAGAACGCATCGGCCGGCGTGGCGAACTTCTGCCGGCAGTGAGCACAGCGCGGGATGCTCGTGCCGAAGTTCAGCAGCACCGAGCGGCGCCATGCCTCCTTGTGCTGCCCGCACGCGATGGCCTGCTCGCATCCGTGGAGGTTGATTCGCCAGTGTGCGGGGCGCCGGCAGCTGTCGCCGGCCTGTGTCGGTATCTCGCACGTGACTGGCTGGTCCCAGCGAGCCGCGATGAGAGCGTCGAACGCCGAGTGAGTTGAAACGTCTTCCGGAGATTTCATGGGTGATTCCCTTCGAGGGGGGTGGAATGTCGCGGTCGCTGAGGTACAGCAACGCGTACAGCAACGGAGCTAAATTCGGGTGTATTCGCGGGCATTCGCGGACCTTCGGAATGCGGGGGAGACCTGCGCGAATCGGCGATCGGCGAAGGTCGGCGAAGGCTGAAATTGACACTGGGGGTCAAGTGGTCGCAGGTTCAAATCCTGTCAGCCCGACCAAGAGAACCCGCTCTGACCTCGGTCGGAGCGGGTTCTCTATTTCGGTGGTCTCATCTCATTTTTAGCCAGTGGGCCAGCAGTGTCCCAAGCGAAGTTTGATGGGTCAGGAACTAACCGAAGGGTGCGGCGCCGGCGGCCCGCAGGTCGTCGCGTTGGGCGTCGGAGTAGATCGACAACGCCACCGTCGGATCATGGCCAAGCCGCGCTGCGACGACGTGCATGGGCAAACCGCCTGCCAGCATCAGGCTGACGCTGGTGTTGAGGACCCTTGAGGTGGAGCTTAGGCCTGTCTTTGCTGGTGGGGGTTCTTGGGCCAGTGTGTCCGGCTTCGCAGGCTGTTGGCCGAAGTACGCTTTATGTCCTATATGGCGAGGCAGAACCAAGGAGATATTGTCAAGACCTGTGGATCGAGGTGTTTCAGGCGACCTCCGTTTCGGTTGATTCGGCACCGGGTTCGGGCGGTGTGATGTCGACGGGGCGTTCGAGTAGTTTGCCTTTGTGGAAGACAGCGCCGGCACGGACGAGGGCGACCAGGTGTGGGGCGTTGACCGCGCGCCAGCGGGCTTGTGCGGCGTCGATCAGCTTGTAGGCCATAGCAATACCTGCGGCGCGGGATCCGGGTCCTTTGGTAACCTTGGTTCGCAGCCGCACGGTCGCGAAGGTCGACTCGATCGGGTTGGTGGTGCGTAGGTGGATCCAGTGCTCGGCGGGATACTTGTAGAACTCCAGCAGGACGTCTGCGTCGTCGACGATCTTGGCGACTGCCTTGGGGTACTTGGCGCCGTAGTCGATCTCGAAGGCCTTGATCGCGAGCTGAGCCTTGTCGATGTCCTCGGCGTTGTAGATGTCCTTGATCGCCGCCAATGCGGCTGGGTGCGCTGACTTCGGCAGGGCGGCAAGCACGTTGGCCTGTTTATGAAACCAGCACCGTTGTTCCCTGGTGGCCGGGAACACCTCCCGCACCGCCTTCCAGAACCCAAGTGCGCCGTCGCCGACGGCCAACACAGGTGCGGCCATCCCGCGACGTTTGCAGTCGCGCAACAGATCGGCCCACGACTCGGTGGACTCGCGGTATCCGTCGCTGATCGCGACGAGCTCCTTGCGGCCGTCGGCGCGCACCCCGAGCATCACCAGCAAGCAGAGCTTCTCCTGCTCGAGGCGGACCTTGAGGTGGATGCCGTCGACCCACAGGTAGACGTAATCGGTGCCCGACAGATCGCGACCGGCGAACGTCTTGGCCTCATCCTGCCACTGGCTGGTCAGGCGGGTGATCGTCGTGGCCGACAAGCCGGCACCGGATCCGAGGAACTGCTCCAAGGCCGGCCCGAAGTCGCTGGTCGACAACCCGTGCAGGTACAGCAGCGGCAACACCTCGCTCATCTGCGGCGACTTGCGCGCCCACGCCGGCAGGATCGCCGAGGAAAACCGCTGTCGCTCACCGGTATCAGGGTCCACCCGACGGTCGTTGACCCGCGGCGCGGTCACCGTGACCGCCCCCGCGGCGGTCAGCACATCCCGCTCGTGGTGATACCCGTTGCGCACCACCAGCCGGCGCCCGTCGTCATCAACCTCGTGGGCGTGAGCGTCGATGTATGCGGCCACCTCGGCCCGCAACGCTGCGGCCAACATCTGCCGTGCACCGTCGCGGACGATCTCATCGAGCAGCGACCGCCCGCCGGCCGTGTCGTTGGCTGATTCCGGATCGTGAACTACCGTGAGCATGGGCGTACCTTCCCAACCAGCGCGCCAACGCCGGTCTTGATCGAATACCTGATTCCGTGATGATCATCCTCGGGAAGGTGCGCCCACTTTCACGCCACCTCGCCGAGCCTCATCCACAGGTATTGATCATTGCTCTCGAACGGCCCGCGCCCCCACCCATTCTCAAGCTGGCGAAGCGCCTATGTTGCGGCTGTTAGCTGCAGGGCCAGTGTGTCCGGCTTTGCAGGCTGTTGGCCAAGCACTCTTTATGTCCTATATGGCGGGCAGAACGAGATATCAGCCGAAGAGAGCAGCGCCGGCTATGCGAGGTGTTCGCCCACGATGTCGCTGGAATTCGTCGGAGTACCACTTGTGCCGAATGTGGGAGCCGTCCTCGCCCCGGATGAAGTCGCGACTGGCCACGAACGCCTTGAGTAGTGCGGTGGCTCGCCGCGGCGAGGTGGCCGGTTGCACTCTGCACTCTGATCGCGGATCTCATTTTAGGTCAAGGAGATTCGTGCATGCCTCGGGGGGCTACGAGATGGTCGGATCGATGGGCCGTGTCGGGGCGGCCGGCGACAATGCGGCCATGGAGGGCTTCTTCAGCTTGCTGCAGAAGAACGTTCTGGACCGCCGTCGTTGGGACACCGGGGAGGAGCTGAGGATTGCGATCGTCACCTGGATCGAACGGACCTACCATCGGCGTCCCCGCCAAGCCGCGCTCGGACGGTTGACCCCGATCGAATACGAAGCCATCATGACCACACCGGCCAGTCAGGCCGCGTGACCGAAACTGTCACCTGATCGTGCAGCAGACCCAAATAAGCTTAAAGTCACTAGCAGTGTGGTATCGGCGGTACTGTCTCGACAGACTAGCTGAATCTGACTACAGTGAACGGGCGATGGAGCGACTCGGCGCGGCGAGCGGCGAATTCGGTGATGCGATCCGACCATGCTGCGCCCAAGGCCCTCAAACACTCGACTGTAGTACGTCGGCCTTGGCTCACCCAGCGCAGTCCGACTGCACTCTGACACTTTGACACGTCGAACCGGGGTGACGAGATGGGATGGACCGCAGCATCTTCCACCGTCGTCGGGGACGACCACCTCCTGAGACTGCAGATCTTGGGACCGCTGCGGGTGTGGCGTGGCCAGACTGAACTCGATGTCGGTCCTCGCCAACAACTGTGCCTACTCGCGGTGCTGCTGGCCCGAGCTGAACAGCCGGTGAGTACCCGTGAACTGATTGACCTGATCTGGGGTGAGCATGCACCGGACAGCGCGCTCAACGTCATCCACAAATATGTCGGCGCGCTGCGGCGTGTCTTCGAACCGTCGGTACCGGCACGGAGTTCAGGCACCCATTTGTTCCGGCGTGCCAACGGCTATATGTTCACGCCGGGGCCGGCATTCCTGGACTTAGTACAGTTCCAGCATCTCGTCGAAACCGCGAAGCGTGCACTCGGCGACGATAACCCCGAGGCGGCGCTGGAGCACTACGAGCGGGCTCTGACCTTGTGGAAAGGCGCAGCGGGCGACGGTCTGGACTATGCGTCACCGGCGACCTCGGTGTTCGCTGAAATCAACACTCGCTTCTACGATGTGTGCGTGGGCGCCGCCGAGCTGGCGATGTCGCTGGCGGCGCCGCAACGGATCGCAACGCCGCTGCGCCTCGCCGCTGCGATGGCGCCCCTGAACGAGCCAGTCCACGCCGCTCTGATCTCGGTGTTGGGTGCGGCGGGCCAACAAGCGGAGGCGCTGGATCTGTATCGCGTCACACGTCAACGCCTCGCCGATGAGCTCGGCATCGATCCGGGCCAGGCCCTCCAGCGTGCACATCAGCGCGTACTGAACCGGCCACCGATTCGAGATGTCCGCGAGAACGCCGACGGAGACGACGCGCGTTCCACGACACCAGCGGCCTCCTCGCGGACCGCGTCGTTCGTCGGGCGCATCCGGGAATCGGCCACCGTCGGCGAATCGGTGGACGCCGTAATCGCGCGCAGCACGGGACTGGTGCTCGTGGAGGGCGAGCCGGGGATCGGTAAGACCAGATTGCTGGAGGAGGCTACCGCTACCGCCGGCGACCGCGGCGCCCTGATCGCGTGGGGCAGCAATCCACCGTCGGCGGGCACGCCGGCGATGTGGCCGTGGGTCCAGGCGATCGGGACGGTGCTGAAGGCCCGTCCCGAGGAGGCACAGCGACGCTGGCGCGCCGGCGAGCTCGGCCACCTTCTGGATTCGGCGGCGCAAGAGCTGCCACCGCAGTTGCCCGACAGCGGTGCGCGGTTCCGCTTATTCGAACGGGTGACCGCGCTGATCGGCGAGTCCGCCGCCGAACGGCCGATCGTACTGATCATCGACGATCTGCACTGGGCCGACCTGCCCTCCCTGGAACTCTTCGCGCACTTAGCATCTCGACTACCCGGCGGCGTCGCACTCGTCGGCGCGCTGAGGGACAAGGCACCCACACCGCGTGGCGAGCTGACACGCATGCTCGCCACCACCAGTCGCGTACCTGGCGTGCGCCGAATCCGGCTCCAACCCCTGACCCCGGCTCACGTCGCCGACCTGGTCCGGATCGAAACGGGGCGAGAACCCAGCGACGACACGGTCAGCAGCATCCACCAGCGGACGGCAGGAAACCCTTTCTTCGTGCGGGAACTGTCGCGGCTGCTGGCTCACCGCCAGGCATCAACTGACGACGCCACTGTTCCTGCGGAGGTACCTGCCACGGTGCGCGACATCTTGCTCGATCGGCTCGCCGACGTGGACGAAGAAGACAAGCGCCTGCTGTTCACTGCAGCGTTGATCGGACGCGACATCGACCTCCGGGTGCTTGCCCACGCGCTGGCACTCGAAGTGGAGGAGTGCCTGGAACATCTCGAAACGCTGGACGAACTCGGCCTCCTGACCTCGACTGCAGATCCGTTCGGTTTCCGGTTCGTCCACGACCTAGTGCGTGATGCAGTCGTGGAACTGGCGCCTTCGCACCGGTCCAGTCGAATGCATGCACGTATCGCCGATGCGCTTCAATCCTGGCCCGCAGATGGTGAATCGGTCGAGGAGCGCCTCGCCCATCACCTGTGGGCTGCCGGCCCGTGCGTGCAACCGGATCGGACCGTCGATGCGTTGATACGGGCTGCCCGTCGGATGGCGAACAAGTGCGCGTTCGAGGCAGCCGAGCAGAATCTCCGTACCGCGATGAATTTGTCGCGGCAAGCGGGAATGCCCGAACTCGAACTGGCGGCCCTGACTCGGCTCACCGCGCTGAAGGGTATGCAGTCGATGTATGGGGCTTCTGGGCTGCGGGATCTGTTGGAGCGTGCAGAGCGGGTCGCTGCCTCGCTCGGCCGGGAGCGCGATGCTGCCGGGTTTCTCTTTTCGCAGTGGGCATCCCGTGCGCAGGCGATCGAGCTTGAGATGAGTCGCCCACTGGCGCAGCGGCTGCTCGAGCGAGGACGCGCATCCACAGATCCTGTCGTTCGCTCATACGGCTTCCAGGCGTGGGGCCTCCAGCAATGGAATGCCGGCAGCATCGGTGACGCATTCCGGTGCTTCGAACGCTGCAAGCACTCACTGCTGGAGGAGCTGTGTACTGATGATGATGACCCGGTGTGCAGGGACCTTCAGTGGCTGATGGTGGGAGTACTGGCCGAGACCACGGCGCTGCATGGCGATATCGCCTCGGCGAAGAGCCTGTTCGACGTCCTGGAGTCCGCCGCGGGGAGTGAGCCGTATTTGATTACTGTGTGGGCGACCATGGCGTGCCGAACCGCTTCGCTCGTCGGCGACCCGCAGTGGGCGCTGCAGGCGGCAGAACGCGGCATTGCGGTGGACCCGGGGTTCGACTTCGTATTCCTCGGGACCTACCAGAGGTTGGCGAGATCCTGGGCCTTGGCCATGGACGGCGATCAACCCGCCGAGGCTGCCGCCGGCGCAGAGAAACTCATTGCGTCGAACTTGCTCGACCCGCCCCGTTCGGGTGCTGCCAACTGGTACACGCTGGCTGCCGAAATGTGGATCAAGGCGGGTGAGTGCGATCGCGCCGCGGGCGCGCTCGACAGAGCCGAACAGTGCATGCAGGACCACGGTCAGCGCTACTCGGAGGCACTGCTGCTGATCATGCGCGCGCGCCTTCTGCACGCGCGCGGTGCACCCGCAGGTCAGGTGCGCATCGCAGCGCAGCAGGCTCGATCGGTATCCATTGACCGTGAGGCACATCTGTTCACCCAACGCGCAGACGCGTTCCTCGCCGAACTCAATTCGGCCAACATACAGCGCGCGGTGTGAGCGCCCCTAGCGGCAATCCATTGTCAGTCCATTGGGAATCCACAATGGCGGGATAGCTTCGCAGGCAATGTCCTGAGAGGAGCACGCCATGAGCGTTGTCCGATATCACACCGCCACGATCGACGGGCTCGACGTCTTCTATCGCGAGGCGGGTGACCCCTCCAACCCGACAGTCCTTCTGCTGCATGGCTTCCCGTCGAGTTCTCACATGTTCCGCAATCTAATCGTCTCTCTGGCCGACTCCTACCACCTGGTGGCACCTGACCACATCGGGTTCGGCCGGTCGTCGATACCGACGATTCACGAATTCAACTACAGCTTTGACAATCTGACCGCCATCACCGAAAAGCTGATCGCCCGAATCGGTCTGGAACGATTCGCCATCTACATCCACGATTACGGTGCGCCGATTGGTCTGCGCATCGCCAGCGCGGTCCCGGAGCGGATCACCGCGATCATCGCTCAGAGCGGCAACGCCTATCTTGACGGGTTTACGCCCTTCTGGGACATTCTGTTCGCCCACGCCAAGGACCGCGCCGCCAATGAACGGGGGGTCCGCGAGTACTTCACTGCGAGCAAGACGTACTGGCAGTACACCCACGGTGTTCCGGCCGATCGGTTGGGCCTCATCGCGCCGGAGGCCTGGTTGCTCGATCAGGCCGGGCTGGATCGAAAGGGGAACGACGAGATCCAGCTGCAGCTGTTCTGGGACTATCAGTTCAACCTCGACGAATACCCGAAGTTCCAGGAGTACTTCCGTACCCACCAGCCGCCGCTGCTGGTCGCCTGGGGGCGCAACGATGAAATCTTCGGCGTCGCAGGGGCAGAAGCGTTCCGACGGGACCTACCTCACGGGCAATTCCAGCTACTTGATGCCGGTCACTTCGCGCTCGAGACCCACGGCGAGGAGATCAGCGGCTACATCCGGCAGTTCCTCGGCCAGCTGACCCGGTACTAAAGCTAAGCCACCGGCCGTCAGAGGTTTGCGGTGAGGAAGGCGCGGATCAGCGGTATGGTCTCGTCGAGAGCGCTCTCCAGAAGGAAGTGGCCGCCGTCGATCAGGTGGATCTCGGCGTTGGGAAGGTCGACCGTGAACGCCGCGGCTCCGTGCGGTCCGAAGATCGGATCGTCGCGACCCCACACCGCTAGTAGCGGGACTTGCGACCCGCGGAAGTACTCGTGTACAGCGGAATACAGCGGTGGATTGCTGGCGTAGTCCTGGAACAGTGCGAGCTGGATGAGGTCGTTGCCCGGCCGAGACAGCCTCGCGTAGTCGGCGAGCCAGGTCGTCGGGTCGACCAACGTTTCATCGGCGACCCCGGAAAGATATTGCCACTGGGTCATTTCCAGGGTGAGCGCCTGACGGACACCTGATTCGGTGTGCGGATTCTGATGCGCCCAATACTCCCAGATCACCCTGAAGAAGTCGGGCTGGAAGCCTTCCTGGTAAGCGTTGCCGCTCTGGGTGATGATCGCGGCGATCGATGCCGGATCACGCAATGCGAGTCGCCAGCCGATCGGTGCGCCGTAGTCGTGCACGTACATCGCGTAGCGATGTACGCCCAAGTGCCGCAGCAGGTTGGCGGTGAGGTCGGTCAGCGCATCAAACGTGTACGCGAAATCGGCGACGGGCGGCGCGTCGGAAAGGCCGAAACCCAGGTGGTCCGGGGCGATCAGATGCCAGCGGTCGGCCAGCAACGGAATGATGTTGCGGAACATCGACGAGCTGGTCGGAAAGCCGTGCAGCAACACGAGAATAGGAGCCCCAACCGGCCCGGCTTCCCGGTAGAACAACCGATGTCCGTCGATGACCTCGAATCGATGGTGGAGAGCGGGCATGTCGCGAACGCTACGTACGCATAGTTGACGAAGACTGAACTGCTGAGTTGAGTGCCCGGCCCCGCTGCTGAGCGAACTCGGCGTACTCGCCGGGTGGACGACCGAACCGGCTGTGAAATTCTTTGATGAAATGCGACACGCTGGAGTATCCGACGGCACCGGCGACGGCAGAGACCCCGTCTCTGGGGTCGTCGAGAAGCTCCCTGGCCCGGTCGAGCCACAGTCTTTGATGTACCGGTGCGGAGGTCGTCCGGTGGCCTCGCGGAACGCGCGCGAGAACGCCGACGGACTCAGGCTGACGTGCGGCCTAACCTTGTGTCCACGGACGGTTGATCACCCGACGGAATCTGCAATCCGGCGCGGTGGTCGGCCAAGCGCTGGCAGATGCGCTGAAGCAGATTTGATGGGTGCCCTGGAATCGATTCTGGTGATCGCGTCCTGGCAGACCACAGGTGCCGCCCTCGTCACCGTCCTGGATCTCGTCGCGGCGCTACGCCCACTTACTCTGCGCAGGAAGAAGCGGCGTCATCGATGTGTTGATCCGCGAAACACTCGCGATCGGAGTCGATCGCTCCCTCGACTCCGATCGCGTCATTCATGTGTAGGAGCCTCTAGCGCTCACGCGCGGGGTGCCGCACTATGTGCGCATCGACAACGGTCACGGCTCCGTCGCGCACGCCGTGGCTGATTGGTGCCGATTCATCAGTGCCGGTCACTTTCATCGATCCCGGCTCGCCGTGGCAGAACGCCTGGATCGAATCATTCAACGCCAGGCTCCGTGGTGAACTGCTCAATCCAGGTGAGCTTCCCATGCCACTGCCACAGCACAGAACTGCAGCGATAGCGCCGCCGTGAGCCTGCCCTTCACAATGCGTCAAGTGAACGCCCACTACGAGAAGCTATCTTGACACGCATAGGCGCACTTGAGCCGCCAAGCCGTATCGGCGAATGAGCCCAGCGATCCGGTTGGGGGTCGCCTATGGCACGGACACATGTTTCCGCATCGCGCCATTCGGTGCGGCGTTCGCAACGGTGGACGGTGATCACGCCCGGACAGCCAGTTAGCTAGTTAGGGGGAGCGATGCTCGTCGGTGACTTGGTTCTGCATGATGGACTCCCCGGGGGGCGCACGGCGCGCGTAACACCGACCGCCCATCGAGCTGCCCCGGGCGCCACGCCCGGCCCGCGACGCGACGCCCCGCGCCAGGCGCTACTGCATGCTCTCTCAGCCGACCTCACCGCCCAGGTCCACGCCGAAGGGGCCAACATCGGCACGTGGCCGGGCTCGGTGATCTATCGGTTCTCCAGTCCTGCCGTCCCACGGTGGCCACAGTTGGCGGCATCGTCGATCTGCATCGTGCTCGCACCGGACATTGCGGCCCACACGGCACACGATCACCGTGAACTGCTGTCATGGTCGAGCTACGTGCTCATCGACGACTACACCGATCTGAACCGAGACCTCAACCTTGCCACCGCGAAGCAGCCCGTTCTCGTCCTTCAGCTGAAACTCGACGCTCAGCTCGTAGGGAGGACATTGGTCAGCAGACGCGGCAGCGTGTATGTGCCGCCGGAGGTCAAGCGGTCAGGAGATACGGTCGTGCCGCAACTGGATGTCGACTCTGTCGACGCGATCGTACGTTTCGTGCGAACCTGGCGCAGCACTGAGGACCGCCGCTACCTCGGACCGCTATACGTCCAAGAACTGACATACCGTCTGGCCCACAATGGCCGCTACGGCCACGGCCACCTGTCGCGCCAAACGTCGCGAACACCAACCAGTCCCTCAGTGGCGGCGGTGGTCGACCACATTCGCACGCACCTTTCGGAGGCCATGAGCGTCGAGGAGCTGGCAGGTCTGGCATGCATGAGCGCCTCCGCGTTCACTCGGGCTTTCCGCAGCCTGACAGGCCAGCCGCCATATCAATTCGTCAAGCGGGTGCGCATGGAGCGCGCCGAGGAACTGCTCAGTGATGGCGACCGGAGTGTGTCGGAGGTGGCCCGCACCGTCGGCTACACCAACGTCTCCCACTTCATCCGGGAGTTCAGGGGACGGTACGGAGTAACCCCGGGCACCGCACGCTCGGTCAGTTCGTGAGCACCTCATCCATCGTCGGTGGGTGCACACCAGTTCCAGGACGTCCCGGCACCACACCGAAACGATCTTCGGTCACCATCGGAACGACGGAGACATGGTCGACGTCGCCGTCCTGGACAACATCTTCACACCGTTCTTCACCACCAAGACCGCTGCGCACAATGTCGGGCTGGGACTCGATCTGGTGAAACGGATTGTCGACCACCACGAGGGCACGTCGCGACCAGAACGCACCGAGTTCACGGTCGTATTGCCGCCGGTGGCGCCACCGCCGTTGCCGGTGTCGGCTCCGTGTGCACCTTAGCGGCGTAACGGGCGGTGCGGGTATCTCATTCACCTGCCGTAGGCACCCGGGGCGGTGGTCGATCTCTTGTGGACTTTGGGCGGTTCGGCTTGCTTGTCGCCCAGATCTCCGGTGTCAAAACGTCTTCACAAATCTTTCACTGCATGTCCAGACCGAAAGCCTACGGTTCGCGTAGGCGCGCGGTTCGAGACCTCCGACGCTGACATCAATCATCGCGCTACTCGAAAGAGGCACCACGAAGATGAAAGCCGCACGCATCCACGACTTCCGGAAGCCTTTCGAAATCGACGAGGTGCCGGTTCCAGATCCAGGACCAGAGCAGGTGTTGCTCAAGGTTGCGGCGACCGGGATGTGCCGCAGCGACTATCAACTTCTTGACGGCTATTTCTCTGACAGCCTGCCTGTCGGGCTGCCGTTCACTCCGGGCCACGAGGTCGCGGGAACCATCGCCGCGCTCGGCACATCCGTTCCCGACGCCAGCCGCCTCGCTGAAGGCGACCTCGTGGTGGTCGATCCGAACTGGGGTGATGGCACCTGCCGGCAGTGCCATGAAGGAAACCAACAGCTTTGCGCGAACGGCCAACTGGTGGGTTTCGGTCCCAACGGCGGTTTCGCCGAGTACATGGTCGCGCCGTTTGACCACGTCATTCCCATCCGGGATGCCGACGCCAAGCCGGAGTTTCTGGCTCCCCTGACCGATGCCGGCCTCACGCCGTATCGCGGGATGAAGAAGCTACGCGACGCCGGGAAGGTCGGCCCGGGCCGAACCGTGGTCGTCAATGGAATCGGTGGCCTGGGTGCTTACGGCGTCCAGTACGCCAAGCTGTTGGGCGGCGGTTCCACCGTCGTAGCCTTCGCGCGCAGTGACGACAAACTGGCGGTCGCCCGCAGCAACGGCGCCGACCACACGGTCAATGTGCGTGGAAAATCCGCCGAAGATGTCCAGAATGAGCTGGAGGATCTCACCGACCGCCGCACCGTGGAGGCGGTGCTGGATTGCGCAGGGTCCCCGGAGTCCTTGGGGCTGGCGGCATCAATCCTTGCCACCGAAGGCGCTCTGTCGCAGGTCGGTCTGATGGGCACGAAGGTCGAACTACCTCTCTTTCCCTTCGTCAGCGGTGAGCGATCCTACTACGGATCCTTCTGGGGGAATCACAACGACCTACAAGAGGTTCTCGCGCTGGCCAGCGAGTCGAAGCTCAGGCACAACGTGGTGCCGGTGAAGCTCGACACCATCAACGACACTCTCGAAGCTCTGGGTCGAGGCGACATTGTCGGGCGCGCGGTCGTCCTCTTCGATTGATCCCGGCCGCTGCGGCGAGCCGGCGCTGGCGCCGCCCGCCCGCCTGCCCATCACGGTCCGGTTCACTGCTGCGTACGCCACGACGACCGCCGGGAATGAACGCGACCAGCGGGCGGTTACACCAGACGCAATCCTTATAGAACAGCGTTCCATAAGGAGCGATTCAGGAACAAGTAACACCGCCAGCAAACAGGAGCCCCACCATGACCGACATCGTTCTCATCCATGGGCTGTGGATCTCGCAGACCGCATGGCAACCGTGGATCGACCATCTCACCGCGCAGGGACACCACATCGTCGCACCGGCCTGGCCCGGGGAACTCACCACCGTCGCGGCGACCCGCGACAACCCAGAGATGCAAGCCGGCATCGGAATCGAAGCACTGACCGATCATTTCGCCACGATGATCGCCGACTTGGAGACCACGCCGGTCGTCATCGGTCACTCCTTCGGTGGTTTGATCGCTCAGAAGTTGCTCGGACGCAATATCGCCGCCGCCGCCGTCGCCATCGACCCCGCGCCCATCAAAGGCGTCCTACCGCTGCCAGTTGCGCAGCTACGCTCGGCCCTGCCGGTGCTAGGCAATCCACTCAATCGCGGACGGGCCAAGGCGCTCACCAAGGAGCAGTGGCGCTACGGCTTTGGCAACGCGCTGACCCAGCAAGAGTCGGACCAATTATGGGAACAGTGGTCGATCCCATCACCAGGCAGGCCCCTTTTCGAAGCTGCGACCGCCAATTTCGCCGTGCGCTCGCCGGCAAAAGTCGATACCGCCAACGCCGGGCGCGGACCGCTGCTGATCACCGGCGGAACCTTAGATCACACCGTGCCCTTGGTGACGGCAAAGGCGGCCCACAAGCTCTACCGTAAATCCGCCGCACTCACCGACTTTCATGAGTTCGAAGGTCGTGGCCATTCGCTGACCATCGATCATGGCTGGCGCGATGTCGCCGACACCGTCCTGGCGTGGATGGCGCACCGACGAGTCGCCGAGTCGGTATGACCGCGGTCTTCGGCCTGAGGTCCGAGATGGGCGCGCCACCAGGGCGGACATATCCTGGCAGCATCATGGCCACCCGTCGCCGCACCGCTAGCGACCAAGTCTCGGCCGCGGTCCTCGCCGCGGCCGAGACCGTGCTGGACAGAGGCGGGGCAGATGCGGTCACCGTGCGTGCTGTGGCAAGCGAGGCCCAGGTGGCACCGATGAGTGTGTACAACCATTTCGCAAGCAAAAAGGGTCTGCTGGACGCACTGGCCATCCGTGCATTCGACGAACTGGCGTCCGCCATCGCCGTAGCGATCACGCGCTCGCCGCAGAATCGCCTACGGCTCGCTTGCCACGGCTACCGCGATTTTGCCCTTGCCCACCCTGCGCGGTACACGCTGATTTTCTCGGCCGGCTCGCCGGCCGCGGAGCCCGCCTCGCCGGTCCATCAGCGCGGACGAAAGGTGTTCGACACACTCGTCGACATGGTGCGCGATGTCGCGCCATCGAGCGAACATCCCGCAGTTGAGCTGGGTCAAGCCGTCTGGAGCGCACTGCACGGTGCAGTCAGCCTCGAGCTCAATGCCCTCAACCAGACAGCACACCCCGACCCAAGCTTCGACGTCCTCATCGACATGGCCTTGCGAGGAATCACCGCCTCCTAGCCGCCACCCAGCGTGTTTATGCGATGTCTCACGGCATCGCATGACCCCCCCCCGAACCCTCGAACGTGCGCCTGGCGGGCAAACGTCGGGGTACTGCATTCAATTGGAGACAAATATGAACGACATACGAGACCTGCGCGACTACATCGACGCACTACATGCGCTGGGAGACCTCCGTACGGTCGACCACGAGATCGATGCGAATCTGGAGGTTGG
The DNA here is from genome assembly GCA_034520035.1 of Mycobacterium sp. Taxonomy (GTDB): domain Bacteria; phylum Actinomycetota; class Actinomycetes; order Mycobacteriales; family Mycobacteriaceae; genus Mycobacterium. The sequence goes on along the minus strand of JAXHOA010000125.1, from coordinate 328,975 downwards.
CGCCACCATCCGGCTGTCCTACGAACGTCGCTCGCCAGCCCCGCTGTTTACCAACATCACCGGAACGAAGAAGACGGGCTGCCGCATCCTCGGAGCCCCAGGTGCGTTGAGCGCTGATCCCGACAAACCTTATGCCCGCATAGCACTTTCACTCGGTCTCGGCGCGGACGCTGGCCCCAGCATCATCCTCAACCACCTGGCCGACGCCACTGACCGTCCACCTGTTGCACCTGTTGTCCGCGACCAGGGGCCCGTCCAGCAGAACATCATGCTGGGCCACGACGCCAGTCTCGCTGATTTTCCGAAACCTGTCCTGCATGACGGTGACGGCGGACCCTACGTCAACACGTGGGGCACCATCGTGGCCCGCACCCCTGACGGTGCGTTCACCAGCTGGTCCATTGCTCGCATCATGTATCTCGACGACCACCATCTGACGGGGTTGGTCGCCAAAGGCCAGCACATTCACACGGTGTGGGAACAGTGGGCCCGAGCGGGCAAGCCGATGCCGTTCGCCTTGGTCCAAGGCGGACATCCGGCGATTCCGTTCGTCTCGGGAATGCCGCTGCCCAACGACGTCGAAGAGGTCGGATACCTCGGCGCGCTGCTCGGAAGACCCATGGAACTGGTGCGGTGCGTCACCAATGATCTGCTCGTGCCTGCCGACGCCGAGATCGTCATCGAAGGACACCTGTCCATCGGTCGCGACGCCATGGAGGGCCCGATGGGGGAATACGGCGGTTACCAACCCGCTGAAACCAGTCTGCAGCCGATCTACGCCATCGATGCCATCACCTACCGCGACCAGCCGATTTGGCCGGCAGTCGCCGAAGGCGAGCCAGTCGATGAATACCACACAGTCACCGGCATCACCGGTTCGGCCGACTGCCTGGGAGCGCTGCGCGCCGCGGGACTGCCCGTGACCGCAGTATGGGCACCTCCGGAACTGGCCATGCATGCACTGGTCATCACCGTGCAGTCGGGATGGCGTGAGGATCGCAGCGATCCCACCACTAAGACATTGACCGAGGAAATCTTCAAAGTTCTCAAGACCCGGCGATTCTCGTTTCACATGCCTCGGTTCTACGTCCTCGACGACGACATCGCACCGTGGAACTTCCCTGAACTCGCGTGGGCATTGGCCACCCGGGTCCATCCCACCCAACGGCAGTTCACCGACTTCGACATCATTGTGCCGCTCATCGCCTGCTTCACCGATGAGGAACGGCACCGGGGGCGCGCTGATCGTGTCATCCACGATGCCCTGCAGCCCGCAGCGCCAGACCGGTGGCGGCGCAGCAGTTTCGCTCATATCTACCCAGAATCGGTGCGTCGCCGTGTTCTTGAACGGTGGCCATCATGACCGGCCCACAACAGAAGCGAGTGATCGTCGCGATGACCGGAGCATCAGGTGCCCCGCTAGGTGTGCACCTGCTTCAGACGTTGCGCGATATCGACGGTATCGAAACCCACCTCATCCTCAGCAAATGGGCCCGAGCGACTATCGAGCTCGAAACGCCGCACAGCGTCAAAGATGTGCAATCGTGGGCAGACGTGGTGCATGGTGACCGAGATCAGGCCGCGACCATCTCGTCTGGGTCGTTTCGCACGCACGGCATGATCATCACGCCGTGCTCGATGAAGACGCTGTCCGGTATCCGTACCGGATACGCTGATGGTCTCATCGGGCGGGCCGCCGACGTCATCTTGAAAGAACGCCGCCCGCTGATCCTGGTGACCCGAGAAACTCCCCTCTCGGAGATCCATCTGGATAACATGCTCGCACTGTCCCGAATGGGTGCGGTGATCATGCCGCCCATGCCGGCGTTCTACAACACACCACAAACCGTCGACGATGTGGTCAGTCACATCACCTCTCGCACGTTGGATCAACTGGATATCGAGACCCCGTACGCGCACCGGTGGGCAGGTACCCGAGCGCACCGTCTCCCAGAGAACTCCGTGTCCATCGGCGGATAAAACATCAGGCAAGAAACCCGCGGTGTCCCGACACCGCGGGTACGCCGCGGGGCCGAGTTCGCTTCCCGCCTCGTGGTAAGGAGAAACTACCGGGATCCGGTCCGGAAGTGTGCTGTTACAGCCTCTTCGGGAGTCGGAGCATTCCGTTGAGCTAGCCGGCGCTGCTTGCATCGTTACTAACCCCAGTTTCGGTGGCGCCGAAATGAGTCCACTGCAGTTCATAGGTGCCCATCGGGGGTCCAGATCCTGAACGGAGCGAAGCGATGACCGTCCCCTACGTCCTGGTGGTGTCCACCAATGCAGCCGTGATCGGGCCGAGCAATCGGCACACCGGCTTCTTCTTTCCCGAAATAGCGCATCCTGTGCAAGCACTCGACAAGGCCGGCATCGCTGTAGAATTCGCGTCACCGCTGGGCGGTAAGCCACCCGAGGACGGATTCGACGCCGATGACCCCACCCAGCCGGCGTTCCAAGAGTCAAAGGCGTACCGGCGTCTGTCCCGAAGCCGCAAACTCTCAGAGGTTGACGTACTCGACTACGACGCAGTCTTTTTCCCGGGCGGGCTCGGCCCTATGGTCGACATCACCGGCAACCCAGAGGTACAAGCTACGGTCACCGCCGCCTGGAATGCCGGGCTGATCGTATCCGCGGTCTGCCACGGCCCGTCGGCATTCCTCGGCGTCACCATCGACGGAGTGCCCCTGGTGCGCGGGCGCAAACTCACGTCATTCTCCAAAGCCGAGGAAGACGGCTACGCACGCGACGATGTCCCGTTCGACCTGGAGACGGCCCTGCGCGGCGAAGGAGCAGACTACGACGCCACTGAGCCGTGGCACTCCAAGGTTGTTGTCGATGGGAGGTTGATCACCGGCCAGAACCCGCAGTCGGGCACCGCGGTCGGGGAAGCGATCGCCGACGCGCTCAAAGCGATTCGATGAGCCCCGCCGCGGCGGCAATTGTCGTCGCGCACTGGTACACCACAGCAGAGAATCTGCCCGAGGTGCTGGCAAGTGCAGCGGCGGCCAAACCGCTCTCTCTCGCAGAACCAGGATGCCTCGGGTACAGCATTCTTCAGGACACTGAGGACTCCAGCCATGTGGTGCTCGTCGAGCATTACCGCGACACGGCCGCATTGGAGGCGCATCTGAACTCCGCGCACTATCAGGACCTGATCGCCGGCCGTGTTCGACCTCTGCTCACCGAACGCAGCGTTGAGCACCTACAGCCCCGGGACACCTCCTGAGTGTCGCTGCAACGGCACATTTCGGTGAGCGCGGCGATATCCATACATCAACTCGGGCGGCAGTAGCCGGTCAACACTGCTGGAACATCGCCATGGCGATAGCGACGGTCAATCCCGCCACAGACGAAGTCGTCGAGCAGTTTGATCCCCACGATGCCGAGGCCGTCGTATATCGCATCAGCCAGGCGGCGCACGCGGCGCACCTACTGCGTGAGAAGACCACATTCGACCAGCGGGCAGTATGGATGCGAGATAGCGCCACAGCTCTGGAGTCGGACTCAGAGCATGCCGCGCGAACTCTCACCCTTGAAATGGGAAAGCCCATCACCCAGGCCCGCGATGAAGTCCAAAAGTGCGTCCACGCAATGCGCTTCTACGCTGACCATGCCGAGAGCTTTCTCACCGGTGAGACATTGGCCGACCCGACCTCCGTCGGTGCCACCCGGGCGTGGACGGTGTGGGAGCCGCTAGGCGTCATACTCGCGGTCATGCCGTGGAACCTTCCACTGTGGCAGGTCATCCGCTTCGCCGCGCCTGCGCTCATGGCCGGCAACACCGGCCTCCTCAAACACGCATCCAACGTCCCGCGGTCGGCGCTCTATCTCGACACGCTCTTCGAGCGGGGTGGCTTTCCCACAGGATCATTTCGCACGCTTCTCATCGGCGCCGCCGACGTGGCTGCAGTGATCACCGATCCCCGAGTCAAAGCGGTGACAGCTACCGGTTCCGAGCCGGCAGGACGATCAGTTGCCTCCATTGCTGCCAACCCAACCCATTCAGCCCCGGCGCACTCACCGCGACCGAATCATTCTGCAGTGGAACATGAGTCACCGAACCCGCCACCGAGCGTCTGAACCCGTCTCTCCGTGTGATGTTCGGCTATGTGGTGGCAGGATTCTGGGGTGGTGGCGGCAGGGTGGGACGCTCGACTGATCGATGTGTGGGCCGGTCAGCGGTCGAACGCCGGGGAGACGAACCGGCGCAGAATGTCGGCCTCGATCTGTTCGTCCCCGAGCGGCAGGTAGGCCATCGACATCACGATGTGAACGATCCACAACGCTGCTGCGGGGTCATCGCCGGTGATCCCGGTGAGTTCGGCAGCCAGGGCGCTCAGCACCGGCGAGGAATGCAGGTCGCTCAGTGCGGGTGCCTTGCTCGAGGTCATCATCAGTCGTCGTATCGGGTCGGACCTGATCTGCTGCAGTGCCACGACGATCGCCGTGACGACCCGCTCTGAACCGGTCAGGCCGGTGACCTCAGCGCGAACGGTGTCGGTGATGCCCGCGGCGATGCGCAGCAGCACGGCATCCCGAATGTGTGCCTTGCCACCGGCGTAGCGGTAGATGGTCGCTCTCGAACAGTGCACCTGCTCGGCCAATGAGTCGATGTCCAAGGCGTCCAATCCGTCTCGGAACATCAGTTCGGCCGCGGCGGCGTAGATGCGTTCGGTCGCTGCGGCCCGACGATCCCCACCGACGACCCAATCCTGTCTCGCCACTGGCCGCACTCCTTACATCGCCCCGGAGCCACATTCTCAGTTCTGAGACGTGAGGATACCGAATGTCTGCTATTTGACCAGCTCAGCAGCCACAGCTGAGACGACGGCCATTGAATGTCATGACCGGCGGTATCGACTTGGTAGCGATCTGTTGACCCGATCGGCTGCGACCCTCAGCGTGAAGCGATGACACAACCGGCAGGGACGCTTGGGCTGGCGCTCTTCGATGATCAGTTCATTCAGGATCCGTATCCGCTTTATGCGCGCATGCACGCCGAGGGCCCCGTTCACCGGATCGGTGATTCGGACTTCTACGCAGTGACAGGGTGGGAGGCCGTCAATGAGGCCGTGGCGCGGTGCGATGACTTTTCGTCGAACCTCACCGCCACCATGATGCGTAACGCCGATGGCACGGTGGGGACCTTTCCGATGGGCGAACTCGGAGGCGCCACCCAAGCACTGGCCACCGCCGATGATCCCGCTCATGCCCTGCACCGCAAGACGCTGATACCGCAGCTGGCCGCCAAGCGCATACGTGACCTCGAGTCCTTTGTCGCCGACACATCCAGTCACATCTGGGACACCCGGGTACAGCGCGGTCGCATCGAGTGGATGGGCGCGATGGCCAACCGGCTGCCGATGATGATCGTCGGGCGCATCATCGGTGTCCCTGACGCGGACACCGGCAAGCTCATCCGGTGGGGATGTGCCGCCACGCAATTCGTGGAAGGGCTGGTCACCCAAGAACAGCTCACCGCCGCCGGCGTCGCGGTCATGGAACTCAGCGGCTACATCAACGATCGGTTCCAGGACGCCGCCGCCCACCCACGCGACAACCTGCTCGGCGACCTTGCCTCGGCATGCGCCACGGGCGAACTGGACCAATTCACTGCGCTGGCAATGATGATCACCCTGTTCAGCGCCGGAGGGGAGTCGACGGCCTCGCTCATCGGCTCGGCTGCCTGGATCTTGGCCACCCAGCCCGCGACCCAACATCAGATCCGGGCGCAACCGGAGTTGCTCGGCGCGTTCCTGGAGGAGGTGTTGCGCTTTGAGCCGCCGTTTCGCGGTCATTACCGTCACGTCATCCACGACACGGAACTGGCCGGCGTTGCCCTGCATGCCGGTTCCCGCCTGCTCCTGATGTGGGGGGCCGCCAACCGGGACCCCACCCACTTCGAGGATCCCAACCAGTTCCGGCTCGATCGGACAGTCGGCAAAGCTCACCTCTCCTTCGGCAAGGGTGCGCACTTCTGCGTGGGTGCGGCGTTGGCCCGGTTGGAAGCCACCGTCGTGATTCGTCAACTGCTGGAACGCACGACACGCGTCGACGCTGCCCACACGGGACGCTGGTTGCCCAGCCTGCTGGTGCGCCGGCTTGATCACCTCGAATTGGTAGTCGCATGACCGGGCAGGCGGAGTTGATCGCCTACCACGAACTGACCCTGGCCAAGGCCGCGTACTGCCGCACCCTCGACACCCGGGACTGGCACAGCCTGGCGGCGTTGCGACCCCAGACGTCGAGTTCGGGATGAGCGACGGCGATTCCGATCCAGATATGACCGTAGGACGCGACGAGACGCTGGCCTCATCGCGGCTGACTCAGCTGATCACGGACGTCATTGAAGTCACAGGCTGATTCCACTCCAGAACCAACCTTGCTCAGCCGGACCGACTCCCGCCCTGTCCGGCCTAATTCGGGCGAGACGCGGGAGAAACACGATGGACACGATGCCGCGATTTGCTGTCGCTGACAGTCCCATTCACGTTGATGAGGTCAGATGCCGGCAAAACCGTTCCACCTTGGATGGTTCCAGACTTTCCAGGCCAACGAGTGGAAGACTCCGTACACGCTGTCGGAGGGGGTTCCGTTCACCGGTGACTTCTACGTCGAGCTGGCCCAGGCGCTCGAGCGGGCCTGCTTCGACTTCCTGATGCTGGAAGACACCGTCGGGATCCCGCGCGGTCTGGAAGGCACCACGGCTCGCGCCCTGGAGAACGGAGACTCCTGTCCCAAACAGGATCCGGTGCCGCTGGCCGCCAAGGTCGGCGCGCTGACCCGGCAGCTGGGCATCGTCGCGACGATGTCCACGACGTTCTACCACCCGTATGCGTTGGCACGCCTGGCGTCCACCATGGACTCGCTCACGAGTGGGCGCTTCGGCTGGAACGTGGTCACCAGCGCCAAGGACGAAGCAGCCCAGAACTACGGCCTCGATGAGATGCCGGAGCACGATTTGCGCTATGAGATCGCCGATGAGTTCGTGGAACTCGTGAACGCGCTGTGCGACAGCTGGGAACCGGGAGCGATCGTGCGCGATCGCGAGAAGGGGATCTACATCGATCCCAGCAAGGTCCATGACGTCGACTTCGTCGGCAAGCACTTCAAGTCGCGGGGCCCCCTGACGTGCGTCCGCTCACCGCAGGGGCGCCCCGTCTACCTGCAAGCCGGGGGGTCCCCCGCGGGACGGGCCTTCGCCGCCAAGCACGCCGATGCGATCATCGCCTGGGCGACTGGAGTCGAGGGGATGAAGGAGTACCGCGCGGACATCCGCAAGCAGGCCGCCGCCGCCGGGCGCGACCCTGACGACGTGAAGGTGATGTTTCTGTTCTCCCCGATCCTCGGCGAAACCGAGGCGGAGGCACGAGCCAAGGTCAAGCCGATGAGCGAGGAGGAGATCCCGGCACGTCTCAAGGCGCTGAGCTCGAACTTCTACGCGGACTTCACCAAGATGGATCTTGACGAGCCGGTCCCGTACTTCGTCACCCGCGGCGAACAGGGATCACTCGCCGGGTTCGCCCAGTGGGGAACCGGCAAGACGCTGCGCCAGTGCATGCAGGCCCGATCGGCAGGCGGCGCCAGCTCCTTCGAGGCCGTCGGTACGCCGGATCAGGTCGCCGACATCATGGCGGCGGCGATGGAAGAGGTCGGCGGCGACGGCTTCCTGTTCCCAGGCGATGGCGGCTCGCTGACGCGTCACCGGATCATCGAGATCTGCGACGGGCTGGTGCCGGCGTTGCAGGCGAGGGGTCTGACCCGGACGAGCTACTCCCACACCCTGTTGCGGGACAACCTGCGGGCGTACTGAACCCTGATCCGCCGAGGATGATTCGACATTGGTGACTCCGGCGGATGGGGCGGCGGACTCGCGCCGCTCATCAGGGTTATCCCGCGCCGCTGCCATCTGCCACACGGACGGTCCGCTGCCTTCCGTGTACGCGGTCTAGCATCGCGTGGTGCGACAGCAGCAGGTCACCGGGATGGCGGCCGTCATGACGACGGTGGCCATGAGCCTGGGCAGCGCCGTCGCCGTGGGCGATCTGAGAATCCTGGCGGCCAACATCTCCCTCGTGCGCAATGGCCTGCAATTTGCTCCCGGCACGACCATTTTCGTGTCATCTGTGGCGACGCTGACGCTGGCCGCCTCGGTACTGGGTGCGGGTGTCCTGGGTGACAAATACGGCATGAAGCGGATGTTCGTTGCCGGTGCGTATGGCGCGGTGGTGTTCGGGTTCATCGCGGCGGCCGCCCCCAACGTCGCGGTGCTGATGATCGCCAGAGCCGGCATCGGCGTGGCGTTCGCGTTCCTGACCGGTCTGTCGCTGGCCATCATGAACGCTGTCTTCCCGCCCGGCCGTCGGGCCGGCGCGATTGCACAGTATCTCGCCGCGGTCTACGCCTTCGGTGTCCTGCCGGCGACGGTGGGCAGTCTGCTGGCCGAGCGCATCGGTTGGCGCAGTGGCTTTCTCGTCACACCCGTCCTCGCGATCGTCGTCGTGCTGATCACATTGCGTTATGTCCCGGAGACGCGGAGGTCACCCCGCAACACCGATATCGCCGGCCTGCTGCTGGTGGCTGCCGCGCTGATGAGCCTGACCTACGGCATCTCCGTGCTGCAGAGCGGACTGGATGCCGGGGCGTTGGTGCCGATCGTGGCGGGGGTGCTCGCCGCCGTCGCGTTCGTATGGTGGGAGTTGCGCTGTGGCGCTCCGGCGCTGGATCTGCGCATCTTTCGCTCGCTGCGCTTCAACGCGGTGGTGACCGCGGGCGCCGCCAACAACCTGGTGCAGGGCGGATCGATGGTCATGGTCACCTTCTACCTCATCCTCATCCGCGGCCAGTCGACGTGGGCATTCGCGCTACTCCTCATCCCGGCCACGCTGTTGTCGGCACTGGCTGCTCTCGGTGCCGGCCGGGCCGCGGCACGCCTGGGCAACTGCACTGTGGTCGTGGCGGGTCTTGCCGTCTTGGTGGTGAGCCTGCTGGTGCGATTGTCGTTCGACACGGACACCCCGATCATTGTGGTCGGGGCCGTGATCGCGCTGACGACCATTGGCGGTGCGATTGTGCAGACACCGCAGGCCACTGTGATGATGTCCAGCGCGCCAGCCAATCTCGGTGGTGTGGTGTCGGCAGTCAAGGCGTCGGTGGGCGGAACCTTCTACGGCCTGGGGGCCGCGCTGTTCTCCATGTTCGGCATCATCCTGTTCCTGCGCGACACCGAACCGAAGCTGGCAGGTTCGGGTATCAGTGCCCGGCAGGCCGGCGATATCCTGGCCGCGACCGGTGACACCGCACTCGATCCGGGGCGCACGGCCTGGGTGATTTCCGAGGCGACCTCGGGCATGCTCGACGCGGCAGATGCACTGAATCTGATCATGACGGTGATACCCGCAGCGGCGATCGTCATTGTGCTGGTGCTGTTTCGGCGTGAGCGCGACGTGGCGGCGGAGCCGGCGTGTGCCTGAAAGCTACGAGGGCGTCGTCCTCGCGAATCGCCTAATCGTCCCGCGTCACCGTCGGCAAGGAGTAGCTTCGAGCCGTGAGCGGCGTGGTGGCGACTCTGGTATCGGTGAACGTCGGCCTGCCCAGGGATGTCGAGTGGAATCAGCGCCGCGTCTTCACCGGTGCCTGGAAGCATCCGGTGACCGGGCCGCGGATGGCGCGCCGGCTCAACGTCGACGGCGACGGCCAAGGTGACCTGGGTGGCCACGGCGGAGAGAACCGGGCCGTCCTCGTCTACCAGCTCGACTCCTACCGGCATTGGGCCAAGGTGTTCGGCCGTGACGATCTGGTGCCGGGGCTACTGGGGGAGAACCTCACCGTCGACGGGCTGCCCGACGACGAGGTGTGCATCGGAGACCGGTACCGCATCGGAGGGGCGGTGTTCGAGGTCACCCAGCCGCGGGTCACCTGCTACCGCGCCGGCATGCGCATCGGCGAACCGCGGATGGCGGCCCTGCTGGTCTCGCACGGGCGCCCCGGCTTCTACTGCCGAGTGATCACCGAAGGTGAAGTCGAAGCCGGTCAGGACATCGTCAAGATCAGCTCCGGGCCTGAGCGGGTGTCGGTCGCCGAGATCGACGCACTGCTCTACCTGCCCGGCCATCCCCGCGACGCTCTGCGGCGCGCACTGCGCATTCCTGCGCTCAGTCCCGGCTGGCGAGCGTCTGTGCAGAGCTTGGCCGAGCAGAATTCGGCGGGATCCGCGGGCAATGTCGGGCTGACCGGCGCCACCAGCCCGCCGCCGGCGTGGACGGGGTTCCGTGCCCTGCGGGTCAGCGCTGTCCACGATGAAAGCCGCACTGTGCGCTCACTCTCGCTGAGCGACCCGGACGGTGCGCCACTTCCGACATGGCTTCCTGGACAATCGATCACGTTGCGGCTGAGTCCTGAACCGGGCGGTGCGCCGCTGATCCGCAACTACTCACTGTCCAACCTGCCTGGGGCCACGGACTACCGGATCAGTGTGAAACGCGAACCGCACGGCGCGGCCAGTGGACACATCCACGGTCACGTGCAGCCCGGTGATCTCCTGGACGTTGCCGCACCGCGGGGCACCTTCTTCCTCGCCGAGAGCGCCGCGCCGCTGGTCCTGCTGTCCGCCGGAGTGGGTGCCACCCCGGTGCTCTCGATGCTGCACTGGCTCGCGGCGACGCACTCGGGCCGTCCGCTCTGGTGGCTGCACGCTGCCCGCAGCAGCGAGGAACACCCGTTCGCCCAGGAAAGCCGCGATCTGCTGGAACTACTGCCCGGCGCCCACGCTCGTATCTTCTACAGCCGTCCGACATCAACGGACAGACAGGGTGTCGACTTCACCGACTCCGGCCGGTTGTCACGCGAAATGATTGCGGCACTGGGTCTGCCACGCGATGCAGACGCCTATCTGTGCGGGCCCTCGGCGTTCATGAACGAGCTCGGTGCCGGCCTGGAGGCCTATGGGCTGGCCCCGTCGCGGGTGCACTCCGAGGTCTTCGGTGCGGGCGCGGCCCTCACCCCCGGTATCGCTGCCACGTCGATTCTCCCGCACCTGCCCGCGGGCCCACCCGGATCCGGACCGCAGGTGCATTTCGCCCGCAGTGGGCTCTCGGCACCGTGGGGGCCGCCCAGCCTGAACCTGCTGGAGTTCGCCGAAACCTGCGACGTCCCGACCCGCTGGTCCTGCCGCACCGGGGTATGCCACAACTGCGAGACTCCGCTGCTGTCGGGCACCGTCCGCTACGACCCGGAGCCGCTGGAACCGCCCGCCGCGGGGAACATTCTGATCTGCTGCGCACAGCCCTCGGACGCGGTCGTCGTAGACTTGTGACGGGACATCCTCACACAATGGGGCGGCCGTTTCCAGCCGGTCAGGCCATGCTCGTCGGCGCTGCGCTGAGGGTGTCTGATGGGGGGACCGGCGGGCGTAGCAACGCACCCCAGCGATGTTCGGCGACGCGCGCGGCAGGATCGACAGTCGTGTCGCGGTAGCCGCCGGTGGCCAGCACCAAACCTCGGGCCAGAGCGTAGGTCGACAGACCGGCCTCTCGCCCGGCCGACACCAGTTCGGCAATGGCGTGTTCGGCCCTACACCGACGTAGGCCGATCAAGATCCCTTCGGCCAGGTGCAGCGTTCGGGCACGGGCCCACGGAATCGTCGTTGCGGGGGAAAGGGCCCTCCGGCCCCAGTTCATGTAGCACTGTGTGCACCTCCCGGCGATTGGCTGTGACCGGTTGGATACCCAATGCGGTTGGCGGTAAGCGTCATCGACGGCCATCAAACGAACGAACTGATGAGGCGGGCGGGCGAGACCGACCATATCGGGCAGTACCACATGGAACGCCAACGGTTGTGGCGAAATCCCCCGGGCACCGAAGATTTGGATGGCCCTGCACGGGGTAGTCAGCGCTTGCCTCCCGCGTACAGCCAGCCTGCGCGGCTCCCTCAACTCGCTCGCAGGAGTTTGTCATGCCCCCAGCCCGCAAATCCGATCAAGCTGCCGCCAAAGCGGTGGGTCCGACCGGCAGCGCCGTGCAGCCGGATCCCGCCTATCGCGCCCAGTCCGGTGAGTATCTGACCACCGCACAGGGGCTACGGTTGCCCGACACCGACCATTCGCTCAAAGCAGGATCGCGCGGACCGACGCTGCTCGAAGATTTCCACCTGCGGGAGAAGATCACCCACTTCGACCACGAACGCATCCCCGAGCGCGTCGTGCATGCGCGTGGCGCGGCCGCCCACGGTGTGTTTGAGTCCTACGGCACCGCATCCTCGGTGACCAGGGCCGGTTTCCTGGGCAAACGCGGTACCAAAACCGAAGTCTTCACCCGGTTTTCGACGGTTCTCGGCTCGCGCGGCTCGGCCGATACGGTGCGGGACACGCGCGGGTTTGCCGTGAAGTTCTACACCGCCGAGGGGGTCTTCGACCTGGTCGGTAACAACATGCCGGTGTTCTTCATCCAGGACGGCATCAAGTTCCCGGACATCATCCACGCCGGCAAGCCGCATCCGGACCGCGAGATCCCGCAGGCCCAGTCGGCGCACGACACGTTCTGGGACTTCGTCTCGCTGCACACCGAGGCGACCCATCACGTGTTCTGGAACATGAGCGACCGCGGCATACCGCGTTCCTATCGGACGATGGAAGGTTTTGGCGTGCACACCTTCCGGCTGGTCAACGCGGACGGCAAGACCAGCTTGGCGAAATTCCATTGGAAGCCCGCCGCGGGTGTGCACTCGCTGGTCTGGGAGGAAGCCCAGATTGCGGCCGGGGTCGACCCGGACTTCCACCGTCGCGACATGGCCGACGGCATCGAGGCAGGCGCGTTTCTCGAGTACGAACTCGGCGTTCAGATCATGCCGGACGACGGGACCGACAGTTTCGACGGGATCGATCTGCTCGACCCGACCAAACTGGTGCCCGAGGAACTGGTTCCGGGTGCAGGTCATCGGCAAGTTGACCTTGAACCGCAACCCCACCAACTACTTTGCCGAAACCGAGCAGGTCGCCTTCCACACCGGCAACCTCGTGCCGGGCATCGAGGTCACCAACGACCCGCTCATGCAGGCCCGGCTGTTCTCCTACCTGGACACCCAGTTGACCCGGCTGGGCGGGCCGAATTTCACCCAGTTGCCGATCAACCGCCCGCATTGCCCGGTCAACGACATGTTGCGCGACGGCATGCACCAGACAGCGGTCCACACCGGCGTGGCCCCGTATCACCCGAACAGCATCGACAACGACGAACCGAAACCCGCCGACGCCGACGACGGCGGCTACGTCCACACGCCACGCGTCATCGAGGGCACAGCCGTTCGGGCCCAGCCCGTTTCGTTCGATGATCACTTCTCGCAGCCGGCCATGTTCTACCGCAGCCTCAGCCCGATCGAGCAGGCGCATGTGGTCGAGGCCTTCACGTTCGAGTTGGGGAAGGTCTACGAGCAGTCCATCAAGGAGCGTCAGCTCCAGGTGCTGGCCAACGTCGACGCCGACCTGTGCCAGCAGGTGGCGGCCGGGCTCGGGCTGCCCGCCCCGGCCGGCGAGCCCGCGCAGGACGTACCGCTGTCACCGGCCCTGTCGCAGATCGTGACCGACCCGGGACCCATCGATGGCCGCAAGATCGGCATCATCGCCGATGCCGGTTCCGACCTCGCCGGCGTTGCGGCGCTGGTGAAGGCGATGTCCGGGTTGGGCGCCACGGCGCTCGTGGTGGCTCCGGTGGGCGGAGAGCTGAAGCCACGCCGACGCACAGTCGTCGTCGACCGCACCTTCGCCACGGCGCGCTCCATCGAATTCGATGCGGTGGTGGTGGCGGACGGCACGACGGCCGGTGCCGACATCAAGCTGGTGGTGTTGCTGCAGGAAGCATTCCGGCACTGCAAGGCACTCGGAGCCTGGGGCGATGCCGCGGCGGTCCTGAAGACCGCCCGGATCCCGGCGAAGGGCCCTGGCGTGGAGGTCGCGAAGGCCGCCGACAAGGCGTTCGTCGCCGCATTGGCCAATGCGCTGGGCGTGCATCGCGCCTGGGAGCGGGCACCGAAGGTGATGGCCTCTGCGGTGCCGCCGGTGAGCTGAGCGCGCCGGGCTGTGGTGGACCGCGCTACGGAGTGAAGTCGGCGGGCAGCTGGATGTCTGCGACCGCGATGTTCTCCTCGAGGTGGGCCACCGAGGAGGTGCCCGGGATCAGGAGGACGTTGGGCGCGACCGACAGCGTCCACGCCAGCACAACCTGGGCCGGCGTACAGCCCAGCTCGGCCGCGGTCTGCCTGACAGCGGCATGACCGAGCACCGGGTTGTCGGCGGTGAAACCGGAACCGAGCGGGAAGAACGGGACGAACGAGATGCCGCGTTCGGTGCACAGATCGAGCACGGGTTGTGATGAACGGTCCAGGAAATTGAAGGCGTTCTGCACGGTGACGATCTCGGTGCGGTCCAACGCGATTCGCAGGTGGTCGATCGAGACGCTGGACAGGCCGATGCCCGCGATGAGGCCCTCGTCGCGGGCGGCGATCATGGCGGTCAGCTGACGGTCGAACAACTCGCGGTCGACCGCGCCGACGCTGGTGGGGTCACCGGAGTGGATGCGAAGGTTCACCGCGGCCAGCCGATCGGTACCCAGGGTCTCCAGGTTGGCTTCGATGTCGGCGCGCAGCTGGTCGGGTTGCTGCGCGGCGATCCACTCGCCCCCGTCGTTGCGGCGTGCGCCGACCTTGCTGACCAGGGCCAGATTCTCGGAGTAGGGATGAAGAGCTTCGCGGATGAGCTCGTTGGATACCTTGGGCCCGTAGAACTGTGCGGTGTCGATATGGTCGACGCCCAGTTCCACGGCCCGCTTCAGCACGGCGATGGCCTGATCGTGATCGCGTGGCGGCCCGATGACGCCCGGGCCGGGCAGCTGCATGGCTCCGAATCCGACGCGACTCACCGTGAAGGGGCCCAGCGGGAAGGTTGTCGTCATTTCTCCAACTACCTCGCCTTCGTCGGAGTTATTCCCCGAGCCCGTTGCGGGCTTGATGCTGACGATAGCCCGTCGTCAGAAGATGCCGCTGTAGGCGTTCAGCGCCGGCTGGCCACCGAGGTGTGCGTAGAGCACTGTGGATGTGGGTCCGATCTGCCCGGACTGGACCAGGTCGATCAGTCCGGCCATGGACTTGCCTTCGTAGACCGGGTCGAGGATGACCCCTTCGAGTCGGCCGGTCAGCGTGATCGCATCGACCGTGGATTGCACCGGTACGCCGTAGAGCTCGCCCGCCCAGCCCTCGAGAACGGTGATCTCGTCATCGCGCAGTTCACGGCCGAGGCCGATGAGCTCGGCGGTGTTGCGGGCGATGCGTTCGACCTGGGCTCGGGTCTTCTCCAGGGTCGCCGAGGCGTCGATACCGATGATGCGCCGTGGCCGGTCCTGGCCGGCGAACCCCGCGATCATCCCGGCGTGGGTGGAGCCGGTCACGGTGCAGACCACGATCGTGTCGAAGAAGACTCCGAGGTCCTGCTCCTGCTGTTGCACTTCGTAGGCCCAATGGGCGAAGCCGAGTCCGCCCAGCCGGTGATCGGAGGCGCCTGCGGGGATGGCGTAGGGCGTGCCGCCCGCACGTTTGACGTCCTCGATGGCGTTCTGCCAGCTGTCCTTGAAGCCGATCCCGAAGCCGGAGGGATCGAGTCGCACGTCTGCACCCATGATGCGCGACAGCAGGATGTTGCCCACCTTGTCGTTGACGGAATCGGGCCAGTCGACCCACTTCTCTTGCACAAGAACGGCTTTCAGCCCAAGGCTGGCGGCGACGGCGGCCACCTGGCGAGTGTGGTTGGACTGAACGCCCCCGATCGAGACCAGGGTGTCGGCGCCCTGGTCGAGTGCCTCCGGGATCAGGTACTCCAGCTTTCGGGTCTTGTTGCCGCCGTAGGCCAGCCCAGCATTGACATCCTCGCGCTTGGCCCAGATCTCCGCGCCGCCAAGGAACTGGCTCAGGCGGCGTAGCGGATGGACGGGGCTCGGGCCGAACGTCAGCGGATAACGCTGGAAGTCTTCGATAGCCATGGGTATCTCCTGGGACGCTGGAACCAGCCGCTGTGAAATGCAATATATCGCATGGAGTCGACCACGGCAGCGGAGGGTTCGCCGAGGCACGCTCAGTCCTTGGCGACGTCGATTTCGGAGAACAGCACCCGGACACCTCCGGTGGAGATCTTCGCCATCTCGTCGAAGAAGGCGCCGGCTTCGGGTGTCGTCACCGCAGCGCTCGCAGCCGCGTAGTCCGGGTAGTACAGGTCGATCATGCGGTACGCGGGCGTCGGGCCCCCGTCTTCCTTCGCCCACACCTTGGATGTCTCGAAACGGATGTGGCCCGGAATTCGGCGGGCGGCCTCCAACTGACCAGTCGGGTAGGCCCGTTCAAAGCTCTCTGGGTCTGTCGGATTGTCGTAGATCACGGTGATCTTGGTTTCCGGCATGGTTGCTCCTTGCTGGCGGACAGTGGTGGGGTTGCGCACTGAAACGTAACCGATCCCTGTCGAAAATGCCCGCCGAAGAGGGCATTTCGATCCGCCGAGGTGGATGGTACAACCCGGCGGTCTCGCGATGGCGACTCCATCGGGGGGCATTGCACGCTGTGGTTAGCTGACATGGTGTCTGATGCCGTTCGCACCACCGCAGAGTTGATCGTCGAATGCCTGGAGAACGAGGGGGTCACCCATGTGTTCGGCATCCCCGGCGAAGAGAACATCCTGCTCATCGAGGCGCTGTCGAGGTCATCGATCGAGTACGTCCTCACCCGCCATGAGCAGGGTGCGTCGTTCATGGCGGAGGTTTACGGTCGGCTGACCGGCAAGGCCGGGGTGTGCTCGGCGACCCTGGGGCCCGGCGCCATCAACCTGCTGCTCGGCGTTGCTGATGCCACCACGAATTCCACTCCGGTGCTGGCGCTTTCCGCGCAGGTCGGAATGCGGCGCAGCTACAAGGAGTCGCATCAGAGTGTGGATCTGGTGTCGATGTTCGCGCCCGTCACCAAGTGGTCGGCTCTGGTCGCCACGCCGGGTTCGGTACCGGAGATGGTCCGCAAGGCCTTCAAGCTCGCGCAGACCGAGCGTCCCGGCGCGGTGTACCTCGCGGTGCCCGAAGACGTCGAAGACGCGGCAGCGCCCGCAGAGGCCACTGCACTGCGCATCAACGTGCCGCGCCCGGACGACCCGTCGGAGAAGCAGATTGCGCGGGCGGCGGCGATTCTGAACTCGGCGCGCAATCCGGTGCTGCTCGCCGGCCACGGCGCGGCCCGCGGTGGGGCTTCCGCGGCGGTGCGACGTTTCGCGGAGACACTCGGAATGCCGGTGGCCACCACATTTCACGGCAAGGGTGTGATGCCCGATGACCATCCCTTGGCACTCGGTGCGGTGGGTTTCATGCGCCACGATTACGTCAACTTCGGTTTCGACCAGGCCGATGTCATCGTCGCTGCCGGCTACGAACTGCAGGAATTCGATCCGGTCCGGATCAACCCGCGCGGGGACACCAAGATCATTCACGTGCACCGGTTTCCGGCCGAAGTCGATGTCCACTACGACGTCGCCGTGGGGTTGCACGCCGACATCGGGCAGTGCCTGGACGCGCTGGCCGCCGCTGTCGACCGCGACGAGCTGTATTCGTCGGGTCAGGAACGCATCCGCGGCCTGCTGGCCGAGGAACTCGATCGTGGCCGCGCCGATGACAGCTTCCCGTTGACCCCCGCGCGCATCGTCGCCGACACCCGCGCAGCCCTGGCGCGCGAGGACATCGCGCTCGTGGACACCGGTGCCTTGAAGATGTGGATGGCGCGGCTCTATCCCACCTACGAGCCGAATACCTGCCTGATCTCCAACGGGCTCTCCACAATGGGATGGACGGTGCCCGGCGCGATCGCCGCCAAGATCGCACGACCTTCGGCCAATATCCTCGTCGCGACCGGTGATGGGTCGTTCCTGATGAACTCCCAGGAGATCGAGACGGCACTGCGCGTCGGCACGCCGATGGTGATCCTCATCTGGGTGGACGACGCCTACGGTTTGATCAGCTGGAAGATGGACCTGGAGATCGGGCACAACGTGGACACCCGCTTCGGCAATCCCGACTTCGTGGCCTATGCCGAGAGCTTCGGCGCTACGGGGCATCGCATCTCTTCGGCCGGCGAGTTGCTGCCTACCCTGCGGGAGGCGTTGTCGGCGGACACCGTCAGCGTCATCGCCTGCCCGGTGGACTACAGCGCGAACAGTGCCCTGATCGCCGCGTTGGGAGAGCTCGACGAGTCCTGGTCGTGAGTTCTGCACGGCCTGCACTCGCGATTCTGCGGCTGACCTGCCGATAGGGCGACAGGTTCACCCCGTTCGGGCGATGGCGCGTGGTGGCGCCTTCGCGCTTGACTGCCAGGGGACCGAGCCGAAGGAGGCGCCGTGGCAGCGGACGTCAAGCACTACGCAATGTTCATCGATGGCAAGCAGGTGGATGCCGCCGAGGTCGATGAGATCCGCGATCCCGCCACCGAGGAGGTGGTCGCCACGATCGCGCGCGGAAACGTCGAGCACGCCGATGCCGCGGTGGCAGCGGCGCGGGCAGCATTCGAGTCCGGCTCGTGGTCCAGGATGGCACCCGCGGACCGGTCCGCGGTGCTGGTGAAGATCGCTGACCGGCTGGGCCAGGAACTCGACGAGCTGGTGGAGCTGGAGATCCACGCCAACGGTGCCACCGTGCGCCAGGCCACGGGATTCCACATCGGCTACGCGCCGACGCATTTCCTGTACTTCGCCGAGCTCGCGGCCACCTATCAGTGGGAACACCAGGTCGGGACCCAGGCGTATCCGACGATGTCCACCAACATCGTCCGCCATGAGCCGCTCGGTGTGTGCGCGGCCATCGTGCCGTGGAACTTCCCACTGCTGCTCGGCATCTGGAAGGTGGGTCCGGCGCTCGCCGCCGGCAACTCGGTGGTGATCAAGCCCGACGAGAAGACCCCCTTGACGTTGTTGCGCCTGTGCGAGATCGCCGCAGAGTGTGGGCTGCCCGACGGCGTCCTCAATCTCGTCACCGGTCCCGGCCCGACAGTGGGCGCCCGGCTGGCCGAGCATCCAGATGTCGACAAGGTGGCGTTCACCGGGTCGACACCTGTCGGTCGGGAGATCATGCGGCTGGCCGCGGCAACGGTGAAGAAGGTGTCACTCGAGCTGGGCGGCAAGGGCGCCCAGGTGCTGCTCGATGATGCCGATCTCGACGTCGCGATCGACGGTGCCCTGTTCGGGTGCATGCTCTATTCCGGTCAGATCTGTGAGTCGGGAACGCGACTACTGGTGCCCGATGGCATGTACGACCTCGTCGTGGACCGGTTGGTGGATCGTGCGTCGGCACTGAAAATCGGCGACACCACCGAGTTCGACACCGATGTGGGTCCGGTGATCTCGGCACGGCAACGCGACCGGGTGCTCACCTTCCTGGACGACGCCCGCAGTGATGGGGCCAAGATCGTGCTCGGCGGCGGCGCCCCCCGGGGTGCAGCCTTCGAGAAGGGCTACTGGGTCGAGCCGACAATCGTGACCGAAGTGACCAACGACATGGAGATTGCGCGCGAGGAGATCTTCGGTCCGGTGCTGTGCGTGCTGCGCTACACCGATGAGGCCGATGCCGTCCGACAGGCCAACGACTCGCAGTACGGGCTGAGTGCGGGCGTGTGGAGCACGGATTACGAGCGCGCCGTGGAGATCGCGGACCAGCTGCGGGCCGGCACGGTCTGGATCAACAATTGGCACCAGATCGATCCGGCCCTGCCGTTCGGCGGCTACAAGCAGAGCGGCCTGGGGCGTGAGTTGGGCCGGCACGCACTCGACGACTACACCGAGACCAAGCATGTGCACATCGACCTGACCCAGAAGGTGGAACGCCACATCTTCGGGGCGTTGTTGTCCGAGCCGCCCCACTAGCACGCATTGGCGGTTTCCGTTGCCAATGAGGATATTTCGGTCGATATACGGCGTGTGTGCAGCCCTGGCAGGACCTGTCGACGGCGTCAATTTCGGCACCCCGTTCGGGGTAGCGACTTATCTCCTTTGGGGGCTGACGCCGACAGCACCGCGGATGGTTGTCTGGGTCAGCGGTCACAACACGTCGGAACGTTGCGGCTCATCGAGAAAGATCGCGGTCCGCATCGGCGTGCGCTTCGTCAACGACCTACCACCATCGTGACTGATAGACACCGACTTTGCACCTGGGAGCACACGTGGCAGCTGACCTTCACCGTCCGGTCGCGTTCAGCGAGACCGAACGATCCATCAGGCCGATATGCTGCTGACCGCGGGCCCGCTCGCCAAGCCCGTGCGCGCGATCGGCGGGTTCTTCGGCATGACGCTGGATGTCTTCGTCGGGATCTTCACCACGCCGTTGGCGTGGCGCGAATACCTGGCCCAGTCGTGGTTCGTGGCGCGGGTCTCCGTTCTGCCTGCGGTACTGATGATCATTCCCTATGCACTGATCAACACCTTCATCTTCAACATCCTGCTCAGCGAGTTCGGTGCCGCGGACTTCTCAGGGGCGGGTGCGGCGTTCTTCAATGTGAACCAGATCGGGCCCCTGGTAACAGTTCTCGTGACCGCGGGCGCGAGCGCCACCGCGATGTGCGCTGACCTCGGGGCACGCACCATCCGAGAGGAACTGGATGCTCAGCGGGTGATGGGCATCGACCCGATTCAGACACTGGTCATCCCGCGGGTATTGGCGGCCACGACGGTCTCGGTGGCGCTGATGGGATTGGTCGTGCTCGTCGGGATGGTGGCGTCGTTCATGTTCTGTGTCTTCGCGCTCGATGTCTCGGCGGGAGTCTTCGTCTCGGGTATGACGGTCGTGACCGGACTCGGTGACGTGATCGTGTCGCTGGTGAAGGCCTTCCTCTTCGGGCTGGGAGCCGGGTTGATCGCCTGCTACAAGGGCATCTCAGTCGGCGGCGGACCTGCCGGCGTCGGCAACGCCGTGAACGAGACGGTGGTCTTCGCGTTCATGGTGCTGTTCACCGTCAACATCGTCGTCACCGTCATCGGTGTTCAGTTCACCCTGAAATAGGTTGGGATAAAACATGTCACACCGCGCAACCAGCGGTCGGCCGACGGGGCGGTACCCGAGGTTGGCCCGTACCCGGAGTCGAATCCTGGCGGAGTTGGATCAGATCGGAGCCCAGACGCGCTTCTACTTCCTGACACTCGCCCGGATTCCGGATGCGGTGATCAATTATCGCCCCGAGCTGCTGCGGCTGATCGCGCAGATGGGGCTGGGATCCGGCGCGCTGGCGTCCATCGGCGGCACCGTCGTGATTGTCGGGTTCATGACGATGACGACCGGCGCGGTGGTGGCAGCCCAGGGTTACACCCAGTTCCAGTCGGTCGGGGTGGAGGCCTTCACCGGCTTTGCCTCGGCGTTCTTCATTCCCCGGCTGATCGTCCCGGGCACGGCGCAGGTCACGCTGACGGCCACCGTCGGCGCCGGTGCCACCGCCCAGATGGGCGCGATGCGCATCAACGAAGAGGTCGACGCCTTGGAGGTGATCGGCATCCGCACCATCACCTACCTCGCCGCGACCCGGGTGCTGGCCGGAACCATTGTGGTGATTCCTTTGTACGCAGTGGCATTGATGATGGGATTCGTCGCGGCGCGATACGGCACGACCCTGATCTACGGTCAGGCCTCGGGCGTATACGACCACTACTTCAACACGTTCCTGAACACCACCGATCTGGTGGTGTCATTCCTGCAGACGATCGTGATGATCGTCGTGGTGATGCTGGTGTGCACCTACTACGGCTACACCGCCAGTGGCGGACCGGCGGGCGTGGGGGAGGCGGTCGGTCGTGCCGTGCGCGCATCGATGGTCGTGGGAGCCGTGGTGCTGGTCGCGGTCACGCTGGCGGTCTATGGGCAGTCCGGCAACTTTCACCTGGCAGGCTGACCTGTGGATGTCGCCGGCGGCAAACCCCGTATCGCCAATGCCTGGTGGTCGCTCATCCTGTTTCTCGCGGTGATCGCGTTGGTGTTCGTCACCGTCACCTCGTTTCGCGGCACGTTCCGTTCGGTCGTGCCCGTGACGCTCGCCGCGGATCGCACCGGACTGGTCATGGAGACCGGTGCCAAGGTAAAGCTGCGTGGTGTCGACGTCGGTCGCGTCCGCCAGATCAGCAGCACAGGCGCCGGTGCCCGGTTGGCGCTGGACATCGACTCGGATCAGATCCGGCACATCCCGGCAAATGTCCAGGCGAGGATCGCCGTCACCACGATCTTCGGCGCCAAGTTCGTCGATCTCGTCTACCCGGCGAATCCCAGTGGGCAGCAGTTGGCTGCCGGAGCCGCCCTGCGGTCGACAAATGTCACCACCGAGGTGAACACCGTCTTCGAGAACGTCGTCGATCTGCTGGACATGGTGGATCCGCTGAAACTGAACGCCGTCCTGACCGCGGTGGCCGACGCCGTGCGAGGCAGGGGCGAGAAGATCGGTGAGGCCACCACCGATCTCAACGAGGTGTTGACGGCGCTGAACTCCCGCAAGGATGTGTTCCGGGAGGACATTCGGGCACTGAAGAATCTGGGTGACACCTACAGCGCGGCTGCCGAGGACATCGTCTCCATCCTGGACGCGGTGAGCACCACCGGCGCCACCGTCGTCGACCACCAGGATGCACTGGATACCCTGCTGCTCAACGCCGTTGGCGTATCGGAGGCCGGTACGAATCTGCTGGTCTCCAGTAAGGACAACCTGGTCACCGCGATCAACAGCCTGGAACCGACCACCGAACTGTTGAACATGTACAGCCCTGCCTACGCATGCACACTCCAAGGCGCGCAATGGATCATCGACAACGGCGAAGGTGTGTTCGGCGGTGACGGCAGGACGTTCGTCGTGGATGTGGCACTACTGCCCGGCAACGACCCGTACACCTTCCCGGAGAATCTGCCGGTCGTCGCCGCCAAGGGCGGTCCCGGAGGTCCGTCCCGGATGCGGCTCCCTGCCGGATGCGACCAAGAACTTCCCGGTCCGCCAACTCATCACGAACACCGGATGGGGTACTGGACTGGATATCCGGCCCAACCCGGGCATCGGACGCCCGTGCTATGCGAACTACCTGCCGGTGACCCGTGCGGTCCCCGAGGCGCCCAGCATCCGGCAGTGCCTGCCCGGCCCGGCGCCCGGGCCGCAGCCCTACCCGGGGGCACCGCCCTACGGTGCCGCGCTGTACGGGCCGGGCGGTGTGCCGCTGTGGCCGGGGGTACCACCGGTGGGCCCCGCCGCCGGACCACCGACTCCGGCCGGCCAGGACGGTCCGCCGTGATGATCGCGGAACCACCAGGGAAAGGAGAAACCCCATGACCGAGAACCTCAAAGGCATCATCATCCGCCTGGGTGTGTTCATGACGGTGTGTGCGCTTGCCTTGGCCGCGACCATGGTGGTTTTCTCGCAGTTCCGCTTCGGTGGCGGAGCCCACCTCTACAGCGCCGAATTCAGCAACGTGTCCGGCTTGCGCGAGGGCAACATGGTGCGGGTCGCCGGCGTCGAGGTCGGCAAGGTCAAGAGCATCACCGTCAACCCCGATGCCACGGTGCGCGTCGAGTTCAGTGCCGATCAGGCCGCGGTTCTCACCGAGGGCACCCGCGCCGAGATCCGCTACGACGACCTCATCGGCGGCCGGTACATGGCACTGGTCGACGGCGCAGGCAGCGCCCAGGTGCTGAACCCCGGTCAGACGATCCCGTTGGCGCGCACGCAACCCGCGCTGGATCTGGATTCGGTGACCGGTGGATTCCGTCCGCTCTTTCGCGCGTTGCAGCCCGATCAGATCAACGACCTGAGCGGGCAACTTCTGCACGCCATCCAGGGGGAGGGGCCCACCATCGCCTCGTTTCTGAATCAGGCTGCTGCGGTGACCAATACGCTCGCCGACCGCGACCTTCTGATCGGCGAGGTGATCGACAACCTCAACGTGGTGCTCGGAACGCTCGGCGGTCAAAGCGACCAACTCGACAAGGCGGTGACCAACGTGTCCGAACTCGTCCACGGTCTGGCCGAACGCAAGACCGATATCGCCAACGCGGTCGCCCACACCAACGCGGCGACCGGGTCAATCGCCGACCTGCTGGCGCAGACCCGCCAACCGATCCAGAAGGTGGTGACCGAGACCGACCGGGTGGCCGGGACGATCCTGGCGGACCAGGAGTACTTCGATCAACTGCTCAACACCTTGCCCGACAAGTACCGGATGCTCAATCGCCAAGGGATGTACGGGGACTACTTCGGCTTCTACTTCTGCGATGTGATTCTGAAGCTCAACGGTAAAGGCGGCCAACCGGTCTTCGTCAAGGCGGCCGGTCAGAGCACGGGGCGGTGCGCGCCGAAATGAGCGCGAATCGGTCCTTTTCGGAGCGGAACCCCTTGGTCCTCGGCGCGGTCGGCCTGCTGGCGGTCGGCGCGGTGGTCGCGGCGGCCCTGGGTAATCAGATGCTGCCGTTCCTCAACCAGAACAAGAACTACTCGGGGTACTTCGAGGACGCCGGCGGCCTGTACACGGGTGCAATGGTGCAGGTTTCGGGCTACCCGGTGGGCAAGGTGGCCTCGATCGAACTGGAGGGACCCGGCGTGCTGGTCACCTTCGACGTCCCCGACGACATTCACATGGGGGACCGGAGCGAGGCGGCGATCAGGACCAAGGGCCTGCTGGGTACCAAACAACTCGATGTGGTTCCCCACGGCGACGGCGAGCTGACCGAACCGATCCCGATGGACCGCACGACATCGCCCTATCAGCTTCCCGAAGCGCTGGGTGAGTTGGCCACCACGATCAGCGGGCTGGACACCCATCAGCTCTCCGACTCGCTGGCCACACTGGCAGAGACCTTCGCCGATACGCCGCCACACTTGCGGGACGCCGTCAAAGGCGTTGCACGCTTTGCCGATACGCTGAACAACCGCGACGATCAGCTGCGCACTCTGCTCGACAACGCGGCCAAGGCCACCGGGGTACTCGCCCAGCGCACGGACCGGATCGTCGGTTTGATCCGTGACACCAACGCGCTGTTGGCGCAGTTGCAGACCCAAAGTGCGGCCCTCGGCCAACTGGCCGGCAACATTTCTGCGGTAGCGACGCAATTGAAGGCCTTCATCGCTGAGAATCGCCGTCAGCTGAAACCCGCCCTGGACAAACTCAACGGGGTGCTCGCGATCGTCGACAACCGCAAGGACCGTGTCCAGGAAGCGATCAAGGGACTCAGCACCTACGCGATGGCGCTCGGGGAGACGGTCGGATCCGGCCCCTTCTTCAAGGCCTACGTTGCCAACCTGCTTCCGGGGCAGTTCGTCCAGCCGTTCGTCGATGCTGCCTTCTCCGACCTCGGCCTGGACCCGTCGACGCTGCGGCCCTCACAGCTGTCCGATCCGCAGATCGGCCAGCCCGGCACCCCGGCGTTGCCGGTACCGTTCCCGCGGACCGGGCAGGGTGGCGAGCCGCGAATGAACCTGCCGGACGCCATCACCGGGAATCCGGGCGATCAGGGCTGCGGACCGCCGGGCCTACCGCTGCCCGGCCCCACCGGCTGCTACCCCTACCGGGAGCCGCCGCCGGCGCCCGCGCCGGGAGGCCCGCCGCCCGGGCCACCGGCACTACCACCCGATGGTGCGCAGTCGCCCGCCGCGCCCACGCCGGAGCCGGTCTTCGTGCCTGCGCCGGGAGAGCCCACACCGCATGGAGGACAACCGTGATCAAGGCGATGCGCAGCCCGCGAACCATTCTGGCGGTCGTTCTGGTTGCGGTGCTCGCCGCGGGGACGCTGGTCGCGGTGACGGTCGACAACCACCTCAACCGGATGTCGATTGTCGCGTACTTCGACAACAGCACCGGGCTGTTCGTCGGCGACGATGTCCGCATCCGGGGGGTGACGGTCGGCAAGGTCGACACGATCGAACCCGAGGCGCAGCGCGCCAAGATCACCTTCTGGATCGACCGCGCGTTCAACGTGCCGGCCGACGCGAAGGCCGTGATCCTGTCCCCACAATTGGTGACCGGGCGCGCAATCCAGCTGACACCGCCCTATTCCGGCGGTCCCACGATGACCGGAGGGGCCGTCATCCCGCAGGACCGGACGGCGGTCCCGGTGGAATGGGACGATGTCAGGGCCCAGCTGGAACGCCTCACCGACATGCTGCAGCCCACCGAACCCGGTGGTGTCAGCACCCTCGGCGCGGTCATCAACACCGCCGCCGACAACTTGCGAGGTCAGGGCGAGACCATCCGGGACAGCGTCATCACACTGTCGCAGACGATGTCCGCGCTCGGTGACCACAGCAAGGACATCTTCGGGACGGTGCGCAATCTGGCGACGCTCGTCACCGCCCTGCGCGACAGCAGCGACCTGCTCAGTGAGCTGAACGTCAATCTGTCCCAGGTGTCCGGACTGCTCGCCGACAACCCGCACGAGGTCGGCCAGGCCGTCCAGGACCTGAATGCCGTTGTCGGCGAGGTCCGGACGTTCGTCTCGGAGAACCGCGAACCGATCGGCACCGCATCGGACAAACTGGCCTCGATCTCGGCTGCGGTGGTGGGCAGCCTCGGCGACCTCGAACAAACTCTGCACGTACTGCCCACGGTCATGGCGAACTTCAACAACATCTACGAACCCGCCAACGGTTCGCTGACGGGCGCACTGATGGTCAGCAACTTCGCCAACCCCGTGTCGTTCCTGTGCGGCGCGATCGAGGCGGCTTCCCGCCTGGGCGCCGAGCAGGCGTCCAAACTGTGCGCTCAGTATCTTGCGCCGATCGTGAAGAACCGGCAGTACAACTTTCCCCCGCTCGGCGAGAACCTGTTGGTCGGCACCCAGGCGCGGCCCAACGAGGTCACCTACAGCGAGGAGTGGATGCGCCCGGACTTTGTGCCGCCGGGGCCGGTTCCGGCGGTAGCCACCGACCCGGCCGCAGGCCTGCCCGGCATGATGACTCCGCCCGGAGGGGGCTCATGAAGTCCCGCCGGTGGCGCCGACTGGCGTCGGGCCTGCTTGTCGCCGTCGCCGTGACCATGCTGTCGGGCTGTGGCTGGCGCGGTGTCAACTCCCTGCCGCTTCCCGGCACGGAGGGCGACGGCCCCGGCGCCTACAGCATTCAAGCCCAGATGCCCGATGTCAGTAACATTCAGCCGAATTCGCGCGTGCGGGTTGCCGATGTGACCGTGGGCCACGTTTCGAAGATCGAGCTGCAGGGCGGCCACGCGCTGGTGACGATGCGGCTCAACGGCGACGTGCAGTTGCCGGCCAACGCCACCGTGAAGATCGGTATGACGACCATCTTCGGTTCGCTGCACATCGAGTTGGCGGAACCGGCCGATCGGCCGGCCGAGGGCCGACTGCACGACGGCTCGCTGATTCCGTTGTCGCGTGCCGGTGCGTATCCGACTCCCGAACAGACCCTGGCGGCGCTGTCGTTGGTGCTCAACGGCGGTGGTCTCGGTCAGGCCGGTGATATCACCGAAGCTCTCAGCACCGCCTTCGACGGACGAGAAGAGGATCTGCGCAGCCTGATTCAGCAGTCCAGCCGTTTCGCCGAGAACCTCAACGAGCAGAGCGGTGACATCATTGCCGCCACGGAGAGCCTGAACAGCCTGGCCGGGAAGTTCGCGGCACAGGAACCCGTACTGGACCGTGCCGTCCGGACGCTCCCGGACGCGTTGGCGGTTCTCAACGACCAACGGGACAACCTGGTGCGGGCGGCAGATCAACTCGGCCAGTTCAGCGCGCTGACCACCGACACGATCAACCAGAGCAAGGAGAGTCTGGTCAAGGAGTTGCAGCACGTCGGCCCGGTACTGGAGTCGCTGGCCAATGCCGGCCCCAGCCTGACCCGGTCGTTGGGGCTGTTGCCGACTTACCCGTTCCCCAATGCGGATATCGAGAAATGGCAGCGCGGCGACTACGCGAACCTGACCGCGGTGATCGATCTGACCTTGAGCCGTATCGACGCGGGTTTCTTCACCGGCACCCGGTGGGAGTGCAACTTGACCCAGTTGGAGCTGCAGTGGGGTCGCACCATCGGGCAGTTCCCGAGTCCCTGCCTGGCGGGCGGCCCGAACGGTCCCAGCAACCCGCTCACCGCTCCCTACCGATTCGACCAGGGGCGATGACATGCACCTGAACAGGCAAACGCGGATCCAGCTGGCGATCTTCACGGTGATCGCCCTGGTGGCGCTCACGCTGATGGGCGTCAACTACATGAAGCTGCCCGTCAAACTTTTTGGTATCGGCCACTATTCGGTGACGGTGCAGCTACCGGCGACCGGCGGACTCTACGCCAGCAGCAACGTCACCTATCGCGGCACCGAAGTGGGGCGGGTGGACGCCATGCGGCTCACCGGCAACGGTGTCGTCGCCGAGATGACGCTGAATTCCGACATTCCCATTCCCAGTGATCTGCGGGCGGAGGTGCATTCCCAGTCGGCGATCGGGGAGCAATATGTGGAACTGCTGCCGCGCAGCGATTCGGCACCGCCGCTCAAGGACGGCGATGTGATCGCGCTGGCAGACACGTCGGTACCGCAGAACATCAATGACGTCCTCGACGCGGTGAAGACAGGGCTGGAGGCGGTCCCGCGGGACAACCTCAAGACGGTGATCGACGAGTCCTACACGGCGGTGGGCGGGCTGGGCCCGGAACTGACCAGGATCGTGTCCGGCGCGATCGCATTGTCGAACGACGCCAGGGACAACCTCGATCCCATGCTGGCCCTGATCGACAATGCGAAGCCGGTCCTGGATTCCCAGACCGCGACCTCGGATGCGATCCAAGGCTGGGCTTCCCACGTCGCCACGGTGACACGCGAACTGCAGGAACATGATCGGGACGTCGCCGGTGTCATCGACCAGGGCGGCCTGGCGCTGAACGAGGTCCGCCAACTGGTCGACCGCGTGCAACCCACGCTGCCGGTGGTGATGGCCAACCTGGCCAGTGTCGGGCAGGTGGGGCTGACCTATCACCACAGTCTCGAACAGATTCTGGTGCTGCTGCCGCAACTCGTCGCCGTCGAGCAGGGATCGCTGGC
The DNA here is from genome assembly GCA_034520035.1 of Mycobacterium sp. Taxonomy (GTDB): domain Bacteria; phylum Actinomycetota; class Actinomycetes; order Mycobacteriales; family Mycobacteriaceae; genus Mycobacterium. Next base: position 299,923 of record JAXHOA010000125.1, on the reverse strand, counting down.
GGCCAACGTCCACACCAAGCAGGACTACAAGGGTGCCTACCTGAGCTTCAACCTGAATCTGAACCTGCCGCCGCCCTGCACGACCGGCTATCTGCCGACCCAGCAGGCCCGCACTGCCGCACTCGTGGACTACCCCGAACGGGCGCCCGGTGACCTGTACTGCCGCGTGCCCCAGGACTCCCCGTTCAACGTGCGTGGCGTGCGTAATACCCCGTGCGTCACGCGGCCGGGCAAGCGGGCGGCCACCGTGCGTGAATGCGAGAGCGATACCGAGTTCGTGCCGCTCAACGACGGCTTCAACTGGAAAGGCGATCCCAACGCCACCGGTACCGGCCAGGCCATCCCGCAGTTGCCGCCACCGCCGGCGACGCCACCACCGATCGCGGTCGCGTACTACGACCCGGCGACCGGCGCCTACATCGGACCGGACGGCAAGCGGTACGCACAGTCCGATCTTGCCCGGAACGCACAGCAGGATTCGACCTGGGAGACACTCCTGCTGCCACCGGGCATGTGAGGGACGCCGTCGGCCTCACCTGCGTGTCAAGGCCGAACGGGTTGCCTACCGGGCAGCCCGCCGTCGGCGAGCATCGCCCGCAGTGCCTTCTTGTCGAACTTGCCGACGCTGGTCTTGGGTACCTCGGCGATGTAGGCGTACTCGTCCGGCAGTTGCCATTTGGCGAACTGATCCTGGAGGTGGGCGTTGAGCGCCTCGGGGGTGATGGATTCCGCGGTGTCGAGGACGACGCAGGGCAGCGGCCGCTCCGTCCAGCGTTCGTCGGGTTTGGCAATCACCGCCGCCTCGACGACCGCCGGATGGGACATCAGGGCGTTCTCCATCTCGATCGAGGAGATCCATTCACCGCCGGACTTGATGACATCCTTGACCCGGTCGGTGATCTGGAGATAGCCGAGGGGATCGATGGTGGCGACATCGCCGGTGCGCAGCCAGCCATCGCGGAAGGCCTCCGAACTGGCCGCCTCGTCGCGGTAGTAACCCGACGCGATCCACGGTCCTCGGAGTTCCAGCTCGCCGGCGTGCTCGCCATCCCACGGCAGGTCCGCGCCGTCCGGGTCCACGATGCGCACTTCGACCAGCGGGGAGATGCGGCCGGTCTTGGATCGGTACCGCCAGAACTCGTCACCCTCGGTGCCGGCCGGGGCCTCGGCGATCGCGACGAGCGGACTGGTTTCGGTCATGCCGAACCCCTGCACGAGAGGGGTACCGAAGGTCTCCTCGAATCGCTGCATCAGCGACAACGGCACCGCGGCACCCCCGCAGGTGACGCGCCGCAGGGATGCCAGCGCCTCGGGAGTGGACGCCGACTTGCGCAGGATGTCATTCCAGATGGTGGGGACGGCCGCGGCGAACGTGACCTTCTCCGCGGCGATCAGCCGAACCAGTGGCTCGGCCTGAAGGAATCTCCCGGGCATGATCAGCGCGGCGCCCAGCAGCCCGCACGTATACGGCAAGCCCCACGCATTGGCGTGGAACATGGGTACGACCGGCAGCACCCGGTCGCCGGACTGGACATCGAGAGTGTCGTTCAGGCACTCTGCCATGGCATGCAGCACCGTCGAGCGATGGCCGTAGAGAACACCTTTCGGATTGCCGGTGGTTCCGCTGGTGTAGCACAGGCTCGCCGCGGCGGATCCGTCGATCGCGGGATAGGCGTAGTGCTCGGGCTCATCGGCGATCAGCGCCTCGTAGGCCAGCGCATCGGGCAGCGTCTGTGCGCGACCGGCATCGCCGATCACGACGAAATGCTCGATCGCCGGGATCCTCGACAGGATCCGCTCTACCTGCGGTACCAGGGTCTCGTCGACGATGAGCACGCGATCTTCGGCATGGTTGATGATGTAGACGAGCTGCTCGTCGGTGAGCCGGATGTTGAGGGTGTGCAGCACCGCGCCCATGCAGGGCACCGCCAGATAGATCTCCAAGTGCTGCTGGGTGTTCCATGCGAAGGTGGCGACCCGGTCGCCTTCGCGGATGCCGAGGCGGTGCAGCGCATTGGCGAGCTTGTCGGCCCGGCGCACCACGTCGCCGTAGGTACGGCGGCTGACGGTGCCCTCGCCGTCGATCAGCGTCACGACTTCGACGTGGGCGTTCATGGTGCGCATCCGGCGCATCACGTGCTGGAGGGTGATCTCGAAGTCGTTCTGTACCAGTGATTCGACCATGAGTTCTCCCTGTTCCGAACCTGCTCGTGCGCTCACGCACCGTCGAACCTGTCCCCGTCAACGCTAGGAACACCGGGTGCACCCCCACGATCTCCCGTTGGCGGGATGCACATAGGCCGAACGGGTCTGCGCGCCGGGAGGTCTGCCGGGCTGCTGACCTGGGTGCCCCATTCGGGGGATGGCGTTCCACCTTGCGGCGGCTGTCGCCGACGCCATGGGTGACGAACGCTCGTGGGATGCAGTCAGGAGTCGTGGAGGGATCAGATGTCGTGGCGGGAAGGGTGGCGGTGACCGACATGGGCCCCGCGCGGCGGGACGTACTCGAACTCGTCGTTGCCCAGCGCGCCGATCTGGCCGACGGCGTGGTGGGGCTGGTGTTGGAAGATCCGGCCGGCGGACCGCTGCCGGAGTGGACCGCGGGCGCGCATATCGATCTTGAGCTGACCGATGAGCTGGTGCGGCAGTACTCGCTGTGCTCCAGCCCGGATGACCGCCATCGGTGGAGGGTCGCGGTGCTGTTGGAGCGCGACGGGCGCGGCGGGTCCCGGCACGTGCACCGCAGCGTCGGCCAGGGCAGTCGCATCCGGGTGGGCGGTCCGCGCAACCATTTCCCGCTGCAGCCGGCCGCCCGATACCAGTTCATCGCCGGTGGCATCGGTATCACGCCGATCATGCCGATGATCGAACGGGCCGCATCGGAGGGCGCTGACTGGCACTTGTTGTACGGCGGCCGGCAGCGATCGTCGATGGCGTTCGCCGATGTGCTTGCCGGCTACGGTGAGCGGGTCACCTTCTGGCCCCAGGACGAACTCGGAATGCTCGATCTGGACAGCGTTCTCGGGGAAAGCCGCGACGACACCCTGGTGTACTGCTGCGGACCCGAAGGCCTGCTCGGCGCCGTCGAACAGGCCTGCGCGCATTGGCCTGCGTCGGCACTGCACGTCGAACGGTTCTCGGCCCGCCCAGATGCGCTGGCCCCATCCGAGGGCGCATTGGACACCTTCGAGGTGGTATGCCGGAAATCCGGTATCACGGTCACCATCAGCAACGGCGAGTCGATCCTGGAGGCGTTGCGGGACAACGGTATCAACATGCTCGCATCCTGCATGGAGGGCATCTGCGGCACCTGCGAGACGCCGGTGCTGGAAGGCCGGCCCGATCACCGGGATTCGGTGTTGAGCGCCGACGAGCAGGCCGAGAACGACTACATGATGATCTGCGTGTCGCGATCGCTGTCGCCGACCCTGGTGCTCGACGTATGACAGCGGTAGGGCGCACCCGAGGGCGCAGGGGCGATCTCGGGGTCCGGGGTAGGCACCCCCAACGAGGGATACGCCTGCCCCATGCGCCGGATCGTCAAGAGTGTGCGCTGGTGGCACCGTTCTCATCATGACGAGCACCGCCCAGCACCCGGTCATCATCGACCCCGCCCTCGACCTGTCCGCCCGGTCGTTCTGGAGCCGCACCTTCGAGGAGCGCGAGAAGGCGTTCGCGCACTTCCGCACCGAGAATCCCGTTCCCTACCATCGGGCGTTCGAATCCACGCTGTTGCCGCCCGACGAGGACACCCCAGGGTTCTGGTCGGTGACCCGGCACGAGGACTGCCGTTTCGTGTCACGCAACCCCAAGCTCTTCTGCTCGGGCAAGGGTGTGTTGATGGAGGACATGCCCGAAATCGTCATCACCGCAACGGCATCGTTTTTGGTGATGGACGGTGAAGACCACCGCAAGATGCGAGGAATCGTCGATCAGGCGTTCACTCCGCGCAACGTCCGCAAGATCTCCGAATGGATCGCCCAGCATGCACGTGAGCGACTCGACGAGATCATCGAACACGGAGAGGGCAACTTCTCCGAGGACTACGCCAAGTATGTGCCCGGCCGCATCTTTGCCCATTTTTTCGGTCTGGACCGAGACAGCGAAGAACAGCACATCGTGATGGAGGCCGCCGAGCGGATGCTGGCCTGGGACGACCCCCGCATGTCGCTCGGCCGCGACGCACTCACGACGCATGCCGAAGAAGCCGAACGCATCCAGGACGTGGCGCTGGCCCAGGCGGAGAAACGGCGCAAGGACCCCAAGGACGATCTGATGACCTGGGTCGTCAACGCAGAGTTCGAGGGAAAGACCCTCGACGAGTGGGAGATCGCGGCATTCTTCTCGCTGCTGGGCTCGGCGGCCAACGACACCACCCGGCATTCGATCGCGCATGCGGTGCGGTTGCTGTCGGAGAACCCCGACCAGCGGGCCCTGCTCCTGGAGGATATCCCGGGCCGCGTCGGGGGAGCCGTCGAGGAGATCGTCCGGCACTCCAGCCCGGTGATGCACTTTCGCCGCACCGCCACCGAGGATGTCGTGATCGGCAACACCGAGGTCAAGGCGGGCGAGCACGTCGTGCTGTGGTACTGCTCGGGCAACCGGGATCCCCAGAAGTTCGATGACCCGGCGAAGTTCGACATTCTGCGTACTCCCAACGACCACTTGGGGTTCGGCGCCGGGGGGCCGCACTTCTGCCTGGGTAACGCGATGGCGCGCCAGATGCTCAGGTCGGTGCTCACCGAGATCTACACCCGCATCCCCGACATCACGGTGGTCGGGGAGCCCGACTTCCAGGTCAACAACTTCATCCACGGGGTGCACGCCCTGCCGGTGAGTTGGACACCGACCGCACGCTGACCGTCCGTATCCACATCGAAACACCCACCCTAGGAGAGGAACTCATGTCCTACTACAGCAGTGCCGAAGAGATCTACCAGTACCTTGGCGGTGTGTTCCGCGCCGCCAACGGCACCGAAGTCGGCCCCAAACTCAAGGGGGCAGACATCGACTTGCAGGTGTACTACACCGACCCGGACGCCTCGATGACGGTGCGTCTGCGTGAACCGGCCATCGAGGTTTTCGACGGCGCCGACAACGAAGAAGCCGACGTCAAGCTCTACATGCCCGCCGATATCGGTGACAAGTTCTGGCGCGGTGAATACAACCTCGGAGTGGGCCTGGCCAAGGGGCAGGTCAAAGCCAAGGGGCCGGTCAACAAGATCCTCAAGCTGGTTCCACTGACCAAGCCGCTGTTCCCGATCTATCGCGAATTGGTCGCCGAGAAAGACGCCTCGGCCTGAAAACTGCTTTCTGACAGGAGAATCCGTTGACCGAGACCACATCCCCCGAGAGCACTCTCGACAACCGTGGAAACACCGTCCGTACCGCCCAGGTTGCCATGCTTCGCGAAGAGGGTCGGCCCTTGTCGTTGGAGGACGTGGAGCTCGCCGAGTTGGTGAACGACGAGGTGCTGGTCCAGATTGCCGGGGTGGGCATCTGCCACACCGATATCTCGGCGGCCGAAGGACTGGTGCCGCTGCCGCTGCCCGCCGTGCTCGGTCACGAAGGGGCCGGCGTCGTGATGGCGGTCGGCCCGACGGTGAGCACCCTTGCGGTGGGTGACCACGTGGTGTTGAGCTACGACTTCTGTGGGGAATGCCGGACGTGCACCACGAAGACGCCGGCGTACTGCGAACTGTTCGCCCCGCTCAACTACTTCGGCGAGCGCCTCGACGGCACCGTCACCATGCGTGCGGGCAACGAGGAGATACACGGCAACTGGTTCGGCCAGTCGTCGTTCGCCAGCCTGGCCATCGCCAATGAGCGCAACGCGGTCAAGGTCGCCGAAGGACCTGCCGCTACACCTGTTGGGGCCGCTCGGTTGTGGTCTGCAGACCGGAGCGGGCAGCGTCATGAACGTGCTGCGTCCGGACCCGGGTGACAGCCTCGCGGTGTTCGGGCTGGGCGCGGTCGGTCTGGCGGCGGTGATGGCGGGCAGGGCGGTGCACTGTGACCCCATCATCGCCATCGACATCAACCCGGCACGTCTTGAGCTGGCCCGCGAACTGGGTGCCACCCACTGCATCAACCCCGCGGAGACCAAAGATCTCGTCTGGGACGTGATGAACCTGGTGCCCAATGGGGTCAACTGTTCACTGGATGCGGTCGGTTCGAATCAGGTGATCCGTCAGGCCCTGGAGATCCTCAGCTCGCCCGGACACTGCGCCACCGTGGGGTTCCACGGGCTACAGCACGACATCACGATCGATCAGGGGCATCTGCTGCTGGGCCGCCGGCTGTCCGGAGTCATCGAGGGTGACGCCGACCCACGTGAATTCGTGCCGGTGCTCATCGAGCTGTACCGCGACGGCAAATTCCCGTTCGATCGACTGATCGAGACGTTTCCGCCGGCACAGATCAACGAGGCGATCGCGGCATCGACAAGCGGCACCGTGATCAAGCCGGTCGTCACCTTCGGCGGAACGGGAGACGTTGAGCAATGAGCCTTCGCCAGGTGCGCTTGGTGCTACCGTCACTCGATCGGTGAGCGCATATTGGGGGCGCAGTTGGCTCAGGAACTCGTGCAGATAACACCCGACGCCGCCGCGGTGGCGGCCATGATCGACGTGAACGACCTGGCCGAGCGGATCGGTCTGCGCGCCGTCGAGGTGATCGCGGATCTGCACAATGCGCAGGACAAAGACCTGGAACAACTGACGGTCGACGCCGCGTTGAGCAACGTGCACGCGGTACTGCGCGGTTTCGCCGGGGCCGAAGAGCCAGGGTCGGCACAGTCACCGGAGCTGACGCTCAGCTGGGTGGCCACGATGGCTCAGCGCGGTATCAGCGTGGCGGCGATACCCCGTTGTTACGTGATCGGGATGGGTCTTTGTGATGCGGCCCTGCGCAAAGCGGTGCACGGACTCACCGCGTCCGAGGAGGTGAAGTGGAACCTCACCAATGCGGCGTTGACCTATCTCTACGAGTACTGCGAGAAGATCACCGGCGATCTCGTCGAGCATTACCAGCGGGAACGCGAGCTATGGGTGCGCGGTGCCGACTCCGTGCGGGCCGAGCTCGTCCTCGCCATTCTCGCCGGTCGTCCCGTCGACCTGCACGCGACCAGCGCTGCGCTGGGATACAACCTTGATCGACCGCACGTGGCCTTGATGGTGTGGAGTGACCCCCGCAATCCCGACAAGCCGCCGCTGCAGGTCGTTGAAAAGAGCGGCCGCGCAGTTGGCTCATCAACTCAAGGGTATGGAGTTGCTGGTGGTGCCCGCGGGTTCGGCCATGGTGTGGGCGTGGACAAGTGGGCCGGCGCTCACCGACCAGCCGGCCGGTGAGCTGTCGATCGACGTTCCACTGCTGGCCGCGATCGGCGGGTTCAGCCGGGGTGTCGACGGATTTGCGCGGTCCCACCGGCATGCCAAGGACGCGCGCCGGATGGCCGGCGTGTTCTCGCACGCAGCCGGAACGGTGACGCATCACCGCCAGGTGGCGCTGGCCGCGCTGCTCACCCACGACCTGTCGGCTTCCCGGGCCTTCGTCGAGGACGAGCTCGGCGAGCTTAGCTCCGATACCGAACGCAACCGCCGGTTGAGGACCACGCTGGCGGTCTATTTCGAGGAGAACATGAGCTGGAGCAGGACGGCCGAACGGTTGGGTGTGCATCAGAACACCGTGATGTACCGCGTTCAGCAGGCAAAAGAGCTCTTGTCGTGCTCCCTGGCCGATCGCCGGCTCGAGTTGGAGGCCGCGTTGAGGCTGGCCGAAGTCAGCGCCAACCTCAGCCCCGGCGGACTCGCCGGTTCGGGTCAGCCGGATCTGGACGTCAGCCAGGACGACTGGAAGTAGCTTCCAGACCGTCGGGCAAGATTTGGAACCGGCTTCCATAGGTTTGTGGGACGCGTCTCCCTACCGTGGTGGATGTGACTACCGCCACCCTTGAGGTTCCCGATCTGAGCAGGTGTGTTCCCCTTCTCGATATCGATCCGACGGTCGAGACGCCGCCTCCGGCGGTCGATGGGACACCGCGGGATGACTGGACCGTGGTCGGCGCACCGCTGCGCGACCATGCTCTGCGTGCCCAGATCTGCGCGGTGCTGCACCGAGTGGCCGCGCTTCCCGGCTTCGCCGCAATCCCGGTGCTCGACGATGAGCGCAACTTCACCACGATCGAGGCGGCGCTCGATACCGCGCGCGAACAACTGTCGGGTCTGGCCGGCTCCCACCACGGTGCAGTGATCGGTCCGGCCATGGCGCGCTACGTCGCACTGCTCACCGAATTGGCCGACCTGCGTGTGCAACTGGGGCAGGTGCGCGCAGCGCAGCGCAACGACCGGTACTCGGCCACCCGCAACGCTCTCTCGCGCCTGCACGGCGTCGACTCGGTCGAACAGATGCTGGAACGTGCGCCCGCCGAACTGGCCAGATGCGGCTTCGACCGGGTGATCGTGTCCCGGGTCGAAGACTCGACGTGGTGGGTGGAAAACGTCCATGTCCGGGCAGACCCGGAGTGGGCCAACGAGATCGCCGAGGCCGGTCGCGCGAACCCGGCGCACATCGATCACCTGCTGGTCGAAAGCGAGATCATGCGGCGTCGCGCACCGGTCCTTGTTCGCGACGTGCAGCATGATCCGCGCGTCAATGCGGCCATCGGTGCGGCCTCGCTGTCGCGGTCCTATGTCGCAGCGCCGATCATGCCCGACGGACGGGTCATCGGCATGTTGCACGCCGACTGCTACCTGAGCCGTCGGCACGTCGACGAGGAAGACCTTGCCGTGTTGTGGATGTTTGCAGAGGGGTTCGGCTACGCCTTCCAGCGCACCGCGCTCAGCGAGCGACTCCGCGGCGCGCGCGACGAGATCCAGCGGATGGCGCGCGATATCGCTACCTCCGCTGACGACCTGTGTTCGGCTCGCACGACCCTCGGGCGGCCGCGCGGGCGCGCCGCGGACCACGCGACGCCTCCGGTGGCGGCATCGTTGGCGGCCAATTCGAGCATCGAAATGCTGTTGTCGCGCAGAGAGATCGAGGTCGTCTCGCTGATGGCCGAAGGCATGAGCAATGGTGCGATCGCCACGCATCTGGTGATATCGGAGGGCACAGTGAAGACACACGTCAAGCACATTCTGCGCAAGTTGAAGGCATCGAACCGGGCCGAGGCGGTGTTCAGGTATATGCGGATGACAGCCGTGCACGGAACGCCGCAACGCTCACGATCGTCTTCGATGTTGTTGTCATGAGCAGTTTTACGTCACCGACTGTAACTGCACAGTGTCAGGCGCTCAGACCGGTGGTGAGGATGGCGGCAAGTTCGCGGTAGGCGCTCGCGTCATCGAGTCCGGTGTTGGCGCGCACGGTGCGTTGCTGGATGCGCACCATCATGGTGGCGGCGAGATCGGCCGCGAACGCGGCATGCACATCGCGGAATTCGCCACCGGCGACACCGGCGGCGATGATGTCCTGGACCCGGCCTGCCGCGAGCGCGGTATTGCGTTCGTACACAGCACGAGACGGCGGGAAGGCGTCCAAGTCGGCCATGAACTGATCCGAGGCCGCATCCAACGCCGTCCCGACCGCCGACAGATACGCGGAGAGCTGGGCGCGCGCGCCGACGGCCTCGGCGACTTCGGCCTCGACATCGGCGGTCGCACGGCGGAAGAAATGCACCGTCGCCATCTGCACGAGCTGCTCCTTGCTGCCGGCCAGGGTGTACAGCGTCGACTTGGAGCAGTGCAGTCGTGCGGCGATGTCGTCGAGGGTCAGATGCGCGAATCCCTCGGCCAAGAACAGCGCGATGAGGGTGTCGAACAGCACCGCGCGTCGGCGGGTGCCGAATTCGTGTGATGAGGATCGACTCACGGAAGTGATGGTACTGCAGGGCTATACGCAGTACCACTGCAATAGTACTGTCAAATGTAACAAAGTACCATTTTGAGTATCGTGGAGACCCACGCGAACTCATGTGCGTGTGAATGGGCGGTGCCGATCGGCGGCATCGCTTGAACGACAGGCTATTTCGTCAGCGTGAACTGACCCACGTCGATCAGGCCGCTGCGGAACAGCGGCGGGCAGCCGAGTAGGTACTTCATGTAGCGGTCGTAGACCTCCTGGGACTGGAGGGCGATGGCTTCGTCCTTGTGCGCCTCCAGCGCCGCGGACCAGTAGTCCAGCGTCGTGGGGTAGTGGGGCTGCAGCGAATGGAACCGAGTGACGGTGAATCCGGGCTTGACGGCGTGGGCGTTGACCATCCGCACCGAGGGCAGTCGTCCGCCGGGGAAGATCTCGCGGACCATGAACAGGCAGAACCGGGCCATCTCCATGCTCAGCGGTATGGCTTTCTCACGGACCTCGTCGGGATGCAGACCGAGGATGGTGTGCAGCAGCATGATGCCGTCGTCGGGCATCGCGTCGTAGGCGAAGGTGAAGAAGTCGTCGTAGCGGTCGAAGCCGAAATGCTCGAACGCACCGATGGACACGATCCGATCCACCGGCTCGTCGAATTGTTCCCAGCCGCGCAGCTCCACGCGTTTGGAGCGCGGGCTGTCCGACGCGGCTAACAACTGCTGGACATGGGCCTGTTGGTTCTCGCTGAGTGTCAGCCCGATGACGTTGACGTCGTAGCGTTCCAGCGCGCGGTTCAGCGTCGAGCCCCAGCCGCACCCGACGTCGAGCAGCGTCATACCCGGCTGCAGATCCAGCTTGCCCAGCGCCAGGTCGATCTTGGCGATCTGCGCCTCTTCAAGCGTCATGTCGTCGCGCTCGAAGTAGGCGCAACTATAGGTCTGTGTCGGGTCGAGGAACAGCCGGAAGAAATCGTCGGACAGGTCGTAATGCGCCTGCACGTTCTCGAAGTGCGGCTTCAGCTGCTTGGGCATTGGCGTGAGAGCCTTCCTGAAAGTCCGGCAGCGTTCACACAGGTTCCCCGACCGTGCGCCACCCGGATGGCTCCGACGGTAGTCCCTTTCGGAGGTCTCCGACGGCTAACGATTGCTGCCGGTCCGAAAACGGATATCCTTCGCGGTGAATTGACGGGGCGGCCACACGGCGAGTCGTCACGGTAGAGGAGGCTCAAGGGCCGGTTGACGGAACGCTCCATCGGGGGACGGATTGCCGAAGTATTCGATCAGTTTCGCGGTATTTGCTCGCCTCATACGTGCCTGGTGGAGTGAGCCGGTCGCCTATGCCACCCAGGTGCAGTACTTCACCAAGCGGACCATGTCCAGGACGATCCAGGTGGCGATCGGCGTCGGCACCGGCATCGACGGGATCGTCTCGCTGGTGCTGTTGTGGCCCGCTGCAGGTAGCCCCGCGTCGAGTGCCGCCGTGGCGACGTTCGCCGCACTCCAGATTGTGTGGGGGCTTGCGTGGTGTGTTTTGCCCTGGCCCACGCGGTGGTTTTCGCTCGCATTCGTCGTATCCGCCGATATCGCGATCGCCGCGGTGGTGCTGCTGGATGGGAGCTGGCTGTTCGCTCTGTTCGGTTGGTACTTCTTCGCTCTGATGTCGGTGTACGTGATGTTCTTCGACGGCGCGAAAGTAGCTGTGGGGCATGCCCTGTGGGTGGTGCTCACGGCTTGCTTGTTCGTCACGGGCGCCGGCTCGGCGTTCGGCGGCCTCAACCCCCTGGTGACGACACTTGTGTGGGTGGTGCCGATGGCCGCGGCGCCGTTGGGCATCCAGTGCGGCATCTGGGCGATGCGCAACGATGCGTACGAGGCGGTCACCGACCCGTTGACCGGGTTGCTCAACCGGCGCGGACTGCACCTACACATCGACGACCTCTTGCATGGCAGCTCCTCCGACGAGGCAGAGGTGGACGTCATGGTGGTGGATCTCGACCGTTTCAAGGACATCAACGATGCCTACGGCCATCCCATCGGCGATGAGGTTCTGATCCGTAGCGCGCGACGGATCAAGGCCGCCGTGCGCGGCAGCGCGTTGGTGGCCCGCGTCGGCGGTGAGGAATTCGTCGTCATCGATCTGGCCGAACCCGACCGCACGGAGCGTGAATCGGACCGCGTGCGCGATGCGATCGCCGCTCCCGCGGACCCGCCGGTCACCGCCAGTGTCGGTGTCACCAGTGTCGCGGTCGCCGACCTCGGCGATCGCGGCGTGGATTCGGTGACCGTGCTCGACACCATCATCGAACGAGCCGACCGAGCGATGTTCGATGCCAAACGCGACGGCGGCAACGCGACGATCCGCATTCGGCCCTGATCGCGCTTGCCGGCGCCGCTCGTCAGGAGACCCTGACCAGCTCCACCACCGGGATGACGCGCTCGGTCCTGCGCTGGTACTCGCCGAATTGCGGTTCGACGGCAACCTGTTTCGCGTAGACGCTGTCGCGTTCGTCGCCTTCCAGCACCCGTGCGGTCGCCGCGAAGGTGTCGGTGCCGATCTCGACGGTGACCTCTGGATGGGCGAGGAGGTTGCGGTACCAGTCGGGATGGGTGTCGGCTCCGCCCTTGCTGGCGAAGATGTAGATTCGGCCGTCGAGCAGCAGCGGCACCAGCGGTGCGATCCGTTCGATTCCGGACTTGGCGCCGGTGTGATGCACCAGGACCAGGGGCTTGCCCTCGAACACCCCGCCCGCTTTGCCGCCGGTCTCCCGGAATTCGGCGATCACGGCGTTGTTCATCTGGTCGAATTCGTGCTTTTCCATGTGCCCAACGGTAGTACTGCTAGGCCGGGGCGTTCAGGGTCAGCACCGAGATGTCCGGTGGTGCACCGACCCGCACCGGCGGGCCCCAGAAACCGGCCCCGCGTGAGACGTACAACTGGGTGTCCTGATGGGTCGACAGCCCTGCCAGCGACGGTTGCACCGCCTCCACGATGTACTGGAACGGCCAGGTCTGCCCGCCGTGGGTGTGCCCGGACAACTGCAGAGCCACTCCGCGGGCCGCGGCCTCGGCGACCATGACCGGTTGGTGGGCCAGCAGCACCGTCGGTCGTGACGGCTCGGCACCGGCCAGGGCACGATCGAAATCCGGCGGGTCGCCCCGCTCTTCGCCGGCCAGGTCGTTCACGCCGGCCAGATCGAATGCGGCGCCGCCGCGCCGGATCGCGGTGTTCTCGTTGCGCAGCGACGACACACCCAACCGCTCCAGCTCATGGATCCACGGCATCGTGTCCTCGACGAAGTACTCGTGATTTCCGGTGACGAAGAAGGACCCTTCGCGAGACACCAAGTCCTGCAGAGGCTCTGCAGCATGGCCGAGCTTTTCGACGGTGCCGTCGACGAGGTCGCCCACGATGGCCACCAGATCGGCGTCGGCCTCGTTGATCAGCCGGACGATCCGCTCGGTGTGCCGCCGCCCCAGCAGGGGACCCAGATGGATATCGGAGACCACCGCGATCCGGAATCCGTTGAACGCCGGATCCAGCCGGCCGAGCCGGACCGGCACCTGCAGGACGTTGGGCGGACCGAGTGCTGTGGCGGCACCGTAACCGACCAGGCCCGAGGCCGCGACACCCGCCGCCACCGCACTGGTGCGCGCCAGGAAGACCCGCCGGTTGACCGTTGGCGAGGGCTCATCGAGAGCGGCGGGCTCGACCGTCGAGCCGCGTTTCACCCAGCCGCGCAGAAGCAACCTCACCGGCTCCAGCAGCAGCAGGGCCAGCAGCAGGTACCCGACCAGCGCGAACCAGATGTAGCCCGGCCACGCGAACCAGGCGGATTCGTCGATCCCGGTGAATCGCGGAACCATCAGCGTCATCACCAGCAGGGCGGCCAGCGTCAGGAACACAGCCGTCAGGATCCAGCGGGTGCGCCCGGGGACGGTGGTGTCTCGGATCAGCCGTTTCCACACATAGAGGTGCGCCAGCCCGAGGACCGAGCTCAGAATGATGATGAACATGCAGGCGATCAGCCCCGCGCCCGGACCAGACTCATGTCAAAAGCCTAGCCACAGGTCACCGGGCCCAGGTTTGCTGTGACCACGCTCACCGTCGATTCCAGAATCGGTGGTGGTGCATGGCATGATTCGCCCTCGCACCGGGTACATGGGTGCGGACGGCGAAAGGAACTCCGATGGCTGGTGCCGCTGCATCGAGTGGACGCACGGTTGGTACCTGCCCGGGATGCGGATACCCGGTCATGGGCCCGCATCCGTGTGCGGCGTGCGCGCCGCTGATGGCGGCTGCGCAGGGTATCGCCGCGCCGGGCGGTCCGGTCGTCGCTGCCTGAGTACACGGACGTCACCGCAGTGTTGCCGGCGGTGACGGGTCAAGGGGCAGGCCATGTCGTCGTCAGAATCTCCGGCGTCCACGTCGGCCATGACGGCGCGCCGACCGCGAACCCCGCATGGAGCTGGGCCACCATCCGAGGGCCCGTTCGCGCACTGTTGTCGTAGCAGCTGGTGGATTCGGCGCGCATCCCCGCGACGGCGACCAGGCCCCACAGTCGCCGGTACCGTTGCCGAATCTTGTCTTCGGGCACCTGGTGTCCGCCGGCCCGGACACGATGCCGCACCCGCTCGACGGCCAGTTCCTCGGGGATCAGCACCACGTGCAGCGCCACCACGTAGCCCGCCGTCTGCGCGGCGTCGATCAGATCGAGTTTCGACGGATGCGAGAACACCGTCTCGGCGATGAACGACTCACCGAGCTCGATCAGCTTCGCCCGCGTGTCGGCCGCGATGCGGGCCGCCTCGTAGGCGTGATCGACGGCGGCGCCCGGCCACCGGTGCCTGGCGATCTCATCGGCGTTGACCACCGGGCTGCCGGGAAGCAGCGGCGCCAGCGTCAACTCGATGAAGGTGGACTTGCCCGCACCGTTGGGGCCGACGACGAGGTCGAGCCGTCTCACCCGTGCGGGTGCAGCACCGACGAGCTGCCATCGGGGCGGTATTCGATGATCTGCCCGGACGCGTCCAGCGCGACGGTGGTGATTCCACGGGCGGCCAGCAGCGCCCCGTAGTCGGTGTCGGCCAGGCTTTCCTCGATGGCCGCCGAGATCTCGGCGTTGAACACCACACCTTCCTCGGTGGTCAGCTCGGCCAATTCCACCCCGCCCGCCAGCGCGGCCTCCACCTTGCGGCGTGCCGCGCTGTGCTGGGCCGACACCGACCGCCCGATCCGCGCCCAGTGGTCCAGCTGCTGTTTTGCCGAACGACTCTGCCGGGCGCCTTCGGCGGCGGCGCTGTCCATGAGGTCGGCGGCGACCCTGGTCACGCGATCAGCGGCATGGGCCATGACGAGCTCCTTCGCATGTAGCAGTCTGCTACAACTGTAGCAATCTGTGACGACGCCTACTGCGGATGAGCGGCCAGATACTCCGCCACCGGAATCGTGCTGGTCCGTGCGTACCCGATGGGCAGCAGTACGTCGCCGGCCGTCGTCCGGTAGTACACCTCCCAGTCGTGGTAGCCGGCGAACGCCGCGGGATCGGCCGCCAGCACGGCCGCGTAGTTCGTGACCGCCCGCACGTAGTGCTCGGAGTTGTTGTACCGGTACAGGGCGTGATCGGGATCGGTGACGAAACCGTTGGCGGCCAGATACCGCCCGGCGGCCATGATGCTGTCGCGCGGCGCGTGGATGTCACCGCCCTCGCCGTAGGCGGCGAACGTCGACGGCAGAAACTGCATGGGCCCCTGCGCGCCCGCGGTGCTGGTGCCCGCGATGCTGCCCAACCGGGTCTCGATCAGATTCACCGCGGCCAGGTAATTCCAGCCGACACCGGAGGCGGCCTCGGACTCGCGGTAGTGGGCCAACAGTTCCTCGGCGGGGCGCGGCGCCTCGATCCGCCATGCCGGGCAGGGTGTCCTTGGCCTCACCGGTCAGCAGCGCATCGAGGTGCCGCCGCGCCTCGATGTTCAGGTCATAGGCGGCCAGCATCGGCGGCGGGATCCGGGGACGGGTCAGCCCATCCCATTCCGGGTGCCTGCCGATGACGCGGTAGGCGGCCTGTTGACGACGGGCCGCGGCGCGGCGCGCCTCGGGCGTGGAAGACGGATTCCGTAGCGTCCGCTCGTCGGCCACCAGGTCGTCGGCCACCTGTGCGGGCTCCGGTGCCAGCCGGGGCTGGGCCGGCGCCGGCGTGGGCGGTGTCGGTGGTGTTGGTGGTGGTGTTGTGGGCGTTGAGGTTTCCGTCGCCACCGGGGGACCCGAGGACGATTCCGCCGCCCTCGGGTCCGACCCGTGCGAGCATCCCGCGAGCACGATGAGCATCCCGAAGGCCGCAACGAGCCGGGCGGCGACACCGCGGATCGGCGTGGGGCCAACTCGTGCATTCGTGTCCATCGGGCGGTGTCCGAGCGGTAATTTGCGGTACAGATTCGGCGAGCAGCGTGTGGCAACGATGAGGCGACGATAGCAACGCCGCGAAGCGAATCGATCGCAACCGTGCGCCGCCCCGGCCCGCGGACGTCGGAAGGAACTCCATGGGTTACGCCAAGCACATCGGTCGGGTCGGCGCTTTGGCGGTAACTCTGGGGGTGGGGGTGGCGCTGGCGTCGGCGCCGACCGCCTTCGCCGAGGCGGGGGACTCGTCGTCCTCCTCCTCGTCTTCGAGTTCGACCAGTTCCTCAAGCTCGTCGAGCACCGGCAGCAGCAGCACGTCGTCGGACTCGAGCTCGTCGAGCACCGGAGAGCAGAAGACCACCCGGTCGGCCCGGTCGTCCGCCGGCTCCGGCTCCGGCGCCATCACCGTGCCGCTGGCCGACCGCACGTCCCCGGTGCGCGCGAAGACCGCCCGCACCGCCAAGACCAGCCCGCTGTCTGCGGGCGCGCCGGCCGAGCCGGCCGTCACGCTCATCACCATTCCGGTGAACCCGGCGGCGCCACTGGTCAATCCGGATCCCGGAACCCCGCCGGTGGAAGCGCCCGCGGCGTTGGCGGCGCTCGGTGCGGTACGTGACGAGCTGGAACGCAACACCTTGCGCCGCAGCGCCACCAGCGGACCGCAGGTCGGCATCGCCGCGGTGGACACCCCGAACGTCCTGGTCATCGGCGTGGACGGCACCAACCTCAGCCGGGTGCTCGCCGACCCGACCAATGTCAACTTCTTCAACCTCATCCAGGGCAGCTCGACCGCCCCGTCGAGCATCGTCGGGCACACCACCATCTCCAACCCGTCCTGGTCGACCATCCTGACCGGCAACTGGGGCGAGAAGACCGGCGTCATCAACAACATCTTCACGCCGTGGACCTACAACAGGTGGCCGACGGTGTTCAACCAGCTCGAGGAAGACCACGACGACGGCATCCAGACCACGGCGGTCGCCAACTGGGACGTGATCGCCGCCATCGCCGCCGCGGGTGGCGACCTGGGCGCAGACCTGGTGCGCTACATCGGGAAACGCGAGGATGACCCGAACTGGCTGAAGACCGATGACGCGGTCGGTGACACCACCGAACTGATCATTGCCGACTCGAACCGGACGGTCGCGAACTTCGTCTTCAGTTATTTCGTGGGTGTCGACGAGAACGGCCATATGTACGGTGGCGCCTCCGAGGAATACAAGCTGGCACTGAACAACTTCGACCGCAACCTCGGCGAGATCATCGCCGCGGTCGATGCCTGGGAGACGGCCAACAACGAGGAGTGGACCATCGTCCTGGTCACCGATCACGGGCACCAGCCGCAGCGCGGACTCGGGCACGGCTTCCAATCACCGGACGAGACCGAGACATTCGTCATCGTCAACGGTCCCGGATTCACGCCGGGCGCGATCAACCTGCAGTACCAGATCGTCGATGTCACCCCGACGGTGGTGACGCTGTTCGGCGGGACGCCGCGGGCGACCGACGGTACGTCGATGACCGAACTCACCAACAATGTCATCCCGATCAACAACGACGCGGCGCTGCGTGAGTCGCTGCAGGACCTCATCTCCAAGAACGGCTACCCCGACACCGTCACCAACATCTCCCTCGGGGTGCGCACCATCTTCACCTCGATCCCGTACTTCCTGGTCGATATCGTCGACGGCATCGTTGGTGGCATCAAATCGGTTGCTGCACAGAATATTCCGATAGTGAGCCTGCTGGCCGGGCTGGCGGTCGGGCCGGTGCAGTTCATCGGGGATCTGGGGTATGTGGCGACGAACTTCGCGGCTCAGGTCGTTGCCCGGATCACCGGTGTCACCGGCGCGAGCATCTACCCGTTCTGGCCGCCGGCAGCACCGGACTTCCCGTCGTACACCCCGCCGGCACCGCCGTCGATGCTGGTCGGACTCCAGGTGTGCGGGGATCCGGCGCTCGGGGCCTGCGTGGTCCCGTCGATCGCGGTCTGAGGCTCACGGCTTCATCGAACCCAGGTAGTAGGACTCGCGGCCGGTGGGGTAGCCGCCCCCATCGGTCGCGATGTGGATGTGGTCGAAATGGTTCAGTGTTTCCGAGCCGTAATCGGCGGTCCAGCTGGGCGCGCCGATGCCCGGGTAGAAGCCCTGCCGCCAGATGACGTGGATGACACCCCAGCGTTCGGCGTTGGCCAGGGCGAGTCCGGCGATCTGATTGCCGAGTTCGATCCCCGCGTCGCTGCCGTGGTTGGGGATCATCACGTCGATGGCCAGCCCGTTGGGGTGCCATTTCAGCGGATCCTGGCGGTAGCCGCCGATGGTGGTGATCTCCGGGATACATCATGCTGATGGCGCGGGCCACCCAGATGGTCTTGACCTGCAGGCCCTGTTCGGGCGTGACGCCCGCGTCGAGCGGGAAATCGAGTACCCGGGTGTCCACCGGTGCGCTCACCGCCAGCAACTCGGCCTCGGTCGGCGCCTGGGCGGCATTGCTGGGCAGCAGCGGTGCGGCGGGTTCGGCCGGAGCCTGGCCGGCGGCGGTGGACTCGGCAATCTCGACCGGGCGCGGGGCCGCATTCTGGGCGTACACCGCACCTGCGGAGATGACGATGGAGCCGGCGATCGCCAACCACCGTCCCCGGTTCGCGGCTAACAGGTTTCTGCCCACGCTGAGCACTTTAAATGCCGAATCGGGCGAGCGGTGTCAATGTCGGCGAACTGTTTCGCCGTGCCGGGGCGCCACCTCGGCCCCGGTGGCTCGCCTCGTGTGGCAGCAACCGGGTCACGCGACTTGTGCCGGGGCGGTCAGGGGGCCCACAGCAAAACCACGCCGATGTCAAGAGGTACGTCCGTGGACACTGTTTTGCCGAGAAAAATGCGGACAGTGGCCGATAAGGGACAACGGGCGCAACACATTTGTCCGGTTTGCCGCAAACTGAGAGATTTCTAAGCGCGCGTCTGACATACTGCGGGCGGCAAATCGGGTCAGGTTAAGGAGCATCGGTGGGAAACGTGCCCAGCACAATCTTTTCGGCATTGGCGGCGGGTGTACTGGCGACGACGGGTGTCACCGTCATCTCGGTGGACGGTAACGGGACGGAGGTAGCCGGCCCGGTAGCGGTGTCCGCCCCCGCGGTGGTCAACGCCCAACCGGTGCTGGCGGCCGCCGTGTCGCCCAATCCGTCACCCAACGCGCTGTACGGCGCCCAGATTGGCGGCGCGCCCGAGGCAGCCGTGCCCGGCGCCGCAGATGCCGGCGGCACCCTCATCACGTTTGCCCCCACCGGTGGCGGCACCGGCGGCGCATCCGCCGAGGGCGGTTCCTCCTCGCGCGCTGCCGCCGAAAGTGGTGCCGCACCCTTCACCCCCGAGGTCCTCGCCGACGCCGTCGCGCGTACCGGCGGAGACTCCAACACCGAGGTCACCGTGATGGTGGCCGGTGCCACCGGGGCCCTGCAGGTTGCTCAGACCACCCTCGGCGATCTGCCCGGTGCGATTGCCGGACTGCTCGGCGACATCGGCGGCCGCATCCCGGTCGTCAGCTTCTTCGTGCGCAACGGCACCCTGTCCAACCCGGACGGCGGTCTGCTGATCGGCAACGGCTTCAGCTCCATCACCGCGGGCGTCAACGGTGGTCGCGGCGGTCTGCTCTTCGGTAACGGTGGCGCCGGTGGCTTCGGTGCCGACGGCGGCCAGGGCGGTCTGCTCGGCAGCGGCGGCGACGGCGGTCTCGGCGGTGGAAACGGTGGTGCCGCAGGGCTACTCGGCAACGGAGGCCGCGGCGGCGACGGTTCCGGCCTGAACGCCGACGGCGGCAACGGTGGTCGCGGCGGTCTGCTCTTCGGTAGCGGCGGCAGTGGCGGAAACGGTGACCAGGCCGGGGCGGACGAGACCGGTGGCGCAGGTGGCGACGGTGGCGCGGCCGGCCTGATCGGTGGCGATGGTGGCCACGGCGGCGCCGGCGGCACCGCCGAGGGTGCCAACGCCGTCGGCGGTGCCGGCGGCAACGGTGGCACCGCGGGCATCGTGGGCGGCGGCGGTAACGGCGGCGATGGTGGCGCCGCGCAGGGCGACGGAATCGGCACCGCCACCGGTGGCGCGGGCGGCGACGGTGGCCAGGGCCTGTACGACCCGGGGCGCGGGGGTAATGGCGGCAGCGCCACCGCCGGTGGCGGAGGTTCGGCAGTCGGCGGTGCCGGCGGCACCGGCGGCGTCGTCGAGGTCGGTAGCGGCGGCTGGGGCGGCACCGGCGGTGACGCCACGGCAACGGACGGAACGGCAACCGGCGGAGCCGGCGGCACCGGTGGCGACAACGCCATCGTCGGTAGCGGTGGACGCGGCGGCAACGGCGGCAATGGAACCTCCGAAACCGGTGATGCGTCCGGCGGGTCCGGCGGCTCCGGTGGCGGCAGCGGCCTGGTGCTCGGCGGCGGTGGGCGCGGCGGCAACGGTGGTAACGGCACCAAAGACGGTGTCGGCGGTGACGGCGGCGAGGGTGGAACCGGCGGTAACGGTCGCGGCATCCTGACCGGTGGCGGGCGAGGTGGTAACGGTGGCAACGGCATCGGCGACGGCCCTTCGAACACCGGCAACGGTGGCAACGGCGGTAACGGCGGCAGCGGGAACTTCGGCGGCCTCGGCGGTAACGGCGGTAACGGCGGCGAGTCGAACGGCTTCGGTGGCCAGGGCGGCGGCCCCGGCGGCAGGCCCGGCAACACCGGCGGCAATGTCGCCTAGCTCCAGCAAGTGAATGAGAAGGGCCGGTCCTGGAACTCGGGGCCGGCCCTTTCTCGTTGGTCACCTGGGTGTTGCCCGGCGTTCATTCGGGTTGGTCAAGATCACTCGACTTCACCGCCAACTGAACAGGGGTCCCCATGACGTCGAACCTGGGTCGCGTGACGGCCGCCGCCGCGGTCACCGCACTGCTCGCGGCCGCCTGCTCGCCGAGCACACCGGAGGACAGGGGCGATGCGCCCGCCCCGCAGACGCAGCGCGCGACCTCGCCGATCGACTTCGATCTGCCCGACGCCGAGCGCTACCACCGGTTGGCGACCCATCCGGTGTACCTGAACCGCCCGGCCGACGAGGACCCCGCGACCGAGACCGTTGCCGAGATCTCGACGGTCACCCCGGACGGCAACACCGTGATCTACACCGATGCCGCCGCCAAGCGCATCGGGTTCATCGACATCCGCGACCCGCTGAAACCTGCCGGGCTGGGCACACTTTCGTTGGCCGAGCTCGGGCATGCCGACGACCAGCCGACCTCCGTCGCCGCGCTGGGTGAGTTCGTCCTGGTCGTCGTCGACACCACCGGTGGCGATTTCGCCAATCCCTCGGGCCGCGTCGACATCGTCCGCGTCGCCGACCGCACCCGGGTACACAGCATTGACCTCGGTGGCCAGCCGGACTCGATCGCCATCAGCCCAGACGGATCGTTCGCCGCCATCGCCATGGAGAACCAGCGCGACGAGGAGTTCACCCCAGACGGAGGCGAGGAGGGCGACCTGCCTCAGCCCCCGACCGGGTTCCTGCAGCTGCTGACCCTGACCGGGGCGCCCACGGCCTGGACCGCACGCAAGGTCGATTTCGACGTCGAGCAGGCCCGCGCCGCCGGCCTGGACACCCCCGACGACCTCGAACCCGAATACGTCAGCATCAACTCTCGCGGTCAGGTCGCGCTGACCCTGCAGGAGAACAACGGCATCGCCATCGTCGACGGCAATACCGGCGCGGTCTCGAAGATCTTCACTGCGGGCACCCAGGCCGTCGACGGTATCGACACCGCCGAGGACGGTGCCATCGATCAGGGTGGTGCCATCGAGGCCACACCGCGCGAGCCCGATTCGATCGGTTGGATCGGCGACGATCATGTGGCGACAGCCAACGAAGGGGACTGGAAGGGCGGTACCCGGGGCTGGACCGTCTTCGACGCGGCCACCGGCAAGGTGGTCTGGGATGCCGGCAACTCGTTCGAGCAACTCGCCGTGCGGACCGGCCTGCACATCGAGGGCCGTGCGGAATCCAAGGGGCCCGAGCCCGAGGGCCTGGCCATCACCGAGATCGGCGGGCGTCCAACGGCATTGGTGGCCTCCGAGCGGAGCAACTTCGTCGCCGCCTATGACGTGAGCGATCCGGCGGCCCCGGTGTTCCGGCAGATCCTGCCCACCACACCCGGACCGGAAGGCATCCTGGCCGTCCCCGCACGCAATCTGCTGGTCATCTCCTCGGAGGCCGACGATGCCGAGAACCGGGTGCGGGCGTCGGTCACCCTCTACGGCTACGGCGACGCTTTCGCCGCGGATGGCGGGAAGCCGGTATTCCCGTCGATCGTGTCGGGCGACCTCGACGGTGCCCCGATCGGCTGGGGCGCACTCGGCGCGCTGGCCGCCGACCCTGCAGAACCGAACCGGTTGTTCACCGCCACCGATAACGCCTATGGCCCGGCCCGCATCCTCAGCGTCGATCTTTCCAAGACGCCCGCGCTGATCGACAGCCAGCTCGTCGTCACCGAGGACGGCAAGCCCGCCAGCCTCGACATCGAGGGAATTGCCGCGCGTCCCGACGGTTTCGTGCTCGCCGTGGAGGGCGAGGAGGGCACCGGCAACGAGCTGATCAACGTCGCCACCGACGGCACCATCGAGGATCGGATCGCGCTGCCCGCCGAGATCGCCGCGGAGCTGGGCGGGCAGGGTCTGGAGGGGGTCGCCGTCGACGGCGATCACGTGTGGGTGGCGCTGCAGCGCGAGCTGAAATCCGACCCCGACGGTATGGCCCGCATCGGCCGCTACACCCCGGCCGACAAATCCTGGCAATGGTTCGGCTACCAGCTGGATTCGACTGATGTCGAGGGCGATTGGATCGGCTTGTCCGAGATCGCGGTACATGACGGCGCGTTGCTGGTGCTCGAGCGGGACAAGCTCAACGGGCCCGATGCCCGCGTCAAGGCCATCTACCGGGTGCAGATACCCGCCGAGGACGGGGTGAGCGGCACCGAGGTGCCGAAGGTGCTGCCCAAGACGCCGGCCCGCGACCTGCTGCCCGACCTGCAGGCCACCAGGGGGTTCGTGCAGGAAAAGGTCGAGGGCTTCGCCGTCGCCGGCAACGGCAACCTGTACGTCGTCACCGACAATGACGGGCTCGAGGACGCCAACGGCGAGACCGTGTTCCTCGACCTGGGGCCGGCCGGCGAAGCGCTACGCGGATAGCAGCTCGCATTGCCCGCGAGATTGTCGTTATCGCGCGAAAGCTCGAGGCATCGAAACGGCAATCTCGCGGACAGCCGCATCGCGACGATAATCAACCCGATGAGGACCTTCGGCACGATCATCTGCCTGCTGGGCGCCGGCGCCGCGATGTGGCTGGCGTTCACCACCTCGATGGACGTGTCGATGGCCGGTTTTCCCGATGGTCACGTCACCGATTACGGGGCAGCGGTCGACACACCGCTCCAGGTGATCATGTGGGCCGCGGTGGGTTTCGCCATTCTGTTTCTGGGCCTGACCTTTTCACCGGTGCGGTCGCGGGCCGGCGCGATCGGGCTACCCGTCGCGGTGCTCGCCTTCGTCGCAGTGGCACTGCTCGCCAAGGTCGGTGTGCCGTGGTACTACGGCACCCACCTCGGGCTCGACCAGGGAGCCGGCGGATAACAGCACCCCAGCGAGTTCGGCGCGGTTTCGTATACCGAGACGCCGAAACCGCGCCGAAACGCCGCTAGTCCTCCTTGCGGATGAGCTTGCCCAGCGCGTTGCGGTCGGCGGCCAGCAGCTCGTCGATGCGTTCCTGGTTCACATCGGCGACGATGATCTCCCCGACCTCCTGATAGACATTGCTGAAGATGCCGTGCTTCTTCATCTTTTCGGTTTGATAGATGTTGTCCTCGGTGGGCGTCACGTAGTACACGATTTCCGGCTTGAACCGGTGGATGAGCCACAGGTGGATCACGTCCATCAGGCGCTTCTTGCGCAGCTTCTCGGCGTAGGTGTTCTGATCGCGCACCGTCAGGATGTTGCGTCCGTGCCGGTCCTTGATGGGGTCGACCACCACGTCGGCGAGCTTGTCGTCACCGTCTCCGTAGATGCCCAGCTCGAGCACATCGGAACCGGCCCGGCGGGGTCGCAGCTGCACCCGCAGGGTCTCGCCGATCTGGTAGTGCTCGCCCCACAGCGCCAGCCATTCCTCCAGCAGCTTGCGGGGCACCTCGGTCTGCACCAGGTGCTGATGCTGGGTGGAGCCCTTGCCCATCGACTTGGTGGTCGCCGTCCGACCCGAGGAGGCGGCCAGCGCCGCGTCGCTGCGCGGACCACCAACCAAGGTTTGCGGTGTGCGGTACGGGGATTCGACCAGCCGCATCTTGCGCTGCAGCCGGGCCAGTGACAGCATGCCGTCCTGCAGCAGTGCGGTCGCGAACTCCTCGGCCGCCACGCCGTCGATCTGATGCCCGCCGTAGGTCATGAAGTTGAAGACGAACCCGAGCTTGCCGATCTCCTCCGGGAAGGCCCGCATCTCGTCATCGCTCATGCCGGTGGTGTCCCAGTTGAATGACGGTGACAGGTTGTAGGCCAGCATCTTGTCCGGGTAGACGGCGTGGATGGCGTGCGCGAATTCGCGGGCATCGGCCAGATCGGCGGTCTTGGTCTCCATCCAGAGGATGTCGGCGAAGGGCGCCGCCGCCAACGACTTGGCGATCGCGTACGGGATGCCGCCGCGGATCTGGTAGTACCCCTCGGGGGTTTTCACCCGCTCCGGATCCCACGCCACGTCGGCGCCCAGTTCCTTGGCCTTGCCCCGCGCCACGTACAGCGAGGCCCGCGCGGCGAACGCACGCCACTCCGCCGCGCTCAGTTCCGCCTTCTCGCCCTCGCGCTCGCGGAACTCCAGCAGCTCGGCGACCGCGTCACCGTAGGTTTCCAGTCCAGCGTCGTTCTGCCAGGCCTCCACGAACTGCGATTCCACCCCGTCGAACAAGGCGTCGACGGACTGGCCGGGGTCCTTCTTGTAGGCCTCGACGGCGGTGGCGATCGCGTCGAGGATGCCCTGGCTCGCCAACCAGGCGTCGGCCGTGGCGTACTCGCCGTCGGGCAGCGCGTAGAGCAGATGGCCGTTGAGTTCGTTGACCCCGAGCGTGTGGAAATGCCGGGTCATCGCCAGGAAACAGGACTTGTACGGTGGGATCTTCAGATTGGTGGCACCCAGCAGGAACGGCTGGTCGCGCTCGTCGGCCCGGCCGTCGATCAGGTTGGCCGCCTCGGCGTCGGTGCGGGCCACGATGATCCCGGGCACCCGCATGATGTCGAGCTGGAACCGGGCGGTGTTGAGCCGCTTGATCTGTTCGTCCGACGGCACCAGCACCTTGCCGCCCTGGTGGCCGCACTTCTTGGTGCCGGGCCGCTGGTCCTCGATGTGGTAGCCAGGCACGCCTGACTCGACGAAACGCCGAATCAGGTTGCGCACGTGTGGATCACCGCCGTGGCCGGTATCGGCGTCGGCGATGATGAACGGCCGGTAGTCCACCGCTGGGGTGGCCGCACGCTGTTCGGGGGTCATCTTCAGCCGCAGGTACTGCTGATTGCGGTCGGCGGTGAGCAGGGCGCGCACCAGGCCGGCCGCCTCATCGGGAACCTGGCTCAGCGGGTAACTGGCCAGATCGGGTCCTGGGTCCTCGTTGATCGAGCCCTTGGCCGAGGTGGCCCAGCCGCCCAGATAGATGCCCTCGATGCCCATCCGCTTCATCGTCACGGCCTGGCCGGGGGAGTACGGCCCGAAGGTGGTGATGCTCTTCTTCTGACCGAACAGTTCGCGCAGCCGGGGGAAGAAGGCCGTCGCGGCTTCGCGGGCCACCGGATAGTCCGAGGGGACCGTGCCGCGCTGCTCAGCGACCTGACGGGCGGAGTAGAGCCGGGTGATGCCCTCGAAGCGCGGGCTGTCGAAGTACTCCTGGGTGGCCGCCACATCCTGTTCGAAGTCCTGTTCTCCAGATGCGGTGCCGGCTGCGCGTTTGGCCATGTGTCTGCTCCTCTTCGAGCTCGGGTCCCTTGATTATCGCGGGGCGCGGCGTGCGCCGGAGGCGAGTTGGCCGCAATTGTCCATACTGCTGCCGGCTCACTCGCCGCCGGCTGATCAAAATGCCTTCTATTACAGGGTGTTTCGCATGATCGACTAGGATCGGGAAATGTCGAAGCTCACAGACAAGGTGAAGTCGCTGTTCAGCAGGCGTCGGCCGGTCAGCCGTGAGGACGCTGCGGAGATCCAGGACTGGGTGAGCGAAGGCGGGGCGTTGCACCCGGACGGGCCGCCATCGGTCATCGACCCGAAAGACGAGAAGCGCTGATGCCGGGATCCGCCACGACCTAAGCTTCCAGCCATGTCGATCGATCGGGCGGCGCTGGCCGCGGGCAGCATCCGATTGGCCTCGGGAGTGTCGTTTCTCGTGGACCCGATCAAAGCCAACCGACTGTGGGGTTCACCCGATACGCCCGACCCGACCGCGCAGTTGCTGCTGCGCTCGATGGGATACCGCGACGCACTGATCGGCGGCCTGCTGCTCGCCGCGGGACTGCGCGGAAAGGACACCCGCGGCTGGTTTCTGGCCTCCGGCGGGGCAGACGCCGCGGATCTGCTGGGCGGTATCGGTGTGCACGCGGAGATGCCACGTTCGCAGCGCATCATCGGGCTCGGCGGTGCGGTCGTCGGGATCGGGGTGGGGCTGTGGGGTGCGACCCGACGACCCGCCGAGACACGCGAATTGGTCGCTCCGTCCACCCCTTGAAGCCAAGACCCGCTGAGCGACGGGTACGCGGGTTTCGCCGTGGTCGGGGTCAGGGCTCCTCGATGATGTCGCGGCGATAGCGGCGCGCGGCCACCGCGTAGCAGCCGATCGCGACGAACTGCATGGTCGGCACCAGGATCAGCAGCGCGCGACCGAGCGCCTGCGGGCCCAGCTCGGCCGTCAGTGAATCGCTGATCACGCCGGTCAGGAACGGTCCCACCGAGCCCAGCGTCGCATTGAAGAACAGGAAGATGGCCGATGCCGTCGCGCGCTGTTCGGGTAGTACCAGCCGTTGGATCGCCGCGATGGACGGTGCCAGATAGGCGGTGCCGATGACATACCCCAGGGCCAGCAGCCAGACGCACGCCAGCCGACTCTCGACCACGAATGCCAGCGCCGACGCCGGCAGCAGGATCGCGATCAGGATGACCACGATCCACAGCAGCCAGCGCGGATCGCGGGCGGCGAGCCGGTCGGCGATGCGGCCGACGATCAGCAGCCCGACAATTCCCAGCAGCCCGGTGGCCAGACCGTAGGAGACGCCGACCTCGCCCAGCGACATTCCCGCGGGTGCGCATCAAGAACGCGGGGGCGAAGGTGGTCAGCGAGTAGCCGGCCGCCGAGACCAGCGCGGTGCCGGCCACCATGGCCAGGAAGCTGGGCTTGCGCAGCAGGTCCCACCAGTTCACCGCCGCGGCACGCTCTCGCGGCGGTGGGGTGGGCAGGCTCTGGCGGCTGCCCACCACCCACAGCACCAGCGGTGCCAGCAGCACGCTGATCCCGCCCATCACCACGAAAGCCATCCGCCAGCCCATGCTCTCGGCGAGCAGACCGCCGCCGAGCAGGCTGGCGGCACTGGCCAGCGGGATGGACATGGTGATGACCGCCAGCGGCGCCGACCGCTTCTCCGGGACGAAGTTGCGCGCCACGTAGGCATGTGCGGCGGGGGTGCTGCCCGCCTCGCCGACGGCCACCCCGACCCGGGTCAGGGCGAGCTGGAATCCGGACTGGACCGCGCCGCCGAGCATGGTCATCGAGCCCCACAGAGTCAGACAGCCGGCGATGACCGCGCCGAACATGCCGCGGTCGGCGACCCGGGCGATCACGATGCCCAGCACGGCGTACACGATGAGAAAGCCGAACCCGTTGATGACGCCGATTGCGGTGTCGGACAACGCCAGATCCTGCTTGATCGGTTCGGCCAGCACGCCCGGCAGGAACCGGTCGACGTAGTTGAGTGTGCCGACGACGGCGAGCACCGCGACGGCGGCCCACGCGCGGCGCGGCCCATGCGTGGACTGGGGTTCGAGCGGGGCGGTCGACATCGTCTCCTCCGGGTCCGGAACTGGCCGACGTAGCTTTACAGAGCCGTTTCAGATTGTCAGGTGTTTCCTCGGGGGCGCGGCCGGGGCGGGGAAATCGCTAACACCGGATTGACGAATTGTTAACACAAGGCAACCTTGGCTTTGAAACGATGCGGAGCGGAAAACGCCCGCGTGTTCAACCTACGGACGGAGTTACCGTCGTGACCGAATTCCTCGACACCCTCAACGGGTACATCTGGAGCAATGGGCTGGTCTATCTGTGCCTGGCCGCCGGCGTGTACTTCTCCATCCGCTCCCGGTTCGTCCAGGTGCGTCAGTTCAAGGAGATGATCCGGCTGATGCTCAAGGGCGAGAAATCGCCGTCTGGTGTCTCCTCATTCCAGGCGCTGACGATGTCGCTGGCCGGTCGGGTGGGCACCGGCAACATCGCCGGTGTCGCCACCGCGATCGCGTTCGGCGGCCCGGGTGCGCTGTTCTGGATGTGGACGGTGGCGTTCCTCGGTGCCTCGACGAGCTTCGTCGAGTGCACTCTCGGACAGATCTACAAGACCCGCGACACGCTGACCGGTGAATACCGCGGCGGACCGGCCTACTACCTGAGCAGGGCGATGGCGCACACCAAGGCCGCCCCACTGTTCAAGGTGTACGGCCTCGTCTTCGCCGCGGTCACGGTGCTGGCCTGCGGGGTGTTGCTGCCCAGCGTGCAGTCCAATTCGATGGCCTCGGCGATGAACCAGTCCTGGGGCGTGTCCAAGTGGGTCGTCGCGGTGTGCACCGTGATCCTGCTGGCATTCGTGATCATCGGTGGCGTCAAGCGCATCGCGGCGTTCGCCTCGGTCGTGGTGCCGTTCATGGCCGTGGTCTACATCGTGCTCGCGATGATCATCGTGCTGGCCAATGCCGATGCGCTGCCCGGAATGCTCAAGCTGATCCTCGAGAGCGCCTTCGGCCTCGATGCCGGGTTCGGCGCCATCGTCGGCGCCGCGGTGATGTGGGGCGTCAAACGCGGCATCTACTCCAACGAGGCCGGCCAGGGCACCGGCCCGCACGCCGCCGCGGCGGCCGAGGTGTCCCACCCCGCCAAGCAGGGCCTGGTGCAGGCCTTCGCCGTCTACGTCGACACCCTGTTCATCTGTTCGGCGACCGGCTTCCTGATCCTGTCGACCGGCGCGTACCGGGTGTACGAGGGTGAAAGTGACACCGGCGCCGTTCTCGCCGAGGGCGGCGCGCTGTCGGCCGACGCCGAAGTGGGGCCGTCCTTCGTGCAGACCGGTTTCGACACACTGTGGCAGGGCGGCGGGTCGAGTTTCGTGGCGGTATCGCTGGCGTTCTTCTGCCTGACCACCATCATCGCCTACTACTACATGGCCGAGACCAACCTGCGCTTCCTGCTGGGCAAGGCCGCGACGATCAAGGTTCCGGTGATCCGCGGGACCGTCGGCGGCGATGCCACGTTGGTGTTGCAGGCGGTGATCCTCGGATCGGTGGTCTCCGGTGCAGTGTCGACGGCGACCGAGGCCTGGACGCTCGGCGATATCGGCGTGGGACTCATGGCATGGCTCAACATCATCGGGATCCTGATCCTGCAACAGCCCGCCTACAAGGCGCTGCGCGACTACGAACGACAGAAGAAGGATGGCCTCGACCCGATCTTCGATCCGCTCGCGCTGGGCATCGTGGGGGCCACGTTCTGGGAGACCCGGGATCCGTTGACCGGCAAGGAGCGGGTGCCCGAAACGTCGCGTTCCTAGAATCGGGGCATGGCCAAGAGGGCGGTGGCGGTAGTCCTGGTGCTGGCTGTGGCGGGTTGCACCCGGTCGGTGGACACCCCGCAGGCCCGACCCGCACCTCCGGTCGGGCCGATCTCCCCGCTGCAGGTCGGCGACCTGCTCAGCCCGGAGATCTTCAACAAGGACGGCAACCTGTTCGCCACCGTCGAACCGGAACGCTGTGCCGGGGTGGCCCGCGAGGTCGACCCGCCGTTCATCGTCGAGCACGCCCCCGAGGCGCGGGATGGCGGGCACTGGTCGACCGATGTCGGCGGGGTGGAGGCCGTGGTCGAGGAGATGGTGGCGGTCATGCCGTCGGACTTCTCGGCGCGGGACGCACTGACCGCGGCGCGCGGCACCGTCGAGGCCTGTCGCGACGCCGCGGTCACCGTGACCACGATGTACGGGCGCACCTATACGTTCCGGGTGGCCGACGCGGCGCCGGACGCGCCCGAAGGTGCGGTGCTGTGGTCGCTGCGGGCCGCCGAGTGGAACTGCGACAACCTGTTCGTGGCCGCCCACAACGCCGCCATCGAGATGACCAGCTGCGGTGCCGCCGGCGGAATCGACGTCGCCACCGCCGCGGAGGAAGCGCTCGCGCGCATCGAGGCGCTGGCCGACACGAAGGCCTGACTTCGGGTAGTCCTACTCATACCGCCGGTGCCGCCGGTCGGGCACGCTGTAGCCATGCCGCTCGCCAGACTGCTTCCCGCACGAGACAGTGTCGCCAACCCTGCGCCCGGCCGCGACCGCGCCATCGATGTGGCGCGGCTGTCGGCCCTGGTGACCGTCATGTTCGGGCACTGCGCACTGCTGCTGGCCACCGTCAACGAGAACGGCCTGCGCATCGGGAACATCCTCGGTGAACTGCCGCAGCTGTCGCCGATCACCTGGGTGGTGCAGGTCATGCCGCTGTTCTTCTTCGCAGGCGGTGCCGCCGGCGCCTACGGCTGGCACCCCGACGGGTCGGCGGCCGGCAAGGCCTGGGGTAGCTGGTTGGTCAGCCGGACCCAGCGGTTGTGCCGGCCGGTGTTCTGGTATTTGGCGTTCTGGACGGTGGCGTTGCTGGTGGCCCGGCTGACCCTGGGGGCGGAGTCCGCCGACCGGCTCGGCCGCGAATGTGTGGCACTGCTCTGGTTCCTCGGTGTCTACCTGGTGGTCATCGCCTTCGTCCCGGCCCTGACCCGGCTGCGCAGCCCGGGTGCGTTCGGCGCGGTGATCGCCACGCTGGTGGTCGCCGCCGCGCTGATCGACCAGATGCGCTTCGCGGTCGGCTCCGCCGAGGCCGGGGTGCTGAACTTCGTCATCGTCTGGCTCATTCCGGTCGTCATCGGCGTCGGCTACGCCCGCCGCCTGATCCGGCCGCGGATGGCGCTGGTCACCGCCGCTGCGGCGCTGGCGACGCAGGTGCTGCTCGTCGTCTACGGGCCCTATGAGGTCGCGCTGGTCACCAACGGCAGCAGCGAAGGGGTGTCGAATGTGTCCCCGCCTACGGTGCTGCTCGCGGTCCATTGCATCTGGATGGCGGGTGTCTTCGTGGCCATCGCGGGGATCGTCGAGCGGCTCGCCGAACGTCCGCGGGTCTGGTACGTCGTGGCCGTCGGCAACGGGGGAGCGATGACCCTCTACCTCTGGCACATCCCGGCCATCGCGGTCGCTGCGTTCAGCCTCAACGCATTCGGTCTGGACGCCTGGGATGTGCACGCCCCCAACTTCTGGGCACTGCTTGCCCTGCGCGCCGCGGTGTTCGCCGTCGTGATGCTCGCGACGTTCCTGCTGCTGTCCCCGCTGGAACACCGCAGGCTGCCGTGGTGGGATGACGCGGTCGGTGCCACCGGCGTCCGCTCGACGGTGGCCGGCGTGCTGGTGTGCCTGGCCGGGGTGGCGATGCTGCTGGTCGCCAAGAACGGTCTGGCCGGCGCCGACGGCTGGGTGCCGCTGGCCTGCTTCCTGGTCGCGGTGCTGGCGGCGCGCGCATGTGCGGGCGTCAGGGGAAGTGTCAGTGTGGTTCGGTAGGGTCTCCGGGTGACTTCGAGCGCACCCGTGGGGACCATCAAATCTGTAAATGCCCGTCTCGCTGAGGAACTGGCCGTGGCCGAGGGCCAAGTGGCCGCCGCTGTGCGACTGCTCGACGAGGGGTCGACGGTGCCGTTCATCGCCCGGTACCGCAAGGAAGTGACCGGCAGTCTCGACGACGGGCAGCTGCGGACGCTGGAGGAGCGGCTGGCCTATCTGCGGGAGATGGACCAGCGTCGCGACGCGGTGCTGGCGTCCATCCATGAGCAGGGCAAGCTCACCGACGAACTGCGCGCGGCACTGCGAGCGGCCGACACGAAGGCCCGCATCGAAGACATCTATCTGCCCTACAAGCCGAAGCGGCGCACCAAGGCGCAGATCGCCCGCGAAGCCGGTCTGGAACCGCTGGCCGACCGGCTGCTCGCCGACCCGACCCAGGCACCCGAATCCGTCGCCGCCGAATTCCTCGGCGAAGACGTCGCCGACGCCGCCGCCGCCCTCGACGGCGCGAGGCACATCCTGATCGAACGTGCCGCCGAGGACGCCGAACTGGTCGGCGAGGTGCGCGCCACATTCTGGAACGACGGCACGCTGCGGACCGCCCCGTGGTCCGAGGAAGCGGCCAAAAGCCCAGCAGGACAGAAGTTCCGGGACTACTTCGAGTACGCCGAACCGTTGGAGAAGATGCCGTCGCACCGGGTGCTCGCCGTGATGCGCGGCGAGAAGGAACAGATTCTCGCGCTGAACTTCGACGGCGGCGACGAACTGGCCTACCAGGCTCGCATCGCGCGGAGCCTCGGCATCGACATGACCGCCGGCGCGGCGGCCACCACCTGGCTGGCCACCACGGTGCGGCTGGCCTGGCGCACCAAGCTGATGATCTCGGCGGCTGTCGACGCCCGCATCCGGCTACGTCAGCGCGCCGAGGAGGACGCGGTGGCCGTGTTCGCCCGCAACCTCAAGGACCTGCTGCTGGCCGCTCCGGCGGGCACCCGAACCACGCTCGGCCTGGATCCGGGCTTCCGCACCGGCGTCAAGGTGGCGGTGGTGGACAGCACCGGCAAGGTCGTCGACACCTGCGCGATCTTCCCGCATCAGCCGCAGAAGCAATGGGACACCGCGAAAGCGACCTTGGCTGCGTTGGTTGCCCGGCACGGCGTCGAACTGATCGCCGTCGGGAACGGCACGGCGTCGCGGGAGACCGATGCGCTGGCCGGCGAACTCATCGCCGAAATCCGGGCCGCCGGCGCGAACGCACCCGTCAAGGCGATGGTCAGCGAGGCCGGCGCCTCGGTGTACTCCGCGTCGGCCTATGCCGCGCACGAGCTGCCGCAGCTCGACGTCACACTGCGGGGTGCGGTGTCGATCGCCCGCCGGCTGCAGGACCCGCTGGCCGAACTGGTGAAGATCGAGCCCAAGTCGATCGGTGTCGGCCAGTACCAGCACGACGTCACCCCGGGGACCCTGGCGCGCAGCCTGAACGCCGTCGTCGAGGACGCCGTGAACGCCGTGGGTGTCGATCTCAACACCGCGTCGGTGCCGCTGCTGGCCCGGGTGTCGGGAGTGACGGATTCGCTGGCCGAGGCGATCGTCGCGCACCGCGAGAACACCGGGCCGTTCCGCAACCGCACGGCACTGCTGAAGGTTCCCCGCCTGGGCCCCAAGGCTTTTGAACAGTGCGCCGGATTCCTGCGGATCACCGACGGTGACGACCCGCTGGACGCCTCCGGTGTGCACCCCGAGGCGTACCCGGTGGTGCGGCGCATCCTGGACCGCAAGGGCGTCACGCTGGCCGAACTCATCGGCAACGAGCGCACGCTGCGCGCGATCAAGCCCGTCGAGGTCGCCGATGACCGGTTCGGCGTCCCCACCGTCACCGATATCCTCGCCGAACTGGAGAAGCCGGGACGCGACCCGCGGCCGGCGTTCTCCACCGCGACCTTCGCCGCCGGGGTGGAGAAGGTCGGCGACCTCAAGGTGGGCATGGTGCTGGAGGGTGTGGTCACCAACGTCGCGGCCTTCGGCGCCTTCGTCGATGTCGGTGTGCACCAGGACGGCCTGGTGCACGTCTCGGCCATGGCGGATCGCTTCGTCTCCGACCCACACGAGGTGGTGAAGTCCGGCCAGGTGGTCAAGGTCAAGGTGCTCGAGGTCGACGTGGACCGTCAGCGGATCGGATTGTCGTTGCGGCTCAACGACGATCCCGGTGCCGGCAAGCCGAAACAGTCCGGCAAGCCTGCGGGTGACCAGAACCGAGGTGGCAGCCCGCAGCGTCACCAGAAAAAGGCCAAGAGCGCCGGGCGTGGCGAGTCGGCGACGCCCAGCGGGTCGATGGCGGACGCGCTGCGCAATGCCGGTTTCGGGCGCTGAGCCCGGGGCTACCATGAGGTCGTGACCGAGCGGATTCCCGGTGGGGTGGTGCACAAGATGCCCGCGGATCTGCGCACCGCCCTGCTCGCCAACGACACCGCGCTGACGGCGTGGAAGGACATCACACCGCTGGCGCGCAACGAATTCATCTGCTGGGTCGAGGACGCCAAGCAGGAGAAGACGAGGGAGCGCCGCATCCGTCGGACCACCGAAGAGCTTGAGGAAGGCCAGCGCCGGCCCTGCTGCTGGCCCGGATGCAAGCACCGGGAGCGCACCGGCCAGGCCTAGTGGTCCGTCTGGGTATTGATCTGGTGGAGCGTCGCTCTGCCGCGTCGGACTTTGGTGATGATGTCTTGCGCAGGCGCCTTCCAGATGAATGGTTTGGGGGTCGGCGTTCCAGTGTGCGGCCCACGTGGTGATTGCTTGGGACAGTTCGGTCACGCTAGTGAAAGTCCCTCTGCGCAGGCGTTTGTCGGTGAGTTCTTTGAACCATCGTTCGATGAGGTTCAACCACGAACTTGACGTGGGGGTGGGGTGCATGTGCCAGCGCCGCCGATCCTTGTGCGCCAGCCACTTCGCGATCTCAGGCGTGGAATGCGCCGATAGGTTATCCAGCACGACGTGCACAGACAGTCCCCGTGGGACGCTGGCATCGATCTGTTTGAAAAACTTCAAGACGTCGGCACCGGTGTGACCTTTGCGAAGGTCGGTCAACACTTCGCCGGTGGCCACGTTCATGGCGGCGAACAGGTCAATGGTGCCGTTGCGCTTGTAGTCATGGGTCATCGTTCCGGCGCGGCCCGCCTTCATCGGCAACGATGGTTGAGTGCGATCCAACGCCTGGCACTGGGTCTTTTCATCGAAGCTGAACACAACCGCCCGCGCGGGTGGATTCATGTACAGCCCAACAACATCGACCAGCTTCTCCTCGAACCGCGGATCGTTGCTGACCTTGAACGTTTCGACCTTCCACGGCTTGAGCTTGTGATCCGCCCAGATCTTGGCGACGGCGTCCTTGCCGATCCCGACCCGGGCGGCCAGGGTGCGGGTACTCCAGTGCGTCGAGCCGTCGGCGGGACGTTCCTGGTGGGTCAGCCTCAACACTTCTTCGACCGCGCCCGCCGGCAGGCTCGACTTGCGCCCACGCCCCTTGGCGATTCGACCGACCCCGGCGACACCTTCGGTGGCGAACCGAGAACGCCAGCGCCGCACCGTGTCCGAGTCGACACCGCTGCGCCGCGCGATCTGCTCATTGGCCATGCCATCGGCGGCCCACAGCAGCGCTTGCGCCTGCACCACCTGCCGATGCGGCAACGACGCCGAGGCCGCCATCCGCTGCAACTCCGCACGCTGAGCATCACTGACCGGCAACGCGGCAGCTGTCATAACAGGCATACTACCAGACTAATTCACAGACACACCACTAGGGATTGATGGTGTCCTCGCCGACCTGACGTCCCCACACGTACTCCGCCGTCAGCGGCTGGCCGATTTCGAAGTGGTTGTA
This sequence comes from Mycobacterium sp., assembly GCA_034520035.1. Taxonomy (GTDB): domain Bacteria; phylum Actinomycetota; class Actinomycetes; order Mycobacteriales; family Mycobacteriaceae; genus Mycobacterium. The sequence continues at coordinate 263,918 of JAXHOA010000125.1, read as the reverse complement.
CGGTGCGATGCTGGCACCGGTGTCCATCACCAGATAGGGCATCGGGAAGAGGTCCCGGGTGATCGGCTGCCAGCATCCGGGGCGCCCGCCGGGTCCGCCGCGGGCGTTGACCCGCGGAAGATTGTCCGGGAAGACATAGCGATTGCCCGCACCCACCAACTCATTCCGCAGCCGCAGCGAGTAGCCGTTGCCGCCGAGCATTTCGGCGAATCGGGGCGCGACATCGCTGTAGTTACGCAGCGTGCACAGCAGCTGAGGGCTGTAGTAGTCCAGCAGTGTGCTTGTCGGCAGCAGATCCTGGGCGCCGCGCACCAGGTACGGGCCGCCACGCTCGAACACGTCGGCGGCGGTGTCGGCGAAGCCCACCGCCGACATCAGCGCCTGATCGACCGTGCGCCGTTCGGCGTTGAGCGTGCGCGCGGTGGTCGTGGCGTGGTCGAGGCCGTCGAAAAGCTCTCCGGCGGAGTCGGCATAGGCCGTCGCAAGATCGGCCAAACTCGCTGTGTCCCGGCGGATCTGCGGCATCCGGGGGTTGAGCTCGCCCAGGATGTCATGCCCGTCCACGACGGCCCGACCGAAACTGTCTCCCAGCCCGTTCAGTGCCTGGGCCGCCGCCGTCAGCGTCTGATTGAGCTTCACCGGGTCCACCTGCTCGGCAATTCCCATGATGGTCTCGAACACGGTGTTGAACTCGGTGGTGGTCGCAGAGGCCTCGATCACCGCGTCCGGCCGCAGCCTGTCCGTGGTCGGATTCGCCGGGGACAGAAACGAGATGTACTTGTTGCCGAACACCGTCGTCGCCCGCAGCTGCGCGTCCACATTGGCCGGGATGAGCGCCAAATACTGCGGTTTGACGTCCAGGATCAATCTGGCCCGGGCTGCTCGGCCATCGGTCACCACGCCGGCGGACTCAAGGCGCCCGATCGGGACACCATTGAACGTCACCTTCGAACCCGGATCCATCGACAGCCCGGCACGCTCGGCCATCACCACCACCGTGACACCGGAGTCGAAATACCCGCGGAACAGCGCCCACGTCATACCGAACACCAGCGCGACGATCAGCAGCAGAACCGCTCCCGCGGCACGGTACGGGGGCTCCTTCGGGTCGTTCAGTGGGCCTTCGTCCACCACGTCGACCTGGTCGGCCCCCGGCACCGTGATCATCGGCCAAGTGCACCACAGCACAACGCTTTTGGGGATGTGGCCCGAGTGTGACGCTGGTGGGGCGAACGGGTGAATGTGACGCTGGTAACAGCGTCGTCATCACCCGGCGGCCGCGCTAGAGTCCCATGTCCTTGGCGATGATCATCTTCATCACCTCGCTGGTACCGCCGTAGATGCGGCTCACCCGGTTGTCGGCGTAAAGCCGGGCGATCGGGTACTCGTTGATATAGCCGTAGCCACCGTGCAGCTGCAGGCACCGGTCGATGACCTTGGCGGCGATGTCGGTGCAGAACAGCTTCGCGGCGGCCGCATCGGCGGCCGTCAGTTCGTCGCGGTCGTGGGCCTCCATCGCGCGGTCGACGACGGCCTCTGCGGCGTCGACATCGGCCTTGCAGGCCGCCAGCTCGAATTTGGTGTTCTGGAACGCCGCGACCGGCTTACCGAACACCGTGCGGTCCTTGGTGTACTGGGCGGCGAAGGCGACAGCGGCCTTGGCCTGGGCGTAGGAGCCGACCGCGATGGCAAGCCGCTCGCGGGGCAGGTTCTGGCCCAGATAGGAGAAGCCCATGTGCAATTCGCCCAGGACGTCCTCGACGGGCACCTTGACATCGACGAAGTTGAGCTCGGCGGTATCGGATGTGCGCAGGCCCAGCTTGTCGAGCTTGCGGCCCACCTCGTAGCCGGCGGACGTGGTGTCGACCACCAGCAGTGAGATGCCGTAGCGGCGGTCATCCTCGCGCGCAGCGGCGGTGCGGGCGCAGACGATGACGCGGTCCGCGTGCACGCCGCCGGTGATGAAGGTCTTGGAGCCGTTCAGAACGTAGTGCGTGCCGTCGCCGGAAGGCTTTGCCGTGGTGCGCATTCCGGCCAGATCGGAACCGGTGCCGGGCTCGGTCATGGCGATGGCGAACATGATCTCACCGGACATCATGCCCGGATACCAGCGCTGCTTCTGCTCCTCGGTGGCCAGCGCCTTGAGGTAGGGCAGACACAATCCGATGTGCACGCTGGAACCGCCGAAGGACACCGCGGCCCGGGACAGTTCCTCGGTGACGATGGCCTGGAACTTGTAGGAATCGATACCGGAGCCACCGTACTCGGTGGGAATCTCGATACCGAAGATGCCCAATTCGCCCAGCTTGTAATAGAAGTCGCGAGGCGCGATGCCGGCCTCGAACCACTCGTCGTACACCGGGACGACCTCGGCGGCGATGAAATCCCGGATCATCGCGCGGAAGTCTTCGTGCTCCTGGTTGTAGACGGTCCTCTGCATCAGTACCTCTCCTTAGCGAACAGTGTTAGCTATTGACCTCACTATAAGCTAACGTCGTTCACCAAGGCAATCGTGGGGAGGTGCGCAACAGGTGGGAAGACCACGTCTGCTCAGTCGCGAGCGCATCCGGGACAGCGCACTGATGATCATCGACCGCGCCGGCCTCGGCGAGCTGTCCATGCGCAAACTTGCCGCCGAACTCGGCGTGCAGGCCGCGTCCCTGTACAAGCACTACCCGACCAAAGATGATGTCCTCGACGATGTCGCCAGCCTGATCGTCACCGCCGTGGACACCTCGGCCTTCGACGCCGACGAGGACTGGGAGGTGGCCCTGGCCGCGTGGGCACGCTCCTACCGTGCCGCACTGGTGTCACATCCCAACATGGTGCCTTTTCTGGCCGCTGGTCCCGGCCAGCGCGACGAGAGCCTGCGCATCGCAGATTCGGTGCACGGTGGTCTGGTGCGGGCCGGCTGGCCGCCTCGCGAGGCGACCCTGATCGGCGCGGCCACCCGGTCGCTGGTGCTCGGGTCGACCGTCGGTTCGTTCTCCCGGGGATTCGTCGACGACGTCCAGGTCTATCGCGACCGCTACCCGCACATGGATCAGGCGCATCTGCTGCGCGGTAAGGCCAGCGAAATCGACACGGCGAGCTTCGAGCTTGCACTCACCGCATTCATCCAGGGCCTGAAAAGCCAGTTCGCGGCCATCGAGGAACGCCGGCGGCGGCGCCGGCCGGCGACCGTGTGACGGCACGGGGTGCGAACCCGACGGTGTGCGGTCGAGGTGAACGCTCGGTGAATGTCTGTCGCCGTATCGGGCAAACCGGTCACCCATCGAAGATTCTGTCGCGGACCGCGCTCTGGCTGGTAACACTGCCGGACGCACGCCCGATAGGCCGATACACAGCCGTGAAAACGGCGGTTTCGCCGAGATGCCGAACGCGACCGAGCAAACTAGGCTCGTCCGCGACCAGCACCAGACCCGGGACAGGAGTCGGAACCGAGGGTGAAAACCGTACTTGGACTGTCGGTGACAGCGGCCGGTGTCGGCTGGGTACTCGTCGAGGGCACCGCGCCCGTGGACGACGACAAGTTCGCCGTGCGCGGTCTCGACGACCTCGTGCCCCGCTGTCTTGCCGCGGTACGCGGCGCCCAGTCCATCGCCGCGAGCAGCGGCCGGCGGATCGACTCGATCGGGGTCTGCTGGAGCCAGGACGTCGAGCAGCAGGTCAGTACGCTGCTCGCGGAGCTGCGGACCGCAGGCTGGCCCGATGTGCGCTCGGTCCGCCAGGTCACACCGGCCGACGGCGATGTTCCGTCCGCCCAGCGCGCCGAGCGAACCGACCTCTGCGGCCTGCTGGCCGGGATGCTCGCCGAGGACCGTGAGACCGTCGCCGGTGACGATACGGCGTTTGTCGATCACGACGTGATCTGCGGGCCCGATGCCGGACGGACGCCGGCCTATGACGCCGCACAGGCGGTTGTCACCGACGCGGCGCCGCCGGAGCCCGTTGTGGTGGCGCGCCCGCGCCGCACCTGGGTGTCCGAGTGGACCCCGGCGGTTTCGGGCACCCGTCTGGTGTCGGCGGCCGCGGTGACCGCGGTGGTGGCGCTGTTCGCGGTCGGTTCGCAGTTTGTCGGGACGGCGAAGCAGCAGCCTGCGGAGGCGGCGCTGGCCGGTAGCACCTCGGCGCCGACAGCGCAGACCACCCAGGTGGTGCCCCGACAGCCGCCGGCGGTACAGCCGATGGCGGCGGTGCCGGAGCCGACGCCCACCCTCGCCGAGGTGAGCGAGCCGCCGGTGCAGCTGGCGCTGCCGCAAACGCAGCCGGTGGCCGAACCGGTCGTGCCCGTCGAGCCACCGCTGAGCGCCGAGCCGCTTGCGGCACCGCAACTGCCGGTGCCCGATGCGACCCCGACCCCAGCGCCCGAGCTCGCCGTCCTGGAGCCTGTCGTGCCGCTTGCGGCGCCCGTCCCGGCTCCGGAGGTTCTTCCGCCGGCACCGGTGCCGCCGCCACCGTTCTGGATGCTGCCGCCGTTCGTGCCGGCCCCGCCGCCACCACCGCCGGCGGTCGCGCCGCCGGCTCCGGAGGCCCTTGCCGCTCCGGTCGAGCATCTCCCACAGCCCGCGCCCGTGCCGCCCGCTCCGCCGATCAGCCCGGTGCTCGGCGCCCTCCCCTGAGATTGGGGTCAGACCCGCGCCGGCATGCTGTCCCATCCGCGGACCACCGACGCCGAGGAGAACACCGCGGCGTCGAGATCCCTTCGGCCTCCTAGAAGCTCAGTCCGTGTTTCTCGAAATGTCGTGCCAATGCCTGCATGTAGGAATCTCCGTGGAACGGTCCGCGGGCCCCGATTGCGGCCTCCAGGAAAGGGCCGTATTCCTCGTCGTTGACGTAGGTCGACCAGTGGGTGATCTGGGCGTCGTCGTTGGTATCGACGAAACTGATCGAGTAGAAACCCATCACCTTGCCGTCGTTGACGTTGGTGCCCTGCCAGCGGTAGCGCATCACGAAGCCGTTCTCGGCCGGCCAGACCTTGTAGTCGACCGGCTTCCAGTCCGGGAAGGTGATGCCATAGGCCTTGGCTTCCACGGTGGCCGCGGTATCCCAGTGCGTCGCCACATCTTTGAGCACCAGTTCCTGGTCGGCGACGAAGTAGGGGGAGGTGTAGACCGCATCCTCGGTGAACTCCCACTCGTCATAGCTCTCGCCCGCGGCGACCTTCTGCAGCACGTACTTGTCGCGGTAGCTCTCGGCCATCCGGCGGTGTTTGGCGATACGGTCTTCCAGGTTCACTGCGCGTGCTCCTCTGTGGTGATCGAGTCCGGTGGCAGCGGTGCGCTGCCCGGCTTTGCCGGTAAACCCCAGGTGCCGAAAGCCATGGCGGTCAGGGTGTAGGTGCCGACGAGGAAGACGACCTCCATCGCGGCATGTTCGCCGAGTTCGTCGACCAGGCGCTGCCAGGTCGGCCACTGCGCCTTTCCGTCGGCGAGGATCTCGTCGACGGCATCGAGCACCAGGCGGTCGGCGCCGCCGAACCGGTCGTTGCCCTCGGCCAGCGCGGCGACATCGTCCTCGGTGACACCGACCGCGGCACCCAGCCTGACGTGCTGGCCCCACTCGAACGCCGAGCGGTGCCGGTGCGCGACCCGCAGGATGATCAGTTCGCGCAACCGTGCCGGCAACTCTCCGCGCTGCAGCAGGAAGCCGTTGAACCGCAGGAACATCTCCGCCATGTCGGGGTGGCGGGCCAGCATCCCGATGATGTCGAAGTTCAGCGGGTCGTAGGGTTCGCCGGAACCGGCCCGGGGCACCTTGTCGGCGGGCAGTCCGAGCAGCGCGCCGAACGCGGCGTATTCGGGATCGCCCCATTGGTCGACGGCCAGCGGCGCCATGCGCGGTGCGTCGGTCACGACGGCAACGCCATCTGCAGGTACAGGTCGAGGCGCCGGATCCGACCGTCATCGCTGAACTCATAGACCGACAGCGAATTCACCACGCTGCGGAAATCGCCGACGACACTGCGCTCTTCGAGTTCCAGGAACACCAGGTCGCCGTGCTCGGTGATGCGCTTGAACGTGCACTCCCATTCCGAGGTGGTCGCCCACCCGGTGAGGAAGGCGGTGTAGCCGGCCCAGTCCATCTCCTCCTTGAAGGCGCCGACCCGCAGGAAGTTCTCGGTGTCGACCAGGTCGGCCAGGGGAGCCCAACCGGCTTCGGTGAACCCGGGTGCTTTGGCCGCGGTGACGAGGCGGCCGGTGGTGGCGGCGTACTCCAGGACGGTGCGGCTACGGCCGATGTGCTGTGTGACGACCTCGGCGAGTTCGGGCATCAGATGGTCGCCAGGTAGCGGTCGATGACGGAGTGATAGTGCGCGATCACCACTTCCTCGTTGACCAGCGCCATATGGTCCAGACGCGCATTGCGCAGGCCGGTCTGTTGCCGTGGCATCTGTTCGTAATCCTGTTGCAGCGCTTCGAAATACTTGAAGCTGCCCGGCTCCCGCACATCGATGAGGTCAGCGGCAAACGCACTGCGGTGTTCTTCGGGCAGCCACATGAAGCTGGTGATGTGCCAGATGCATCGGTTCGGGTCCCCGTCGGGGTGCGGGGTGGACATGATGACGGTGGCCTCACCGGCCCGGATGGTCATGAAGAAGTTGGGGAACAACACCCAGCCGTGGTTGTCGCTCATCTGGGCGTCGGTGAGGCCGTCGACATCCAGACCGTCGCGGGAAAGGGTATCGCGGGTGGCCCGCTGCAGCAGCGTGCGCCCTGTGACACCCTCGGGGAACACCAGAGTGCCGTCCGCCGTGCGGTTCTCGTCGACCAGTTCGGTGAACCGGGGGAGCACCCGCACCACGCCGGGGAAGGTCTCGGGCAGCTCCATGATGCCCTCGACCTGCTTCTCCGGTCCCATGCCTTCGACATGCGCCACCTCGAACGGGGCGACGGCGATGCTGTGTTTGTCCAGGAACCGGTACTTCACCTTGGTCGGATCGATGACCAGTACCCGCAGCAGCTGAGGGTGGATCCCGGAAACGTGGTAGCCCTCCTCGAAGGCGTCCATCACCACCTTCCAGTTGCAGTCCAGCGCCTCTCGGACGTTGAGCACCGTGGTCATCTGATCGAGGTGATAGGGCTCGAGGATCCGGATGACGTCCTCGCCCAGGAAGTCGCGCAGCGGTGCGGCATTCGGGTCGGGGTTGAGGAAGATGAAACCGGCGAAGGTATCCACCGGCACCTCGAGCAGGCCGTGGTCGGCCTTGTCGATCTCGGGTTTGGAACAGCCTCGTAGCTTGCCCTGCTGGTCATAGGACCACAGGTGGTACTGGCAGATGATGCGTTGCTTGGCGTGTCCCTGACCGTCGAACAGCGGGTTGCCGCGGTGCCGGCAGGCGTTGACGAAACCCCTTATGGTGCCGTCATTTCCGCGCATCACCACGAAGGACTGATCAAAGATCCGGTATTCCTTGAAGTCGCCGGCCTTCCCCAGTTCGTCGACACGCCCGACGATCTGCCAGACCCGCATCCAGATGGCCGCACGCTCCCGGTTCACGAAATCCTGCGACGTGTAGCGGTCGGTGGGGATCTGCATGCGGAACAGTGCGCTGGCATCGTCGGGGCTCAGACCTTCGGAGTCGACCCATTCGCCGGGGCGGGCGGACTGTGCGGAATCGATGGACATCGAGGGTTCCCTTCTGCGGGCTGATGTTCGCGAGGACGCGAGGGCGGCGTCGGGGCTGTGACGGCAGTCACGATAATACAGAGATGAATTTGAGATACAAGTCTGTATTTGAGATCGATGTTTGCGAGAATGGTCCGATGACCGAGCGCTGGACCAGAGAGCGGCGGATGGAGCAGACCCGCACGGTGCTGCTCGATGCAGCCGAGGGGATCTTCGCCGGACGTGGGTACGCGGGCTCGCTGGAGGACATCGCCGAGGCCGCCGGTTACACCCGCGGCGCGATCTATGCCCAGTTCGGCGGCAAGGACGAACTGTTCCTCGCGGTGATCGAACGGCATCGCCAGCGCTTCCTGGACGGCTTCGCCGACGTGATGGAATCCTTCGACCGGTTCGCCGACATCGACGTCGATGGATTCGCCGAACGCTGGCGGGTGCTCAGTGGTGCCACTGATGCCCAACAGGCCGCGGCGTTGAACTATGAGTTCACGCTTTTTCTGCTGCGCAACCCCGCCGCCCGCGATCGGGTGGCCGTTCAGCGCCGCGAGACGGTGCGGTCACTGGCCGAGTACATCGCCAAAGGCGTTGCCCGCCTGGGTGGCTCGTTGAAACTGCCGGCTGAGTCGCTGGCCCGGGTGCTGCTGGCCACCAACGACGGCGTCACGCTGGCTAGCCACCTCGACGGCGAGGACCTGTACCGCACCTTCCTGCAGTTGGTGCTGTCCAGCGTCGGCCCGCCCGAGGACTGACGCGACGAAGCGTAGGCTATCTAACTATGGGACGTAGCGACAATGACACCTGGGATCTGGCCTCGAGTGTGGGTGTGACCGCCACCGTGGTGGCCATGCAGCGGGCCATCGCCACTCGTTCCGGCACTGCGGGAGTCAGCGACCCCTACGCCGAACCGCTGGTGTCGGCCGTCGGCGTGCAGACCTACATCCGGCACGCCCGCGGTGAATCCGGTGACGAGGCCCCCGCCGATGCGGTGCGCATGGCCGATGGCATCGCGGCGCGCACCCGATGGTTCGACGAATTCGTCACCGAGGCGCTGGCGGCGGGTATTCGGCAGTTCGTCATCCTCGCCTCCGGTCTGGACGCTCGCGCCTACCGGCTGCCATGGCCCGCCGATGCGACCGTCTACGAACTGGATCAGGCCGAGGTGATCACGTTCAAGACGCGCACGCTTGCCGACCTGGGTGCGGTGCCGGGCGCAGAGCACCGCCCGATCGCCGTCGACCTGCGCGACGACTGGCCCGCCGCACTGCGTGGCGCCGGCTACGCGACCGACCGGCCGACGGCCTGGCTGGCCGAAGGCCTGCTCATCTACCTTCCGCCGTCGGCACAGGATCGCCTGCTGGACAACATCACCGAGCTGAGCGCCCCCGGTAGCCGGATTGCCACCGAGAACACCCCGACGGTCAGCGTCGAGGACCTGCGGGAGATGAGCGAACGGATGCGTGTGACCCAACAGGAGTGGCGGGCCAAGGGTATGGACCTCGGTGACGAGGTGGACGTGGCCGAACTGTTCTACGCCGGTGACCGGACCGAGGCGGCCACCTACCTGGCCGGTCGGGGCTGGGGGACGACGCTGCGCAACGGCACGGAGCTGTTCGCCGACTATGGGCTCCCACCGTCGGCCGAGGGCCTGTCGTCGTTCGGCGACGTCGTCTACGTCAGCGCCACACTCGGGTGATCGCTGAGCGCGTCATCAGCGAGGTCATTCCGGCCGCGCCGGACGTCGTCCGCGATTTCTATGTCGATCTGGACAACCTGCGGACGCTGCACCCACTGATCGTCGCCGTGCAGCGCACCGCGCGCACCGTCGGCCCCGACGGCTATGTCGCGAGCTACCGGGTGCGAGACCGGATACCGTTGGGCCGCAGCACCTTTCCGGTCACTTATACCGCGACGCTGCACGTGCCTGCCGTCGGGGAGGTCTGGACCGAGGCCAGGCAGCTCCCGCGGGTGCGGCTGCGCGGCAGGGTGTCCTTCGACGAGGTCGACGGCGGTACCCGGCTGACCGAACGGCTGAGCATCAGCGCGCCGTGGCCGCTGGCCGGGTTCACCGCCCGCCAGGCGGTGGCCGCGCACGAAGCGATGCTGGCCGGGATCCGCAGGCACTTCGGATAAGTCGGCGCCGGAGAGGGCGGTCGAACGCGTCAGCCGGTGCGGGCGCGCACCTCGCCTGCCGAGGCAAGGGAGCGCAGCGTGTGGGCCCGTGCGTCGCCCATTCCGACGATGCAATCGACCGTCAACGGTCCAAGGACATGTGTGAGACCGTGGCCCTCGTGGCCGAAGAAGCCGGCCAGCTCGAGCATCACGGCTCCGTGCACGAGGCTCCACAGCCGGCCGGCGACATTCAGTTCGTCGTCGTCGCGAATCCGGCCCGAGGCGATCATCCGGCGGACGGCATGTCGCAGCGCCTCAAAGGACTCAGCCCATTCTGCTCGGTCTGTGGCATTTCCGGTGCTGGTGACGTCGGTGCGCTGACCGACCACCGACGCCGGGGATGCGGTGCCGAAGATCAGCTGATAGCGCTGCGGATCCGCGAGCGCGAACGCTCGATACGCCGCGCCCATGACGAAGAAGTCGCAGACCGGATCGTCGGTCTGATCGGCGTCGGTCAAGACCCGGGTGAACCGCGCGAACGCCTCGTTGGCCAGGGCGTCGATCACTCCGGTCATGCCGCCGAAGTGGGTGTACACGGCCATCGTCGAGGTGCCGACCTCCGCGGCGAGGCTGCGGACGCTCAGTGACTGCAGCCCGTCGCGCTCGAGTACGCGCATGCCTCCCTCGATCAACCGCTGCCTGACGTCGCTCACCATTGCAATCATGCCATAACGCTGTTATAACAGAGGAATCGATAACGTTGTTATGGAGGGTTTGTCATGACCAACCGCTATCTGGAGGGACCGTTCGCCCCGGTCGACGAGGAGGTCACACTGACCGACCTCGAGGTGTCCGGCACGATCCCGGACTACTTGGATGGCCGTTACCTGCGCAACGGCCCTAACCCGATCGGTGAGATCGATCCCGAGCTGTATCACTGGTTCATCGGCGACGGCATGGTCCACGGTCTGCGCATCCGCGACGGAAAGGCCGAGTGGTACCGGAACCGGTGGGTGCGCGGCCCGCACGCAACCCGCATGCTCGGTGAGCAGCGGCGCACCGGGCACACCGGGGTCTCCGCGCTCGGCGCCAACACCAACGTGATCGGACATGCCGGCAAGACGGTCGCGCTGGTCGAGGGTGGCATCGCCAACTACGAACTGACCGACGAACTCGAGACGGTCGGGCCCTGCGACTTCGACGGCACGATCACGGGCGGGTACACCGCACACCCGAAACGCGACCCGGATACCGGGGAACTGCATGCGGTGTCCTACAGCATGTATCGCGGCAACACCGTGCAGTACTCGGTGATCGGTGTGGACGGCCGAGCGCGGCGCACCGTCGACATCGAGGTCACGGGCAGCCCGATGATGCACGACTTCTCGCTGACCGAGCGGCACGTTGTCTTCTACGACCTGCCGGTCACGTTCGACAATCGCCGGGCCGCGGAGATGTCGGTGCCTCGCGGGCTTCGGCTGCCGGCGCGGCTCCTTTTGTCCGCGTTGATCGGTCGTGTCCGGATCCCCGATCCGATCAGCGCAAGGACGCCGTCCGGGATGAGCGCCGACCGCCGGTTCCCCTACTCGTGGAACCCGCGCTACCCCGCCAGGGTCGGGGTGATGCCGCGCGAGGGTGGCAGCGCCGACGTGCGGTGGTTCGAGGTGGAACCCTGCTACGTCTTTCACCCGATGAACGCCTACGACGACGGCGACACGGTCGTGCTCGACGTGATCCGCCATCCCAAGATGTTCGACACCGATCACCTCGGACCCAACGAGGGGCCGCCGACGCTGGATCGCTGGACGATCGACCTCGCCGACGGCAAGGTGCGTGAGTCGCGGATCGATGACCGTGCCCAGGAGTTCCCGCGCGTCGACGAGCGGCTCGTCGGCAAGCGGCACCGCTACGGCTATGCGCCCGCGGTCGGCGAGGGCACCGGTGGGACCGGCACGCTGCTCAAGCACGACCTCGTCGGCGGGAACAGCCAGGCGCGGTCCTTCGGGGTGGACATATCGCTGGGCGAGTTCGTCTTTCACCCGTCCGCGCCGGACGCCGACGAGGACGACGGTGTGTTGATGGGCTACGTCTACGACCGTACCACCGACCGCAGTGAGCTGGCGATCGTGGATGCCCGGACACTGGAGTCGGTGGCCGCGGTCAAGCTGCCGCACCGGGTGCCCGCCGGTTTCCACGGCAACTGGGTGCCCACGGGGCAGGTCTGATCCGGCGCAGGATCAGCTCGCGGGCACGGCCTCGCCGCCGGCGATTGCCTTGGCCCAGCGGTAATCGGCTTTGCCGGCCGGTGAGCGCACGATTTTCGGCTGGCGGATAAAGGCTTTCGGGATCTTGTAGCGCGCCACCGACTGCCCGCACACCGCGGCCAGGTCCTCGTCGTCGGCGCTGGCTCCCTCGGCGAGTTGCACGACGGCCACCACCTCCGAGCCCCAGCGTTCCGACGGTCTGCCCACCACCACGACGTCGTAGACGGCCGGGTGCGCGGCGATGGCACGTTCCACCTCTTCGACGAAGATTTTCTCGCCACCGGAATTGATGGTCACCGAATCGCGGCCCAGCAGCTCAATCCTGCCGTCCTCCAGGACGTTTGCCCGGTCACCTGGCACCGACCAGCGCACCCCGTCGATGGTGGGGAAGGTGCGGGCGGTCTTGTCCGGATCGCCGAGATAGCCCAGCGGGATCAGATCACGGCGCGCCAGCCAGCCGCCGCCCTCGCCGGGTGCCAGCACCCGGCTGAAGTCCTCGGCGACGACCGCGGTATCGGACTGGGCGTCGAAGACGGCCGCGGTCGTCTCGCCGCCGGCGGTGGAGAAGGTGCTCAACTGGGCGCCGGATTCCGAGGCGCCGACGGCGTCGAGCAGCATCAGGTGCGGCAGGGCGCTCAGGATGCGCTCCCGCACCGTCGGCGAGAGAGCGGCGCCACCGTTGGTGATGGTGAGCAGCCCGGACAGGTCGTAGTCGCCCTTCTCGATTTCTTCGACCAGCGGCCGGGCCACCGCATCGCCGACGACCGGAATCGTCAGTACCCGTTCACGTTCGGCGAGCCGCAGCACCTCGGCGGGGCGCAACCGCTCCACATCATCGGGAATGACCAACCGGCCGCCCATGGTGATCGCGTTGTAGGCCGCCCACTGCGCGGCGCCGTGCATGAACGGCGGGATCATCAGCATCGACATGGCGCCCGCGCCGGCACGGGCCTTCTCGGCGAGTTCCTCATGGGAGGCCAGGGCCTGGTTGCTGCCGAACGGACGCCCGCCCATGGAAGACAGGAAGATGTCGTGCTGGCGCCACAACACGCCCTTGGGCATGCCGGTGGTCCCGCCGGTGTAGAGAATGTACAGGTCATCACCGGATGCGGCGGGAAGCCCGCCGGCCGGCGCCGGCGTGCTCAGGATCGCCTCGTAGTCCACGGCGCCGGGCAGCAGCTCATTGCCGGACTCGTCGGAGACCTGGACCAGCACCTGCAGGTGCGGGACGCGGTCACGGATCGCGGCCACCCTCGGCGCGAACTCGGCGTTGTAGATCAGCGCACGGGCCTTCGAATCGTTGAGCAGGTAGACGAGTTCTTCCTCGACGTAGCGGTAGCTCACGTTGAACGGCGCGACCCGGGCGCGGTACGCGCCGATCATCGACTCCAGGTACTCGTTGCCGTTCCGCAGATAGATGCCGAGGTGGTCCTGCCCGGACTCGTGGCCGTCGAGGGTGTCGCGTTCGGTGTGACAGCCCAACCCTGCCGAGGCCAGGAAATGGGCGAAACCATCGACCCGGGCATCGAATTCCGCATAATTGAAGCGTCGGTCCCGCCAGACCAGAAACGTCTGGTCGCCGATGGCGCCGGCCACCGTGCGGAATACCGAGGACAGGTCGAAGGTCACGCCACTCATGACAACAGACCATACATTGATGACATTTGCGTATGGTCGAGAATGGTCAGTCCGGTGCATCCCGCCGACCGAGAAAAGACGTCGCTGTACCGGCCAGCCGGTACAGCGAAAGTGCTGACAGCCGGAACGACACGGGTGCCGGCCGATGACACGATTACGGACATGGAATTCGACAGCATCACCGTCGTGGGCGGCTCGCTCGGTGGGCTGGCCGCAGCACACGAACTGCGCGCCATCGGCGCCGAGGTCACGGTCCACGAGCGGTCGAAAGACCGCACCCAGCCGCGCGGTGCCGGCATCGTCATGCAGCCCGAGGTCGCGGACCTGCTGGTGCGGCTCGGCTACTCGGTGTCCTCGGTGAGCGTGCTGTTGCAGGAACGTCAGCAACTGCATCGCGACGGCAGCCTGACCCGCTACCGTGCGCCGCAGTGGATGACGTCCTGGGACACCCTGTTCGACGCGCTGCGCCGGACGCTGCCCGACGGCGCCTACCTACTCGACAGCACATTCACCTCGGCGCAGGCCGACGGTGACGGTGTGACCGCGGATTTCGCCGGTCACCGCGTGCATTCGTCGCTCATCGTCGGTGCCGACGGGGTGGGCTCGACGGTGCGCGCCTCGATGGGTGTGCCCGGGGCGCCGCGCTTCTCGGGCTACGTCGCGTTCCGTGGTCTGGAACCCGAGGCCGGTCTGCCTCGAAACCTGATCGATCTGCTCGCCGACCGGTTCACGCTGTTCGGTGTGCCCGGCCTGCAGCTGCTCTGCTACCTGGTCCCCGGTGCCGATGGTGACACGACGCCGGGCAATCGGCGGATCAACTGGGTCTGGTACGTCAACGTCGGTGAACCGGACCTTGCCGGGCTGCTCACCGGACGGACGGGACGCCGATATGACTACTTCGTGCCCGCCGGGGAATCGACCGAGGAGACCACAGAGTGGCTCGGCGCCCTGGCCGGCACCGTTCTGCCGCCGCAGTTCGTCGAACTGGTCGCACACTCGAGGATTTTCATGCAGCCGGTGTACGACATGCCGGGAGGGCCGATGATCGGCGATCGCGCTCTTCTCATCGGTGATGCCGCGGGCACCGTGCGGCCGCATACCGCCTCCGGGACATCCAAGGCGTTCGGCGACGCGGCTGCGCTGGCCGCCGCGATCGGGTCCGCGCGCGGCGGGCGAGCCGACGCCCTCGGGCGTTGGCAATCGCGGCGGCGGGCGCATCAGGCGGAGCTGGCCGATCACGGACTGCGGCTGGCCCGTCAGTCACACCTGGGGGACGCCGGTCCCCGATTCGGTCCGCGGAGCTCCCGCGTGCCGATCGACAGTTGAGCCGCCGGCTCAGGCCGGGAAGAACCCGTCTCCGGTCAGCACCCCGGGCTGCCAGCCCAGCGCGCCCCGACAGAGCATCGGGCGACCGTCGGGTGTCTGTGCGGCGCCCTTGGCCACCGCGCACGGTGCACCGGTCTCCTGCACGCCGTGCAGTGGATAGGAGATCGTCCAGAATCCGGTGTAGACCGGCGGCCACTGGTTGGGGATCCAACTGCACTTCATCGCCTGCCCACCGCGGCCGCGCCCGAAGGTGAACAGCTGGGTGTTGTCGCACGGCGCACCGAGCGCGGCGTGGTAGTTCATCCCGGGCACATCGGTCGGATAGCGGCCCGACTCGTCATCGGCTGCGGCGGGCGCGGCAAAGCTCAGCGCAGCGGCCGCGATCGATACAGCAACCGTCAATTCACGAATCATGTCCCACCCTTTGCCAGGTCGTGCGCGTACCGCGGCAAAGTTTAGTGGTGCGGACGCTCCGCGCGGGGCTATTCGGGCGCGTCGAGCACACTGACCGCGATCCCGTACGGCAGGAAACGGACGCGGCGGGACGGGATCGGTGTTGTTCTTGTTCGCCCGCAGCGCGTCCAGCTCGCTCGGGTACACCTCTTCGATGTGGGCGCCGCCCGCCGCATCGACGCTGTAGATCGCCCATACTCCGTCGCCGGTGTCACCGGTGGTCTCGGGCCGGGCGGGCTGGGCCTGGCTGGTGAACTGGTCGATCAGGGTGGACCAGCCCGCACGCTTGCCGAACCGGTCCAGCGCGTCGCGCAGCCCCTCGCCGGCTTCGCGGGCGAGCCTGTCAAACTCTTCGGGATCGATACCGAACGGCCCGTTCTGGCTCATCGCCGTCCTCCTTCACGCAGGGGTGGTAACCAAGGATATGTCCTTAACACGAAGTGCGGTTCTGGCAACGGTGGAGCGCTCGCCCGCAGCGGCCGGCGCACATGATCGGGCCGGCTGGGTGGGGTTGTTCGCCGGCGACGGCAAGGTCGAGGACCCGGTCGGTGCGCGTCCCCATGTCGGGCATGCCGAGATCGAGCGGTTCTACGACACCTTCATCGGCCCGCGGGACATCACCTTCCGCCGTGCGATCGACATCGTCCACGGCCACACGGTGCTGCGCGACCTCGTGCTCGAGGTGGCGATGGGCTCTGCGGTGGCGATGCACATCCCGGCCATCCTGCGCTACGACGTGCACCCGGCCGCAAGCCCCGACGAGCTGCGCATCGCCCGGTTGCAGGCGTACTGGGAGCTGCCGGCGATGGCATGGCAGTTCGCCCGCAACGGACCCGCCGCGGTCCCCGCCGCGCTACAGCTGACCCGGGCGTTGCTGACCAATCAGGGACCGTCGGGGACGGCCGGATTCATGTCCGGGGCGGTCGGTGTCGGCCCGCGCGGCAAGCGTCTCATCGCGCAGCTGATCGACGATGCCTGCGCAGGCAACGAGGTCGCGGTCAAGCGGGTCCTGGGGCCCGACGCCGACATCACCGCCGGCGACGACGCCCGGCTCAGGCCCACCGAACTGGTGGCGGCGCTCAACGGTGCGCGGCGCCGCACCACGATCGTGGCCGGACGCCATGTCGCCGTCAGCGTCACCGGACCCGGTGGCGACGCGATCCTGATCGCCGATGTCGGGTCGCGGCCGAGCCGGGTACAGCGGATGCGGTTGTTCGTCGAGGCGGGGTAGAAGCCCAGCCGGGGGATCGCGGTGACGCGGCGACATGAGACGGTGGTATCCACCATGGACAGTTCTTCCCCCGGGTCGGCCGCCGGAAACACACCGCAGTACCTGAGCTACGAGGATTTCGGCCGGCGGTTCTTCGAAGTCGCGGTCTCGGAGAAGCGCGTCGCGGACGCGATCGGCGCGATCGCCGGGGACGAGTTCGAGATGGGGCCCATGGGCCAGGGCCCCGGCGGTATCGCCAAGGTCACCGCCAGGGTGCGCATCCAGGCGCCGCGGGTCACCCGGCACGTCGGCCAGACCATCACCTTCGATATCCGCATTCCGCTGGAGATCAACATGGTGATCGACCTGCGGATCGACCGGCCACGATTCATGGTGTTCGGTGAGATCGCGCTGCAGGCGGCGGCGCGGGCCGCCGACCCGCTCCTGTTGATCATCGACGTCGACAAACCGGGACACCGAGACATCTCGATTCACGTGACCTCGGGGACACTGCGGGCCGAGGCGCTGCGGGTGCTCGCCGGTATCGACGCCGAGATCAAACGGTTCATCGCCGCGCACGTGGTCGGCGAGATCGACAGCCCCGGAGCGCGGCAGGCCAGGATCATCGATGTCGCCGCCCAGATCGACGCGGGCTGGGCCGGGATCTGAGCACCGTAGAATTGCCGCCCATGCGTCGTATCTCGCTGTGCCTGCTGTCCACCCTGACCGTGGCGACCGCCGCGCTGGCCGTCGCCGCGCCGGCCGGCGCGGACTCCGTCACCGACAGCTTCCTCAACGCCGTCGATCAGGCCGGGGTGACCGCCCCGAACATGGTCGACAACGCGGCACTGGGGCAGTCGGTGTGCCCGATGCTGTCCGAGCCCGGTCAGAACGTCGCCGACGTGGCGGCCCGGGTCGCCGATACCGCGGGCATGCCGCTGGGACCGGCCACCATGTTCACCGGACTCGCGATCTCGGCGTTCTGTCCGGCCGCGGTGGCCGGTATCGGTGACGGCAAGGTATTCGGGTTCGACGTACTGGGCTTCTGAGCGCCCCGCGCGACAGGTGGACCGCTGAGCGCGTTACCCGTTATTGGGCTTCCGTGCGCGCCGACACCGGCGCCAGTTCCGGGTGGCGCGGTACCCGCCCGTGCCCGGCGCCCCGTCCGCGCAGGTGCCGCCAGATCCACGGCATGAACATGTTCTGCGTCCACAGCAGCTGTGAGTACATCCGTGACCGGAAGGTCTGATGATCCGTGACGCCTGCGCCGGCCAGCGCCCAATCATGGTTGCTGCCAGGCAAACCCAGTGCCTCCGCGGCCGCCGCGGCGAACAGCAGATGACCGTTGCGTGAACCGTGCACCCGGTCCGGGCTCCACACCTCGGGGTCGGTCATCGATTCGGCGTAATACAGATCGACGAGCCGGAAACCGTGGTCGGTCGCCGCGGCGCGGATGACGTCGTTGATCTCCAGTACCCGCGGCACCAGCAGCCGCCCGGCCGGCAGGATGCGGGTGATGTCGGGGAACGTCGTCGTCACGACGGTGGCCCCCGATGACGCCAGCCGTCGGTGCAATTCGTCGAGGTCGACGAGCGCCTGCCGGAACTTGCGGCCCGGACGGGTCACGTCGTTCATCCCGACGCACACCGTGATCAGATCCGGCTGCATCGACAACGCCTGTGGCAGCTGCGCATCCAGCACATCGCGCACCCGCTTGCCGCGGATGGCGAGATTTGCGTAGCGCAGGCCGGGGGAGTGCGCATCGATCATCCGGGCCAGCCGGTCGGCGAAGCCGATCAAGGCTCCCGCATCATCGAGGTCCCAGAGCCCTTCGGTCTGACTGTCGCCCACAGCCACGTATCTGCGGTACCGGTGGTCGGCCACGGTTGAAGACTGTAATGGGCAGAACGGCTTCCGCGCTGCGCGGTGTGTGCTCGGCCACACCGTGTCGTCAGCCCGGCGTCGATCAGAACGATGGACCTGTTCAGCTCAAGGGGAGCAAGGCCGGGTCCCACGCCCGACATCTTGCTCCGGTTCAAGGCGACCGGCCCCCATCGATCAACCACCACGACACTGCCTTGATGTGCCTGCTCAACAACGGTTTCGTCGACGGTGTCAGGTCCTTCCGGGGCCGCGTGAGCGGGGGTGGCAAGTCCGATCGACAGACCCGCCAGAGCTACTCCGAGCGCGGTACCGATGTGTGCGCGTGCGCGCGGGGTCCGGAGACCTCTTGCCCTCATGGCCAACTGCTTTCTTTCGCTCTATTCCCGGTTCAACAGGCGATCGCGGCGCTGAATTCCGTTGGAGCACCCGGCCGTAAATGTGACGTTCACCGCGTATTAACCTGCGGTATGCCGCGATTGAGTGCAGGGCTGTTGGTGTACCGCGTCGTGGAAGGCATTCCCGAGGTGCTGATCGGTCACCCGGGAGGCCCGTTCTGGGCCCGCAAGGACGACGGGGCGTGGACCATTCCCAAGGGGGAACACGACGACGCCGAGGATCCGTGGACGGCGGCCCGGCGGGAGTTCACCGAAGAGGTCGGCCTGCCGCCGCCGGATGGACCGCGGATTGCGTTCGCACCCCTGCGGCAGCCCAGCGGCAAGGTGGTCACGGTGTTTGCGGTGGAGGCCGATCTGGATGTCCGGGACGCGGTGAGCAACACGTTCACCCTTGAATGGCCCAGAGGCTCCGGGATGTTCCGGGAGTACCCGGAGCTGGACCGGGTCGGCTGGTTCGGTGTGCTGGAGGCGCGTGAGAAGCTGCTGAAAGGTCAACGGCCACTTCTGGATCTGCTGCTGCAACAGCTCGATCACCGCGGGTGACTCAGGGCAGTTCGTTGCTCTGGCGGATCTGCTCACGGCATTCCCGGCGGGTCTGCCCGGTCTGCTGCATGCACACCCGCACCGGAGACTCCTCGGCGGCCGGTAGCGGTTCGTCGCTGGGGTCGGTGGTGACCGTCGGAATGGGCACCGCACCGGGGGTAAGCGACCACACAGTGGCGTCGGTGTCCTGAATCGACGAGCAGTAGGCCGTGGCCCCCGCCGCGGTGACCGCGGTGCTGCCCTCTGGCAGACAGTCTGCTCCGATGACCACCGGGGCCGTGGCCGCCGAGGTGTCCGCTGTCGTGACGGCGGTGACCGTCGTCGAGGACGGCGTGGTGGTCGGTGGCGCCGCGGAGGACGTCACCGGCGCAGCGGAACGGGCCGTCGACGACGGGATCGGCGCGGCGGTGGGGCGCTCGCCGTCGGCCCGGTTGAGTTCGAAGAAGGCCGCGGCCACGGCAGCACACAGCAACACCCCGAGCACTGCCACGATGGCGATCATCGCGCGTGACCGGCGTGCATGACCCGCAGGTGCGCTCGCCGCGGCGGCCCGGGTCAGTCCGAGCGTGTCGCCGTCGAGTTGATGACTGAGCGCCCGCGCGAAATCGGCGCACCGGTCGAACCGGTCGGCGGGTTCCTTGGCCAGCGCCTTGGCGAACACGGGGTCCAGGTGCGCCAATTCGGGGCGGTGGCCCCCGATCGCCGGAGGCAGCGCCGACAGGTGCTGGCTGATGACCACCGCCGGATTGGAGTTCTGGAACGGGGGTCTGCCGGTGAGCAGTTCGTAGGCGGTGGCGGCCAGCGCGTACTGATCGGCACGGCCGTCCACGGTGCTGCCCATCAGCTGTTCGGGCGCGGCATAGGACACCGTGCCGACCGTCATGTTCGTGGCGGTCAGGCCGCTGACGTCATCGGACCACCGGGCAATGCCGAAGTCGGCCAGCAGGATCCGGCGATCGGCGGACTGGGTGTCCGAGAGCAGGATGTTGGCGGGTTTGACGTCGCGGTGCAGCAGGCCGCGTTGATGGGCGTAGTCCAGTGCGTCCGCCACGGCGCTGACGATCTCGTCGACGTACGTGGCGGGCAGACCCTTCGGATGGTGCTCGCGAACGAACCGGGCGGTATCGGTGCCCGGCACGTAGTCCATCGCGATCCAGAGCTGACCGTCGTGTTCACCGCGGTCGTGCACACCGACGATATGGGGGTGCCACAGCGTCGCGGCGATGTCGGCCTCGCGTTCGAAACGCTGCCGGTATTCGTCGTCGGCCGAGACCCCGGCGCGCAGCACCTTCAGCGCGTCCTGGCGGGGAAGTCGGGGATGCTGGGCGAGGTACACCTCACCCATCCCGCCGGTACCCAGGCATCTGACGACGGTGTACCCGGCAAAGTCAGCCCCAGCTGCCAATGGCATGGGCGGAATACTAGACGGCCGGCTCAGCCCGCCGGCGGAGGCACGGGTGCGGGTGAGGTCGGAACCCCTGCACCCGGCGGCGGCATCGGGGTGGGCGTCACGGTGGTGATGCCGTTGGCGCCGATGGTGCGTCCGCCCGGGCCGGATCCGGTCGAGTTGCTGAGCCCGGCCTCGTCGAAGGCTTCCTGGGTGCAGTTGAGCATCAGCTGCACGCGCCCGTTGCTGGTGAATTTCTGCTTCGCCACGACGCAGAGGCTCTGCTGCATGTCGCTGCCCACGGCGCCGCCGAAGGTGGCCTTCATGCCGGCGCCGGCCAGGATCTGCACCGCCCGGCCATAGGGTTCGCCGACGACGTTGTAGGGGCTCTCCGCAGCCGGATCCGAGCTGGCGGTCCCGGCAGTGATCAGTGCCGCCAGTGCTGCGGCGCTGGTGCCGAGGCCTAGCGCGATGAGCTTCTTGTTCACGTGCCCTCCGGGTGTCGCGGTGCGGTGCGAACATATCGCAGAACCACACCTGTAGAAACTCCAGTCACGTTTCCATCGTCCGTACCTGGCTTTTCATTACTTCGGCCAGCGCGTTGGCCCGCGGATCGCCGAAGATGTCCTCGACCCGCAGCCGGCGGCCGTCCGGCCCGGCCAGCGGCACCCGCCAGTTGGGGTACTCATCGGTGGTGCCGGGCTGATTCTGGGCTCGGACATCGCCGACCGCGTCGGGCAGCGCCAAGGCCAGCAGCTTGGACGGGGTCCGGCCCAGGTAGGCGTACAGGCCGCGGATCATCTCGTCGATACCGGGGTCCGCGCCGACGAGCCCGAGCCGCTGCAACTCCGCCAGCCAGGCCGCCTGCTCGGCGCGGTCGGCGGCGAGTTCCTCCTCGGCCGGCCGGGTCAGCAGGCCCAGTTCCTCCCGCAACCGGATGTGCTCACCGGCCAGGTATCCGGCCGTCGGCGGCAGATCGTGGGTGGTCACCGAGGACAGGCAGGCCTCCCGCCACCGGTTGGCGGGCAGGGGCTTGTCCGGTTGCCCCCACTCGCGGTCGCGTTCGAACCACAGGATGGAGGTGCCGAACAGACCGCGTGCGCTCAGGTAGTCACGCACCCACGGTTCGACGGTGCCCAGGTCCTCGCCGACCACGACCGCACCGGCACGCAGCGCCTCCAGCGCGACGATGCCGATCAACGCGTCGTGGTCGTAGCGCACGTAGGTGCCCTCGGTCGGCGGGGCGCCCTCGGGGATCCACCAGAGCCGGAACAGTCCGATGATGTGGTCGATGCGGACTCCGCCTGCGTGTCGCAGCACAGCCTCGACCAGCGCCCGGAACGGCGCGTAGCCGGACTTCTCCAGCTGATCGGGCCGCCATGGGGGTTGGGACCAGTTCTGGCCGAGCTGGTTGTACTCGTCCGGTGGCGCGCCGGCGCTGACGCCGAGGGCCAGCACGTCCTGCAGCGCCCATGCATCGGCGCCGTTGGGATCCACCCCGACCGCCAGGTCGTGCATGATGCCCAGGGCCATGCCGGCCTGGAGGGCGGTGGCCTGTGCGGCCGTCAGCTGGTCGTCGAGCAGCCACTGCAGCCAGCGGTGGAAGTCCACGGCCTCGGCGTGGCCGGCGGCGAACTCCGCCACTGCCGGGCCGTCCGGATGGGTCAGTGGCTCAGGCCAGCCGTGCCAGTCGGAGCCGTGCACCTCGGCCAGCGCGCACCAGACGGCGAAGTCGTCGAGGCTGCGTCCGGCACGGTCCCGGAATGCGGCGTAGGCGAGTTCGCGGCCCGCCGTGCGCGGCACCCGGTACAGCTGCTTGAGGGCGGCTCTCTTGACCTTCCACGCGGCGTCGCGGTCGATCCCGTCGTGGCGGCGCGCGCGGGCGGCGAGGTCGGCGCGGGCCTTGCGCAGCGGCCCGCGTTTGCGCAGGTGGGCGTATTCGGGGACGGCCTCGACCCGCAGGTAGAGCGGGTTGACGAAGCGGCGAGAGGTCGGCAGGTAGGGCGACGGTTCCATCGGTGCGACCGGCGCGGCGGCGTGCAGCGGGTTCACCAGGATGAACCCCGCACCGTGCCGGGCTGCTGACCAGACCGCCAGATCGGTCAGATCGGTCAGATCGCCCGTACCCCAGGAATTCTCGGAGGTCACGCTGTACAGCTGGGCGGCCAGGCCCCACTGCCGTGCGGTCGGCGCGGCCAGCGTGGCGGGCGCGACGATGAGGGTGGTGCTGATGTCGAGCTGGCCGGCCTGAGCGTGTAGTCGGTGATAACCGGGCGGCAGGTCCGCGGGTAGTTCGAAGGTGGCCTCCCCGATCAGCCTGCCGTCCAGATCATATGGGGGACGGTTGTTTTCGAGCTGTCGCAGCCCGGTGCGCACCGATCCGTCCTCCAGGCGGATCCACAGCCCGACCGGGTCGCCGTGGGTGACATGCACCCAGAACGAGGACGCTGTGCCGGAACGGGCCACGACGGTCGGGGGCAGGGTGAAGCCCCAGTGCTCGCGGTCATGGTTGCGGCGGGCCTCCGCGCGTTCGGCCGCGGTGCCGGCCGGCACGCCGAGCGAGCCCAGCACCCCGATCAGGGTGTGCTCCGGGACCGGAACGGTGCGCCCCCGCCAGTCGATGAAATCGGTCGCCACCCCGTACAGCTGTGCGAGGTCGGCAAGTTCGGTCATGACCGCAATCTTGCCGGATCCGACGGCGCATCGCTGTCCGCACAGCGACCAGTACTGTCGGCGGGCATGGTTTCCGGACCGATCGACACCGTGCCGGACCGGCGGGCCAGGATCGCGGTCAGCGCCCTGTTCCTCACCAACGGCGCGGTGTTCGCCAATCTGTTGCCCCGGTACCCCGAGATCAAGACCGATCTTGCGTTGACCAATGCCGAGTACGGGGCCGTCGCGGCCGCCTTCCCGGCCGGCGCGCTGGTCGCCGGTCTTGCTGCGGGCATGGTCATCCGCCGGATCGGCTCGGCGCGGGCCGCGGTCAGCTCGACGGTGATGCTGGCCGTGCTGCTCGTGGCCGCCGGTAGTGCGAGCGGCCCGGCGGTGCTGGCGGCCGCCCTTTTCCTGGGCGGGGCCTGCGATGCGGTCACCGATGTGGCGCAGAACGCGCACGGTCTGCGCGTCCAGCAGCGCTACGGGCGGTCCATCATCAACTCGCTGCACGCGGTGTGGGCCGGCGGCGCCATCCTCGGCGGACTGATGGGCGCGGGCGCCATCGCGCTGGGCATCGACCGGGGGCCCCACCTGGCCATCTCGGCCGCGATGTTCGCGGCGGTGGCGCTCACCGCCTATCCGTTCCTGCTGCGCGGGCCCGATCGCGTCGAGGACCGCACATCACCCACCGGGACGCGGTTCCGCGCGGGTCCTGCCGTCTACGCCGTGCTGGCGGCATTGATCGTGATGGCCATCGCCGGCGCGGTGATCGAGGATGCCGGCAGCACCTGGGCCACCCTCTACATGCGTGACGGAGTCGGGGCGCCGCCGGCGGTCGCGGTATCGGGCTACGTGGCGCTGATGGGCGCCATGTTCATCGGACGGCTGACCGGCGATCGGCTGGTGGACCGGTTCGGGGAACGCGCGGTGACGTTGTCCGGCGGTCTGGTGATCGCCGCCGGCATGGGCGCGGCGCTGGCCTTTCCGAGCGTGCCGGGGACCGTTGCCGGTTTCGCAGCGGTGGGTCTGGGGGTGGCCACCCTGGTGCC
The DNA here is from genome assembly GCA_034520035.1 of Mycobacterium sp. Classification (GTDB taxonomy): domain Bacteria; phylum Actinomycetota; class Actinomycetes; order Mycobacteriales; family Mycobacteriaceae; genus Mycobacterium. The sequence goes on along the minus strand of JAXHOA010000125.1, from coordinate 239,379 downwards.
GGCCGCCATGCACGGCGCCGATCGGCTGCCGGGGCTGCGGCCGGGGACCGGGCTGACCGCGGTGGCCTGGTTGATGCGCCTCGGATTCGTGGCGTCCCCGCCGGTGGTGGGCCTGATCGCGGACACGGCGGGACTGCGGGCCGGACTGCTGCTGGTCCCGGCGGCGGGGCTGCTGGTGGCGTTGCTCGCCTGCTGTCCCGGTGTGCTCAGTGGGCGGCGCCGCCCATCTCGATCGTGAGGACTCCGGCGATGATCAATCCGATCCCGGCCAGCATCCGCCAGGTCAGCGGATCGTGGAACAGGAATCGTGCGGCGATGGCCACCAGTGCCACCCCGCATGCGGTCCAGATGCCGTAGGCGACGCCGACCGGCATGCCGAGCGACAACGACAACCACAGCAGATAGAAGGACACCAGGTACCCGGCGGCCACCGGCGCGATCCACGCCCTGCGGCGCAATCCGTCGGAGGCCCGCAGGGACAGCGTCGCCAGCACCTCCATGCCGATCGCCCCGGCCAGCGCCAGCCACATCATGCGGGCGCCTCGGGTGTGCGTTCATGCGAACCGAACTCGACCAGCAGCACCCCGGCGATGATCAGCGCGATACCCGCCGCCAATGGCCAGGTGAAGGCCTCACCGAAGATCGCCGAGGCGGCCAGTGCGGTGACCGCGGTGCCGATGGCACCCCAGATGCCGTAGGCCACCCCTACCGGCATCCCGGCCCGCAGTACCGCCGCCATCAAGATGAAGGACGAGACGTAGCCGACCACCACGACGATCAGCCAGGCCCAGTGGTCCTGGGAGGCCCGCAGGGACAGGGTGCCGGTGACTTCCGTGGCGATCGCCGCACTCAGCAGCCCCCACTTTCGCATCGCGGCAGCCTAGCCGCGATCGGGCCGGAGTGGTCTGCCGGGCTCGAAGAGTCCGTCGAGGTAAGGCAGCCCACCGCGCCGCATTCGACCAGGTCTTCGCGCCGCTTGGAACGCATGCGTACCGTGGAACAACGGAAGGTAGGACTGAACATGAACGACTCGCTCATCGTCGATACCAGCAACGGACCCGTCCGCGGGGTCAGTGACGGCACCGTCTCGGCATGGCTGGGCATCCGCTACGCCGCACCGCCGACCGGTGACCTGCGCTGGCGGGCTCCGCAACCTCCGGCGCCGTGGACCGAACCGGCCGACGCCACCGAAGTGGGCCCGGTGTGCCCGCAGCCGACCGACCCGCGGATCCCGCTCGATCTCGGCGCCCCGCAGGGCGAGGACTGCTTGACCCTGAACGTGTGGGTGCCCTGCGGGGGCGAGCGCAGCGACGGGGCGTTGGTGGGCGGGGCGGACAACAAGCCGGTACTGGTGTGGGTGCACGGCGGGGCCTACGTGCTGGGGTCGGGCGCCCAGCCGCTCTACCACGGCAGGGAACTGGCCGTCGGCGACGACGTCGTCGTGGTGACCGTCAACTACCGCCTCGGCGCGTTCGGCTTCCTCGACCTGTCCTCGTTCGGGGATGCCTTCGACACCAACAACGGACTGCGGGATGTGTTGTTCGCCCTGCAGTGGGTGCGCGACAACATCGCCGGATTCGGCGGTGACCCGGACCGCGTCACGCTGTTCGGGGAATCTGCCGGTGGCGGCATCGTCACGACCCTGCTGGGCAGCCCGGCCGCTGCCGGGCTGTTCCACCGCGCCATCGCCCAGAGCTCGCCGGTCACCTCGGTCTACGACCAGACCCGGGGCCGGCGGATCGCCGAGGAGTTCCTCACCGAGTTGGGCATGTCGGCCCGCGACGCCGGACAGCTGCCCACTCTGCCGGTGGCCGCCGTGGTGGCGGCCTCCAAACACCTGTTCAACGACGTGCCGGCGCGTGCACCCGGCACGCTGGCGTTCGTGCCCATCGTGGACGGCGACCTGGTGCCCGACTATCCGGTGCAACTGGCGCGGGCCGGGCGGACGCTGCCGGTACCGCTGATCATCGGGACCAATGAGCACGAGGCGGCGCTGTTCCGCTGGATGCGCTCGCCCCTGCTGCCGATCACCCCGCAGGCCATCACGGACATGTTCACCGCGATCGCCGCCGAGCAGCCCGGTCTGCAGATCCCGAGTCAGTCCGAGATCGGGTCCGTCTACCGTGGCCGCGGGAAGAAGCCGGGGATGGGCGTGGCCCGCGACGTCGGCTTCCGGATGCCGTCGATCTGGTTCGCCGAGGGGCACAACCGGGTCGCGCCGGTCTACATGTACCGATTCGACTGGGCCACCCCGATGTTGCGGGCGCTGCGCCTGGGCGGCGCGCACGCGACCGAGCTGCCCTATGTGTGGGGCAATCTGGTTGCCGGACCGAAGGACCCGACCTTCAAGCTGGGCGGTCTGGCGACCGGTAAGGCGGTCTCGCGCCGCATGCGGGCCCGCTGGACCGGTTTCGCCGCGGGTGGGGAGCCCGCCGCGGGACCGGCGGACCCGGTCTGGCGCCCGTACCGCGACGACGATCGGGCCACCCTGCTGATCGGCGCCGAGGACGTGCTGGCCGACGACCCCGACCACGTGCAGCGCGCGACATGGGGCGCCGAAGTGCTGAGCTTCCGGTGACCGCCACAGGTATCTGCGGCTCGGCATCCGCTGCCGAACGCAGCGATTAGGATCCCGCCATGGATGCGTTGCTGAGGTTGCTCGACGCGCTGCCGCCGCAGATGCGGGACCCGGTGCTCTTCGCCATCCCGTTCTTCCTGCTGCTGTTGGTGCTGGAGTGGACCGCCGCGCGCAAGCTGGCGCACCTGGAGCCCGCCGACCGCACCCCGGCCGGGGCCTATCACCGCCGCGACGCCTGGGCAAGCCTGTCGATGGGTCTGGTCTCGGTGGCCACCACCGCCGGCTGGAAACTGTTGGCGCTCTTGGGCTATGCGGCGATCTACGCCTACCTGGCGCCGTGGCATCTGCCGTCTGACCAGTGGTATACGTGGGTGATCGCGCTGGTCGGCGTCGACCTGCTGTTCTACGCGTATCACCGGGTCGCGCACCGGGTCCGGCTCGTCTGGGCGACCCACCAGGCGCACCACTCCAGTCAGTATTTCAACTTCGCCACTGCGCTCCGGCAGAAGTGGAACAACAGCGGAGAGATCCTGATGTGGATTCCGCTGCCGCTGCTCGGCGTGCCGCCGTGGATGGTGTTCGCGAGTTTTTCGGTCAACCTGATCTACCAGTTCTGGGTACACACCGAGCGCATCGACCGGCTGTGGCGGCCGGTCGAGTTCGTGTTCAACACACCGTCGCATCACCGGGTGCACCACGGCATGGATCCGGAGTATCTGGACAAGAACTACGCGGGCATCTTCATCCTGTGGGACAGGATCTTCGGGACTTATCAGGATGAGTTGTTCCGACCGCACTACGGGCTGACCAAGCAGGTAGACACCTTCAACATCTGGAAGCTGCAGACCCACGAATACGTCGCGATCGGCCGGGATGTCCGGGCGGCAAGGCGCTGGCGCGACAAGTTCGGCTACGCGTTCGGGCCGCCCGGCTGGGCACCGCGGGAGGCCGGGCGCACGGTGTCCAGCAGTGCGGGCTGAAGTCTGCTCGCAAGACCAGCAGACCCCGTAGTCTCATGCTGTGAAGACCGTTTTCGATGCCCACGTCGACCCCGCACTCGTCGAACGTTCGCTTGCCGCAAGCGCGTTCGCACCGATGTGGCTCGACATCCGGCGGCCCGACCATGCCGCGCTGACCGGGGCGGTGAGTTGTGACCTGCTGGTCATCGGCGGTGGCTACACCGGTTTGTGGGCGGCCCTGCACGCCGCCGAGCGCAATCCGGGCCGCAAGATCGTGTTGATCGAGGCGAACCGGATCGGCTGGGCGGCCTCCGGGCGCAACGGCGGTTTCGTCGACGCCAGCCTCACCCATGGCGCCGAGAACGGAAAGTCGCGCTGGGCTGACGAGTTCGACACGCTGCAGGCGATGGGTCTGGAAAACCTCGACGGTATGGCCGCCGATATCGAGCGGCTCGAGCTGGACGTCGAGTGGCAGCGGACCGGCATGCTGTCGGTGGCCACCGAACCACACCAGGTCGAGTGGCTGGCCGAATCCGCAGCGGCCGGGGAGGGCCGTTTCCTGGATCAGGAGCAGGTGCGTGCCGAGGTTGCGTCGCCGACCTATCGGGCGGGACTGTTCGAGCCAGACACCTGTGCGATCGTGCACCCGGCCAAGCTCGCGGTCGAGCTGGCGCGGGCGTGCCGCGAGGCAGGCGTGCAGATCCACGAGCACACCCGGGCGGTCTCGCTGCAGGCGGCGGGCAACGGTCTGCGGGTGGGCGCCGAGACGGCCGTGGTGAACGCCGAGCAGGTGGTGCTGGCGACCAACGTGTATCCCAGCCTGGTACGCCGGAACCGTTGGTACACAGTGCCGGTGTATGACTACGTGCTGTCCACCGAGCCGCTGACCGCCGATCAGCTGGACCGGATCGGCTGGCGGAACCGGCAGGGCGTCGGCGACTGTGCGAACCAGTTCCACTACTACCGGCTGACCGCGGACAACCGCGTGGTGTGGGGCGGCTACGACGCCGTCTACTACTTCGGGCGGCGCGTCGATGCCGTGTACGAGGACCGGCAGCAGACCTACCGCAAGTTGGCCGAGCATTTCTTCATCACCTTCCCGCAACTCGACGACGTCCGGTTCAGCCACCGCTGGGCAGGGGCGATCGACACCAACACCAGATTCTGCGCGCACTGGGGGACCGCCCACCGCGGCCGCGTCGCCTACGTCAACGGATTCACCGGCCTCGGAGTGGGGGCCACCCGGTTCGCCGCAGACGTCTGCCTGGATCTGCTCGACGGCTCACCCACGCCGCGCACCGAGTTGGAGATGGTCCGCAAGCGGCCCCTGCCGTTCCCGCCGGAACCGGTTGCCAGCGTGGGGATTCAGGCCACTCGCTGGTCGCTGGATCGCGCCGACCATTCCGCGGGCAAGCGTAATGTGCTGTTGAAGACCCTGGACAGGCTGGGCCTGGGTTTCGACTCCTGATCGTCTCGCACCGGATGTTCGCCGAGAGTTCGGCTTTCGGCGAGCAGAACCGGACACGGGAGCTCTCGAGATCACTAGGCTCGGCATGTCAATTGTCGAAAGGGGAAAGCGACATGAGTGACAGACTTCAGAAGGGCGGGAAGCTCGGGCCGGGGGAGTCGCTGACGTCCAAGAACGGGGCCTTTTCCGTGGTCCTGCAGGATGACGGCAACCTGGTGCTCTACAGCGGTGACACCGCGGTGTGGTCGACGGAGACCAACGGCCAGAACGTGGTCAGGGCCGAGGTCCAGGACGACGGCAACTTCGTGCTCTACGCACCCGACAAGCCGGTCTGGCACACCGACACCAAGGGCGCCAAGGATGTCCGGCTGATCATCCAGGACGACCGCAATCTCGTGCTCTACGGTTTCGACGGGGTCGCCTGGGCCTCGGGTACGGAAACGACCGAAGCCCCGCCCGCGCCGACGCCACCCCCGCCGGTCGCGCCGGCCGCCGAGCCGGAGGTCGAGCTGGCCGCCGCCGAGGAACCCGCACCGGCGGCCGAGGTTGCCGCGCCGCCGCCGCCCGCTCCGCCGTCCCCGCGCACCTACACGGTGGTGTCCGGGGACACGCTGTGGGCGATCTCGGAGCGCTTCTACGGCGACGGCAACCAGTATCAGCGCATCGCCGACGCCAGCGGCGTCGCCAACCCGGACCTGATCCACCCGGGTCAAGTGCTGACGATTCCGTAAAACTCTCGTGCCATGTGTTGCACGAGTGACACGCGAGTCGTTACGAGAACTGTGATGTAACGAGATCTATCCGTTATCCGATTCACCTCTCAGCACCCCGGTAGCGTCGATTCCTGTGTGGGGTGGAGGATCGGAGGGCTCGATGCGTGCACGCCTGTTCCTGGGACTCTTGGCGGCGGCGCCGGCAGCGGTGATGGCTCTGGTCGTCGCCCCCGCGGCAGCCTCCGAGCCGGGGGTGACGGTGTATCCCGGGATGGAGATCCGGCAGGGCAGCACGCTCTGCACGCTGGGCTTCGTCGATCCGGTGGCGCGCGCTGCGTTCACCGCCGGGCACTGCCGCGGCGACGGTCCGGTCACCGACAAGGCGGGCAATGTCATCGGCGCGATGGCGCTGTTCGACGACAACACCCCCGACGGCGCGACCGTCACCGGCGATCATCAGATCGCCGATTGGGGCGCCATCACGCTGGCCGACGATGTGCAGATCAACTCGGTGCTGCCCGGCGGACGCGCGCTCGTGATCGACGAGGCGCACGCGGTGAGCCAACCCGGTCAGCAGGTCTGCCACTTCGGCGTCGTCACCGGCGAGAGCTGCGGCACCGTCGCCGCGGTCAACAACGGCTGGTTCACCATGGGCAACGGCGTGGTCAGCCAGAAGGGTGACTCCGGCGGCCCGGTGTACACCTTCACCCCGGACGGCCGGGCGGCGATCGTCGGACTGTTCAACAGCACCTGGGGCGGCGCCCCGACGGCGGTCTCCTGGCAGTCCACCGGCCAGCGGATCCGTGAGGCCGTCGCGACTCAGCCGGCCAGCTCGAACACCGGTATCGAGGCGGCGATCTCTTTCACCTCCGAGTCGGTCGAGTCGGGCGTCAACCCGCCCGAGTGACCCTTGACCTCCCAGTACCACCTGTCCAGATAGCGCCGGATCAGTTCCGGCTTGGCCGCATCGGGAACCTCCCGGACACTCGTCCGCCGCCGGTGCCAGCGCGGGCCGGTCTCCACGGTTCCCGCTGCGCGGGCATTGCGCACCCATTGGGTGTTGCCGCGCGGTGACACGACATAGTCGCGACCGTCGACGGTGAGTACGTTCACCACCACCGATCGCCACTGTCCCGTCGTTCGGCCCCGCACCCGCAGTGCTCGGCTGCCAGCTATCTCAATTCCCAGTTCGGCCAACTGCCGGATCACCTCGTTGAAGGCTCGGGCGGCCCGATTCGGCTGGTCGTAGCGCGTGGTCATGTCATTCCCTTCAATAGGAGAGCACTGCTCTTTGAGTAACCCTGTCATGCCGCGACCCGAAATTCAAGAGCAGTGTTCTCCTTTCTGGCACACTGGGCCGGTGGGTAAGAGGCAGCAGGCGCGCGACCGGATCGAGGCGCAGATCATCGAGGTGGGCCGGCGCCACCTGGTCACCGACGGGGCCGCGGGCCTGTCGCTGCGCGCCATCGCCCGCGAGATCGGCCTGGTGTCCTCCGCGGTCTACCGCTATGTCGCCAGCCGTGACGATCTGCTGACCCTGCTGCTGGTCGACGCCTATACCGAACTGGCCGACACGGTGGACGCCGCCGCCGCGGCGGTGCCCGGCGACTGGGCTGCGCGACTGCTGGCGATGGCGCATGCCGCGCGCCGGTGGGCGGTCGGGCAACCGGCGCGCTGGGCCCTGCTCTACGGCAGTCCGGTGCCCGGCTATCGCGCCCCGGCGGAATTGACGGTCGGCCCCGGCACGCGGGTCGTCGGCGCCCTGTTCGCGGTCATCGCCGACGGTATCCGCGACGGTGCAGTGCCCAACCCCAAAGGTGCTGCACCGCAACCGGTATCGGATGATCTGGACCGGGTGCGGGCGGAGTTCGGTTTCGCCGGTGGCGATCCGGTGCTGCTGCAGTGCTTCCTGGTGTGGGCGGCGCTGGTAGGGGCGATCAGTCTGGAGGTGTTCGGTCAGTACGGCCCGGACACGCTCTCGGCGCCCGACGTGGTATTCGACGGGCAGATCCGGTTGTTGGTGCAGGCCCTCGCCTCGTCGATCGGCGATTCGTGGCCGGACGCCGGGGGAAACTAGAACACGTTCTAGCCATCGCGGCGCGGTGGCGATATCCTCACTGGCGATGCTGAATCAGACACCTGTCCAGGTTGCCTGGGTGACCCGCGACCTCGACGCCACCGAGCAGACCCTGACCGCGTTGCTCGGGGCCAAGACGTGGGTCCGCATGCCCGGTGTTCACTTCGGCCCGGACAGTTGCACCTACCGCGGCCGGCCCGCCGATTTCACCGCCGACATCTCCCTGAGCTACGCCGGTGACCTGCAGCTCGAGCTGATCGCCCCGGTCGACGGTGCGAACGTCTACTCCGATTTCCTGACCACCTCCGGCCCCGGTCTGCACCACATCTGCATGGCCGCCGCCGACGAGGCCGCGTTCGACACCGCACTGCGCGATGCACGCGCCGGTGGCGCATCGGTCGTCATGCAGGGTGTGATGCCCGGCGGAATGCGTTTCGCCTATGTCAGCGCCGCCGGCGCCGGGGTGCCGTTCATCGAGATCGCCTATATCCCGGCTGATATTCAGGCCGTTTTCGACCACATCAAGAACGAGCAGAAGTGAGAGATATGACACTGCAACAGATCCCGGACACCCTGGCCGCCGGCACGACGGCCTGGTCCGACGACGTCGACGTCGTGGTCATCGGTTTCGGTATCGCCGGGGGATGTGCGGCGGTATCGGCCGCCGCGGCCGGCGCCCGGGTGCTGGTGCTGGAACGCGCGGCCGCAGCCGGCGGTACCACCTCGATGGCCGGCGGCCACTTCTATCTCGGCGGTGGGACCGCCGTGCAGGAGGCCACCGGACACCCCGACACCGCCGACGAAATGTACAAGTACCTCGTCGCGGTGACCGAAGATCCCGAGCTGGACAAGATCCGCGCCTACTGTGACGGCAGTGTCGAACACTTCAATTGGCTTGAGTCACTGGGATTTCAGTTCGAGCGCAGCTACTACCCGGGCAAGGTGGTGGTGCCGCCCGGCACCGAGGGGCTGTCCTACACCGGCAACGAGAAGGTGTGGCCGTTCATCGAGCAGGCCAAGCCCGCACCGCGCGGTCACTCCGTGCCGGTGCCCGGCGAACTCGGTGGCGCGAACATGGTCATCGAACTGTTGCTCACGCGCGCCGCCGAACTCGGCGTGCAGATCCGCTACGAGACCGGCGCCACCAACCTCATCGTGAACGACGGCGCCGTTGTCGGGGTGAACTGGAAACACTTCACCGAAACCGGTGCGGTCAAAGCGAAGTCAGTGGTCATCGCCGCGGGTGGGTTCGCAATGAATCCCGAGATGGTTGCCCAATACACGCCGGCGCTCGGCCAGGAACGCAAGACCAAACACCACGGCATGGTGGCGCCCTACATCCTGGGCAACCCCAACGACGACGGGCTGGGCATCCGGCTCGGGGTGTCGGCCGGCGGCGTCGCAAAGAACCTCGACCAGCTGTTCATCACCGCTGCGGCCTACCCGCCGGAGATCCTGCTGACCGGGATCATCGTCAACAAGGACGGGCAGCGGTTCGTCGCCGAGGACTCCTACCATTCGCGTACCTCGGCATTCGTCCTCGAGCAACCGGATCAGACCGCGTATCTCGTCGTCGACGAGGCGCACATGCAGATGCCGGAGATGCCGCTGATCAAGTTCATCGACGGCTTCGAGACCGTCGCGGAAATGGAGTCGGCGCTCGGCATCCCGGAAGGCAAGCTGGCCGCGTCCTTGCAGCGGTACAACGAGAACGCCGCGAGCGGAACCGATCCCGACTTTCACAAGCAACCCGACTACATCGCGGTGCAGGACGCCGGCCCGTGGGCCGCCTTCGACCTGACGCTCGGGGTGGCGATGTACTCCGGTTTCACCATGGGTGGGTTGACGGTGTCCATCGATGGTGAGGTGCTGCGCGCCGACGGTAGTCCCGTGCCCGGGCTGTACGCCGCGGGCGCATGCGCCTCCAATATCGCCCGGGACGGCAAGGGATACGCCAGCGGCGTGCAGCTGGGTGAGGGATCCTTTTTCGGGCGGCGGGCGGGAGAACACGCAGGGCGGCGGGCGGGAGAACACGCAGGCGGGAGCTGACCTTCACCCGAACGTGAACTCGATGGGGACGTTTCGCTGATTTCGCGCCATCGAGTTCACGTTCGGCGGTGGTCCGGTCCCGCTAGTTCGGCTCGGGGTCCTTGGCGGGCTTGTCGATGTCATCGTCGACGTCACCGAGGACCCAGTTACCGCCGCCGAGCAGGTGCAGATGCCGCTCATGGTGCTGGCCGACGGTGCTGCGGTGGGTCACGCTGACCAGGATGGTGTCCGGCAGTTCGCGGCGCACCAGGTCGTACATGCTGTACTCCAGCCCCTCGTCCAGCGCGGAGGTGGCCTCGTCGAAGAACACCACCCGCGGTTTGGTCAGCAGCACCCGCGCGAAGGCGATGCGCTGCTGCTCACCCGGTGAGAGCACCTTGGCCCAGTCGGCCAGCTCGTCCAGGCGCCTCGCGCACTGGGGCAGCGAGACCTTGTCCAGGGCGACCCGCAGCTCGACATCGGTCAGCACGTCGGGTCCCTTCGGGTAGGACACCACGGCCCGCAGATCACCGAGTGGCACATACGGCATCTGGGACAGGAACATGGTCTCGTTGATGCCCGCCGGGCAGCGCAACGTGCCGGTGGTGTACGGCCACAGCTGGGCGAGGCTGCGCAGCAGGGTGGTCTTGCCGGTGCCGGACTGGCCGGTGATGATCAGGGTGTCACCCGGATACATCTCGAAGTTCAGACCGTCGATCAGCACCTCACCGGTGGGGGTGTGCACGTCGATATCGTGCAGCTCGACCGGGCAGCTACCGCAGGGCTCGACGTTCAGTTCGGGGAGCGCGCGACCTTCCTCGTTGGCAATCACCAGTCCGTGCAGACGGATGATCGAGGCCCGCCAGCCGGCGAAGGCGTCATACGAGTTACGGAAGAACGACAGCGAAGTCTGGATGTTGCCGAATGCCGAACCGGTCTGGGAGACATCGCCGAGCTGGATGCTCCCGTTGAACAGGCGCGGGGCCTGGACGACCCAGGGCAGCGGGTTGATGATCTGGCTGATGGTCAAGTTCCAGCCGTAGAACCCGACCGACCGATTGATGTAGCGCTGATAGTTCGACACGATCGGCTCGAACCGCTTGCGCAACTGCACCCGCTCGGCGACCTCGCCGCGGTAGAAGGCCACCGACTCCGAGGCGTCGCGCAGCCGGACCAGCGCGTATCGGAATGCGGCGTTGTACTTCTCGTTGTCGAAGCTCAGCCGGATGATCGGGCGGCCGATCCAGAACGCGATGACCGTGGCGATGAGGACGTAGAGGAACGCGATCAGGAACATCGCCCGCGGCACGGTGGCACCGAAGATCTCCAGATCGCCGGAGAGGTTCCACAGAATCGTGGTGAACGAAATCACCGAGACAATGGCCGAGATGGCGCCGAACAGCAGGGTGGAACCGCTGGTGTTGTTGGGCGTGTTGGGCAGCGGGCCCACGTTGGTGGTGAAGATGTCGATATCGGCCTGGATGCGCTGATCCGGGTTGTCGATGGTGTCATCGATGAACCGGCTGCGGTAGTACGCCTTGCCCTCGAGCCAGTCCGAGGTCAGCCGGGCGGTCAGCCAGGTCCGCCAGGCGAGCATGAAGCGCTGCATCATGTACAGGTCGAGCATCACCCGCGCGACGTGGATGGTCGCCAGGAACGCGAACAGCCACAGTGCCGCCCAGAAACCGTCGCGACCGGACGCGGCGATCGCTTCATCGCCACTGGACAACCCCTGCACCGCCACCTGGGCGCCGGTCATCATGTCGTTGCCCTGGAAGCTGAACAGCACGTCGAGGCGGACCCCGGAGATCACCGACAGCAGGATCGCCCCGAGCCACGCCCAGACCTTCACCGACTCGCGGCCGGTGAAGTACGCGCCGGTGATCCGCCAGAACTGGCGGCCCCAGGAGGTGAACCTGCCGAGCAGGACGAGCACGATCAGCGTGCCCGCCGCGGCCATCGCCCACGCCTTGGCGATCCAGATCAGTGAGGTGACGAGCTCACTGCCCCAGTCGAGGGACGTGGTGAACATTTCCATGCGGGCAAGGTACCCCTAGAACCTGTCGAGAGGTGGCTGGAGGGTCGCGGCGGCCCAACGGCCGTCGCCCAGCAGATCGAGCCGCTGTTCGTGGAAGCGGTGCACCGTGCGTCGATGGCTGACACTGACCAGGGTGGTGTCGGGCAGCTCGGCGCGCAGCAGCTGGTAGAGCGTCAGCTCGAGCCCCTCGTCGAGGGCCGAGGTGGATTCGTCCAGGCACACCATCGGCGGCCGGTGCAGCAGCACCCGGGCGAAGGCGATGCGCTGTTGCTCACCGGGGGACAGGATGGCCGCCCAGTCGCGCGTGTCGCCCAGCTGCAGCACCAGGTGCGGCAGCGCCACCTGCAGCAGGGCGCGCTGGATGGCCTCGTCGCCGAACATCTCACGGCTCGTGCGGGTAGACCACCACCGCGCGCAGTGTTCCCAGCGGCAGATACGGCACCTGCGGGATGAACATGCAGTTCAGCGGGTACTGCGCGTGGCCGGAGGTGTACGGCCACAAGCCGGCCAGGCTCTGCAGCAGGACGGACTTGCCGACCCCGGACTGCCCGGTCACCAGCAGGGTGGCCCCGGGCTCCAGCGTCAGGTCCAGCCCGTCGACCAACCTGCGGCCGTCCGGGGTGCGGACCTCCACGCCGCGCAGCCGGACACCGTCATCGGTTGCCGGGACGTAGTCGAGGCCCGGCATGGCCCGCGCCCGCCGGTTGGCGTCCAGGAGTCCGTCGAGCCGGATCAGGGCGGCGCGGAAGCCGGCGAAGGCGTCGTAACTGGTGCGGAAGAAGGACAGCCCGTCGTGGATGGCGTGGAAGGCGGTGGCCGACTGCATGACGTCGCCGAACGAGATCTGCTGGGAGAACAGCCGTTGGGCCTGAACGACATAGGGCAGCGGGTTGATGGCCTGACTCATCGACACGTTCCAGCCCAGGAACAGCATCATCCGGTGCAGCCAGCGCCGGTAGTTGACGATCACTCCGCCCAGGCGTTCCTCGAGCTGGCGGCGCTCGGCCGGCTCCCCCCGGTACAGGCCGACACCGGCGGCCGCTTCCTTGAGCCGGATCATGGCGAACCGGAAACCGGCGTTGCGCAGTTCGTTGCGGAAGCTCAACCGGATGAGCGGGCGGCCGATCCAGAACGCGACGACGGTCGCGGCCAGCACGTAGACGATCACCGTCCAGAACAGCGCCCGCGGGATGACGAGGCCCAGCAGGTCCAGCGGCCCGGACAGGTTCCACAGGATCACCCCGAACGAGGCGACCGTCAGCATCGACTCGATCGCGCCGAACAACAGGATGTGGTTCGACCCGTGTGCCGGGTTGTTCGGGTCCGCCGAACCGGTGGTGACGATGTCGACATCGGCCTGGATCCGCTGGTCGGGGTTGTCGACCGCATCGCGGATGAATCGGCCGCGGAAATAGGCGTGCCCGTCCAGCCAGTCGTCGAGGACATGGCGGGTCAGCCACAGCCGCCACCGGATCAGGAAGCGCTGGGTGAGATACAGGTCGGCGAAGTAACGCGCCATGAACAGCAGGGCGAGCACCAGGTAGATCAGCAGGGCATCCCAGAAATGCGCGATGCCATCGGCCTTCAGCGCGTCGTCATCGGTGCCGCTGCCCTGAAACGCCATCTGCAGGGCGGTGAACAGGTCGTTGGTGTAGTAGCTGATCAGCACGCTGAGACGGACCGCGATGACCGTCGAGAGCAGCAGAGTCCCCACGAGCAGCCAGACCTGCACGCTGCCGCGGCCGGTGAAGAAGCGTCCGGTGATGCGGACGAACTGACGGCCCCACTCGGTGCGGCGCGCGACCACGGCGATGACGACCGCCAGGCAGGCCGCGGTGATGCCGAACGCTTCGAGGACCCACACTGCCGAATGCCCGAACTCGGTACTCCAGTCGATCGACGGGCCGAGGGTGGCTGTGTCCATCTGTGTCCGTTCGACGGTCCGGTCCGTTCGGCATGCTGCTGGGCAGGAAGCTACCGCAGCGCAGGTGCCGTGACGCCCTGCCACGGCAGTGCGGCCGCCGTGCCGCTGCCGCGTACCGTATGACTGTGGCTGTGAGTTCCAAGACCTCGAAGGCGTCCAAGTCCGGTGGCTCGAAATCCGGCGGATTGAGCAACCGGTTCTGGAAGTTGCTCGGCGCCAGCACCGACAAGGACCAGGCGCGCTCCATGACCCAGGTCAGCGCCTCGTCGAAATTCGACGAGAAGGCCGCCGACCTCGATGATGAACAGCTACGCAAGGCCGCCGGACTGCTGAACCTCGACGACCTCGCCGACTCCGGCGATATCCCGCAGTTCCTGGCCATCGTGCGGGAAGCGGCCGATCGGTCGATCTCCCTGCGGCCGTTCGACGTCCAGCTGCTCGGAGCCCTGCGCATGCTCGCCGGCGATGTGGTCGAGATGGCAACCGGCGAAGGCAAGACACTGGCCGGCGCCATCGCCGCGGCCGGCTACGCCATCGGGGGCCGCAGTGTGCACGTCATCTCGGTCAACGACTATCTGGCCCGCCGCGATGCCGAATGGATGGCCCCGCTGCTGGAGGCGCTCGGTCTGACGGTCGGTTGGATCACCGCCGACGCGACCCCCGCGCAGCGGCGCGAGGCCTACGCCTGCAACGTCACCTACGGCTCGGTCAATGAAATCGGTTTCGACGTGCTGCGGGATCAGCTGGTGATCTCGGTGGACGATCTGGTCTCACCGCGCCCGGATGTGGCCCTGATCGACGAGGCCGACTCGGTGCTGGTCGACGAGGCGCTGGTCCCGCTGGTGCTGGCGGGCACCTCGCACCGCGAGACCCCGCGACTGGAGGTCATCCGGCTGGTCGGCGAGCTCCGCGAGGACAGCGAGTACGAGACCGACGCCGACCGGCGCAATGTGCAGCTCACCGATGCCGGTGCGCGCCGGCTGGAGGCCGCGCTCGGTGGGATCGATCTGTACTCCGAGGAACACGTCGGCACCACGCTCACCGAGATCAACGTCGCCCTGCACGCGCATGTGCTGCTGGAACGCGATGTGCACTACATCGTCCGCGACGATGCGGTGCACCTGATCAACGCCTCAAGGGGCCGCATCGCGTCGCTGCAGCGCTGGCCCGACGGCCTGCAGGCGGCGGTCGAGGCCAAGGAGGGCATCGATATCACCGAGACCGGTGAGGTGCTCGACACCATCACCGTGCAGGCGCTGATCAACCGGTACCCGCGGGTGTGCGGGATGACCGGCACCGCGCTGGCCGCCGGTGAGCAGTTGCGGCAGTTCTACAAGCTGGGGGTCTCGCCGATCCCGCCGAACAAGCCCAATGTGCGCGAGGACGAGTCGGATCGCGTCTACATCACGGTGGCCGCCAAGAACGACGCCATCGTCGAGCACATCGCCGAGGTGCACGAGTCGTCGCAACCGATCCTGGTCGGCACCCGCGACGTCGCCGAATCCGAGGATCTGCACGAGCGGCTGGTGAAGGCCGGCATCCCGGCGGTGGTGCTGAACGCCAAGAACGATGCGGAGGAGGCGGCCGTCATCGCCGAGGCCGGTGCGCAGGGCCGGGTCACGGTGTCGACCCAGATGGCCGGCCGCGGTACCGACATCCGGCTGGGCGGGTCCGACGAATCCGGGCCACGATCAGGTGGCCGAGTTGGGCGGGCTGCACGTCATCGGCACCGGACGGCACTACACCGAACGGCTGGACAACCAGCTGCGCGGCCGCGCCGGGCGCCAGGGCGACCCGGGCTCCTCGGTGTTCTTCTCCAGCTGGGAGGACGACGTGGTGGTGTCGTTCCTGGAACCCAACAAGCTGCCGTTGCAGACCGACGAGGACGGCAAGGTCACCAGCAACAAGGCGGCGACCCTGCTCGACCATGCGCAGCGGGTGGCCGAGGGCAAGACGCTTGACCTGCACGCCAACACCTGGCGGTACAACCAGCTCACCGCCCAGCAGCGCGCCATCCTGGTGGATCGCCGGGACACTCTGCTGCGCACATCCACGGCGCGCGAAGAACTGCAGGAGCGTTCGCCGAAGCGCTATGAGCAGATCGCGGAATCGGTGTCCGAGGAACGGCTCGACGAGATCTGCCGACTGATCATGCTCTATCACCTCGACCGCGGCTGGGCCGATCACCTGGCCTACCTGGCCGATATCCGGGAGAGCATCAGCCTGCGGGCCCTCGGTAACCAGAGCCCGCTCGACGAGTTCCACCGGATGGCCGTGGATGCCTTCGCCTCGCTGGCCGCCGATGCCATCGAGGCAGCCCAGCAGACCTTCGACACCGCCAACATCGTGGGCGGTGAGACCGGCTTGGACCTGACCCGGCTGGCGCGGCCCACCTCGACGTGGACGTACATGATCCACGACGATCCGCTGGCCGACAACGTCATGTCGGCGCTGAGCCTGCCGGGCGTCTTCCGTTAGGTTGGCCGATATGCAGCCCGGGGCGAGCGGAGCGACGGGGGATGAGCCCGGGGCGAGCGGAGCGACGGGGGATGAGCCCGGGGCGAGCGGAGCGACGGGGGATGAGCCCGGGGCGAGCGGAGCGACGGGAAATCGGCCCGGCGATCGGGTTTTCACCATCCCCAATGCGCTGAGCGTGCTGCGCCTGCTGCTGGTGCCGGTGTTCTTGTACCTGCTGTTCGACGGTGCCATCGGCTGGGCGGTCGCGGTGCTGATGTTCAGTGGTTTCTCCGACTGGGCCGACGGCAAGATCGCCCGGCTGGTCGCCGATCAGTCCTCGCGGCTGGGCGAGTTGCTCGACCCGGCCGTCGACCGCATCTACATGGTGGTGACCCCGGTGGCGCTCGCCGCCGCCGGCGTGGTGCCGTGGTGGTTTGTGATCGTGCTGATCGGCCGGGATGTGGTGCTGGCCGCGACGCTGCCGGTGCTGCGCAGTCGCGGGCTCACCGCGCTGCCGGTCACTTATATCGGCAAGGCCGCGACGTTCGCGTTGATGTCCGGGCTGCCGCTGGTGTTGCTGGGCCAGTTCGAGGCGCTGTGGAGCCGGGTCATCCTGGCCTGTGGCTGGGCGTTCCTGATCTGGGGAATGGTGCTGTACCTGTGGTCGGCGGTGCTGTACCTGGCGCAGGTGGGGTTGGTGATCCAGCGACTACCCCGCACCGCCGCAGCGAACCGGGGAGCACCGGGGCATGGTTGATCCCGCGAGTTCGCTGGGCGGCTTTCACCCTGAGGCCGGCCTGAACCATCACGAAAAGGATGCGCCGCAACGCATTCCGGTGCCGTCTCTGCTGCGTTCGCTGCTCTCCGACCATCTTGACCCGGGCTATGCGGCGGCCGCCGCGGCCCGCCACGACCAACCCGCGGGCCGGCTGCGTGCCGGGGGCTGGACGTTGCTGGCGGGGCTGACCGTGGCGGTCGTGTTCGCCGCTGCCGCCTCGCAGGCGCAGTCGGTGGCACCGGCGAACCGGCAGACACAACTGGTGCTCGCCGACAGCGTGCGGGCCGGTGAGGGCCGCACCGACGCCGTCGAGGTGACCAGGGATGAACTGGCCGTCGAGGTCGAGGCCGAGCGACGCAGCCGTCTCGCCGGTGACGAACAGGGCCGGGCATTGCTCGCCGCGCTCGACGAGGCGGAGTTGTCTGCCGCCGTGACGCCCGCGATCGGGCCCGGGCTCGAGGTCAACGTCACCGACCCCGGCATGTCCCGCGATCTCACCGACGTGTCCAAACAGCGGGTGACGGGCAGTCAACAGGCGATCCTGGACCGCGATCTGCAACTCGTGGTCAACTCGTTGTGGGTCGGGGGAGCTGAGGCGATCGCGGTCGGGGGTGCGGATCGGGCCCAATGTCACCATCCGGCAGGCCGGCGGCGGCATCCTCGTCGACAACCGGCCGATCACCAGCCCGTACGCCATCGTCGCACTGGGGCCGCCGCACGCGATGCAGGACGTGTTCAACCGCAGTCCCGGGATGCAGCGGCTCACGCTGCTGCAGCAGTCCTACGGCGTCGGGGTTACGGTCAGTACCGGTGAGGCGCTGAGCGTGCCCGGCGGTTCGGTACGAGAGATCCGCTTTGCCAAACGGATTGAGCGGTGAGGTATGGGACAGAGTTGATCCACAGGTTGAACCAGAGGGTGATCCAGACATGATCGGTATCGCCGCACTCGTCGTCGGCATCGTGCTCGGGCTGATCTTCCACCCGAGCGTGCCCGAGGCGATCCAGCCGTACCTGCCCATCGCCGTGGTGGCGGCGCTGGACGCGGTGTTCGGTGGCTTGCGCGCCTACCTGGAGCGGATCTTCGATTCGAAGGTGTTCGTCGTGTCCTTCGTCTTCAACGTGTTGGTGGCCGCGCTCATCGTCTATGTGGGCGACCAGCTCGGTGTCGGCACCCAGTTGTCCACCGCGATCATCGTGGTGCTCGGCATCCGGATCTTCGGTAATGCGGCCGCGTTGCGGCGCAGGCTGTTCGGAGCGTGAGCGATGGCTGAGCACGCGGGGAACGAGCAGCCCGAGCACGGCCGCCACGAGTTGCCGGAGGACGCGGTCGCGCCCGCCGGTCGCACGCGCTCCCAGTGGATTTTCGGCGCTCTGGGCGTCGTGCTGTGCATGCTGCTCGGGATCGCCATCGTCACCCAGGTGCGGCAGACCGGATCCGGCGACTCGCTGGAGACGGCCCGACCGGCCGATTTGCTGGTGCTGCTGGACTCCCTGCAGCAGCGGGAGGCCGCGCTCAACACCGAGGTCGCCGATCTGCAGCAGACCCTGAACTCGCTGCAGGCATCCGGCAGCAGCGACCAGGCGGCCATCGAGAACGCCCAGGCCAGGCTGGCGGCACTGTCCATCCTCATCGGGTCTGTGGCCGCCGTCGGCCCGGGTGTGACGATCAGCGTCCGGGACGACGCACGCGGCGTGTCGCCGGAGACGATGCTCGATGTGATCAACGAACTGCGGGCGGCGGGGGCGGAGGCCATGGAGATCCGCGGCACCGGGACGGGCGGGCTGGGGGCACCACCCGCCGGCGGGGGAGAGCGCAGCGACCCGGGGAATGTGGCGCAGGGTGTCCGGGTGGGCGTCGACACCTGGGTGATCGGCGCGCCGGGGGCACTGATCATCGACGGGGTCACCCTCGGGTCTCCGTATTCGGTTCTGGCGATTGGTGATCCGCCCACGCTCGCAGCCGCGATGAACATCCCCGGCGGGGCCATGGACAGCGTGAAGCGGGTCGGCGGCGCGATGACGGTGACCCAGTCCGAGTCCGTGGAGGTGACCGCCTTGCGGCAACCGAAACCTCGCCAATACGCTCAGCCCGTCAAGTAGTGCGCCCAAGTCCCGCCGCCGAAGGAGTCCCGTGAGCGAGATCCCGTCCGATCTGCAGTACACCGCCGAGCACGAATGGGTGCGACGCACCGGCGAGGACACCGTGCGGGTCGGCATCACCGACTACGCGCAGGCCGCCCTCGGCGATGTGGTCTTCGTTCAGCTGCCCGACGTGGGCGCAGCGGTCGCCGCAGGCGATGCGTTCGGGGAGGTCGAATCCACCAAATCGCTGTCGGATCTCTACGCGCCGATCACCGCGAAAGTCATTGCGGTCAACGGTGAGCTCGAGGGCAGCCCGGAGCTGGTGAACTCCGATCCCTACGGCGCCGGCTGGCTGGTCGAACTGCAGACCGAGACCGCCGCGCCGACCGGTCCGCTGCCAGACCTTCTGGACGCGGACGGCTACCGCGGGATTCTTCCCGAGTAGGTGTTGTTAGGGTTTTGCGGATCGGTTGATCAGCGACAAGCGTTGAGCAGGTCTGCGTGACCGGATCCGGCGGTGGTGGACCCAATGGCCCGCTCCGCGCGGTACGGTCGTCGTGAGACGCAAGTAAGGCCGGACGGGCGCGCGGATGGTCCCATATGGCCGCCGGACAAGCACGCCACAGCAGCCAGTAGAGGAGCAGCGGGTGACGGAGAACAGCAACTTTCAGGCCGACCAGTCCGACGAAGTCACAGTGGAGACGACATCGGTTTTCCGCGCTGATTTCCTGAACGAACTGGATGCCCCGGCCAGCACCGGCACCGAGAGTTCGGTGTCGGGTGTCGAGGGGTTGCCTGCAGGTTCGGCGCTTCTCGTCGTCAAGCGGGGCCCCAACGCCGGCTCGCGCTTCCTGCTCGACCAGGCCACCACGTCGGCAGGCCGCCATCCGGACAGCGACATCTTCCTCGATGACGTCACCGTGAGCCGTCGGCACGCCGAGTTCCGGCTGGAGACCGGCGAATTCCAGGTCGTCGACGTCGGCAGCCTCAACGGCACCTACGTCAACCGCGAGCCGGTGGACTCCGCCGTGCTGGCCAACGGCGACGAGGTGCAGATCGGCAAGTTCCGGCTGGTCTTCCTGACCGGGCCGAAGACGGACGACGCCGGCTAACTGCCGAGCGCCGCTTGCGCGAGGATCAGATGACCCAGCCCGAACCGGCACCCGCCGGGATGTCCATCGGCGCGGTTCTGGACCTGCTGCGCCCGGACTTCCCGGACGTCACGATCTCGAAGATCCGGTTCTTGGAGGCCGAAGGGCTGGTCACCCCGCAGCGCTCGGCGGCCGGCTATCGCCGGTTCACCGCTTACGACTGCGCCCGGCTGCGGTTCGTCCTGACCGCGCAGCGCGAGCAGTATCTGCCGCTCAAGGTCATCAAGGCCCAACTGGACGCGCAGCCCGACGGGGAGCTGCCCACACTCGGATCCGCGTACACGGTTCCGCGCCTGGTCCAGGTCGCCGGGGACGCCGGCGCGGGCACCGATCCACGCTGGCACCGAGGCGGTGGCACCGGCACAGGTGCGGCTCAGCCGAGAGGATCTGCTGTCCCGCTCCGGTGTGGACAACGCCCTGCTGGCGGCCCTGGTCACCGCGGGTGTCATCAAGCCCGGACCGGCAGGGTTCTTCGACGAGCATTCGGTCACCATTGCCCAATGTGCCCGGGCGCTGGCCGATTACGGTGTCGAGCCGCGGCACCTGCGGGCGTTCCGGTCGGCAGCCGACCGGCAGTCCGATCTGATCGCCCAGATCGCCGGTCCGGTGGCGGCCGCAGGCAAGGCCGGGGCGCGCGACCGCGCCGATGACCTGGCCCGCGAGGTGGCGGCACTGGCGATCACCTTGCACACATCGCTGATCAAGTCCGCAGTGCGAGACGTTCTCGATCGTTGAGGACTAGACTTTGCCTCGACGGCTTCGTTGCGGAGGGCAGGCGCTGATGGGTGAGGTTCGGGTAGTCGGTATTCGCGTGGAGCAGCCCCAGAATCAGCCTGTGCTGTTGCTGCGGGAGTCCAACGGTGACCGCTACCTGCCGATCTGGATCGGGCAGTCCGAGGCCGCCGCGATCGCGCAGGAACAACAGGGCGTCGAAGCCCCGCGCCCACTCACCCATGACCTCATCCGGGATCTGATTGCTGCCCTGGGCCATTCGCTCAAAGAGGTACGCATCGTCGATCTACAGGAGGGCACCTTCTACGCCGACCTGATCTTCGATCGCGACATCAAGGTCTCGGCGCGGCCGTCGGACTCGGTGGCCATCGCGTTGCGCGTCGGGGTGCCGATCTTCGTCGAGGAAGCGGTGCTGGCCGAGGCCGGGCTGCTGATTCCCGACGAGACCGATGAAGAGAGCGACGGACCGGTCCGCGAGGACGAGGTCGAGAAGTTCAAGGAATTCCTCGACAGCGTGTCACCCGACGATTTCAAGGCGACCTGAGACTGCCGCGGCGCCATGACGACGAACATCACGGATGCGTCTCGTGAGTTCGACACGCGGGCCGGGTGTGAGCCGCAAGGGACATGGACAGCCATAATTTTGATCGACGACGAGCAGTAGCAGCAATGTGTTGAGCGTATGCTCGACACATTCAAACTCGGACGTGACGCGCGACGATCACGGGCCCGGGGGCGACGGCGAGAGGATGGACAGTGGGCGACACGCCACATCAGGGGGAGCTGGATCTGTCTTCCGCCGGCGGTACGACACCGCCCGTGAGCAGCGCACCCGGCGAGCCCGTGCAAGGCGGACTGTTCCCGGACAACTCGATCCCGGATGAGCTGGTCGGATACCGCGGACCGAGCGCTTGCCAGATTGCCGGCATCACCTACCGCCAGCTCGACTATTGGGCGCGCACCTCGCTGGTCGTGCCCTCGATCCGCGGCGCCGCCGGATCGGGCAGCCAACGCCTGTACTCCTTCAAGGACGTCCTGGTCCTCAAGATCGTGAAGCGACTGCTCGACACCGGAATCTCACTGCACAACATCCGTGTCGCGGTGGATCACCTGCGGCAGCGCGGTGTGCAGGACCTCGCCAACATCACGCTGTTCTCCGACGGGACCACGGTGTACGAGTGCACCTCCGCCGAAGAGGTTGTCGACCTCCTGCAGGGCGGCCAGGGCGTGTTCGGGATCGCGGTGTCGGGTGCCATGCGCGAACTGACCGGCGCGATCGCCGATTTCCCGGGAGAGCGCGCCGACGGCGGCGAGTCGATCTCGGCGCCGGAGGATGAACTGGCCTCGCGGCGTAAGACCCGGGACCGCAAAATCGGCTGACCGCTCACTCACGAATGTGACGAAGATGGCGAGGAATCCTTGATTCCTCGCTATCTTCGTCACATTCGGCCCAGCTGAATCCGGCCGTGGACGGCGCTGGATCTGGCCACCCGGTAGAATCAGCAGCGCATCGCCCCTGCGCGGGAGAGTTCCGTGACGGCCAGTCACGGGCGCCGAAGGAGCAATACCTCTCCGTCAACCTCTCAGGCACCCAGGACCGCGGACGGCCACGATGCCTCTGGAAAGTGGTGCCCCGCGCACCCGCCCATGGGGAAAGGCCGGACCGGCTGAATCTCTCAGGCGCCCCGACAGAGGGAGAGGGACCGGCTGTCCGCGCCCTCGAACAGGGGAGATCACGTGTCTGTTGACCATTCCGGCTTCGCCGCCCGCCACATCGGGCCCGACGCCGACGCCATCGCCACCATGCTCGATGTCATCGGCGTCGGCTCGCTGGACGAGCTGGCCGACAAGGCACTGCCGGCCGGCATCCTCGACGCGGTCGGCGCGGACGGCCTGGCACCCGGCCTGGAACACCTGCCGCCGGCGGCCACCGAGGAAGAGGCGCTCGCCGAGCTGCGCGCCCTGGCCGACTCCAACACCGTGGCCGTGTCGATGATCGGCCAGGGGTACTTCGACACGCTGACCCCGCCGGTGCTCAAACGCAACATCCTGGAGAACCCGGCCTGGTACACCGCCTACACGCCGTACCAGCCCGAGATCAGCCAGGGCCGGCTGGAGGCGCTGCTCAACTTCCAGACCATGGTCAGCGACCTGACCGGCCTGGATGTGGCGAACGCCTCGATGCTCGATGAGGGCACCGCCGCCGCCGAGGCGATGACGCTGATGCACCGTGCGGTGAAGGGGTCGTCTGGCCGGCTTGTTCTGGATGCCGATGTGTACGCCCAGACCGCGGCGGTGATCGCCACCCGCGCCGAGCCGCTGGGCATCGAGATCGTCACCGCCGACCTGCGCGACGGCCTGCCCGAGGGCGATTTCTTCGGTGTGATCGTGCAGCTGCCGGGCGCCAGCGGACGCGTCGACGACTGGAGCGCACTGGTCGCCCAGGCCCATGAGCGCGGCGCGCTCGTCGCCGTGGGGGCCGACCTGTTGGCGACCACCCTGGTCACCCCGCCCGGCGATATCGGTGCCGACGTCGCCTTCGGCACCACCCAACGTTTCGGTGTGCCCATGGGATTCGGCGGCCCGCATGCCGGTTACCTGGCCGTGCACACCAAGCATGCCCGCCAGCTTCCCGGCCGCCTCGTCGGTGTCTCCGTCGACAGGGATGGGTCGCCGGCGTTCCGCCTGAGCCTGCAGACCCGCGAGCAGCACATCCGGCGCGACAAGGCGACCAGCAACATCTGTACCGCGCAGGTGCTGCTGGCCGTGATTGCGGCGATGTATGCCAGCTACCACGGCGCCGCCGGACTGACCGCGATCGCCCGCCGGGTGCACGGTCAGGCGGCGAAGATCGCTGCGGCGCTTGGTGATTCGCTGGTGCACGAGAGGTTCTTCGACACCGTGCTGGCGAAGGTCCCGGCCGAGCCGATGAGATCGTCGCCGCGGCCAAGGCCGCTGGTATCAACCTGTGGCGCGTCGACGCCGACCACGTATCGGTGGCCTGTGATGAGGCCACCACCGATGCGCATGTCGCGGCCGTGCTGGCGGCCTTCGCGCTGACGCCCGCGCATGCTGCGGGCGCCGATATCGCCACCCGGACATCGGATTTCCTGACCCACCCGGCGTTCCACCTGTACCGCACCGAGACCTCGATGATGCGGTACCTGCGGTCGCTGGCGGACAAGGACATTGCGCTGGACCGCAGCATGATCCCGCTCGGGTCGTGCACGATGAAGCTCAATGCGGCCGCCGAGATGGAGCCGATCACCTGGCCGGAATTCGCCAAGCAGCATCCGTTCGCCCCGGCGTCGGACAATCCGGGCCTGCGCCGCCTGATCGCCGACCTGCAGGACTGGCTGACCGGCATCACCGGCTACGACGAGATCTCGCTGCAGCCCAACGCCGGATCGCAGGGGGAGTATGCCGGACTGCTCGCCATCCGGGCCTACCACCGGGACAACGGCCAGACCGACCGTGACGTCTGCCTGATCCCGTCCAGTGCACACGGCACCAATGCCGCCTCCGCCGCGCTGGTCGGGATGCGGGTGGTCGTGGTGTCCTGCCGCGCCAACGGTGACGTGGACCTCGATGACCTGCGCGCCAAGGTCGCGCAGCACGCGGACCGCCTCGCCGCGCTGATGATCACCTACCCGTCCACCCACGGGGTGTACGAGCATGATGTCGCCGACATCTGTGCGGCCGTGCATGATGCGGGCGGCCAGGTCTACGTGGACGGCGCCAACCTCAACGCGCTGGTCGGGCTGGCCCGCCCGGGGCGCTTCGGCGGCGATGTCAGCCACCTCAACCTGCACAAGACGTTCTGCATCCCGCACGGTGGTGGTGGTCCCGGCGTCGGACCGGTCGCGGTGCGCAGCCACCTGGCTCCGTATCTGCCCGGCCATCCGCTGGCCGAAGAACTCGGCGACAGCTACACCGTCTCGGCGGCTCCGTACGGGTCGGCGTCGATCCTGCCGATCACCTGGACCTATATCCGGATGATGGGCGGGGCCGGGCTGCGGGCAGCCTCGCTGACCGCGATCGCGTCGGCCAACTATGTGGCGCGCCGCCTCGACGAATACTTCCCGGTGCTCTACACCGGCGAGAACGGCATGGTCGCTCACGAGTGCATCCTGGACCTCAACGGCATCACCAAGGCCACCGGCGTCACCGTCGACGATGTGGCCAAGCGGTTGGCGGACTTCGGTTTCCACGCGCCGACGATGAGCTTCCCGGTGGCGGGCACGCTCATGGTGGAACCCACCGAGAGCGAGAGCCTGGCCGAGGTGGACGCGTTCTGTGACGCGATGATCGCCATCAAGGCCGAGATCGACAAGGTCGGTTCGGGGGAGTGGCCGGTGGAGGACAACCCGCTGCGCGGTGCCCCGCACACCGCGGAAGCACTGCTGGTCCCGGAGTGGTCGCACCCCTACACGCGCGAGCAGGCCGCCTACCCGTTGGGCAAGGGATTTCGTCCGAAGGTCTGGCCGCCGGTCCGCCGGATCGACGCCGCCTACGGCGACCGCAATCTGGTGTGTTCCTGCCCGCCGGTGGAGGCATTCGCTTAGCCTGACCCGGTGCTGCCTGCAGATGTGCAGAACTGGGCCGACGGTGGACGCTTCGTGGCCACCTCCGCCGGTTCGGTGTTTGTCCGATCCGCGCCCGGCGAGGGGCCGACGGTGCTTCTGCTGCACGGATTTCCGTCCAGTTCCTTCGATTACCGCGAGGTGGTCACCGAGCTGGCGGGCCGTGCGTGGGTGACGCTGGACTTCCTGGGCTTCGGTCTGTCGGACAAGCCTCGGCCGCACACCTACAGCCTGCTGGAACAGGCAGACCTGGTGCAGCAGGTGCTGGCCGAGACCACCACCGGGCCGGTGTCGATGGTGGCGCACGATATGGGCACGTCGGTGGCGACCGAGCTGCTGGCCCGCGATGTGGAAGGCCGGCTGCCGTTCGACCTGCGTGCTGCGGTACTGACCAATGGCAGCGTGATCCTGGAGCGGGCCAGTCTGCGCCCGTCCCAGAAAGTGCTGCGGGGTCCGCTCGGACCGGTGATGTCGCGGCTGATCGGCCGGGGCGGTTTCGTGCGCGGCTTCGGACGGCTGTTCGGTGCGGATCATCCGCTGACGGCCCAGGAGGCCGAGGCGCAATGGGCGTTGTTGGCGCACAACGACGGTCACCGGATCACGCACCTGCTGTGTGCCTATCTCGACGAGCGGGTGCGCTACGCGTCCCGGTGGCACGGTGCAATCGGTGCGTGGCAGAAGCCGCTGAGTTTCCTGTGGGGGCTGGACGATCCGGTGGCCACGGTCAACGTCCTCGCCGGACTGCGTGAACTGCGCCCGGCGGCGAAGGTGGTCGAACTGCCGGGCATCGGGCACTACCCCCAGGTCGAGGTCCCCGAAGTGTTCGCCAGGGAGGCTCTCGGTCTGCTTCAGCTGTGAGCGGCGTCGAACTCCCGGGGCGGGACGACCGCATGCACGGTGTGGCGCGCCAGGCCGTCGCGTGAGAGAACGCCACCGCGGCGGAGTAGCTTGGGCACCATGGACCGGCTGTGGTACAGCTATTTCCGTCGTCCGGCCCAGGTGCCCGTGCTGCGGTTCGATCCCGGTCGGCAAAGGTGGGTCACCGCACGCGAAACGGCCAGGTCACGCCACGTCGAACGTCTCACCGTCACGACGTACAACATCTGGTTCAACGACAACCACGCCCGGCAGCGCCACCGCACCATCGCCGATCTGCTGTCCCGAGAATCCCCCGACGTCATGGCTTTTCAGGAGGTGACCCCCGATGCTCTCGCCGTGTTCGGAGAACAACCATGGATCCGGCAGCACTATCGAAGCGCCGCGGCGGTCGGGGGCCGCCGGGGCAACTACGGCATGCTGCTGCTGTCCCGCGTCCCCGTCGACACCGTCACCTACACGCCGCTGCCGACCCAATTGTCCCGCGGATACCTGACCGCACAGCTCACCGTCAATGGTGAGCGGCTGACCGTCGTCGGTATCCATCTCGAAAGCGGAAAGGCATCAGCGTCTCTGCGTGCCCGCCAGCTCGAGCGGATCTTCGCATCCCAGCGCGACGCCGAGAACGTGGTGATGTTGGGCGACTTCAACATGCGTGACTCCGAGAACGCCATCATCGACCCGGACTACCGGGACGCCTGGCCGGTGCTGCGGCCGGGAGAACCCGGCTACACCGAGGACACCACCATCAACCACATGCGGTTCGACATGAAGGACAAGCGCCGCCACGTCCGATTCGACCGGGTGCTCACGACCGGTGACGCCTGGGTGCCCGAATCGATCGAACTGCTGGGCCGCGAACCGATTTCGGCCGCGCTGCCGCGGGTGTTCCCGTCGGATCACTTCGGGGTGCGCTGCGTGCTGCGGCGGCGCTGAACCGAGGAGCTCAGCCCAGGAAGTCGGCGACCGCATCGGCCAGACCGGGATCGGCCGAGCTGGGCACATTGCGGTACTCGCCGCCACTGGCCCGTGCCACCTCTTCCCACGTCGAGCGGTCCGGGTCGTCGCCGAGATTGATGACGTTCACCGCGACCGGCCGGTCCGTGTCCACCGCGCCCTGGATGTAGGAGATCAGTCCCGGGCCGTCCAGGCTGCGGTCGGTGTGCGGGCCTGAGGTGATCACCAGCACCGAATTCGGTTCACCGGCGCGGAAGTTCGTCAGCGCGTCGGCGTAGATCAGCCGCAGCGTGGTGAAGGACACCGCGCCGCCGCCGGAGCTCGTCTGGGACTGCAGATTCGTTGACAGCGCCGCCGAGCGGGGTGCACCACCGACATCGTCGCCGAGTGGTCCGGTGGTGGTCACCGAGCGTCCCGCCACCCCGTCGAAGGTCCACAGTCCCACCGACGACGTCGGCGACAGCATCTGCAGCCGGTCGTTGAGCGCGGTGGTCACATTGGTCAGCCGGCTGCGGCCCCCCTCGTCGACGGGCATCGACTGATCGAGCATGACCGTCACCGTGCCGCTCTGAGCGGGTGCCGCCATCCGGGTGGCCAGTGTGGCGCGGGACTGCGCGTCCCCGAAGGACAACGGCTGGGCGAGCGCCGGGAAATCGGTGACCGGGCTGCCCGGCGGTGCCACCCCTTCGACCCTGAATCCGGCCTTGGCGAGTTCGGCGAGTTGCTCGGGTTTGCGCATGAAGCGGTCGAATTCGCTTGCCGCGGTCAGCTGTTCCTTGGACAGCCAGTCACCGCTGAGCAGCACCGCGGGGAAGTCGGCGACGGCAGCCGGCCCGGCAGGGATCCAGGAACCGAGCTTGCCGGCAGCATCGTCGAGGTTCGCGCCCCGCTCGAACAGCTTCTGTTCGGTGGTGGCCACGGCGTGCACCGGTGCGGCCGCGGGGTCGGCGGCGTCGACGAGGGCATCCAAAGCTGTCGAGGCCGCGGCGTCGGCCAACTCAGGTTGCCCGGCAAGTAGGCGTTGAGCCGCGCCCGCGCCCGCGCTGCCCGGCGATCCGGCGGGCGCCGAGGCGGCGGCCACCGCTTCGGCGGCCAGGTATGCGGCGTCGCTGTTGTCGGCGAGCGGCAGAGCCAGTTTCAGGCCACCCCAGCCCGGCAGGTTGAGCCCGTCCAGCCCGGCGGGGTCGCTCTGCAGCCCCGGCAGGGCCGACCAGCTCTGCTGACCCAGCGCATCCTTGAGTTCGGGCCGGACGGCCAGCACGACGGGGGAGCTCACCAGCGGCCGGCTGTCGATGACGGTCTTGCCGCCGCTGTCCGTCTCCAGCCGTGCCTCCGAGATCGAGCTCGCCGGAATCCACAGGGCCGGTCGGTCACCGAGTTCACCCGGCCAGGACTCGGCGAAACCGTTGATCACCGCGGTGGAGTCCGCGGCCCGCACCGCGACCTGCACACAGCGGTCACCCACCGGGTCGGCGGTCGCGCTGTACTGCTCGGCGAAGGTGCCGACCTGATCGGCGATGGCAGGGTCGGCGATGACCGCGACGGTCACCTCGCCCTCTACGCAGCGATCGGCGGAGGCCTGGCTGCGGTTGGACAGCGCGTCACCGAAGAAGCGCCACAGGATGACGGCACCGACCACCACCACGACGGTGACGAGAGCGCCGATGACGACGGGGCTGACCTTGCGCCGCCCGGTGGTCACCGCACGGTGACTGCCGGTCCACTCGCCGTCCTCGTAGGTGCGCTGGCGGCCGGTGACCGAGAAAGCCTGGGTCGGCGAATCCTCGTCGGCGACGGCGGGGAAACCTCGCGGTGCCGGGTCGGGCTCGTCGTACCCGCGATCGACTTCGTACTGGTAGTCGTCCGGACCGTACTCGTCGGACCCGTAGTCATCGGACCGGTATTCGCCAGGACCGTATTCGTCGGACCCGTCACCGGAGTCGCGGAAACCCGCATCACTGCCCCCGGCGGGTTCCGACCCGTAACCGGCGTCCGGCCCGTTGCCGGTCCGGTCGTCGGCCTCGTCGGGGTCGGGAATGCTGTGCCTGCCCATCCCTACCCTCTTAACTCGTCGTGTCGAATGCCCCGCCGAAGTCTAGTCACTGGCTTGCGGCACGCGCCTTGAACTCGCGGCGGCGCCGGTGCAGGATCGGCTCGGTGTAGCCGCTGGGCTGTTGGGTGCCCGACAGGATCAGTTCCTGCGCGGCCTGGAAGGCGATGCTGGCCTCGGGATCGGTGGCCATCGGCAGGTAGTCGGGGTCGCCGGCGTTCTGCTGATCGACGACAGCGGCCATCCGGCGCAGGCTCGCCTTGATGTCGCCCTCGGTGATCACTCCGTGGCGCAGCCAGTTGGCCAGCAACTGACTCGAGATGCGCAGCGTGGCGCGGTCTTCCATCAGCGCGACATCGTGGATGTCGGGCACCTTGGAACAGCCGACGCCGGCGTCGACCCAGCGCACCACGTAGCCCAGGATGGACTGGCAGTTGTTGTCGACCTCTTCATGGATCTCATCGGTCGACCAGGCGAGTTCACCGGCCAGCGGAATGGTCAGCAACTCCTCGATGGTGGCGCGCTGCTTGCCTGCGAGGTCCTTCTGCACCGCCGCCACGTCGACCTGGTGGTAATGCATGGCATGCAGGGTGGCCGCGGTCGGGGAGGGCACCCACGCGGTGGTGGCGCCGGCGCGGGGCTGGCCGATCTTCTGCTCGACCATGTCGGCCATCAGATCGGTCATGGCCCACATGCCCTTGCCGATCTGGGCCCGCCCGGACAGGCCGGTGGCCAGGCCGACGTCGACGTTCTGGTCCTCATAGGCCTTGATCCACGGCTGGCTCTTCATGGCGCCCTTGCGGATCATCGGGCCGGCCTCCATCGAGGTGTGGATCTCGTCGCCGGTGCGGTCCAGGAACCCGGTGTTGATGAACACCACACGGTCGGCGGCGGCCTTGATGCAGGCCTTCAGATTCAGCGTGGTGCGGCGTTCCTCGTCCATGATGCCGACCTTGAGGGTGCCCTGGGGCACACCGAGGACATCTTCGACTCGGCTGAACAGCTCGCAGGTGAACGCGACCTCGTCGGGCCCGTGCATCTTGGGCTTCACGATGTAGATCGATCCGGTGCGACTGTTGGCGTGCGGGCCCGTCTCGTCGCTGACCGTCAACCCGTGGGTGGCGATCAGGCCGGTGAACAGGGCGTCCTGGATGCCCTCGGGGACCTCGTTACCGTCGGCGTCCACGATCGCGTCGTTGGTCATCAGATGCCCGACATTGCGGACGAACAGCAGGCTGCGCCCGGGCAAGCTGAGCTGGCCCGTGCCGTCGGGGGTGCTGAACGTCCGATCGGGGCTGAGCACCCGGGTGAAGGACTTGCCGCCCTTGCTGACCTCTTCGGCGAGATCGCCGCGGTTGAGCCCCAGCCAGTTGCGGTAGCCCAGGACCTTGTCCTCGGCGTCGACCGCGGCGACCGAGTCTTCGAAATCCATGATGGTGGTGATGGCGGACTCCAGCGCGACATCCTTGATGCCGGCCTTGTCGGTCGACCCGACCGGCGAGTCCGGGTCGATCAGGATCTCGATGTGCAGGCCGTTGTGTTCCAGCAGCACCGACCAGGCCGGGGCACCGAGTTCGCCGGTGTAGCCGACGAATGCGCTCGGATCGGCGAGCTCGACCGACGAGGGCTCGCCCGAGGAGTCGACGGTCAAAGTCAGCACGCCGTCGGTGATCGTCACCTCGGTGATGTCGGCCCAGGAGCCCGACGACCAGCGGCACGGCCTCGTCGAGGAAGTTGCGGGCGTAGGCGATGACCTTGTCGCCGCGCACCCGGTTGTAGGAGGAGCCCTTCTCGGCGCCGCCCTCCTCGGAGATCACATCGGTGCCGTACAGCGCGTCATAGAGCGAACCCCACCGCGCGTTGGCGGCGTTCAGCGCGAAGCGGGCATTGAGGATCGGCACCACCAACTGCGGGCCCGCGGTGCTGGTGATCTCGGCGTCGACGCCGGAGGTGGTGATGCTGAAGTCGGCGGGCTCGGGCGCCAGGTAGCCGATATCGGTGAGGAACTGCTTGTACTCGGCGGCATCGAAGCGGCCGATGACCCGGGCGCGGTGCCACTTGTCGATCTGGGCCTGCAGGTCATCACGACGGGCCAGCAGATCCTGGTTCTGCGGGGTGAGGTCGGCGATGACCTTGTCCACGCCCGACCAGAAGGTATCGGGATCCAGACCGGTGCCGGGCAACGCTTCGGTCGTGATGAAGTCGTGCAGCACCTTGGCAACCCGCAGGTTTCCCACCGTCACGCGCTCGGTCATGTTTCCTCCCTTAGCAGTCGGACTAGTTTACCCGCCGGTAACTACCGGTGATCCCGCGGAGGACCGGGTGAGCAGCAGGTCACACCGGCGAGCCAGCTCCGCACGCAACGGCGCGGCCCGTTCGGTGATGCCCTGCTGCGCCTGTGACGTACTCGGCGCGGCCTGCGGCGGTCTCGATGGTAATCGGGTCGAAACCATAGTCGGTCAGGTCGTATGGGCTGGCACACATGTCCACCGCCCGCGCGTCGGCGGCCAGTTCCAGGCAGTCCATCACCAGTTCCGAGGGCACCAGCGGCCCCAGTTTGTAGGCCCACTTGTAGCAGTCCATTGCCGCGTGAATGCAGCCCGGCTGCTCGGTGACCAGCTGGGTGTCGCGACGCAACTGCTCACCGTTGCGCTCGGCGGCGGCCGGGGTGAAGAACCTGAACGCGTCGAAATGGCTGCATCGCAACGGCATCGAATCGACGACGGCGTCGGTGCCCGCCGCCCCGAGACGCAGCGGCACCTGGCCGTGGCGCACCTCCGGCGAGCGGTAGACCATCGCCCATTCATGCAGCCCGAAACAGTTGAACCGGGCGGGCCGCTGCGCGGTACCCGACAGCAGGTCGGCGATGAACGCCACGGTGTCGCGCCGGGCCGTCAGCAGCTCATCGGTGACCGTCACGGTGCCCTCGATGCGGTGGTAACCGGTGCGGGTGGCGAAGCGTTCGGCGGCGGGACCGGCCAGCGCGACGCCGAAGCCGGGATGCCAGCGCCGCAGCTGGCGGGGCCGCAGGCTGTAGTAGGTGAACAGGAAATCCCACACCGGATGCGGTTCGCCGCGTTGCGTGCGGTGCTGATGTGGCGCGGTGAACCGCGCGACCCGCTGTTGGTGCGCGGCCTCCCGAGCCAGCCAGTCCGATTCGGTGAGGACCGTCACCATCAGATCCGGTTCGTCCCGTCACGCACGGTGCCGACCAGATCTTCCACCAGGTCCTCCAGCGTCACCATCGCCGTGACCCGGCCACCGTCGGTGACCAGTGCGAGGTGACTCTTGTTGCGCCGCAACCGGGTCAACGCATCGGGCAGCGGCAGCGTGGATGCCACCTCGATCAGCGGGCGCACCATCGCCGCGTCCAGCGTGGTGCGCTCCTCGTGGAGCACCGGCAGCACATCCTTGATGTGCAGGTAGCCCAGGTAGCTGCCGTCGGCATTGGTCACCGGGAAGCGGGAGTACCCGGTCTCCGAGAGCGCCTGCTCGACGGCCGCGATCGTGGGTCCGGACCCCGGTGCCGCCGAGGGCACCGCGTGGATCCGGTCCAGCGGGATGGCCAGATCCGCCACGCTGCGATCGCGGATCTGCAGGGCACGGGTCAACCGGGTGTGCTCCTCCCGGTCGAGCAGACCCTCCGACAGGGACTCGGCGATCATGTCGGACAGCTCGACGGTGGAGACGGTGACGTCGAGTTCGTCCTTGGGTTCCACCCGCATCGCCCGCAGCGTGGTGTTGGCGGCCCAGTTGTAGAAGGCGATGAGCGGGCGCACCCCGCGGATGTACATCAGGTACGGCGGTACCAGCAGCATCGCGGTGGCTTCCGGTCCGGCGATGGCGATGTTCTTGGGCACCATCTCACCGAGCAGCACGTGCAGGGTCACCACCACCGCGAGCGCGACGATGAACGACACCGTGTGCAGGACGGCGTCGCCGACGCCGAGCAGCGCGAACGGTTTCTCCAGCAGATGGGCCACCGCGGGCTCGCCGACCCGGCCGAGCAGGATCGAGCAGATGGTGATGCCCAGCTGCGCGCCGGCCAGCATCAGCGAAAGGTTCTCCGCCGCACGCATCACCGTGACAGCGCGTTTCTTGCCCTGCTCGGCCAGCGCTTCGAGGCGGTCGCGACGCGCCGAGATCAGGGCGAACTCGGCGCCGACGAAGAACGCGTTGAGGCCCAGCAGCAGGACGGTCAGTGCGACCGCGAACAGGTCACCGCCCATCGAAGCGTTCCTTGCCCTCGGCGGGTGACCCGTCGGCGCCGGCGGTCTCGACGAGCTCCAGCAGATCGATACGCCGGCCGTCCATCCTCAGGATCCGGGCCTGCCAGCGCACCGGGTCCTCACCGGGCTTGTCCGGGTCGAATTCGGAGAGCTCCACGGTTTCGCCGACGTCGGGGATGTGCCCGAGCTTCTCCAGGACCAGGCCGCCGATCGTCTCGTAATCGCCCTCGGGGGCCCGGAACGGTGTCTCGGAATCGACCTCGTCGATCCGCAGCAGTCCGGAGACCTGCCAGCCGGCCCGGCTCTGCACCACATCCGGTGTGGCGTCATCGTGTTCGTCGCGCACATCGCCGACGATCTCCTCGATCAGGTCCTCGAAGGTGACCATGCCTGCGGTGCCGCCGTATTCGTCGACGACCATGGCGGTCTGGATCCCGTTACCGCGGATCTGGGTCATCACCGCGTCACCGTCGAGCGACGCGGGCACCGTGGGCACCGGCACCGCCAACCGGGACAACGGGGTGGTGGCGCGCCGCTGCGCCGGCACCTCGAAGACCTGCTTCACGTGCACCATGCCGACGGTCTGGTCGAGGTCGCCGTCGACGATCGGGAAGCGCGAGTAGCCGGTGCGGATCGAGGCGTCCAACAGGTCGGAGACCGTGTCCTCCAGTTCCAGCGATTCGATCTTGGACCGTGGGGTCATCAGCTCCTCGGCGGAACGGTCGCCGAACTGTAGTGAACGGTCGACCAGGACGGCGGTGTCGGCGTCCAGCGCGCCGCTGCGTGCCGAGGTGCGCACCAGCGACACCAGTTCCTGCGGGGAACGGGCCGAGCGCAGTTCCTCTGCCGGTTCGATGCCCATCCGGCGCAGGATCCAGTTGGCGGTGCCGTTGGTGGCCTTGATGACCGGGGTGAACAGCTTGGAGAAGTACCACTGCGGCGCGCCGGCGAAGCGGGCGGTGGGAAGTGGTTTGGAGACGGCCAGATTCTTGGGCACCAGCTCACCGAAGATCATCGACACCGAGGTGGCGATCAGCAGCGCCAGCACCAGAGCGATCGGGCTCACCCAGTCGGCGGGGATGCGCAGCGCGGTCAGTGGCGCGTAGAGCAGCCGGGCCACCACGGGTTCGGCCAGGTAACCGGTGGCCAGGGTGGTGATCGAGATGCCGAGCTGCGCGCCGGACAGCTGGAAACTCAAGGTGCGGTGCGCCTTGAGGACGAACTGATCGCGCCGTCCGCCGGTCCGTGCGTTGGACTCGACGATGCTGCGTTCCAGTGCGGTCAAGGAGAATTCGGCTGCGACGAACAACGCGGTTCCCGCGGTCAGCAGGATGAACGCGAGCAGGCTGAGCAGCGTCATGGTGAGATTCATCGTCTGCTCACCGCGGGTGTGCCGGGCCTGGTGCCCGGCCGGCTACTGGACGGCTCGGATTCACCGGGTTCGCTGGGCGAGGGCGGTGTGCCGAGCGGAATCCCGGAGCCCATTCGATCTCCGTGGGCTTCCACGGGTGCCTGTGGCACGAGGTCCCTCTCTGTATTGGCGACGGATGTCATTGGCGACGGAATCGGTACATGGTAACTGCCCGGATCGGGCCCGCGGAATCACCAACCGGTGGGCAGCGGGTGTCCTTCGGCGAAGCCGGCGGCCGACTGCACGCCGAGGACGACCTTGTCGTGCAGCTCGGGCAGCGTCGTGGCGCCCACGTAGGTGCAGGTGCTGCGCACCCCGGAGGTGATGTGGTCGAGCAGGTCCTCCACACCACCGCGCGCCGCGTCGAGAGCCATCCGGGAGCTGGAGATGCCCTCTTCGAACAGACCCTTGCGGGCCCGGTCGAAGGCGCTGTCGGCGGCGGTGCGCGCGGCCACCGCGCGTTTGGAGGCCATCCCGTAGCTCTCCTTGAAGGGCTGGCCGTCCCGGTCGCGCAGCAGGTCGCCGGGTGACTCGTAGGTGCCGGCGAACCAGGAGCCGATCATCACGTTGGAGGCACCCGCGGCAAGGGCCAGGGCGACGTCGCGGGGGTGGCGCACCCCGCCGTCGGCCCACACGTGACCGCCGAGTTCCTTTGCTGCCGCGGAACATTCGACGACGGCCGAGAACTGTGGGCGCCCGACGCCGGTCATCATGCGGGTGGTGCACATCGCGCCGGGGCCGACGCCGACCTTGACGATGGAGGCGCCCGCGCCGATCAGGTCGCGGGTGCCCTCGGCGGACACCACGTTGCCGGCGGCGATCGGCAGGCCCAGATCGAGTGAGGCGACCACCGCGATGGCCTCGAGCATCTTGGCCTGATGGCCGTGTGCGGTGTCGATCACGAGCAGGTCCGCCCCCGCCTCGGCGAGGCCGCGGGCCTTGGCGCCGACGTCACCGTTGATGCCGACCGCGGCGGCGATGCGCAGCCGACCCGAGGCATCCACCGCGGGGGTGTAGATGCCCGCGCGGATGGCGCCGGTGCGGGTCAGCACACCGGTGAGTTCGCCGTTGTCGTCGGTGAGCACCGCGATGTCGACCGGGGCGTGCTCGAGTAGGTCGAACACCTTGCGTGGTTCGGTGCCGGCCGGGGCGGTGATGAAGTCGCTGATGGCGATGTCGCGGACCCGGGCGAACCGGTCCACCCCGGCGCAGGAGGCCTCGGTGACCACGCCGATCGGTCTGCCCTCGAACACCACCACCGCCGCGCCGTGCGCCCGCTTGTGGATCAGCGCCATCGCATCGGAGACCGAGTCGTCGGGGCCCAGGATGACCGGGGTGTCGACGACCAGATCGCGGCTCTTCACGAAGTCCACGGTGTGCTGCACCACCGACAGCGGCAGATCCTGGGGCAACACCACGATGCCGCCGCGGCGCGCCACCGTCTCGGCCATCCGGCGGCCCGCGACTGCGGTCATGTTCGCCACCACCACCGGGATGGTGGTGCCCGATCCGTCGACGGTGGACAGGTCCACATCGAAACGGGACGCCACATCGGAGCGTCCGGGAACGACGAAGACGTCGTTGTAGGTCAAGTCGTAGGGCGGGGTGTGGCCGTTGAGGAACTGCACGCCCGTAAGTCTAGTGGCCTCAGGTCACCCCGCGAGCAGACGCAAATGGCCCAGTAAACGGCCCCATTTGGGGCCATTTGCGTCTGCTCGCGGGAAAAAGCTAGGCCTCGACCTCGCTGCGGTCGCCGCTCCACAGGGTGTGGAATCGCTTGTCGCGGTCGGTGTCGATGCGGCCGTAGGTGTGCGCGCCGAAGAAGTCGCGCAGGCCCTGGGTCAGCGCCGCGGGCAGCCGTTCGGTGCGCAGGCCGTCGTAGTAGGACAGCGCGGAGCTGAAACCGGGGATCGGGATGCCCAGTTCGGTGGCCTTGACCACGACGCGGCGCCAGCTGTCGATGGCGGCCTCGATGGCGTCGCGGAAGTACGGGTCGACGATCAGGGTGGGCAGGTCGGCATCGTTGTCGAAGGCGTCCTTGATGCGGTTGAGGAACTTGGCCCGGATGATGCAGCCGCCGCGCCAGATGGTGGCCATGTCGCCGGGGGTGATGTCCCAGTTGTGCTCGGCGCTGCCGGCCTGGATCTGGTTGAAGCCCTGGGCATAGGCGATGATCTTGGAGGCGTAGAGCGCCTGCCGGATGTCCTCGGTGAACTGCGCTGCATCCGTTGGTTTTTCGCCGAGATCGCCGGAGGCCAGGCCGGTGGTGGCCTTGCGCTGGGCCACCGAGCCCGACAGTGCACGGGCGAACACCGCTTCGGCGATGCCGGTGACGGGCACTCCCAGATCGAGCGCGGACTTCACCGTCCAGCGTCCGGTGCCCTTCTGCTCGGCCTCGTCGAGGATCAGATCGACCAGCGGCGTGCCGGTCTTCGCGTCGACCTGGCGCAGCACCTCGGCGGTGATCTCCACCAGGTAGCTGTCCAGGTCGCCGGAGTTCCAGTCGGTGAAGACGTCGGCGATCTGTCCGGCGGCCAGTCCCAGGCCGTCGCGCAGCAGGTGATAGGCCTCGCCGATGAGCTGCATATCGGAGTACTCGATGCCGTTGTGCACCATCTTCACGAAGTGCCCGGCTCCATCGGGGCCGATGTGGGTGCAACACGGGACCCCGTCGACGTGCGCCGAGATCTCCTCCAGCAGCGGACCCAGCGAGACATAGGACTCGGCGGGGCCGCCGGGCATGATGGACGGCCCGTTGAGCGCGCCCTCCTCGCCGCCGGAGATGCCGGCGCCGACGAAGTGCAGACCCCGCTCGCGGATCGCCTTCTCACGGCGGATGGTGTCGGTGTAGAGCGCGTTGCCACCGTCGATGATGATGTCGCCTTCCTCCATCGCGTCGGCGAGCTCGTTGATGACGGCGTCGGTCGGGTCACCGGCCTTGACCATGATCAGCACGCGGCGCGGCTTCTCCAGCGCGTCGAGGAACTCGGCGATCGTCTCGCTGCGCACGAAATTGCCCTCGGAGCCGTGCTCGGCCAGCAGCGCATCGGTTTTGGCGATCGAGCGGTTGTGCAGCGCAACGGTGTAGCCGTGCCGGGCGAAGTTCCGCGCGATGTTGGATCCCATGACCGCGAGGCCGGTGACCCCGATCTGTGCCTTACCGGTGTTGCCCGAACTGGTCATGCGGCAGCCTTTCGTGTCGTCTACGTCTTCGATGGTTGAATCGCCGCCGGTTCGGGATTTATGCCCTAGTGACTGAACAAGCGGTGCAGCTCGGTGAGCCAGGGAAGTGCCAGCGCCACCGTGGGAATGATCAGGATCGCGGCCGCAGCGGTATAGGCCGCCACTGCCAGGGCAAGACTATTGCCCTCGCCGCAGAGCCGCTGCACGCGCACCACCGTGGTCGGTCCGCCGGCGGCCAGCGCACCGGACGGGGTGCGCCCGCCGGCGCACGCGACCAGCGCGCGAGCCAGCGGAGTGGGGCCGGCGACCCGGACCGCGGCGTCGTCGGCGAGCAGCTCGATGAGCAGCCGGACGGCGTCGAGGGCGTTACCGCTGCGGACGAACCGCGGAAAGGCGGCGTGTACGGCGGTGAACATCTCCAGCACCAGATCGTGGCGGGCCCGCAGGTGGGCCCGTTCGTGGCTGAGGATGGCCGAGACCTCGGATTCCGAGAGCGCGGTCAGCGCGCCTTCGCTGACCACCACGCGGCTGCGCACGCCGGGCAGGCAGTAGGCCATCGGTTGGGCGACGCCAAGGACGCGCAGTCCGCTGGGCCGACGGGCGGGGGTGCGCACCACGTCACGCGACATGCCGACCAGGTCGACCACCATGCGGTGATGGGCGCGACGGCGCCGGGTGGCGATGGCCACCAGCACGACCGCGATGATCAACCGCGCCCCGATCATCAGGGTGAGGGCGAAGACCACCACGTACAGCGCCCACAGCGGCCAGCCCAGGACGGCGATTTCGCTGGTCAGCGTGGCAGTGGGGCGGCCGTCGGGGCCGGGGACGAACAGCCGGCTGGCGATCGCGATACCGGCGGAGAACGCCGCGAGCACCGCGGCGAGTGCGATGGCCTGCCAGAGCACGATGGCGGCGCGCGGCGCGCGTAGGGGCCAGGATGCGCGCGCGAGGAGCGCGGGAACCGGACCGACGAGCACCAGCGCGACGATGGAGAAGGCCAGCGCGGACACGTCGTCAGTGTCCCTCAGCCGGTACCCGAATTACCAGCCGGTCGGACAACCCGGTGCTTGGATTCCAGTTCGGCGAGTGCGCGGCGAAGCGCGTCGGCCTCGTCCGCGCCCACCCGTTCGACGAAATGCACCAGAGCGGCCTCCCGGCTGCCGGAGTCCGAGACCTGGTCGAGGGCGTCCACCATCAGTCCGGCGACGAGTTCGTCGCGTCCGTGGGTGGGGGCGTAGCGGTGCGCGCGGTCATCGCGATGCTGGACGACGAGATTCTTCTTCGCCAGCCGCTGCAGGACCGTCATGATCGTGGTGTAGGCGAGGTCGCGGCGCGCAGCAAGGGCCTCGTGGACCTGTCGCACCGTTTGTGGTTCGCGCGATGTCCAGAGGTGGTCCATCACTTCGCGCTCGAGTTCCCCGAGCCGCGTCAACTTGGCCATGTTCTGTTCACTCTCCTGAGCAATGGAACAAGGGTACTACGCGGTTACTACCGTGCGTCGTATCCCATCTACGCGCCAGGTCGGTTACCTGGAGCCGTACTCTCCTGCGCCGGTCACGGCCCTTTTCCGAGATATCTGTGAGTCCAGTCACAGGTACTGGCCCGCTTGGCGCCGATGACTATAGTAAGGCTAACCTAACCGAAGGAGGAGGTGCTGATGACGGTCGTGGTCGACGATCCGCTGATCGCGCGCATGTCGATTAGGCGGGCACTGCCGCTGCATGAGTCCAGCCGGCGACTGCGGGAGCTCTATCCCGAATGTCCGCGGGTGTACGGCGTGGCAGTGATGGGTGATCTGTCCCGGCGGCGCTGGTGGCCGTTGGTCGAGGTGATGACCACCGATCGCCTGCGCACGATGTTCGACGCCGCGGTCGCCGAGACCGACAGCCGCGCCGCGGTCGCGCAGCAGCTGGCGGCGACGCTGTCTCATGTCGTGATCGGGCGGGTGGTGCCGTTGATCGCGCTGGAGGGGCGCGCGTGGGACACCGGGCTGGAGAACCTGTGGGTGCACGTCGATTCCGAAGGTGCCATCGACTGGGTCGGGGTGGTTGACCCGACGCTGCGCGCATTGCCGGACGATCCCCATCTGGCGCAACGTGCCACGGTCGGCACGGTGCGCACCACGCGCGACGGCATCGTGGCGCTGCCCAGTGAGGCGGCCCTGACGACCTGGGTGGCCCATCGCAGTCACCGGGCGCTGGCTCCGCTGTTCGCCAAGCTCTATGAGGTCAGTGGCGGCGCCATTTCGATCGCGTCGATGTGGAACATCGTGGGAGCGGCCGTGGTCGGCGCGTCGACCCAGGTACCCCTGCTGGCCGGGTCCAGTGAGCTGACGAGCATGTGCCGCGGCCAGGCAATCCTCGACGCCTTGGTCGGATTCGGCCTGCCGGTGCGCGGCGCCGGCAGAACTGCCACGGGGAAGGCCTTGCTAAATTAGGGCAGCCTTGCCTATCCTAGGGGTGCGAGGCTAACGGACCGAGCCGGAGTCCTGAGGGCTGCAGAGACCCCCGGTCCACTCGAAGGAAGGGCCCCACGCATTACGCGTGGGGCCCTTCCGCATTTCGTGATCGGACCGTGTAGACACAGATCTCGTGACCGCATCTCTGCCTCCCGGCCTCGGCGCCGGCTTCGACAGCGAATTGGGACTGCAGTACCTGGAGGTGACCCCCGACGGTGGACGTGCCCGTCTGGAGATCAGCGACAAGGTGAAGCAACCCTGGGGGATCGTCCACGGCGGCGTCTACTGCGCCATCGTGGAAAGCCTCGCCAGTGTCTCCGGACACGTCTGGCTCGCCGAGCACGGCGGCGGGACCGTCGTCGGTGTGAACAACAACACCGATTTTCTGCGTGCCATCAAATCCGGCACGGTGACGGCGGTTTCGACGCCGATCCACCGGGGCCGGCGGCAGCAGCTGTGGCTGATCACCATCACCGACCAGGATGACCGCATGGTGGCGCGCGGCCAGGTTCGGTTGCAAAACGTCGCCGATTAACGGTGAGCGCTGCTGATTCGCCCGAGGCGTGGCAGTATCGCGCACTATGCGTTTAACGCCGCATGAACAAGAGCGGTTACTCATCTCCTACGCGGCCGACCTCGCCCGGCGACGGCAGGACCGAGGGCTGCGGCTGAACCATCCCGAAGCCGTCGCGCTGATCACCGACCACATCCTGGAGGGCGCGCGCGACGGACGAACGGTGTCCGAGCTGATGGTCAGCGGTCGCGACGTACTGACCCGTGAGCAGGTCATGGACGGTGTGCCGGAGATGCTCCATGACGTCCAGGTCGAGGCGACCTTCCCGGACGGCACCAAGCTCGTCACCGTCCACCATCCGATTCCGTGACAGGGGTGTGCCATGTACCCAGGTGAGATCGTCTTCGGTGACGGTGATATCGGCCTCAGTCCGGGCGCGCCGCGCATATCGCTCGATGTGGTCAACACCGGGGACCGGCCGGTGCAGGTGGGCAGTCATGTGCACCTGCCGCAGGCGAACTCGGCCCTGGAGTTCGATCGCGATGTCGCGCACGGGCACCGTCTCGACATCCCCGCCGGCACCGCGGTGCGCTTCGAACCCGGCATCGCCCAGCATGTTTCGCTGGTTCCGTTGACAGGGACGCGTGAGGTGTACGGACTTTCGCTGAATCCACCGGGCAGATTGGACGCGCCACAGTGACCTACCTCTCCCGCGACCGTTACGCCGCGCTGTACGGTCCGACCGCCGGTGACCGGATCCGGCTGGCCGATACCGACCTGTTCATCGAGATCACCGAGGATCGCAGCGGCGGACCGGGATTGGCCGGTGACGAAGCGGTGTTCGGTGGCGGCAAGGTACTGCGCGAATCGATGGGCCAGAGCCGGGCAACCCGGGCCGACGGTGCGCCGGACACCGTCATCACCGGTGCGGTGATCCTCGACTACTGGGGAATCATCAAGGCCGATATCGGCATCCGCGATGGCCGTATCGTGGCGATCGGCAAGGCTGGCAACCCCGACATCATGTCCGGGGTGCACCCCGACCTGGTGGTCGGCCCGTCCACCGAGGTCATTTCCGGCAACGGCCGCATCGTCACCGCGGGTGCCATCGACTGTCACGTCCACCTGATCTGTCCGCAGATCATGGAAGAGGCCCTCGGCGGCGGTATCACCACCATCGTCGCCGGCGGGACCGGGCCGGCGGAGGGCAGCAAGGCCACCACCGTGACCCCCGGTTCCTGGCACCTGGCGCGGATGCTGGAGGCGCTGGACACCTGGCCGCTCAACATCGCGCTGCTGGGCAAGGGCAACACCGTCAGCCATGAGGCGATGTGGGAGCAATTACGCGGTGGTGCAGCCGGATTCAAGCTACACGAGGACTGGGGCACCACGCCCGCCGCGATCGACGCCTGCCTGACCGTGTCCGAGGCCGCCGGCGTGCAGGCCAATATCCACACCGACACACTCAACGAGATGGGGTTCGTCGAGGACACCCTGGCCGCGGTGAAGGGCCGGTCCATCCACGCGTACCACACCGAGGGTGCGGGCGGCGGGCACGCACCCGACATCATCACGGTCGCCGGGGAACCCAATGTGCTGCCGAGTTCGACGAACCCGACCCGCCCGCACACCGTCAACACTCTCGACGAGCATCTGGACATGTTGATGGTGTGCCACCACCTCAACCCGCGAATCCCCGAAGATCTCGCGTTCGCGGAAAGCCGGATCCGGCCCTCGACCATCGCCGCAGAGGATCTGCTGCACGATATCGGCGCGATCTCGATGATCGGCAGCGACGCCCAGGCAATGGGGCGCATCGGTGAAGTGGTGCTGCGCACCTGGCAGACCGCGCATGTCATGAAGCGCCGCAGGGGATTCCTGGAAGGCGACGTGCGGGCCGACAACAATCGGGCCCGCCGCTACGTCGCGAAGTACACCATCTGCCCGGCGGTGGCGCATGGCA
This sequence comes from Mycobacterium sp., assembly GCA_034520035.1. Taxonomy (GTDB): domain Bacteria; phylum Actinomycetota; class Actinomycetes; order Mycobacteriales; family Mycobacteriaceae; genus Mycobacterium. The sequence continues at coordinate 196,167 of JAXHOA010000125.1, read as the reverse complement.
TGGATCACGAGATCGGTTCGGTGGAGGTCGGCAAGCTGGCCGACCTGGTGTTGTGGGAGCCGGCCTTCTTCGGTGTCCGCCCGCACGCCGTCATCAAGGGCGGCATGATCGCCTGGGCGGCGATGGGTGATGCCAATGCCTCCATTCCGACGCCGCAACCGGTGCTGCCCCGGCCGATGTTCGGCGCCGCGCCCGCCGCCGCTGTGGCCACGTCGGTGCATTTCGTGGCACCGCAAGCCCTCGAGGATGGTTTGGCCGACCGGCTCGATGTCAAGCGAAGGTTGCTGGCGGTGGGCAACGTGCGGAAGGTGGGCAAGGCCCAGATGCCGCTCAACGACGCATTGCCGCGGATCGAGGTCGACTCCGATACCTTCACCGTCCGCATCGACGGCGAGGTCTGGCAGGAGCAGCCCGCCACCGAACTGCCGATGGCGCAGCGTTACTTCCTGTTCTGATGCTTGCGACCCTGCTCACACTTGCCGATTCCCGGCTACCCACCGGCGGTCACGTGCACTCCGGCGGCATCGAAGAGGCGATCACGGCGGGGCGGGTCACCGGCGTCACCACGTTGCGGGCCTACCTGTGCCGCCGGATCCGCAGTCAGGGCCTGGTGAGCGCGTCCCTGGCGGCCGCGGTGCACACCGGCAGTCTGGCGGTCGACGCCGCCGACGCCGAAACCGATGCCCGGACGCCGTCCCCGGCTTCGCGGGCGGCCTCGCGGGCGCAGGGGCGTGGGCTGGTGCGGCTGGCGAAACGGGTCTGGCCCGAACATGATTGGCAGCCCGTCGGCATCAAACCCCACCTTGCGGTGGCGGCGGGCGCGGTCGGGATCGCCACCGGGATGGCGCCCGAACACACGGCGCTGTCGCTGGTGTACACCACCATGACCGGGTCGGCCACGGCGGCGCAACGGCTGCTGGCGCTGGATCCCGCCGATGTCGCGGCCCTGACCTTCGAGTTGTCCGCGCTGTGTGAGCAGACCGCGGCACAGGCCGTCACGGAACTCGCCGACCTGTCCGATCCGTTGCTCGATGTGTTGGCCGAGGCACACGCCGTGCGCGAGCGTCCCCTTTTCGTGTCCTGAAATTTCCTGAGCTGAGTCGAAAGGTCCATACATGCCACCACATTTCATCGACGGCGAACCGCACACCCATGCCGACCGGCCCAAGCGGGTGCGCCAGCCGGGGGAGCCGCTGCGCATCGGCGTGGGCGGCCCGGTGGGGTCCGGTAAGACGGCCCTGGTGGCCGCGCTGTGCCGTCAGCTGCGCGATGAGATCTCGCTGGCCGTGCTGACCAACGACATCTACACCACCGAGGACGCCGACTTCCTGCGCAGGCATGCCGTCCTGCCCGACGAGCGCATCGCCGCGGTGCAGACCGGAGGCTGCCCGCACACCGCCATCCGCGATGACATCACCGCCAATCTCGACGCCATCGACGATCTGATCGCCGCCAATCCGGGTCTGGACCTGATTCTGGTCGAGTCCGGTGGCGACAACCTGACCGCCACCTTCTCCTCCGGCCTCATCGACGTGCAGATCTTCGTCGTCGACGTGGCCGGCGGTGACAAGGTGCCGCGCAAGGGCGGGCCCGGGGTGACCTTCTCGGATCTGTTGGTGATCAACAAGACCGACCTGGCACCCATGGTCGGCGCCGATCTGGACGTGATGCGCCGGGATTCCACCCAGGTGCGGGGAGACCGTCCCTTCGTGCTCATCTCGCTGACCGACGACCCGACCGCCGGCCCGGTGCTGCGGTGGGTGCACGAGCAGCTACGGGTACCGGTCGCGGGCTGAGATGCGGTCCGACGTCCTGCTGGTGGCCCGGCCCGGCCGCGGCCCGCGCATCGAATGCGCGGGCGGGCTCGCCGCGCGTCGCACCGAGCCCGACGTCGTGCACCTGCTGTCGGCCGCGGCGACACCGCTGGGCGGGGATGTCATCTCGGTGCGGATCGTCGTGGAGGCCGGTGCGCGGCTGCGGGTGCGCAGTGTCGCGGCCAGCGTCGCGCTCCCGGGGGCGGGAAGCGTGGTGTCGCACAGCTTCTGGGATCTGGAGGTGGCAGGTGAGCTCGACCTCGATCCCCAGCCCACTGTCATCGCGGGCGGCGCGCGCCACCACACCAGCACCCGGCTGCGGGTAGGCCAGTCCGCGACGGCACGGGTGCGCGAGAGCGCGCAGATCGGCAGAACCGGTGAGGACCAAGGATTCTGGACCTCGGCGCTGCACGCCGATGTGGACGGCACGCCGCTGCTACGGCACCGGGTGGAGCTGGGCGCGGGATCGGTGGCCGACGACGAGCTGGGCACACCGCTGGCGTGTGTCAGCGAATTACGTTATCCGGAAACCGGATTCGACAGCCCCGGCACCGTCCTGGAACTGGCCGGTGGAGGCAGTCTGTCGACGTGGCAGGGACAGCGATTGGGCGGCTAACTGGCCGCCTTCTCGCGTTCCTGTACCGAGGCGGCGATCTCCTCGAGTTCCTCGATCCTGGTGCGGGCGTAGGCCTGCTGCTCGGTGATGGTCAGCTGCCCACGCTGGCGGCTCAGGAACGTCACCGCCCAGGAGAGCAAGGTGGCGATCTTGGTCTTGAAGCCGACCAGGTAGATCAGGTGCAGCCCCAGCCACGCGAGCCAGGCAATGAAGCCGCCGAACTCGAGCTTGCCGACCTTGGCCACGGCGTTCCACTTCGACACGGTGGCCATCGAGCCCTTGTCGAAGTACTTGAACGGCACCCGGGGCTTGGGCTTGGTGCCGTGTGCGCGCGCAGCGGCCTCGTTCTTGATGATCGCGGCGACGTACTTGGCGCCCTGGATGGCGCCCTGTGCCATACCCGGCACACCGTCGACGAACGCCATATCGCCGACCACGAACACGTTGGGGTGACCGGGGATCGACAGGTCCGGGTTGACCTTGACGCGGCCGGCGCGATCGATCTCGGTCTCGGACTGGGCGGCCAGATCCTTGCCGAGCGGGCTGGCCTGCACGCCGGCCGACCACACCTTGGACGCCGATTCGATGCGGCGGATGGTGCCGTCCTTGTCCTTGACGGTGATGCCATTGCGGTCGACATCGGTGACCATGGCGTTGAGCTGGATCTCGACGCCCATCTTCTCCAGCCGCTCCTTGGCCTTGAGGCCGAGCTTCTCGCCCATCGGCGGAAGGACCGCGGGCGCGGCGTCGAGCAGGATGACGTGCGCCTCGGTGGGGTCGATATGCCGGAAGCTGCCCTTGAGCGTCTGGTCCGCCAGTTCCTGGATCTGGCCGGCCATCTCCACGCCGGTCGGTCCGGCGCCGATGACGACGAACGTCAGCAGCTTCTTGCGGCGCTCCGGATCACTCGACCGCTCGGCCTGCTCGAAGGCGCCGAGGATGCGGCCACGCAGCTCCAGCGCATCGTCGATGGTCTTCATGCCGGGCGCGAACTCGGCGAAGTGATCGTTGCCGAAATACGACTGGCCGGCACCTGCGGCAAGGACCAAGGTGTCGTACGGCGTGCGGTAGGTATGGCCCAGCAGGACGGAGTCGATCGTCTGGTTCTCCAGGTCGACATGGGTCACGTCACCGAGCAACACCTGGGCGTTCTCCTGCTTGCGCAGGATCAGCCGGGTCGGTGGCGCGATCTCGCCCTCGGAGATGATTCCGGTGGCCACTTGATACAGCAGCGGCTGGAACAGGTGGTGGGTGGTACGGGCGATCAACTTGATGTCGACATCGGCACGCTTGAGTGCCTGTGCGGTGTTCAATCCACCGAAACCCGAACCGACGATGACGACCTTGTGCCGATCCGATGCCGTAGCTCCCGGGTGGCTCATCTGACGCTCCTAGCGAAGTACTTTGTCAATACAACCCTAGGGTAGTCGGTGGCCATCCCACCAGCGCGGTGAGATGGCGCACCGACCCAGAGTTCACCCGCCGATCACCGGCTTCAATGCCTCGGCCACCGCAGTGACGCCGCCGGGTACATAACCGCCCATCGTCACCGGGCTGAGGATCACGCCGTCGACACCGACGTCGTAGACCTTCTCCTTGATCTGCTCGGCGACCTGCTCGGGGGTGCCGAAGACCGCCTGCTGTGTGAAGTCGTCGGGGATCATGTCCGCGGTGAACTGCTCGCCGATCAAGGCGATCACCAGCATGCTGGTCTCGAGCGTGGCCGGGATCGCGGTCGATCTTCTCGCAGTTCTCCTTGACGACAGCCAGCTTGCGGGGCAGCTCGTCGAATCCGGCGATGATGTTGAGGTGGTCGAAGTGCCGCGCGGCCAGTGGGATGGTCTTCTTCTCGCCGCTGCCGCCGATCATCAGCGGAATGTGCTCGCGGAAGCGGGGATTGGCGAAGGCTTCCTGAGTCTTGTAGTAGGCGCCATCGACGGTCACGCGCTCGCCCTTGAGCATCGGCACGATGATCTGCAAGGCCTCATCGAGCTTCTTGAAGCGGTCGGTGAAGGTGCCGAACTCGAAGCCCAGGCTGTCATGCTCCAGTTCGAACCAGCCGGTGCCGATGCCCAGGACGGCGCGGCCCTGGCTGATCACGTCCAGCGTGGTGATGGCCTTGGCCAGCACCGTGGGATTGCGGTAGGTGTTGCCGGTGACCAGGGTGCCCAGTTGGACCCGTTCGGTGGCGGTGGCCAGTGCGCCGAGTGCCGTGTAGGCCTCCAGCATCGGCTCCTCGGGTGCGCCGAGGCCGGGCAGTTGATAGAAGTGGTCCATCACGAAAACCGAGTCGAAGCCGGAATTCTCGGCTTCCTGCGCCTGCGCGATGACGGTGGGGAACAGTTCGGAGACGCTGGTGCCGTAGGAAAAGTTGGGGATCTGGAGTCCGAGTCGAATCGCCATGGGACTCACGTAACCACAACTAAGCGGAGCGATCACCCCGTTTTAGCTCGGGGCGAACACGGGAATATCTCAGCCGAAGTTGGCGAGCGCACCCTGGCTGACGTGCAGCGTCTCGCCGGTGATGTGCCTGGCCGACGGTGTGGTGAGAAACAGTGCCAGACGGGTGATTTCATCGGCGGTCGTGGTGGGGGAGCCGCCGAGGCCGTCGTAGCCGGGGTCGACGCCACGGCCGGCGGCGACGAGGTTGATCGTGATGCCGCGAACGCCGAAGTGGGCGGCCTGACCGGAGGTCCAGTTCGACAGCGCCGCCTTGACGGCGGCATCGGCGCTGCCGTCGGCGGGATTCGACGCCACCACGTTGACGATCGAGCCGCCCGAACTCAGCTGGTCGCCCAGTATCGACACCGTCAGGACCGCGGACAACACCGTGGTGTCCAGCGCGTGGCGCCAGGCCGACGCACGGTCGGTCAGCGTGTGGGTGCGGGGGTCGCCGGCGTCCCAGCGCGGGGCGGGCACATTGATGATGCCGTCGAGGTGCTGCGGGAAGGCGCCGCGAGCGGCTTCGAGGCTGGCTGGATCGTTGTTGTCGAAGACCACGTAGTCGACGTCGAGTTCCTTGGCGGCCACTTCGAGCTCGGCCCGCTGCGCTCCGGCGATCACCACGTTGTGGCCCTCGTCGCGGAACCCACTTGCGATGACGCGGCCCAGTTCGGTATCGCCACCGGTGACGAGCAACTCCATGGGACCTCCTTGGTTCAGCGCTGAAGCCAGCGAGTGACGGTCATGTTACTGGACAGTAGCTAGCTGGGGGAAATCAGACGCGCCGGGTGTGCGGGTGGCCGGCAACGTCGCGTAACGGATTGCGGGGCGACGGCGACGTACGGAGTGAGAACCCCACCGGGGCGCGGACGGCACACCCGAGCGCCATCGGTGGACTCCGTCGTGGGCGCGTAAAGTCAGCAATGCTGCGCACCCATGTCTGCGTGAGCTTTAATCGTTCCCAGCAACATCTCAGCTTGGCATTCAATGAGCAACTCACACTTGCGTCACGGCCGCAACACGGTAGTTTCTTCACCATGGATCAGTCGGACGTGAATTCCTCACACCGCAAGCGGCTCGGCAAGAGGCTTACGGTCGCCGTAGCGGTGGCGTCCGCGGCGGCCCTGACCCTTCCGGTCGCGGTGTCGTACGCGGAACCGGTGCCACCCGCGCCGGTCCCCGCCCCCGCCGAACCGACGCCGCCGCCCCCGCCGCCGCCGGCCGATCCGAACGCTCCACCGCCGCCGCCCGCCGCGCCGCTGCCTCCGGGCGTGCCGCCACCGCCGCCCGATCCGAACGCGCCGCCCGTGGATCCCAACGCTCCGCCGCCCCCGCCGGAGCCGGAGCCGGGCCGCGTCAACAACGCTCCCGGTGGTTTCAGCTATCTCCTGCCCGAGGGGTGGAAGGTGGCCGACGCCACCCAGTTGTCCTACGGGCAGGCGCTGCTGACCAAGATCCCGCCGCCCGGTACCGAGCAGCCGCCGAACGACACCAGCGTGCTGCTGGGCCGCCTCGACATGAAGTTGTTCGCCGGTTCCGAGGCCGACAACGCCAAGGCGGCAGCCCGACTGGCCTCCGATATGGGCGAGTTCTTCATGCCGTTCCCGGGGACCCGGCTCGGCCAGGAGACCGTGCCGCTGACGGCTGGTGATCTCACCGGCACCGCCTCCTACTACGAGGTGAAATTCACCGACGCCAGCAAGCCGACCGGACAGATCTGGGCCGGTGTGGTCGGTGCGCCCACCGCGGCTGCCCGCGGTCAGCGCGCACCCGAGCGCTGGTTCGTGGTGTGGCTCGGTACGGCCAACAACCCGGTGGACAAGGGTGCCGCGGTGACGCTGGCCCAGTCGATCCGGCCGTGGAGCCCGCCGCCACCGCCGCCGCCGCCGGACCCGAACGCGCCTCCGCCGCCGCCGGACCCGAACGCGCCCCCGCCCGATCCCAACGCGCCGCCGCCGCGTCCCGGCGTCGGTGTCCCGGTGCCCGTCGACCCGAACAGCGCCCCCGGGATGCTGCCGGCGTAGCCGTCACGACCGTGACAATGTCGCCCTGAGGGCCCGCAGCGTGGATCTGTATCCGCAGCGGCTTCCTCAGGGCGACATTGCGTCGCCATGGTCGCCGCGGCGATGGGAGATCGTGGCCATTTCTTGGGCATGATCGTTACCCGGCCCGGGTAAACCGGATGTCATCCCGGCCGCGCGGTCGGGCGTCCCGGCAACGGGTCACCGAGGCAGGAGTTCACTGATGGACATGCTGGCCGCTACGGAGTTTCTCGCCCGTTCCACCACGCAGACGAGCGTGGGCTGGATCGGCTACATCATCATCGGCGCCATTGCCGGTTGGATCGCCGGAAAGATCGTCAAGGGCGGTGGATCTGGCATCTTGATGAACATCGTCATCGGCATCGTGGGTGCACTGATCGGCGGGTTCCTGCTCAGCTTCTTCCTGGACACCGCGGGTGGCGGCTGGTGGTTCACGCTGTTCACCGCGGTCCTGGGCTCGGTCATCCTGTTGTGGATCGTCGGCTTGGTGACCAAGAAGTCCTAGCGACGAACCCTCACCGGCGCACGGGCGCCGCGCTCAGGTGGACGCGTGCCACACGAGCGCGGCGGCCAGTGCGCCCATCCCGTTCAGTGACCAGTGCAGTGCGATCGGCGCGATCAGACTGCCACTGCGCCGGCGCAGCCAAGTGAACACGAAGCCGGCCGCTGCGGTCGCGATCACCGCGCCGACGACGCCGGCCACCATGCCGAACACACCGCCGCCGAGGATGCGGGAAAACCCGACATTGCCGCTGGTGAGTCCGAACGAGCTGGCGATGTGCCAGAGGCCGAACAACAGCGATCCGGCGGCGGCCACCCCGCGGACACCCCAGGCGCGGTCCAGCGCACCGTGCAGCACACCGCGAAAGGCCAGTTCCTCGGGGATGACGGTCTGCAGCGGGATGATCACCATCGACGCGAGCAGCGCGCCCGACAGCGTCGCGTAGTGGTTGTTCATGAACATCGGGCGCGTCCACGGCAGAAGGGCGCCGATCGCGATGACCAGCAGCACGATCCCCACGACGGCCGCGGCGTAGCCCGCGCCCGAACGCCACTGCTCGCGGCCAAGGCCGAGCTCGGACCAGCCGAGACCGCGCGAGCGCACCAGGATGACCAGACCGACCGCGGCGGCGGGCACGATCACGACATTGGCCCACGGCGTGGTGAAATGTGCCACCAGATTGGTGAGGGCGAGCACCACGACGACGACACCCACATCGACGTAGACCCGGAAATGGTGCAGCGCGGACAGCTGCCCAACCAGCGGATGGGCAGGCATTTCGATCGGTGAGGCCACCGCGCCGGCGTCAGACATTGGTTGTAAGTGTACGTGCCGTGGTTGTCTACCTAAGTTAGCGAACTGACACGCTATGGTGTCGAGCGTGCTGAGGATGACGCGGTGACGGCGCAGGGGCCACTGCTGGGTGGTGTGCGGGTGCTCGACCTCGCGGGCGCCGACGCCGCGGCGATCACCCGGCTGCTGGCCGATCTGGGTGCCGACGTGCTCAAGATCGCACTACCCGGCGACGACCGCGACCGGAGCGCCGCACCGTTGGTGGGTACGACCAGCGTGCCGTTCGCCCTGAACAATGCCAACAAGCGGTGCACGACGCTGGATCCCGCCGACGAGGCCGACCGGCGCCGATTCGACGAACTGGTCGCCGGGGCGGACATCCTTGTCGCCGCAGGCGGTTACCTGACCGGTGCCTTCGGCGCCACCTGCGCCGAACTCGCCGACCGCCATCCCGATCTGGTGGCGCTGTCGGTCACCGATTTCGGGGCCGACGGACCGTATCGGTCCTGGGTGGGCACCGACGCGGTGTTCTACGCGATGTCGACCGCGCTGTCGCGTTCCGGCCCGGCCACCGGGACACCGGTGCTGCCGCCGATCGGTATCGCGTCGGCGACGGCGGCAGCGCAGGCGGCGTGGGCGGTACTGGCCGCCTACTACCACCGGTTACGCCACGGTGGTGGCGACTACATCGACTTCTCCCGCTTCGAGGCCGTGGTGCAGGCGCTCGACCCGCCCTTCGGATCGCAAGGGCAGGCGGCATCCGGTCTGAAGCGCTCCGGTGGCTGGCGGGGCCGGCCCCGCAACCAGCAGATCTATCCGACGTTCCCGTGCCGCGACGGGTACGTCCGCATCTGTCTGCTCTCGGCGCGGCAATGGCGCGGTATGCGGGCTTGGCTCGGCGAACCCGAGGAATTCAGCGGGCCCGAATTCGACTCGATCGCGGCGCGATTCGCCGCCTCCGTACAGCTGAATGCGGCGATTGCGGCGTTGTTCGGGCCCGGGACGATGGCCGATCTGGTGGCGCAGGGGCAGTCGCGGGGCGTGCCGATCGCCGCGGTGCAGACGCCGGCCGAAGCACTGGCCTCCGAGCACTTCCGTGCCGTCGGTGCCTTGGCGCCGCTGCCGGTGGACGGAGGCGCCGTGACGGTGCCGGTCGGCCCGTTCGTCGTCGACGGCGCGCACCGCGGTATGACCGCCCCGGCAACCGAGGACGCGGCACCGCAGTGGTTGGGCCCGGCCAATACCCTCGGCCGGCCGCGCAAGAGCGGGAGACGTCCGTTCGACGGACTGCGGATCCTGGATCTCGGGGTGATCGTCGCCGGCGGCGAGCTCGGCCGGTTGTTCGCTGATCTGGGAGCCCGGGTCGTGAAGGTGGAAAGCGCCACCTACCCCGACGGGTTGCGTCAGACCGCGCCGGGGCAGGCGATGAGTTCGTCGTGGGCGTTGACCCACCGCAACGAACTGAGCTTCGGGGTGGACCTGCGCCGACCGGAAGGTGCCGAGATCTTTGGCAGGCTGGTCGGGCGCACCGACGCGGTGTTCGCCAACTTCAAACCGGGAACCCTTGCGGCACTGGGATTCTCCTTCGAGGCCCTGCGCGCGCTGAATCCCACGGTGGTGTTGGCCGAGAGCAGCGCGTTCGGCGACACCGGCCCATGGAGTGACCGGATGGGCTACGGCCCATTGGTGCGTGCCACCACCGGTGTCACGCGGCTCTGGCGGGGTGCGGGTGCCGAGAAGGACCAGTTATCGCAATTTTTCGACGCGACCACGATCTTCCCCGACCACGTGGCGGCCAGGATCACCGCGATCGCCACCCTGGCCGCGCTGATCCGCCGGGAACGCACCGGAAGCGGTGCGCACGTGCACATCTCGCAGGCCGAGGTGGCGGTCAACCAACTGGCCGTGGCGTACGTAGCCGAAGCCGCCGCGCAGGCCGGTCTGCCGCTCACCGAGGACGCCGCCGTGCACGCGGTCTGCCCGTGCGCCGGCGACGACGAATGGTGCGTCATTTCGGTGCGCGACGAGCACGACCGCGCCACCCTGGCGGCCCTCATCGGTATCGACCTGCCCGCCGACGCCGCCGCGCTGACCGCCATCCTCGGGGCGTACACCGTCAGCCGGGACAAGCACGTCCTCACCGAGGAACTGCAGGGCGCCGGCATCCCGGCCGGGCCGATGAACCGGCCGGGCGATGTGCTCGACGATGTGCAACTCCAGTTCCGTTCGCTCTACACCGATCTGGAGCATCCGCTCTTCGACGCGCCGATGCCCAGCGAGACCGGGCCAGCACCCTTTCGCACGATTCCGCGCGGCGAACTTCGCCCGGCGCCGGTGGCCGGGGAGCACACCCGCGATATCGCCCACCGGGCACTTGGTTTGGACAACGACGAGATCGACCGGCTCATCGCCGACAATGTTCTGTTCGAAAGCGACGGAGAACCTCGCGTGCCCTCCGAGAGCACCACCGACCAAAGGAGCGCACCGTGAGTACCGCGTCAGTCTTCATCGCCGGAGAGTTCCGCACCGCATCCGAGCACGTCGCCGTGATCGAGGCGGCCACCGAGGAACAGCTCGGGCTGGGCGCGGCGGCAACAGAATCCGAGATCGACGAGGCCGTGGCGGCGGCCCGCACCGCACTGCCGGGCTGGGCGGCCACCCCGGCCGGTGAGCGAGCCGGCGTGCTGCGGTTGATGGCCGATGCGCTGCAGAAGCGGGCGGCAGCCACCCTGGAACTGTGCTCGCGCGAGAACGGGATGCCGATCCGGCTGTCCAAGGGCGCCAACGGCATGTTCCCGGCGGTGCTGCTGCGGTACTACGCCGACCTGCTGGACACGACCGGGCAGGAGGAGGTGCGTCCCGCCGCGATCGGGCACACCATCGTGCGCCGCGAGCCCGTCGGCGTCGTCGCCGCGATCACCCCGTGGAACTACCCGCAGGCGCTGGCCATCATGAAGATCGCGCCGGCACTGGCCGCGGGATGCACCATGGTGCTCAAGGCGGCACCCGAAACCGCCTTGGATGCCTTGGTTTTCGCCGAGGCGGCCGACGAGGCCGGATTGCCGGCCGGTGTGCTGAACATCGTCGCGGGCGGCGCGCAATCGGGCGCCCACCTGGTATCGCACCCCGGTGTCGACAAGGTGGCCTTCACCGGGTCGACGGTCGCCGGGCGGATCATCGCCGAGACCTGCGGCCGCCTGCTGCGGCCGGTCACGCTGGAACTCGGTGGCAAATCGGCCGCGATCATCCTCGACGACGCGGATCTGGACGCCACCGTCAAGGGGCTGAAGTCGGCCTCGTTCGTCAACAACGGGCAGACCTGTCACCTGAGCTCCCGCATCCTGGCGCCGCGGTCGCGCTACGCCGAGGTGGTCGACGCGATCGCGGCACTGGCCGACGGGCTGGTCGTGGGCGACCCGCTGCAGAAGTCCACCGATATCGGGCCCCTGGTCAGCCGCCGCCAACAGGAACGCGTGCTCGATTACATCGGAGTCGGTAGGTCCGAGGCCACACTCGTTGCCGGTGGCGCGATCCCGGCCGATCAGCCCCGCGGCTGGTTCGTCTCGCCGACGGTGTTCGCCGATGTCGACAACTCGTCGCGCATCGCCCAGGAAGAGATCTTCGGGCCGGTGCTGACGGTGATCCCATATGGCACCGATCAGGAGGCCATCGACATCGCCAACGACAGCGAATTCGGCCTGGGCGGCACGGTGTGGTCACCCGATGTGGATCGCGCCACCGATATCGCTCGCGCGGTGCGCACCGGCACCGTCGGCGTCAACGACTACCAGTTGGACGTCAACGCCCCGTTCGGTGGCGTCAAGGCCAGCGGGCTGGGCCGCGAACTCGGACCCGAGGGGCTGGCCGCCTATCAGACGCTGAAATCGATCTACCGGGTCGGACCGGCCTGATTACGCGCGAGCGTGCGTGTCTGTTGCCGGACACGCCGCGCGCGACACCAAGTTTCCGCACGCTCGTGGAGAGGACCACAACAGTGACCATCGACCCCAGAACCCCGGTGCTCGTCGGGTACGGACAGGTCAACCAGCGCGACGAGAGTTCGACGACCGAACCCGTCGATCTGATGGAGGCCGCCGTCCGCGCCGCCGCCGACCCGCGGGTGCTCGCAGCCGTCGACTCGGTGCGGGTGGTCAACCTGCTGTCCTGGCGCTACCGCGATCCCGGCCTGCTGCTCGCGCAGCGCATCGGCGCCCAGAACGCGGCCACCCGGTATACGCCGATCGGCGGCAATGTGCCGCAGTCCTTGGTGAACCAGGCCTGCCTGGACATCCAGCACGGTCGCAACGATGTGGTGCTCATCAGTGGTGGCGAGACCTGGCGCTCGCGGACGCGGCTACGTGCCCGCGGTGAGAAGCTGGTCGGTACCAAGCAGGACGAATCGGTGGCGCCGGCGCCCGGGTCCGATGACGAATTCCAGCTGGCCGGTCCCGGCGAGCTGCGCATCCACTTGGACCGGCCGGCGTTCGTGTACCCGATGTTCGAGCAGGCCCTGCGGATCGCGGCGGGCGCCACCCCGCAGGAACACCAGCAGCGCATCGGTGAACTGTGGTCACGGTTCAGCGCGGTCGCCGCCGGCAATCCGCACGCCTGGAGCCAGGAAGCACTCGGCGCCGAGGAGATCGCCCGACCCGGGCCGAAGAACCGGATGATCAGTGCCCCGTACACCAAGCTGATGAACTCCAACAACATGGTCGATCAGGGTGCGGCCCTGATCCTGATGTCGGCGGAGAAGGCGACCCATCTCCAGATCCCGCAGGAGCGTTGGGTGTTCCCGTATGCGGGCACCGATGCGCATGACACCTACGAGATCAGCCACCGTGCCGAGTTCCACGGATCGCCGGCCATCCGGATCGGCGGCACCCGGGCACTGGAACTCGCCGGAGTCGGCGTCGATGACATCGCTCTCGTGGACGTCTACTCCTGCTTCCCGTCCGCGGTGCAGGTCGCGGCCAACGAACTCGGTCTGGCCCTTGACGATCCCCAGCGTCCGCTGACCGTGACCGGCGGACTCACCTTCGCCGGCGGGCCATGGAACAACTACGTGACACATTCCATCGCCACCATGGCCGAGCGGTTGACCGCCACACCCGGAGCGGTCGGCCTGATCACCGCCAACGGTGGCTACCTCACCAAGCACAGCTTCGGGGTCTACGGCACCCGGCCGCCCAGTGGCGGATTCCGTTGGGAGGATGTGCAATCCGACGTCGATGCCGAACCCATCCGGGCCGCCGAGGTCGAATGGGAAGGAGTCGGTACCGTCGAAACCTGGACCACACCGTTCGACCGCGAAGGCGTGCCGGAGAAGGCGTACCTGGCGGTCAGGACACCGGCGGACACCCGGACGCTGGCGGTTGTCAACGATCGCTCCGAGGCAGCGGCCAGCGTCGCCGAGGACATCGCGGGCGCCAAGGTCACCGTGCGGGCCGACGGCACCGCCACGCTGGGCTGACTACAGCAGGCCCAATGCCGCGACGGCGTCGCGTTCCGCACGCAGCTCGGCGACCGACGCGTCGATCCGGGTGCGGGAGAACGCGTTGATTTCCAGGTTTTCCACGATCTCCCAGCGACCCTCGCGCGATCGGCACGGGAACGAACACACCAGGCCCTCCTCGATGCCGTAGACACCGGGGGAGGGCAGCGCTACCGATGTCCAGTCGCCCTCGGGCGTGCCGTGCACCCAGTCGTCGAGATGGTCGATGGCGCCGTTGGCCGCCGACGCCGCCGAACTCGCGCCCCGCGCCTCGATGATGGCCGTTCCGCGGCGCGCCACCGTGGGGATGAAATCATCGGCGAGCCAACGGGTATCGGCGGCGAAGTCGGCACCGGAGCGGCCGCCGACGATCGCGTGGAAGATGTCCGGGTATTGCGTCGGCGAGTGATTCCCCCAGATGCTCATCCGGCTGATCTCGGTGACCGGTGCGCCGGTGTGCCGCGCCAGCGCCGCCACCGCGCGGTTGTGATCGAGACGGGTCAGTGCGGTGAATCGTTCGCGCGGAATGTCCGGGGCGTGTGCCGAGGCCACCAGCGCGTTGGTGTTGGCCGGGTTTCCGACGACGAGCACCCGGATGCCGGGCGACGCTCCGGCGTTGAGCGCCTTGCCGGCCGTCGCGAAGATCTGCGCGTTGGCACCGAGCAGGTCGGCGCGCTCCATCCCCTTGGTGCGTGGCCTCGAGCCGATCAGCAGGGCGACGTCGACACCGTCGAATGCCCGCATTGGATCGTCGTGGATCTCGGCGCCGGCCAGCAGCGGGAAGGCGCCGTCGTCGAGTTCCATCACCACGCCCTCGGCGGCACGGACGGCGTCCGGTAATTCCAGGAGTCGCAGTCGGACCGGGGTGTCGTGGCCGAGCATCGCTCCGGCCGCGATGCGGAAGAGTGCGGCATAGCCGATCTGGCCTGCGGCACCGGTGACGACGACATTGATCGGTGATGGGGTCGGGGACATGGACCCGACCCTAGTCAAGGATTCCTAGACCAGTTCGGACAGCGGGACTTTGGGGTCGGCCAGTCGATCGGTGTCGATCTTCGCGCCGGCGCGGATGATCGCCTTGATGTCATCGAGACCTTCCCAGATATTCACGTTCATCCCGGCCAGCACCCGCTTCTTCTGGTCGACCCAGAATACGGTGAACTCGCGATTGTCGACGTCACCCCGGAACACCACCGCGTCGTACTTCGGTGCGTGGCCGACGTATTCCATGCCGAGGTCGTACTGGTCGGTGAAGAAATAGGGCAACTCGTCATAGCTACCCGGGTTCCCGAGCATCCCGCACACCGCGACGGCCGGTTGCTTGAGCGCGTTGGCCCAGTGCTCGGTGCGGATGCGCTCACCGAAGAGCGGATGTTGCGCGGCGGCGATGTCACCGACGGCGTACACATCGTCGTCGCTGGTCTTCAGCGACTCGTCGACGGCCACACCGCCGTCGGCCAGCGTGAGCCCGGCTTTCTCGGCGAGCGCGATGTTGGGTTCCGCGCCGACGGCGACCAGGACCAGATCGGCAGGCACGGTGGACCCATCGGCGAGTCGCAGTCCGGTCGCGGTGCCGCCGGCCGTCGTCGTGACGGCGTCGACGGTCGTGTTCAGCCGCAGATCCACACCGTGCTCGGTGTGCAGCGCGGCGAACACCTGTGCGACCTCGGGTCCGAGTGCCCCCAGCAGGGGCAGTTCTGCGCGTTCGACGACGGTGACCTGTGCGCCACGGGTCCGGGCCACGGCGGCGACCTCCAACCCGATCCAGCCGGCGCCCACGATGGCGAGCCTGCTGCGCTCGGTCAGCGCCGACACCAGCGCGGAGGCATCGTCGGCGGTGCGCAGTACGTGCACGCCCGCGGCGTCGGCGCCCAGCAGGGCGGGGTGCCGCGCCCGGGAACCGGTCGCGAGCAGCAGCTTGTCGTAGTGCTCATGGCGGCCGTCGTCGAAACCGACGCTGTGGCCGCCCGTGTCGATGACCTGCACCTCGGTGCCCAGGCGCAGGTCCACATCATGCTCGCTGTACCACTCGGCGGGGTGCACGGTGAAATCCGCCAGTGACTTCTCGCCGGCCAGGTAGTCCTTGGACAGGGGCGGCCGCTCGTAGGGGAGTTGGTCTTCGTTCCCGAACAGGATGATCTTGCCGTCGAAGCCGTTGTCGCGCAGTCCTTCCGCGGCCTTGGCGCCGGCCAGGCCGGCACCGATGATGACGTGAGTGGGCATGGTGTTCTCCTTTGATCAGGATGGTTTCGCGGACACCCGTTCGCGCAGATCGTCGTCGAGAGATACGCGCACCAGCGCGGCGGCGAGTTCGGCGGGTCTGCCCTCGGACAGCGTGAGCAGCTGGTCGGGGTCTCCCGGCAATCCCAGGTCGCGTGCCGCAGTCAGCGCGCGCTCGTCGAAATAGGGCTGGGCCCAGGGCCACACGTTCTGCGCTTCGCGCAGGTAGATGTCGGCCCCGGTGGGGCCGATACCGTCGAAATGCTGCAGGCCTGGGCGGCGGCTCGGGGGTTCTGTCCGGCCTCATCGGCCAGGTTGCGGAGATCACCGGAGTAGTGGTCCCGCACGGCGGTGGCGAGTTCGGTGAGTCGGGTCGCCGAACTCTCGTCGTACCGGGCGTAACCGGCGCGTCCGAAGGCATTGATCATGGTCGGTCGGTCGGTGCGCAGCACGTCCGCGGGTGTGCGTAGCCCGGCACCGAACAGCTCCCGGGCCGCGGCGACCGCGACCGAGGCGGCGATGGGCTTGCTGGCCAGCATCGTCAGCGTCAGCAGCTGGAACAGCGGTTTGGGTGTGTTGCGCAGCGTGATGCCGGCCTCGTCAGCGTAGGTGGTGCCCGCCTGCTGGAGCAGGCGGCTGATCGGGATGGTGGAGCCTGCCATGGGGGAGGCATACCCCATGGCTCCGGGGGCTAACCGGGCCTACTTGGGCGGCAGGCTCGAGGCATGCTCGACACCGCGGGCCACCCACGGCTGCAATTGGCGTTTCGTGGTCAGGCCGGCCGCCGCTACGCGGACCCAGCCCCGAGTTTCCCTGCCCGCCATCACCATCGGTTCGACGTGTGCGCGGGTGAGCAGTGTCGCGGTGTCCTCGGCCGGCACCCGCACCATCAGACCCCCGGCCCCGGAGACGCAGACGGCCATATGGCCGTGCACGAGGAAGGCCAGGCCACCGAACATGCGTCTCTCGTCGACGCCGGCGGTCATCGCCATCAGCTCCCTGACCCGCTCGGCCAGATCCTCGTCGTAGGCCATCGGTCTAGTCCAGGTCGACGCGGATGGTCAGTAGGTCGCTGCCCATCACCCGGACCATCGAGCTGTTGAGCTGGGGCAGGTGGGCCAGCCGGGCAATCGGGTCATCGGAGGGCAGCAGATGCGCGGTGCCGGTGCGCCACCGTCCACGGATACGCACCCGGACAGCCGGATTGGCCGTGATGTTCTGCACGTAGTGCGAATGGTCACCGTGCTCGGACACCATCCAGAACTGGCCGTCGATGACCCGGCCGCCGACTGCGGTGCGCCGCGGCAGACCGGATCTGTGCCCGATCGTCTCCAGCATGGTGATGGGCAGCTTACGCCCGATCGGGTTGACGACACGGCGCTGCACAGCGTGCACGACGCGACGTTTGGTGGTGTTGAAATCGGCCATCGGGCCCCCCGAGTCGCTGGTCAGCCGAGTCTATGCGGTGGCCGGACCTCACACCTGGACAACGACACGCGGCCGGCAGACGACGTCGAAATTCACCGAGTTGGCGATGAAACAGAGTCGGTGTGCCCGTTCGTGGATGCCGGTGAGCGTCTCGGCCTGGTGCGCATCGGTGATGTGCACCGTCGGGCGTAGCACGACGTCGGTGAAATAGCCTGCGCCGTCGGAGGTCTGGGCCATGGTCCCCGATGGGTGATCGGTGTAGCCGGTCACCGTGACGCCCGCTTGGGCGCACAATGCCAGGACCCAGAGCATGTGGCACTGTGACAGCGACGCCACCAGGAGCTCCTCGGGGTTCCAGCGCTCGGGCACACCGCGGAACGCCGGGTCGGCGGTGCCGGGGATGGTGGGTTTACCCGGTGCGCTGACGTCGTGGGCGCGTTCATACTCGCGGTAGCCGCTGGTGCCGGAGCCGCTGGTGCCGGAGCCGGTGTTGCCGGTCCAGGTGATGTCAAGCTCGTAGTGATGTGTCTTGTCGGCCATCGGGACACCCTAGCTGCGCGAGCAGACGCAAATGGCCCACAAATCCAGCGGAGTTGCGGCCGTTTGCGACTGCTCGCGACGGCAAGGGTCAGGCGGCCTGGGTGGCCGCCTCGGTCACCGGCTCCAGCGCCAGCGCGACGATCTCGGCGACATCGGTCATCGGCCTGACCTCCAGCGCCTGCAACACCTCGGCCGGGACCTCGTCGAGATCCGGCTCGTTGCGCTGCGGGATGAACACCGTCTTCAGCCCGGCCCGTTGTGCGGCAAGCAGCTTCTGCTTGACCCCGCCGATCGGCAGCACCCGGCCGTTCAGCGTGACCTCACCGGTCATGCCGACATCACCGCGCACCTGCCGGCCGGTGGCCATCGACACCAGCGCCGTCACCATGGTGACGCCCGCCGACGGGCCGTCCTTGGGCACCGCGCCCGCCGGCACGTGCACATGGATCTGGCGGTCCAGGGCCTTCGGATCCACGCCCAACTGTGCGGCGTGGGCCCGCACGTAGGACAGCGCGATCTGCGCGGACTCCTTCATGACGTCACCCAGCTGTCCGGTGAGCTTCAAGCCCGGTTCGGCATCCACCGCGCCGGCCTCGATGTAGAGCACATCGCCACCCAGGCCGGTGACGGCCAGGCCGGTCGCCACACCGGGCACCGCGGTGCGTTCGTCGGAGTCCGGCATGAACCGCGGACGGCCCAGGTACTCAACGAGATCCGGCTCATCGACGATGAGGCTGGTCCATCCTCCGGGTGCCAGCTTCGTGGTGACCTTGCGCAAGGCCTTGGCCAGCAACCGCTCGAACTGCCGCACCCCCGGTTCGCGGGTGTAGTCCGCGGCGATCTTGCGCAGCGCCGCCTCGGTGAGCGTGACCTCGTCGGAGGTCAGCGCGGCCCGTTCGGCCTGCCGGGGCAGCAGATAATCCCGCGCGATGGCCACCTTGTCGTCCTCGGTGTAGCCGTCGATCTGGATCAGCTCCATGCGGTCCAGCAGCGCCGACGGGATGTTCTCGATGACGTTGGCCGTCGCCAGGAACACCACGTCGCTCAGGTCCAGATCCAGCTCCAGGTAGTGGTCGCGGAACGTGTGGTTCTGCGCCGGATCCAGCACCTCGAGCAGGGCCGATGACGGGTCGCCGCGGTAATCCGAGCCGACCTTGTCGATCTCGTCGAGCAGCACGACGGGGTTCATCGAACCGGCCTCGCCGATGGCGCGGACGATACGGCCGGGCAGCGCGCCGACGTAGGTGCGCCGGTGGCCGCGGATCTCCGCCTCGTCACGCACGCCGCCGAGGGCGACCCGAACGAACTTGCGGCCCAACGCTCGTGCCACGGATTCACCCAGCGACGTCTTGCCGACACCGGGAGGGCCGGCCAGCACCATGACGGCACCGGAGCCGCGGCCACCGACGACCGACATGTTGCGCTGCGCGCGGCGGGCCCGCACGGCCAGATACTCGACGATGCGGTCCTTGACGTCGTCGAGGCCGTGGTGATCGGCATCCAGGATCTCGCGGGCCGACTTCAGGTCGGTGGAGTCTTCGGTGGTGACGTTCCAGGGCAGGTCCAGGACGGTGTCCAGCCAGGTGCGGATCCAGCCGCCCTCGGGGCTCTGGTCGCTGGAGCGTTCCAGCTTGCCCACCTCGCGCAGCGCGGCCTCGCGGACCTTCTCGGGAAGGTCGGCGGCCTCGACACGCGACCGGTAATCGGCCTCTTCTGCAGTGCCGTCGGGACCCAACTCACCCAATTCCTTCCGGATGGCGGCGAGCTGCTGGCGCAGCAGGAATTCCTTCTGCTGCTTGTCCATCCCGGACCGGACGTCCTCGGCGATCTTGTCGTTGACCTCGACCTCGGCCAGGTGTTCACCCGTCCACTCGATGAGCTGACGCAGCCGCTGCGAGACATCCTCGGTTTCCAGCAGTTCACGTTTCTGCACATCGGTCAGGTACGACGCGTAGCCGGCGGTATCGGCCATGGCGGACGGATCGGTGATCTTGTTGACCACGTCGACGATCTGCCACGCCTCGCGCCGCTGCAGCATCGCCAGCAGCAGCTTCTTGTACTCGGCGGCCAGCGCGCGGGTCTCCTCGGTGGCCTCGGCGTCGGCCACTTCGGTGACCTCCACCCAGAGCGCCGCGCCCGGTCCGGTCGTCCCGGTACCGATGTGGGCGCGTCGTTCGCCCTTGACGACGGCCGCGGCACCGCCGCCGGGAATGCGCCCGACCTGCACGATCGAGGCAAGCACACCGTAGGTGGGGTAGCGGTCATCCAGGCGCGGGGCGATCAGCAGCTGTCCGGAGTCGCTGGCCTGGGCGGCGTCGACCGCGGCCCGGGCGGCGTCGTCGAGCTCGATGGGCACCACCATTCCGGGCAGCAGGATGGGCTCACGGACGAACACGACCGGGACGGAGATGGGTTCAGGCATCAATCCTCCAAAGTTGATTCTGTTGCACTCAACTCAGTGGGGGTTCGGATTGTTCCCGCGGGAGTCCGCCGGGTCGTGCCACCAGGAGCGCGGCAACCGTCAGCGGAGGTCGAGCAGGCGTTGCACGGGGCTGTCGGCGAGGTGGGTGCAGAGGTCGAGTGCGTTGTCGAACACCACCTCGGCGCCGGCCTGCTCGAGCTCGGCGCGTGAGACACCCCCGCTGAGGACGCCGATGCAGGCCACCCCGGCGGCAACGCTGGCCTGTGCATCCCACACGGCGTCGCCGACGAAAACCGCGCGCCGCGGACCGACCTGCGCGCGCGCCAAAGCGATCTGGACGATATCGGGCTCGGGCTTTGCCGTCTCGACATCCTGCGCCGAGGTCGCGGTGGAGATCAGGTCGTCACGGTCGAGCACTGCGCGTAGCGTGGCGAACTCGTCTTCGGGAGCGGAGGTGGCCAGCACGACCTGTAGTCCCAGCGCATCGATACGGTCCAGGATTTCGCGTGCACCAGGCAGCGGAGACAGCAGCGATGCCGTCTCCTGGTAGTACTGCTTGTGGAGATCTTTGAGCCACTTGCGTGAGTCTTCTTCTGCTCCAGCGGCCAACGTGTCGAGCAGCTTCCCGCCGTCCATGCCGATGGATCGGTGAATCCGCCAGCTCTGCACCGGAATTCGCACGTCGGTGAACGCACGGTGCCAGGCGTGGACGTGCAGATAATTCGAATCGATCAAGGTGCCGTCGACATCGAACAGAACGGCAGGGGGCGGTAGGTCGTCAGGCACGACTGACAGGCATGCCCACTCGGCGCACTGTCAAACCTCATCCCGCCGATCTACGTGATGGACCAGAACTCGAGCAGGGTGCGGATGGTCGCCACCAGGGGGAGCGGTTGGTCCAGCATCGGGTGGTGCCCCGCCTCGGCGAGTTCGACGAACGGACCCCGCAATTGCAGCAGGGAACGAATCTGCTCGGCCATCGGCGGCGGTACCAGGCCGTTCTCACACCGCAAATACCCTATCCGGCAGGGAATTCGGGCGAAGACGTTCTCCAGGATCTCCTCATCGGCCGGTGTCTCTTCCAGCCGTAGGCCGCCGAAGATCTCGGGGTCGAACTTCCACACCCATCCGCTGTCGGCCTTGCGCACCGACTGCGAGGCGATATGGCGTTCGATGAACGGCAGGGTCACCGGCTGGGTGGGCACCGCCCGGAAGCGGGCCAGGATCTCTGCCTCGGTGCGGTATCCGGGAGTGTCCCGGCGACGGTTGGCCAACCGCGATTCCTCGGGCACGCGGTCGCGTAGCGGTGAATCGATGACCAGCACGCTGTCGATCTGCTTCCCGTACCGGGTGGCGGCCGCCGCGCCGACCCATCCGCCCATGCTGTGCCCCACGACAGCGGGCCGGGCCGAGGACCCGGAGGCCTCCGCCGCGGCGAGAACCTCGCGCGCCCACATCGACATGGAGTATTCCGGGCGTGTGCCGCTGTCACCGTGTCCGCTCAGGTCGAGAGCGACGACCCGGTGGGTGACGGTGAACAGGGGGGCGATGTGATCCCACCATCCGGAGTGCGCGCCGCCACCATGAACCAACAGCAGCGGCGGCTTATCGGTATCGCCCCACAGACGTAGATGGATGCGGCACCCGCGGACGTCGATCGCGGAATGCTCGGGCCTGACCGCGAGGGCGGCGCTGAACCATTCCGGCACGTCGACCGCCGGTTCCGGGTCCGACGGCTTTCCGCGCCGGAACTTGAGACTCATCGTGAGGAGTCTGTCGCATCGCCTGACCCTGCCCGATATCCGGCCCGCGTGCGGGCGGTGACCTTGTTGCCTGGACTGGTGTTGCTCCAAACGGTGCAGGTATGGTCAAACCTCGCTGGGTTCCTACGCCAGCTGATGGCCAGAACGTGACTGGCGCACGTGACGAGACGATGACGATGACGAGGTCTGTTGATGCCCCGCAATTCGCGATCTGTGATGCCGAAGGCGTTCCGCGCCTTGAAACCGCAGGTGTTCATACCCTCCTCGGTGGTGATCATCGGCCTCATCGTGTTCGCGGTGGCCTTTGCCTCCATTGCCGAGGGCGCCTTCAGCGGCCTCAATGAAGCCATCGCCTCCAGTGTCGGCTGGTGGTACATCCTGGTCACGACCGGGTTCGTGCTGTTCGCTGTGTACTGCGGCGCGTCGCGCATCGGCACCATCCGGCTCGGCGCCGATGACGAGGAGCCCGAGTTCACCTTTGTTGCCTGGCTTGCCATGCTGTTCAGCGCGGGCATGGGTATCGGCCTGGTGTTCTACGGGGTCGCCGAACCCCTGACCCACTACATCGATCCGCCTGCGTCGTTGGGAGTCGACGGCGCCACCGCGCCGGCGGCGAACCAGGCGCTGTCGCTCACGCTGTTCCACTGGGGTCTGCACGCCTGGGCCATCTATGTCGTGGTCGGCCTGGGAATGGCCTATATGACGTACCGGCGCGGGCGCCCGCTGTCGGTGCGGTGGCTGCTGGAACCGCTCATCGGCAAGGACCGCGTCGAGGGGCCCATCGGCCACGCCGTCGATGTGGTGGCCGTGGTCGGCACCCTGTTCGGCGTGGCGACCTCGCTCGGCTTCGGCATCACGCAGATCGGTGCCGGGCTGGAGTATTTGGGCTGGATCGAACTCGACGCCACCTGGACGATCGTGCTCATCCTGGTGATCACCACGATGGCCACGCTTTCCGTGGTCAGCGGTGTCGCCAAGGGCTTGCAGTGGCTGTCCAACATCAACATGGGCATGGCCGCGGCGCTGGCCCTGTTCGTCATGTTGCTGGGGCCGACGCTCTTCCTGTTGCAGGCATGGGTGCAGAACCTCGGTGGGTACGCCCAAGCACTGCCGCAGCTGTCCCTGCGAACCGGACCGTTCAGCGACGGCAGCTGGCTGGGATCGTGGACGATCTTCTACTGGGGTTGGTGGATCAGCTGGGCGCCGTTCGTCGGGATGTTCATCGCCCGCATCTCCCGCGGTCGCACCATCCGCGAGTTCGTCGCCACCGTCCTACTGGTCCCCACGGTGATCGGTTCGTTGTGGTTCACCATTTTCGGGGACTCGGCGATTCTTCGGCAGCGGACCGACGGCGACATGCTGGTCGACGGAGCGGTGGACTCGAACACCTCGCTGTTCCAGCTGTTGGCGACACTGCCGTGGCCCACCATCACCAGCGTGTTGGCCGTGCTGGTGATCATGTTCTTCTTCATCACGTCGTCGGACTCCGGTTCGCTGGTCATCGACATCCTCTGTTCGGGCGGGGATCTGGACCCGCCCAAGGCAACCCGCGTCTACTGGGCGGTGCTCGAGGGTGTGGCCGCAGCGGTGCTGCTGCTGGCCGGCGGAGCAGGATCACTCACAGCCCTGCAGACGGCGTCGATCGCCACCGCAGCGCCGTTTTCGATTGTGATGGTGGCCGCTTGCGTGGCGATGTTGCGCGCCTTCCGATATGACCTCGCCACGACGCCCCAGCTGTTGCATGTCAGTGCGCCCGACCTTCTGCCGGCTCATCGCCGCCATGACGTCTCGGCCACGATGGCCGGGTTGGTCTCGGTCCGCACGATCACTCCGGCCGATTGGGAGATCCACCCGGCCACCGGGGAGCTCTCCATCAACGAACCGCTGGATCCGTTGGCAGAGCGTGAGACGCCGGTTGACTCGGAGTCGGAGCCGGAGCAGCACGTCTCGGACGAGTTACGGTGAAATACGCCCGATCTCGCTAGCGACCGCGTCGCGGTCGTACTACGGCCGCGTACTCCCGGCGTCGCCCGCCTGCCAGTCCCGGGCCGCGACCAGTTCCGCAATGAGCGTCTCGGTCAGTAGCCGCACGTCATCGATGTCGTCGCCGGGATAACGCACGGCGTGGGTGGCGGTGGGCACGTCGCCGCCCACTCCGACCACCGTCGTGCCGCGTGGGCCGGTCCATTCGGCCATCTGGGCCTCCCACTTGGACCCAGCGAACACGAGCATCCGCAGATCACTGTTCTTGGTGCGGTACACGTCGACATGGCTCCAGTCGCCGCTCTCGCAGCCGATCGCCGAGCGCCGGGGCCCTTCCCGAAACATCAAGGCGCCCTGCTGCGCAGACGACAACCGGTGGGCCGGGGCCACCAGATGCGTCTCCGCCCGTCCCAGTAGTATCGCGGAAATTGCTGGTCGCCAATCGCTTTCGGTGGACAGCAGCCACTCGCTTGCGCGAGCCGCCGACTCCACAGCGGTGACCAGGTCGTCGGTGCGGGTTCCCGTGAGGTGACATTCGAGCGCCATCAGCATCGCAAGGGTGTGCTGATAGCTGCGGCATGCCACGCCACCCACTTCGGGTTCGGCCAACAACTCGACGGTGTCCTTGCAGCGCGTGGTGATGGTGGACCCTGGTGTGTTGGTCAACGCCACGGTATGTGCGGCACCGTCGAGACGTTCCAGCGCGTCGAGCGTCTCGACGGATCCGCCGGTCGCCGAGGTGGCCACCACGAGCGTGCCCGGCCCCCACCGGGGCAGCAGTTCCGAGGACGCGATATCGGACACCGCGCAGATCCCGCGGGCGCGCAGGCGGGCGGCCGCGACCCCGCCGGCATAGGCGGAGGAGCCCATGCCGAGCAGCACGACACGATCGACGTCGGCGGGAATGGCTTCCGCCCATGGGTTCCGGGTCGCCAGCGCACCGGCCAGCTTGGTCAGCACCTCGGGCTTGCGGGCGAGATCGGTGGCGAATCCGTCGGGTTTCATCTGCTCATTTCGGTGAGAAGGGCGGGAAGCGCCGCGTCCGGGACGTACATCCAGCGCGGCAGGTGGCGTCCTGCGTAGACGATTTCGCGGAGCACCTGTTGCAGACGGAAGGCGCCCACGGCGGTGCCGAGGTGCAGATCGGCGTGCCCGCATTGCGTCAGCCTGTCGATGTAGGCCCCGTACAACTCCGCCCGCGACACCCTGTCGGTCTCGGCGAGGGCGTCCGCGCCGAGTTCGGAGCGCTTGACGGCGACGATGGCGACGTGCGCCAGCGACTGCAGGATGCCGGCGAGGTCGACGGCAGCCGGGACGGGCAGGACGCGTTCGGCCGGCGGGAGCACCGGATTGCCGTCGAAATCCGTGATGACCAGCAGCTCGTCGGCGCGCAGCACCTGTCCGACATGCAGGTCACCGTGTGCATCGAGCACCGGCACATCCACCAGCTCGGAGAGACCGTTCAAGATCTGCTCGATGTTCTCGGCATGCTCGGTGAGTAGCAGCGCGTTGGCCGGACCGGCCAGCAGGCGCGCCTCGCCCAAGGTGTCGAACGCGCTGTCGCGCCAGCGTTTCGCGTCTTGGGAGGTCGACCGGCTCGATGTCATGCCCAATGCCGCGTGCAGGTCGGCGACCACGGCGCCCAGGGCGCGAGATGTTGCGGCCACCTCGGCGAGATCACCGCTGGCGGCCGCGGCGATGAACAATTCCTTGGCCCAGGTCCAGCCGTCGACCGCGCCGGGTAGATAGCCGTTCACCGTCGCGACCAGGGTTTCGTCGCCGTGCTCGGGCGTCCAGGTGACCACACCCCACGGGGACGGCATGGCGGTGAACCCGGCGGCGGTCAGGGTCGCCAGCCTGCCCGGGGCGGGATGCGGACCGGGTTGCAGGTGGGTGGCCCACTTCACCACGGCCTGCTCGCCGACGATGACCGACTCGTTGGTCTGGTCGACGGTGATCGGACGTTCGAGGCCCCGCAGGTACCGGCCGGTCCACGACACCACCGAAAACCGGCCGTGCGACGAGTGCCCGGGGGCTTGTGCGAGCAGGCGGACAAGCGCGTCGGCGGTGCCGTCGCCTGCCGTCGCGCGCTGCCAGCCGCCGGGTGTCCTGACGACGGGAAGTGCCGACAACGAACCGTCGCGCTCGACGATCGCCAGCGCGTGGCCGTCGTCGAGCGCGAGGAGATCGACAGGCGCCGTGGACGTGTCGGGCTGCACGGGTCAGCCGGTGGTCGTCTGACGGGACAGCCCGGTGCGTTCGATGACGTCGGCGGCCACCTTCAGGCCGTCACGTGCACGCACGGCCGAACCGATCGCGGCCACCCGATCGCGCAACTGCTGATCGGCCAGGATCCGGTCCAGCGCGCCGGTCAGCTCGGCATCGGCGAAATGATAGGTGTCCAACCGAATGCCCAGCTTCAATTCGTCTATGCGCTGGGCATTTTCGTATTGATCCCAGAACAGGGGCAGCACGATCAGCGGTTTCCCGAAATGCAGCGCCTCGGTCGTGGTGTTGTTGCCGCCGTGCGAGATCACCGCGTCCACCAGTGGGATGATCCTGGTCTGTGGCAGCATCTGTGCGCCGACCATGTTGTCGGCCAGCGTGATCTTGTCCGCCTGCGGCCCCTTGCTGACGATGAACCGGTGCCGGGTGGTGCCGAGGATGTCGACCAGCCGCTGCATCAGCGACACATCCGCTGCGCCGAGCGAACCGAGCGACAGATAGACCAGCGCGCTGTTGTCCGGGCGATCGGCCATTTCGGCGGGTAGTTCGTAGTCCTCATCGGTCTCCCGGATGCTGGAATCCACCCGCGTCCACGACGGGTCGAGGGGTCGTCTGTCCACGTAGTCCGCCTCGGCCGGATAAATGTAGATGGTGGCCGCGTTGTCGCGCGGCATGAACTCCAGATCGGGCAGTGGCGCGCCGCCCTGTGCGCGTACCCAGGCGTCGAAGTCCTCCCACATCGGTCGCAGGGCACGGTCGAACTCGGCGCGGTAGGCCGGCCAATCGGACCGGTCATCGCTGGGCAGGCCCGAAAACGGTGGCGGGACATCGGGTCCGGGGACTTCCAGCGGGCTGCATGAGATGAACCGTACGAACGGCGTACCCGCGGTGGACAGCGCGGGAAAGAGGACCACGTTGTCCTCGACGATCACATCGGGTTGGTGCTTGTCGATGATCTCGCGCAACCGTGGTTCGCAGTACTTGGCGCCGTCGATGAGTGCCTGGTAGGTGGGGCCGATGAAGGTCGCCAGCTGGTCCGAGGTCGGTTTGGCGAATTCCGGTGCCGTCTCGGCGATGAAGTCGGTCCAAAACTGGCCGGCGTCACCGTCTTCGGCGCCCTCGACGGGCGCGGCCAGATCGACGAGTTCCTCGATGAATCCGTACTTGGCGATCTTTCCCGCCCATGAGGACTCGGCGGCGAAGACGATGGTGTGGCCGCGGTCGCGGAGCTTGGCTGCGACGCCGATGCATTGATTGGTGGGTCCGTAGGCGGACTCCGGCCAGAACATGATTGTCAACGCCTGGGACATCAGTCGGTCCTTTCGCCGTCGGCGCGGCGGGGTAGGGGATGGCCGGTAGCCACCCGCGCGTAATCGAGGATCAGTTCGGTGGACGCGTCGGCGTCGAGGCTCGGATGGCGGGCGACCATTCGGTACCCGTAGGCGTCCTCGAGTGCCACGATGTTGCGGGCGATGGTGAGCGACGGTGAGGACAGCGTGAAAACACCTTGTGCGGCGCCGGATTCCAGGATCACCTGGTACATCGCCACCTGGCGGTCGAAGAGCGCGGTGAGCAGCACCGCGTAGGTCGGGTACCGGCCGGCGGCCCCGCCGAGCTCACAGAGCAGTTTGACTGCCGGGTCGTCGGAGTCGACGGGCAGCCCGGACTCGATGGTGAGCACCAGTCGGCGGTCGGGTTCGCCGATGCCCTCGATGCGGCGGAGTCGGTCATCGTAGAACCGCTCCATGCCCGCCCTGTTGGCCTCCACGAGGAGCGTCTGCACGTCGGGAAAGTGGTACAGGACGGCACCCGAGGTGAGCCCGGCCTCGGCGGCGACCTGATTGAGCTGGACGTCGGCGCCGTGCTTCATCACCGCCCGCTGGGCGGCGTGTAGCAGATTCGCGCGTCGTTCCGTGCGGCTGACCGCCACTGGTTCCCTCCCCTCGGGCAATCTCCCACGAAGTATGTCGTGTGTCACGGTGCCAGACAACGGGACATTCCGGAAGCATTTCTTGAAGAGAAACTCAGGTTTTACGTTGGTAATGCCATTGACATGCAATTTCTGATCTTGTGTTCTCTGAATGGCAGTGCAACTATCGTCCTGCCATCGACCGAATGACGGATGGCGGTCGTCGATCGACAACGGAGCAAGGCGTGAGAACCACCGACGAGTTGCGAGACGCAGAACCCCGGCCCGTGTGGTGGGACGGCGTGCACACCGAACCGCAGGCGCCGACGCTGCGCGGACGGGTCAACGCCGATCTCGTCGTCGTGGGCGGGGGATACACCGGTCTGTGGGCGGCGATCGAAGCTCTCACCGCGGACCCGGGCCGCCGGGTGGTCATGCTCGAACAGTCGTGGGTGGGCACGGCGGCATCGGGGCGCAACGGCGGCTTCGTCTCCGAGTCGCTCACGCACGGCATCGCGCACGGCCAGGCGATGTGGCCCGACGAACTCGACGAGTTGCAGCGCCAAGGCCGCCAGAACGTCGAGCAGATCGCAGATACTTTGCAGCGCAACCATATCGACGTCGATCTTCGTCTGGTCGGCAAGACCACGCTGGCCAGAACGCCGCACGAAGTCGAGGCGCTGCGCAATGCCGTGCCGACCTATGCCCGCCACGGCGAGGCCGTCGAGTTCCTCGACCGTGATCAGGTCCGTGCCGACATCCACTCGACCGCCTTCCACGGCGGACTGCGGATCCACAGCGGTGGCCTGGTCGACCCGATGGCGCTGGTGCTCGGATTGCGCCGTGTCGCAGAAAAATTGGGTGCCGTCATCTTCGAACGGTCACCGGCCACCGGGATCACCCGGACCGGCGGCAACCTGACGGTGCGCAGCGCGAACGGCGAGGTCGACACCTCTCACATCGTGCTCGCCACCAACGCCTACCAGCCCCTGCTGCGGCGGCTGAAGTCCTGGGTCCTTCCGGTCTACGACTATGTGCTGGCGACGGCACCGCTGACGGCCGGTCAGCTGGACTCGATCGGCTGGTCGCAGAACCAGGGCCTCACCGACGCCGGCAATCAGTTCCACTACTTCCGCCGCACCCGCGACGACCGCATCGTGTGGGGTGGGTATGACGCGATCTACCACTACGGCAACGCCATCGCCCCCGAACTCGAACAGCGCGAGCGGTCACACCGACTGCTGGCCCGGCACTTTCGCGAGACCTTCCCCCAGCTGGAGGATCTGCCGTTCACCCACCGCTGGGGTGGCGTCATCGACACCACGAGCAGGTTCACGCCGATCTTCGGAACAGCCTTCAAGGGACGCCTGGCCTACGCGGTCGGATTCACCGGGCTCGGTGTGGCATCGACGCGCTTCGGCGCGCGCGTGGCCCTGGACCTGCTGACCGGTCGGCCGACCGAACGCACCAGCCTTCGGGCCGTCACCAGCCGCGCCGTGCCCTTTCCACCCGAACCGCTGCGCTGGTCCGCGGTCGAGATGACCCGTGCCGCCCTGGCTCGTGAGGACGAAACGGGCCGCAGGGGTTTGCTTCTGCGCACCCTGGATCGCTTCGGTGTGGGCTTCAACAGTTGACGGGAGAATGCGCATGACCGCAGGACTGTTCCATCGCGGTGTTCGAATCGCCGGCTCCGGCGGCGACCGTACCCTGATCGACCCGGCGACGGGGGAGCCGAAGACGACGATCTCCGAGGCCTCGCTCGGCGACGCCGAGCGTGCCGTCACCGCCGCGGCCGAAGCCTTTCCGGCGTGGTCGCGCCGCACCGCCGGCGAGCGGGCACGGATACTGCTGCGCTGGGCCGACCTGATCGACGCCCACTCCGCCGAACTGACCGCACTGGAGGTCGCCGAAACGGGTAAGCCGGAGGCGGTCTTCCGCGACGGCGAACTGCCCTTCGGCACCGACAATCTGCGATTCTTCGCGGGAGCGGGCCGCTCCCTGGAGGAGACCGGTGCCGGCCTGCTCAGCGAGGGCTACACCTCGATGATCGTGCGGCGGCCCGTGGGTCCCGTGGTCGGTATCGCGCCGTGGAACTTCCCGATGATCATGGGGCTGTGGAAGATCGGGCCCGCTCTGGCCACCGGCAACACCATCGTCATCAAGCCGGCGCCCTCGACCCCGTCGACCACGCTCTACATCGCCGAGCTCGCGATCGAGGCGGGTGTTCCACCAGGGAGTACTGGAAGTGGTGACCGGGGATCAGGCTGTCGGTGCGGCACTGGTCTCCGATGAGCGTGTGCACCTGGTCTCCATCACCGGGTCGACACGTGCGGGGCGCCAGGTGATGTCGACAGCAGCGGTGCGCGGTGCCCGGGTTCATCTCGAACTCGGCGGCAAGGCACCATGTCTGGTGTTCGAGGATGCTCACCTCGACGACGCGGCGCACGGTATCGCGATGGGCGCCACCTACAACTCGGGCCAGGACTGCACCGCAGCGACCCGCGTGTACGCACATGAGTCGATCGTCGACGAACTCGTCGAACGTCTCATCGCTGGCCTTCGGGGCCATCCGGGTCGGAGATCCGCACGAGTCGTCCACCGACATCGGTCCGCTGATCAGTGTCGAGCACCGGTCGCGGGTTCACGGTTTCGTCGAACGTGCCGTCCAGGCCGGCGCCACCGTGCGTACCGGAGGTGTGCTGCCGGAGGGTCCCGGCGCCTACTATCCGCCGACGTTGATCACCGGAGCGGAGCAGTCCGCCGAGATCGTGCAGGACGAGATCTTCGGGCCGGTGCTGGTGGTGTTGCCGTTCGGCGATGAGGCAGAAGCGATCCGGCTGGCCAACGACTGCCGATACGGCCTGGCGTCCTCGGTGTGGACCACCGATGTGGCGCGCGCACTGCGCACCGCCCATGCGATCGAGGCCGGCGTGACGTGGGTCAACGACCACCTGCCGATCGCCTCCGAGGCGCCGCACGGCGGCGTCAAGGCAAGCGGTTTCGGCAAGGACATGAGTCAGTCCGCGGTCGCCGAATACACCGTCGCCCGGCACATCATGGTCAAACACGCGCCGAGGGCGGCGCACGCCTCGTTCCGGCCATCCTGAATCACGTTTCTGCCGAATCGATCTGACACCCATATACCAAGCGGAGGTACCCTCAATGACATCCAATAATCAAGCGGCAGAACTACATTCGGTCGACGAGGTACTTCCTCGGAAGATGCGCTGGTTCGACGGCTTCGCGATGGCGATGACGATGCCCGCCGCGCTGGTCGCCACCCTGGGTGCCTCGATTGCCGGGCTCGGCGGCTGGGGTGCAGCGGTGCTGTGGGCCATCTCGATGGCGATATCGCTGGCCGTCAACTGGATCTATATCGAACTGGCGGCGATGTTCCCCAATGCCTCGGGCGGCATCTCGGGCTACGCGGCCGAAGCGTGGAAGAGGCGAGTGCCCTGGTTCGCGCCGCTGGCTGGCGTCGGGTACTGGCTCCCGTGGGGATCCAACCTGGCGACCTACGGTTCGTTCACCGGTCTGCTGGTGCAATCCCAGTGGTTCCCCGACCAGCAGTGGACCTTTGATCTGGGTCCGCTGCACTTCAGCTTCCCGATTCTCATCGGACTGATCGTCATTTTCGTGCTGTATGGCATCAACGTCATCGGCGTGCGGGTCACCATGGCGTTCGTCTATGTGACCGCGGCGATCCTGATGATCCCGCTTGCCGTGTTCATTTTCTTCCCGCTTTTCAACGCCGACTGGGCGCCGATGGACCTGACGTGGAACCTGCACGGCCTGGAGGGCCTGCACACCGCGATCGTCTGGCTATATGTGATGGCGTGGACGACCCTGGGCATCGAGGTCTGCGCGACCTTCGCTTCCGAGTATCGCGATCCGGTCCGGGACACCTCGCGGGCGATCCGTGCCTCGGCGCTGTTCTGCCTGGGTGTGTTCTTCCTCGTTCCGCTGACCCTCGGCGGATTCGCCGGTGAGGAGGCGATCGCGGCGGACCCGTCCACGTTCTTCGTGGCGAGCTTCTCGCAGTTGACCGGCGCCGGCGCGGACGTCATGGTGTTGTGTCTCATCGCATCCCTGGTGTTGGTGATGCTGACATCTGTCGCCGATGCTTCGCGCGTCCTGTTCAACATGGGCAAGGAGGGCATCACCGTGCGCTCCGTGGGCAAGCTCAACCGTCGCGGCGTTCCCGTCCGCGCGCTCAACGTCATGCTGGTGCTCAACATCGTGCTGCTGGTGGTGCTCCAACAGCCGCTGGCGATCATCGTCACCGGCAACCTCGGCTACATCCTGGCCCACGTGCTGGCGGTGACCGGGTTCGCGCTGTTGCGCAAGGACCGGCCCGAGGCGGTGCGCCCGATCCGCCTACCGCGGGTCTTCGTGCCGGTGTCGATCGGACTGGCAGTTCTGCTCTCGGTGATGCTGGTGGTCGGTGCCACCGGATTCTCGGTCACCGGATACGGTGGCGTGCTGGAACTCAGCATCGCCCTGTCGATTCTGGCAGCGGGTGTGGTGCTCTGGTGGTTCGTCCAACGAAGCGACCGACGCAACGAGGCGCGGGTGGACACGACAGGCTGATCGGCCTCACTGACCGTAGGTGAAGCGCAGGTTTGCGTTGATGAGCTCGTTGAGACGGTGCCGCAGATGGCCCACCAGGCCGGCGTCGGGCTCGGGCTCGTCCATGTACAGGGTCCACCGCAGATCTGTTCCACGGTCATCGCGGGCCGAGAGATCGAACCGCACTGTGGCGTCGGGGCGCCGGGGCCACAGCGATGACCAGACGACCAGGCGTGCCTGATCGCTTGCGATGACGGTCGGGGCGATCTCGTCATCCTTCAACTCGAGCCACGGACGCGCCGGTTGGCGATGCGGGTCGCACAGATCCTCGAACAACGCCCACGGTGGCGCGGGCTGGCTGCGTCGGCGGGAGCCGAATTCCTTCATGGGCCTGCGGCCTACTGGACCCGATCCAGCCAGCGCGCAAGCCGCGGCTCGAACACCGCCAGCAGTATCGCCGAGACGAGCCACACCCCGGATAGCGCGACCGTGGTGTTCCACGCGTCCATCGAGAAGCCCTCGGCATCCTCGGTGTGGAACAACGGCGTGATGATGCCGTATTCGATCACCGGGGCGACCGCGATGCTGAACGCGAGACCCGTTGTGGCGCCGAAGGCTCCGCGCAGCAGATAGGAGCGCGGGCTCCCGTTTGTCGGCGCGGCGTGATGGTGGGCGAGCAGGATGAGCAGCAGCATCAGGCCGATGACGACGGCCAGGACGTCCCAGTCATCGCCGGCGAAGATGAAGGCCACCGCGCCGCCGACCGTGGCCAGCGCCAGCGCGCCGGGATCCACGTGTGTTGCACATGCAGTGTCGGCGGTGGGCACTGGTCATCGGCTGACATGACTGAACTTTATTGCTGCGAGGCAGATGATCCGCTGCGAATCGCCGGACGCACAAAAGCAGGGAGCCTGCCGTTCGGGGGGTACGGCAGGCTCCCTGGGTTTTGTGGTGCTGGACCTGTCGGCTTCGCCGACGGCCGTTCATCAGGCGACGGCTTGAGCTCCCAGCACGCGCTGGATATCCGGCTTCATCATCTGGAGTTGCTGGCCCCAGTAGCCCCAGCTGTGGGTTCCGTTCGGCGGGAAGTTGAACACACCGTTGGTGCCACCGGCCGCGATGTATTTGTCGCGGAAGGCGACATTGGTGCGCAGCGTGAAGCCCTCCAGGAACTGGGCGGCCATCAGGTTGGCGGCGTTTCCGCCGGCGTCCAGATCCGACGGGGTGCCGGTGCCGCAGTAGATCCAGACCCGGGTGTTGTTGGCCACCAGCTGGTTGATGTTGACCATCGGGTCGTTGCGCTTCCAGGCCGGATCAGAGGACGGGCCCCACATGCTCTCGGCGTTGAAGCCACCGGCGTCGTTCATGGCCAGACCGATCAGCATCGGCCACCAGCCCTCGGACGGATTCAGGAAGCCCGACAGGGTGGCCGCGTAGATGAACTGCTGCGGGTGGTGGATCGCGTAGGTCAGCGCCGCGCTGCCGGCCATCGAGATGCCGACCGCCGCGTTACCGGTGCGCGACACGCCCTTGGCGGCTTCCAGATAGGTGGGCAGCTCCTGGGTCAGGAATGTCTCCCACTTGTAGGTGTAGTTCTGTCCGTTGCCCTTCGAGGGCTGGTACCAGTCGGTGTAGAAACTGGACTGCCCGCCGACGGGCATGACCGTCGACAGGCCGGATTCGTAGTAGTACTCGAACGCGGCGGTGTTGATGTCCCAGCCGTTGTAGTCGTCCTGCGCCCGCAGACCGTCGAGCAGGTAGACCGCGTGCGGTCCGCCGCCCTGGAACTGCACCCGGATGTTGCGGTTCATGGACTGGGAGAACACGTCCAGATACTCCACGGGCAGGCCCGGGCGCGAGAACGCTCCCGCTGTCGCCGAACCCCCGGCGAAGCCGATCAGCCCGGGCAGTACCAGGACTGAAGCGGCGACCACCGCCGCCCTGCGTAGCACTCCGCCTCGGATATTTCTGATGAACTTCATAACGGCAACCAACCCACCTTTCTTCACGTGTTAAGCAAGCGCCGCTGCTTTCTTCGTGAGGTAGTTGAACATGCGCCTCAACAGTCACACGCGTAACAGTGCGGCGTGGTGTGGTCGCGGTTGGGCAACGATTACGACTCGACGCTGAGACCGTTTGTGCACCGCGTGTTCGGTCTGCGTGCGGCGCCGAACGTCTCTCGGCGCCGGCGAGTGCTGTGCCATCGGCGGGTGGCGATCGTCGGCTGACTCGCCGGTTCTCCACGGCAGCAGGGGATTTCGCACGACAGGTTCGCCCGGGCTCGCTTGGCGCTAGTGTCGTAGCGATGAGCGACGAACGCACCAGGGTGCTCATCATCGGTGGCGGATTCGGCGGGTTGTTCTGCGCGCGCAGGCTCGGCAGGCACGATGTCGATGTCACCCTGCTCGATCGGGGTGCCGGCCACATTTTCCAGCCGCTGCTCTACCAGTGCGCCACCGGAACCCTGAGCATCGGGCACATCAGTCGGTCGCTGCGTGAGGAGCTTGCGCGCCACCGCAATGTGACCACCCTGCTGGGTGAGGCGATCCGGCTGGATCCCGGCGCCCGGACCGTCACGGCGATGCGTCCCGACGAGACCACCTTCACCGTGGGCTACGACGTCCTGGTGGTTGCCGCGGGCATGAAGCAGTCCTATTTCGGCAAGGAGCATTTCGCCGAATGGGCACCGGGGATGAAGACCCTTGATGACGCCCTGTCCATCCGCCAGCGGCTGTTCACCGCGTTCGAGATCGCCGAGACGCTGCCGCCGGGGCCCGAACGGGACAGCTGGCTGACATTCGCCGTCGCCGGTGGCGGCCCGACCGGCGTGGAGATCGCCGGGCAGATCCGCGAGGTGGCCAGCCGTACCCTGGCCAACGAGTTCCACAGCATCGCCCCCGAGGACGCCAGAGTGTTGTTGTTCGACGGTGGCGACCGGGTGCTCAAGAGTTTCGCTCCGGGTCTGTCCGACAGAGCCGCCCGGACCCTGGAGTCGCTCGGGGTCGAACTGCACCTGGGCGTACACGTGACCGATGTCGGCCGGGACGGGGTGACCGTGACGCCGAAGTCCGGAGGGACGCCCGCACAATACGCCGCGCGCACCGTGTTGTGGACCGCCGGAGTCGAGGCCGTGCCGTTTGCGCGGCATGCCGCCGAGGTGCTCGGGGCGGACACCGATCGCGCCGGCCGGATCAGCGTCGAGGACGACCTTTCGGTGCCCGGACATCCCGAGGTCTTCATCGTCGGAGATCTGGTGGGACGCGACAACCTGCCGGGGGTTGCCGAGAACGCCATGCAGGGCGGGCTGCACGTGGCCGCCTGCGTGCGCCGCGACCTCGACGGTCAACCGCGCCGGCGCTACCGCTACCGGGATCTGGGATCGGCGGCCTACATCAGCCGTGGCAACGCGCTGCTGCAGGTCGGGCCCGTCCGGGTGTCCGGTTTCGCCGGCTGGCTGGGATGGGGCTTCATCCACATCGCGTTCCTCACCGGACTGAGTAACCGGGTCAGCACCGTGTTCACCTGGATGGCGGCCATCGGCCGGGCCGATCGTCATCACCGGGCGTTCATGCTCGGTGGGGCCACCGCGGCCGAACAGCGTTACACCTGGTCGGAGTGCGACGAAACAACCGGCTGATCCGGCCCGGTCATCCGGCGTCGACGATCACCCAACCGTGCGCAGGCACCACGAGCTGCTGCACGCGTTCGGCGGGTGGAGCTCCGGAGCCGGCGACGACGTGACCGGCCTCGGGCAGCTGTGCCGCCAGCGGCTCGTCGTCGATGTTGAGCGCCACCACCAGCGCCCGGTCGCCGGCGCTGGTGCGGTAGACGTACCCGGTGTTGGTCAGCTGCACCGCCTCGGTGGTCGCGGTGTGCAGCCACGGATTCCGGCGCCGCAGGCCGATCAGATACTGATGCAGGGACAGCGTGTCGTGCGGACCCGGCTGGGGGTGCCCGAACTCGGGGCGCACGGCGTCGTCGCCACCGGCGCGTTCCTCCTTGACACCCTGGGCCGCCCATTCGTCGCCGGCGTAAATGCTGGGCGTCCCGCCCGTGGTGAGCAGCAGCACCAGGGCGTGCTCGAGGTGGCGTACATCGGTCAGCTGGCTGGCGATCCTGCTGACATCGTGGTTGCCGATGAAGGTGAGCGGCACGAAGGTATCCAGAAACTCGTTGTGTCGCTGCAGCGCCCAGTCGAGTTCGTGGAAGTTGCCGTCGTTGAGGCTGCTCCAGATCGCCTTCCACAGCTCGTACTGGGTGATCGAATCCAGCGTGCCCGCGCGCAGCTGAGCCGGGTAGTCGCCGTGGATGACCTCGCCGACGAACCACGCTTCGGGGTGCCGCCGGCGCACCTCGGGTAGCACCGCCGCCCAGAAGGACGGAGCCACCGCATAGGCCGCGTCCAGGCGCCAACCGTCGGCTCCGCGTCCGAGCCAGTGGTCCATGACCTCGATCACGTAGGCGACGACGTCCGGGTTGTCGTGGTTCAGCGCGATCAGCTCATCGTGGCCCTCGAAGGTGGCAAAACCGTTGTGCTTCTTGCGGAACCAGTCGTCGGGGCCGTTGTCCAGCGCTTCACGGTACCGACCGAAATCGGTGCCGACATGGTTGAACACGCCGTCCAGAAGCACCCGCAGTCCGCGCCGGCGGCAGGCGCCGACCAACGCATCGAAGTCGGTGTCATCGCCGAGGCGCGGGTCGATGCGCAGGTGGTCGGTCGTGTCGTAGCCGTGGGTCCGCGACGCGAACACCGGTCCCAGGGCGATACCGGAGGTACCGAGTTCCACTGCGTGGTCCAGCCATTCGATGATGCGTTGCAACCGGTGCTCGTCGGCCGCCGGTGGGTTCTCGGCAGGGAACGCTCCGACGAACCCGAGTGGGTAGATCTGCCACCAGATGACGTGTCGCACCCAATCCGGATCGCTCATGGGCGGAACGTCGCTTCGTAGAGTGCGCGCATCTCGTCCTCCAGCTCCGGGGCCGGCCCGTCGCAGCGGACGCCCGGCGCGACGGTGGTGACCGGGAGTGCGGCGACCGGAGCCGGTGGGGTGCCCCATTCGGTGCACCACCGGCTCAGCTGCTCCGAGGAGGTGGCATACACGATGCGGCCGAGCCCGACCCACGCGTGCGCGGCCGAGCACATGGGGCAGTGCTCACCGGAGGTGTAGACGACGGCGGTGGCGCGCTGCTGCGGCGTCAGGCGCTCGACGGCCCACCGCGCGATGGCGAACTCGGGATGCTGGGTGGCATCGCCGCCCTGGACGCGGTTGTGATCTTCGAACAGCACAGTGCCCGACTCGTCGACCAGGATGGACCCGAAGGGTTCGTCACCACCCTGATGCGCGGTGCGGGCAAGTCCTACACAGCGGCGCAGATACTGGAGGTCTTCGTCGCTGATCGGCACACCGGCAGTTTACGCGGGCATGCGCGCCATGCCCGGAGGCTCGGCGTCGGCGGTCGGGGCGGCACCCCAGCACCATGCCGCGTAGGCCGCCGCCACGGCGATCGCCTCAAGGTCATGATCGTCGCCGCCGGCCGAGCGAACCGGGTCCTCGACGGCCCCCCGGATCATCCGGACAAGGGCGAACAGGGGCTCTTCTGCATGGCGTTCGCACGTCATCGGGCGTCCTCTCCACAGCGGATGGCGGCACCTCATCCAGATGTGTGCCGCCCACCGTATCGCTTCTGGGGCCAACACTAGCCCTCACCACCGCAAATGGTGGCATGACACATTGAGGGGCAACCAAATTCATTCAATCGCAACATCTGCTCGGCTGGTTGGTGACATCCAACCGGCAAGCGCAGGACGCCAGCACCGGGACATCGGCCCGCGCCCGCGCCACGTCGAGCTCCGCGGCAACGGCGTCGGCCTCCTCGTCGCGACCCAGCCGGCGCAGGCTCTCGTGGTATCCGTGCAGGCTCCAGACGTTTCCGGGGTGCTGGCATGACCGTCGCAGGGTGTCGTCGAGCCCGAGGTCGGCGGCGTACACGGCGGCGGCCTCTTCGACGAGCCCCTGTTCGAGCAGCAGGGCCCCGTAGGCATGCCGGGTCGGCTGCATCCAGCCCCACGGTTCGTCGTAGGGCAGCGCGTCGTCCAGCGCGATGGCGTGCCGAAGCTGCGCGAAGGCTTCATCGAATCGTCGCTCCCGATAAGCGATTTCGCCGTCGAGCATAGCCACCGCCACTGCCAGGATGTCGCGGCTGGTGTTGTTGAACAGGTAGCGGGAATCGGGGATGCGCGCGTAGCTTGCAGCCAGCGCATCCTGTTCGGCACGGGCCTGGGGTAGCTGGCCCTTGGCGGCGTGTGCGACACCGCGGCCGTAGTGAATGGTCGCCGTGGTGGTGCAGTAGAGGTCCGGGTCCGCGGGCAGGGGGAGAGCGATCAACTCGTCCCACCGCCCGAACCGCACCAGCACATGCACCCGTAGCCCGGCGAACGCTTCCAGCCAGTCCGCCATCGGTGGCGATTCGATGGCCAGCAGCTCGGGTGTCAACTGCTCGGCAAGCTCGGCGGCGGCGTCCTCGGCGACCTGGAATCTGCCTTCGAACATGGCCGAATAGACCACGAAATGCAGGTCGTGCGCGCGATAGAGGGAATAGAAGTTCAGCGGACCGGACCGCTCGACGAATTTCCGGTCCGCGGACACCGCGGCGTGGTTGGCGATCACCGACGCCCGGTAGTCGCCGCAGAGCACATCGATGTGACTCGGCATGTGCTGCAGGTGTCCGGCGTCGGGCACCAGGCCGCGCAACAGATCGGCTGCGGGCAGCGCTTCCTCCGGGTGCGCCGACATCTCCATGGCGTGGATATAGAGGTGCAGCACGCCGGGGTGGGTGCGCCCGACCGGGGTGGCGAGGGCGGCATCGAGAATGGCCTTGGCCTCGACCACTCTGGACCCTTCGGTGGGTTCTCCTGTTGCGCTGTTCCACAGTGCCCATGCAGTGACGTTCAGCAGGGCATCGGCGGTCAGCGCCTGGACGTCGATGTCATCGGGGTGGCGCTGCGCCACCTCCGACATGGCCTCGGCGTAGGCCAGGTGGCCCTCGGTGAGTGCTGCCTCGTCGGTCGGGTCTTCGGTGCGAAAACGCATCGCCAACGCGTCGATGAGCGCGCGCTCGATCGCCGATGCCCGGCCGCCGGTGGTGGCGGCCAGTTCCGCTCGGGCCCGGGTCAGCGCACCGGCGAGTTCGACCGGATCGAAGGCCTCCCACGCCTTGTTGTAGTTGGGCCCGACGGCGTAGGCGATACCCCACCGGGCGATCGCCAGATCGGGATCCAGTGCCAGCGCCCGCTCGAAACAGTGCACGGCTTCTTCGTGATTGAACGCGTAGGCCCACACCAGTCCGCGGTCGAACCAGATCTGAGCCTGCGGAGCAGAGGTTTCGATCGGCCGGTGATAGGAACCCAAATCGTAGTACGGCTCGCTCATGGCGAGAACGATAGTTCGCTCAGCCGCGGGTGGTGATGCGTTGCCACAACTGCCGGGTGCCGGGCATTCTCAAGGTCGTGGCCAACACCGCGAGGACACAACCGGTAGCAGCCCAAATCATCAGCGTGCCAAGCGGTGTCAGCGCACCGTTGCCGCCGAAGTACTCGATGCTGCGCAGCAGCGACACCCCGGATCCCTGCGGAACGACATGGTTGAACGTGGTGTAGAAACCCGACAGCAGCGGGCGCCCGATCGGACCGGCGGCCGCGGCGTTGCCCACGATCACCAGGAACGCGGTCACCGTCATCGCCGCCACCGTCCCGAAGGCGGCAGCCACCCCGGTGACCGCGCCCCCGACGGCCATCGCATAGAGCCACAGCGCCCCGAACACCTGCCAGGGGTGGCCGGTCAGCGCGCCGAGTGCGGCGTCCACGTAGACGGTGACCACACCGGCCAGCAGTGCGGAGTAGGCCGAAAGCGTGAAAGTGCGCAGCCCCAGCGTCCAGGGCCGTCGCACCGCGCCGACCAGCCGGCCGAACGCGGCGGCACCGACCGACGCGCCGATGGACACGAAGATGACCGCATAGAACTCGACGGTGCCGGACGGGTCGCCCGGCGACGTCGGCGCGATGTCGGTCACCGCGGGTGCGAGTCCTGCTTCGGCGGCGGTCGCGCGACCGACGGTTTCGGCGGCGGTCGCGACGCTGCGCCCGCCGCCGCCGGCGACATAGATGTCGAGGCGGCCCGACGGTGTGACGACGAAGGCCGCATCGGCCGTGCGCTCGAGTACCTGTGCGCGCGCCCCGGCATCGTCTCCGACGGCGGTGACGTCCAACTCGGAGCGGGTCTGCAGCGCGTCGAACATCTGCTGCGGGGCCGCGACGGCGACGTCGAGGTGGTGCAGGGTCGGCTTGGCGAAGGCGCCGGCGTAGCTGGCGATCATCGCGAGGACGAGCAGGGTGAAGGTGACCATCGCCAGCACCACATGGCGGACCTGGGTCCGGGTGATCCCGTGTCCCTTCGGGGTGGGCGTCGCGACCGTGTGGCCATTGTGCTTGCCCATGTCATGGCCTCGCAGTGGTGTCGGGCAGCGTGAGGAGCGCGTTGACGGTGTCGAAGGCGGCGGCGACGCGGTCGCGGAGGTCGCGGGCGTCGCGGCGCTGCGATTCTTCGATGGGCTCCTCCATCCATGACCGCAGTACCTCCATGAAGCCGCCCACCAGGAAGCGGGTCACCGCCTCGACGGTCAGCCCGGCGATCGGCGTCACGGTGCCTTTCGGGCCGGTGCCGGCCCTGGCGATCTCGGCGCAGGCCGGG
Organism: Mycobacterium sp.; assembly: GCA_034520035.1. Classification (GTDB taxonomy): domain Bacteria; phylum Actinomycetota; class Actinomycetes; order Mycobacteriales; family Mycobacteriaceae; genus Mycobacterium. The sequence goes on along the minus strand of JAXHOA010000125.1, from coordinate 154,661 downwards.
GCGAGTTCGGCGCGGAAGGCGCCGACCACGCGCTGGGTGGCCGAGCTGGGCACCACATTGCGGTACATCGCGCGGTGCTCGCCGGCGAAGTCGAACAGCCGCATGATGCGCGCCCGAGGGTCCCCGCCGATGTCGGCCGTCGCCGCTCCGAACGCCACGGAGAAGGCCGCGGCGACGGCGTCGTCGCGGTCCCGGAAGTGTTGGTAGAAGACCTGTCTGCTGACACCCGCTCGGCCCACGATGGTGGCCACGGTGAGTTCGTCGACCGGGTATTCGTGGGCGAGCGCGAATGCCGCCTCGTGCAGGAGAGTGCGGACCCGCTCGGCGCGCGGGTCGGCGCTGTGTGTGCGTGCAGCCATGAGCCACAGCCTAGGCGACTTCGTAGACACATGACCACGAAAGCTCAGGTTAACTATGACACCTGTCGCGGCGTCGTGTGACCCCCGCCGCAGCCCTGCCGAAACTCGCGTACCCGGTCGCTTCGAGAGCACTGTCAGCGACCGGTACGCGTGTTTCGCCGGGTTCAGTGGCCGGCGACGATATCGGACTCGTCGACGACCACCGGGTCCTTGGCGCCGGGCAGCAGCGAGTACGCCAGGCAGACCACGGCGAAGAACACATAGCCGAGGGCCACTGCGGGACTGGCGGCCCAGGAGACCTCGGGAGCGTGGATCAGCCCGATGAAGCTCAGCACCGCACCGACAATCGCCGCGATCGCGGCATAGTGGAACTTCTTGTCCAGGATGAAGGTCACCATGGTGCCGAGGATCAGGCCGACGAGCACCGCGCCCTCGCCGAGGGTCTTGAGCCCCTCGTAGACCACGCCGGCGCCGTTGAGCGCCTCCATGCCGACCTCGGATGCCGAGGTGCCCGCGGCGTTGAGCGCGTTGTCGACCTGCGTCTTGGCCCATTCGGCGAGGTTGGGTAGCAGCGCGGCGACGACCGCGATCGCATGGAGACGCGGGACCGCCTGGAACGCCTGCGCCCCGATGAGCAGCCCGATGTAGAGCAGGATCGGCACGATCGCGGGCACCGGCAGCAGCGCGTCCAAGATGCCGAACAGGCCGACGAAACAGAAGATTCCGATCATCAGTCCGCTGGCCAGCGAGTAGCTCGCCCGGCCGCCGGCGTCCTTCCAGCCGGGGTGACCGATGTACACCGCGGGCGGGAACGGCGACCCGAAGGCGGATCCGACGACCGCGCCGGCGCCGTCGGCCAGCAACACGCTGCGCAGGTTGTAGTTGTCACCGGCGGCCGCCGCGCTCTCGACATTGCTCATCGCCTCGGTGAAGTTGTACACCCCCAAGGGAATTGCGGTGCCCAGTAGTGGCGCCAGGTTGGACAGTCCGGAGAACAACAGGTCCAGGCGCAGGTCGGGTACGCCGACGGCGATATCGGAGAAGGCCTGCCCGACATCGGGAGCCGACATGTAGCCTCCGATCCAGCCGATCGCGGTGCCCACCAGCAGCGCCGCCAACCCGACCGGAATGCCGAACGGCAGTTTCACGTCGGTGAAGAACCCGATCAGGATGATGGCCAACACGGGCAGGCCGATCCAGGCCGCCTCCCACATCTGCGCGGCCGGTCGCATCGAGATGAAGGTGATCGAGATACCCGCCAGGGTGCCGAGCATGGCCGCCCGTGGGGTCAGCTTGCGGATGTACGGACCGACGAAGGCGCCGATCATCACGATCACGCCGATCATGAAGGCCCACGCCAACCCGGCAGACCAGGCCTGCACCGCATCGTCGGTGTTGAGGTACACCGGCAGCATGACGACGAACACCACGATGAACATGTGCGGGACCGACGGCCCGTACGGCAGCGCGGTGACATCGGACCGGTTCTCCCGCTTGGCAAGTCGACGGGCCAGGAAGGTGTAGTACAGGTTGCCCAGGATCAGAGCGACGCCGAGCGCGGGCAGCACCGTGCCGAGCACGTCCCCGGCAGGCACGGCGATGACGCCGATCATCAGGCCGGTCAGCGTCAGGACGTTGACCAGGATGTTGAAGCCCAGACCGAAGAAGGCGTTGGTGTCACCCCGGGTCCACCACGCGACGGTCGGCGCGGGTTTCTCGGCGGGGGGATCGACGGGAGGATCGGAGATCTCGGTGCTCATGAGCAGGTCCTTTCAGGCGGCGGACAGCGCGAGGTTTTTCAGGGCGGGAATGACGGCAGAGGTATCGGCGACCCAGCCGAAGATGCCCCCCTGGGCTTTGATCATTTCCAGCCCCACCCGCTGGAATTCCGGGAAATACGAACCCACACAGTCGGATACCACCAGGCACTCGTAACCGCGATCGTTGGCCTCGCGGGTGGTGGTGTGCACGCACACCTCGGTGGTGACGCCGGTGACGAGCAACTGCGTGATACCGGCGCGGGCGAGCACATCCTGCAACTCGGTGGCGTAGAAGGCCCCCTTACCCGGTTTGTCGATCACCACTTCACCGTCGATGGGGCTGAGCTCATCGACGATGTCGTGGCCGTACTCGCCGCGGATCAGGATGCGGCCGTACTTTCCGGGATCGCCGATGCGTTTCGACGGGGCGCCGCGGCTGAGTTTGGCCGGCGGGCAGTCGGACAGGTCGGGCACATGGCCTTCTCGGGTGTGGATCACCAGGATCCCGGCCTCGCGGGCCGCGGCGATCAACGCCGCCAGCGGCGGCACCACCTTGAGCAGCTGGTCGACATCGTTGCCGAGGCTCTCGCCGAAACCGCCGGGCAGCAGAAAGTCCCGCTGCATGTCGATGACGATCAACGCGGTTCTACCGGCGATGAGGGGGAATACCGACGGTTCGGCGGGCACATCGATGGGACTCATACCTGCTCCTTGTGGCGGGTGGTGGCTGGTGTTGTGGTGCGGGTGCGGGGTTCGTCGAGGATCTGGGCGGCCAAAGTCAGTGCGGTGTCATCGGATCCGGCGTCGGCCAGCAGCATGGCGCTGTGCGGCCGGCCGTCGGTGGTGGTGCCTGCCGGGACCGCTATGCCCAGCAGATCGAGCAGGTTGCCGAAGTGGGTGTAGTGCCCGAGCATCGTGTTCGCCTCGATGGGGCGTGCCTGCACCTCGTCGACGGTGAAGGTGGTGCCGATGGTCGGGAGTACCAGCACATCCATGGTCTGCCACACCCTGGCGACCTGCGCCTTGAGTTCCTGCAGACGCTGCAGCGCGGCGAATGCATCGACAGCGGTGTAGTCCAGACCGCTGCGGAAGATGTCGCGCACCACCGGGTGGATCGAATCAGGCTGACTGGCCAGGAATTCCCCGAACTCGACCAGGCGTTCGGCGACCCATGGCCCCTGGTAGAGCAGTGCTCCCGCGGCCAGGAACGGCTCCAACGACACCTCCACCACGCTCACCTGGCGGCTCAGCTGCGCACGGAAGTTCAGATGTGCCGCCCGTACCGCCTCGTCGCCGAAGAACTCCAGGTCGGCCACCGGCGGCAGGCCCACCCGGATTGTTCGGCCATCGTGACGCGCGCCGCGGTCGCGCGACCAGGCGTCGTCGTCATCACGGCCGGCCATCACGTCGAAGACACGGTCGACGTCGGCGATGCAGCCGGCCATCACGCTGATGCAGTCCAGCGACTTGCACGCGGGCACCAGGCCCACGGTGCTGATCACGCCGCGCGACGGCTTGAACCCGACCACACCGTTGAGCGCGGCCGGCACCCGTCCCGACCCCGCGGTATCGGTCGCGACGGCGAACGGAACCTGTCCGAGTGCGACCGCGAGCGCCGAGCCGGAGCTGGAGCCACCGGAGATCATCTCGCCGCCATAGACGCTGCGCGGCACCGGATACGGGGTCCGCGTGCCGTTGAGGCCGGTGGCGAACTGGTCCAGATTGGTCTTGCCGACGTAGAGTGCGCCGGCGTCGAGCAACCGCTGCACGGCAGGTGCGGTGCGCTCGGCGACATAGGCGTAGTCCGGGCAGGACAGCGTCGTCGGCACCCCGGCGACGTCGATGCTGTCCTTGACGCCGAAGGGCACGCCGTAGAGCGGCAGCGTGCGCGCCGCCGGGCGGCTCTCTATCTCGGCGGCGGCCGCCAGCAGTTCGTCGCGGGGCACCGTGGACAGCCACGTCCCGTCGTCTCCGCGGGCGGCGATGGCATCGGCCACCCGCGCAGCCGTCTTCGTCGGTGAACCCGTCCCGCCCGCATGTGAGGCGAGTATCTCCGCGACCGACGGTCCGATGGACGGCCCGCGTGTATCAAAACCCATAAATGGAAATTGTCGACAAAATGATGGCGTTCGCGGAACGCCCGTGTGTCGATCGTGTTAGCGATTCGGCGGCAGATCCAGGTACTGCAGGTGTCCGTGATCGGCCAGCGCGGTGATCACGGTGTCGGAGTCGTTGCTCTCCAGGGCGGTGAGGATCGCCAGGTGCCGGTCGATCCCGTCACCGGAGCGATGGTGCCGGGCCTCCTCGCGCAGGTTCATCGCCATCGGCAGCTGCAGCTTGAGCAGTATCGGCTCCAGCGCGATGTCGAGCTGACGCTGGCCGGCCAGTCCGACGACTGTGGCATGAAACCGCCGGTGGGCATCGTCGCGTTCGAGGTCGTCTGTGGCACTGCTCATTTCATCGAGAACCCGGCGCACCGGTTGCAGTGCGGTCTGCGGATCGGCCAGCGGCAACGCCGTCTCGATCGCATGCCGTTCCAGGACATGCCGCAGCGCGAACAACTGCAGGATCTCCTCCGGGGACCAGGCGGCCACCCGTGACCCGCGCCGGGGGAGCCGCTCGACGAGTCCCTGCTGGGTCAGCAGTCGCAGCGCCTCGCGCAGCGGCGCCCGGCCGATGCCGAAATCAGCGCACAGCTGTTCCTCGACGAGCTTGTCTCCGGGGCCGAGTGCGCCGCTGAGGATGGCGGCACGCAGCCTGCTGCCTGCGATATCGACGAGCGTGGCGGGCGACCCGGGCCGCGATCCGTCCATCCTGGGTGCCGCCATGGCGGATTCGGTGCCCCCTCATGTCGGCGCGTGCCGACTCAGTGGCCATCGTAGGAACTTTTGCGGTGCGCTGCCGTATCGGCACGGCCGATGACTCGACAGCGTCGATGGAACGTGTTCTAGTTCTCGGATGCTGGACTTCACTCTCGAGGACCTCAGTGCCGAGGACGTCGAGCGCCTACGTGACATCTACCGCCCGCTGACCGAATCGGTGCGTGAACTCATCGACGCCACCATCCGCACGGCGGCGGACGCGGACACGGTGGCCGCGGCGAAGGCCCAGATCGACGCCGCGACGACGGCTCTACGTGCGGTGCAGCTCGACGGCCCGTTCGGTGTGCGGTTCACCGCCCACGGAGACCGGATGCCCTGGGGCAACGCCGTCATAGGACTACGTAACCCGATCGCGCCGCCGCTGCAGGTCCAGCACCAACGCCGATGGTGGGGTGTTCGCCGATTTCACGCTCGGCGCCGCGTACGAGGGACCGCCGGGGCATGTGCACGGGGGAGTGGCAGCGTTGATCCTGGATCATGTGCTCGGTGAATCGGCCAGCCCGGCCGCCAGCCCGCGGTTGACCGGCACGATCAGCATGCGATACCTGCGTCCGACACCGCTGGGCGCGCTGCACGTCGAGGCCGCGATCGTCCGCACCGAGGGCGTGAAAACCTATGCTGCCGGTGTCATCTCGGATGCTTGAGGGTCCCACGGTCCAGGCCGAAGGGGTATTCATCCGGCCGAAGTGGGCCCGGGACTAGAGAGCCCGATATCGCGGGTCGCAATCTCGGTGACCACCCCCGTGATGGTGGCGATCTCGCCGACCAGCAGCCGCTCGGCGGCGTGCGCATCGGTCAGTGTCGCCGCGGCATCGCGCACGCCGGCGCTGGCTGCCAGCAGTGCGTCGGTGTCGACACTCCACGGAGCGGCCGGCGTGGCAGGGTCGCCGCACAGCGCCTTGACGTAATCGTCGACGGCGGCCACGAATTCGCGGTTCAAGTTGGGCGGTGGGTGCGCGGGCAGATGCGCCTCAAGGGTGGCGCACGACGTGGTCACCGAGTTCAGTGCGGCGCGATACGCGCGCATCCACCGTCGCAGCTGCCCGGACTCCGTGCCGGTGGCACCCGCGGTGGCCTCGAACGCGGCGCGGGCGCTGACCGCACGTCCCCACGCCGATTCCAGCTGCTCCTTCGGATGATCGAGATCGTGCACGAAGGCCTTCACCACTGCTGCGGCATAGTCGATTTCGGTCTTCAGCAGTTCCCCGGCGCGTTGCCGCAAGCGGACCAGCGCGTTGTCCGGCACCAGCACATGGACAGCGACGGCCAGCCCGCCACCGGTCACCACCGCCAGCAGCTGATCGCCGATCGCCGCCGCCCCGCCTGCGCCTGCGGTGTCGATCAGAAAGACGAGCGCGCCCGCGATGGCCGTACTCACCCCGACGTAGCTGAATTCGGCGGTCAGGTACCCCATGGCCAGGAAGCTCACCGCCAGCACCGCCGACACCAGCGCGGACGGCTCGGTCAGGGTCGCCAGTAGTGCGGCAACGGCCACCCCGACGGTGGTGCCGGCGATCCGCCCCACACACCGGGTATAGGTGTGCGCGGTCTCGGGGCGTAGCACCATCAGCACGGTGAGGGGCACCCACACGCCGTGCGGCATGCCGCCGAAACGCCACAACGCCACGCCGATGCCGGTCGCGGCGGTCAGTCGCACCGTGTGACGCAGGATCGGAGAGCTGCCGGTGAGTTGAGCGCGCACCAGTCCGGCGATCGCGGTCAGCGCGTGGGGCACACCGCCTTGCCCCAGGGACACCACCTGTTCGGGTTCGAACTGCCCGAACCGCAGTTCAACGGCCTCGCGGAGTTGCGTCGACAACCGCAGCGCGGCCTCGCGGGCCCCGCCCTGGACGCCGTCGGCCGCACCGTCCAATTGGCCGGTCGCATAGCCGAGTTCGCCGCGGGACCGGCGTCGGGCATGGGCGACGATGACCAACAACTCTGAGGCGCTGTGCAACACCCGCACCACGGCGTCGTCGTCGTTGTGCACACCGAGCACGGCCAGCGATTCGGCGATGCGTTCGGGCAGGCTGTACCAGCCCCGGTAGATCGGCGGCCGACGTTTGGCCAGCGCCTCGCTCACGGTGAAGGCCTCGCGTAGCCGGATCAACGGTTCTGTCTCGACTTCGGTGGCCGAGTCGACGGCAATCCGGTCGGCATCGGCGGCCAGTGAGAGGTAGGCGCGGGTGAGTGCGTTGCGTTGGATGCGCCAGCGGCGTTGCGGCCAGATCGAGATCAGGACGGCCTGCGACAGTCCGCCCGCCAGGGCGAGTGCGACGGTGGCCGCCACCGATGCCACGGTGTGCGACGTGGGCGCCGTCGTCAGGATGAGCGCCGCGCCCGCGGCCGCCACCAGCCCCGCGTTGGCACTGATCGACCAATGCAGACCGGCCGCGACACACCACAGCGCCGCCACGATGACGAACGCGATGCTGTTGCCCTCGGTCAGTGAGCCCAGCAGGACGGCGAGGGCCATCTCCAGCGACACCACCACGACGGTGAGGAACCGGCTGCGTGGGCTGTCCTGCAGGGCGCTCGCCCCCGCGACGATGGCGGCGGCACCGGCACTGACTGCGGCGGCCGGTGAGCTCACCCAGGCGGCCACCAGCACGATGGCCAGCACACCGGCCAGGCTGCGCGCGACCGCGCCGGCGTCATACAACGTCAGTCGCAGTTGACGGCCGATGGTCACCCCGCCATTGTGACCCCGCGGGCGGGTGTGGCAGGTGCGATCGTCTTGTTAGGTTCAGCGGGTGGAAAAGGTCATGGTCACGCTGCGCTCGACGACTGCCGACGAACAGTGGTGCACACGGTTGCGCACCCGGGTCGCCGCCCAATTGTCCGAACTCGATCTCGCCGGCCTGACGGTGAACGTGCGCGACTCGGTGGTCAGCGCGTCGATGATGACGCTCACCACGCTGGATCCGCCGGTGTCGGCGGTGATCAGCATCTGGACGCAGCAGTACTACGGCGCGGCGCTGAGCACGGCGCTGGATCTGCTCGCGGCCGAATGCGAGGAGTCGGCCGCCTATCTGGTGACCGAGTCGGTCCCCTTGGTGGGCCCGGACGTCGCGCCGAGCGCCAGGACTCCGGGACTGGCCAATGTCGCGCTGCTGCGCCGACCGCGGGACATGGACGTGGCGACCTGGCTGCGGCGTTGGCATGTCGACCACACGCCGGTGGCGATCGCGACCCAGGCGACCTTCGGGTACACCCAGAACACCGTGGTGCGCGCGCTGACGGCGGATGCGCCGCCGATCGACGCCATCGTCGAAGAGTTGTTCCCCCTCGAGGCCGTGTCGGACCTGCACGCATTCTTCGGAGCCACCGATGATGCCGACCTCGGCGACCGGATGGGCAAGATGGCGGCCAGCGTGTCGCGTTTCGGCGCGGACCGCGACATCGACACGGTGCCGACCAGTCGCTACGTGCTGTGGACGCCGACCCTTACGCTGCAACCGTGACTCTGTTGATCGCCGATGAGAATCGGGTACGCACCCTGACGTTCAATCGCCCGGAGGCGCTCAACGCCTTCAGCGAGGCGCTCTACGACGCGACGACGGAGGCGCTGCTGGCGGCGGCCGAGGACCCGGACGTCTCGGTGGTGCTGCTGACCGGTGCCGGGCGCGCCTTCAGCGCGGGCAACGACCTGGTGGAGATGCAGAAGCTGGTCACCGACCCGAACTACCAGCCCGGCAAGCACGGGTTCCGCGGCATGCTCGAAGCACTGGCGGCCTTTCCCAAGCCGCTCATCTGTGCGGTCAACGGCGTCGGACTGGGCATCGGCACCACCATCCTCGGCTACGCCGACCTGGCGTTCATGTCGAGCACCGCCCGATTGAAGTGCCCGTTCACCAGCTTGGGCGTTCCGCCGGAGGCGGCGTCCTCATATCTGTTACCGCGGTTGATCGGCAGGCAGAACGCGGCCTGGTTGCTGTTGTCCTCGGAGTGGGTGGACGCCGCCGAGGCGCTGCGTATGGGGTTGGTGTGGAAGGTCTGTGCGCCCGAGGATTTGCTGGCCGAGGCACGTCGGCATGCCGAGGTGTTGTCCGCGCGGCCGCTCAACAGCCTGCTTGCGGTGAAGCAGACGATGATGGAACCGATCCGCCCGGGTATCGCGGCGGCCAGCGAGCGGGAGAATGCGCTGTTCGCCGAGCTGCTGGGCCAGGCTGCCAACGTGGATGCGCTGGCCTCGTTCGTGGACGGCCGCGGGTAGGGCCTCAGCGCACTGCGTGCACCGGGCAGTCGACGGCGGTGGCCGAGGCCGCGAGGATGGCCCGTACCGTGCGACGGCACCGTCCGCAGTCCGAGCCTGCGCCGCAGGCGTCTGCGACCTGCCGGGACGTGGTCGCGCCGCCGGCCACCGCGTCATGGACGGCCTGGGTGGTGGCTCCGGTGCACAGACACACGAACATCGGCTCAGGCCGCCGTATCCGTCGATCGAATTGAACCGGCGTGCGGAACGCCATTGTTTTCACGGCCGGATTTCGGTGAATATCCGGATGGAAAGCGGGCATTCATATTCGCCGTGGAATGGCGATCATCCATTTCGGATGTCGGCAGGAGATACGGGTTGCACGGACGGAATTCGCCGGCCGGAACGAACGACCGGCAAGAGTGTTCCGCCACCGTTCCTCCCATTGCATCCGCATTGATCCGGGGTGCCGACGGCGACCGTCGGCGAGTTAGGTCAGTGTAACCTAACTAAGGGTAGCCAGTCCATAACAAGGCCTCTGACTAGGGTTAGCCTCACCTACGGCGCGCCGCAGCCGCTCCAAAATTGTTGTCGAACCGCCGCCGCCGCTCTCGCCGGGCACCGTCTGCTGGACTAGATTCAGATGCGCACGGCTTTAGCGAACTTGACCAGCCCTCAAGGTGCCTAGGAGCGATATGCAAGGCGATCCGGACGTTCTCAAACTGCTCAATGAACAGTTGACCAGTGAACTCACGGCGATCAACCAGTATTTCCTGCATTCGAAGATGCAGGACAATTGGGGATTCACCGAATTGGCCCGCCACACCCGGGAAGAATCATTCGAGGAAATGCGTCACGCGGAAACGATCACCGATCGGATTCTGCTCCTCGACGGCCTGCCGAACTACCAGCGGCTGTTCTCCCTGCGTGTCGGTCAGACCCTGCGTGAGCAGTTCGAATCCGACCTCGCGGTCGAGTACGAGGTGGTGGCCAGGCTGAGGCCCGGCATCATCATGTGCCGTGAGAAGCAGGACGCCACCTCGGCCGGAATCCTGGAGACGATCCTCGCCGACGAGGAAAGCCACATCGACTACCTGGAAACCCAGCTGCAGTTGATGGACACCCTCGGCGAAGAGCTCTACTCCGCGCAGTGCGTGTCGCGCCCGCCCGGCGGGGGCAGCGGCTAAGCGCGAGGCCGCTGGCCCGACCCCGCGTATATTAGGTAGCAAACCTAATATTCTGCTGGGTCGGGGAGGATTCGGGGAATCGTGACGGCCGCTGACACCGGCGCGGCGACAGCACCGATCAGTCTGCAGCGACGAAATATCATCTTCGTCGCTGTGCTGCTCGGCATGCTGCTCGCTGCGCTCGACCAGACCATCGTCGCCACCGCACTGCCCACGGTGGTGTCAGATCTCGGTGGAGCAGGCCACCAGTCGTGGGTGGTCACCAGCTATCTGCTCGCATCGACCATTGCCACGGCGGTCGTCGGCAAGCTCGGTGACCTGTTCAGTCGCAAGTCGGTGTTCCAGGTCGCGGTCGTGTTCTTCCTCGCCGGGTCCGTGCTGTGCGGGCTCGCCGGGTCGATGTCGATGCTGGTCGGCGCCCGGGCCCTGCAGGGCATCGGCGGCGGTGCGCTCATGGTCACGGCGACCGCCGTGATCGGTGAGGTGATCCCGTTGCGGGACCGTGGCCGCTATCAGGGGGCGCTGGGTGCGGTGTTCGGTGTGACCACCGTGATCGGGCCGTTGCTCGGCGGATTCTTCACCGATCACCTGTCGTGGCGATGGGCGTTCTGGATCAATGTCCCCGTCGCGGTGGTGGTGTTTCTGGTCGCCACCATCGCCATCCCGGCGCTGGCCAGGAAATCCCGGCCCGTGATCGACTACGCCGGGATCGCGCTGGTCGGAGTCGGCGCATCCGGGCTCACGCTGGCCACCAGCTGGGGCGGAGCCCAGTACGCCTGGGGATCCCCGATGATCATCGGGCTGTTCGTCAGCTCAGTCATCGCCTTGGCGGCATTTGTCTGGGTGGAACTGCGCGTCGCGGAACCGATTCTGCCGATCAGGCTGTTCGCCGGGCAGGTGTTCTCGGTCTGCTGCGTGCTGGCGTTCATCGTCGGTTTCGCGATGCTGGGCGCGATGACGTTCCTGCCCACGTTCATGCAGTTCGTGGACGGGGTGTCGGCGACGGTGTCGGGCCTGCGCACGCTGCCGATGGTGGCCGGCATGCTGATCACCTCGATCGGCAGCGGTTCGATCGTGGGGCGCACCGGGCGCTACAAGATCTTTCCGGTCGCGGGAACCGCCGTCATGTTCGTCGGCTTCCTGTTGTTGTCCACGATGGACGCGCACACCTCGCTGCTGAGGCAATCGCTGTACTTGTTCGTCCTCGGCTCCGGTATCGGACTGTGCATGCAGGTGTTGGTCCTGGTGGTGCAGAACACCGCCAACTTCTCGGATCTGGGGGTGGCCACCTCGGGTGTCACTTTCTTCCGGACCATCGGAAGTTCCTTCGGTGCAGCGATTTTCGGCTCACTGTTCGCCAACTTCCTGTCCGGCCGTATTGCGGGCGCGCTGGCGACCAGTGGTGCGCCACCGATCGCCGCCGAGTCGCCGCAGGCCTTGCGGGAACTGTCGCCCGAGATGGCCGCACCGATCATCGACGCCTATGCCGACTCGCTTGGCCTGGTGTTCTTGTGCGCCGCCCCGGTCGCCCTGGTCGGCTTCGCGGTCTCGTTGTTCCTCAAGGAGATTCCGCTGCGGGAGATGGAAACGGTATCGGCAACAGACCTCGGCGAGGGTTTCGGGATGCCGGCGCCCGAGACGTCGGACGAGATTCTCGAGATGGCAGTGGCCCGGATCTTCCGGGACTCACCCGATATCCGGCTGCGCCGGCTGGCCGACCATCCGGGCTGTGAGCTCGACGTCGCCCGGCTGTGGGCCGTCATCCAGATCTACCGACACAACCAGGTCTACGGCTCGGCCACACTCAGCCAGATCGCCGAACTTCGACGGCTGCCGCCGGAGGTGCTGGAGCCGGCCTTCGAGCGATTGGTGGACAGCGGATACGCCCTGCGCACCGGCGATCAGCTCTGGCTGACGCAGTCCGGGGCGCGGCAGGTGGACGTGGCGGTGGACGCTCTGGTGAGCAAGCTGGTCGAAAGGTTGGCCGGTGGGGCGAGCGCAGCGACGGGGAATGCGCAGGAGCCGGGCTACCACGGGCGGCCGGACCGAATCCAGGTCGAGGCCGCGCTGGAGCGCATCGCGCACCGGATGGTGCTGCAGCCGCAGTGGGTCGAAGACCGGGCCGAGCTGACCGCGGCGGGCGGACCAAAGAACTAGAACACGTTCCAATTCGGGGTGTGCGCGCGTATTCTTCGGGCATGAGCCGTATCGGAGATTTCGCTGATGACGACGCCGCCGCATGGATCACCAAGTCACCCGACATCGGTGTCGCGATGGCCGGGTACACCCATGCCGTCTACAACAAGAACCGGCTGCCCATGCGGGTCCGAGAACTGGCCCGGATGGTGATCGCGCTGGACAACGAGTGCGTCGTCTGTCAGAACACGCGCGACTCTGTCGGGCCGGCGGCTGGCGTTGATGAAGACCTCTACGAGCACGCCGCGGTGTGGCGGACCTGGCCGGGCTTCAGCCAGCAGGAGCGCGTCGCCGCGGAATTCGCCGAGCGTTTCGCCGCCGACCACACCGGCCTGCGTGATGACGAGGAGTTCTGGCAGCGCTGCCGCGCGGAGTTCAGCGACGAGTTGCTGACCGACCTCGCCCTCTCGTGCGCCATGTGGCTGGGGATGGGCCGCATGCTGCGGACCCTCGACATCGGCCAGTCCTGCAAGATCACGCTCTAGCCGCAGCCCCGCGTAGCACAATGGCTGATGTGAGTATCCCGGCAGCCAAACCCCATGGCGCTTCGGCCATCGCAACATTGGAGGCCGCCGGCGTCCGAACCGTGATCGGCACCGTGGTCAATCCGGCCGGCCTGACGTTGGCCAAGGCGGTGCCGTTGCGCAGGACGGCGAGTTTTGCTGAACCGGGTTTGGGTGCCAGCCCGGTCTGGCATGTGTTCGCCATCGACCAGACCGGCATCGTGTTCGGCGACCGCACCGGCGTCATCGGAGACCAGCGGGTCCGGATCGATCTCGCGGGGCTACGCATCGTGGACGACGGAATTGCCTGGGCACCAGGGTCTTTCTTCGCTCAGGACGGCACCCCGGATCCATACTGCGCGCGCGGCACCCTGCAGCGGGTACAGCGCCGGCTGGCCGACGCCGGTATCGACAGCATGGTCGGCCACGAACTCGAGTTCGTGCTTGTCGGCCCCGACGGCTCGGCGCTGCCGTCGGCACTGTGGGCGCAGTACGGCCTGGCCGGCATGCTCGAGTTCGAGGGGTTCGTCCGTGACGTGGTCGATGCGGCCGACCGATCCGGGCTGGCCATCGAACAGATCCATCCGGAGTACGGTGTCAACCAGTTCGAGATCTCGCTGGCCCCAGCGGATCCGGTGACAGCGGCCGACCAGCTGACCCTGGCCCGGATGGTGGTCTGCCGAACGGCGCGCCGACATGGTCTGCGGGTCAGCCTGTCGCCGGTACCTTTTGCCGGCAGTGTGGGATCCGGCGCGCATCAGCACTTCTCGATGACCCGCAATGGCTCTGCCGCTGTTCTCGGGCGGCGCCGGCGTGCACGGTATGACGGCGGAGGGGGAGTCCGCGATTGCCGGGCTGCTGGCCGGTCTGGCGGACGCCCAAGGGGTGCTGTGTGGTTCGATCCTCTCCGGCCTGCGCACCCAACCGGGCCACTGGTCGGGTGCGCACGTCTGTTGGGGAACCGAGAACCGGGAGGCCGCAGTGCGCTTCCTGCTCGGCGGCCCGAGCAATCCCTACGGTGCGCACGCCGAGGTCAAAGTGGTCGACCCTGCGGCGAATCCGTACCTGGCAACCGCGGCGATCCTCGGGTTGGCGCTGGACGGAATCACCCGCGGGCTGCCGATTCCGGACGAGATCCGCGTCGACCCGGCCACGCTGAGCGAGGGCGGTCGCAGCGATGCCGGGGTCACCACCCTGCCGGCGCAGCAGGCTGACGTGCTCGACGCGCTGGAGCGCTCGACACTGATCCGCGACATCCTGGGCGATGCCGTGGTCGACGCCACGGTGGCAGTCCGCCGCTATGAGCAGCAGACCTACGCCGACCGCACAGACGCTGAGCTCGCCGACCGGTTTCGGCTGGCCTGGAGTCTGTAATGGAAGATCCGCTGGCCGAACACATCGGCGCGGTCCCGTTGATCGATCACCACGTACACGGCTATTGGACGCACACCGGGTCTCGGCGTGCATTCGAGAACGGCCTCAACGAGGCCAACACCGAACCGTTGGCCGCCTTCGACTCCGGGTTCGACACCCAACTCGGCTTTGCGGTGCGTGCGCACTGTGCACCGCTGTTGGGCCTGCCTGCCCATGCCGATGCCGACAGCTATTGGACGGCTCGCAGCGTGGTTCCGGATGACGAACTCGCACAACGCTTTCTGAGTGCCGCCGGGGTCACCGACTGGCTGGTGGACACCGGCTTCGGGGAGGGCATCAGTGATCTGCCTGCGATCGCCGGCGCAGGCGGTGGCCGGGTCCATGAAGTGGTCCGACTGGAATCACTGGCCGAAGATGCTGCCGCGCAACCCGGGGACTACGCGGCCGCGTTCGAGGCGCTGCTCGCCGATCGGGGCGCCCGGGCGGTGGCCACCAAATCGATCCTGGCCTATCGGGGCGGCCTGCGTGGAGACCTGTCCGAACCGTCGCAGCGCGACGTCAGGGAGGCGGCGCAGCGATGGCGCGCGGCGGGCGGACGACGCCTCACGGACCGGGTGCTGCTTCGTTTCGGTCTGCACCAGGCGCTCCGGTTGGACAAACCGCTGCAGTTCCACATCGGCTTCGGGGACAGGGACTGCGATCTGGATGCCGCAAATCCGTTGCACCTGTCGAGCTTTCTACGTGCGGCCGGTGACACGCCGATCATGCTGCTGCACTGCTATCCGTTCGAACGGGAGGCCGGCTATCTGGCCCAGGCGTTCAATCACGTCTATCTCGACGGCGGCCTGGCGATCAACCACCTCGGTGCACGGTCGAGCGCGTTCATCGCCCGGTTACTGGAGATGGCCCCGTTCCGCAAGATTCTGTACTCCTCGGACGGGTTCGGCCCGCCGGAGCTGCATTATCTGGGAGCAATGCTGTGGCGCAGGGGCATTCGCTCGGTGCTCGATACCTTCGTCCGCAGCGGGGAGTGGGGTCTGGCCGATGCCATCCGGGTCGTCGATTTGACGGCGTACCAGAACGCCCGCCGCGTCTACCGATTGGAGTAGCTCGATGACACTGGCGGCGGGAATCGCGGCAGCCCTGATATTTGTGTGGCTGGGCATGATGCTTGCGATCTCGTTCATCGAGGCGCCGCTGAAATTTCGGGCGCCCGGCGTGACGCTACAGATCGGGCTCGGGATCGGCCGACTGGTTTTCCGGGCACTCAACGGCGCCGAGGCCGTTCTGGCCGTGTCCATCGTGATTGCGCTGCAGCTGACCGGCGCATCGGGGCTGGCACTGATCGCGGTCACCATCGCGGTGATCGCGTTGGCCGCCCAGCTGATGGGCGTGCGGCCCAAGTTGACCAAACGCTCCGATGCGGTGCTGGCCGCCGGGCCGGAGGCTGCGCAGCTTCCTCGGTCCCGGGCGCACTATGTCTATGTCGCCTTCGAGCTGGTCAAGGTGGGGTCGCTGGTCGTCGCCGGGACCGCGCTGCTCGCCGGCTGAATCCGAATGCGACCGTGATAGCCAGCACCACCAGAAGCGCTGCCAGCCAGGGCCATCCACCATGGTCGTGCACCCAGCCGGCCAGCGCACCCTGCACGCGGCCGGCCGCGCCGACCACCGGGTCCGCGGGGTTGCCGGAGGCATGGAACAGCCGGATCTCGTAGACGCCGTAGTACGCCACGTACGCACCAACCAGGACGAGCAGGGCCCCGCTGATCCTGTTGACGTACGGCAGGATTCGCCGTACCCGGTCGAGCAGCGTGGAACTGGCGAGTGCGGTGGACACCGCCAGCGCCCCCACGATCACCGCGAAGCCGCCCGCATACGCCAGGTACACCAGCGCGCTGTCGTGCCATGACGCGGTGCGGGCCGCACTTGCGGTCACCGCCAGGAACGGTCCTACCGTGCAGGACAGTGAGGCCAGCGCGAACCCCACCCCGTACCCGAGCATGGATCCGATCCGCGCGGTCGGCGCCCACCGTGAACCGGGTCGCACCGGCACGGCCGCTGATTTCCCGGCCAGCAACCACCCACCGAGGACCGCCAGTGCAGCGCCGATCACCACGGTGGCGAACGGCACATACTGCTGCACCGTCGACGCGACGGAGACCGTCAGCGCCCCGAACCCGGCGAACACCACCAGCACCCCGGCCGTCATGGCCGCGGTGGCGAGCACGGCTCGCCCCACCGCCCGCCCGGTCCCCACATCGGTTTGGATGACCAGGCCGAGATAGCCGGGCAGCATGGCGAACCCGCACGGATTGACCGCCGCGATCAACCCGGCCGCGAACGCCAGACCGAGCAGATCGTCCATCTAGGTGGTGAGCGCGCTGACCCGGGCCGCCAGATCCTGTTCCGACATGGCCGAGGTCGGATTGTTCACGAAGCTCGATGTGCCGTCGGCCTCGACGAACAGATAGGCCGGCTGCCATGGCACGTTGAAGGTCGTCCACAGGGACCCGTCTGCGTCGTTGAGGTTGGTGAAGCCCAGGTTGTAGCGCGACGCGAATTCCTGCATGGCCGCGACGTCGGAGCGCGCCGCGATCCCGACGAAGGTCACCTCGGGGTTGGCCGCCGCCACCTTGCTGACGGTGGGTGCCTCCTGATTGCAGAATGGGCACCACGGCGTCCAGAACCACAGCACCGCAGGCTTGCCCTGCAGGCTGGCGCCGTCGAACTCAGCGCCCGACAAGGTGGTGCCGGTGAATTGGAGGCGGTCATCGGCCACCGCGGTGGGCGCGCCCGCGATGCCGAGCATCAGGCCGCAGGCGAGTAGACAGACGGCGAGCGCACGCAGGCGCCGGGAGAACGGGATCGGCACGGGGACCTCCGGTGGTGTCAACGGGTCCACGGCGGAATGCGGCGGGCCTCAGCGGGTATCACGTACCGGAGGTCAGTTCGGTTCGAACGTGGGCGGGCGGGTGGGCCGGGCAGGTCGCGCCCGCGTGGGTGACGATCGCCCTGGCACGGATCCTGGCTCCCCGGTGCGGAATCAGGATGACGCCCTTGACCCGTGGCCGCTCGGCGCGAGCGGTGCTGGTGTGCAGATCGACGCGGCGCAGCACCTCACCCAACACCACGGCCATCTCGACCAGCGCGAAGTTCGCGCCGAGGCACCGGCGATTGCCGCCGCCGAACGGCAGCCACGTCGTGGGGCCGAGTGCGGCGCCGAGCATGCGGTCCGGGTCGAACCGGTCGGGGTCCGGGTACTGCCCGGCGTCGCGGTGCACCAGGCCGATTCCCGGTGCCACCATCACACCCGCGGGCAGCCGATACCCGGCGACCTCCGTCGGCTCGGTCAGGATCCGACCGACGTCGAACACCACCGGGCGGATGCGCAGCACCTCCTTGCACACGGCGTCGAGGTAGTCGTCGGCGCCGGTGCGTGCCGCGTCCACGGCCTTCGCCAGCACCGCCGGGTTCCGGGTCAACCGTTCCAGCGCCCACGACAGCGAGGTGGCGGTCGTGTCGTGGCCGGCGACCAGCAGGGTCATCAATTGATCGCGGAGTTGGACGTCGGTCATGTCACCGGTGCGGATCATCATCGCCAGCGCGTCGGTCCGGCTCTCCAGATCCGGATCCGCCCGGCGTTCGGCGATCTCGGCGTAGAGCAGGCGGTCGGCCTCGCGCAGACGGTCGCGGAACGCGCGCCACGGGGCCAGCCGCTGCAGACCGGGGGTGTTGATCGCCAACGATTCCCAGACACCGACGCTGAGCAGTTTGGGCATGACGGCGCGCAACTGGGCCAACCGGTGTTCGTCACCGGCGCCGATGACGGTCCGCAGGATGACCTCGAGCGTGATCTCGGACATCTTCGGGGCCACCGCGAACGGACGGCCGACCGGCCAGCCCGCGATGTTGTCTGCAGCGATCCGGGCGATCAGCCCGGTCTGGCGGGCCACCGCTTCGCGGCGAAAGGGCGCGAGCATGACCCGCCGGCGTTCGCGGTGCTCGTCGTCGTCGACGACCAGCACCGAGCTGGATCCCAACAGCCCGGCGAGCATCGAATTGGCTTCGCCCGCATGGTAGACCGCCGGATCGCCGCCGAAGACGGTCTTGATGTCTTGGGGCCGCGCCAGATAGATCAGGGTGCCCATCGAGGCCACCCGCAGCGTGAACACATCCCCATAGCGGCGGTGGCAGGTCGAGATGAACCGGGGCCAGAACTTCATCAGCAGCCCGGCCTGGATGCCCGGCGGCAGCGGTGGCCCGGGCGGTAACGCGGTCTCGGTCACCTGTTGGAGTCTATGGCGCGGACCGCGGTCCTCAGAGCAGATCGGTGGCGTCGTAGACCCAGGACATGTCGGCGGTGGCGAAATCGTCCAGCCAGTTCGGCGGCGCGAAGTTGGCCAGTGCACTCATGTCCCAGTAGTCCTTCCAGATGGTGATCCTGTCATCGACGACCTTGTGCACCGTGACGAAGCGCAACTGCGCGACCTCACCGGTCGGCCACGTCCAGGTCTCGGAGTGCTCGTACATGACGTTCGGTCCATCGGCGACCAGTAGCCCGTCGTGGTTCTCATACCCGGCAAGGACTTCGAGCCCGATCTTGAGACGTTTGACGATGTCCTCGGGTCCGCGCGCGGCGGCGGCAGGGCCCACCGGCATATCGGCGTAGATGCAGTCGGGCGCGAGATGCGTCTGCACCTGATCCCAGTCGCGCGCCGAGAGTGCCCGCCACATCCCCAGGACCGTATCGCTAGCTGACACGGGCCAGTTCGTTCTTGTCGGTGGGCAGAGCAGGGGAGCGGTGCGCTGCCCGCAGGAATCGTCCGGTGCGCTTCGTGCCGACCACGTCGGTCGGCCGGCCATCGAGGAACACCGCGCGACCACCCACCAGCACGGCGTTTACGGTGTCATCGTTGCGGTTGACCATCCGGGACAGCCCGCCGTAGCAGTCCACGGCGTGTTCGGCGTAGGCCTCCAGCGAGTCGTCGAGGCGGGCGGGATCGACGATCACGACATCGGCGCGGTCCCCGATGCGCAGGTGCCCGGCGTCGAGCCGATACCAGTCGGCCAGTTCGCCGGTGAGCCGGTGCACGGCCCGCTCGATCGTCATGAACGGTGTTCCGGTGTTCTCGGCGTCGCGCACGTGCTTGAGCAGCCGCAGGCCCATGTTGTAGAAGGCCATGTTCCGCAGGTGCGCCCCGGCATCGGAGAATCCGAACTGGATCCCGGGCTCGCGGGCCAGCTTCTTGAGTACGTCGGGCCGGTGGTTGGAGATGGTGGTACGCCAGCGCAGGGCGCGTCCGTGCTCGCACACCAGGTCCAGGAAGGCGTCCACCGGGTGCACGCCGCGGTCCAGCCCGACCTGCCCGAAGGAGCTGCCGATGACGGTGCTGTCCGGGCAGTCCACGATCTCGGCATCGTGGAAGTCGCGCTGCCAGACCCGGAGGCCGAAGCGGCTCTCGTAATCCTTGCGGAACTGCCTGCGGTACAGCTCATCGCGCAGCAGATCATTGCGTTCCACTTCATCGCGCAGGTGCAGGGCGGCGGCACCGGCGCCGAATTCCTCGAACACCACCAGGTCGATACCGTCGGCGTAGACCTCGAACGGGACCGGCAGGTGTTGCCAGCGGAAGTTGCCGCCCAGGCCGTTGATGATCCGTGCGAGTGGGCCCAGCAGCTTGATGGCGTGCGGATTGGCCTTGATATCCGCCGCCGAGAGCAGGCTGGTCTTGAGGGGATTTCGGAAGACGCCCAGTGACTGGGCCAGCTGCGACGCCAGGTTGAGTGGATTCTGGATGTCCGGCCCGGACTGCAACACCCGGCCGGAGCGGCGCAGCAAGGACTTCAGCCGGCGTAGCTCGCGTGGCCCGGCGTAGGTCGACGGCAGCGTCCGTGATCGGCAGATGTCCCCGTCGATCTTGTCGAAAAGCAGTTGTTGTGAGGACATTCCGACGAATCCGGCGTCGAGCGCCTCGGTGAGCATGGCTTCCATCCGGGCCTGCTCGCGCCGGGTGGGGCGGTGGCGTTTGCGGGTGGCGCGGTCCAATCCCATCACCGCGGTGCGCATATCTGAGTGACCGATGAAGGCGGCGAGGTTGGGGCCCAGCGGCAGCGACTCCAGTGCCTCGACATATTGCTCGGCCCCGCTCCAGGTCTTGTTCTTCTCGACGGTGTCGATGACGAACTCGCGGGGGATGGCCTCCACCCGGCCGAACAGGTCGCCCGCATCGGCGCCGCCGACATGGACCGTCGACAGCGAGCACGAGCCGAGCAGCACGGTGGTGACGCCGTGGCGCAGTGATTCGGGCAGCGACGGCAGACCGAGCACCTCGATGTCGTAGTGGGTGTGGATGTCGAGCATGCCGGGCAGCACCCATTTCCCGGAGGCGTCGAGGATCTGGGGACACCCGGTTTCGTCCAGGGATTCGGCGGTGATCGTGGCGACCTGGCCGTCCCGGATGCCGATGTTGCGCACCGCCGACGGCGCGCCCGTCCCGTCGAACCAGCGGCCCCCGCGGATGATTGTGTCGTAGGTCACCCAGACATCAGAGCAGTGCGGTGCGGGGGTGTCAACGAAAATCGTGAACAGATTTCAAAAGGTGTCTACCGGCGGAGGCGCATAATCGTCAAGTGTGACCCCGTTGCAGCGTTACATCGCCGAAGAGATCGCGACCGACCACGTCGACGGGCTGCTGTCCCGGCGCGAAGCGATGCGCCGGCTCGCGCTGCTGGGTGTTGGCGCGTCCGCGGCGACCGCGCTGATCGCAGCCTGCGGATCGAACCCCGACCAGCCGGCTCCGGCGTCGACCGAGACAGCCGCCCCGGCGGCATCGTCCCCGCCGGGGATGGACACCGCGCTGGAGACCGCCGCGATCACCTGGGCCGGGCCGAAGGGGGAATTGCAGGGCGCGTGGGCGCAGGCGGCCGAACCCAAGGGCGCCATTCTGGTGATCCACGAGAACAAGGGCCTCAACGACTGGGTTCGCACGGTGGCCGGCCGGCTCGCCGGAGTCGGCTACTCGAGCCTCGCGATCGACCTGCTCTCCGAGAACGGCGGCACCGCCACCTTCGCCGACCCCGCCGAGGCGACCGCCGCACTGGGCAACCGCGCTCCCGAGGACATGGTCGCCGACCTGAAGTCGGGGATCGGCGAGGTCTCGGCACGCACCCCGGGGCTCGGGGTCGCGGCCGTCGGCTTCTGCATGGGCGGCGGACTGGTGTGGCGGCTGTTGGCCGCCGGCACTCCCGAACTGGCCGCGGCCTTCCCGTTCTACGGGCCCACCCCCGAGGCCCCCGACTTCGCCGGCTCGAAAGACGTCGCCGTGCTCGGTTTCTACGGTGAACTGGATCAGCGGGTCAATGCAGGAGAGCCCGTCGCCCGGGCCGCCCTGGAGCGGGCCGGGATGGTCCATGAACTGGTCACCGAGCCCGGGGCCAATCACGCGTTCTTCAACGACACCGGTGACCGATATGACGCCGGCGCCGCCGCCGACGCCTGGCGGCGAACGCTGGAGTGGCTGTCCGTGCACGTCGGCTGACCACGCTCAGTTCGTGCCCCAGCCGTCCGGGCAGTAGCCGTCGATATCGGTGAACCCATACTCCCTGGCAAGCTCGACCGAGGTGACCGACCGCTGATTCCAGCGCGCCCGCATCTCATCGGCCGCCATCGCGGCGACTCCTCGTCCGACGAACCGCGGCGTCTCGGACTCGGCGAATCCCGGCGGCGCGCTCGGGTACCCGTCGTCCCGGCCGGCGTGCAGCGCGGTGCGCCAGTTGTCCTCGGTCACCCCGTAGTTGTCCAGCATCATCTCCGAGCGCAGCCACCCTGGGCTGACAGCGACGGCGGCGGCGCCGACCTGCCGCAGTTCGTGGCCGTGGCTGAAGGCGAGCCGGTTGACGGCCATCTTGGCGAGATCGTAGAACACCGACAGTCGAAACGTTTCCGCATTGTATTCCGTTGTGCCATCGGTGATTTCGACCAGAAGACCGCCGGGTCGGGTAGCCAGCAGCGGGAGCAGGCAATGTGAGGTGATCAGGTGGGTGCGGACACCGAGATCGATGATGCGCAGCCCGTCGTCGAGGTCGTGTTCCCACATCGGCCGCCCCCAGGTCGACGGCGGCCCCTTCAGCACCTCCGCGCCCCAGATGTCGTTCACCAGAATGTCGATGGTTCCGTGATCGGTGCGGATACGGTCTGCCAGCGCACGAACCTGGTCGGGCACCAGGTGGTCAACCTGGACCGCCACCCCGGTACCGCCGAGCGTATTCACCAGTGCCGCAGTCTCTTCGATGGTTTCCGGACGGTCATAGTCCGAACCGCCGCGTCCTGTCACGCTGCTGCGGCCGGTGCAGATGACGGTCGCCCCCGCCTCGCCCAATGCCGCAGCAATACCCCGGCCGGCGCCTCGGGTGGCGCCGGCCACGACGGCGACCCGGCCGCGTAGTGCCCCGGGGCCCGGTAATCCGGCCATGGACGCAAAGTATGCGCGCGGACACCGAACCTCGTGGGCGAACCCGCATAGCGCACATTCACCCTGCGTTAACGCACCGGTAGGCCCGGCGTGTTCGTTCGCACATGGGTGGCGGCTGTGATGGGCACATGCGAGTCGTGCAGGTCGCGAACTTCTACGGTCCGCGGTCCGGGGGGCTGCGGACCGCCGTCGACCGGCTCGGCGCGGAGTATGCCGCGGCCGGTCACCAGGTCACCCTGGTGGTACCCGGTGACCGGGCCGCGCGCCACACCTTGGAAACGGGTGTCACCCGCCTGTCGCTGCCCGCGAGGCTGATTCCCCTCACCGGTGGCTACCGCGCGGTGCTACCCGGCCCGGTCACCGGCTTGTTGGCCCAGTTGGAGCCCGACGCCCTGGAGGTGTCCGACCGGCTCACGCTGCGCTCGCTCGGCCCGTGGGGCAGGCGGCGGGGCGTCGCCACCGTGATGATCTCCCATGAACGGCTGGACCGTCTGGTCGGGCAGATCCTGCCCGCGAACGCGGCGCGCGCGGTCGCCGACGTCGCCAATCGCCGCACCGCACTCAACTACGACGCGGTGGTCTGCACGACAGCCTTTGCCCGCGAGGAGTTCGACCGGATCGGTGCAGACAATGTCGTCACCGTGCCCCTCGGAGTCGACCTCCATCAGTTCCATCCGCGGCACCGCAGCGCGCAGTTACGCAGCCGCTGGGCACAACCGGAACAGACTCTGCTGGTGCACTGCGGCAGGCTGTCGGTGGAAAAGCACGCCCACCGCAGTATCGACACCGTTGGCGCGCTGCGTGATTCGGGTGTCGATGCGCGTCTGGTGGTGGTCGGTGAAGGGCCGTTGCGGGCCCGGCTGGAACGCCAGGCGGCAGGGCTACCAGTGGATTTCACCGGCTTCATCGGGTGCCGCGATACTGTCGCCGGCATCCTGGCCTCCGCCGATGTCGCGCTGGCGCCGGGCCCGCACGAGACGTTCGGCCTGGCGGCGTTGGAGGCACTGGCCTGTGGCACGCCCGCGGTGGTGTCGCGCACCTCGGCGCTCGCCGAGATCCTGACCGCCGACAGCGGTGCGACCGCGGACAACGATCCGGAGGCCATCGCGCGGGCGGTCACCTCCGTGGTCTCCCGGCCCGAAACACAACGCCGGATCGACGCGCGCCGCCGTGCCGAACAGTTCACCTGGCCGCGCGCCGCCGCCGGCATGCTCGACGTGCTCGCCCGGCGCTGACACCGAAATTGCGCAGCCGGGTATGGACGGCGCCCCGGTGCCCTACGATTCCGGACATGGTGGTCTCCGCGGTGGCGTGGTCCGGGTTGGCGATACCCGCTCTGATGGTGGCTGCGCTGAGCGGCGCGGGCCAGGCCGCCGCGGCGCCCGCAGACCCGGGCTGTGCGACGACGCTGACGGCACCGCAGGTGATCGACGTGTCGGGCACCGCCATGGTGTCGGCCTCGGCGTCGCCGGGGGCCTGCAACCGTGCCGCGCCGCAGCTACAGGTCGCCTGCCTGCAACTGGTGGGCAGCACCGTTGCACCGGTATGTGTGCAGGCCGAAGGGCCCGGCACCGCGCGGGTGAACTTCGCCCCGTACACCCCGGGCGCCAGCTATGTGGCCACCGGCCGCAGCTGCGCCAATGCCGGTAGCCCGCCGGTCACGTACTGCCGATCTGCCGGACCGCTCACCGCAACCCTGTAGCAGCCTGTGGGCTAGCCTGCGCGCGTCCACCGCACCGGCAGGCGCTTGATGCCGTGGATGAAGGGTGACAGCAGCCGATCCGGCTCGGCGTCGGCCGCCAGATCCGGTATCTGCCGGTGCAATTCCTCGAACGCAACCGTGATCTCCCGACGGGCCAGGTTGGCGCCCAGGCAGAAATGTGCGCCGCCGCCCCCGAACCCGACATGCGGGTTGGGGCTGCGCCGGATGTCGAAACGCCAGGGGTCGAGGAAGCGGGTTTCGTCGCGGTTGGCCGATCCGTACCACAGGGTGACCTTGTCGCCGGCGGCCATCGCGACACCGCTCAGCTCGGTATCGCGGGTGAGGGTGCGCCGCATGTAGGCCACCGGGGAGGCCCAGCGGATGATCTCCTCGACGGCGGTCGGGGCGAGCGCGTCGTAGTCCGACCACCAGAGGTCACGTACTTCGGGAAAGCGGCTCAACGCGGCGACACCATGGCTGATCGCATTTCGGGTGGTCTCGTTGCCCGCCACCACGAGCAGGATGAAGAAGGAGGCCACTTCCGCCGACGTCAACTGTTCTCCGTCCACTTCGGCGGCCACCAGTGCGGTGGTCAGGTCATCGCCCGGTCGAGCCCGACGGTCCTCGGCCAGATCCTTGGCGTACGCGCCGATATCCATGGCGACGTGCGCGAATTCGTCGAAATCGGTGGTGAGATCGGGGTCTCCGAAACCGAGGATCACATTCGTCCAGTGAAAGATCTTGTCGTGATCGTGCTCGTCGATGCCCATCATGTCGCAGATCACCTGCAGCGGTAGCGGGCCGGCCAGCGTCGCCACCAGGTCGGCCCGACCGTCGGGATGGTCGGCGACCATCCGCGACACCAGGTGGCGGGCGCGTTCGCGTACCGATTCCTCGATCCGGGCGAGCACCTTCGGGGTGAAGGCACTGCGCACGATATTGCGCAGCCTGCTGTGCCGCGGGTCGTCCATCGCGATCATCGATCCGAAGTACTCGGCGAGCTCGGGTGTCTGATCGCCGATGGTGATGTTAGGGCTGGAGCTGAACACGTCGGGGTGCCGGCTCGCGAAGTGCACGTCGTCGTAGCGTGCCAGCGCCCAGTGTCCGGCGCCGGCGTCGACGCCTTCCGCGGTGATCGGCGCGTGGAAGGAGACCGGCGCCTCGCGGCGCAGGGTGGCGAAGGCGGCGTCGCGGAAGTCGTCGTCCCGCGACCAGAAGCGCCAGGACCCCAGATCGACCTCGGCCAGGTCGACCTGCGGGGGCTGCGAACCGTTGACCCGTGTCGCGATCGGCATGGCCGTAGCTTAGGTTCGCCGCGCGCGGGTCACCGGGTTTTGAACCGGCCGCTCAGTCGGGCAGGTCGTGACGCACCACGCGGACGCGGCCGTGTGGCAGGCATGCCGCGTACCCGTGGCGCTTGCCGTACAACTCCCACGAGGTGTGCGCATCGTCGCTGGGAACGTCGATGTGCTGCCCGCCGGAGAACTGCAGGTGCAGGCTGCCGTCCGCATCCCAGTCGGCATGCGTGCACGTGGTGCCGGCGAAGTCGAAGAGCGGCTTCTGCTCGTTGCGTACCGCGGTCGGATCGATGGCGACCACCTCGGACGCTCCCGAAGGGGCGCCGGCGATATCGGGCAACGTCAGCTCCAGCGGTGCGGAGATGACGAGTTCGTTGTATTCGTCCAGGTTGAGCACCAGACCGTCGCGGAACATGATCCGCTGCAGCGTGCGCCCCTGGATCCATTGTTCGGTCATTTCTCCACTTTGGGCCGTTGCTGGGCCCAGCACAAGAGATGATGGGCGGTTCGCTCCGGCTCGGGTTCGCCCATGTTGTCCAGACCGGAGATCGCAGGTGAAAGCCGCTGGTTGAACGCCTGACGAAGCGGGCCGCATGCCAGACACTGTTCGCTGATGTAAACGCTTGCGGCTCCCGGGCGTAAACTCCACGCAACGGGGGAGGGTTCACGCAACGAGCCGGTCCATGTACGTGTCACTAGTGAAAGGGCTGACTTGCCCGCATCAGACAACCGAGTTCCCGAAACCGGTCTCAAACCGCACTTCGAGGACGTACAGGCGCATTACGACCTGTCGGACGACTTTTTCCGGCTGTTTCTGGATCCCACCCAGACCTACAGCTGTGCCTATTTCGAACGCGACGACATGACCCTGGAAGAGGCTCAGTACGCGAAAATTGACCTCTCGCTGGGCAAACTTGGGCTTGAGCCGGGAATGAAGCTCCTCGACGTCGGCTGCGGGTGGGGCGCCACCCTGAAGCGCGCCATCGAGCGTTACGACGTGGACGTGGTCGGGCTGACGTTGAGCCGCAACCAGCAGGCTCATGTCCAGGAGCTGTTCGACGGCCTGGACACCGAGCGGTCCCGCGAGGTCCTGCTCGAGGGCTGGGAACAGTTCAGTGGGTCCGTCGACCGAATCGTGTCGATCGGCGCGTTCGAGCATTTCGGCGCCAACCGATACGACGACTTCTTCAAGATGGCCTACGCCGCGCTGCCGGCCGGTGGCTCGATGCTGCTGCACACGATTGTCAAACCCAGTGACGCCGAGTTCGGGGACCGCGGACTGCCGCTGACCATGACGAAGCTCAAGTTCTTCAAATTCATCATGGACGAGATCTTCCCGGGCGGAATGTTGCCGTTCGTCTCGGTCGTGGAGGAGCATGCCGCGAAGGCCGGATTCCAGGTGCAACGGGTGCAGTCGCTGCGATTGCACTACGCGCGGACGCTCTCGATCTGGGCGGACGCCCTGGAAGCTCGCCGTGACGAGGCGATCGCCATCCAGTCCGAAGAGGTTTACGACAGGTACATGCGGTACCTGACCGGCTGCTCCGAGCTGTTCCGGGACGGATACACCGACGTCTGTCAGTTCACGCTGCACAAGGCCTGATCGGTCACCTCGCGGCTTCGAGGGCTTGGCGCAACGCATCGGGTAGTTCGCGTTTCGCCCAGCCGTCGGTGGACACCACCACGTAGACGTTTCGCCCGCGCACCGCGACCTGCTCGATGCCGCGTGGGTCGCCGGGTGCGGTGCGCAGCACCGTGAAGCTCACGGCGAAGCTGGTGGTGCCGATGTGGTCGCACACCGCGTCGACCCGTACATCGTCGCGCCAGCGGACCGACGTCAGGTAGTCGATCTCGCTGTGGACGACCTGGAAGTCGACGCCGGTGGTCGTCAGTTGCGCGTAGTCGACGCCATTGCCGTCCAGCAGCGCGGTACACGCCTCGTCGAACCACGTCAGGTAATGGCCGTTGAACACCACGCCCTGCTGATCGATCTCCGCGTACCGGGGCACGATCTTCAGTGAACTCACGTCAGCCACCATGCACGACGACCGTGGGTCACCGCTAGCATGGAGCGGTGACCTCTGCGGCGACGGAATCGGTGATGAGCGCGCCCACCCTCGTCACCGTCGGCGAGATCAGGGCGGCGGCGGATCGGTTGCGCGGCAGCATCATGCGCACACCCCTCATCCCGGCGCCGTGGGCGGATCCCGACCGGCCGCTGTTCATCAAACCGGAGAGCCTGCAGGTCATCGGCGCGTTCAAGGTGCGCGGTGCGCTCAACGCCATCGGCCGCATCGATGCCGGGCTCCGGCAGCGCGGCGTCGTCGCCTATTCGAGCGGAAATCACGCGCAGGCAGTTGCTTACGCCGCCGCGCGATTCGGCATCGACGCGCATATCGTGATGCCGGAGGAGACACCCCGGGTGAAGGTGGCGCGAACCAGAAGCCACGGCGCCCGGGTGGTGTTGTGCGGTGCGGGTCAACGTGAAGTGGTGGCCGCGCAACTCGTCGAGGAAACCGGCGCCACGTTGGTGCCGCCGTTCGACCATCCCGATGTCATTGCCGGCCAGGGCACGATCGGTCTGGAGATCGCCGAGGACATGCCCGATGTCAGGACCGTGCTGGTTCCGGTCAGCGGTGGCGGGTTGGCCTCCGGTATCGGGACCGCCATCCGGGCGTTGTGCCCGAATGCACAGATATTCGGGGTCGAACCCGAACTGGCGGCCGACACCGCCGCGGGTTTGCGTCGGGGAAGCCGCGTCAGCATGCCGATCCAGGACCGCAACCGCACCATCGCCGACGGTCTGCGGTCCGAACCGTCGGAACTGACGTTCGCGCACCTGCAGCAGGTGCTCACCGATGTCCTGACCGTGACCGAAGACGAAATACGTTCCGCGGTCGCAGAACTGGCTGTTCAAGCGCGATTGGTCAGCGAGCCCAGCGGGGCGGTGGCACTGGCCGCCTACCGGCGTCACCGGACACCGGCGGGCAAGACCGTGATGATCCTGTCCGGCGGCAACATCGAACCGGCGCTGCTGGCCCAGATCCTGTCGGAATCACCAACGGTCGGGGTTGACCAGGGGGACTGAGACCCCGCAGCCGGCGTGGGCGCAGTGTGACCAGGCGTCCTGTTCGGCAGCGGCCTTGAGTCGGCGGCGCTGTCCGGCCCATCCGCACGAACAGGTCGCCGTGGAATGGCCGAAGCCACGGTTGAACACGTAGACCGTTCCATGTCCGGTGGTCTCCGCGAACAGATCTTCGAGCAGCATGGATTTCATCGGTATATCTCCTTCGTCGACCTGACCTCGGTGTCATGTAGACGCACTGGCGCAGTTCGATTCTGCGCCGCAGCACCTCGGAATGGCGGGACCTGCGGGTCACGAGTCGGCGCAGATCCAATCAAGCCGAAGTAACTGGTGACCGTTCCCTACCCGGGGCACCACGTTGCTAAACCCGGTGCCCGTCCACGTAATTGACGCCGCGGCAGGTTGCTGCGCTAGTGCACGCCCTCCATCGACCGGCTGATGCGTCCGGTCAAGGCCAATACCACCAGACCGGCGCCGATCGCGGTCAGGCCGAGGATGCCGAAGTAGGCGAACTCGTGTGCCGGGTCGTAATAGCCGGCCAGCACCCCGGACATCGACGTCCCGAGGCCGACGGAGAAGAAGTACAGCGCCATCATCTGCGCCCGGAAGGCCTCCGGCGCAAGTTGAGTCGTCACGGCCAGGCCGATCGGGGAGATCATCAGCTCGGAGACCGCGAAGGCCGCCATGACGGCGACGATGAACAGTGCGGGCACCGCCCGTCCGGTGGTGCCGGCGAACGGTAGGAAGAGCAGAAACGCCACACCCATGCCGATGACGCCGTAGGCGAACTTGCGCGGCGTGGTGGGTGCCCGCTGCCCCAACCGGGTCCACATCACGGCGAACAGCGGTGACAGCAGGATGATCCAGACGGGTTCGATCGAACCGATCCAGCTCGACGGGGCCGTCCATCCGAAGATCGACCAGTTCATCCGTTCGTCCGAGTAGACCGCCAGCACGGTGAAGATCTGCTGGAACAGCGACCAGAACACGGCGTTGGCGATGAACAGCGGAATGAAGGCGCGGACCCGGGTGCGTTCGAGCGCAGCGACTTTCGGGCTCGTCAACAACAGGATGAAGTAGCCGATGGCGGCGACGATGATGACCCCGGTGGTCACCTGGGACAGATTCTCCAGTGTCACCAGCCCGGTGGCGAAGACCAGGACGGCGATGGCGACCACGCCGACGGCGACCCCGACCGCCGGGAGCACACCGCTGCGCGGCAGCGGGTTCGGCACGTCGCGGCCATGGCTACCGAGGTTGCGCCGGAACACCACATACTGGGCCAGGCCGAAGGCCATACCGATTGCGGCGGCACCGAATCCATAGTGGAACCCGACGTGTGTCTGGAGCAGGCCGGTGATCAGGGGCCCGGCGAAGGCACCCAAGTTGATACCGAGGTAGAACAGCGTGAATCCGCCGTCGGCGCGCGCGTCGCCCTTGTCGTACAGGGTGCCCAGCAGCGACGAGGCGTTGGCCTTGAGCGCGCCGGAACCAAGTGCGACGAGGACCAGACCTACTGCGACGCCGGTGATTCCGGGCAGTACCGCCAACGCGATATGTCCGAGCATGACGACGATGCCGCCGTAGAACACCGTGCGCTCCATGCCGAGGACCCGGTCGGCCAGCCAGCCGCCCAACACCGTCGACAGGTACACCAGCCCGCCGTACGCGCCGACGATGCCGGTCGCCGTGGTCTTGGACAGCTCGAGGCCGCCATCGGTGGCCGAGTAGTACAGGTAGTACCCCAGGATGGTGAGCATCCCGTAGAAGGAGAACCGTTCCCACAGTTCGACACCGAACAGATTCGTCAATCCGATCGGGTGACCGAACAAGGTCCGTCCCGCCTGCTGATGTGTCTGGCCGCCCCCGGCCGGTTCCGCCCCAGTCATAGCGCCACCTTTTCACGATGTCCGGCCTGCCCGGTGCATTGTCGGCAAGTCGTGGCGGGTCGTTCCGGCCCCACCCGCGAAGGCAAATCGGACGAAACGGATTGGCTAGGTCATTTCAAGTCTGCAGCAAACCTGGAGGCGACGATTCGCCTGCACGGGTGGGTTCCTGGCGGCAACGCAGGTAGTCTCAGCCGGATAACGAGACGGTGGCTGCATCGTCACGACGCGGTCGCGTGCGCGTGGCCGAAGAGGGTCCGAAGGGGTACATGTGGACGCGGTGCTCGGCTTGTCGATGACACCAAGGTCGCTGTCAGTAGTGGTTGTGGGCGGCGGCGACGAGCCCGGCCGGCGGCCGGAACGATGCGTTCGAGGTTGCCGTCGACGGCTCCGATGGGCGCTCGGCCACCGAACGTGCGACCGCTGCGGTGGAGGCGATCGCGGCCTCACGCGGCGAGCGGCTGAAATCCATCGGCATCACCTGGAGCGACGATGCGGACGCCGAGGCGTCGCTGTTGATGGAATCACTGACCGAATCGGGTTTCGACAATGTCGTGCCGATCCGCCTGCCGGAGGCGACCGAGGCCCTGGCCCGCGGGATGGCCGATGTCATCGGCTACCAGACCTCCGCGGTCTGCGTCATCGAACCGGACACCGCGATCGCCCTGATCGTGCACACCGGCGACGGTGCGGTGCAGACCGCGATCAACCACACCATCGACTCCGACGAGAGTCTCGTCGGCTGGCTCAGCACCGTGTTCGCCCGCGCCGATTGGCAGCCCGAAGCCCTGGTGTTGGTCGGGTCGGCCGGTGGGTTCGACGCCGTGCTGCCCCAGCTGGAGGAAGCGCTGGCGGTGCCGGTCTTCGCGCCGGCCGAGGCGCCCTTGGCGTTGGCACGAGGTGCGGCACTCGCCTCCACCCACAACGCCGGGCTGCCATTGGACTCGAGCCCGTTGTTCTCTTCCGGTGCCACCGGCCGCCACGCCGCCGCCGAAGCGTCCCGGCTGTCGCCATCACGGCTGCTCGCCGGGCTGCTGGCGGCCGGAGTGGTGACCTTTGTGGCGTCGGCGTCCGTGGCGGTCACCGTTGCGCTCTCCCCGCGCCCGCAGGCCGCACCGCAGCCGGCGCTCACCGCCGAGCGCGTCGTCGATGAGGCGCCGGTGGTCCGGCCCGCGCCCAGTGTCGCGGTCCCGCCGCCTGCCCAGGCTCCCGTTGTCCCCGAGCCCGTGGAAGCGGTCGCGCCGGTGGTCGAACCCGTCGTCGAGTCGGTGCCGCCGCCCGAGGTCAACCCGGTGGTGGACACCATCCCCGCCGAAGGGCCGTATGTGCTGGAAGCCCCGGCGCCGCTGCCACCGCCGCCCGTCGTGGCGCCGCCGACCGTGGCCGGACCGCCGCCGGTGGTGGGTCCGGTCTATGACCAGCCCAAGAGACCGTTGCTGCAGCGCATCAGGGACAAGTTGAGGATCGGTGGCGACGATCAGCCGCCGCCGATCATCATGAATCCGCCGATGGGCTGAGCGCCGACCCTCATCGCTGGCTAACATTTCCCGCCTTCGGCACGATCTACGATGTAGTTCAGTACGCCAGGTCCGGATGTCCGGAAAAAGGGAGGTCGGGAACTTGCGCAGAAATTTTCGTCAGGTGCTGCTCATGGCGGGTGTCACGGTTGCCGCACTGATGACCTCGACCGGCACGGGGGTGGCGGCGGTGCCCACGCTGCCGGCGGCCGTATCGGTGTCGCCCGCGCCCGGCGACGTCGTCGGGGTGGCCTATCCGGTGACCGTGGCGTTCGCCGATCCGGTCCGGAATCGCGTCCAGGCCGAACGCGGTATCTCGTTCTCGGCCGACACCGTCCCGGCCGGCACCTATGACTGGCTGGACGATTCCACGGTGCGTTTCACCCCGGCCGACTTCTGGCCGGCGCACTCGACCATCTCGGTCCAGGCGCTCGGTTTCAAGTCGTCGTTCGAGACCGGCGCTCAGGTGGTCGGCGTGGCCGATATCAGCGCGCACACCTACACGGTGAGCATCGACGGAGTGGTCGCCAGGGAGATGCCGGCATCGATGGGTAAGTCCGGGTTCGCCACCCCGATCGGCCGGTTCACCGCGCTGGGCAAGGAGAGCGTGGTGGTGATGGACTCCCGCACGATCGGCATCCCGCTGGACGATCCGGAGGGCTACAAGCTCACCGTGTACGACGCGGTGCGGGTGACCTGGGGTGGCGTGTACGTGCACGGTGCGCCGTGGTCGGTCGGTTCTCAGGGGTACGCGAATGTCAGCCACGGCTGCATCAACCTCAGCCCCGACAATGCCGACTGGTATTTCAACAATGTCAGCATCGGTGACCCGATCATCGTGCAGGCCTAGCCTC
Organism: Mycobacterium sp.; assembly: GCA_034520035.1. Lineage (GTDB taxonomy): Bacteria > Actinomycetota > Actinomycetes > Mycobacteriales > Mycobacteriaceae > Mycobacterium. The sequence goes on along the minus strand of JAXHOA010000125.1, from coordinate 121,392 downwards.
GGGCGTGCAGGTTGCGCGCCGTCGGTGAGGTTTCGGCGGATCCCGGATCCGGATAGGTGCCCAGCACCCGGTCGGCGGTGCCGCTGCTGGTGACGGTGAACCAGTAGTGCTCGTTCTTGAAGTGGTGCTGGCGGTGGTTGCGCCAGATCGACCGGTAGACAGTCGATTTCGGCCGGTAGTCGGTGTGGATCAGGTAGTGACACCATTCGTAGCCGATGCCGAGCAGGGCGAGGAAGGTCAGGAACGTCAGGCCGCGCCCGAGGCTGGGGAACCCGATCAGGGCAATCGCCACGGCCAGCGGCAGCACCCACAGCAGCGATTGCCAGGGGATGAACACCAGCGGCAGATCGCGCGGTTCGACGTGGTGGTCGCGATGCTTGCGCGACAGCAGTGGATCCACCGTGACTCCGGCGATCCGGCGTGGCCGCCAATGCAGGATGACCACGTGGATCATCCATTCGGCGAACGGGAACACGGCGAGCATCGCCAGCGGCACCGCGGCATCGGTGAGCTGCCAGTCGCCCGCGGACACCCGGGCCACCGCGGCGGCGATCAGCGTCCCGGTGAGCATCCAGGGGGTGGGGTGGCGCAGGAACTCCCGTCCCGCATCGGCCAGCGTGACGCCGCGCCGCGTGCTCATGAAAGGTCCTCCAGTTCGGTGAGGGCGCCCAGCAGGGCGGTGGTGGCGGGCTCCAAGAGAGCGCGGGCGGCGGCCGCGGCGGCGTCGGCGTCGCCGGCGCGCACGGCCACGGCGATCCCTCGATAGGCCTCGGGGTTGCCGACCTCGGCGGCCATCATGACCGCCAGCGCGGGCAGGGCGGGTTCGTAGGTCGCGCGCAGCGTGTTGTACATCAGCCGGAAGGCGATCGAGTCCGCGCCGTCGACCAGGTGATCCCAGAAACTCAGCGCATGACGTTGCCGCTGCACCGGGTCGGTGTCCGTGCTCAGGGCGTCGATGGCGGCGTCGAGCAGGGTGGCCAGTTCGGGACCGCGCCGTGCGGCGGCGAGTTCGGCCACCTTGGGTCCGTTGTGCAGCCGGGTTTCCAGGATGGAGCGCACGACGGCGATGTCGAGTTCGCCGGCCCGGAACAGCAGTCGGGGGAGCAGGTCCAGTCCCGCGTGCCTGCGAAAATCGCGCACCGTGGTGGTGTCGCCCTGGCGGATCTCCACCAGACCGGTCGACGTGAGTCGCTTGAGCGCCTCGCGCACCGCGGGCCGGGACACCCCGAGGACCTCGGCGAGGCGACGTTCGCTGGGCAGCGCGTCGCCGGGCTTCATCTCGCCGCTGATTACCTCGGCGACGATCTGTTCGAAGACGTCCTCGGGAACCGAGCGCCGGTTGACCGGTTGCAGTGCCATGGGGCGAGCATCGCACCGCCAGTGGTAAGAGGTCAAGTGGTCATACCAGTACCGTCGGAATCGACCACGCTTCGTAGCGCTTCGGCGGTCGCGTCGTCGGCAGGCAGGAACGCCTCGATGCTGAGTTCGGCGGCGGTCAGATCCAGTGCGGTGCCGAAGGTCGTCACGGTACTGAGGAAGGTGAGGATCTGCCCGCCCGGTCCTTCCAGTTCCAGGGGCACGACGACCCCGCCCAGATCGGTGCTCGCATCGAGCCCGCCCGGATACGACTCGATCTCGGCCAGCAGATCGGTCGACTCCGCCGAACCGCTGATCGCGGCCTCGCGCCGCAACCGCCCGATGACATGGTGGCGCCACTGCGCCAGATTCCGGATCCGCGGGGCCAGTCCGTCGGGGTGCAGTGAGATCCGCAGCGCGTTGGGCTGCGCCAGCAGGTGGGTGGCCACCCCGTCCAACAAAATCGCCGCACCGGCGTTGACCTGCAGCACATCCCACCCACGGTCGATGGCCAGGCACGGAAACGGGTTGTACGCGTTGAGAACTCGCTCCACGCCCGTCCGCACCGCGGACATTCCGGGGTCGTCGAGGGTGCGTTCGGAGTACGCCGGGGCCAGACCGGCGGCGATCAGCAGCTGATTCTGCTCGCGGGCGGGCACCTCGAGCGCCGAGGCCAGCCGCAGCACCATGGCGCGGCTGGGTGTCGAGCGACCGGTCTCGATGAAGCTCACGTGCCGGGCCGACACATCGGCCTCCAGCGCGAGGTCGAGCTGGCTGAGCCGTCGGCGCTGCCGCCACGACCGCATCAACGTACCGAACGGGGGAGTCTGCAGGTGAACACCGGGCACCCGAGCCAGTCTCGACCACAACCGTTCGCGGCACCATTACCTCACCGGTAATTGCGGCGCTGACCTCCGCGGACGACGGTGGTGACATGACCGAGACCCGCAATCCCGCCGTCCCCCGGTGGCTTCGCCTGGTGCTTCGCTGCGACCGCGCCGGATCATCCTGGTACATCGGTACCGGTTTCTTCTTCGCGCCCGCGCTCGCGGTGTTCTCACCGTGGCCGGCGCTGACCACCGTGCTGTGGGTGGTGATCGCGCTGGCCGGCCTGTGGCTGGGACTGCTCGGCATCGCGATGGCAACCGGTCTGGCCATGGTGCTGCGGCGCAACGGGGAGATCGACGAGGACTACTGGAGGTCCATCCTGAACTATCGCGACGCGCCCGGAGTCAGTGTGCGACAGGCTGCCTGGTCGCACCGGCATAGTCGACCTGCCAGTGCTTGATGCCGTTGAGCCAGCCCGAACGCAACCGTTCGGGCTTCTCCAGCGGGGTCAGATCGGGCATGGCATCGGCGATCGCGTTGAACATCAGGTCGATGGTCATCCGGGCCAGGTTCGCGCCGATGCAGTAGTGCGCACCGGTGCCCCCGAAGCCCACATGCGGGTTGGGATCGCGAAGGATGTTGAACGTGAACGGATCCTCGAAGACCTCTTCGTCGAAGTTGGCCGAGCGGTAGAACATCACCACCCGCTGCCCCTTCTTGATGGGAACCCCGCCCAGTTCGGTGTCCTGCAGGGCGGTGCGCTGGAATGACGTCACCGGGGTCGCCCACCGGACGATCTCGTCGGCGGCGGTGCCCGGGCGTTCCCGCTTGAACAGCTCCCACTGATCGGGGAAGTCGGTGAACGCCATCATCCCCTGGGTGATCGAATTGCGGGTGGTCTCATTGCCGGCCACCGCCAGCAGGATGACGAAGAACCCGAACTCGTCGTCGGATAGCTTGTGTCCCTCCACATCTGCCTGCACCAGTTTGGTGACCAGATCATCGGTGGGGTTGGCCGACTTCTCGGCCGCCATCTGCATGCCGTAGGTGATGAGTTCCACCGACGCGCTGATCGCGTCATTGTTCTCGAACTCGGGATCCTGGTCACCGACCATCTGATTGGACCAGTGGAAGAGTTTCATCCGGTCCTCCTGTGGCACCCCCATCAGGCCGGCGATGGCCTGCAGGGGGAGTTCGCAGGACACCTGCTCGACGAAGTCGCCGCGGCCCTCCGCGAGCGCGGCCGCGGCGATCTCACGGGCCCGGTCGGCCAGGTCGGCGCGCAACTGCTCGATGGCCCGCGGCGTGAACGCCCGCGACACGATCTTGCGCAGGTGGGTGTGGTGCGGCGCATCCATGTTCAGTAGCACGAACTTGCCGGAGTCGATCTGGGCCTGGACGGTGCCGTCCTTGTAGCGGGGCAGGGCGGTCTTCTCCAGGCTGGAGAACACGTCGCTGCGCCGGGACACCTCCTTGACGTCCTTGTGCTTGGTCACCACCCAGAAGCCGCCGTCGTTGAATCCACCGGCTTGTCGATCGGGTTGTTCGTTCCACCAGATGGGGGCCACCTCGCGCATCTGTGCCAGCTCGTCGACCGGTAGTCGTTCGGCGTAGATGTCCGGATCGGTGAAGTCGAATCCGGCGGGCAGGTCGGGTGTCGGCATCGCGCAAGCCTCCGAGGTAGGAACTGGTGTCGCTATCGCATTGCTACACCAGAGACGCACCCTGCGTCCTGAAGTCGGACAAGGTGACCGAGGCTGACAGCACGGTGGCGGAACTCAAAGGAAAGTCACAGCAGTCGCAGCTGTAACGAAACAGACGCCGAGACGGAAGATCATAGGGCAGGGTCCACGAGAGAGGAGCGTCGCCGATGATCGATGTCGGAGCCAAGGTACTCAGCGCGGCGATCGGCGGCGGATTCGCCGCGTTGGTGTTCGCATCCCCGGCCGCCGCCGCGCCTGCCCCCACCCCGCCTCCCGCTCCTGTCGCGGACGGCGCCGTCGTGCAGGCGGCTCCCGTGCAGGCGGCCTCCACGCAGGCCGCCCCGGAGGGCGTACCGCACCTACCGAGCCCGGAGGCGCTGCCGCCGGGCTCGACGATGGATCCCAGCGTGATGGCCGGCGGTGAGTCCCCGAACGTGAGCTACCTGCGGGATCTGTGGCACGCGGTGCAGAACCAGGAGCTCAGCGGTAAGGAAGCCCTGCTGCTCGGCATCTCGCAGCGCAACCTGAACACCCCGATCCCGGCCCAGGCGCCCGGACCGAACGTGCCGATCACGCCCGCCGGTCCCGCGTCGGTACCCGCCGCGCCGCCGGCTCCCGCCGCTCCGGTCCCGGCCCCGCCCGCTCCCGTCGCCCCCTAAACGCCGACCGGGTCGATACGCGCAGGCACGTGTTTGTGCCACGGGGTGCCGGCGTAGGCATCGCGCCAATCAGAGGCGGTCAGGGCATTGGGCGCGACCCCCGGTGCCGTGACGGTGCCATCGGTCGCGGCGAAGTCCAGCCCGTAACCGTTGGGCAACGAGGCATGCCCGGGCAGCATGGCGTCGCTGATCTCGACACACGCCTCCGCGGCCCCGGATGCGGTGGTGATGCGGGCCCGCCCGCCGTCGACCAGGCCCAGTGCACGGGCATCCTCGACGCTGACCCGCAGGGCGCCGTCGGTGTCGCGTTTGCGCCAGACCGGGTCGCGGATGATGTCGTTGGCCGTGAACGCACGGCGCTCACCGGCCGACAGCACGATCGGATACTCGCTGCTGGTCAGCTCTGGCCGGTCGGTGGCCAGCGCGTTGAGTTCGGTGACCAGTTCCGGGATCTCGAGCGCCGATGCGGCGGTCCGGATGGGTGATCAGAGCCCAATCGTCGGCGTACTCGTGTTCGGTGAACGTCACCCCGGACCGGGCCTCCAGGATCGCGGTGAACAGGGCGTTGCCATCGGGGTGGCCGGCGCGTTGCATCGCCTCCGGATAGCTCAGCGCCACCTTTTGAGCCAGCCCCCACAGGCCCGCCGCGCCGGCCAGTCCGTCGGGCAGGCTGGGGCCCAACGTTTCGTACAGCACGTAGGGCGCCACCTTGCCCAGCATCGGATGCGCGCCGACGGCGGAAAAGAAGGCCTGGGTGTACGCGTCCAGTCCGTCTGCGGCGGCTCGGCGTAGCGGCTGCAGTTCGGCAGCGTCGACGACCCCGAGTTCGCGTACCAGCCGCGCCCAGATCTCCGGCTCGGGCAGGGTGCCCGGTAGAGGCTCCAGCAGGCGATGGCGCAAATGGAAGGTGTTGTGCGGGAATTCGAGGTTGAAGAAGGTCGCCTCGGCCTTCTCGAACTGGCTGGCCGCGGGCAGCACGTAGTGCGCCAGCCGGGCCGTCTCGGTCATCGCGACGTCGACCACCACCAGCAGCTCCAGCGCGCGCAGCGCCTCGCCGACCGCGGTGGAGTCGGCGATCGAATGCGCCGGGTTGCTGCTCTCCACGATCATGGCGCGGAACCGGTCGGGATGGTCGCCGAGGATCTCCTGGGGCACCACATTGGAGGGCACCAGTCCGGCGATGATCGGGGCCCCGGTGACTGGTGTGCGACCCACCCCGCCGGCGCCGAACAGCGGCGCAAAGCTCGAATGCAGATGCTGGCCGCCGCGTTTGGCGAAGTTCCCGGTGAAGATCCACAGCAACTTGTTCAGGTAGGAACACAGCGTGCTGTTGGGCGCCTGCTGGATGCCGAGGTCCTCGAACACCGAAACACTTGCGGCGGCGGCGATCCGGCGTGCTGCGTCACGCAACAGCTCGGCATCCACGCCGCAGCGCTGCGCATAGTCGTCGATGTCCACCCCGGCCAGCGCCCGTCGCACCGGTTCGGCACCGGTGACATGCTCGGCCAGAAATGCTTCGTCGCAAAGGTTCTCCTGCACCAGTACTGCCGCCAGCGCGCTCAGGCACCAGGCGTCGGTTCCGGGCCGCACCCGCAGATGGAAGTCGGCGAGCTTGGCGGTGTCGGTGATCACCGGGTCGATGACGATCATGGAGCGCGCCGGGTCCTTGGCGATCTCGTTGAGCACGGAGCGGGCCCGCGGAAAGATCTGCGACATCCACGGGTTCTTCCCGACGAACACCGCGACCTCGGCATGCTCGAACTCGCCGCGGGTGTGCCCGCCGTAGAGCTGGCTGTCCACCCAGAATTCGCCGGTCTTCTCCTGCGCCAACGCATTCGAGCGGTACCGGGCGCCCAGCGCTTTGAGGAAGGCACCGCTGTATGCGCCGCCGAGGTGGTTGCCCTGACCGCCGCCCCCGTAATAGAAGATCTTGTCCCCGCCGTATTCGTCGCGGATGCGGGCGAAGCCTTGGGCGATCTCGGTGATCGCGGTGTCCCAGTCGATCTCCTCGTGATCGCCCGCGGGGGTGCGCCGCATCGGCGAGATCAGCCGGGCCCGGTTGTTCTGATAGTGGTCCAGCCGCAACGCCTTGTTGCAGGTGTAGCCCTGTGAGGCCGGGTGCTCCTTGTCGCCGCGGATCTTGGCCAGCGTGCGGCCCTCGAGCTGGACCACGATGCCGCAGTTGCATTCGCAGAGAATGCAGGCCGTGGGCTGCCAGTCCGAGGTGGTCGATGAGGTGTCAGGCATTTCCGGATTTCCCTTCGCCGGTGGCGGCGGTCACGAGGGCGCGTAACTGCCGGTGGACCATGTCGAGTGCGCCGGTGTCACCGGTCGTGCGGGCGACCAGGACGGCGCCCTCGATCGCGGTGGTGGTCAGCATCGCGAGTTCGGCAGCCCGGTCCGCGGAGGCGCCGTCGCTGCGCAGCAGTTGCTCGATCAGCCCGGTCCAGCGGATGAATGCCGCTGCCGCCCGTTCGATGACCTGCGGATTGTCGGCCTCTACGGCGACCGCGGCCACCGGGCAGCCGGCCCGGAACCCGGTCTCGGTGAGCTGGCTGCGGAACCCGTCGACCACGGTGTCGAGCGCGTCGAGTGCGCTGGGCGCGGCGGATATCCGGTGCGCGATGTGATCATTGGCGAAATCGACTGCCTCGCAGAGCAGTTGGGTGCGCCCGCCGGGGAAGTGGTGGTAGGCCGAACCGCGCGGTGCGCCGCTGTGCTCGAGGACGTCCGAGATCGCAGTGGCATGCGCGCCGCGTTCGCGGATGAGCAGCGCCGCGGAGGCGACCATGCGGTCACGGGGTCCGGCCATGGAGAATCCCTTCGCAGAAGATTATATAGAGCATCATACATAACTGTGCTGACCGGGCCAGAGGCGAAAAAATGGCTGCCCCCGCGATGGCGGGAGCAGCCATTTCGGGTGGCTTGGCGGGCTACACCGAGGCCGCCTCGTTGAGCTCGTTGAGGGTGTTGGTCGCCTCTAGGTATTCCTGCACCCAGCGCTCGATGACCGCGGAGGTCTTCTCGACCTTGGCGAACTGACCGACGACCTGGCCGACCGGGTTGAATGCCACGTCTACCGACTCGTTGGGGAACTTGTGCGTCGCGGCCACGGCCATGCCCGAGACCATGTACTGCAACGGCATCCCGAGCGGCTTCGGGTTCTCCGGGTTCTCCCAGGCCTCGGTCCAGTCGTTGCGCAGCATTCGGGCCGGCTTACCGGTGAAGGACCGGCTGCGCACGGTGTCCTTGCTGGTGGCTTTCACATAGGCGGCGTGCTGCTGCTCGGTGTGCTCGGATTCCTCGACCATCACCCACTGCGAGCCGGTCCAGGCCCCCTGTGTGCCCAGGGCCAGGGCCGCCGCGATCTGCTGACCGCTGCCGATACCGCCGGCGGCCAGCACCGGGACGGGTGCGACCTCCTTGACGACCTGCGGCCACAGCACGATCGAGCCGATCTCGCCGCTGTGTCCGCCGGCCTCGCCGCCCTGGGCGATGATGATGTCGACCCCGGCGTCGGCGTGCTTGCGGGCCTGCGACGGCGAGCCGCACAGCGCCGCCACCTTGCGGCCCTCGGCGTGGATGTGCTTGATCATCTCGGCGGGCGGGGTGCCCAGCGCATTGGCGATCAACGTCATCTTCGGGTGCTTGAGCGCGATCTCGACCTGCGGGGTGGCGGTGGCCTCGGTCCAGCCGAGCAGCTGCAACGCGTCATCGTCGCTGTGGTCGACCGGCACGCCGTGATCGGCCAGGATCTTCTTGGCGAAGTCGATGTGCTCCTGCGGGACCAAGTCGTTGAGCGTCTTCTTGAGCACCTCGGGATCCATGTCGGTGGCGTCCATGCCCTCGTACTTGTTCGGGATCACGATGTCCACGCCGTAGGAGTGGTCGCCGATGTTCTCGTCGATCCAGTTGAGTTCGATCTCGAGCTGCTCCGGGCTGAAGCCGACGGCGCCGAGCACGCCGAAACCGCCGGCCTTGCTGACCGCGACCACCACGTCGCGGCAGTGGGTGAAGGCGAAGATGGGGAACTCGATACCCAATTGGTCGCAGAGGGGAGTGTGCACGCAGGCTCCTATGTTGGGCGATCGCGAATCGCAGACTGAAACGTGTTCTAGTTTAGTATCCCTGCCCTCGATTTCCGCAATGCTCACGGAGGCATTTGTCGCCCTCGGCCTCGACACCGTGCGAGAATGCAATTACCGTTTTTCGGAAGTTTCATTAACAGCCGCCGTATTCGAGAACCTGGGGGTCAGCAATCTGTCAGATACGCATCGATCCATGGCGGTGTCCGGAACGTCCCGTCGGCCTGAGTGGCTGGACTGAGGATTCGATGGCCGCTGCCTTGAATCTGGTACACCAGATGAGCCAACGCCAGCGACCCGTCACCGCTGGAGAGCGGGTAAGCGCGCGCGACCGATCGGCGCCCCCCATCAGAGACCCCGTGACCCCGGTGCCCCAGACGCAGGGTCAGCACCTCCGGCGCGTGCGGACGCGGGCGCGCCACGTTGGCCAGGACATCGCTCTTCGTAGCTGATCCCGGCGGGATCGTCCCGGCGCCACCCCGTAGGCGCGTCGGTAAGAGTCCGCGAAGGTCGTGCCCACAGGATCGGAGTAGGTGCCGGTCGTGGTTGCCCAGATGATGCCCTCTGCCTGCTCGCCGAGACGCTGGCGGAACTCGGGGGCGACGGGGCGAGGGCAAAGACAGGGTAGGGGGCGGCGGGAGGAGCGCGCGGAGAACGCCAGCGCGCCGTTGATGAAATATCGCCCACCATCACCGCGGCAGTTCGAGATCTCGTACCCGACGGCACAGCGCGCCCAATCGCGTTCGGTTGGGCCCACGGGGACCACTTGCAGCTGCCAGCCTGAGGTTGCCGCGAGATCTGCTGCGCGCTCGAGTCCCAGGTCGGTCACTTCCCAGCCGCCCTGCAACACCACCAGGCTGTTGCTCGGTGGCTGCCATTCACCCCGAATTCGCAACTCCTGCAGGAAGTTGACAAATCCGGGTCCGTAGTTGGTGTCGCTGGGGCAGACCTGGAAGATACGACCATAACGACTCGGGTGTCGCGCACCCGACTCCATCACCTCAGCTCCCCGCACCCCGCGCGCCACCCGGCGACTCCCCCGCAGCGACACACCCCACGTGAACGCGTCGACATCCTTCGGCCTAGGCAGAGCCCGCCTCCTCGCCACGCCGGCGCGGGAGGAGCCAGCACGGCGGCCCAACCCACCGCCGGCCGTCACTCCGCCACGGGCATTGACCTCGCCCAACGCCAGTTCGGTTCCGCGGACCATCTCGATCCCGTCTGATCTGGCCTGTCCGGTGAGCGGCACGGCGGCACCGATCAGTAAAGGCTGCAATTTGATTCGTCGGGAAGCCGGGACCAGCTGGGGCGCCGGTTGTGCACAACTGGCGCGGATCAACGGCATATGCTCCAGACCCCGGGTGTCACCCTGTATCGGTAAGAGGATCAGTCCGTGATTCATGGCGATGATCGCAGCCGAGGTCCGGCTCGCCGCGCCCAACTTGGACAACACCCGATCGACGTGAGTGGTCACTGTCCGTGGACTCAATGCCAACCGGGAAGCGATCTCGCCGTTGGTGAGGCCGCCGCTGAGCAGCGTCAGCACCTCCAGCTCACGGGTGGTTACCGGCAGACCGGCGTCCGGTTCCACCGCTACCTCGGCCTCGCCGTCGAGTACCGCCACGGTGACGCGGTAGAGCCGATTGTTGCCCCGCCATCGAAAGGTGATGTTATCGAGGTCATCGCGCAGTGCACCGCGCGCTACCTGGGTGAGGTCGGCATGGAGGTCGACGTGTAGGCCGTTGCTGATCACCGCAGGGTGCAGTGTGTCGGCGCGCAGGCCGGCTGCCATTCCCGTCGCCGTAACGACGGCATAGAGGTTTTGCGCGGAATCGCGTTGAGTCGCCCCCGCTGGCGTCATTGCGCGTTCTCCTCTCCTAGCGGCCGAACCATTCTCCGCCCGGTACTCGCCGCAGTGGCGAGTACCGGGCGGTAGCTGCTCCTCCAACCGGATCGGGCAGCGATCGCCGACGCTGATCCGCCCGCCTCCGACTGCGGGACGCAAGGAACCGAAGAGCATCACCTCGGTCGTGAATGCCGAACATGAATTCCGGATGCCTCATTTTCGGCTGGCCGACGCTGCTCTCGTCGGCCGGCCGGTCATGACTTCCGCCGTACTGCGGCATCCAATGCCACGGCGGCGATCACGATCAGACCTTTGGCGATCAGCTGCCAATGCTGGCTGACGTTGAGGCTGTAGAACACATTGGTCAGAGTTGCCAGGATCAACAGCCCGACAAAGGACCGCCACATCGCGCCCTCACCTCCGCGCAGGGACGTCCCGCCCACCACGACGATTGCGATGGCGTCGAGCGCCATGTTGGCGCCGACGTCGGCCTGGCCGACTGCCAGGCGGGATGCATCGATCATCCCGGCGAGCGCGGCGAGTCCGCCGGTGAGCACGTAGACCCCGGCAGTCAGCGTCGGGACGCGCAGACCCGACAGCCAGGCCGCCTCGACGTTGCCGCCGACGGCTTGGACATTGCGGCCGACGGTGGACTTGGCCAGCACGATGCCACCGACGACGAAGGTCACCACCAGAATGAAGATGGGGGTGGGTATGCCGACGGTGCGTGAGTTAGCCAGGGCTTGGAAGCTCCTGTCGGAGACGATGAACGGTGCGGAGTTGGAGTAGATGTAGGCAATTCCGGCGATCACCGACGCCGAGCCGAGAGTGGCGACAAAAGGATTGATCTTCAATCGGGCAACGAGCAATCCGTTGACCAGACCGCAGGCCAACCCCGACGCCAATGCGACCAGGCCGGCCAGTGTCGGGGAGCCGGTCGAGATCGTCATGCCGGCGAAGACGGTGGAGCCCAGCGCATAGGTAGCGCCGACGGAGAGGTCGAAGCCGCCAGAGATGATGACAAACGTCATCCCGACCGCAATGATGCCGACCGAGGCGTTCTGGACCAAGATGTCGCGCACGTTGTCCGGTGACAGGAAGCCGTCGTAGAGGACGCTGGCCACCACGATCAATACCGCCAGAACTCCGAGCATGCTGTATCGGTAGATCAGAGCACTCAGATCCTTGCTGCCGTGCCCGCCGGGTGCGGCATCGGATCGTTTGGTGTGTTGGGTGGTGGTCATGCAACGTCCTCTTTGAAGCCGAGTTTTACGATCTCGGGGACTGTGAATTGTTCTGATGTGGAGTTGATCTCACCGACGATCCGGCCGTGGGAGAAGACCAGCAGGCGATCGGCGATGGCGAGTACTTCTTCCAGCTCGGATGAGGTCACCACCACCGAGGCGCCTTGCTCGGCCAGTGTGACCAGTGAGGCAAGGACCTCCGATTTGGCGCCGATGTCGATGCCACGGGTTGGTTCATCGATGAACAGGGTGGACGGCGAGTGGCCGGCCCACTTGGCCAGCAAGACCTTCTGCTGGTTACCGCCGGACAACCGGCCGACCTCCTCGCCGAGTCGCCTTGGGTTGAACCCGAAGTACTCCGCCAGGGGGGTGGCCCCGGCTCGCTCTGTGGCAGGCAGGAGCCAGCCGCCCGAATGGGACGACCGTCCCAACCAGTAGTTGGTCGCTCCGCTCATATTCATCACCAGGCCACCGCGGCGGCTTTCGGGGACGTGCGCCAGCCCTGCGGCGATCGCCGCCCGGGGTGAAGCGGGCCAGGCTAACTTCTTGCCGCGCAACATCATCTCGCCCGACGAACCCGGCTCAAGGCCACACACCGACCGCATGAATCGCGTGCGGCCAGAGCCCACGAGACCCCACAAGCCGACGATCTCGCCCTGGCGAACAGTGAGATTGAGCGGTGCCATGCCGGGCCTTGGGGTGACGTTGCGTACCTGCAGGACCTCAGGACCGAGGGCACGGAGCGCGGACCGCGCAGAAACGGCCACATCGCGGCCGACCATCGCCCTGATCAGTTGTTGTCGATCCCACTGATTGCGGGGTGCAGTGCGCACCACCGAACCCTCGCGCAGCACGGTGATGTGATCGGAGAGCGCGAGCACCTCCTCAAGATTATGGCTGACGAAGATGATGGTGGTACCGGAAGCTCTGAGTCGGTTCAGGATTCGATACAACATGTCGCGCTCGGCTTCGGCGAGGGCAGCGCTCGGTTCGTCGAGCATGAGCACTCTGCTTTTGGCTTGCACGCCGCGCATGATCTCAAGGACCTGCTGGGAGGACACCGACAATTCGCGGCTGGGCATGTCCGCTGGAATGGAAACCTCGAACTCCGCACACAACTCGGCGTAGCGGGCGCGCATTCCGGCGGTGTCCAGGATGCCGGCTCGATGCAGTGGCTGGCCGAGAAAGACGTTGGCCACTGCATCGAGGGCAGGCACCATGGTCAGTTCCTGATAGACCGCAGCCAACCCGAGCTCGCGAACCTCACGGGGATTGCCGCCCTTGAGCGGCGTGCCGAACACTGTCAGTTCACCGGAGGAGGCGGGGAGGCGTCCGCTGATCATACCGAGCACGGTGGACTTCCCCGCACCGTTCTCGCCGACGAGAGCGTGGATGGTGCCCTCGGCGACGTGTAGATCGACGTTCTTGACGGCCCGGTTGGCGCCGAAGGCCTTCGACACGTCGCGGCAGGCGATGGCCGCCGCACCGGGGGGCTTCTGAGACGCGGTCGGCATCGCTACTCCTAATACTCTGCGGTGAACAGGCCGACGTTGTCTTTGGTGACAAACGGGGTGCCGGGCAGCGTGTCAGACTCTGCGAGGTTGACAAACCGGGATGTGTCGATTCCCTCGACCACCTCAGCGAGACCCTCGATGGATCTGCGGGACTCCGTCTTTGGGAGCATCATCACCGTGCTGGTGAGCCTTCCGTTGTGAACACTGTCCAACGACCATCCATCCCCGCCGAAGTCGTAGATGGCAACGTCCCTTCCGCCTGCTGCCTGTACCACGCCGCGGCTCATACCTGAAAAGTTCGACATGATGACATCGAGATCTGGATTGGCCTGAAGGATCGTCTGCGCCGCCTGGAAGCCCTTTGGAGTGGTGTAGTCGGTGGTTTGCTTGGCCACCACCCGGTAGCGGTCGTCGTCACCGAATGCCTCGGCAGCCTTGAAGAACGCGATCGTGTTGGCGTTGAGGTCGGGTCCAGAGATCAGTGCGATCGTGGCTCCGTCGGGGTGATCGGTTTTGACCTGGTCAACCCACTTCTCATAGACGTCAATCGTCTGCCCACCAACGTAATTCACTGTTCCCGGCTCCCAGGTCTGCTCGCCGGCGTTGGTTGCGCGACCGCAGATGGGAAGGTTGAACACGCTGACCAAGATTTGTTTGGCACTCGCTTGCTGGGTCAGCAGGTTGCACACGAGGTTGCCGTCGTTGGGTTCGACGGCGAAGGCGTTGTACTTGCCGCTGGTGATCGCTGACTGCATCTGATCGAACTGGGTCTGTGGGCTGAACTGTCCGTCGAAGATGTCGATGCTTGCGCCGAGCTCGGCCGCCGCCGCCTTGGCTTCGGAAATACCTGCTTGCAGATAGGCATTGCTGCTCCCCGCGGAGAAGTAGGCAATCTTGAGATCCTTGGGATCGCTGATGCTCGGCTTCACCTGGGCTGTAGAGCCTTCGGTTCCGGTGTCATCGACACTGCATGCGCAGAGCCCGGCGAGCAGCGCGGCTGCCGCGACCACGGAGGCGGCTGTTGCTTTCATTGATTAGGTCCTTTGATGTCGGCGCTGATGGTGCAGAAGGGTCAGTCGGTCCAGGTGTCGTAGATGTCGCTGAGGCTGGTGAACCACACGGCGTCGTGACCGCTCATGTAATCCAGGAGACGTTCGAACATGACGATGTGGTGGGCCCGGGCGATGGTTTGTGGATGCACGGTGATAGCCATGACTCCGCCATTGATGTTTTGGTAGGCGTAGTCGAAGTGGTCCTTCCACCGCTGGAAGATCGTTTCAGTTGAGCCGAGGCCCTGGTTGATTCCGGGGATGTACTCGACGGCAGGAAAGTCATCGAGGTACCACGAGACCGGGAGCTCGAGAATTGTTGAGGGTTCGCCGAATGTGCTGCCGTCTTCGTATCCGACCGTCACTGGGCGCGGATGGTAGGGCTCGAAATCGCGGCCCATGAGCGAGGAGTCCCACTCGAACCCGAACTCTTCCAGCAAGCCAAGCGTGCTATCAGTGAAATCCCAAGCCGGGGAACGATATCCACGAGGCCTCTTGCCGACGTACCGCTCGTGCTCCTTGAGGGTGCGTTCCATCAGCCGACGCTCGGTGTCGTGATCGAGAGTGGGCACGGCCTCGTGATAGCAGCCATGCGCCGCGATCTCGTGGCCGGCTTCGACGATGGAGGCAAACCGCTGGCGATAGGTCTGCATGGTGTGCGCAGGCGTGCACCATGTGCCCTTGATGTTGTACTTGTCGAGAAGGGCCAGTACGCGGGGAACACCGACCTCGGCGCAGAATTCGCCACGTGAGAGGTAGGCGGGACTGAACTTGTCAAAGGTGCCCATCCAGACGCTGTCGGCGTCGAAGTCTGCTCCGATGTTGACGGCCAGCTTCTTTCCTGCGGGTAGGTTCAGTGGCATGGTTTTTCTCTCCTCGGTGGATGTGGGGGACAAGCGCAAGAAGTGATGTCACCGCGCGGGAAGCAGGTCCTCGTGGAAGCTCCTGCGGTACAGCGCTGCACGCCGCTTGCGGTCATGGAACGTAGTAGCCGCACCGCTACGGCGGTTCTCGGCAAGGGCATCGAGATCGAGGGTGGCGTGTATCACGCTCTCGACGTTCTGCGGGGCTTCGGTGATGATGCCGTTCGGGGGAAATCCGGTATCGCACGGCCCGAGCACTGATGCGCGGGCCCAGCCGGGCGACAGCGGCGCCCCCAAGTCTCCGGTGACAGGCGCATGCACCGCATAAACCTGGTTCTCGATACACCGCGCGGCCAGGCAGTGCCGGACCCGGTAGAAGCCTGCTTCGGTGAAGGTGTACGACGGGCTCAGGATCAGCTCGGCACCGCGCCGTGACAGAACGGTGGCAACCTCAGGAACTTCCGCCTCATAACAGATGGCGATGCCTACGGTGACGTCACCGAGATCGATGGGGTCGAGGGCGTCACCCTCGCCGGTGCCCCATTCGGCCTCCGCCGGGAAGATGTGTGTCTTCTCGTGGGTGAACAGCTGGCCGTCCGGGGTGAACAGGTGCGCAACGTTGAGCAGTGAATCGTCGGGACCGCGAACGAGGTGGCTTCCTGCCAGAATCGTCTGGCCGCGTTCTCGGGCCAGATTGGCGAACAGAGACCGATACTCGTCGGTGTAGTCGGCGATGCGGCCCAGTGCCGATACCGGATCGGACTTCCAATCGGTATTGATGGTGAACAGAGACTCGGTGAATAGTTCTGGGAAGACGATGATCTCGGAATCTGCGGTCTGATCGACGAGTTCTTTCACCTGCGTGGCGAACTCGGCAAAGTCTTTGACCGGACGCATTTCGAACTGGACTGCGGCAACGGAGATGGATCTCGACATCTGGTTTCTCTCTGTGGGTGGGGCGCGGATGTGTCAGGATCAGCGGGCCAGCATGCCGCCATCGATCACCAGGTCGCTTCCGGTGACATAGGAAGCCTCGTCGCTGGCGAGAAACACGCAGCCGTACGCGACTCATGGTTCCGCACCGCCCCCAGGGCGTAGAGCCGATCACCACTTCGTTGAGGGCGGAGTCCTGCGCCTGCGCCAACGGAGTGCGCACCCAACCCGGGATCACCGAATTGACCCGAATGCCGTCGGCGGCGTATGTGATCGCAGCGTTGCGGGTCATCGATCGCACGGCCCCCTTGGCTGCCTGATACGCGGCAACACCGGTTCCGCCCACCACACCCCAGGCCGACGAAATGTTGATGATGGAGCCGCCGCGTCCCTTCATCCCCGGGATGACCGCCCGCATTCCGAGCATGACGCCGGTTTGGTCCACGGCGAGTACCCACTCCCACTCGTCGTCGGTGATGGTGGCGATGTCGGAGTAGGCGATTACACCGGCATTGTTGACCAACACGTCGAGCGCACCCGAGCGGCGGGCGATCGCGTCGGCCGCCTCAGCCCACTGATCGGATTGAGTGACATCGAGAGCGATCGGGTGTGTGCCGGCAGGCAGACTGTCTACGCCGAGGTCGGCGGCGTACACGGTGGCGCCCTGGGCGGCAAACTGTTCGGCCACGCTTCGGCCGATACCCTGGGCGGCCCCGGCCCGGGCGATCTTCCTCTAGTCTGTTCTGTTTCTTTCCTCAGTCCCCCTCGCTCCCCGTCGTGCGCCTCCCCGCCGCTTTCCCCAATAGCAGCGCCCCGCTCGCTGGGTCCGCATTCCGGCCTGGGTGCAGGTAGCCGTTGTTGCCTCGACTGTCTCCCGGTGTCTCGGGTGTATCCAGCCGGGAGTCGCATTGCCCACCCTCGCCCATAAGTGATCGCCCATTCTTGCACCATCCGCCCCTTTCTGCGGGAGGCGCGATCCCGGGCGGCGCCGCGCCGCAGATCGATGAGTGTTCACGACGCCCGCCACCGCCGGCGCTCGCCGGGGAGCAGCGCGCTGCCGTAGGGACCGCGCTGGTTCCCGGACGATCCGCCCCACTCGCTCCGGCAATTCTCGTGCCTTCCGCCCCCCCTTTCCCAGTGTCGAGCTCCCATATGTGCTTTCTCATGCTTCTTTCGGCCCCGGTCGCCGTCCGTCGGCGGCCCGGGTCGATCGATTTCTCGGGTCCGCGTCGGTAGCAATCACCGATGCGCCCTCGTCGGCAAAACGTTTCGCAATGGCCAATCCGATTCCACCAGCAGCACCGGTGACTATGGCGACCTTTCCGGCCAACCGGCCCATCGCTTACCCTCTCTGCTCGCCCCGCCGCGGCCCCAGAGTCAGCGCGAGCCCCCGTCCGAGTCATCCGTACAAATACGTGGCGGTCCCATACGCGAATGGTGCGCCGACCCAGACCAGCGTCGTCGGGAATGGTTGCAACTGCGCCGTGCGTCAATTCTCACTCGTGCTCGGCGTGGCTGCGCCTATTCGACGCCCCTCGGCGCGCAATGAACTCTTTTTCCCAGGCTTTCTAAGCCCTCCTATCCGCGGGGGCCACGATATGAGGGACTGGCTGGCCAACTCTTTGGTGCTGGTGTCCGACTACCGCGTGCCGGATCCGACCGCGGTCTGGCCGCTGTTGCAGCGCCGCACCGACGCACTGGCGGGCATGGGTGTCCACCACGTACTGGTCTACACCTCGACGACGGATCCCGAGCGTGTTCTGGTGATCCTCGGTATCCACGCCCATGAACCGGTGCTGGATCTGCTGCGGTCCCGGGTGTTCTTCGACTGGTTCGACGCCGTGGGGGTCCAGGACCTGCCCGCGGTGTTCGCCGGTGAGCTGTTCGAACGAATCGACTTCGACCACGATGAGCATCCCGCCCCGCCGGTGATGGTGTCGATGGTGACCTCCGTCGCGGATATCGCCGCACTGAACGCGCGCGTGCGGGGCGCGGCCAAGGCCTTCCATGCCTCCGGAGTTCAGCGCTTCTGGAGCTTCCGTGCGCTCGACGATCCGCACGAGGTGCTGATCCTGCAGCAGATCGACGACGAACTCAGTGCCCGGCGCTGGTTGCATGACTCCGACGATGCGGCCGAATGGCTCGCCGAAGCCGGTGTGGGCGCCTACCCACCGGTGTTCATCGGCCAGTTTCAGCAGATGATGCGCATCGAGGGCTGATGTTCGTCTGCCTCTGCCACGGCATCACCAGTCATGAGGTGGCTGATGCGGTGGACCGCGGTGCCGCCACTACCAAACAGGTGGCCGTGGCCTGCGGGGCCGGCGCCGACTGCGGACGCTGCCGGCGCACGGTCCGCGCGATCATCGAATCCCGGGGCGCTGGGCGCGCGCCCACCACCGGCGGTCCTCCTCGGAACTGACCCGAAGCACCGGCCAGCCGTTCCTGGCCGCAGCGGCCGCGAGACCTGGACGGGGATTGACCGCGCTGGGATGTCCGACCGCGTCGAGCACTGGCAGATCCTCGGTGCCGTCGGCGTAGCAGAAGCTCTCGGCCAGATCGATCCCGCGCTGCGCGCTGAAGTCCATCACCGCTCTTGCTTTCTGGCGCCCCCACACGACGGGTTTGGCGATGTGCCCGGTCAGCTTGTTCTCGGCGTCCACCTCGAAGTGGTTGCACAGCACATGCTCGATGCCGAGATGGCGGGCGACCGGCCCGGCGTGCATGGTCAGGGCCGACGAACTCATCGCCACCGTGTGCCCGCGCTCCTGGTGTGCGGCGACCACGCGGGTCATCACCGGGAAGAGTCGACCGGCGATGCGGGTGGTGAACAACTCGTCTCCGAGGGCCTCGAGCTCGGCCAGCGGTTCGCCTGCGAGGTATCCCGCCGCGCGCTGAAGCAGCCGGGCGAACTGCATCCGGCCCAGTTTGTAGCGCAGGCTGGCCTCGAAGATCCCGGACAGTTCCCCGAATCCGGACTGCCCGTTGCGGATGCGGTGTCCGGCGTGCACCGTCGCGGTGAACCCACGCACCAGCGTCCCGTCGAGATCGAAGAACGCACCGATGTGTGGGCCTCGCGGACTCGCGAGTATGGCTGGCAGCGGGTCAGTCACTCCTCCATTGTGCGTGCTGCCGGAATCAGGCCGGATAAACCAGACCCTTGCCGGTGCCCAGCGGCAGATCGAGCGTGGTGCGGATGCCGGGTGCGGCGGCCACCACATCGGGGATGGCGTTCACGATCCGGCCGGCGGCGGCCAGGATGGCGGCGTAGTTGTGATCACCGCGGCTGCTGGTCGGGCAGATGTCGACCACATAGGACGGTTCGCCGCTGATCTCGACGCGGTAGGACCCACCCGGTTGTGCGGGCTGGGCCCAGTCCGGGCGCAGGTCCTCGCGCACCCGGGTGACATGTTCGACGACGATCACCGGTTTCCCGCCGACCATGCCGTTGATCTCGAACCGCATCGCGGCCACGGTGCCCTTGGCGATGACCCCGGTGGCGACCGGGATGTCTTCGGGTGCCGGCTCCAGTTCATAGTTCTCGGTGATCTCGTCGACCTCGACGCCCAGCCCGGCGGCCAGCATCCGGATCGCCGTCCCCCAGGCCGCGCCCAGGATCCCGGGCAGGAACAGCATGCCCGGCTGATCCAGTGGATTGCCGAAGCCCATCACGATCGACATCACCTCGGCGCCGTCATAGGTGGCGTAGTCGGCGATTTCCATGGTCTTGATCTGATCGATGCGCTGACAGGTGCTGGCGATCGCGAACGGGACCAGGTCGGTGGCGAAACCGGGATCGACACCGGTGATGTACACGCTCGAATGACCCTGTTGCGCCGCCTCTTCCACGCGCGCAATGGCCTTTTCCGGCATCGCGCCCCACGGGAACTGCAGACCGCCCGGAGCGGAGCCGACCACGTTGACGCCGGCCGAGAGCGCTGCCATCACATCGCGGGTCGCCTCGACGGGGCGGGTGTCGCCCATCGCGCAGTACACCAGGCAGTCCGGCTTGGCGGCCAGCGCGTCCTCGATGCCCAGCGTCGCGGTCACACCGGTGACGGTGTCCAGTCCGGCGAGTTCGCCGGCGTCGCGGCCGACCTTGGCCTCGGTGGAGGTGCCCACCGCCACGAGCTCGAACCGCGGGTCCTCAATGAGCTGAATCAAGGACAGCCGGCCGCAGTTCCCGGTGCCGACGAGTGCCACGCGAATGGCCATACAGGACTCCTCACGGTGTTTGGTCTGGTCGCAGTATGCGGGGGCGGGCGGCAAATTGGAACAGGTTCTAGTTTATTTCGGCGTTGCGGTAGCCTGACGCCTCATGGGACGCGTGGACGGAAAAGTTGTACTCATCAGCGGCGGCGCACAGGGCATGGGCGCCGCCCACGCCAAGATGCTCATCGACGAAGGCGCCAAGGTGGTGGTCGGCGACATCCTCGACGAGAAGGGTGAGGCGCTGGCCGCCGAACTCGGGGACGCAGTCCGGTACGTCCACCTCGACGTCACCGATGCCGACCAGTGGACCGCAGCGGTCAACACCGCCGTCGAGACCTACGGCAGCCTCACCACGCTGGTGAACAACGCGGGCATCGTCGCGCTCGGCAAGATCGGCCAATTCGATATGGCCAAGTGGCAGAAGGTCATCGACGTCAACCTGACCGGAACCTTCCTGGGCATGCAGGCCGTCGTCGAACAGATGAAGGCCGCCGGCGGCGGCTCGATCATCAACGTGTCCTCGATCGAGGGTCTGCGCGGCGCACCCATGGTGCACCCGTACGTGGCGTCCAAATGGGCGGTGCGCGGGCTGGCCAAGTCCGCCGCGATCGAACTCGGCAAGTTCAACATCCGGATCAACTCGCTGCACCCGGGCTTCATCCGCACCCCGATGACCAAGCACTTCCCCGACGACATGGTCACCTCGCCGCTGGGCCGGCCGGGCCGCTCCGAAGAGGTCTCGACATTCGTGGTGTTCCTGGCCAGCGACGAGTCCTCGTTCTCCACCGGCGCGGAGTTCGTGGTCGACGGTGGTCTGATCACCGACGTCCCGCACAAGGACCTGTTCTGAGGGGCGGTGGTCTGAGTTCCTGCGTGACCACCGGTCGCCGGACCGGGCGACCCGGCAGGGCAGGATAGGGGTCAACCCATCACAGGAGGACACCGTGCCCGATTCGACGACGAGGCCAGACGCAACCGAACGGCAGGCGCTTGCCGAGATCACCGCGGAACGCGGGTGGACCCGGCGCGTCGCCGACCGGGTCGACATTTACCTGCGCGGAGCGGCGCGCATCCGGGTGATCTGGCAGGGCGACGAGGCCATCAGCGGGGGATCCCGCTACCACGACGACGGCATGGAGCAGTACACCCGCGACCTGGCGATGGTGAAGGGCTGGCTGACGCACTGACGGCGTCGCTGCCTAGGCTCAGACCATGACTGTGCGCGCGGCGATCGTGGTGACCGGAACCGAGGTGCTGACCGGGCGCATCCAGGATCTCAACGGGCCCTGGCTCGCCGACCGGCTGCTGGAGCTGGGTGTGGAGCTCGCCTATGTCACCCAGTGCGGCGACCGCGCCGACGATATCGAGGCGCAGTTGCGCTTCCTGGCCGACCAGGGTGTCGACCTCATCATCACCAGCGGCGGCCTCGGCCCGACGGCCGATGATCTGACGGTGGCCACCGTCGCGCGATTCGCCGGCCGCGAACTGCTGCTCGACGGCCCCCTCGAAGTCCGCATCGCTGAGATCCTGCGCACCCTGATGGCCGGGCGGCCACGGCGTCGACTTCGAGGCGGTGATGGCCGCCAACCGCAAGCAGGCGATGGTGCCCGCCGGCGCGGAGATCCTGGATCCGGTGGGCACCGCGCCGGGGATTGTCCTGAGCGCGGCGGGGGACGGGCCGACCGTGGTGGTGCTGCCCGGTCCGCCACGGGAACTACAGCCGATGTGGTCGCGTGCGGTCGAGACCCTCGCCGTGCAGCAAGCGATCTCCGGACGCACCGAATACCGCCAGGAGACCGTCCGGATGTTCGGCCTCGCCGAGTCCGGGCTGGCGGAAACCTTGCGGGAGGCCGAATCCCGTATCGACGGCTTCTCCGGCCTGGAGATCACCACCTGCCTTCGCCGCGGTGAACTGGAGATCGTCACCCGCTACGAACCGCCCGCCGCCGACGCCTATGCCGCGCTGATCGACCTGCTGCGGGACCGCCATCGAACCGAACTGTTCTCCACCGACGGTGCACTGGTCGACGATCAGGTGGCCGCGCTGCTGGCCGGGCGCCGCTTCGCCACCGCGGAGTCGTGCACGGCGGGCCTGCTGGCCGCCCGGCTGGCGGACCGGGCCGGGTCATCGGCCTATCTGGTCGGCGGCGTGGTGTCCTACTCCAACGAGGCCAAGGTCGAGCTTCTCGGCGTGGACGCCGCACTGATCGACGAGCACGGCGCGGTGTCCGAGCCGGTGGCGCGGGCGATGGCCGAGGGTGCGCTGGCCCGCTTCGATGCCGACACCGCGGTCGGAATCACCGGAATCGCCGGTCCGGGCGGTGGGTCGGCGGAAAAGCCGGTCGGCACGGTGTGTTTCGGGGTGGCGCTGAGCGGCAGGCCGACGCTGGTGCGTACCGTGCGACTGCCCGGTGACCGCAGCGACGTGCGAGAGCGCTCGACGACGGTCGCGATGCACATGCTGCGCAACGAACTGTCGTTGCCGCGCCCGGACTAGCCCGCGAATTCGGAGATGATCTGGGAGGCAAGGATTTCCAGGGTCTGATCAGAGGCGCGGTCATGGGTGAACAAGACGACCTGACCGAATCCCAGGTCCCGCCAATGGCGCAGTCGCTCGACGATCATGGGTGCGGTGCCGATCAACCCGCCCTCGGTCAGTCCGAACCCTGGTCCGCCGAAGCGTTTCTCGGCGAACTCGCGGACCTTTGGCAGGGACTGCTCGTCGGGCGCGAGGGCCATCACCGCCTCCACCGACATCACGATGGAGGACGGATCGCGTCCGATCCCGGAGCAGATGGAGCGCAGCACGGCCAGTTTGTGCTCCAGCTCGCCGAGTGCGTAGGTGGGCACGTTCCACACGTCGGCGTAGCGCGCCACCAGTGGCAGCGTGTACTTCTCACCCACGCCCCCGACCACGATGGGCGGGCGCGGCTGCTGGAACGCGCCGGGACGGATGGGCATATCGCGGATGGCGTAGTGCTCGCCGGTGAAGTCGACGGTGCCGGTGCCGAACGCCTGGGTCAGGATCTCCAGCGATTCGGCCAGTCGCGCAGAACGGGTGGCAAACGAGCCCCAGTCCAGGCCGGTACGCCGGTGCTCGTCCTCGATGGAGCCGCTACCGATCCCGAGTTGCAGGCGGCCCGCCGATATCTGATCGAGCGTGGTGGCCATCTTCGCCAGCACCACGGGATGGCGGAACTGGTTGCACAGCACCATATGTCCGATACGCAGCCGCTCGGTCCGGGCCAGCAGTGCGGTGGCCAGTGTCCAGGCCTCCAGGGAGTCGATCTCGGGCATCCCCGGGCCGTACAGATGGTCGTAGAGCCACAGCGACCCGATGCCGAGTTCCTCGCAGCGCTGCGCGCGATGCAGCACGTCGGCAAAGGAGAAACCCATCTGCGGGACGTAGACGCCGATATCGAGCTCACCCATCGGCGGATATCAGTTCAGTACGGGTGCAAGTCGACGCCACTGCTGCATGGGCAGCGTCGTCGGATCCGCGTCGAGCACCTGGACGCACACATGGTCGGCACCGGCGGCCTTGTGCTCGTCGACCCGCGCCAGGATCGCTTCCTCGTTGCCCCAGACCACGATTGCATCGACCAGCCGGTCGCTGACCGAAGCCACATCCTCTTCGGTGAACCCGGAGCGCAGCAGGTTGTTCGCGTAGTTCGGCATGGCCAGGTAGCCACGCACCCACTCGCGTCCGATCTCGCGGGCAGCGTCGGCGTCGTCGCTGAGCACGGCGGTCTGCTCGGGCAGCAGCAGCGGTCCGTCACCGAGGCGCTCCCTGGCGGTGGCGGTGTGCTCGGGGGTGACCAGGTAGGGGTGTGCACCGCGTGAACGGTCGGCGGCAAGGCGAAG
This sequence comes from Mycobacterium sp., assembly GCA_034520035.1. Lineage (GTDB taxonomy): Bacteria > Actinomycetota > Actinomycetes > Mycobacteriales > Mycobacteriaceae > Mycobacterium. The sequence goes on along the minus strand of JAXHOA010000125.1, from coordinate 97,239 downwards.
CATCTTCGGCCCGAGCGCGGCGAGCACCCGGTCCTCGGCCGCGACGGGCTGCTCGGCGTTGTCCAGTCCGTCCAGGAAGGCCGCGGTGGCGGCCAGCGGCTTGCGGTAGGTGCCCGGCGCCTTGGAATCGATCAGTGGCGCGTGACTGACTCCGATGCCCAGCAGGAAGCGGCGGCCGTGCGCCGCGGACAGCCGTGCGTGTGCGGCCGCCACGTCGGCGGGCACGTGCATCCAGAGGTTGAGGATGCCGGTGGCGATGGTGACCGTCTTCGTGGCGGTCAGCAGGTTCTCGACCGAGTCGAGCACCGGTCCGCCGACGTCGGGAATCCACAGCGCGGTGTAGCCGAGCTCTTCCAGTTCGGCGGCTGCCTCGGCGGCGTGGCCGGCATCGCCGTACCGCAGATGTGAGCTCCAGATTCCGGTTCCCGAAAGTTCCACGTGCCGAACTCCTTTCAGCGGGAGCCGCGGCCGTCGCGATCCCAGATGTCAAGCATCGTACGGAGGATCTCCTCGGCGCAGCCGAGCCCCCCGAGGTGGCTCTCGCCGGGCAGCACGGTCATCTCGGCCTCCGGCAGTCGTGACACCACGTGGGCACCGTGCGCGAACGGGACGATGTGGTCCTTGTCGCCGTGCCACCAGTGCACCGGGACCTTGACCTCATCGAGGCGGAATCCCCAGTCGCGGACGAAGTCGACGATGTCGTAGAACGGTGCCGCAAGTTGTTTGCGGCCGCCGTTGAGCAGGTCGTCGAGGAACATCGCCTTGAACTCAGGCCGTGCCAGCAGCCGGCGATCACCCTCCGGGGAGATCCGCGCGTACATCTCCAACGCCGGTGAGCCGACCGGCGCGATGAACTTGATCAGGGTGGCAGCGGCCAATCTGATGGGGGCACCCGCCAGCTCGAGCACCGGAGCGACCGTCGAGCCGAGGTTCATCAGGCCGCTGGCGATCCCATCCGGCCCGACATAGGGGGCCACGCCGCCGAGTACACCGGCGGCGACCACCCGGTCGGGCATGGCGGCCGCGGCGGCCAGCGTGTACGGCCCACCGCCGGAGAGGCCGATCACGGCGAAGTTGTCGATGCCGAGCGTGTCCGCGATGACGCGCAGGTCCTCGGCGAAGGCCAGCACGTTGGGATACTGGTGCGCCGTGGAGGACCCGATGCCCGGCCGGTCCACTCCGATCAGCCGGACCTTCTCCAACCCGGCGTAGGCGCGTGCCTCGGCGGGTATCTGCCGGCGCGCGCCGGGGGTCCCGTGCAACCAGAAGACCGCCCGGCCACGGGGATCTCCGAACTCGGCGAAACCGAGTTGGCGGTCAGCGCTGATGGCGACATTGCCCTCGAGCTTGGGGCGCGCGATGGGAGGAACCATCAGCCGAGTGTGTCATGGATTACAGACCTGCAATATCGTGCCCTTCGCCACGCGCCGCAGGTCGTCATGGAATGGTCGGGTGCGCGCTGGCTTCGTTGTCAGCCATGCGATCGAGGAGGACACCATGGACGATCCGATCGACCGGGGCGCCGTCGCGCTGGCGTTCTCCACCCATCGTTTCGAGGAGTCCCTGCCGCATCTGGCCAGAGACGTCCAGTGGACGATCGTGGGCTACATGGTGCTCGAAGGTGCCGACGCCGTCATCCGCACCTGCCGCGAAACGCGCGAGAGCCTGGCCGACACCGAGACCAGCATGCAGCGCTGTGTGGTCGCGGCCCAAGGCGATGTGGTGGCGGTGGACACCGTGGCCCGCTACAGCGGGCCCAACGGCGTGACGGCGGTGGCCGGCTGCGACATCATCGAGTTCACCGGAACCCGGATCAGCGCCATCACCTCGTATGCGGTGCAGGTCGACCCGGATTGTTCGGGTGCGCCGCCGCGGTAGGTCGCTGATCCGGGGTCGGGTGCGATCAGTGCCGCGCCGCGATTCCGTTGCGCTCGGCCAACGAGCGCAACTGTTTCAGCGCGAATTGCCGGCTCCGCCCGGCCGGCGGCAGCACGATACCGGCCCACAGACCCTCCGCCCCCGGAGTCACGCAGGCCTCTTTGGCGCATTGCCAGCGGCGCGGACAGGCTCGGCACAGGGCCTTTGCCCCTTCATCCGCCGTCGTCATCCATCGGTCGGGATTCTGTGTGCACGGTGCCGTCCACACTCCGTCTTCGATCGATATCGGATACACGTCCCCCCACCATCCCTTCCGTCTCGATTCATCGAGGTGCTGGACCATACGTCTGTATCGTACTTACGATACAGACGTATCGGCCAGCCGTGGTGGAGTGACATTGACTACGGTGGCAATTGTGAAGTCTGAGGCCGGCGGGACGGGCGTTGAGGTACCACGCAGCGTCGAGAAAATCCGTACCGCGGCGTTGCAGAGTTTCGCGGTGCACGGCACCGCCGCGACGACGCTGCGCGGGGTCGCCGCCGCGGCCGGGGTGTCACTCGGGCTCGTGCAACATCATTTCTCCACCAAGGCCGGATTGATCGAGGCCGTCGACCAATACGTGGTCGACGTGGTGATCACCCCGATGGCGCAGCCCATCCCCGAGCTCGTCGCCGATTCGGTCTCCGAGGTCGGCAACCGGGTGAACAAGCTCTTCGCCGAGCACCCCGATGTGGCGGCCTATGTGGGCCGAGCCCTGGTCGACGGGAGCCCGTTGGGCACCACGATCTTCGACAGCCTCTACCAGATCGGCATGGTGCGCTGGCAGGAGCGCGCGGCACGCGGGGAGACCCGCCCGGATATCGACCTGCCATGGGCGGTCATCAACGCGCTGATCCTGCCGCTCGGCGCAGTCAGCATGCGCGGCCATATCGAAAGGCACCTGCCGGGGTCGTTCACCGCTCCGGAGCAACTGCAGCGCTGGCGGGACGCGGTGAACGAATTGTTGCGCGAGGGTCTGTTCCGCCTGCCGTAGCGGGTATCAATCCCTTTCGCCGGCAACCCTTTTGCGGTAGGCCGACGGCGTCTCGCCGCAGAACTGGGCGAAGCTGCGGGTGAACGAGCTCAGGTTGTCGAAACCCACTGCTGACGAGGTCGCCTGTACCGACTGTCCGGGTGCGGCCAGCAAGGCCATCGCGCGCAGCATCCGGGCGTGCAGCAGATAGGTCCGCCAGGACAGACCGAGGGTGTCGGAGAACAACCTGCGCAACGTGCGTTCCGAAACCGCCACCGCGCGTCCGACATCCTCGGCGGTCACCGATGCGAGGTGCTCCTTGGTGTAGGCCAGCGCCGCCGCGACGATCGGATGATCCGACGTCGGCAGGCTCAGCGGTGCCTCGTGGTCGAGTGCCTCGGTGACCAGGTGGGCCATGGTGCGGAAGAAGCCGTCGGACATCTGATCACTGTGATCCCGATCGATCGGCCAGCGCAGGGCGTAGATCATCATCTCGCGGATCAGCGGCGACACCGCGATGATCCGGGCCCGGTCGCCGGTGTCGGGGATCATCTGCGCGTCGAACATCACCGCGACGGTCTTGACGTCCGGGTTCATCACCGCCTGGTGTTCCAGCCCGGCCGGGATCCAGGCGGCCTGCTGCGGTGGCAGCAGATAGTGCCCCGCATCGGTCTCCACCTCGACGACACCCTGCAGGGCGTATTCGATCTGATGCACCTCGTGGGAGTGCCAACCGGTGATCAACCCGTCGCCCTGGTAGAGGTAGCTGCCGGCGAGCGCGTGCCCGCCACGCCGCAATTCGATGACCGGCCGGCCGGGTTCATCCACTTTGGCCGAAAAGGTCAAACCTCTGTCCGATAGCGCAGAGCCGGTCACGCAATCCGAGGGTACTAGTTAGGTATGCAGACCGACGACCTGATTCTTGTGAGCATCGACGACCACGTCGTCGAACCTCCCGATATGTTCTTGAACCACGTACCTGCCAAGTACAAATCAGAAGCTCCGATCGTCGTGACCGACGACAAGGGCGTCGACCAGTGGATGTATCAGGGCCGCCCGCAAGGCGTCAGCGGCCTCAACGCCGTGGTGTCCTGGCCCGCCGAGGAATGGGGCCGTGACCCCGCCGGGTTCGCCGAGATGCGCCCCGGCGTCTACGACGTGCACGAACGGGTCCGCGACATGAGCCGCAACGGCATCCTGGCCTCGATGTGCTTTCCGACCTTCACCGGATTCTCCGCACGCCATCTCAACATGCACCGCGAGGACGTCACGCTGGTGATGGTGTCGGCCTACAACGACTGGCATATCGACGAGTGGGCCGGTTCCTACCCGGACCGCTTCATCCCGATCGCCGTGCTGCCGACCTGGAACCCGGAGGCGATGATCAAAGAGATCAAGCGGGTCGCCGCCAAGGGCTGTCGCGCGGTCACGATGCCGGAACTGCCGCACCTGGAAGGACTTCCGAGCTACCACGACGAGGAGTACTGGGGTCCGGTCTTCCAGGCGCTCTCCGATGAACAGGTCGTGATGTGCCTGCACATCGGCACCGGCTTCGGTGCGATCAGCATGGCGCCCAACGCCCCCATCGACAACCTGATCATCCTGGCCACCCAGGTATCGGCGATGTGTGCCCAGGACCTGCTGTGGGGACCGGCGATGCGCAACTACCCCGACCTCAAGTTCGCGTTCTCCGAGGGCGGTATCGGCTGGATCCCGTTTTATCTGGACCGCAGCGACCGGCACTACACGAACCAGAAATGGCTGCGCCGCGACTTCGGTGACAAGATGCCCAGCGATGTCTTCCGGGAGCACTCGCTGGCCTGCTACGTCACCGACAAGACCTCGCTGAAGTTGCGCCATGAGATCGGCATCGACATCATCGCGTGGGAATGCGACTATCCGCACTCGGACTGCTTCTGGCCCGATGCTCCCGAGCAGGTGCTCGCCGAGTTGAACGCCGCGGGCGCCGACGACGCCGACATCAACAAGATCACCTGGGAGAACTCCTGCAGATTCTTCGGCTGGGATCCGTTCAAGCGCACGCCCAAGGAGAAGGCGACCGTCGGCGCGTTGCGGGCCACCGCCACCGATGTCGACACCTCGATCCGGCCGCGCGCGGAGTGGGCACGGCTGTATGACGAAAAGCGGTTCGCCCAGGTCTGATCGCGGTCGCCGGATCCGATCCCGGTACACGCGGCGCTTGATCTAGGCTTGGCGGCATGACCGATCTGGATCGTGCCGCCGCCCGCCGTGAAATCGCCGAAGCCTTGCTGAAGGCGCTCGACCGCCGGCACGAGGTGCTCGACATCATCGTCGACGCCACCGACCGGGACGCGGCCGTGACGGCCATCGCCGAACTGCTCGGCACCACCCACCTGGGCAGTGAGGCGGTTTTCGGGCTGTCGTTCCAGCAGCTGACCAAGGATGCCCGCCGGGGCATCGCGGCCGAGCTGGAGGACCTCAACAGCCAGCTCACGTTCACCCTCAACGAGCGCCCGGCATCGTCGGCGGAAACGCTGGTGCTGCGCGCCTTCTCCGGGGAGACAGACCGCGACATCTTCGCCGCCCGGGTGGACGAGTTGCACACCGCAGGCGACGGCAAGGGCGGCCCCGCTGGCAGCCTCGATGACGAGATCACCTCTGCGCTGGGTCGTTTGGATGCTGAAGAAGCGGCATGGTTCGTGGCGCTGGAGGGCGAAGAGAAGGTCGGTCTGGTCCTCGGTGAGCTCGTCGACCATGAGGTCGAGGTGCGTATCTGGATTCGTCCCGACCTGCGCAAGAAGGGCTACGGCACGGCGGCGCTGCGCAAGTCACGCTCCGAGATGGCGATCTACTTCCCGGCGGTGCCGGTCGTGGTGCGTGCTCCGGGAGCCGTCGCTCGCTGACAGATCACGCTCGGCAGTAGTGCTTTTCGGGCGCTGATCACCAGTCGGCGCGGCCCGTGCCCTCCGGCGTGGGTGCCGCCGCGCCGTGTTCACCTTCGGGCGCGGTGGCCGACCATGCGGTGCCTTCGCATACCAGGTCGGTTGGCAGTGAGATCTCACTCGGGAGTGTCACCGGCAAGCCGGGCACGGTCGGCAGCGCCAGCGGGGGCGGCGGTGTCGCGGCCAGCACGGCCGGGGCCGATGCCAGCATCGGGAGAACATTGCCCGCCGCCTCTGCGACGCTTGCCGCGGCGGGTGCACCGATCCCCACGGGTGGCGCGACCGCGGCCTCGACCGGAGCGGCGGCGGCAATCGGTGCCGAGGCGTCCACCAGTGCCACATCGGCCGGTGGTGGCGGTGGCGGCGCGTCGACCGGCGCGGGAGCCACGATCTCGGCCGGCGGAGCAACGGCCTCGACCGGTGCCGGCGGTGCCGCCTCTACGGGTGCCGGTGGCGGTGCTGCCGCGACTGGCGGTGGCGGGGGAGCCGCGGCGATCGGCGGTGGCGGGGCAGCCGCGGCGAGCGGCGGTCCGGCCTCCACCGGACTGACTGCGGCGGCCTCGATCAGCGGTGCGGCCACCGGCGCGGCCGGTGCGGCCATCGGGATACCCGCCGGGACGGGCACCGGGACCGGCGGAACGCCGACGGGCAGCGGCGGGGTCACGACCGGTACGGCCGGGGCCGCGATCGGCGCAGGAACTGGAGTGCACGGACCCCACCGGGGCTCGAGGCGGCACCGAGCCATCGCGCGCTCGAGCACCGACATCGCCGCAGGGGCGGCTTCGCTTGCCGCGGGAACCGCTGGGGGTGCCGGGGCCGACGGGGCGACGATCTCGGCCGGCGGAGCCGGGACGGCAGCGGCCTCGATCAGCGGCGCCGCGATCTCGCTGGGTGCTGGAGGTGGAGGTGGAGGTGGAGGTGGTGCGAAGGCTTCGTTCAGCGCCGCGGCGCCACCCTCCAAGGACTGCGGGATGATCTCGGGAGACGCGGCGAGGTCGGAGACCATGTCCAGGCACGGCACTCCAGGGCTGGGCTCAGCAAAGACCGCCGGGCTCAATGCGAGCACACCGCAGTACAGACCTGCCGTCGCAAACGATGTCAGCACGATCCGATTTGTGGTGCGTGGCATAGATTTCCCGGTCTCCCTGCGACTGACGACGAGGGGAACCTATCGCGATCTCGAAATTGCGCAAACCGCTGATTTTGGCCGACACCGATCCGATGCGAAGCGGTGGCCGTCCTGTGACTGCAACGGGGCACGCTGTCGCGTCGCCGCTGAAAAGCGCAGCGCGCGAGCCCATTTCTGCACATCCGCGGCGGGTCAGAGTCCGGCGGCCTGTTCCAGCGCGGCCAGCGAATCCTCCAGGTGGGTCAGCAACCTCTGCAGATGCGGCACGCTGCGGCGGCACCCGACCAGTCCGAAGTCCAGGTTGTCGGCGTTGTTGGTGAGGGTGATGTTCAGTGCCTGCCCGTCCAGGGCGATGGACATCGGGTAATTGCCGTCCAGCCTGGCACCATTCCAGTACATCGGTTCCCGCGCTCCGGGCACATTGGAGATGACGATGTTGAACGGCGGCGGTGCCGAGGACACGAATCCGGGCACCAGGCTGAGTCCGAGCCCGGCGACCAGGAAGCCGGACAGCGCCAGCGCCTGGGTGCGCGGTAGCTCGCTGAAAACCTGCTTGTTGTCCCGCATCGATGCGCTGATGGCTTCCAGGCGTTTCATCGGGTCCACGACGTCGGTGGCCAGATTGCACAGGATCGTGCCGACCATGTTGCCACCGGCGTCCTGCTCGTGTTCGCCGCGCAGGCTGACCGGAACCATTGCCACCAAGGGTGTTTCGGGCAGCGCGTGCTGCTCGTCGAGGTAGGCGCGCAGCGCTCCCGCGCACATCGCCAGCACCACATCGTTGACGGTCGATCCCGGGGCGGCCTCCTTCACAGCGCGAAGCCTGGCCAGCTTCCAAGACTGTGCCGCGCACCTTCGGGCACCGCCGATGGTCACGTTGAACATGGTCTTGGGCGCCCTGAAGGGGAGGGTGAGTTGCTGTTCGAAGAGCGCCGAGCGGGCCAGCGAGATGGTCGAGGGGGCGATGCCGGCCACCGCTCCTGCGGCACCGGTGAGCGCACCCACCAAGGAGGAGCCCGGACCGGCGGACTTCACTGCCCGCTTCTTGGCCTGCAGCGTCCAGGGCACCCGGACCTCGCGGTCGGCGGGATCGGAGGCCAGCGTGCGGATCATCAGCCGCTGGGCGGACACCCCATCGATGAGCGAATGGTGGATCTTGGTGTAGATGGCGAAGCGTCCGTCGCTGAGGCCCTCGACGAAATAGGCCTCCCACAGCGGCCGGTGCCTGTCGAGCAGTGTGCCGTGGATCCGTGAGGTCAGCTCCAGCAGTTCGCGGACCCGCCCGGGGCGCGGCAACCCGGAGCGGCGCAGGTGGTAGTCGACATCCACCTCGCTGTCCAAAGTCCAAGCGACATTGGATATTCCACCAAAAAGGCTGGCCGGGTGTTTGCGGAACGTCGGCTGAAAGTCATCACACTGGGCGATCGTGCGGTACGGGTCACCGACGAAGTCCGGCCCGGCCTCGGCCGGGGGTTCGAACAGTTGCAGCCCGCCGACGTGCATCGGGTGTTCCCGTGACTCTCCGACGAGAAACAGCGCATCGGTCGGTGAGATCAGCTTCATGCCGCCACGCTACCGATACCGTCGGCGGGTGGTAGGCGATTGCTCAGGCGGGCCGGGTGGCGACGGGCACACGGGCCACCGGGGCCGGTACGACCGGGACCTGCACCGCAGGTGCGGGGGCGACGGGGGCCGCGACGGCGGGGGCCGGCACCGCGGGCGCGACGGCGGCGGGCAGGGCAGCAACGGGTGCCGCCGGTGGCGGAGCAGGCGGGGTGACGCCCAGCACGCGCAGTAGGTCCGGCTTCATCGCCTGCAGCTGGGAACCCCAGTAGCCCCAGCTGTGGGTGCCGTCCTTGGGGAAGTTGAACACCCCGTTGCGGCCGCCGGCAGCCAGATACCGTTGTTGGAAGGTCTTATTGGTGTTCAGCGTGATGTTCTCCAGGAACTGAGAACTGAACATGCCACCGAAATCGCCCGCGTTGTCGAGTTCGGACGGTGTGCCGTCGCCGCAGTACACCCAGACCGCGGTGCGGTTGGCGGCCAGCATGGCGACGTTGACCATCGGGTCGTTGCGGCGCCAGGCCGGATCGCTGGTCTGTCCCCACATATCGGTGGCGTTGTAACCGCCGGCATCCCGCATCGCCAGCCCGATCAGGGTCGGCCACAGGCCCAGTGATGGGTTGACGAAACCGGACAACGAGGCGGCGAAGATGAATTGGGCGGGGTGCCAGATGGCCAGCGTCAGCGCGGACCCGCCCGACATCGACAGGCCGACAACGGCATTGCCCACTGGGCTGACTCCACGGTTGGCGGCCAGCCAGGCCGGCAGCTCCTGGGTCAGGAAGGTTTCCCACTTGTAGGTGATGGGGCCGGCGCTGCCCACCGCGGGCTGGTACCAGTCGGAGTAGAAGCTCGACTGACCACCGACGGGCATCACCATCGACAGCCCCGAATCGTGGTACCACTCGAAGGCGGCGGTATTGATGTCCCACCCGCTGAAGTCGTCCTGCGCGCGCAGGCCGTCGAGCAGATAGACGGCATGCGGGCCGCCGCCCTGGAATTCGACGCGGATGTTGCGTCCCATCGCCGCGGAAGGAATGTCCAATTGTTCGATGGGCAGACCGGGACGGGAGAACGCGGCGGCGGGTGGCGCGCTGGCCAGCGACCCGAGCATCATCGTCGCGAGAGCGGTCGACATGCCCCGGCGCAGCCACCGACGCATCGATTTCGAAGGCGTCATACCCGGCAAGTTAACAAAACCACGGGGGCCGCCGGTGGTCCGACGCGGGCTGTGATCGCGTTGTGATGTAACGGTTTTGACTCAGGCCGGCACGACGATGACGAGATCGTTGCCGGTGCGCTCGACCCGCATACCCGCCTTTCGTGCGACGGCGGCGACCTTGGCCGCGTCGTCGGGTTCGGACCTGCTGCTGACCAGCGCGCGGGCCAGCTTGCCCTTGTGCGCCTTGTTGAAATGGCTGACGACAGTGCGGTGTCCGTCGGCGTGTTCGGCCAGCACGTTGACCCGGACCGCGCCGTCGAGCCGACCGAGTGCGGCATAGGATCCCGATCGCAGATCGACCACCAACTCGTCGGCGGCGATCTCGTCCAGCGCCGGCTCGAGCACGGGTTTCCAGCGGGCCGCCAGCGTCGGCCTGCCGGGCAGTTTGGCGGATGCGGACAATCGGTACGCCGGTACCGGATCGTCGGCCCGGAGCAGCCCGAACAGCGCCGATCCGACGGCGAGCCGGGCCCGCGCGCGGGACGCGCTCGCCCCGCGCAGCGACCCGACATCGAGGGCGTCGTAGAGCACGCCGGTGTAGCGGTCGATGGCCGGCAGCGTCGGCGTGGTCATCAGGGTGGCATTGCGCTCGATCTCGGCGTCTTGTTTCGCGGTCAGGCCGAGGGCGCGGCGGCAGGCGGGTACGTCGGCGGCCAGTGCGGCGACCTCTCCGGTGAGTTCGGTACGCACGCCGGTCAGTGCGGGGAAGCTGAGCCGGTCGAGTCGCAGCGGTGGGCCATCGCCCCCTGATCGCTTGGTTTCCGAGGGCGGCAGCAGCACGATCACGCTGAGAGGTTAGCCGAGACCGTAAAGCCGGCCTGGCGCACAGTCGGAGCAAGCGCTTGGTTAAACGCACGAAAGAAAATGTCGACGGGTTAGCTGAATTGTGCGCATTTGCGCGCGGGCGCGAAAACCTTGAGTAAGCGCTCAGGTAAGGCATTGACAATGGTGCATTCGGTATTCGACTATCGGCGTGTTCGATCAGGTGAGGATCGGTGCGGGGGTCGATCGAGGTTTGTTGCAACTGCGGTCCAGAAGGATCGCAGAAGCATTGCAGAAAGATACAAAAGGATCGGGTTGTGGAGTCGACGCGCAGAATGTCTGCGATCATAGGCACCGGACGACGCGCGGTTGCTCTGCGCGGTGTATTAGCTGCCGCCGTTATTCAGTCGGCCAAGCGCGTTGACTCCGCACATTCCGTGTCCACGATTCGATCGCACGACGACCGCTTGCCGCGGTCGCCGCAGATGACAGGGGAGCTCCCGTGACAGCTCAGGACATTGTCGGCGCCGAACCCGGCGGCACCGACGACCATGGAATCGCGGTGGATGTGCGGGTACGTGTGCATGCCGGGACCGATGACGAGGAACTCGGTCTCGTCGTCGACGACTTCGGGGACAGTGCAGGTTATTCCGTGGACATCGGTGACAACCACATCGCCGATCCTGCTCGCCGTTGGGCGGTTCTGCTCGACACGGGCTCGTTGACCTTCGTCAACAGCGACGCGCTGACCCCGGAGTAGTCCGGTCAGGCCTTGTTGGGCAGCCGGTCGAGCAGTTCGTCGAGGAAGCCGCCGGCTTCACGGCCGGCACGTGCGGTGTCCTGCGCGGCGATCGCCTCGATCAGCCCCCGGTGTCGGGCGAACTCGGCGACGGGCTGTACCTCCTGGGTGGTGATCACACTCGCCGACACCACCTCGGTGAGACCACGGTAGAGCTCGGTGAGCACGGGGTTGTGCGAGCTCTTGACCACCGCGAAGTGCAGTTCGGCATCCGCTCGGGCGAATTCGTCGCCGCCTTCTGCACGCAACGCTTCGCTGCGATCCAGGAGCTTCCAGAGTTCATCGAGGTCCGCGGATGTCCGAGCTGTCGCGGCCAGCCGGGCCCCTTCGACCTCCAGGCAGCGACGGACCTGAAGGACGTCGCGAAACTCGGTGCCGCACAACCTGTGAAGTGCACCGGAGACCTCGCTGGTGGCCCGGACGTAGGTACCGTCGCCCTGGCGGACTTCCAGGATGCCGCTGTGCGCGAGTGCTCGGACGGCTTCGCGCACCGTGTTGCGGCCGACACCCAGCGTCTCGGCAAGTGCGGGTTCGGTCGGGATCCTGGTGTCGACGGGCCACTCGCCGGCGCTGACCGACGAGCGCAGCTGCTCGATGACCTGGTCGACCAGCCCGGTGCGGCGCGTGGTGGCCAAAGGCACAGAAACCCCTTTCATCCAATCATGGGATGTATGGCAGGGTAGTTCAGGTGAATGGAAGTCGCCACACGAGCGCGCTCGACGACCTTGAGCCCGACCTCGACGGATCGGTGGAGCTGCGGCCCTCCGAGGTGGTGGCCGGTGGTGCCCTCCTGGTCGTGGCGGTCGTCCTCACCGCACTGAATCTGCGGCCCGCCATCACCAGCGTGGGGCCGTTGCTCGGGGATATGCGTGACGATCTGGGAACCTCGGCGCTGTGGGCCGGGCTGCTGACGACCCTGCCGGGTCTGTGCTTCGCCGCCGCAGGCCTCACGGCGCCGTGGCTGGCTCGTCGCTTCGGCATCGGTTCGGCGATCGCGGCTGCGCTGCTGGTCCTCACCACCGGGCTGCTGCTGCGGGTAGTCGACGGTCCGCATGTCGTCATCGGCGGCACCCTGGTCGCGACTGCGGGTATCGCGCTGATCAACGTGCTGATTCCGGTGGTGATCAAGGGCTCCTTCCCCGCCCGGATCGGCTTGATGACCGGTATTTACACCGCGGCGCTGCAGGGCGGCGGGGCGGCAGGTTCGGCCGTCACACCGGCGCTCGACGAGAAGCTCGGCGGCTGGAGATTTGCGCTGGGCGCCTGGGCCGTCCTGGCGGCCGCGGCGCTGATCGTGTGGTTGATCGCGATGCAGCGCCGGCGCGCCGCGGCCGGGCCCGCCCCACGGATGATGACGGTGGTTCCGCACGGGCGCTCGCTGCTGCGCAGCCGGCTGGCCTGGATCATCACCGGGTTCTTCGGCTGCCAGTCACTGCTGGCCTACGTGGTGATGGGCTGGCTGCCGCAGGTGTTCATCGACAACGGCATGAGCAAGGGCGACGCCGGTCTGCTCCTCGGTCTCAACGCCGTGATCGCGGTGCCGATCAGCATCGTGGTCGCCCCGATGGCCTCGCGGCGACCGAGCCAGAGCGGCTGGATTGTCGGCCTGGGCCTGCTGGGCATCACCGGTGTGGCGGGCCTGGCGATCGCGCCCGCCGCCGCGCCCCTGCTGTGGACGGTGTTGTTGGGGCTGGGAATGAGTGTGTTCTCGCTGGCGCTTGCGGTCATCGCGTTGCGGGCCCGGACCGCCGAGGACACCGCGCGGTTGTCCGGCATGGTCCAGGGTCTGGGATATCTGCTGGCCGGCGTCGGACCGTTCGCGTTCGGTCTGCTGCATGAACTCAGCAGCGGCTGGACGGTGCCCTGGGCGATGTTGATGGTGGTCTACGTCATCCAGATCATCCTGGGGGCCCTCGCGGGCCGGCCCAGGTACGTCTAGAAAGTCCGCTACAGCGGGAACGTCGCCGGGGGAGCCGGGGGAGCCGGGGGAGCCGGGGGCGGGGGATCCAGCGGAGCCGGCGGCGGAGGCACATCCAGCGGTACCGGCGCCATCGCGTCGGCGGGCGGGGGCGGCAGTTGGCCCGGGGCCGGGGGTGCGAAGCCGGGCGGCGGAGGCGGAATCATGCCGTCTGGCGCGGGCTGTGCGGGCGGATCCATCGGCAGGTACATGTGCTTGGTGAACTGCGGCTGGTAGGCGCCTCCGCCGCCGATCTTCACGCCGCCACCCTCACCGGAGGAGACGGGTGTGCCGTCGGGCAGGGTGACGGCCGTGTGGCCGCTGTTCCAGCCGATGACGAGTGCCCCGGGTGCGGTGCCGTGCCGAAAGCCGCGGGCCAGCAGAGCGCTTTCCTGGTTTCCGGTGTTGAACCGGTCACCGAACACCGGTCGGTTGGTCGCGGCGTTGCTGACCCATGATGCCAGACCCGAGCAATCGGTCCCTGCGGGGGAGTCCCCGCCCGAAATGTATGGCGTTCCTGACACCTGGCTCACAAGCGCCAGAAGTGAAGCTACAGCAAACATGCGGACGGACGTTAACAGAGCAGTTTGTAGGCGGGCAAAATTCTGTGACCCCCTTCACATCTCGTCAAACCCCCAGCGCAACTCACAAAAGGGCGCATGAACGGCTTTGTCCGAGGGCATAATTCAAGGGCGTCTGTGCATCGCTCTTGAGTTTTCGCAAAGTTCTTAGGGGCCCGTCAACCCCGGTCGCGCAGCGTGAAACCTATTGAGCTGCTTCGCCATCGAAAACTGCTGGGATGCAACGTATTTCGGACCTCTGGTCCAGGTGCCCAAAATGACTGCCGCGAACGCCGGGAGCAGCCATCTCGTGTGGTTCGCGCAGCGGTCTACCAGACCCAGACGGATATGTCGTCGCGCCGAGGAAGTGGTAGGCCTGTTCGGTGCTGGAGCCGCGCAGCAGATGGTCGGAGACGGACGTGGCCGAGTCTGCTGCGGTGACGTCGACGCCGCGCTCGATTTCATGACCAACCCCGCTCTGGTTCGGGCGCACCGGCGGCGACCGGCTGCTGGGGCCACGGTTGCGGCACCGGGCGTTGGCGCACCCGCTGCGGCCACCAGAACCACTTGCCCAGCAGCGCCGCGATGGCCGGTGTCATGAACGCCCGGATCACCAAGGTGTCGAACAGCAGACCCAGACCGATCGTCGTGCCCACCTGTCCGATCACCGTCAGCTCGCTGACCGCCATGGACATCATGGTGAACGCGAACACCAGACCCGCCGAAGTCACCACCGAACCGGTGCCGCCCATGGCCCGGATGATGCCGGTGTTCACGCCCGCGTGGATTTCTTCCTTCAAACGCGCGACCAGCAGCAGGTTGTAGTCCGCGCCGACGGCCAACAGCACGATCACCGCCATCGCCAACACCATCCAGTGCAATGGGATCCCGATGATGTGCTGCCAGATCAACACGGACAGCCCGAAAGCCGACCCCAGCGAGACCGTCACCGTGCCGACGATCACCGCGGCCGCCACGACGCTGCGGGTGATGATCAGCATGATGATGAAAATCAGCCCGATGGAGGCGATTCCGGCGATGATCAGATCCCACTTGGATCCTTCGGCCATGTCTTTGAACACCGAGGCGGTGCCGGCGAGGTAGACCTTGGAGCCCTCCAGCGGGGTGCCTTTGATGGCCTCCTTCGCTGCCTGCTTGATCGCCTCGATGTGGGCGATCCCCTCCGGGCTCATCGGGTCGTTCTCATGGCTGATGATGAAGCGCACCGCGTGTCCGTTGGGGGACAGGAAGTTCTTCATCCCGCGCTTGAAGTCTTCGTTCTCGAAGGTTTCCGGCGGCAGGTAGAAGGAGTCGTCGTTCTGCGCGGCGTCGAAGGCCTCACCCATGGCCGACGAGTTGTCCTGCATCGCCGACATCTGATCCTGGATGCCCTTCTGGGTCTGATACATGGTCAGCATGTAGGTCTTCATGTTCTTCATCGTCTCGAGCATCGACGGCATGATCGCCACCATCTGCGGCATCAACGTATCCAGGCGTTCCATGTCCGGGATGAGGTCCTGGATGCTGTCGGTCATCACGTCGATGCCGTCGAGGGTGTCGAAGATCGAGCGCAGCGCCCAGCAGCCGGGAATGTTGAAGCAGTGCGGTTCCCAGTAGAAGTAGTTGCGGATCGGGCGGAAGAAATCGTCGAAATTGGCTATGTTGTCCCGCAATTCGGCGATGTCGAGCGTCATGGCCTTCATCTTGCCGACCATCGAGTTGCGTGATGGCGGCCATCTGCACGGTGATCGAACTCATCTTCTCCATGTTCTCGATGGTCGACTGCATGTCGTCGGCCTGCTTGAGCATGTCGGCCATCATGTCCTGCTGATACTTCTCGTTCATTTTCTGCGTGGTGCCCTGCATGCTGATCTGGAACGGGATCGAGGTGTGCTCGATCGGCGTTCCCTGCGGGCGGGTGATGGCCTGCACGCGGCCGACCCCGGGCACCCGGAAGACGGACTTGGCGATCTTGTCGATCACCAGGAAGTCCGCGGAGTTACGCAGGTCGTGATCGCTCTCGATCAGCAGCAGTTCCGGGTTCATCCGGGCCTGCGAGAAATGCCGGTCCGCCGCGGCATAGCCGACCTGCGCAGGAAGATCGGCGGGCAGGTACTGGCGGTCGTTGTAGTTGGTCTGATAGCCGGGCAGCGCCAGCAGGCCCACCATCGACAGGGCGATCGCTCCCACCAGCACCGGTCCGGGCCAGCGCACGATGACCGCGCCGATCTTGCGCCAGCCGCGGGTGCGCATGGCGCGCTTGGGCTCCAGGATCGTGCCGAACCGGGTGGCCACCGAGATGACAGCGGGTCCCAGCGTCAGGGCCGCCAGCACCGCCACCACCATGCCGATGGACAACGGGATGCCCAGCGACATGAAATACGGGAGCTTCGTGAAGTGCAGGCAGAACGTCGCACCCGCGATGGTCAGACCCGAGCCGAGCACGACGTGCGCGGTGCCGTGGAACATGGTGTAGTAGGCGGACTCTCGGTCCTCACCGGCCGCACGCGCTTCCTGATATCTGCCTATCAGAAAGATGGCGTAGTCGGTGGATGCGGCGATCGCCAGGGTCACCAGCAGGTTCACCGCGAACATCGAGAGTCCGATGATCTCGTGGTAGCCCAGGAACGCCACCACGCCGCGGGTGATGCCGAGTTCGACGACGACCATCGCCAGCACCAGCACCGTGGTGACCACCGACCGGTAGATGATCAGCAGCATGGCGATGATGACCGTGAAGGTCAGCAGCTCGATGACCTGAACGCTGCGGTCGCTGGCGATGTGCTGATCCGCGGCCAGTGCCGACGGGCCCGTGACATACGCCTTCACGCCGGGTGGCGGGGTGAGGCCCTCGACAATCTCCTGGGCCGCCTCCACCGACTCGTTGGCCAGCGCCTCACCCTGGTTGCCGGCGAGATACACCTGCACGTAGGCGGCCTTGCCGTCGGCGCTCTGCGCGCCGGAGGCCGTCAGCGGATCACCCCAGAAATCCTGGATGTGCTCGACATGCAAGGTGTCGGCTTCGAGCTTGTCGATCATCTCGTCGTAGAACGCGTGCGCCGACTCGCCCAACGGCTCGTCACCTTCGAGCACGATCATGATCGAGCTGTCGGAGGTGAATTCCTCGAAGACCGAGCCGACGCGTTTCATCGCGATCATCGACGGCGCGCTGTCCGGGCTCATCGAGACCGCCCGCATCTGCCCGACCGTCTCCAGCTGCGGGACGACGGTGTTCAGCACGATCAGCAGCCCGATCCAGGCCAGGATGATCGGGACGGCCAGGGCGCGGATGGTGCGAGGGATGACGCCCCGACGCTGCGCCGGCGCTGTGGGGAAGGCGACGGTGGTCGGTTCTGGGGAAGTACTCATGCGCTCTTCACCAGGCAGTAGGTGTGGGCGCCGACGCCGTCGACGGTGCGTTGATCCTTCACCTCGTCATCGACGGTGATCCGGCACGACAGCGTGCTGCCATCGCCCTGCCCGGAAATGGTCGGGAACACCGACGGCGCGGTGGTGCTCAGCGTGATCTCCCACGGCAACGTGACATTGTCGGCACGCACCGGGCGGGCATCGAGATCCATGTAGTTCACATTGGCCGTCGCCCCGGGCTCACCCCACACCTCGTACTTGACGACCTTCGGGTCGAACGGCTCGGTGTCATCGGAGGCACTGTTCTCGGTCGAGATATAGCCGGGGCCGGTGCCGAAAAAGGTACGCACCCGCATCACGGTGAACGTCGCCACCAGGACCACCGCCACGATGACCAGAGGGATCCACGCGCGTTTCAGAATCGTCATCGTGAATCGAGTTCCCCGCTGCCTTCTCTGACTTCGTCGCGACCTCGGGAGTCGTTCAAGCCCGGTGCGGACCGGCGACTTTGAAAACTCTCACCTTCGCCACAGGTTAGCTAAGGTAAGCGAGAGCTTAGCTTATATAACAGAGTAGCGCCGCATCGATATTGTGCGGTCGCACAGCGCGCCGGCCGGTGCTCGTTCTCATGCCCTCTATCAGCGGCGATGACGCATTGCACCACGCTCACGGGTGCGGGTGCGTGGCCTTGACGGTGCTTTCAGCAACCTCTCAGCCGGCCTTCAGGTTGGCCTCCGCGAGGCGGCGGGGGCGCCCCTGTGACGGCACCCACGAAATTCCGGATTGCGCCGGATCGGGCCTACCCTTGTCGGTCATGGGGTTCACAAAGCCGATGATCACCGCTGCCGGGTTGGCGCTCGCCGGATTGGTCGCCGCGGGTCCCGCGGTTGCCGAGCCCGCCGAGCCGGCGCCGCCGGCTCCGCCCGTGAGCTCGGAACCGGCACCCGACGGGTCGCCGGCCGCGCCGCTGAACGTCATCGACAAGGACGGCACGTACCTGGTCGGAGCCGATATCGTGCCCGGCGTCTATGCCTCGGCCGGTCCCTTCCCCGAGGGCACCTGCTCGTGGCGGCGGATGGCGCCGGTCGTCACCGAGGGCGAGCCCGGCGAGACGCTGGACCGGGCCTTCACCAAACAGCCCCAGATCGTCGAGATCAAGGCCGACGACGGCTCGTTCAAAACCACCGGGTGCCAGACCTGGACGCTGACCAACCAGCCGCCGCCCGCGCCCGGGATGTCTCCGGTGATGGCCGCGCTGCAGTGGAAGCTCTACATGGACACGCTGAACCGCAACGCCGCGCAGTTCGAGGCAAACCCGCCGCAACCTGCAGCCGCGCCGCCTGGCGCACCCGGATCGTAGAGCTTCAGCAACGGCCCGTTTTCGGCCTCACCCAGCCGAACCGGTAGCGCTGATATTCTTCGATCACTGCCGGCTGCCTGGACGTTGGGGAGCGGTCCGCCCGGCCAGCGCGGGTAAGCGCAAGTGAAAAGCCGGAACTCGGGGAAAGAGTGTTGTGCGTAGCGGAGAAATCAAGGCCCTCACCGGTCTTCGTTTCCTCGCCGCAATCTGGGTGGTGTTGTTCCACTTCCGCCCGCTGCTTGCGCAGGCGGTGCCGGATGTCAGTTCCGCGCTGGCGCCCGTGCTCGACAGCGGCGCACAGGGCGTCGATCTTTTCTTCATCCTGAGCGGTTTCGTACTGGCCTGGAACTATCTGGACCGGATGGGCCCGTCCTGGTCGACACGTGACACCCTGCATTTCCTGTGGATGCGGCTGGCCAGGGTGTGGCCGGTCTATCTGGTGACGCTGCATCTGGCCGCGCTGTGGATCATCTTCACCCTCAACGTCGGGCACGTCCCGGCAGAGAACGCCGACACCCTGACCGCGACCAGCTACGTGCGTCAGCTCTTCCTGGTGCAACTGTGGTTCCAGCCTTATTTCGACGGCTCCAGCTGGGACGGCCCGGCCTGGTCGATCAGCGCCGAGTGGCTGGCGTACTTGACCTTCGGCTTCCTGGCGCTGGTCATCTTCCGGCTGGCGCGGGCCACCCGCGCGCGCAGCCTGCTGCTGCTGGCGTTCGCGACGACCCTGCCGCCGGTGATGTTCCTGCTGGCCAGCGGCCAGTTCTACACGCCCTGGAGCTGGCTGCCGCGCATCCTGCTGCAGTTCACCGCCGGAGCGATCGCGTGCGCGGCAGTGCGCCGACTCGATCCCGGCGATCGCACCCGGATGCTGGCGGGCGTGGGTTCGATACTTCTGTTCGGGGCGATCGTCGGCACGCTCTACTGGCTGGACGGGCATCCCATTCCCGGGGTGATGGACAGCGGCGGCGTGGTGGATCTGCTGTTCGTCCCGCTGGTCGTGATGCTGTCCATCGGGGCGGGCACGCTGCCCGGGCTGTTGTCGACCCGCATTCTGGTCTACGGCGGGCAGATCTCGTTCAGCCTGTACATGGTTCATGAACTGGTGCACACCGCGTGGAACTGGGCGGCAGAGCAGTTCGAGCTGGTGTTGGCGTCCCCGGCCGGGCCGTGGTTGTTGACGGCGATCTTCGCGGTGACGCTGGCCTGTTCGGCGCTGCTGTATCACGTGGTGGAGGAGCCTGCGCGGCATTGGATGCGCCGCATGGTGGACATCCGGGGAACCGTGCCCCGGACGCAGGCGGCCCACACCGACCGCACCGAGTCGAAATTGTCGGCCTGACGCGAATACTTCTGTGCGGCAGTTTATCTGCGAGGTCCAGTACGCTTACGCGGGTACTTCAAGCAGGAGGAAATCGTGCGTCGTGTGGCCGGTCTGGTGGTCTCGCTTGCGCTGTTGGTCACCGCCGTCCTGCCCGCTGCGCCGTCGGTCCAGCTCGCCGGGCGGGAATCAGCGCTCAGCCGGGTCGCCGTCATCAGCGACTCCTACACCACCGGCACCGATCTCGGCGGCCTCGGCGTGAATGGCTGGCCGGCGCTGGCCTGGCGGATCCTGGCCGATCAGGGCAGGCCGGTCGCGGCCGATGTCGCGGCCGAGGGGCGTGCCGGGTACGGGGTGCGAGGCGATCACAACAGCACGTTCGGTGACCTGACCGCTCGGGCTGTCCGGCCCGATGACACCCTGGTGGTGTTCTTCGGGTCCCGTAATGATCAGCCGGTCGACGCGCTTGAGGTAGCCGGATTGGCCAGAAGTGCTTTCGATCTCGCGCGGCACCGGGCGCCGACGGCACGCTTGCTGATCATCGGGCCGCCGTGGCCCACCGCCGATGTCCCCGTTCGCATCACTCAGATCAGGGACGCCCTGTCCATCGTTGCCATGGCGTCGGGGGCCCGATTCGTCGACCCACTCGTCGAACGCTGGTTCGTCGGCCGACCGGATCTGATCGCGGTGGACGGGGTGCACCCCACCGATACCGGGCACCGCTATCTGGCCGAGCGGATCGCCGGGCTCATCGCGGCGGAGCTGCCGCCGGTTCGCTAGGGGTTCGCGCGGCGGCGGGCCTTGTCCTTCAACGGTTCCGGCAGCGCGTCGGCGACCAGGAGCGACGGCAACAGGCCCGGATCCTTCATCATCGCGCGGAACACCAGCGCGATCGTCACATCATGGCCGGGACGCTCGAGGATCGCGATCGAATCGCCGGCACGCACCACTCCGGGCGTGATGATGCGCAGATAGGCGCCGGGCACACCACGATCGGTGAACCTCTTGATCCAGCCGTCGATCTCCAGCCACGACGAGAACGTCCGGCACGGTGTGCGGGGTCGGGTCACCTCCAGGACCAGGCCGCCGTCCCCGACCCCCCAACGTTCACCGATGACCGCGTTGGTGACGTCGATGCCCGCCGTGGTCAGGTTCTCCCCGAAGGCGCCGTTGCCGATCTGCCGGTCGAGTTCGCTCTCCCAGGCATCGAGATCCTCCCTGGCGTAGGCGTACACGGCTTGATCGTCACCGCCGTGGTGCTTCTGCTCGCTCACCAGATCGCCTACCAGCCCGCTGCCGAGACCACCACGCATGGGACCGGGTGGACGCACCTCGACGGCGGCATCGGTGGGGCGCTTGTCGATGCCGGTCGGCTTCTTGAGGGTGTCGGGGTTGGTCCGTGGATGGGCGACGTTCACTGTCAGCACGCTCGACATGCGGTCAGCCTAGTGGCACCCGGTCGGTACGGCCGTCCGCATAACCTGACACTCATGTTCGTCACTCCGCACTACGGCGACGGCGCCCTCGCCGATCTGGTCCCCTCCGTGCTCGGTGTCCTGGGGGTAGCCGGGGAGACCGACCGGGTCGGGCTGGGGCTCGACGGCGTGCGGCGGGTGGCGATCCTGCTCATCGACGGTATGGGCGCCGAACTGGTCGCGGCGCGCCGTGAGGTCGCGCCGTTCCTGGCCGCCCGGCCCGCGCAGTCGCTGACGGCGGGGTTTCCCAGCACCACGGCGGCCAGTCTGGCCTCGCTGGGCACCGGTCTGCCCGCCGGGGAGCACGGCCTGGTCGGTTACCTGCTGGCGGTGCCTGATCACGATCGGTTGATGAATCCGCTCAAGTGGCGGCTGATGGGCGAGGGGCCGAAGGTCGATCTGCTCAAAGAGATTGTTCCCGAGCAGTTTCAACCGGTGGCGACGGCGTTCGAGCGGGCAGCTGCCGATGGCGTGGTGGTGACGCAGGTGGCGCCGATGTATCAGGCGGGTTCGGGCCTGACCCGGGCGGCATTGCGCGGCGGAGAGTTCCGGCCCACCTTTTCGTCCGGGGACCTGGTCGACGGGGTGATCGGTGCGCTCGGTGCGGGGGACCGCAGCCTCGTCTACGCCTACCACGGGGACCTGGACCTGACCGGTCACGTGCGGGGGCCTGCCTCGGAATCGTGGGCGCTGGAACTGCAGCAGATCGACCTGACCGTCCGCCTCATCGCCGAACGGTTGCCGCCCGGCTCCGCCCTGATCGTCACCGCGGATCACGGCATGGTGCACGTCGATGATCCGGTCGACTTCGATCAGCGCGCCGAACTGCGCGCCGGTGTGCGGGGGCTGGGCGGGGAACCGCGTGCGCGGCACGTGTACACCGAACTCGGGGCCGCACCGGATGTGGCAGCCGCCTGGCGGGCCGCGCTCGGTGCCGACTTCACCGTCCTCACCAGGGCCGAGGTGATCGGCGCCGGCTGGTTCGGCCCGACCGTGCACGCGCGCGTCGAAACCGCGCATCGGAGATGTCGTGGTGGTGGCCAACGGTGATCGGGCCATCATCCGCTCGGGTGCCGAGCCGTTGCAGTCGCAGCTGGTCGGTCACCACGGATCGCTGACACCGGCCGAAATGCTGGTGCCGCTCTACACGATTCGATGATGCCCCCGCCGCAGGATCGATTATTTCTCCGTCGCTGCGCTCGTCCCGGCAAGAACTCGGCTAGCCTGCAGGTCTTGTGCAGACGCTGATCGATCTGGACACCGCACCGGTGTTCGCCATCCCCATGCGCGACGGCGCCACCATGCACGAAGGCGTCCTCGTGGAGGGACCGCAGGGCTGGGGGGAGTTCAGCCCACCGCCCGGTTGCCCGGATCATCTGCTCGTGCGCTGGCTCACTGCTGCCACCGAACCCGGCACCGTCGGTTGGCCGGACGCCCGGCGCGGACGGGTGCCGGTCGCGGTGAGCGTTCCCGTGACGGACCCGGCGCGCGCCCGCGACCTGGTCGCGGCCTCGGGTTGCCGGACCGCTGCGGTCGAGGTGGCCGACCCGGCGTGCACGCTCGGAGACGACGTCGCGAGAATCGCCGCGGTGCGCGAGGCGCTCGGCCCGGACGGCATCATCCGCTGTGACGCCAAGGGCAGGTGGTCGGTCGATGCCGCGGTGGCCGCGGTCCCGGTGCTCGATCGCGCCGCGGGCGGACTCGAGTTCGTCGAGCAGCCGTGCCGGAGCATCGCCGAACTGGCCGCGGTGCGGATACGGGTCGATGTCCGGATCGCCATCTTCGATTCGCTGGAGCGGGCGCTGAGCGATCCGGGACTGGCCGAGGCCGCCGATATCGCCGTGTTGCACTGCGGTTCCCTCGGCGGGGCGCGACGGGCGCTGCGCATCGCCGAATCGTGCGGGCTGCCGTGCTCAGTCACCTCGGGGGTGGGGACCAGTATTGGGGTGGCGGTCGCTGTCGCGCTGGCCGGCGTGCTGCCCGAGCTCCCGTTCGCCGGCACCCTGGGCTCGGGCTCGTTGCTGGACGGGGACCTGGTGGCAGACTCGCGCAGGCTGGTTCCGGTCGATGGATTTCTGCCGGTCGCGCCCATGTCACCGGCGCCGCTGCCCGAGCTGTTGGACCGCTATGCGGTCACCGATCCGGCCCGAATCCGGTGGTGGCGGTCACGGCTGGAAAGCGCGATTGCACAATGAGGAGATGACTTCGGTGTCCGAACCGGCGGTCCTGCTCGGACAGGCCCTTGCCCCGTCCAACCGCGTCGACCCCTACCCGGCGTACCGCGCGCTGCGCGAACACGGTCCGCTGCAGATCCCCGAGATCAGCCTGACGGTGTTGACCTCGTACGCCGACTGCGACGCCGCGATCCGGCATCCGGCATCGTCGAGTGATCGGATGAAGTCGGCCATCGCGCAACGCCAGATCGCCGCCGGTGAGGAACCGCGACCGTTCGGACTGGCCGGACTGGTCGACAAGCGCCGCACCCCGGCCTTCCTTTTCCTCGATCCGCCCGACCACACCCGGCTGCGCAAACTGGTGGCCAAGGCATTTGCGCCCCGGGTGATCAACGAGCTGCGTAATGAGATCGTCGCCACCGTCGATGGCCTACTCGACGCCGCGGAGGAACACGGCGAGTTCGACGCCGTCAGCGGCCTGGCCTACCCGGTCGCGGTGGCGGTGATCTGCCGGCTGCTCGGTGTGCCGGTTGAGGATGAACCCAAGTTCGGGCACGCCTCCACCCTGCTCGCGCAGACCGTGGACCCGTTCCTCACCGCGACCGGCGATGTGCCGGAAGGGTTCACCGACCGCATCGAGGCCGGGAAATGGCTGCGGAAATATTTCCGGGAGCTGATCAGTCGCCGCCGCAGCAATCCCGGCGATGACCTGATATCCGCGATGATCGCGGTCGAGGAGTCCGGTGACCAGCTCAGCGAGGACGAGATCATCTCGACCTGCAATCTGCTGCTGATCGCCGGACACGAGTCGACGGTGAGCCTGATGGCGACCTCGGTGCTGGCGATGTTGCGGGATCGCACGCAGTGGGCCGCGCTGGGGGCCGATCCGTCGCGAGCGCTGCGCGTCATCGAGGAGACGCTGCGCTTCGATCCGCCGGCTCAGCTGCTGGGCCGGGTCGCCGCCGAGGAGATGCGGCTGGGGGACACCGTGATTCCCCAGGGCGACACCATCATCGTGCTGTTGGCCGCCGCACACCGTGACCCGGCGGCCAACGCCAACCCCGATGCTTTCGATCCTGACCGGGCCACCATCAGGCATCTGGGGTTCGGGCACGGCGCCCACTTCTGTCTCGGTGCGCCGCTGGTGCGGCTGGAAGCCTCAATTGCCTTGTCCGCTGCGACAAAGCGTTTCCCGAAGGCCGAACTCGGTGGTGACCCGCAGTACAAACCGAATGTGACGCTGCGCGGCATGCTGTCGTTGCCGGTCACCGTATCGGGCTGAGCTGCGTCGCTTCACCCTCAGAAGGGTGGCGGGTCGCTGTCGTTGTCGGCGCGTTCGAGGGTGCGTTCGAGTTGGTTGCGGGTGCGTTCGGTGGTGATGCGCTGGGCGCGGTCTTGGGCGCGGGTGCGTGTCCGGACCGGCATCTTGGTACCGCGGTCGACATCGTCGGTGTCGCTGATGAGGGTGATCGCCCGTTTTCGGGGGATCGGGGTTTCGATGTTCCAGTGCGGGAACAGGATTGCCGCCCCGGGGGCTTTCTGGTAGCTGTGGCCGGTGGGCGCTGTCCAGTGGATGGTGCCATCGGGTTTTGCGGCCGGTTCCCAACCACCGAATGTCTTGACCAAATGGTGCAGACGGCACAGCGGCCCGAGGTTGCCGGGGTGGGTGGCCCCGGCCGGCCATGGGGTCAGGTGATCAAGGTCGCAGCGGTGCGCGGCCCGGTTGCAGCCGGGGAAGCTGCAGGTCATCGAACGCATCCGGACGAACGCGGTCAGCGCCGTTGAGGGCCGGTATTGGCGTTCGGCGGGGAGGTCGGCGATCTCGGTGAGGGGTTTGATGGTGGCGCCGGCGGCGATGAGTTCGGCGAGCATGGCGGCGGGGATGATGGCGCCATCGAGCATCACGCCGGGGCTCGGCACGGTGGCCGCAGGCGCAGGCTCGGCAGGCGCGGTGTGGGCTGCAGGCGCAGGCGCTGCGGGCTCGGTGTGGGCCGCGGGCGCGTCAGGTCGCCGCGGCCTGCGGCCGCGGCTCGGGTCTGCGGACCGGTTCGGTCTCCGCGGCCGGGGTCTGCGGCTGGTGCTCCGGCGTGGCGGGCCGGGTGTGCGGAGTCTCGGTCGGTTCCGGTGTGTCAGTCTCGGTGTCCGGGGTATCGGCGCTGCCCGGCCTGCTGTGTCGGGGGCCGTGTTCACCGGCGGCGGGCACCTGCTCGGTGAGCGCGTAGATGGCGACCGCCCCCGCGCGCGGGTCTTTCCCGCTGCCCACACAACCGGTGTCCCCGCACTCACAGGCCAGCCGTTCCAGGGCCGGGCCGACCACCCCGAGTGCGGCCAGGGCCGCGGCACGCAGTTCCCCACGCTTACGCGGATCATTGGCGCAGACGGTGTCGGCCAGGGCGTTGAGGCGCTGCTCCAAGATCTTCTTGTCGGTGATGCGTAGCCGTCCCCAGAAGGAGGCGACCCCGTTGGGGTCGTCCTTGTCGTCGAATTCGACGTAGAGGTCCTTGGCGGCCCGCCGGGAGCGCAGCACGGCGTCGGGGTCGAATTTCTCCACCCACAGATCGACCGCGCCGATCAACTGTTTCTCCGAATGCGCCCCATACTCGCCCGCTTCGCCGGAGATGGCGGTGTCGATCAACACCAGCGCGTCCTCGTCGACGACCAGATGAGTGCGCCAGGTGATCGCATCGATCACCGTCGCCGACATCGCACCCTTGGCGAACAGGGCCGCGGTCCGGGGTAGCCGGTCACGCAGGGCTTGGGCGATGCGCATCTGTTTGGACGCCGCGTACGGGTTGAGGTTGCAGGCCGCCGCGACCGCGGCTTGGGCCCAGGCCCAGCCATCGATGACCTGGTGGGCGACCGTGTCGTCTTCGTCATCGCATTGGCGGGCGATCACTTCGCCGATCAACGCCAGCCGCGCCGCGGCGGTCTTGGCCTCGGTCTGGGTCATGGTGGTGACCGCGCTGATGAGCGCCTCATCACTGAGCCCGGCGAGGGCGACCCGATCCAAGGCTTCGAACATGTGTTCTATGATACTCGCGCCCCCGACAACCAAAAACGGAACTTTCTCGGCAGTGGATGAACCGGATTTGGGCTATTGCTGGACTGCTTTGGCCACGGCCACGCAGGTGGTCAGCCACTTCGCGTCCGGCACCTCGTTCTCGGTGAGTTCCCACATCGCGTTGTGCATCATCCGCACGATCACCCACGCTCGCGCGCGGTCGACGTCCAAACCTGCGGCCTCGGACAGGGTGTAGAAGCGGCGCCGCACGCCTTCGCGGACGTAACCGGCAAGCTCGTCCCAGCGGTTCCACAGCATCGGCGCGACCTCGTAGTGGGGATCGCCGCTCATCGGCTTCGGATCGATCACCAGCCACGGTTCGCGGGCGCCGGCCAGCACGTTCTCGTAGTGCAGGTCGCCGTGGATGAGCGTGCCGGTGCTGGCCGGGTCGGACACGAAATCGGCGCTCAGTGACAGCGCCTGCTCAACGAGCCGGTGTGGCAGTGCGGCGCTGCGCGGTAGCTGCGCCAGATCGGTGTTCCATTTCTCGATGAACCCGACCAGCGGACGCAGCTGCGGCAGGGCGGGGACGTGGATACGCCCGTACAGACCGGCGACGATCTCACACGCCTCCAGGTCCCAGACGTCGTTGAGGTTGCGGGCATGCAGCCGCTCCAGCAGCATTGCGCGACGGTGAGGGTTGGCGCGCAGCAGGCGCACGGTTCCCTGGCCGTCCCAGCGGCGCAGCGCCAGGTGTTCGTGTTCGGATTCGTCGTCGGGGAAAGCGATTTTGAGCATGGCGGATTCACCGTCGCCGGCGCGGACCGGCAGCACGATCGAACAGAATCCGTATTGGGGTGCACCATCCGCGGTGAGATCCCACTCCTGAAGCTGGCTGCCTACCGACCTGGGCAGGTCATCGACCCAACGCTGCCATTCGTGTCCGCGGGCGGCCATCGCGAGGACCGCGTCGGGCAGGACGATCACGATTCGATGGTGCCATGCATCATCACCCACCCCTGTGGCACCCGAGCGCTCCAGTCTTTGACAGACTGGTGGCCATGGCACAGATCACCATCAAGGGAAACCCCATCAACACGGCCGGCGAGCTGCCCGCAGTCGGCACGTCCGCTCCGGCCTTCACTCTGGTCGGTACCGACCTCGGTGCGGTCACCAGTGACCAGTTCAGCGGCAAGGCCGTACTGCTCAACATCTTCCCGTCGGTGGACACCCCGGTGTGCGCGACGAGTGTGCGGACGTTCAACGAGCGCGCCGCATCGACCGGCGCGGCGGTGCTGAACGTGTCGAAGGACCTGCCGTTCGCGCAGAGCCGTTTCTGCGGTGCCGAGGGCATCGAGAACGTGGTGACGGCCTCCGCGTTCCGGGACAGCTTCGGTGAGGACTACGGGATCGTCCTCGTCGACGGCCCCTTCGCCGGCCTGCTGGGCCGCGCCGTCGTGGTGATTGGTGCCGACGGCAACGTCGCCTACGCGGAGCTGGTTCCCGAGATCGCCCAGGAGCCCAACTACGATGCCGCGCTCGCCGCACTGAAGTAAACCGGCTTGCCGCAACGGCACCGGTCAGCACACCCTTCGGGTCGCGCGGACCGGTGCCGTTCTGCATTCTGCGAACCGTTGCGATGGTGTCGGAACGGTTCCGGATCGATCACGACCCGGGCACGGGAGTCTCTTTCCGGTCACGGATCGGCATCTCATTTGCGCTGTCCTGCAGTCGAATTGGGAAACAAGCGAATCGGTCGGTAGAAATAGCAGTGACGCCCGTCAATTATGGGTCGTCGCGGTATCCGCCCTGATCGAAAGAGTTGACGACCCGATGAGACGCTTCTGTGCCCTGCTGCTCGGCCTGGCTGTGTTGACAGTGACTCCTGGTGTCGCATCGGCTGATCCGTTCAATACCCGCCCGGCTCGCAACCAGCAGGCGGTCGATTACGTGATCGCGCGGGCGCTGGCCCAGCGTGGCGTGCCGTTCGCCTACGGCGGTGGTGACGCGAACGGTCCCACCCGTGGTGTCGTCCGCGAGACCCCGGCCGCAGCGGAACCGGCTGCCGCCGCCATCCCCGGCGGGGTACCCGGCCTGAACTTCCCCGGGTTGGCGCCGCCGGCCCCGGTCGCGTCCCCGCTCGTTCCGAGCCTTCCGGCAGCGCCCGATCCGGCCGCCAACGTGGTGGGGTTCGATGCCTCGGGCATCATCGTCTACGCCTTCGCCGGTGTCGGGGTGAAGCTGCCGCGCTCGTCCGGCGAGATGTACAAGGTCGGCCAGAAGGTGCTGCCGGATCAGGCGCTGCCCGGCGATCTGATCTTCTTCGGCCCCGAGGGCACCCAGAGCGTGGCGCTGTTCGTGGGCAACGGCCAGATGCTGGAAGCCACCGACTCGGGAGTTGCGGTCTCGGCCGTGCGCACCGGCTCGATGACGCCCTATCTGGTGCGCATCATCGCCTGAGTCGGGGCGCAGCCCTACCCGACCGGCAGCGAGTCATTGCGCTGCAGGACAAAGAAGTACGGGCGTTTGCTGCCCCGGTAGTCCATCGCGCCGATCACGGTGTCTTCGGAGACCTTGCGGAACACGTCGTTGATCGGGAGATTGTCGTAGATCATTGTCGCGCTGTCGATTCCGCGGTACCGGGTGGTGCGCAGCCTAGCCTTGGGTGCCTTGGTCCGCAGTGCGGGCCGCAATGCCGAGATGGGCTGAACCAGGGACAGGTTGCGCACCAGCGGCACCTTCGTGGCGATGCCCAGGCCGCCGAATGCGAGCATCGGGTTCAACGCCCACAGGGCCGTGCCACCGTCCTTCGGGAACAGCAGGGGATGCACGGTCTCGGCGTCGACGAACTGCTTGCCCCACCAACCACTGGCGGCAAGCAGTCCGTCCATCGGGTGCGCGGTTGGCAGTTCGGCGCCGTGCCAGGTGCCGATCATGAAATCCGGTTCGACACCGGGGGCCGCGTCGAAGATGGCGAGCGCCTCCGCTGTCGTCGTCGGCACGGTGGTCAGAATGTCCTCGGCAAGCATGACCACACTTTACTTGACACGTGTCAAGTTCTCAACGCCGATTCGCCTGCCTTGTCGTCATGCAGCAGCACGAAACGAACCGCTTCGGTGCGCGAGGCGACGCCGAGTTTTCGGTACGCGCGGTAGAGGTGGTTGGCCACCGTTTTTGCGCTCAGGCCGAGTCGCTTGGCGATCTGTTGGTTCGTCAGCCCGTTGGCGACCTCGGTCAGTACCCGGGACTCGGCCTCGGTGAGCGCGCTGAGCTCGGGGGTACGCCGGTCGACCTTTGCTGCCCATGCGGCGGCGCCAAGTCTGCTGAATCCGTTGCGCGCCTCGGCACGCGCGTGCTCGCGGTCTGACGCGTCAGCGGCCAACCGCGCGATGTCATGGAAGGTGCGCGCCCGGTCGAAGGCGTCGTGCGCGGGATCGTAGATCGCCGTTGCCTGGTGCAGAAGGCGAAGTGATCCTGCCGGATCGGTACCGCGGCGCAGTAGTGCCTCGGCGCGGCACGCGGTGGCCCTGGTCCATCGGCTGGACCCGACGGCTGCCGCAACGGTCTGGAGGTGCTCCACCACCGGTCGGGCGTCATCGCTACGCCCCACTGCGAGGTAGGCCTCTACCAGGTCGATGTGCCAGCGGGCCAGCTGTGGGGCGAGGAGTCCGCCGACCTGTTCGAATGCCCAGCACTCGGACAGCGCGGCGACCGCGTCGTCGGGCCGACGTGCGGTCAACGCCGCCAGTCCCGCATTGGCCAACAGAAAGTAGCGCGCGCCGAAGGTGGACAGTTCATCGGAGATCGCGAAACCGAGTTCCAGGTCTGCGGCGGATGTGTGGTCATCACCGCGGATAGCGTGCACCCGCGCACGTAGCGAGAGCCAGAACGGCGCGAACGCACGTTGGCCGGTTGCCAGGCTGAGCGCAGTCGCCTCATCCAGACACATCAGGGCGTCATCGAAGCGCGATGCGCGAACATAGGTTTCGCCGAGTGCGCCGAACACCATGGCGAGCGCGGACCGCGCTCCCTCGCCCCGCAATTGGGCGCTGAGTTCGGTCAGCGCCGCTGCCGAGGCCTCATATCGTTCGGCGATCGACAACGCCCGCCCGTAATGCAGGCCGATCATCGGGTCGCATGTGACGGCGGCAACGAGGTCCAATTGTTCCGGTATGCCATCGACGAGCTGGTCTGATCGATTCTCGTGCCGGGCGCTGAGCGCATGGGCGAGGATCACCCGCGCCACATGGGAATCGGTCGAGAGTGGGTCGCTGAGAGCGACCGCCGCCGTGGCGGTGTCGATGATCTCGCCGACCATCCCGAGCATCCCCAGCGGTATGGCCATCCGGGCGTGCACCACGCCGGCCTCGGCCGGTGAAGCCACGACGGCGCATTCCTTGAGACGGTGCAAAGCCATCGCCGGCGCACCGCCCACCGCCTCCAGCGTGGCAAGCAACACCGTCGCCGCGACGTGTAGCTCGTGGGATGCGGGATCTGCCAACACCGTTTCCAGCCGGTACCGCGCAGAGTCGGTCTGTCCGGCCGCAACCAATTGCCGGGCAGCCAGCACCCTGAGCTCGGCGCGGCGGGAGTCATCACCGGTCAGATCGATGGCACGATCCAGCAGACGTGCGGCCGGCTCCGTGCCGCCTCTGGACCGGAGCGTGCGCGCTGCGCCGACGAGCTCGTCAACCAAGGCTTCGTCGGGTCCCAGGGTGCCGTGCGCGCGGTGCACGAGCCGGACGGTGTCCGAAAGTGCCGTACAGTCGGCGAATTCCAGGTGCAGCCGGCGCTGCTGTTGGTGGGACATGGCGGCGACGGTCGCGCTGCGCAGCAACGGGTGCTGCAGGGTCAGCCTTCCGGAGTGCAAGGCTGCCAGGCCGCTGTCCTCGAGGGTGTGCAGCGCCGCCTCGGCGATGCCGGGGCGCATCGACCGCAGCACCGACCACGATCCGTCGGCCGACAGCGAAGCAAGCTCCAACAGGGTGCGCCCCGCGGTGCCGGGGCGGGGCAACTGCCGGCTGAACACGGCGCGGAGATCCCCGACGAGTGGGATGTGCTCGGGCAGCAGCTGCGCACCGGACAGTTGCTCCGGTGTCAACGCGTCGGGGAGATGGCGCAGCACCAGTGGATTACCGGCCGCCACATGCAGGAGCTGCTCGATGACCGCCGGGGCGATGGGCACGGTGCTCGCCGCTTCGAGCACCGCGGTGGCCGCCGCCCGATCCAGGCCGGTGAGCTCTTCGACGTCGAACCCCTCGGCGAAACTCTCGGCCGACGGAACCCGGCGACCGGTCACCACCACGAAGACGGCGGCATCCGCGGACCTTCGCATGGCCAGGTTCAGGGCTGTTCGGCTGGCGGCATCGGCGTCGTGGATGTCGTCGATCAGCAGCGTTGTTCCGGCGGCTCTCGCCAATCCGGCGCTGAGGATGTCGGCGACCCGCAAGGCGTCCACCTCGCCGGCCACCGACCCCACCGGAGTCGTGATCGGCAGCACCGCCGCGATCTCGGCGGCGGCAGACATCGGTGCCGCGATATCGCCGCCGCGGCAGCTCACCACATGGGCTGTCGGCCCGATGCGGTGCGCGAGCTGGGCGAGCGCACTTGACTTTCCGATGCCGGGATCGCCGAGCAGCACGACGGTACGGCCGGCTCCCGTGCAGGACTGCAGCCACGCCTGTTCCAGGCGATCGCCGAGGGTGCCTGCCGATGTCGAACCCACCATGTAGGAGGCAGGCTATCGCAGGTGACGCCATTCGGCGCCGATCGGCAGGCCTCAGTTCACCCCGATGAGTTCCCAACGATCGTCTTCGTCGACACCGCCGGGAGTGACCTTGACCGGACGGGTGTCCCCACGCCGGTCAGCCGCCGTGCATTCGAACGATTCACCGACCTCGACGACCTTGAGCCCTTCGCCGCAGGTCACCGTGACGGCGAATCCCCTGTCGGCAGAGA
Organism: Mycobacterium sp.; assembly: GCA_034520035.1. Lineage (GTDB taxonomy): Bacteria > Actinomycetota > Actinomycetes > Mycobacteriales > Mycobacteriaceae > Mycobacterium. The sequence goes on along the minus strand of JAXHOA010000125.1, from coordinate 64,774 downwards.
TCTCCTTGGTCAGGCCCTGTGCTGTCTGCGACAGATCGAAGATGACGTCGAGGGTGCTGAACTCGACGTTGTCCTCGTCGTCGCTGACGACCACCTGCACGCGCACCGTCGAGCCGTCGACATCGGCGTTGCACAGGAACGTGTCGCCGGCCTTCGGCGCCTTCTCGGGTTTCTCACAGGCGACGTCGGACACCTCGCGATCGATCTTCTGGTAGCTCGAGTTCAATTCGTCGGTGATGGCGCTCTCCAGCTTCGCGTAATCCGGGCCGCCCGCGGACATCGAGAATGAGCAACTGGCCAGGGCCGCGGGCAGCATCAACAGCGTCAGGCGCGATCGATTGGACACCTCACGAGGCTAATCTCTCGGCGCCGGCGGGGGATATGGGTAAAAGTTCTCACCCGGTGATGGCCGCGCCGACATAGTCGGCCAGGTGCTGTCCGGTCAGCGTCGAACGGTCGCCCACCAGGTCCCGCGGGGTTCCCTCGAAAACGATCCGCCCGCCGTCGTGTCCGGCGCCCGGGCCCAGGTCGATGATCCAGTCGGCGTGCGCCATCAGGGCCTGATGGTGCTCGATCACCACCACCGACTTTCCGGCGTCCACCAGCCTGTCCAGCAGCGCCAGGAGTTGCTCGACATCGGCGAGGTGCAGGCCGGTGGTCGGCTCGTCGAGTATGAAGACCGCACCGCCGTCGGCGCCCTTGTCGCTGAGGCGGGCGGCCAGCTTGAGGCGTTGCCGCTCGCCGCCGGACAGGGTGGTCAACGGCTGGCCGAGGGTCAGGTAGCCCAGCCCGACATCGGACATATGACCCAGGATCTTCTGTGCAGCAGCCACTTTGGACTCACCGCTGGCGAAATGTCCGACGGCTTCGGTCACCGACATGGCGAGCACCTCGGCGATGTTCTTGCCCGCCAGCGTGTATTCCAGCACCGAGGCCTGGAAGCGGCGACCCTCGCACTCTTCGCAGGTGGATTCCACCGTGGCCATCACGCCGAGCTCGGTATAGATGACGCCGGCACCGTTGCAGGTGGGGCAGGCGCCCTCGGAGTTGGAACTGAACAGGGCGGGTTTGACACCGTTGGCCTTGGCGAATGCTTTGCGGATCGGCTCCAGCAGGCCGGTGTAGGTGGCCGGGTTGCTACGCCGCGAACCGCGGATCGCGGCCTGATCGATGGTGACGACGCCGTCGAGACCGGCCACCGATCCGTCGATCAGCGAACTCTTACCCGAACCGGCCACCCCGGTGATGACGACCAGGACGCCCAGCGGGATGTCGACGTCGACGTCACGCAGGTTGTGGGTGGCGGCCCCGCGGATCTGCAGAGCCCCGTTGGGCTCTCGCACCGACTCCTTCACCGTGGCGCGGTCGTCGAGATGGCGGCCGGTGACCGTGCCGCTCTTGCGCAACGCCGCGAGGCTGCCCTCGAACACCACTTCGCCACCGGCACTGCCGGCACCGGGGCCCAGGTCGACGATATGGTCGGCGATCGCGATCGTTTCCGGCTTGTGCTCGACGACCAGCACGGTGTTGCCCTTGTCCCGCAACTGCAACAGCAGATTGTTCATCCGTGCGATGTCGTGGGGATGCAGCCCGATGGTCGGCTCGTCGAAGACATAGGTGACATCGGTCAGCGCCGACCCCAGGTGTCGGATCATCTTCACGCGCTGGGCTTCTCCGCCGGACAGGGTGCCCGCCGGGCGCTCCAGCGACAGATATCCCAGGCCGATCTCGACGAAGGAATCCAGAGTGTGTCCGAGTGCGGTGAGCAATGGCGCCAACGGTGTGGCCGCCCGCTTCTCGGTGAGCGTGCCGACCCACCGGGCCAGATCGGTGATCTGCATGGCGCACACGTCGGCGATGTTGACGCCCTCGATCGTCGATGACCTGGCAGCCTCGGAGAGTCGGGTGCCGCCGCAGTCCCGGCAGGCGGTGAAGGTGACGGCACGTTCGACGAAGGCGCGGATATGTGGCTGCATCGCGTCCACATCCTTGGACAGGTACGACTTCTGGATCTGCGGGATCAGTCCGAGGTAGGTCAGGTTCACCCCGTCGATCTTGAGCTTGGTGGCCTCCTTGTACAGCAGAGCGTCGAGTTCCTTGGCAGTGAATGTGTTGATCGGCTTGTCCGGGTCGAAGAAGCCGCAGCCATTGAAGATTCGGCCATACCAGCCCTCCATACTGAAACCCGGGATGGTGAGTGCGCCCCCGTTGAGCGACTTGCTGTCGTCATAGAGGGCGGTCAGATCGATGTCGTTGACGGCGCCCCGCCCCTCGCAGCGTGGGCACATGCCGCCGAGGACGGTGAAATCACGGCGCTCCTTGACGGTCTTGCCGCCCTTCTCGAACGTCACCGCGCCGGCCCCGCTGATCGAGGCGACGTTGAACGAAAAGGCCTGCGGGGACCCGATGTGCGGTGTACCCAACCGGCTGAACAGGATTCGTAACATGGCCCCGGTATCTGTGGCGGTACCGACGGTGGAGCGTGGATCGGCGCCCATGCGCTGCTGGTCGACGATGATGGCGGTGGTCAGGCCGTCCAGCACGTCGACGTCGGGGCGCGCCATGCTGGGCATGAAACCCTGCACGAATGAGCTGTATGTCTCGTTGATCAGTCGCTGCGATTCGGCGGCGATGGTGTCGAACACCAGCGAGCTCTTGCCGGAGCCGGACACGCCGGTGAACACCGTCAGACGTCGCTTCGGCAGTTCGATATCGACGTTTTTGAGGTTGTTCTCCCGCGCTCCGGTCACCCGGATCAGGTCGTGGCTGTCGGCGGCATGCGGCATGGAGGACGATGTTGCCATGCACTGGATCGTGGACGCCATGAACGTCGTGGGTTCGCGCCCGGATGGCTGGTGGAAGGACCGTCAAGGCGCGCTCACCACCTTGATCGGGCAGATCGAGCGCTGGGCGGCGGCGGGCGCCCATGATGTGACGGTGGTGCTGGAGCGGCCGATGTCACCCCCGCTGCAGTCGGTGGTCATCAGCGTGGCGCATGCGCCACGGGCGGCGGCGAATTCGGCCGATGACGAGATCGTCCGGCTGGTCGGTGCGGCCGACGCGCCGCGGGACATCACGGTGGTGACCTCCGATGGTGCGCTGGTCGCCCGCGTTCAGTCCGTCGGCGCCGCGACGTTCCCGGCCGGCCGCTTCAGGGAGCTGCTGGACTGATCGGCAACACACCGTCGATCACGTTGGCAAGCAACCCTTTCCGATCGAACTTCCCGCTGGGCAGGGTCGGGATCTGGTCAGCGGTGGCGATCACCCACCGGGTGGGAACCTTGTAGGCCGACAACTGCTCGCGCGCGAGTTGCCGGATGCCGTCCAGATCCAGACCTGTCACCGCCGGGACCACCACGGCGCATACCTCCTCACCCCGCTGCGGATGCTGGAGCCCGAGGACCACACACTGCGCGATATCGGGCAGCGCCGAGATCACCGCCTCGACTTCCAGTGGTGACACATTCGCGCCGCCGGCCTTGATCAGGTCGGTGCTGCGGCCGACGTAGAACAGTCGCGGGTCACCGGTTCGCCGGTAGACGCGGTCGCCGGTGTGGTACCAGCCATCGGCGTCAAAGACCTCGGCGCGTTCGCGTTTGTTGTAGCCGGCCATCACCCCGACCCCGCGGATCCACAGTTCCCCGGTGGTGCCGTCCGGGACGGGCCTGCCGTCGGTATCGACGATGGCGAGCTCGGTGTGGACGAATCCGCCCGCGGTCTCGGACATGGTGCGGTGCACCGGAAATCCGTCGGGCACATCGGTCATCGCGATGTCCAGCGGGCCGTCCCGCAGCATCGGTGCGCTGGACAGGTCGCGGTCGGCGAACCCGGGGTGGTCACGTAACCGCTGGGTGAACGCCGGCCAGCCGATGATGCCGGTGGCACGTTCGGACTCCATCAGGTCCAGGGCCGTCCCCGGGTCGAGTCGCGCCATGACCAGCAGAGTTATCGGGTCGTGCAGGGCACCCATGGCGGCGAGCAGGCCGCCGATCCAGAAGAACGGCATGGCGCACAGGATTCGGGGCCGGTGCTGGGTCCCGGTGACCGCACGGATCGCGCCCGGCCAAGCCGATGTCTGTCGCACCAGGGTGCCGTGGGTGTGCAGGACACCCTTGGGGTCGGCGGTCGAACCGGAGGTGTGCACCATGATCGCCAGATCGGCGGGGGACACCTCGTCCTCCACCGCGGCGAGCACCTGCGGTGAGACCTGTTGGGTCAGATCGTCCCACCGGGTCGCCCACGGGTACCCCGTGCCCTCGGTGAGCACGATGCGGCGCAGATACGGTGCGGCGGTGAGCGAGAGGGCGTCACCGTCCTGTCCGCGGAGCTCGGGCAGCGCTGACTCGAAGCGGCCGCCGACATCGGTGCCGAGTACTTGAGCCGGCGCGATCAGCGTGCCGATATCGGCCAGCCGCAACACCTTGGCGATTTCGGCGGGCGCGTAGAGGGTGCTCAACGGCACCACCAGTGCGCCGATCCGAGACAGCGCCAGCCACCAGCTGATCCAGTCGAGCCCGTTCGGGAAGAACAGTCCGACCCGGCTGCCCTTGCCGACGCCCGCGGCCAACAGCCGGCGGGCGATATCGGCAGAGCTCGCATCGGCCTGCGTGTAGGTCAGCCGTCCGTCCGGCGTGATGACATAGGTGTCCGGCCCGGACGCGCGAACCCGGCCGGCCAACAACGCGGGAACGGTCAGTGGCGTTACAACAGTGTGCGGAGATGTCACCCCTTGATCATCGCCGATGGACTGCGCACTTCAGCGGTCGCCGTACGCGTCGTGCCATCTCCACCATTGGTAGGGCGGAGTCTGGGGGTAACCCGCCGGGGAGTCTTCCCACAATTCCTGACGGCCCAACGCCGTGATGTCCAAATAGCTCCAGGTGGTGCCGAACGCCTCATCGCCGCGGTTGTTGACGAAGTAGGTCCGAAAGATCTGATCACCCTCGCGGATGAAGGCATTCGTGCCGTGCCACTGGTCGACGCCGAAGTCGGCGTCGAAGGCGACATCGGGTTCCGCCACGATGGTGTACCAGGGGATCGTCCAGCCCATCCTGTCCTTGATTCGGGCTATGTCCTGCTGCGAACCGCGCGAGGCGTAGACCAGGGTGGTGTCGCGGGCGTTCAGATGGCTGAGGTCGCCCACGTGATCGGCCATCAACGAGCAACCGGTGCAACCGTGCTCCGGCCAACCCTCCACGCTGGGGTCCATGAACGCGCGGTAGACGATCAGCTGCCGCCGTCCGTCGAACAGATCGGGCAGGGCAACCCTGCCGTTCGGTCCGTCGAAGGCGTAGTCGTTGCGCACCGGGGTCCACGGCATCCGGCGGCGCTGCGCCGCAAGTGCATCCCGGGCCCGGGTGAGTTCCTTCTCCTTCACCAGCATCTCGGCATGGGCGGCCGCCCACTCTTGTGCGCTGACTATCGGTGGCGTCTGCATCGTGTCTCCCTGTCGTGCGGGCCTGCCCAATCATTCAACTGACTTGTTGAATATCAACCGAGCAGACCACAGGTGACCCGATATAGTCAACAGAATGGTTGAAGATCAGCTGCTGGACCGGGCGTATGCCGCGCTGGCGGATCCGACGCGTCGCCGATTGCTGGAGGCGTTGCGGGAAGGTGATGCGCGCATCACCGATCTGGCCGCCCCGATGCCGATGACGTTCGCGGGCGTCTCCCGCCATATCGGAGTCCTGGAGACAGCAGGTCTGGTGACCCGCGAAGTGCGTGGTCGAGAACACTGGCTCTCGCTGCGCGATGAGGGCCTGACCCCGGCCGCACAGTGGATGGGGGAACAGACCGACTTCTGGTCGACTCGCGCCGATGCTCTTGCCGAGCGGTTGCGTCGCAAGAAGGCCGGGCGATGACCGAGGCGCGCACGGTGCACGTGCAGCGGATCATGCCGGCCGGCCCCGAGGAGGTGTTCGACGAGTGGCTGGACCCGGAATCGTTGCGGGAGTGGATGTGTCCGCGCCCCACTCGATGTGTCACGGTGACCGTCGAACCCCGGGTGGGCGGGCTGTTCCGCTTCGACGTCGACGACCGGGGTGCCAGTGTGCTCATCACGGGGCAGTTCGTCAGTATCGACCGGCCACGGTTGCTGAGCTTCACCTGGACCAATTCGTACTGGGTGGACCCGACGGCCTCCAGCATGGTCACGGTGACCTTCGAACCGGTGCAGGACGATCAGACCTTGATGTCCATCGAGCACGCCATGTTGCCTCCGGAGGAGTACGAGAACTTCCACGACGGGTGGCTCAAGACCGCCGATCAGCTGGCGGATCGCTTGAACGCCTGAAGGCGGTTGCTTTCGGCGCGGAAACACCGGCCGGCGCGAAAATTAGGTCGTCGGACGTGCAGTTGGTAGGCTGGCCGAATACGTCGCATTCGTGAAGCGACGTGTCTGTATTCGGCCGAATCGCGGCCGGGGTCAGTATCACCCCTTTACGGCCCGTGCCGGCATCGCACACCCCAGAACCCCACTGATTTGAGCGACCATCGGTCGCACAACCAGGCTTGGTCGACATGACGTTCGGCCAGTAAAAAGAAGAAAGAAGTAAGAACATGGCAGAAGGAACCGTTAAGTGGTTCAACAGCGAAAAGGGCTTCGGCTTCATCGCTCCTGACGGCGGTGCACCGGACGTTTTCGTGCACTACTCCGAGATCCAGGCCGGCGGATTCCGCAACCTGGAGGAGAACCAGCGGGTGAAGTTCGACATCACCCAGGGCGCCAAGGGCCCCCAGGCGGTCGGCGTCACCGGCCTGTAAAGACCTCCTCGAGCCCCCGGACCGATATCACGCTCAGCGTGAGTCGGGCCGGGGGTTTCGTGTATCTCAACCCTTCGCGATGACTTTCCGCACGCAACCCGGTCTGATCAGTGTCCGTTGACGGTCTGAGGAGGAACGCGTGGCTCAACTGCTGAGAGTGCACAATTTCGCGGTATCGCAAGACGGTTTCGGCGCCGGCCGCGACCAGAGCTTCGAACGGCCCTTCGGGCATGCCGACCCGGCGGATTTGATGTCCTGGGCAGGTGCCACCGCGAGCTGGCCCAATCGCAAGGATCCCGGTGGCAGCCGGGGTATCGACGACTACTTCACCCGAGACTTCGCCCGCAACATCGGGGCTGAGATCATGGGCCGCAACAAGTTCAGTCCCCATCGCGGTGCCTGGGCTGACCACGACTGGCAAGGCTGGTGGGGCGACGAGCCGCCGTTCCATACCCCGGTCTTCGTGCTTACACATCACCAGCGCCCATCGTTCTCCCTGTCGGACACCACGTTTCACTTCATCGACGCCAACCCGGCAGTTGCGCTGGAACGGGCCAAAGAGGCCGCCCAGGGCAAGGACGTCCGGCTCGGCGGCGGGGCGCACACCATTCGGCAGTTCCTGAAGGACGATCTCGTCGACACGCTGCACGTCGCGGTGGCGCCGGTCGCGCTCGGTGGGGGATCGCGGCTGTGGGAAAGTTCGGATGACCTGCTCGACAGATTCCATCGCGACGTCGTGCCCAGCCCCAGCGGCGTGACGCATCACCTGTTTTGGCGACGCTGACGGCGCCACGGGTCTAGGCTCCGAATGGGGTGGGCTGAGGCGGTGGTGCGCGGTGTTGGTGACGCGTCCGACGTGTACCGCTGCGGTGTGCATCCTTGTCCTGGCCGGCTGCGGAGCCGAACAACGGTCCGACACCGCATCGAACCTGAATCAGATCGACGCCGCCGAATTCCGGCGTGTCGTGGAGGACGCCGCGACCGCATTGCTGGTTCCCGGCGCGATCGTCGCACTGCGCACTCCGCAGGGCAGCGTCGACGTGGCCGTCGGCACCACCGAGTTGGGTAGGGCCAATACACCGGACGTCCAGACCCGATTCCGGATCGCGTCGAACACCAAGACGATGACCGCGGCACTCGTCATGCTCCTCGCACAGGACGGCAAGCTGGCACTCGGCGACTCGGTCGGCAAGTACGTCGCCGGCGTGCCCAACGGCGCAAACATCACCGTCGAAGAGCTGCTCACGATGCGCAGCGGGCTGTACGGCTACACCGACGACCCTGAGCTGGCCGAGCAACTCGACCTCGACCCGGCGCGCGCCTGGACACCCCAGCAGGTACTGGCCATCGCCTACCGGCATCCACCGCGGTTCGCCCCGGGAGCCGGATATGACTACAGCAACACCAACTACGCGCTACTGGGTCTGGTGGCCGAAAAAACAGGTGGCCGCCCGTTGGCCGAACAGTTCCGGGACCGTCTGCTGGACCCGTTGAACCTGGACCAGACGACGGTGCCCGCCGTCGACGACACCGCCATCCCCGACCCGGCATCACACGGCTACATGTATGGGTCCACCCGCTACGCACTCCTCGACGAGGCCTATCCCGAGTCGATGCAGGCCGATGCCCGGGCCGGAACCCTGCAGCCCATCGACTACACAAACCAGAACCCGTCGTACGCGACGGCGGCCGGTGGCGTCATCTCGACCGCCGACAACCTGCTCACTTGGATCAGGGCTCTGGTCACCGGTGAAGTGCTCGTCGCGGACACCCAGAAGCGCTGGCTGGCCGGGCTGCGGGCCGAGGATCCCGACCAGCCCGGCGGCAAGCAGTACGGCTACGGCATCACCCATCAGCGCTTCGGGCAGAGCGCGGCCATGTACTACCACGGCGGCGAGTTACCCGGCTTCAATTCCTTCATGGGCCACGACCCGGAAAACGATGTGACGCTGGTGATCTGGACCAATCTGACGTTGTCGCCGGACGGGCAAACAACCGCCAACGGCATGCTGCCACCGATTCTCGATGAGATCTACGTGGGCCTCACGTTGGCGTCCTGACCGATCAGTATCGTGTCCGGTGATGGTTTTCGATCGGTCTGAAGAAACGGCCCGCGCACGTCGCAGCCTGCGGGGCGCGCTTCGTGGTCGCCGTGATCCTGCGCCGATCGCCGGACAACGCAGACGCAGCGCCAACCACGTCGGTGACGTGTACACCCGCAAGGTTCTCGACCTGACCATCCGGCTGGCCGAGGTGATGTTGTCGTCGGGGTCTGGCACCGCCGATATCGCCGCAACCGCTCAGGATGTGGCTCAGGCCTACCAGCTCTCCGACTGCGTCGTCGATATCACCTTCTCCACCATCATCGTCTCGGCGTTGCCGACCGCGGATAGCCCACCGCTGACCATCGTGCGGTCGGTGCGCGCCCGCGCCACCGACTACACCCGGTTGGCCGAGTTGGACAAGCTGGTCCGCCGGATCACGTCCGGCGGCGTCACCGTCGATCAGGCCCATGAGGCGATGGACGTCCTCAGTGAGCGACCACATCCGTATCCGCGCTGGCTGGCCACCGCAGGCTGGGCGGGCTTCGCGCTCGGTATCGCCATGCTGCTCGGCGGCAACTGGCTGGTCTGCATACTGGCGGCGGTCACCTCGGCGGTGATCGACCGGGTCGGGCGGTACCTCAACCGGATCGGCACACCGTTCTTCTTCCAGCACGCGGTGGGGGCCGCCATCGCCACGCTGGTGGCGGTGGCCGCCTACCGGTTCGCCGATCAGGGCCCGACGGCGCTGGTGGCCACCGGCATCGTGGTCCTGTTGTCGGGAATGACGCTCGTCGGTTCGGTTCAGGATGCGTTGACCGGCCACATGCTGACGGCCGTGGGGCGCCTCGGCGACGTGATCTTCCTGACCGCGGGGATCGTGGTGGGGATCGTGGCCGCACTGCAGATCGCCACCCTGGCCGGTGTCACCATCGCCCTGCATGTCGATGCCACCGAATCATTCGTGGTGCCGAGTCAACCGCTGTCGATCTTCATCGCCGTATTCGGTGCCGCCCTGGCCGGAGTGTGTCTGACGCTGGCGAGCTACGCGCCGCTGCGTTCGGTGGTGACCGCCGGGTTCGCGGCCGGTGCGGCCCAACTGGCGCTCATCGGCCTCGGACATGCCCAGATCGGGCATATTTTTGCCACCGGGATCGCGTCCGTCGGCGTCGGGCTGCTGGCCACATTGATCTCGATCCGGCGACAGGCACCGGCACTGGTGACCGCGACCGCCGGCATCACGCCCATGCTGCCGGGTCTGGCGGTCTTCCGGTCGGTGTTCTACTTCGCGGTCGACGAACGATTCCTCGACGGCATCGCCCAGTTGCTGTCGGCCGTGGCGATCGCGCTGGCGATCGGTAGTGGCGTGGTGATGGGGGAGTTGCTGGGCTCACCGCTGCGCTATCGGGCCGGACGAGTCGGCGACTTTCTCCGCATCGAGGGACCACCGGGCCTGCGCCGCGCAGTGGGCCGCGTGGTGCGTCTGCAGCCGGCCACGGATGTACCCGCGCCCCGGGCGCAGAGTGTCGCCCTGGAGCCGGAGACGTCGGCCGAGGATTCCGACGGCGGGGAGCCGCCGAACGAGGCGGTCGACACCGACGATGGCAGTCCCACGAACTAGCCTCCTACAGTGCGTCGAGCGTCTGGGCGGCCAGTCCGAAGGCCAACGTCATCCCGAGGCCGGTCGTCACGGTCACCGAGCTGACCGTGGGCTCATGGCTCGCACGCAGCACATCGGTGCGGCCGCTGGAGGCGTAGACGCCCTGCCAGCGCTGCAGCACCTGCAGATGGTCGACCCCGAGGATGCGGCTGACCCCGCCGAGCAGATGCGCGGACGTCTGCTCGTCGAGGAAGGGTGGCGCAGTGCGGCCGTAGTGGTGCGAGTCGCCGACCAGCAGGGTGCCGTCCGGCCGGCGGGTGAACATCATGTTCGCACCCAGCTCCAGCAATTCGGGGTTTCCGCGTTCAAGCTCGGCCCGCACCGCCGCAGCGGAAGGCAGATTCGCCATGCCCTCGTACCGCAGCATCGAGGTGCCGGTCAGTACCGCCGAATCCAGGGCGTAGCCGGCCGGCGCCCCGACCAGTGCCATCTGCAGCCGGCACCGCACCACCTCGTTGGCCTCGGCGGTTGCCGGGTACAGCCGGTCCAGGTCGTGGCCGACGCACACCAACACGTGCCGTCCGCGTACCACGCCTCGGCTGGTGTGCACCGCGGCATCGGTGCACCGCACGGCATTGCTACGCCAGTGGAACTGCACCCCGGGCTGCTCGGCGAGCCAAGCGGCGATGGTGGCAACCGTGGTGCGCGGATCGACCCGCAGATCTGCCGGGAACCAGGCGGCGCCGACGATCGCGGGATCGGGCGTCCGGCCGGGCCCGGCCAACCGGGTGTTCACCTCACCTGCGGTCAACAGCCGGACCGCTTCGGTGCCGCGTGCGTCGCGGAACTCCTCGATCAGGGCGGCTTCGGCGGAACTGCGCGCGAGCACGACGGCGCCCGCCTCCGGCGCCCAGAACCCGCTCTGTGCCGCGGTGCGCAGCCATCCGCGCCGGGACGCCTGGGCCGTTTCCACGAGGGCGGGGCCCTGCGCGGTGATACAGGCATGGCCGAAATTACGGACCGAGGCGCCGACGGCCTCGGAGTCGCGTTCCACGATCTCCACGGTGAGTCCGCGGTGCACGGCCTCGGCAGCGTGCGCGAGGCCGATGATCCCCGCTCCGACGATGACCAGATCAGGGATTGCCGAATTCATGCGGCCATCTTCGGGTGCCCGCGAATCCCGTGGTGCACGGGGTGGATTCGTTCACCACGGGTTTGGCTGCTCGTCACCTTCGGTGCCGTCGGCATGTTCGGCGTGGTCTATCGGCGACGCCGACGGCGACGAGGCGCTAGCCTTTTGACCCATGACCGATCGACAGCGTGCCGCGACGCACTCCACCGTCAAGCTCGCGTTGGCGACGACCTTGCTCGCCGGGGGCGCGTTGTTCACCGCCGGGCTGGCCGCCGCCGAGCCGGCGCCGCTGGTGCCACCGGGGGACCCGGCCGCGCCGATCCCTGGTCAGCCGGTGGCCGTGAATCCCGAAGAATTGGTGGCCGCGCCGCCGGCACCGCCGCCGGTCGGCGCCCCGCCGGTACCGGCGATGGCGAACCCTGCGTACGGGCAGGGCTCCTCCGGCGGCGGACTCGGCTACATCAAGGATCTGTGGAATGCGGCCAGGTCGAATGACCCGATGGCGGCGTTCTCCGAGGCCGGGACGGCCGGAATGCCGACCGGTGCACCGCCGGGGGCGGGCCCGGCGCCCAAGCTGCCACCGGGCTACATGTCGCTGACCGATCCATCGTCGTCGACGCCGTCCTTGCAGGGCACACCGCAGGTCGGTGGCCCGCCGCTGCCGCCGGGATTCGTCTCGCTGTCGGATCCCAATCCGCCGGCAGAGGCGCTGCCCATCGGTGCACCCGGCGCCGCTCCGGCCGGGGTTCCCGCCCCGGGCGCCCCGGCACCGCCGCCGGTTCCGGCCCCCGCCCCGATGCCGCCGACCATCATTCAGCAGGGTCCGCTGGGCTGATTCAGCCCAGACCGGCCCGCCATTTGTCGAGGACCCGGCGGTCGCGTTTGGTCGGCCGCCCCGCTCCGCGATCGCGCACGGCCACCGGCACCACGGTCGTCGGCGGGACAACGGGAGTGTGATCCAGGTAGCAGGTCACCGCGTCGGCGGCACCGACCCGTTTCTGGATGACCCGCACCACCTCGACGATCCGGGTGCGATCACCGACCAGGGCTTTGACCGTGTCGCCGGGGACCACGGTCGCCGACGGTTTCGCGACCCGATCGTTGATCCGCACGTGTCCGCCCCGGCAGGCCGTCGCCGCGTCGGGGCGGGTCTTGGTCAGCCGGACCGCCCACAACCAGCGATCCACCCGCGTCGACTCCATGGCTCCATCATCGCGCACCGCGGCCGATGATCTCCGGTATGTCGAAAGAGCGGTTGCTGCTACACCTTGCCTGCGGCGTAGGTGGCCGCCTCGTTGGCGGTTCCGTTGATCCCGTACATGGCGTGCGCGATGGACGGCATGCCGCCGGGGGTTCCGTCACAGATGGTGTCACCGGGTGCACACAGCTCAACGGTCTTCGGCGCGTACAGCGGACCGACGGTGCTCAACGGGGCGCCGAACTGGTTGAGGAACGCATCGGACGGGTTGCCCAGCAGCACTACCGCGGCCACATTCTCGGACACCTGTTCCGGCAGCGGATTCGGGATATAGGACAGATACTCGTCGGGCACGCCGTCCGGGACGGCATCGGCGGTGACATAGCCGGCGACGACCGCGCCCTGTGAGAAGCCGCCGAGCACAACACGGGTGTCCGGGCACGCCGAAGCGGTCGCCTCGATATGTGAACCGGCGTCTCGCACTCCATCGACGACGTTCTGCGCGAAGGCAATTCGGTCGCCGAAGTTGTCGCTGGCTGGATAGTTGACCGGGTAGACCGACACCGATTTCCCGGGGGTCTGGGCCCGGAACGCGTCGACGAAAGCCTGGCCGGTGCCGCCGACGCCGGGCGCCTCGGCGGTGCCGCGGGCGAAGACCACCTCGACATCGGGGCAGGGCTGCGCGGAGGCGGCCGGAGCAGTGGTTGCGGCCACCAGGCCCGACGCGATCAGGGCGCCGGCCCCCAGAAACCGTACGGATTGGCGAAGACTCATCAGTGAACTCCTTCGGGATGCGGCGCGCGCCTTTCCGACAGGGCAGCCTGATGATCTGTACCCGTGATGTTTGCCACCGAAACCGCAGCGGTGAGTTCTGCGGCCCGGCCGGGTCGATATCTGGGCACGGTTTCCTACGAGAGGGGCACGCAGCATGGTCATCGTGGCAGGACATATCACCGTCGAACCGGCGCAGCGGGAGACCTACCTTGCCGGGTGCGTGGGCGTCGTGGCAGCGGCGCGTCGAGCGGAGGGCTGCCTGGACTTCGCCATCGCTGCCGATCTGGTGGAATCGGGCCGGATCAACATCTTCGAACGCTGGGAATCCCAAGCGGCGGTCGAGCAGTTCCGCGGTAGCGGCCCATCCGACGAGCAGGGCACGGCGTTGCAGGCGGCGGCGATGGCCGAGTATGACGTCGCCGACGTGCGGAGTCTGAGCTGACCCGCCAGGATCAGGCGGCTGAGACGGGTGCGGCGGTGACGGCACGGGCCACGAAGTCCGCCGCCTGCTCGGCCATGCCGTTGGATTTGTAGGAACTGTGTGCGCTGCGATCCAGGCCGCCCGGGAAGCAGACCGGGTCTCCCGATGCGCACAGCTGCACCGTCTTCGCCGCGTACTGCGAGCCCACCGTGACAGGCGGTGCGTCGTGGTCGACGAGGTTCAGGAACCAGTTGTCGGGGGTGCCGAACAGCGCCACCGCCGCCACGTGCGGTGACACCGAGGCGGGCATCGGCCCGATACCGGCGGGAAGCGTGAGCCCGGCCGGCACCGTGTCGAAGGTGGTGTACCCGGCGACAGCCGCGCCCTGCGAGTAGCCGCCCAGGACGATCTTGGTGTCCGGGCACGTCGCGGCGATGTTCTCAATCCTGTTGCTGGCATCGGCGATCCCCGCGGTGGCGGCCTGGAAGTCCAGGGACGCCGGGTAGTTCACCCCGTAGGTGTCGACGCTTTCGGACCCCAGCCGGCTGGTGAGCGCATCGACGAATGCCTGACCGGTCGCACCGACACCCGGGGCTTCGAACGTGCCGCGAGCGAAGACCACTTCCACATCCGGGCAGGGCGCCGTCGGATCGGCGAACGCCTTGGCGGTCGCCAGCGGTCCCATGGTTGCAGCCAGGAACAGCACGGCGGCGGCGGCGTACTCGACGCGGTGCGTCCGCGGGGTGTGTGACATCGTGGTGGCCATTTCGATCCTTCGTCTGCGGGAGGCGATCTTGAATGTGGTGATCAGCATCCCGCGATCGCCGCACCCGTACATTGCCGCAGACGCCACTACTGGTGTTCCGGCTAGCACTACCACCGGGTCAGTCGACATCCCCGACGAAGGTCACCGTTTCGGCCAGTGGGGCACGCATGGTGCGGATGTAGTCGACGGCAGGATCCTCGTAGCCGATCGACATCCCGCAGAAGAGCATGAGCTCGGCCGGGGGAGCAAGCGCCTCCTCGACCGATTTGCGCACCTGCGACCACGCCATCTGCGGGCAGCTGTGCAGGCCCTCGGCGCGTAACAGCAGCATCACCGTCTGCAGGTACATCCCGAGGTCGGCCCACTGTGGTCGGCCCATGGCACGGTCGATGAAACAGAACAGGGCGGCCGGCGCCCCGAAGCAGTCCCAGTTGCCGATGGCCGCGCGTTGGCGGGCCTCCCAGTCCTCCCGGGCGATGCCCAGCGCCGTGTAGCGCTCCTTGCCGAACCGGGACCGACGCTCACGGTAGGGGGCGACCAGCTGCGGCGGGTACATCTGGAACTCACGCTCGTCCCAGGGTTCGCCCGCGGCGACGCGTTCGACGGCGACCTTCTTGAGTTGTTCCAGTGGGGCACCCATGACGACATAGCTGTGCCAGGGCTGCAGGTTCGATCCCGATGGTGCCCAGGCGGCTGCGGAAAGCACCCGCTCCAGCACGTCCGCCGGTACCGGCTCATCGGTGAACCCACGCACCGCCCGTCGACTCTGCACTGCCTCATATACGTTCACGACCCGCCTGCCTCTCTGATCTGCGTGAGATCAAGCCTGGCAGCGGCCGCGCGTGAGCGAGCCCTTGACATCCCGTGGCCCGTGCGTGGTCCTACACCCGCGCGGCGGCGAAGCCGGCGGCCTCGGTCACCATCCCGTTGGCTGTGTAGAGGTTGTGCGCCACCGGGTCCAGTCCGCCCGAGCAGATCGGGTCGTTGACGGCGCACAGGTCGAGAGTCTTGGCCGTGAATGCCGAGCCGACGGGCACGTAGGGCTGGCCGATCAGGAAGAGGAACCGGTCGTTGGGCTTGCCGAACAGCACCACGGCGTCGACCTGGCCGGCGACATCGGGTGCCAGCGGCGTGGTGGTGCCGAACGCGAACGAGTTCGGTGGAATCGCCGGGGCGTCTGCGGTCACCAGCTGGGCGACGGCGGCGCCCTGGGAGAATCCGCCGAGCACCACCTTGGTGTCGGGGCAGTCCGCCGCGAGCTGGCGGATGCGGTTGCCGGCATCGTTGACGCCGATGACCGAGGTGGGCCAGTCGTGGTTCGCCGGATAACTGACCGGGTAGAGGCCGACGGTCTTGTCGCCGACCTGGCTGCGTAGCGCCTCGGTGAAGGCGTTGCCGACGCTGCCTGCGCCCGGGCGCTCGGTGGTGCCCCTGGCGAAGACGACCTCCACGTCGGTGCAGGGTTCAGCGGAGGCGGGTGGCGCCCCACCGAGCAGCGTGCCTGCGCCCGTCAGTGCGGCGGTTGCCAGCAGCGCGGCGACTGCTCGGGACTGAACTCGCATCGTTGTCGTGCCCTCCTCGGTGTGCGGACGCATCTGCTCGGTGTCGGCGAAACGTCCTTCGCCGACGATGGTAGTGACCGCGTGACACAGCCCACGTCGACCATGAATAGACTCACGTTGTCGGGTCGCGCGCACGCGCGGTGCTCGTGAGTGACGAATTGTTTCTCGGTTGTAAGTTTTGGTAGTGCGTGCCGAGCCGTCTCCGGCGGCGCGAGGCAGCTGTTACTTCAGCCCATGTCCGGAAAGGCAACTCGTTGAACGCGGTTCTGGCGCGCACGGCCATTTTTCAAGATGTCGATCCCGACGCGATGGCGGCGCTCGAAGCCGAGTTGGAATGGATCACGTTCCGACGCAATCACACGGTGTTCACCGAGGGCGAGCCCGGTGACCGGTTGTACGTCCTCGTGCAGGGCAAGGTCAAGATCGGCAAGCGTTCGGTGGACGGGCGCGAGAGCCTGATCGCGGTGATGGGCCCGGGAGAGACGTTCGGCGAGCTCGCGCTGTTCGACCCGGGTCCGCGAACGGCGACGGTGACGACTTTGACCGAGGTACGCGTTGCCGCGGTGGCGAGGCAGGCGCTGAGCGGCTGGATTTCCGAGCGCCCCGAGATCTCCGAGCAATTGCTGCGGGTGCTGGCGCGCCGGCTGCGCCGCACCAACGACGATCTGTGCGACATGATTTTCACCGATGTCCCTGGGCGGGTGGCCAAGCAACTGCTGGACCTCGCCAAGCGTTTCGGTAAGACCGAAGGCGATGTGCTGCGGGTCGACCACGAACTGACGCAGCTCGAGCTCGCCCAACTGGTCGGGTCCTCCCGCGAGACGATCAACAAGGCGCTCTCGGAGTTCGCGAACCGCGGCTGGATCCGCCAGCAGGGCAAGACGGTCTTCGTGTTGGAACCGGCGAAACTGGCCCGTCGGGCCAGGTAGCTACCGGCCGGTCGTCGCCGACCGTTCGGGTGCGGGCCGACCCCACAGTGATCCGATGGCATTGGCGCGCAGGGAATCCCACTGCGGTCCGTGCTGCGCCCCGGCATATTCGGCGTGCCAGACAACACCGGCCGACTGCGTTTTCTCCCCCTGGCCCATGTGATGTCACTCAACGCCGTGCGGGCACGTCTTCGCAACCGGTTTATTTCCAGGGGGGTCCGCTTCGACGGCTGCACAACCGGGCGTCCACGCCCTCCCGGACTGTCGGGGAGAACGTGGACGGGGGCTGAGCGTCTAGTTCGAGGCTTCCAGGATCTTGATGGCGAAGATGAGCGTGTCACCCTTCTGGATGCCTGCGGCGGGCTGGCCCTCCGCGTAGCCGTCTGCAGAGGTCATCGCGACCGCCACGGTGGATCCGACTGTCTGGCCGGCGATGGCCTTCTGGAATCCCGGGATGACACCGTCGAGCGGGAAGTCGACGGGAGATCCGGTCTGGTAGCTGCTGTCGAACACCGACCCGTCGCGTCCGTTGACGCCCATGTAGCAGACCGACACCGTCGCGGTGTCCGGAACCACCGGGCCGTCGCCGGCCTTCAGGGTCTGGACCTGTGTCTCGGTGACGCTGAACGGCCCTTGCACGTCCACGACCGGCGAGGCGGTGTCGGTGGAGCCGGTGACCGCGACGCTTCCGGTGGCGCCCGAGAGCGTCCACTCCGGTGTGCCGGGGGTTGCCGGTGCCGCCGACGGGCACGGGCTCGCGATGGGTGCGTTGTCGCCGGCGGTGGCCGGGATGTCGAACACATCGTTGGTGGTGGTGGAGGCGCTGGTCGAGGCTGCACTTTGGGTGTCAGAGCCGCACGCGGACACTGTCAGGGCGATGGCCGCAGCACCGGCGAGGAGCGCGATGGAGGAGGGGACGCGAGAGCAATTCACCCTCGCCACGCTACCGCCGCAGCGGTTTCGATTTCTCAGAAGGCCCGGTCGGCGCATCCGTCATCGACGGCGCGGTGGTGGCGCCCGGTGGCTGGTGTGCGCTGAGTTGTTGTGCTGCCGCTGATTTCGTCAGGTGTTCACCGGCGCGGGCGGCAAATCGGATTGCGTGCACGCCGCGCGGCCGCCAACATGGAGAACCAGGGGACTGCCCGGCGGGGGCCGGACACATCATGAGGGGGAACGACATGGGGTTTCGCAAAGGTGACATCGTCACTGCTCGTCGCCGGATCGAGGGGATCGACGTCCCGGTCGTGCCGGCCGGCGCCACCGGGACGGTGACGACGACAACGTTGTTCGGAGGCCCCAAACGGGTGCACTTCGAGGTGTCCGACGGTTGGGGGGAGAAGAGCTTCCAGGTGCGGGTGCGCCGGGGAGACGTCGCACCGGGCGACGCTGGCTAGCTTCGGGCGCGGTGGGCTCAGAGCGGGCTGCGCCGGGACACCGACGCCATACCCAGCCAGGTGTGTCGATTGCCCGCCCAGCACCAGCCCACCTTGGGTGCGCCGCGATTCGCGATCCCGTCGCGTCCGGTTCCACCGCTGATCCAGATCGCCGGTGTCCTGGCGTCGAGGCCTCCTCGGGCAGGTTTGCGCGACGCGATCGTCATGAAACAGTGTTGTGCTTCAAGGCGTTCGGGCTCTTGCAGCAGCCAGCTGATCCCTTCGGCGATGGTCATCGGAGTGCGTTCCCGTTCGGCAATCACCGGTAGCGACTCCTGGGGGCTCCAGTTGCGCATGTCGTCACCGCGGTCGACGTCATGGACCAGGTACAGCGGCGTGTCCGGTATCGCGACACCGGCGATCGGTTCGAAGGCCTCGAGATCGGTCAGATCGGTCACCACGAAGCCTGCCTTGTCGTCATGACGCAGGAGCGGGGCGAGTGCCCGCGCCGCCGCGAGCCGGGGGTGCACGGCAATAACGGCACCGGGCTCGTCGGGCAGCGCGGCGGCGTACCCGCATAACTCGTCGGCATTGATCGCGGCGGCCTCGGCAACACCCGCGTCGAGCAACGCGGTGAGCTGGTCGGTCAGGGGCATGGACACTCCAGGAGGATGGGGCGCGCTCCGGCAGCGCACGCCGTACAGTGTACGGAACAACGTACGGGGGTGTGTGATGCCGCGATCCAAGCCGCACGTGAGCGACCCCGTGCGGCTCTCGCAGTTGCTCTGGTCCCAGGATCGGCCGGCCGGCCGATCGGGCCTCTCGCTCGGGGTGATCGTGGGTGCCGGAACTGCGGTCGCCCGGCGCGAGGGAGCCGACGCGATCACCATGCGGCGGGTGGCCGCGGAGCTCGAGGTCGCTGCGATGAGTCTGTACTCGCACATACCCGGAAAGGCCGAACTGCTGGAGTTGATGCTCGACGCGTGTGCGGCAGCAGTCTATGAGGCGGACGATCTACCCGCGGCCCGCCCTGATCGGCGGGCCGCCGCGCTGTTCGTGGCCGAGCGAAACTTCGACGTGGCCGTCGCCCAGCCCTGGACATTGGAGATTCCCGCCGACCGACTGGTGCCCGGCCCGGGAATGACCGCGAAGTACGAGGTCGAACTGGCTGTATTCGACGGTGTCGGACTCACCGATGTCCAGATGGACCACGCGCTGACCGGGTTGCTCGGGCTCGCCTCGGCCATGGCGCGCCACCAGGTCGGGCTCGAACGGGCCCGTGCGGCCAGCGACCACGACGACAACCAGTGGTGGCAGCAGGTAGGGCCGGCGCTGGCCACCGCCATGCGGGGGCGCGAATTCCCCTTGGCGGCGCGGGTGGGAACTGCCGCTGCACTGGCCGCGGACGCCTCGGCAGATCCCAGGGCGGCGCTCGGCTACACCGTAGGACTGTTGCTGGACGGCCTGGCGGCGAGCGGCGCTGATCTGTGACCGATGTCATCGGCGCATCCGCCGCTCGGTGTGGTCGTATCGGCGGTTGTGGGTATGGGTGACGAGAGGGACGTCCGTACAACAGGAAGCGCTGAGGAGAAATGGCGAAAGTCGATGTGTCGGTGTCGTCGGATCTGGCGCCGGACCAGGCCTGGAAGTTGGCCTCCGACCTGCAGCGGTTCGACGAGTGGCTGACCATCTTCGCCGGTTGGCGTAGCCCGCCGCCCGCGGTGATCGAAGAGGGCACCCAAGTGTCGTCGTCGATCAAGGTCAAGGGTTTTCGGAACACGATCCATTGGCAAGTCACCGAATATGACGAACCGCGACAGATCCGGCTGCAGGGCCGTGGCCGCGGAGGGGTGCACATCTCGCTGACCATGACCGTGGCCGACGACCGACCGGGCTCCACCCTTCACCTGGTGGCCGAACTTTCCGGGGGGTTGCTCGGCGGACCCGTCGGAACACTGGTCGCCAGGATGATCACCTCCGACGTTCGGAACTCGGTGCAGAATCTCAGCTCATTGCGCTGACCGAAAGCGCTTCCTCAGAACAGCCTGAGGGCCTCGGCGATCATCCGGTGGCCCTGTTGCTCGAACGGTTCGTCACCGACCTGGTGAGCCCACACTGCGGTTCCGATGGCCTCATGCACGGCGAACATTCGCCACTGCCCGGGGACTCGGGGATCACCGCCGTACCCGGCGAAGAAAGCGTCCTCGAGTTGCGGGTGCTCTCGCCACTGTTGAGCCGCCAGTCGGCAGAAGTCACTGATCGCGGGACGCCAGGAAAAGCGCCCGAAGTCGATGACCTTGACCGTGCCCGTGTCGATGACCCAATTCCGCGGCTGCCAGTCACCGTGGGTGGGCACCACCACGACGGGTCTGGTTCGGTGAGACTTCAGCACGGTGCGTAGATCGGCAGAGGTCTGCGGCGGGATGCGATGCGGCTTGTCGAGCCCAGCGAGCGATTTCGCCACCGCGGCGGACTCCCAACCGGGGTCCACACGTTCGTCTTGACCATGAAACGTGCGCGCCAACCGCCCGGCCTGCAGGTGGGTGTCGATCGCGAGTTCGGCGGCCGATCCCTCCACGAGGTGGCCGTCGAGGAAGCTGACCACGAGAAGCCTCGCCGCCCGGTCTTGATGCAGCAGGCGGGCGGCGTGCCCGCTGCGCGCCAGGCACTCGGTGTAACCCTCGAAGGCGGTGATCTCGCGGCCGAGGTGGTGATCCCGTGGGCCGGCCGCCTTGATGACGACCCGCCCTCGGCTGGAATCGGCGTCGAGAACCACCGTGTCCGCCAGGTTCCAGCTCATATCGCTGCGGACCTGCACGCCCGGCAACCAATGCTCCAGCAAGGCGGCCTGTTGATCGCTGAGTCGCCCACCATGCCATGACCGCACTCGTGTGACGCTATACCCGTGGCCCGGCGAAACCGCCGGTTCACTGGGCGCACCGACCACGATCGGCGCGCAATCCGGATGGTTCGCACGTATCAAATATGCTGTCACACAAAGAATTCAAGAAAATTCTTGATAGTGTCCAAGAAACGGGCCACACTCGAGTGGATGGCTGACGTCCCAGGCTCCACGTCGTTGTTGCGGGCGGCCGGACTCCGTGTGACCCGGCCTCGGCTGGTCGTGATGAACGCCGTCGAGATGAATGCACACGCCGATACCGACACCATCTTCACCGCCGCGCGACGGCAACTCCCCGACATCTCCCGCCAGACCGTGTACGACATCCTGAACGCTCTGACTGCGGTCGGTTTGGCGCGTCGAATCCAGCCTGCCGGAGCCACCGCCCGCTATGAATCCCGCGTCGGCGACAACCACCACCATGTGGTGTGCCGGTCCTGCGGCGTCATCGCCGACGTCGACTGCGCCGTTGGCGAGGCGCCCTGCCTGACGGCTTCCGACGACCTGGGTTTCGATATCGACGAGGCCGAGGTCATCTACTGGGGCTTGTGCCCCGACTGCGCGAAAGCACGCACCCCTGACTGATCCGACTTCCCGATCCAACCAATGTGCAGCCCGCATGAAACCGACGAAAGGCGAGAAGATGACCGACACCTCCGATGCCCGGCCCCCACACTCCGACACCAAGACGCACAGCGGGAGTGAATCCGAGAACCCGGCCATCGACTCACCGCACCCCAAGTCACATGCGCCGCTGACCAATAAGGACTGGTGGCCGGAGCAGGTCGATGTGTCGGTGCTGCACCGCCAGCCCGCCAAGGGAAACCCGCTGGGTGACGGCTTCAAGTACAGCGAAGAGTTCAAGAAACTCGATGTCGAGGCGCTCAAGGCCGACATGCTTGCGCTGATGACGTCATCCCAGGACTGGTGGCCTGCGGATTACGGCAGCTACGCCGGTCTGTTCATCCGGATGAGCTGGCACGCCGCCGGTACCTACCGGATCCACGACGGGCGGGGCGGCGGCGGCCAGGGCGCGCAGCGCTTCGCCCCGCTGAACAGCTGGCCCGACAACGCGAACCTGGACAAGGCGCGGCGGCTGCTGTGGCCCATCAAGCGCAAGTACGGGAACAAGCTGTCGTGGGCGGACCTGATTGTCTACGCAGGCAACGTCGCCCTCGAGTCGGCGGGCTTCGAGACGTTCGGTTTCGCTTTCGGGCGCGAAGACATCTGGGAACCCGAGGAGGTTCTCTACGGCCAGGAGGACACCTGGCTGGGCACCGACAAGCGTTATGGCGGCACCAACGACAGCGACAAGCGCGAGCTGGCTGAGCCGTTCGGCGCCACCACCATGGGGCTGATCTACGTCAATCCTGAAGGGCCCGAGGGGAAGCCGGATCCGCTGGCCGCTGCGCACGATATCCGTGAGACCTTCGGTCGGATGGCGATGAACGACGAGGAGACCGCAGCGCTCATCGTCGGTGGTCACACGCTCGGCAAGACGCACGGCGCCAGCGCCGACGATGTGGGTCCCGAGCCCGAAGGAGCACCGATCGAGCAACAGGGTCTGGGCTGGAAGTGCCCGTTCGGCACCGGCAACGCCGGTGACACCATCACCAGCGGCCTGGAGGTGGTGTGGACCGGTACCCCGACACAGTGGAGCAACGGCTATCTGGAGATTCTCTACGGCAACGAATGGGAGCTGACCAAGAGCCCGGGCGGGGCCTGGCAGTTCGAAGCCAAGCACGCAGCGGCCACCATCCCGGATCCGTTCGGCGGACCACCGCGGAAACCGACCATGCTGGTGACCGACGTGTCGATGCGGGTCGACCCGATCTACGGGCCGATCACCCGCCGCTGGCTCGATCATCCGGAAGAGATGAACGCGGCCTTCGCCAAAGCCTGGTACAAGCTGCTGCACCGCGATATGGGACCGGTGAGCCGCTACCTGGGGCCGTGGGTGGCCGAGCCACAGCTCTGGCAGGATCCGGTACCGGCGGTGGACCACCCCCTGATCGACGACGCCGATATCGCGGCGCTGAAGAGCAAGGTCCTCGAATCCGGGCTGTCGGTCCCACAGTTGGTGAAAACGGCGTGGGCATCGGCATCCAGCTTCCGTGGCACCGACAAGCGCGGTGGAGCCAACGGCGCCCGGATCCGTCTGGAACCGCAGCGCAACTGGGAAGCCAACGAGCCGTCGGAACTGGACAAGGTGCTACCGGTGCTGGAGAAGATCCAGCAGGACTTCAACGGTTCCGCCGCCGGCGGCAAGAAGGTCTCGCTGGCCGATCTGATCGTGCTCGCCGGGTCGGCTGCGATCGAGAAAGCAGCACAGGACGGCGGTTTCGACGTCACGGTGCACTTCGTACCCGGGCGAACCGATGCCAGCCAGCAGAACACCGACGTGGAGTCGTTCGCGGTGCTGGAAACCCGCGCGGACGGTTTCCGCAACTACGTGCGGCCAGGCGAGAAGACAGCGCTGGAGCAACTTCTGGTCGACAAGGCGTACTTCCTGGACCTCACGGCACCCGAGTTGACGGTGCTGGTGGGCGGGCTGCGTGCCATCGGCGCCAACCACGGCGGCACCAAGCACGGCGTGTTCACCGATCGGCCCGGGGCGCTGACCAATGACTTCTTCGTCAATCTGCTTGATATGGGCACGGATTGGAAGGGGTCGGAGTCAGCCGAGAACGTCTACACCGGGTACGACCGCGGCACCGGCGAGGTGAAGTGGACGGCCACGGCCAATGACCTGGTCTTCGGCTCGAATTCGGTGCTGCGCGCTCTGGCCGAGGTCTATGCGCAGGATGACAACAAGGGCAAGTTCGTCGAGGACTTCGTCGCCGCGTGGGTCAAGGTCATGCACAACGACCGTTTCGATCTGGACTGATCTACCGCACATCGAAAGGGGCGGGATCCGAGGATCCCGCCCCTTTCGATATGACTATTTAGGGCGTGCCGACGCACACCGATCCGACGCACGCGCCGGCACCGTCGGGACCGGCGCCCGCGCCCGCTCCCGGAACACCGACGGAAGCGCCGCCGGGTCCGGCTTCCGCGCCCGCTCCCGGAACACCGGCAGATGCGCCGCCGGGTCCGGCTTCCGCGCCCGCTCCGGGAACGCCCGCGGTGGCTCCGCCCGGGCCTGCCCCTGCACTGGCGCCGGGTGCGGTGGCTGTCGCGCCACCGGGCCCGGCGTCGGCACCCGGAGCCGGGGCCGGCGCGGAGGACGACGGCGCAAGCGTGGTGGTGGCCGCGCCGGTAGAGGGAGTGGTCGTCATCGTCGACTCTGTTGTCGAGGTCTCGGTCGAGGTTCCGCTGTCGGAACTGCAGGCGGTGAGCCCGCCCGCCAGTACTGCGCCCGCCACTGCGGCTGCCAGGGGGAGACGGCGGACAATCTGAACGACGGTCATATGCGACTCGATTCTGCTAGTGCGGCTGCAGAGCAGTGCGAACACTGCTCTGCGGGAACGACCCCGATGTGTTACCCGCTTTCTGGGCCGATTAAGCAGGCATCGTCCAGGCGACTGCCGATGATCTCGATGTTGATCGACATCGGTGTGCTCTCGTCGGCGACCTCAGAAGATCTCCCGGTAGAGGTCGACGATCTCGTCGTGACTGGGAATCCGCGGATTGTTGGCGGGAGATCCAGAGGCCAGCGCTTGGGTTGCCATGGTGTCGAGCCGCGACTCCCAGGCCGCCCGTTCGATGCCGTAGGTTCTGGGCGTGGGGACTTCCACATCTGCGCACAATTGCCGAAGTTCAGTCACGAGCGCCTGCGCGGCCCGGTCGTCATCCACCAACTCGTCGACGATTGCCATGGCCCTTGCACAATCGGCGTATCTGTCGACTGCTGAGGCCACCGAGAACCCCGTGACCGCCGGCAGTAGCATCGCGTTGGACAGGCCATGGGCGATATGGAAGTGCCCGCCGATCGGCCTGCTCATCCCATGTACCAGTGCAACACTGGCGTTCGAGAACGCCATACCGGCCTGAGTCGATGCCAGCATCATTGCCTCACGCGCGTCACGGTCCGATCCGTCGACGTAGGCCCGGCGCAGGTGCTGTGAGATCGACCGCATGGCCGCCAGTGCCAGCGCATCGCTGAACGGGCTGGCCCGCCGGCTCACGTACGCCTCGATGGCGTGTGTCAGTGCATCGACGCCGGTGTCCGCAGTGAGCCGCGCCGGCATGGACATCGTCAGTTCGAAGTCGGCGATCACCGCGATCGGCAGGAACGACAGTCCGGGGCACAACATTTTCTCGTCGGTCACACCATCGGTGATGACGGTGAATTGAGTAGCCTCCGAACCGCTTCCGGATGTAGTCGGCACGGCGACGATCGGCAGTGCCGGCCCTTCGAAGCTACTGGGGGCCTTGTAGGCCGCGATGTCCCCGCCGTTCGCCGACAGCACCGCCAGCGCCTTGGCGGTGTCCATCGGACTGCCCCCGCCGAAACCGATGACGCCGTCGGCGCCGTGCGCGCGAACGAGTGTCAATCCGTCGTCCAGCGAGGCTACCGTCGGGTCGGGCACGGTCTCGGAGAAGACGATCGGTTCCACATCCGCCGCCTGCAGAATCTTGACGAGGCGCTCGGTCTGGCCTGTCTCGGTGAGGTACCGGTCGGTGACCAACACCGGTCGGGTGATGCCGAGTTGTGCCACCACGGAACCGAGTTGATCAATCGAACCGGCGCCGAACTTGGCGAAACGGGGAAGCGCAATGTTGGTGACCATCAGTTCATCTGTCCTTTAAGCGTTTTCGGGGAAGCCGAGGTTGATGCCGCCGTGGCTGGGGTCCAGCCAGCGGCTGGTGATGGCTTTTTGGCGGGTGAAGAAGTGGACGCCGTCGATGCCGTGGGCGTGGCTGTCGCCGAACAGGGAGGCTTTCCAGCCGCCGAAGCTGTAGTAGGCCATGGGGACGGGGATGGGGACGTTGATGCCGACCATGCCGACTTCGACTTCGTTTTGGAAGCGTCGGGCGGCGCCGCCGTCGTTGGTGAAGATGGCGGTGCCGTTGCCGTAGGGGTTGGTGTTGATGAGTTGCAGGGCTTGGTCGTAGGTGTCCACGCGCAGGACCGAGAGGACGGGGCCGAAGATTTCGTCGGTGTAGACGCTCATGTCGGGGGTGACGTTGTCGAGCAGGGTGGGGCCGAGCCAGAATCCTTCGGTGCCACCATCGGGGGTGACGGTGCGGCCGTCGACGACGACCTTGGCGCCGTCGGCTTCGCCGGCGTCGATGTAGGAAGCGACTTTGTCGCGATGTGCCTTGGTGACCAGGGGTCCCATGTCGGAGTCTTTGGTCCCGTCGCCGATTTTCAGCGGTGTGGTGCGTTCGGCGATCTTGGCGATGAGGTCGTCGGCGATGGGGCCGACGGCCACACACGCCGAGATGGCCATGCAGCGTTCGCCTGCGGAGCCGAATCCGGCGTTGACCATGGCGTCGGCGGCCAGGTCGAGGTCGGCGTCGGGCAGGATGACGGCGTGGTTCTTGGCGCCGCCGAGGGCCTGCACGCGTTTGCCGGCGGCGGTGCCGGTGGCGTAGACGTACTGGGCGATGGGGGTGGAGCCGACGAAGGACACCGATTTGACCTTGGGGTTGGTGAGCAGTTCGTCGACGACGGTTTTGTCACCTTGGAGCACGTTGAAGACGCCGTCGGGTAGGCCGGCTTCTTTCCAGAGGGCGGCCATCCACAGCGAGGCGGAGGGGTCTTTTTCCGAGGGTTTGAGGATGACGGTGTTTCCGCATGCGATGGCGACGGGGAAGAACCACATGGGCACCATGGCGGGGAAGTTGAACGGGGAGATGATGGCGACCGGGCCGAGGGCCTGGCGGATGGAGTAGACGTCGACCTTGGTGGAGGCGTTCTCGGTGAATCCGCCCTTGAGTAGATGTGGGATGCCGCAGGCGAATTCGACGACTTCCTGGCCGCGGGCGACCTCGCCGAGGGCGTCGGAGACGACCTTGCCGTGCTCGCTGGTGATGATTTCGGCGAGTTCGCCCTTGCGTTCGTTGAGCAGTTCGCGGAAGGCGAAGAGCACCTGGGTGCGTTTGGCCAGGCTGGTGTCGCGCCAGGCCGGGAATGCGGCCGCGGCGGCATCGATCACCGCGCGGGCGTCCTGGACGCTGCCCAGTGCCACCTGCCCGGTGACCTGGCCGGTCGCCGGATTCGTCACCGGCGCGGTATTGCCGCTACTTCCGGTGAACGCTTCGCTGTTCAGCCAGTGTGAGATCGGGGCAAGATGGCGATGTTCCGTGAGGTTGGGCATACCACTATCGTCAATCGCATTCGTGCACCGGTCAATGGCGAATACCGCACTGCAGCGTGCAATTCTGCACCTGTAGGTTGAAGCCATGTTCAGTGCAGACAACCTACGTTTCTTCCTTGAAGTGGCACGTACCGGGCGGCTCAACGAAGCCGCCCGCAATCTGTCGGTCGACCACACAACAGTGGGTCGACGGATCACGACGCTCGAGAAATCGTTGGGGGAGAGGTTGTTTGACCGATCGCCGGGAGGTTGGCTGCTGACCGAAGCGGGAGCGACCCTGCTACCCCGGGCGGAGTCGGTGGAGTCGGCCGTACTGGCGGCCTACGATGCCCGTACATCGGGGGAAGGGTTGCTGACTGGCACCGTCCGAATAGCGACCACCGACGGTTTCGGTGCCTTCGTCGTCGCGCCACATCTTGTCGAACTCCGACGCCGGCATCCCAACCTTGAGATCGAACTCGTCACCGCGACCGAGCACGGTTCGCTGTCCGCGCGTCACTTCGATATCGCTGTCACGCTGGAACAGCCGCCGCCGCGCTCGGTGTACGTCCAACAGCTGGCCACCTACCACCTGCGTCTGTACGCTTCCGGGGAATACCTTTCCGCGGCACCACCGGTCGTCGAGCTGTCGGATCTCAAGGACCACACCCTGATCTGGTATATCGACGCCTTGCTGGATGTCGCGCCGTTGCGGATCCTGGACCTCCTGCCCCACAAGCAGCGCGTCGCCATCCAGACAAACAATATCGCTGGTCACTGGACAGCGGCGCGCAGTGGACTGGGTATCGCGCCGCTGCCGGAATACGTGGGTGAGCCGGATGAATCCCTGAAAGTCGTTCTTCCGGAGTCATTTTCGGTACGGCGAAGCTACTGGCTGGTGATTCCGCGGGAACTGCAGCAGGTGGGCCGAGTGCGCGCTGTGGCGCAGTTCCTTCGCTCGTTGGCGACGACGAGCCCCTACCTCACCCAAGGCTGGTAGTCAGTCTCAGAGCGCCGGGTGTCGTTTGTTCCACGGAGTGGCCGCCTGGAAGGCACCGACGATATCGACGAGGAGGCGTTCGTCGAATGCGCTGCCGACCATCTGCAGCCCCACGGGAAACGGTCGACCGGTCTCGGTGGTGGTGAAGCCTCCCGGGAAGGTGATCGTCGGGAGCTGCGAGAGCGTGAAGGGAACGGTGAAGCGGTGCACCCCCGCCGTCGTCTCGTCATCCATGCGCACCATCTTCTCGACCGGCGGAGCGATGAACGACATCGCGGGGATCAGCGTGGCGTCCACCTGCCGGAGCGCGGCTTCCATCTGTCCCTTGAAGTCCAGCCGCCGCTGCAGCAGCACGTCGTAGTCGATACCGGACATCGCGATCCCGAGTTCGATGAGCTCGGCGAGCGCTGGTCCGTAGGTGTCCTTGTGGGCGGGATACAGGTCTCGGTGCGCACGTGCGGTTTGCACGGCACATACGCCGAACCAATCGGTGATGGCCTCGGTCGGGTCCGGCAGGCTGATGGGTGTCAGCTCCGCACCGAGATCCCGCAGCGCCTGCTCAGCCTCCCGATGCGCCTGCTCCACATCGGAGCTGACGTCTCGATAGCTCCATTCCGGATCGACACCGATCCGAATGCCCTTCAGTGAAAGGGGTGGCTGAACGCCAAACTCCGGCACTGGCCGCAACGACGCCGTGGGATCGCGGGGATCTGCACCGGCAATAGCGGAGAGAATCAGACCCGCGTCGACCGCGGATCGACAGATCGGCCCGATATGGTCCAGTGTGGCTGCGAGTTCCACCGCTCCTGCCCGGCTGACACGCCCCCAAGTCGGCTTCAAACCGGTTGCGCCATTGGACGCCGATGGCATGCGGATCGAGCCACCGGTATCGGAGCCGAGTGCGCCGAAGCACAGCCCGGCGACCGGAGCCACGCCGCTACCGCTGGAAGAGACACCCACCCAGCGGTTCGCATCCCAGGGATTCAACGGAGCCCGGAACGGTGGCGTGTGCTCGGTGTACACGCCCTCGGTCGTGTGCACCTTGCCAACGATGACGGCGCCGGCCTCTTCGAGCCTGTCCACCACCGTTGCCGACCTGGCCGCAACCTGCCCGGCGCGGGCGGCCATGCCGGCCTCGGTGCGCCAGCCGGCCTTGTCGAAAGTGTCCTTGATGGCCAGCGGCACGCCGTCGAGGGGCCCGCGTGCAGCTCCGGCACGGCGGCGCGAGTCGGACTGTTCGGCCTGGGCCATGGCCTGCTCGCCGGCGACGAAGGCGAATGCTCCCAGGTCCTCGCCGACCGTGGCGATCCTGTCCAACATCAGTTCGGTGAGCCCTTGCGCGGTGACATCGCCGCCGGCCAGCAGGTCTACCAGCTCGCTGATCTCTCGATACTGCAGGTCGTTCGCCGAGTTGTTGTCAGTCATGTCTTCAATCTCCTTATCAGCAGCAGCGTTTCACGCACGGCCGTCGGTAGCTGTGGTCAGCCCGACCTCGCCCTCGGGGGCATCGTCAGCAGCACCCGCTGTAGCTGAACCGTACTGTGAGCCCTTGGTCATCACGGTGAGCGGGATGTACACCAGTGGCCCGACCACCATGGCCGCGAACGAGGCAAAATGCATCGGGTAGACACCGAGGACTCCGAGTGCACCGATGGTCACGCCGGCTGCCAGTGACGCCATACCACAGAGGTTCCAGTCTTTGACCCGGCCCTCGCGATACTCGATATTGCTGCCCGGGGCCAGTTTCAGCAGCTTGCGGCAGATGAAGTAGTCACTGAGCAGGATGAAGATCCAGGTGTTGGTCATGACGCCCGTGACGGCCAGGAACTTGTCGGTGTACTGCAGGACATTGATCGGGTAGAGCAAGATACCGAGACCAACCAGCAGGACCATCCACCACTGCCGGCCCACGCGTTTCACGGAGAGCACATCCCAAGCGTTGGACAGTGCCAACGACCCCGAGTAGAGATTCATCACGTTGATTCGGACCTGTGTCAGGATCGCGAATATCACACCCAGTACGCCCATTACGACGGCGAAGATGAGTCCCGGATCGGTGGCCGCAAGTTCTTGTTCGGCCCGGGTGCCGTCGAAATGGGAGATCATGGTGAAACCGAGGAACACGCCGAGGATCATCACCACGGCG
Source organism: Mycobacterium sp. (assembly GCA_034520035.1). GTDB lineage: Bacteria > Actinomycetota > Actinomycetes > Mycobacteriales > Mycobacteriaceae > Mycobacterium. Next base: position 33,919 of record JAXHOA010000125.1, on the reverse strand, counting down.
ATCATGAGTAGTTCGACCAGCATGACGCCGCCGGTTCCGACATAGGACACCGATCTCTTCACGAACCGTCCGTAGTCGGTGGCGATCAGAGCCTGGAACACGACCTGGCCGTTGGCCAGGCTCAATGCCTGCCACATCGCGGTGCTGGTCACGCCGTCCTGGACAACCCACTCGCCCGGTCCGACGAGCACGTAGCCGTTGGCGAGCATCACCATGCCGACCACGAACAAGACCAAGAATATCGGCATGCCATACCTCTGCAAGAGGTTCATCGAATGCATTCCGCGCCAGGAACAATAGAGCGCGATCAGAGCCACAATCGCGAAGACCACGCTGGCGCCCGCCGAGTTGATCGATATGCCGGCGATCTCGCTGAGGCCGTGCGAGACGATACTGCCCTCGAAAATAAAGTAGAAAACGTAGTTTACGGCATAGACAAACGACGCGATCGCCGAGCCTCGCCCGCCGAATCCGAGACCGCGAGACAACAACGGCAGGGAAAGCCCCTCCTGGCTCGCGATTCTCATCACAAGTGCTCCGACGACGGTGGCGCCGATCACCATGTAGGCGATCGGGATCAGAACCATCGGCCAGCCCACCAGGAACCCCATCTGGCCTCCGAGGGCAAACCAGAACATCGCCGTCACGTTTCCGGTGAGGACGAGGAGAATCGCCGGCCGCCGCCATCGCTGGCTGTCCGGGACGCGTGTGGTTGCGTAGCTCTCTATCTGGTCATCGAGGCTGGTTGCCGGTCCTCGGAAGTAGTTGCCGAAGCTCATCGTGTGTGTTCCTTTCCACGTACCGCAACCCGGTGGATGACGATTGCGCCCGCCGTTCCGCGCGCTGACCGGCTTGAAGACGTTCGTGATGGTGAACGAAATCTGCACGGCGACAGTACTGCTCACGTCGTGACGTTAGTTACATCTCATCTGACGACGAGTGGTGCGTCAACGGTCAGTCGTGCAGAAGGACGTGCACAAATGCACGCTTGCGCTGCGCACGGCGAACACATCCAGCCCCAGCGGGCGACTCTGACCTCAGCGGGTAGTGCGAGCTGCCAAATCGACGGGGTTCGCGCAAATGATGGCGACACCGCGGCGGCGCCCTGCCACAATCGAGTGATGTCCCCAGCTGTCAATGTTCGAATCCACGACCTGGCCCAGAAAGTCCACCAGCGCAGAGGGTTCAGGTCGTTCGGTCAAGACCGTGGTCTGCTGGGCATCGTGACCCTCAAGAGTCTGCGGGTTCGGCCATGATGGAACTGCGGACCTACACGCTGGCCGATGACGATGCGCTGCAGCGTTACGTGACCACCTTCTGGCCGCGGCATATCCAGAGCCTGAAAAAGTATGGGATCACCGTGCACGGGGTGTGGACCGAGCAGAGCTCGGATAATCGGCGAGTGGTCGCGCTGATCGGCTACCGACCCGGCGAAGATCCACTGCACCTTGCCGAGAGTTACAGCAACAGCGTCGATTTCGTCGACGATCATGCCAACTTTGACATTGCACTGATTACCTCGACACACACGGTCCGGCTGGATCCGATCGCGAGTTCGCTGCTGCGGTAGGACCGGCGCTGGATCTACGGGCGTAGACTTATGTATGCCTTCAGCCCAGCCCCGTCCGCGGAACGCGGCTGCCACCCGTGCAGCGATCCTGCAATCGGCGATCGAACACTTCGCCGACGCCGGTTACGACGGCGCGGGCGTCCGCCAGATCGCCAAGGACGCGGGTGTCACCGCCATGCTGGTGAACCGGTACTTCGGTTCCAAGGAGCAACTGTTCGCCGAGGCTGTCGAGGCCGCGTTCGCGCCGCCGGTGTTCGTCGTCGAAGAGTCGGACGCGGTCGCCCGTGACGCTGCCGCCGCACTGGTGTCACGCACCGGGCCGGCAGGCGACCCGCCGAAGTCCTTCCTCATCATGTTGCTCTCGGTGGCCGATCCGGTCGCCGTGCGCATCGTGCGAGAAGCGATCGAACGCCATGTCGGACAACGACTGGCGCGCCAGATCGACCGTCCCGATCGCGAGTTGCGCACTGAGCTGATGCTGTCGGTGATCAGCGGAGTACTGCTGATGCGCTCGGTCATCGGAACCCGCGCGCTGAGCGAGGCCGACCCCGTGAGCATCGCCGGTGTCCTCGAACCGGTCTTCGAGGCGATCGTCGGCACGCCGGCGGGGTAGCCGCACGTCTCGCGGCTGAGAGGGAATCATCTCCCTAAAGTCTACGTTCGTATACATATCGGGTATACAGGTGTAGATGAGCCTGACCGACGTACTAGTGGTGTGTCACGTAAATAGCTAGCTATATGTTCGGTATTCTGCATGAATGAGCGCATCACCTGCACCGGCCTTGCCGATGACGGCCGCTGAGCGAGACACGCTGGAGAGGCTGCAACGCTCCCGTACGGCGCCGCATCAGCAGGTGCTGCGTGCGCGGGTGCTGTTGTTGGCCGCAGATGGCGAGGCCAATATCCGGATTGCTGAGGATGTCGGGGTGACTCCGGTGACGGTGCGGGCATGGCGTGCGCGTTTCGTCGAGGACGGGCTTGCCGGGTTGGACAAGATCCGGGAAGGCCGAGGACGTAAGCCCTCGATTCCCGAGGAGACGATCGCCGAGATTGTTCGGTTGACCACCACGACGACTCCCGAGGGTGCTACGCATTGGTCGTGCCGCACGATGGCTAGGCGGGTCGGGGTCAGTTCGGCTACCGTGCAACGGATTTGGTCGGATCTCGGGCTGGCGCCGCACCGGATCGATACGTTCAAGGTGTCCAACGATCCGCTGTTCGAGGAGAAACTGATCGATGTAGTCGGGTTGTATCTGGACCCGCCGGAGCAGGCCATCGTGCTGTGCATGGACGAAAAGTCCCAGATCCAGGCTTTGGATCGCACCCAGGCGTCACTGCCGATGGTGCCAGGACGGGCGGGAACCATGACCCATGACTACAAACGCAACGGCACGACCACCTTATTTGCCGCTCTGGACGTGCTGACTGGCACAGTGATCGGACAATGTCTGCCCCGCCACCGCCACGCCGAGTTCATCAAGTTCCTCAACACGATCGACCGCGAAGTGCCAAAAGGGTTGCAGGTTCATCTGATCCTGGACAACTACGCCACCCACAAACACAGCGAGGTCCAGAAATGGATGAAGCGGCACAAACGCTTTCACTTCCACTTCACCCCGACCTCATCGTCATGGCTCAACCAGGTCGAACGCTGGTTCCGCGACCTCACCGACAAGAACCTGCGCCGCGGCATCTTCGCCAGCGTGCCTGACCTGATCGCCAGCATCGAGGCATACCTCAACGCCCACAACGCGGAACCCAAGCCCTACGTCTGGACAGCAACCGCTGAATCCATCCTGGTCAAAGTCCGCCGCGCGCGCACCAAACTCCAACAAGTAGTCAATCAAAATTGAGACGGACCACTAGCGAAAGGGGAACTCCCATGTCTCATGTCTTTCTCGTCTCCGGCGCCTCGCGGGGGCTCGGTCGTGCCATCACCGAGGCCGCGCTGGAAGCCGGACATCGCGTAGTCGCCGGTGTGCGTTCGGCATCGGCATCGACCGGCCTGGCCGGCCGGCAGCCAGACCGCCTCGCCGTCGTGGAACTCGACGTCACCGACGACGAACAAGTGCGTGCCGCCGTCGCCACAGCAGTCGACAGATTCGGCGGCCTCGATGTGTTGGTCAACAATGCCGGGTACGCGAACATGGCCGCCGTCGAGGACGTCGACTTCCACGACTTCCGCACCCAGATCGACACCAACTTCTTCGGCGTCGTTCGCCTCACCCAGGCGGCGCTGCCGGTCATGCGCGCCCAGCGCGCCGGCCACATCATCCAGATCTCCTCTGTCGGCGGACGGATGGCCCGACCGGGGCTGGCGGCCTATCAATCCGCCAAGTGGGCGGTCACCGGCTACTCCGGTGTGCTGGCCCAGGAGGTGGAGCCACTGGGTATCAAGGTGACCGTGCTTGAACCTGGCGGTATGCGCACCGATTGGGCGGGCTCGTCGATGAGCATCGCCCCGGTCCGCGACGAGTATGCCGCCACCGTGGGTGCCGCCGCACGGCTCAGCCAATCCGCCAACCTCGGCGCCAGCGATCCGGTCAAAGTCGCTGCGCTGCTGTTGGATATCGTGGAGATGGCGACGCCGCCGACCCGGCTGCTGGTCGGACCCGACGCCTACCGCTATGCCACCGCAGCCGGACGTGAGCTGCTGGCCACCGATGAGAAGTGGGAGGCGCTGAGCCTCTCGACAGCGGCGGATGACATCACCACCGACCAACTCGATCCGCTTGCCTCCGGTGCCTGAAGGGAATTGGCGATGTCAATCCTGTCCCAGCAGATGGTCGCCGACACGCTGGCGAGGGTGCTCGCCGCCGTGGTCAACCCGGCACCCAAGGCCGCCGTGCGTTTTCCCGAGATCGTCGGCAGCACGTCGCAGATCAGCATCCCGACGCGGTACGCCGCTGCGGCGGCCACCGTGTACCGCCCGCCGACTCCCACGGCGGAAACTCCCGTCTACGTCAACATCCACGGCGGCGGGTTCGTGGTCGGACATCCCGAACAGGACGATCCCTGGTGCCGCTACCTGGCGGCCAATGCGGATGTGTTCGTGGTCAACACCAGCTATGTGCTGGCGCCCGGTCGCCGTTTTCCCGCTGCGCCGCAACAGATCTATGACATCGTGCGCTGGGTCGCCGGTCCGGGCCAGGACTGGGACGGCACCCGGGTGTGTATCGGTGGCCAGAGCGCGGGAGGGAGTCTTGCCGCCGCTGCGTCGCGGCTCGCACATGAGAACAAGAGCCCGGATATCGCCCTACAGGTCCTGCACTACGCGCCCCTGGACCTGGTGACCCCGACCGGTGACAAGCCTTCATCGGTGGGGAGCCGGGCGATCATGAAGCCGTGGATGGGGGAGATCTTCGACACCGCCTATATCCCCGACCGGAAACAGTGCACTGACCGACTCGCCTCACCCGCCTGGGGCGATAATGCCAAGGGGCTCGCCGGGATTGCGCCGGCGCTGGTCATCACCGCCGAGCACGACCGCCTGCGCGACGAGGCCCGCCGCTATGCCGATGCTCTCGCGGACGTCGGTGCATTGGCCGAGTATCACGAGGTGGTCGGCGTGGATCACGGATACAACATCATGAGCGACGATGTCGGGTCCACGCGCCAGACCTACGCTCGCATCGCCGATCACGTCATCCGGGCAACGGCGTAGCGCCACCGGCATCGATCTGCTCGCGCAGGATGTCGGCGTGACCGGCATGCCTGGCGAACTCCTCGATCATGGCCAGCAGGGTCCATCGCATACTGAGTTCACCCTCGACGGGGTTGACCTTGGTGTCGTCGAGGTCGAAACCTGCCGCAATGGTGCGTGACAGCCGGCTGGCCCGCTCGAACTCGGCGATCACGTCGGACAGCGACTCGTGCGCGGCGACGGCGAAGGTACCCTCGTCGCGCTCGGAGTACCCGTCACACTCCGATGCATCGAGATTCGCCCAAAAGCGTTGAAACCAGATGCGTTCGGCGGCCGCAGCATGCTTGATCAACGAGATGGGCGTGGTCAGCGAGTCGACGAGCCGGCGCCGGGCGTCGGACTCGGAGAGCCCGCGCACGGCGTCGATCAGCGCCGATCGGTTGCGATCCAGGGTGTTCTCGATGATCAGTCGCTCGGTGCCGATCCTGATGATGTTGACAGACATCGGTTTTCGCTCCGTTCCGGTGAGATGAGTGAAGGCACGACAGGTCCCGTCCCGTCAGGGGAAAGTGGCGTGGGACGTAGATAGGGATGGTGGCCTACACCGATTGGGGGCCGAGCCTGGGATCAGTATGACCCACCTACCCGGCTCTGCACCAGGGTCGCGCTGTCGGACGATCGGGAACGGGCGATCGCCCGCACCGAGATCGTCCCCGTGTGGCCCTACCCACCATCGACCTATGAGCGAGCGGCGGCAGACGACAGCTGATGGTCACCATGTGGTCATCGACGGGAGACGCTGGCGCGCGACGGAACCGTCGACACCTGAGGAATGCCGGACCGAGCTGGTGCGGATATCGATGGCGTGGCGCACCAAATGGGGCGCGGACGGTTCAGGTCAGCGGCGGTACTCCCGCAGTGCGGCAGCGTCGAGTCTCTGGTAAGCCGACCACATGTCGCGCCCCAAGGCGCGGGCGCCTTCGGCGTTGTAGTGGCGGTCGGCGAGACTGTTGAACGAATCCCTGTTGCCGGGCACAAAGGCCGTACGCGGCAAGCGATTCGGGGTGTCCTGGTGCACGGCGTTGATCACCGTGTAATCCTTGCCGCTGAGCTCCATCTCCTCGGGCACCATGCCGCCGAGGATGATCGGAGTCTCGGCCCCATAGCGGGCTCGAAGATCGCCGAACAGCGCATCGAGCTTGCGCTGGTAGTCCGGCCCAGGCGTCAAGGGCACATCGGATTCCCCCTGGTGCCACAGCACGACAGCAACGGTGCTGCCCGGATGTTGAGCCAGCGCAGCGTCGATCGAACGGACCGCCTCACGGTAGAGATTGCGCCGGGTCTTGGTGTCCTCGATGTCCCAGGTGTAGCCGTTCTTCGGATGAAACGAGGTGTCGCCGCGGGCGCAGGGCACCAGCAGCACCGCGCGGTTGGTCGCCTCGGTCAGCGCCTTGCCGAACGTGACGCCGAAACCGACGCGCCGCGAGGGTGTCTCGTGCACCAGCGGATCCGCGCCGAGGACGACGGTGTTCTTCGACGGACCGCTGTTGGCCCACTGGTGCACATTCGGGTGCGGTGTGTCGGCACCCTCCCGGTCCAAGGGCAGGCCCATCCCGAAGGCGTTGGACTGCCCGAGGATCGGCACCACCAGGTACGGCTCGCTCGGCGGTACCACTGGGATGCCCTTCGGTGCGATCCGGCGCTTGATGAAGCACTTCAGTTCGAAGGCAGCCCGCTTCCACAGCGGGGCGTCGCCATCGGGGTTGCGGGGCGTGCGCATGGCCAGGACAGTACAACCGCCCCGACCGGCACACATCTGAACCCGGGAGGTGTGCGCGGCGCGGCGTGTTGACACCCGTCAAGAGCCGGGTAACCTGCTTTTTGACTACAAGCGTTGTCTAAATGAGCTCAAAGGGGAGCATCGATGACTGTGGCAGTCCCGACCAGGCATCCCGCCGGACCTCGTCCGGTGCCGGGGATGATCAGGCTCCTGGCCACCGGCCTGGGCATACGCAAGCCAGACCCGGGGCAGTGGCATCGACTCGGGGAGCGGCTCACCGTCGGTGACGAGCCCATGGATCAGCTGCTGGACTGGATGGTGGCCACCGGTCTGCCGCAGACCCGTCCGCTGTTCGACCGGGCACTGGCCGAGGGCATCGCGAATGTGCCGGAAGCACCGCAGCCGCTGCGCGACTTCTTCTCCTCGGTGGAGGCGTTGCCGGACTGGGTCGATCCCGGGCTGATCCGGCGCGGGCAGCGCGCAATGCGGCGCGGTGGGGCCGACGGCATGTACGTCGCGCGCGATGTGTCCTTGCTGGGCGGTTACCAGTTCTCCGGGTTCAACAAGACTTTGCTGCGCACCGGAGCGCTCGAGAAGGGCTCCAACAAACGCTTCGCCGAGACGATGCAGTGGGCGATGGACGTGATCGCCGAGGACGGCCTCGAACCGCTGGGGGTCGGGTATCGATCCACGATCCGGGTCCGGCTGATCCACGCCTTCGTGCGCAGGCATGTCGGTGCGATGCCGGACTGGCGCCCCGACGAGTGGGGCGTGCCGGTCAACCAGACCGATATGGCAGCCACCTTGATCGGTGCCCTCGTTGCTCCGCCGGCGGCCAGCCTCGGAATGGGAATCCTCACCGTGCCTGAGGATCTGGACGCTGTGGCTCACCTGACGCGCTATGTCGGGTGGCTCATCGGGGTCGAGGACGAGTGGCTACCACACAGTTTCCGCGACGGTATCCGGGTGCTGTACCACACCTTGACCGCGCTCTCGGCGCCCGACGAGTCCACGCGGCAGCTGGCCGCACCGATGGCCGACGATCCGCTGGCTTGGCATTTCGACAGCCTTCCCGCACTGCGGCGGCAGCTGGCGCGGGCCCAGCACCTCTCGGTGACGAGCGCCTTCCTCGGGCCCCGCGCAATGCGGATGCTGGGACTGCCTGCCTTCGTGCCGCCGTGGTACCCGCTGCTCAAGTTGCCGGTCAACGTGGTACGCAGTGCGGTCGACCTGACGCTGCCCGGTGGTATGGACCGTGCCGCGCGTCGCGGTCAGCGCGAGCAGGCGGAGTTGCTTCGCACCATGATGGGCGACGGCGAGTTCGCCATCGGGGATTCGGCGGCCCAGGTGAGCAGGGTCGTGGCCTGAGGCCCGTGGTTGTTTAGCGACGCGGCCATGTTGGGCACACGGAGGCTATGAGCAACGAAGCGAAGGTCACCGTCGAACGAACCATCACCGCGCCCGTCGATGCGGTGTTCGACATCCTGTCCAACCCCGAGCGGCATCCGGTACTCGACGGGTCCGGGTTCGTCCGCAGCGTCGACCACGCCGACCGGATCCAGAAGGTCGGCGAGGTGTTCACGATGAACATGCAGGGCGACCACATGGGCGGGGAATACAAGACCGACAACCACGTCACCGGGTATGCGAAGGACAAGCTGCTGGCCTGGAAGACGGCGCCCGCGGGCAGCGAGCCTCCCGGCTGGGAATGGCTGTGGGAGCTGGAAGCGCAGGGCCCGGAGGAGACGCTGGTCCGTCATACCTATGACTGGTCCAAGGTGACCGACAAGAAGCTGCTCGAGAAGGTGAAGTTCCCGCTCGTCACCGAGGATCAATTGGACGACACGCTGTCCAGGCTCGCCGCCGAGGCGACCTCCTGATGCCGTGAGAAGGGGCCATCAGCCGCGCCCGGTCTGCTGTTGCAGCTCCTCGATGAGGTCGGAGGCTTGCGCTTTCGTCACGTCCTCGGGCACCTCCGCGCAGGCCTCCTGGGCAAGCGTGTGCAGATAACTGCGTTGCGGGCCGGTCATCGGCTCGTCGCCGGTGACCCACTGAGACGTGTCCTTCTCGGCGTTTTCGTTGGGACCTTGTGTGGTGTCATCATTCATGACCCGATAGATGCCCGTCGCAAGTACGTTCGAAACTTCGGGTTCAGCCGAGGACGGGGAATCTGCGCTTGCGGGCCAGATCGTCCAGGGCGCGCTGCATCACCGTTCGGACGTGGTCATCGACCTCGTCGATGTCAGGGTCATCCCCGAACTGCTCGGTCACGTCGATGGGTTCGAGCAGGCGCATCACGATTTTGGACGGCAGTGGGATGTTCGCCGGTAGCGCGGTGGTCAGCCCGAAGGGCAGGCCGAAGGTGAGCGGCAGGGCCTTGAACCGGACTCGATGGAGTCCGAGGCGCCGCGCCAGACCGTCACCGCGGGCCAGGAACCACTGGGTTTCCTGGCCGCCGATCGACACCATCGGCACGATCGGTACGCCCGACTGGATTGCGGTCCGGACGTAGCCGGTGCGGCCCTCGAAGTCTATGACATTGGCAGATTCCGACGGACGGAATGCGTCGTAATCGCCCCCCGGGAATACCAGGACCACCGCGTCGGAGCGCAACGCCGGGGCGGCATTGTCCGGCGAGGCCCCGATGGCTCCGGCTTGCGATAACGCCGAGCCCAACGGTCCCATCAGTACCCCGTAGTGCGCGAGGATGTGCAACGGCCGGTCGTAGCCGAACCTGTCGTAGAAGGCCGGTGCGAAGATCAGCACGTCGGGGGTGAGCACGCCGCCCGAATGATTGGACACGACCAGGGCTCCACCGACTGCCGGCACGTTCTCGAGATCCTCGACCTCCGCCCGGAAGTAGCGCCTGACGAGCGGCCCGATCACACCACTGATCCGGCGAGCCACGCCAGGGTCCCATTTGGCGATCTCGCTGTCCGTATCGCCCATGGCACTCCCTATCGGCATCGGGCCGGAGTTGTGATCCAGCGCACAGGAAATGCCCTTTCTGGCGCCGATTCAATCGTCGACAAATGGATCGCGGATTCTGTCGGCGAAGCGCGCGCCGACAAGTTGATGAACCTGCGGGCCGGGATGCACGTTGTCGGCGAGCGGAAACTCGGCGAAGTCATCCGGTCCATATAGCGTCAACCCGTCGAGGTAGCGAAGGTGTGGGTCGACCGCGGACCGTTGTTCGACGATGGCCGCCAGTTCGTGACGGATGACGCTCAGCGTGAGCTTGCCCGCCCTGGTGTCTGCCGGATCTCCGGTGGCGACAAATGTCATTGTGCCTCTGCTGAAATCGGGGGCCAGCGGTCCGGGCGTGTCTTCGTGGATGGGGCAGTAGAGCGCGGAGACGACGACGATCGGAGTAGTCGGGTGACCGTCGCGGAGGGTGTCGAGAAAGCCGTGGACGGCGGGCCCGAAGGCGCGCAGTCGCAACAGGTCGGCGTTGACGATGTTGATACCGATCTTGATGCTGATCAGATCAGCCGGTATGTCGCGCATCGTGCGAGCGGTGAAGGGATCCAACAGAGCGGCCCCGCCCATTCCGAGGTTGATCAGTTCAACATCGGCGGCCGCTGCGGCCAGTGCAGGCCAGGTCCCGGTGGGATGAACTGCGTTGGAGCCGTGACTGATTGAGCTGCCGTGGTGAAGCCAGGTACGCCGTGTGCTCGGGGCGGCTTCCAGCGGCTGATCGCTCCGAAGGGCGATCAGTTCGACGGTTTCGTTGTGCGGCAGCCAGATCTCGACGGACTTCTGGTGATTGGGAAGATCGGTGAAACGGATCGTGCCGGTTTCACCGGGCAGCAGTTCCTCGGTGCCGGTTGCGGCGTCCTTCAACAGGACGTTGCCGCCAGTGGACGCGGCCTGCGCGGCGAGCCGGCCGTCGATCAGCAGGTCGTAGATGCCATCGGGTCTCATCGGTACACCCCGATATGCCGGACGGGTGCGCAGCGTGTCCAATTCGATCACCGTGGACCGGGTCCGAAACGCCAGCCGACAACCGGCGGGCTGTGATTCGGCCATCGCCAGCTGCGGGTCCGCGCATTGCGCCCGAGCCCAGCCGGGCAATCGATGGGGAAGCAGGCCGTGCGCCGTCGGCTCGAGTTCGTAGGCACCGCGCAACAGGTCCATCGAGATCGCGGTGGTGATGGAAGGCGGCATGGCTGTAGCACTCCGTTCACTTGTTGTGTGGCACTGGCATCACCTGTTGATCGAACGAAGACTGTAGGTCCGTACCGGACCCGCCGCAGTGGCACGGCACTGTGAAAACAGCGGAGCGGACATTGCTTCGTTCAACAGGACTTCGACCGCGCCGTGGTCGGCGGCCAAGACCACCCGCACCACTCCGTCTGCACTGTCATATGTGACCGGGTCGAGAGCGTTGATCCGGTCATCACCATAGGCTTCGCGGGCGAAGTGTTGTGCGGCTTGCACAGCATGGGGGACAGAGGTTCGGCCGCGCAGGTATCGATCGTCGAGTCTGCCGTCAAAGTACAGCCGGAGGAATTCGGCAGCGTCGGTGCTGTCGGCGCGGCCGTAGCAGAGCCCCTCCGGCAGGATGAGCATTGTCGCGGCGAACCGATCACCGCCCAGATGCGAACATTCCCAGACTATTTCGGGATATGACGCGGCAATAGCGGCCGCTGCAGCCCGGCCGCGCACAGCACAGCACGGGTCATGCTTACCGTGCGCGCAGACAGCCACGAGCGGATCTTCCGATCGGACACCGTCGCCGCCACCGAGGTCGAGGTCCAGGTACTCACGTCCCTCATGGACCTCGCCCTGAAACAGGGCATGCTGTCCCACTGTGGAATTCGCCACGAACCACCGCCATCGCGGGCTCGGCGACCGGCGGCCGTGTCGTCGGATCGCGGCGATGCGCATCCCTGCCGACTCGGCGCGGCGCACGATCGACCGTCCCAGAGTCGGATCGATACAACTCGGCGACTGCAGGAACGCCGACGGACCCCACCCACCCTCGAGTTCGAGTAGCAGCCAGGCCGATCCGGCCGACGCCGTGCCGTACATCGGCTCGTTGCGAGCCAGGGACTGAACGCTGCACGGTGGGCGTTTCTCCGGCGTCACCAGACCAGCCTAGGTGTGCGGCTGATCGGCAGGGGCGGGGACCAGCACGCCTTCGCGGAGCAGTCGTCGGATCAGCACCGCGCCATCGGCGGCATCCAGGCTGGGCAGCGCCGCTGCGTCCGCAGGCTTGCCACGGCTGAGTTCCTGCAACGCGGCGAAGCACACAGTGGGGAATCGTATGGTCTTGTCCGGCAAGCTCAAAGCCACCTGGCCGTCGGGTTCCTGAATGATGGTGGCGCTCAATCCGCGGCGCCATCGAACGTGCACCCGGTCGGCGTGCTTGGCGGCGCGCAACACCGCGAGCGGGTGGACCGCCTCGGCTCGAGTGCGCGATCCGTATCGAGCGATCAACCGCTCGGCGGCAGCGGTGCTCAGCACCTCTGCGTTGTCGCGGAGATGGCCGGCGATCTGCGCGATGACTTTGGCCGTGATTGCCGCGACATCGTCTTTGTCGACCGGATTGATGCCCAAGGGGAGTGGGGCCCGGAGCTCTTCGTCGGCGCCGAGCTGGTCGAGTACGGCGCGCACGATGTCCACCGCCGTCGTCGCCGCCACGCCGATCGTCAGGTGGATGGAGGTCGTGTCCAGCGTCTGCGCCGCGTGCACCCACCCACGCGGTAGATAGAGCGCGTCGCCCTGCGACAGCTCGGCGTCGATGACCGGCTCGCCGGTGACGCGCTCAGCGATCTGGTCGCGGTGGTCGGTCCACGACTGCGATGGCAGCGGATGAACGTGCACCGGTTCATGCACGATCCAGCGCTTGGTCCCAGATACCTGCAGGACGAAAACGTCGTGCACATCGTAGTGAAAGTCGAAGCCCCGACTGCCGGGTGGCGTGATGTAGGCATTCGCCTGAACCGGATGACCGATGTCGTCGACGGCATGACCGACGAAGTCGATGAGTGGCGGCCAAAGCCGGTGCAGCCCTTGCAAAACGACGGTGGCGCCCGACCCGAGCCGGCTGAGCACCTTCGCCGAGTCGACCTGGTCGGCGATTTCCGCACCGAAGCCGGCAGGCCCGAGGTAGGAGTCCTTGGACAGGACGTGCCCTTCCTTGGCCAGCCGGATGAAAGGGGCGCGCACCCCGCGCTCTGCGATGAGCTCGTCGACCATGTCGGGCGACAACAGATCGCAGAAGTCGCGGGGTAGCGCAGCCGAGCGGCTCAGCAGTGGCTTTTGACCCCAGTACTCGGAGGCGAAGACATCAGTGCCGATGCCTATACAACGGCTGAGCACCACGGACTCTCAGGCGGTGCCGTCAGCGCCACCGTCGTGACCTTCGGGGTTGCTTCCGCCGTCGGCGGGGCCTTCGCCACCGGCGGTGCCGTCAGCGCCACCGTCGTGACCTTCGGGGTTGCTTCCGCCGTCGGCCGTTCCTTCGCCGCCGTCTGCCGGCGAGGTGCTGATGTCCTTGTCGTCGAGCGCCATGTGAGTCTCTTTTCCGATGTGATCCCCATGGGGATTGCTTTCGCTTCCGCGTCGCGTCAGCGTGCGCAGGCTGTGCGCGTGGACGGTGTGCCCCGCCTGGAGTCACTCGAAACGCCAGGGTCGGCTTACCTGCTCACCCGTTGTCCCGCCAGGTGAGCACCTCTTTCAGAGACGTGAGGTCATAACCGTTGTCGGCGGTGAGTTCGGTCTGGAACAGCGTGACGCCTGCCTCGCGGAACGCGTCGGCACTGTCGGGGTTCGCCCAGAGCGTCGAGCGCTCGATATCGGCGCCGTTGCGGCCGAACGTTTCTGCCAGCTCATCGACGCGGTCGCTGGACCTACGGAAGGCGTCCAGGTCGGCGAACGCGTGCCAGATGTCGGCGTGCCGGGCAACGGCGGGCAGCGAACGCTTGGGCCCTGTGCCGCCGATGAGAATCGGGAGCTTGCGCACGGGCGGCGGCATCAGTGCGGCGAGCCGCTTCTCGATGCGAATCAAGCTCTCGTCGAACAGATCGAAGCGGGAGCCAAAGGTGCCGAAGTCGTAACCGTAGGTGGTGTAGTCCTTTTCGTACCACCCCGCGCCGAGGCCGAGGATGAGCCGGCCGCCGCTGATGTGGTCGACGGTGCGCGCCATGTCGGCGAGCAGGTCGGCGTTGCGGTAGCCGACGCCGGTGACAAGCAACCCGATCTCGGCGTGTGAGGTGATCTCGCCCCACGATGCGAGTGCGGTCCAACCCTCGAAATTGGCGACGTCGGGTTGTTCGTCGTACATGACCGGCTTGCCGTCGACGGGGGACTTCATCGCCGGGCGGTGGAAGTGGTCGTAGCCAAAGATCACGTCAACACCGAGGTCGTCGGCGGCCAGGACGGCGTCGCGCCAGGTGCGGTAATCCGGCGTGCCGCCGGGCTGGATCTGTACGGCGACGCGGACGGGACGGGTCATAAATGCTCCTGAGTCGGGAAGGGGCGACTCTTGAGCCAAGTTCACCGGGCGCCGGGTTTATTCCGGCGGAGGGCGTCGAGCGGTTCAACCGAAACTTGACCCACTCCAGAGCAAGACGCGAGAGTGAGCCAATGAGGACAACCGAATACCGCTACACAGCAGTCGTCGGCATGGCTGTCGTCGCACTGATCACCGTGGGCTGCAGCAATGGTAAAACCGTCGACGCGTCGGTGCCGCCGCAGGTCGGGTTGATCGCCACCTCCGAGACGGAGGCCCCGCCCGCCGAAGTGAAGCTCATCGGGGAGAGAGACGTCGAGGTGACGCTGACCGGTCCGATTGCGGCCAAATATGCGTCGGCATCCGAATACCAGCGGCAGGCTCTCGGCAAGCCTCTGACAGGAGACCGCAACGCGGGAGCACGGGAGAGCGGTGTGGTGTTCCAGCAGTTCCAGGGCGGCGTGATCACTGCCAAGAACGATGAAGCGGGAACACCCGGATACATCACCTGGGGCAGGATCCGGGAGGCGTGGAATGTCCCGCGCGACCCGGAGGGCATGCCTTTGGTCACCGGCGAGAACGGCTCAGTGGGTCCGCTGGGCGCGCCCACCAGCGACGAGGACACCGTAGGCGAACTTCTCGTGACGACCTTCGAACACGGCAAAATTTCCTACGACCCGATGACGGATCAGGTCGAGGTGACGGTCAACGGCACGGTCGTACCGTCCGGGCTCTGACTTACCCCAGGATTGCCCGCGCTGCGCGCTCGGCGATCAGCATGACCGGTGCGTTGGTGTTCCCGGACGTGATGGTGGGCATCGCAGAAGCATCGACCACGCGCAGGCCGGCGACTCGATATACGCGACAATCGGTGTCGAGCACCGTGGCGGCCGACCGTGGCAGTCCTCGTGCGTCAAAGGCTCCCATGGTGCAGGTGCCGACCGGATGAAAGATGGTCGTTCCGAGCTCGCGGGCCGCACGCAGGAGGTCTTCATCGCTCACCAGTTGCGGGCCGGGCAGCAGTTCTTCGGGGTGGTATCGGGCCAGGGACGGCGCCGCCATGATTTGCCGGGTCATCCTCAAGCCCCGCACGGCGGTTTCGCGATCGGCGTCGGTGGACAGGTAGTTGCAGGAGATCTCCGGGTGGGTCAGCGGATCTGCGTCGGCGATGCGTACGTGGCCGCGCGAGCTGGGTCGCAGATTGCACACCGAGGGCGTGATCGCTCCGAAACGGTGGAGCGGTTCGCCGAACTTGGCCAACGACAAGGGCTGTACATGCCACTCCAGATCGGGACTGGCCAGCGTGGGGTCGCTCCTGGCGAAAGCGCCCAGCGTGGAAGGCGGCATGGTCATGGGTCCGGATCGCATCAGTAGGTATTGAAGTCCCATGCCTGCGCGGGTAAACCAATTGCGGTACAGGGAGTTGACGGTCCGGGCGCCCCGCACCCGGTACACCGTGCGCAGCTGCAGGTGGTCCTGGAGGTTTTCACCTACCCCCGGCAGATCGACGGCCACCGGCACGTGATGCTGGGTGAGCAGCCGGGCCGGTCCCAAACCCGATGCCTGCATGAGATGTGGCGACCCGATCGCCCCGGCGCTCAGGATCACCTCCCGCCGGGCCCGGACCTCGAT
Source organism: Mycobacterium sp. (assembly GCA_034520035.1). Lineage (GTDB taxonomy): Bacteria > Actinomycetota > Actinomycetes > Mycobacteriales > Mycobacteriaceae > Mycobacterium. The sequence goes on along the minus strand of JAXHOA010000125.1, from coordinate 17,835 downwards.
GCTGCGGCCGTTCTTGAGCAGCCGTACACCGGAGGCGCGGTGCGCAGCCGTGGTCCAGGCACCGCGGCGCTGGCCGTCGTGGACCTGGTCGTCCATCAGCAGCTGCAACGCCTGGGTGTGGGTGGTAGACGGTGAGATTGGGTCTGTGGGCGACGGGATGCAGGAAAGCATCGGCCATCGACCAGCGACGGCCCCGCCGTTGGTTGACGTGAAAGTACGCGCTGCCGGCGTTGTCACCGCGGTTGAACTCGGCGATCGGGGCGATGCCTTCCTGGGCCGCGGCGGCCTGCCAGGCGTCCAAGATTTTCCAGCGCACCCGCGGCCGTTCGACGGCAATCTCGCCGCCGGCGCCGTGCCATTCGTCGGCGCCGCCGAAGTAGTCTTCCAACTCCTTGTAGATCGACAGCGTCTCGCCGGTCCCGCCCTGTCCACCCCACAGCCAGCGATCGTCACCGGTGGCCTGCGCCCACAGCTCGTAATCGCTGGCTTGTCCACGCATGTGGATCATGGCGTTGATCGACGAGCTGCCGCCGATCACACGGCCGCGTGCGTAGTGGATGCTGCGATCGGCCAGACCAGGGTCTGCCTCGGTGGTGAAGCACCAGTCGGTGCGGGGGTTGGCGATGGTGTACAGGTAGCCCACCGGGATCTTGATCCAGAACAAGTTGTCCTTGCCGCCGGCCTCGACCAGGAGCACCCGGTGATCAGGGTTGGCGCTGAGCCGGTTCGCGAGCAGGCAGCCCGCACTGCCCGCTCCCACGATGACGAAATCGAACTCGGCAGCGGGGCTCATTTCCGGCATCGGGGGAGACTAAGGCTTTGCGGCACGTCGTTGTCGCGAAATCCGACGCATCATCGACAAGCTCACAACCTGCCTGTCGACTCGGTACCCAAACACCGACATACCGTTGTCGCAACCGTGTCTGATGCTGTCGCCATGAACGAGAACTCGAACATGGTGGACACCCAGCGGGCTGCAGCAGATGCGGCGCTCGCGGTGTGGTTGGAGATGTGGAACACCGACAGTCAGATCGCGCGCCGGATCTGCAGTGCGGATTTCCGGATTCATTTCCTGGTCTCCGAGACCGATGGGTCGAACCCGGGGGATGACGTGCTGGGCGCGCGGAGCTTCGCCCGGTTCCTCGATCGGTACCGCGAGCAACATCCAGATGTGGTGTTCACCGAGATCGCACGGGCGGTGGACGGCGCGCACGGGCGGATGTTGTGGAACGTGCAGGACGGGGAGCTTGCTGCGGGCGGCATCGATGTCTTCGACTTCACCGACGATGGGTTGATCCGCGAGGTGTGGTCGACGACGGGGACGCGCACGCACCTCACCTGAGATCGAGGAGACTCACACTCATGAGGAGAGCCGAGCGGTTGTACGCGCTGGTGGATCTGTTGCGGGGATCTCGCCGGCCGATGTCGGCCACTCGGCTCTCGGAGGAGTTCGGAGTGTCCACACGCACGATCGAGCGTGACATCCAATCGCTTCAGCGTGCGGGTGTCCCGATCTATGCCGACCACGGAGTGTCCGGCGGGTATTCGATCCTGCGCGAACATTCGCTGCCGCCATTGAATCTCACGGTGCCGGAGTCGCTGGCCGTGCTTGCGGGGCTGGGCTTGCTGGAGTCCTCGCCCTACGGTGCGGCGGCGCGCCGGGCGAGGGCGAAGATCCTTGCGATCAGCCGCGAAGAACAGCTCGCGCCCGTCGATGAGGCCTTGGCGTCGATGTTCGTCATCGAGTCTCAGCCGCCGTCTGAGGCGGCGATTTCGCTGATTCCCGAGGCTATCGCTGCGCGCCGAGTCGTGCGGTTGGACTACGCCGCTGAGGATGGCGCAACCCGCACCACCCGTGACGTGGAGGCGATGGGTCTGCTGCGTGGAGGTGATGCGTGGGTGTTCGCGGGATGGTGTCGGCTGCGCGACGCCGTCCGGGGATTTCACCTCGACCGCATCCGGCACCTGGAGATCACCGACGAGGTGTTTGCCGAACGCGATCCTGCGGTGCTGGACGCGGATCTGTCACGGTGGCGCACTCGGCGCCTTGGTTGACGCCATCAAGCGACAAGCAGATCAGTGCTGCTCGACGCCAGCTCGTGTGGACCGTTGTTGAATCCAGGGCACTGTGTCGGTGTAGTCGCCGGTCCGCCGTAGCAGTTCGTTGACCGTCTCTCGGGTATCCACAGGTTTGAGTGTGCCCTCGCAGGGTCGCCCGGCGATTACGTGACAGGTCATGGCCGTTGGCCAAATCTGCCGTCAAAGACGGCGCCCGACTCAGCTGTACCGCGCTACAAGCGCACCGCCGATCGAGGCGAGGTGGTCCCGCACGCCTTGCGGGCCGGTGACTTCGAGCCATTCGATGAGCCCGGCAAGTTCGACAGCGAGGGAGTACTCGCTGTGGCCGCGGACCACGATCGCGATCCGGCCGTCGGGCGTGGAACCTCCAATGTCTAGGCGGCCCCCGAGCACCGTTCGAAGTAGGCCGAGCCCGTCGGGAGCGCATAGGGCCTGAACCTCAAGGGGAGTGCGCCTTCGGTCGACCTCGTCGGCGATCTCGCGCCAGCTCTCGGCAAGGTCGAATCCCTGGGGCCGTTGGACGGGAACGTCGGTCAACTCGACCGACGAGACACGGTCGATCCGAAAGGTCCGTTGGCCGTCCTCCGTATGGGAGACCAGGTACCACGTCGAGCTCTTGGCGACGATGCCCAAAGGGTGGACATTCCGCTCGGTCTCGGAGCCCTTGCGGTCGACGTAGCCGAGCCGCACCTGGACGCCCAGGATCACCGCCTCCTGAAGTTCGTCGAGAAACCGGGGTGGTCGGCGCTCGAGCCGGCTGGATCCCCAGTGTCGTGGGTCCACGACGACTGATGTCGCCGCTCTCGCGGCTTGCTCCCGGAAGGGCTCAGGAAGCGCGCGTACGAGCTTGCGCAGAGCGGCCTTCGCGCCCGGGGTTGCCGTCGAAGCGGGCCCGGCCACCAGAAAGAGTGCGCGAGCCTCGCTCGCGGTCAGGCCGGAAAGGTCGGTGCGAGCGCCGCCCAACAGCCGCCACCCACCCCCTCGGCCTTGCATGGAGTACACCGGCACCCCGGCGACGCTCAACGCTTCGAGGTCGCGGCGGGCGGTGCGCTCGGACACCTCCAGCTCCAGGGCGACCTCCGATGCGGTGACCTGCTCGCGCTGCTGAAGCAGCAGGAGGATGGCTATCAGCCGGTCAGCGCGCACCCCACCACACTCCCACATCAAACCGGCCATCAGATGACCGGTTTGAGTCGGCACAATGCCGTCATGACCACACAGACCAGCGTCACCACGGACCGCCCCAACGATCCCCGGCCAATGCTCGACCGCGCCATCGCCACCGTCGGAGAGGTCGTTGCCGGCGTTCGGTCAGGGCAGCTCGCGGACCCGACGCCGTGCGCAGACATGGACGTGCGAGCACTGCTCGCCCACCTCATCGGCGTGCTGAACCGAGTTGCCGCGCTCGGAAACGGCGAAGACCCCTTCGCAGTCACCGATACCCCAGTCGACGACGACCGCTGGCCCGACGCGTGGCGGCAGTCGGGGAGACGCGCCGCGGATGCTTGGAACGACGACGCCGTGCTCGAACGATCCATGGCGCTGCCGTGGATCCAAGGCAGCGGCGCGCAGGTACTGGCGTCCTACCTCTCCGAGCTGACCGTCCATACGTGGGACCTCGCGACAGCGACCGGTCAGCAGCCCGACTGGGACGTCACGGTCGTCACCGCGGCGCTCGAAGCGGCCCGCCAGATGCTCCCGGCCGAGAACCGCCGAGCGCTCTATGAGGAGATCTCGGCCGCGAGGGGCCTCGACGAGGTCGGTATCCCGTTCGCCGAGGCCGTCCCGATCTCCGACGACGCCCCCGCCATCGACCGCCTCGTCGCCTGGAACGGTCGGGATCCGCGCGGCCGATACTGACGGGCCTGCAGGCCTTGTCCTATCGACGAAAACGACTGCGGCGGAAGGGAAACGAACTAGAGTTGTCCCAGGGGCCGGCAGACATTGGACAAGGCGTTCCAGTACTGGCCGGGCGCACAGTTCTCCGCCGGACGCGGGGTCTGGCAGGTGTTGGTGATCGGATCCCAGAATTGTCCGTTGACGCAGTTCGGGGGCTCAGCCGAACCGATTCCGGCGCCGAACAGCGACCCCGCAGCAATGGGAGCGGCCGCAAGGATGGCGATGGCCGAACGGCGCAAAAGATGATTTCTCATACGTGTATCTTGCCCGACGATCCGGGTTCCCAAACGATGTCACTTAGGACCGGCATCGGGGGGAGCAGGCTCTACATTGTGGGCAATGGGTCAACTCGGCCGTCGTCGTGTTCATTCGGAGCTTGGCCGTCGCTGGGTGTGCTCCTTCAGCGAGCCGGCAGTTCCGGCGAAGCGTTACATGTAACATGGCTACATGGCGGTGCGGGAAAGGGTCAGTGAGTACCGACGGCGGATGCGGGAGCGGGGGCTGCGGCCGCTGCAGGTCTGGGTGCCTGACGTGAGGACCGAGTCCTTCGCGGCCGAGGCGCGCAGGCAGGGGTCGCTGATTGCGGCAGCGGATGAACACAGCGACGACCAAGATTTTGTTGAGGCTGTCGCGACGCGGTGGGACGAGGAGTGAATCGAGGGGAGATTTGGACCGTCGCCGGAGGCGTTTACTCGGCGAAGCCGCGTCCGGCGGTGATCATTCAGGATGACCTCTTCGATGCCACGAGTTCGGTCACCGTCGCTCCGATGACCAGCACACTGTTGGATGCTCCTCTGATGCGCATACGTGTAGGCGGAGATGGGCGACTTTCAGGACTCGACCACGATAGTGACGTGATGATCGACAAGCTCACGACGGTCAGAAGGTCGAATGTCCATGTCCGCGTTGGCAGACTGACCGCGGAGCAAGTCGTCGAGGTCGAACGAGCGATGATGGCATTCCTCGGCTTTGCGCGATAGGCGAGAACCGTTGAGCAGCTTGGTAAATGCTGTGTATTTTACCGGGAACCCGCCGTTCTGGTCTTCCGTCACCGGCCCTGACGGTACCGAGGTGCAGTTCGAACCGCCGCCAAGGTCATGGGGCGAACACTGGTACGGGCGCCTTCGCTCGCTGGGTAGCACGCGCAACCCGCCATTGCGGGGTCGCGTAGAATTCTATCGAGAACAATCCGGAGCACCTGACGCACCATTCGACGAAGGCCATCATGTCCGAGGACCAGAACGCAGACGTTCCACCGAACCACCTCTCGATCGACCCGCGCAGCCCCTTCTATAGCGAAGAGGTACTTCGCCGCGAAGTGGGTATTCGCTTCAACGGCATCGAGAAAACCAACGTTCACGAATACAACGTGGCCGAGGGCTGGGTGCGTGTCGAGGTTCCTACGGCGAAGGATCGCCGCGGAAATCCTATGGTCGTCAAGCTCAGCGGCACGGTCGAACCGTATTTCCGCTGAGCAAGACAGCGGACGCCGCGCGCTTCGGGCCCGGCGCGTGGGGACGGTTCACGCGACGCTGCTCATGATCGCGATCACCAACCCGCCCAGGGTGAGCGCCCCGACCATCACCGCGGCCGCGATCGCCCGGCCCCGGCGATGCCGGCGCGCGTCGTAGATACCCACCGCGATGCCGGCGAGGATCAACGCTGCATAGGCCGACAGCCCCAACGTCAACGCCGCCGTTGACGCGGCGCTGGACAGGGTCACGGTGTGCACGCCGTGAGCCTACGGCGCGAGCGCATCGCTCCGTCGGTCAGATCGGACCGGTGCCCGCGGAGGGTGGAGTTGCCTCATGGCGATCTGGCGGGCCTACACGCAGCCGAGGCGGTTGTCGCGGGCCGCCTCATCAATTGGTAAAGGCTGTGCCCACGAAGGACGATATTCGCCGCCTGGCTTCCTTCGACTCCGGCGCCGGCAAAAGGATGAAGCCGTGGAATCCGCCGGCGATCTCGACGAGCGTCGCGTCCACACCGGCGGCGCGCATGCGGGCCGAGACGTTGCGGGAGTCATCGAGCAGACAGTCGTGGGTACCTACGACGATCAGCGTGGGGGGAAAGTCGACGAATGAGCCGTACAGCGGCGACAGCAGAGGCGTCTTCAGACCACGGTCACCCGCATAGGCCAGGGCACTACGCGAAAGACCATGGCGGGACAACATATCTCGACGTTCATTCACCACGAAGCTGTCGGAACTGTTGGTCAGGTCAGCCCAGGGAAACATGGTCACCAGACCTTTCGGCGCATTGCCGCCCCGGTCGAGCACCCGTCGTACCAGGGACATGGCCAGTCCACCTCCGGCGGACTCCCCAACAATGACCGTGGGCCGGTCGCGCGCCACCTCCGAGTAGACCGCCCATACATCATCGAGTGCTGCGGGGAAGGGATGCTCCGGCGCAAGTCGGTAATCGACACTCACCAGTTCTGCACCATTGGACCGGGCCAGCGCGCTGTGGGCACGGGCCGCCAGCGAACTACCGGCGACAAAAGCCCCGCCGTGAACGTGGAAGATCAACCCTGCGTCCGCGCGGGCCGGGCGAAACCACCGGACGGGCACACCGGCCACCGTGGCGGCGGTCTCCTGGACTCCGCGCACTCGTCGCTGGAGCGACTCCATCGACTGGGTGATCGTGCGTGTTCTGCCCACGTCCGGAGCACCGCCAGATCTCGATGTCGCCAGCAGCGTGAGCTTCTGGAGAGCGAGCAGCCTACGGCTCGCACGGTGCGATTTGGGTTCAGGCATAAGCTCTTTCCTCCGCATCAGGGGCAGCGCCCTCACACTGCTTGCAGCACCAACATCAACCCCACTGCAATGAGGACGACCGCGAGGATCGCGGCATTGTGTCGCTCCAGAGCAACCTTGAGCCGTTGCAGGGGCTCGTTCATGCGCTCACGCCAAATCCCATAGCTCAGCACCGGCAGTATCACTGTCGCACTGGCAAGCAGGGCGAAGCCGGCGACATCCACCCACTGAGTCAAGCTCGTCTGCGCGGTGGCCCCGATACTGAAACCTGCTGCGGCGCAGGCGGAGAGCACCTTGGGATTCAGGGACACCAGAACCGGCGCGGCTGCGATGGCCCGCGGCGGGGTGACGGAATCCAGCGCCCGCAGCCATGCCGGCGCACGTGCGCTCCGCCCTCGACGCATCCAGGTGACGAGGCCGGCGATGATCAGGAGTACCGACAACCCCAGCGTTGCGGGGCGGATCCATTGCGGCGGGGGACCTCCCGCGCCACTCAGCTCCCCGGAGATTGCGACAAACAGGCCGGTGGCAACCGTCAACGAGAGCGTCCACCCTGCGGCGAACGCCCATCCCGCCGCCAGTGGACGGGGCGTGTGCAGCATCAGGATCGCCGGGATCACCGAGGCCGGCGACACGGCGATGACCAATGCCAGGGAGACGAGCTCCACCCGCATTCCGCACCCACACTTTCTCGTTGCCGTCAGAGTAATTAATGAGGCTCCATTAAATATACCCGAAGGGATCTGCGTACGATCGGGCGATGGCGACGGAGTCGGACCGCATTCGGGAACGGGCGCGCGCACGCGGCCGCAACAGCAGCGGAGAAGCGACGCGCCTCAAGCTCATCACCGTGGCGGAGACGATGTTCGCCGAGCGCGGGATCGCTGCGGTCAGCCTGAACGAGATCAGACTCGCCGCCGGGCAAAGCAACGCCGCGGTGGTGAACTACCACTTCGGCTCAAAAGACGACCTGATCAAGGCCATACTCGAAGATCGTCTCGAACGAATCGATGAAGACCGGGGGCGGATACTCGACGATGCTGTGTCGGGTGATCACCCGGCCGAGCTCAGGCGTCTCCTTGCGGCCTTGATTCTTCCTCAGGTGAGCAGCATCGAGCGGGGGGAGCGCCATGTCGAGCTGGTGGCTCAGCTGCTGTTTCACGGATACGGCGAACCAGGCGGGCACGCCTGGATTCTGGCCGATCCTTCGCTGACCGGACACGGGCAACGACTCAATCAGCTTATCTGGGAGCACCTTTCGCATCTCCCTGAAGCCGTCGCGACGGCCAGGCTTCGTTTCGTCTACACAAGCTCCCTGAACGCGGTGGCCGACCACCAGCGACAACGGGCAATCGCCACCGCGGCGCCGCACACCGCGATGTTCGTGTCCGACCTCATCGACTCGCTGACTGCGATCATTCGTGCGCCGGCCTCAGCAGAAACCCTGGGGGCGTTGCGCCATGAAGGGGCCGATTCAGTCAGACTTGAGCGCGGCCCTGAGTAGTTCGCGACCTGGCAGCGATTTGAGATCGGATTCTACTGTCACCGAATGCAATTCACCGTTCCAGGTAAACGGTGGTCGATAATCTTCGCACACCGGCAGGCCGCGGTCTCGGCCCAAGAGCAAAGATGTCCCGCCATGCTGCCAGACATGGGGCAGCGTCACCGGGGCGACCGCCGAGCCGACGACGATGTCGTCGATCACTGCGTCCACTCGGGTCCGGCCGTCGAGGCGGTGTAACCGACAGCCCACGCTGTGGCGTCCTTCCGCCAGCAGCCGATCGGCCCGCACCCGGATGTTGCCGCCCGGGGCTGCGACAGCAATGTGCAGTCTGGACTCGATCACGAATGCCGCCAGCCCTCCGGTCCAGTTGCCGATCGCAAACAACACACCGTTGGCACCCCCGGACGGGACCTTGACGTCAGCGGACAACCGGCTGTAGAGCAAGGGGAGGGCTTCGTCGACGACCGGGCCGCCCGAGGGCCGCAACACCACGCGCTGCCCGGGTGGGAAGTCGGGCCACACCATGTCCGCCGCTCGTGCCACCAACGAATCGGTCAGCGGCAGCACGTCGTAGCGGGCGGCCTCGGCCGCCCATACGGCGGTCAGTCGAGACACCACGTCGGGGTGATCCGCTGACACGTCGTGAGCTTCGGAGAAATCGTCGGCCCGAAACAGCGACCACCGGTCGAGGACGAAGTCCCGGCTACCCTCCAGCATCGTCTCCTCGTCCATGACGCCTTGGGCCACGTGATCTGTCGTGGCCTTCCAGTCACCGGCAATCATCGACCGGGAACCCACGACTTCGAAGTACTGAGTGGATCGGGGCGCAGGCGCCGCCGCGTCGTTGAATGTCGGCAACAAGCTCGCCCCGTGAACGGCGCTGTCGGAAGCTTCGACCTCCGACGGCTGCTGCCGAACCCCGCAGGCTTCCAACACTGTTGGCATGATGTCGATGGCGTGCCCGAACTGTGAACGAACAGCGCCTCCGTCGCCGATACCGCGCGGCCAGTGCACGATCAGCGGAACCCGCGTACCGCCCAGCCACGCATACCGCTTCCACAGGCGGAACGGAGTATTGCCGGCCCACGCCCAGCCCCACGCATAGTGCGGATACCCCGCCGTGCCACCCCAGTCCGGTAGGAGAGTCGAGGTTGTCGGCCAGTCGACTCTGGCACCCGATGGGTGAACCGGTGTTCGTTGCTGGTGCCCGCAACGCCGCCTTCTGCGCTGGCCCCGTTGTCGGACATGACGAGGACGAGGGTGTTGTCCATGACGTCGAGGTCCTCCAGCGTGCGGATCAATCGGTCGATCTGGCTGTCGGTATGGCTGAGAAAGCCTGCGTACACCTCGTGCATTCGTGCGTACACGGCGCGTTCGTCCTCGGTGAGGGAGGTCCAGGCCGGGACCCAATCGGGTCGCTCGGTGAGCGTGGTGCCTGCTGGCACCACGCCCTCGGCGAGCTGGCGTGCGAACACCTCATCTCGCCAAGCGTCCCAACCGATGTCGAACTGCCCTGCGTAGGCGTCGGCCCAGTCCTTGTGAACATGATGCGGGGAGTGCATCGCCCCGGTGGCGAAGTAGAGGAAGAACGGCTTGCCGGGTGCTGACTGCTGCTGGCTGACCACCATCCTGATGGCCTCATCGGTGAGGTCCTCGGTCAAGTGGTAGCCGGCTGGGCGCACATCAGGTCCATCGAGATACGTGTTGTCGCGCACCAGTTGCGGATCCCAGTGATTGGCATCGCCGAGCAGAAAGCCGTAATAGCGCTCGAACCCGAGCCCCAACGGCCAGCGGGTGAACGGACCGGCACTCGTCCGTTCACCGCGAGGTGCCAAATGCCATTTGCCGACCGCCATCGTGCTCCAGCCGGAATCCCGCAGCACGCGCGGCAGCGTCGACACCGATGCCGGAATCTTTCCGGTGTAGCCCGGATGGGCGGTCGGAATGTCGGCGAGGAAGCCCATTCCCACCGCGTGGTGGTTGCGGCCGGTGAGCAGGCATGCCCGCGTCGGCGAACACAACCCGGTGACGTGAAAACGGTTGTACCTGAGTCCGTTGCGGGCGAGGCGATCGATGGCCGGGGTCGCAATGTCCGATCCGTAGCAGCCGAACTGGGCGTAGCCGAGGTCGTCCAGCACGATCATGACCACATTGGGCGCTCCTGGACGCGCGGCCATTTCGGATGTACCCATTGCCAACTCCTCCGCTCACCAGAACCAAATTAATGTAGCTTCATTAGTAGCATACGGTCGCTTGCTCTATGGCTGCGAAAACTGAGCTCAGGGCACATCAGAACGGAGCATGGCCTGGGTCAGCGATCGGTTCAACGGCGTGCCAAAGACCCCCAACTGCAACGAGATCCAGGCGTAGACGCCATCGAGACCGTTGCCGAGGCGGCAGCTTCTCTAACGTCGGCGGATCGCTTGGCTAGTGGTTGGAGACGGTTCGATTGCTGCATAATCGGTCTCGTGTTGGCTCCAGAAGAAACAGCAGGGGACGGCCGCGACAACCGACCTATCGACCACCACCGGGCCGAGCCTGTCCAGCGGCCACAGAGTCGACAGCTCATCAGCTGATGGGCGCGGCCCTACGCACACGTGGAACTGGCGGCGAATCACCGGCGCAATAGCGGATTCGGCAGTGCCGCACGGTCAAGCGCTCAGCGACCCCTCGTCCAGTCCGATGCCGATTACTTGGGCGACGCGGAACATGTCAGCGTCCCAGGCGAGCAGTGCCAGACCGCGACGGTACGCGACCGCTGCAATCATGCAGTCGACCATCCCGCGAGGGGTGACGCCCACTTGTCGACACCGACGATAGATTCTCGTCGCGGCGTCGAAATCGGTGACTGCATCGAAGTGCGCCAAACGGAACCGCAGCAGCATGCGCCGTAGATCGTCTTCGCGCGCGTCGTTGCGTGCGCCGGCCAACACCTCCATCAGGACCGGTTCGGTGAACATTAGCGGCCCATCGGTGGCGATTAACGCGGCAACGCGCTGGTCTGCTTTGCTGCCTGTGGCCCGGTCGTACTCAATCCACGCAGAGGTATCGGCCAGGATCACACGCCGACGCCGGGCTCGGTATCGGCCGGAGCCTCACCGATCGCGTGCGCACCCCGCATTGCCAGCGCTTCCTCGCGCGTCATTGGCTGGCCTGCCAGATGTCGTAGTGCAAGCGCAACTGCCTCAGTTTTTGCGTGAACCCCGTAGCGGTTCTTTATCGCCTCGACGTAGACGTCCTCAATTTCGATGTTGGTGCGGACCTTCGCCATACACGCAGAATACACCTAAGGTGTAGAGTAGGTGTACTCGAAAATGCTAGTTTCGTGCGAGGATCCTTGCGATCAGCCGCGAGGATCAGCTCGCGCCATGCGATGAGGCGTTGGCGTCGATGTTCGTCATCGACGCCCAGTCGCCGTCCGAGGCGGCGATCTCATTGACTCCCGGGGCGATCGCCACTCGCCGAGTCGTACGGTTGGAATACACCGGAGAGGACAGCGAGACGCTGACGCGTTTGACCATGCCCTCGCCGTATGCGGTCACCCGGGCGCCTATCCCTTCCAGGGCGGCAGACCACATCAGACACGGCGGCAGTGCCTGCGAGACTGGACGCATGAGTACCACACCGCAGTGCTGGCTGACCGACATGGATGGCGTCTTGGTCCGGGAGGAGCACGCCCTGCCAGGAGCCGCGGAGTTCCTCCAGGCGCTCAGCGACCGGCAGCGGCCCTTCCTGGTACTCACCAACAACTCGATCTTCACGCCACGTGACCTGGCGGCCCGGTTGGCGCGGTCGGGCCTGATTGTGCCCGAGGAGTCGATCTGGACCTCGGCCCTTGCCACGGCGGCCTTCCTGCACGACCAGCTGCCGGGCGGCTCGGCCTATGTGATCGGCGAGGCCGGCCTGACCACGGCGCTGCACCACGTGGGCTACACGTTGACCGATGTCGGTCCGGACTTCGTCGTGCTGGGAGAGACGCGCACGTACTCGTTCGAGGCCATCACCAAGGCGATCCGCCTGATTCTCGGCGGGGCGCGTTTCATCGCCACCAACCCCGACGTGAGCGGTCCGTCGGCAGAGGGTCCTCTGCCTGCCACGGGCTCGGTCGCCGCGCTGATCACCAAGGCGACCGGCAGGGAGCCCTACTTCGTCGGCAAGCCGAATCCGATGATGTTCCGCAGCGCGATGAACCGCATCGATGCCCATTCGGAAGGCACCGTAATGATCGGCGATCGGATGGACACCGACGTGGTTGCGGGCATCGAGGCCGGGCTGGAGACGATCCTGGTGCTCACCGGCTCGACGACGCGCGAGGAGATCGAGCGCTATCCGTTCCGGCCCAGCCGGGTGTTCGAATCCATCGCCGACGTGATCGAACTCGTCTGACGGGACGTCCGTGGTCGCGGTGAACACGCCCATATCAGTCTCTGGCCAAGGCTCGTCAAACCCCCGTCATCGACGTCGTGCACGCAGCCATCGACGCCTTGGAGCGGCAGGAATTCTTGAGGGGACTCAACGGCGACTATCAGCGCCTGCGCAGCGACCCTCAACTGTGGGAGCAATATCTGACCGAGCGTCAAGAGTGGGATGCAGTGGCTTGATCTGGCGGGGGGCGGACGCGCGCGTATATACTAAACGAAGACTTCGTATATACGTGAGGGTGGCGAGATGACCAAGCGTTTGATTGACCTCGATGACGACTTGTTGGCCGCCGCGCAGAAGGAACTCAAGACGTCCGGCGTATCAGATACAGTCCGCATCGCGTTGCAGCAGGCTGCAGCAGCGTCTGCTCGCGCTCGCCAAGTCGCATGGCTAAAGTCCGGCGGTATGGGGGAGATGGCCGACCCTGGTAAGCGAGGTGATGTGTGGCGGTAGTAGCGCGGTATCTCATCGATACCAGTGCCGCGGCACGGATGACAAACCCCGAGGTTGCCGACCGGCTTGCTCCGCTTATCGAGGCCGGATTGGTTGCGACCACCGCTCAGCTCGATGCCGAGGCGCTTTATAGCGCGCGGACCGCCGCGGACTACACGCAGCTATGGTCAGATCGCCGCCTCGCATACGAGTACCTGCCGACCAACGATGACCACTGGCAGGCGGCGTTGGATGCGCAGCGGTTGCTGGCCAGCACCGGTCGTCATCGTGCCGTCGGCATGGCCGACCTCCTGATCGCCACCCTTGCCAACGCCCATGATGTGACACTGCTCCACTACGACGCTGATTTCGAGATCGCTGCCGAGGTATTGCCCTTCCAGCCTCGGTGGGTGTTGGAACGGGGCAGTATCAGCTAGGTCACGGCAGGCGGAGGTGGCGAAACCCATTGGCGGGCAGTGCAATATGCAATGGTTTACTGGTAACGCTGCATATTCGGTTCCTGCATAATCCTTCGACCCAGAGTCCGACCGACTTATCCCAGGATCGCCCGCCTTACGTGCTCTGCGATCAGTAAAACCGGCGCGTTCGTGTTTCCCGGAGGCGATGGTGGGCATCGCCGAAACGTCAGCCACTCGAAGACCGGCCGACCGCGGCAGACCACGTGTGTCAACGGCTCCCCCCGCTGAACCGTGGGCTGATCCGCGAGGTGTGGTCGGTGAGCGGGACGCGCACGCACCTCACCTGAGACCAGGAACCGGGGCGCCCAGCCAGGATCGTGTCGGGTCCGCACCGGGCGTTTCAATCGTTGGCACGGTTGCTGCCCCCGTCAAGTGGCTACCGGACAAGGGGGACTCTGCCAGTACCCGTACCACAGGGATCTCCTTAGCTTTCGGAATATCGCCTAACTTGCTATGAGAGGTTCCCGGCTGACCAGAGGAGAGAACTAATGGAGCTTGGCCTGCACTGTTGAGACTTCTCGAATCCTTCCGACCCAGCTGAGATCTCGGCAGCCCTCACATCGGCGGCTGAAATCGCTGAGAGGAAGGGCCTGGCGGAGTTCAGCGTCGTGGATCCTTTCTTTCAAATGGAGCACTTCGGCCAGCTGCCAATCGGTTAATTCAGCAGCACCGAAGACGCGACGGTATCAACTAACGGTCCTGTCCGACCAACAAAGAAAGACGATAAGTGTTAAACAGCCAATTCGCAACGCATACAGAGCTTTTCGATCTGAGTGGTAAGCGCGGCCTCGTTACTGGTGGCACCAGGGGCATCGGGATGATGATCGCGCGCGGGCTCCTCCAGGCGGGCGCCCGTGTGGTCATCAGCTCACGCAACGCCGAAGCATGCGCTCAGGCGCAGGAACAGCTGTCCGAATACGGAGACGTCTGGGCGGTCCCCGCCGATCTGTCCCAGCACGAAGAGTGTGACCGCCTCGCTCAGCTCGTCACGGCCGACGCTGGGTGTCTCGACATCCTCGTCAACAATGCGGGCGCTATGTGGGATGAGCCGTTGGAGACGTTCCCGGACGCAGCCTGGGACACGGTCATCGACCTTAACCTGAAGTCGCCATTTTGGCTGGTACAGGCGCTGCTGCCTGCACTCCGCCACGCTGGGACCGCCGACGCCCCCGCGCGGATCATCAACATCGGCAGCATCGCCGCCATACACATCCCCGCACGGCCCAACTACTCGTACTCCAGCAGCAAGGCTGCGCTGCATCAACTCACCAGGGTGCTCGCCAAGGAACTCGGTCCGCAGCACATCACGGTGAACGCGGTGGCGCCGGGACCGTTCCCGTCGACGATGATGGCTGCAACTCTCGACGAGTTCGGCGAGGCGATCGCGGCGTCGGCCCCGCTGCGCCGGATCGGCCGCGACGACGACATGGCAGGTGTCGCCGTGTTCCTCGCCAGCCGGGCAGGCGCATACCTGACGGGCACCATCGTCCCCGTCGACGGAGGGCTCGCCACGACCGCGTGAGCCTTTGGCGACAACATCGACCGATCTCGCGTTCATCCCTGCACGGTCGGCGGTGTCGACGTGTCGGTGCCCGATCTGCCGGACGCTGCGGCGTCCAGGGTATTGGCGGTACCTCCCTTCGCTTGCGGTGAGCGCCTACGGTGGGTGGATGGCCGCCACGCTTGATCTGCGCACCGAGATCCGAGAGTTTCTGAGGTCGCGTCGCGCCCGCATCGCGCCTGAGAGGGCGGGCCTGCCCGCCTACGGTGCTAGACGTCGGGTCGAGGGTCTGCGTCGAGAGGAGGTAGCGCTGCTCGCTGGGGTATCGGTCGAGTACTACGTGCGCATTGAACGTGGCAACCTGGCTGGCACCTCACAGGGCGTACTCGACGGGCTAGCCACGGCCTTACAGCTCGATGAGGCGGAGCGCGATCACCTGATGCATCTCGCACGCCAGTCCGGGGCGCCCGGTGGTCGATGGCACCGCACACCTCCCGCGACGGTGCGTCAGGCGCTGCAGGAGGTACTCGACGCCATTACCGGTGCGCCGGCGTTGATCCGCAATGGGCGCCACGACGTGCTCGCCATGAATCATCTTGGTCGCGCACTGTATTCACCGGTGCTGGCCGACCCGCGACGGCCCGCCAACACAGCGCGGTTCGTGTACTTGCATCCCAGCGAGGCCGAGACGTTCTTCGTCGACTACGACCATGTAGCGCGAAATGCGGCAGCGACGTTGCGTATGGAAGTGGGCCGTAACCCCCATGACGAGGACCTCATCGCCTTAGTGGGCGAATTATCAACGTGCAGTGAGCTATTCCGGCAGCAGTGGGCATCACAGGACGTGCGGGTCCACGGATACGGGAGCAAGCGTGTGAACCATCCAGTGGTGGGCCCGCTCGACTTGAATTTTGAGTCCATGGACCTGCCCACTGACTCTGGCCTGCATTTGAATGTCTACACCGCACCTGCGGGAGGGCCGACCGCTGACAATCTGGCCCTGTTGGCGTCGTGGGCCAGCCAAGAGACAATGGCGACCGAGCTTCATGCCCCCAGCGGATAGCCCACCCTTCAGTACGTCCGCGCCATGGACTGCTTTGCTGGAACCAATCGTTCGTGATCGGGGTCGACAGCGGCTACGTCTTGGTCGTTGCTTCGGTGTCGTCCTATACCGCCGTGTCCTGCATGGCGCCCTATGGCGCGAGCAAGGCTCGCGTCGAAGGGCCATCGACCGGCGGTACGTGCACCGAGCAGCGCGGAAAAGCGGAATTCCTTTTTTTGCAAAGGTTTTCGGGCTCTTCACAATCCGGAGTGTAGGCGCTCACTCGTGATCGCTGTGCTTTGCGCCCAACGCTGAGCGCCTACTGGTGTACTTTGCGGGTAGATTTCGACGTGTTCTGCCGGCCGCGTGGGTATTCTTGGCACCCGCGGGAGCTAGGGGAGCGGCGCCCATCCTCGTCGTGCATCGACTTGTGTTGGCCCTTTAGATTAGCTGGCGGTGTGTAGCAGCGGAAAGCGAATGCTCAAAAGGTTGGGTGTCGCATGAGTAGGCTTGTACCGCACCAGTTCTGCTGGTTGAGATGGTCGAGCATGGCCATCTCTGCCGAACTCGGATTGCGCCGCACGCCGACGAGGACGGGCCCGGTCAGCGAGGGCAGTAGTGGGCAGGCGAGTTCTTCGAAGCCTTCGGGGATGGCCGAGGCCGGGACCACGGTGACGCCCAAGCCCTGCGCCACGAGCCGCACCGCAGTGGAGATCTGTGACGCTCGGGCTACCGACTGTGGACTGAGACCCGCGTTGGCGAGCAGCCGAGCGAGGTAGTCGTCGAGCAGGCTGGTTCGCCGGAACCGGATCCACCCCTCTGACGCCAGGTCTTCCAGACGCAGGGTGGCGCCGCCTGAGAGAAGGGGGTGCGCCTTCGGCAAGACGGCGACGTAGGCTTCCTCGCCCAGAGGGTGAGTGTCGAAGGTGCACCCAGTGGGGATGCGGTGCACGAGCACCATGTCGAGGGTTCCCTGACGGAGCAGTCGTTCCATGTCCGCTGGATCGGGCTCCTCATGGAGAGTCACCTGCAGCTTCGGGTAGCGATTGCGCAGCTGCCCTAATGCCTGGGGCAGCTGGCGTGTTCCCAGGCCCATGTGAACAGCGACAATGAGTTCGCCTGCCAGTTCCCCTTCGGCGGCTCGGGCGCGGCCGTGATGGCACGCCGGGATGCGGTCGTCGTCCATGAGCCACAGAGTCGACAACTAATCAGCTGATGGGCGCGCCCGCACGTGCACGTGGAACTGGCGGCGAATCACCGGCGCAATAGCGGATTCGGCAGTGCCGCACGGTCAAGCGCTCAGCGACCCCTCGTCCAGTCCGATGCCGATTACTCGGGCGACGCGGAACATGTCAGCGTCCCAGGCGAGCAGTGCCAGACCGCGACGGTACGCGACCGCTGCAATCATGCAGTCGACCATCCCGCGAGGGGTGACGCCCACTTGTCGACACCGACGATAGATTCTCGTCGCGGCGTCGAAATCGGTGACAGCATCGAAGTGCGCCAAACCGAACCGCAGCAGCATGCGCCGTAGATCGTCTTCGCGCGCGTCGTTGCGTGCGCCGGCCAACACCTCCATCAGAACCGGCTCGGTGAACATTAGCGGCCCGTCGGTGGCGATTAACTCGGCGACGCGCTGGTCTGCTTTGCTGCCTGTGGCCCGGTCGTACTCAATCCACGCAGAGGTATCGGCCAGGATCACACGCAGCAATACGTAACTT
>JAXHOA010000060.1:0-13999 GCA_034520035.1 Mycobacterium sp. | reverse complement strand
CATGTGTTTGATTCGATGTCTAGGAAGATCAACCCCCGTTGCGGTGCCGGGTACGTCGCCCAGGCGGTCGCCCTGCGCCACAGCCGGTTTCACTTCCGAGTGGGTTACGAATGGGTACACCTCTGTCAAAACAGGTGGGGTACCACGACGCCGCGCTGACGCTGGAGATGTGGAATCCGTTACCCGGCTGGCCCGTGCGAGAAATCTCCCGAGGTTTCCAGTCGGCGGCTCCAGGAAGGACGCGGAGGCCTTGAACGCGACACGGATGTCGCGAGTTCACTACTTGAAATCTGTTGTGCTGCTTATCGCTTACGCCAACGTCGGGCCATTTGCTCGCCCTGGATGCTCGGCACGTCTGGAACTTCGACGTATCGCGGGCGGTCGACGCGAATCCGGAAGTCGCGACTTGACGGCTTGTTAGCAATCGTGCTTGTGGCTGTCATCGCAGTTCACCCCCTCATATACAGTTTACCAGCTAATCTGGAAAACCGGTCGTGACCGGCGTTAGCTATAAGATTAGAGTGCCGACTAGACCGTTTACAGGGAGCGTAAATCTCCCTGTAAACGGTTGTCCGCCATCGGTTCAATGCATCCATGACAACAAACACAGCCAGACTGAACACACGCCAGGCAGCCGAGTACCTGGGTATCCCAGAGGCCACGCTCCGATGGTTCCGTCACAAGGGCGACCGTGGCCCACGTTCCTACGCCCTGACCAAGCGGCACGTGGTCTACGACCTGGCAGACCTCCAGTCGTGGGCCGAGGCCCAAAAGGCGGCGACATCCAAGGGCGGCTGCCTGTGACCTGCGGCGATAGCCGTAGGGCTTGACGCCGGTCGTACGATCCCGCGCATGAGCACCAAACGGAACCCGTCCACAATCGGTTACATTGAGGACCGATGGTTCGATGACGACGACCAGCCGAAGGCCCGCAACGGCCAGGGCAAGCGATACCGCGCCCGCTGGGTGGACGACGACGGCAAGGAACGCGCCGCGTCCTTCGCCAGCGAGAGGGCAGCCAAGGACCACCTCCGCAAGGTGGCGCGTGGTGAATACGCCAGCACCACAGGCAAACTCACGTTCCGTGAGTTCTACGAACAGTGGGCACCAAACCAGATCTGGGCACCAGGAACGGTCATCAAGGTATCTCAGGCAATCGACTCCGTGACCTTCGGGGACGTTCAGCTCGACCGCCTGCGACCTTCGCATATCCAGGGCTGGATCAAGGTCATGGCGGATAAGCCGTTGGCTCCAAACACGATTCGGTCGCGTGTTGACCACGTGAAGGCTGTGGTCCGTGCCGCCGTGGCCGACCGGGTTATCCCGTTCGACGTGACGACGGCAGTCAAGCTACCTGCAAAGCGCAAGGCCGAGGCGGCGATGGTCATCCCGACCACGACGCAGGTGGGCGACGTGCTACATCACGCGCCCGACCAGTTCGCCGCGTTCGTCGCGGTTTGTGCCTTCGGCGGCCTGCGCCTCGGGGAGGCTGCGGGCCTGCGCGTGTCTGACATTAACTTCATGCGTCGCGAGATTCGCGTCGAGCGCCAGGCCCAGGTGGTCAACGGTGGCGGCGTGGACATCCGGCCACCCAAGTTTGGCAGCGAACGGACTGTGTACGTGCCCGCTGATCTGGTGGACATCCTGGCCGAACACGTGCGCCTGTACATCCCCGGCGATGATGGCGAGCGGTGGATGTTCCCCGGCCGAAACGGTGATCCGTTGCATCAGAACTCAGCGGGCCATCTGTGGCGAAAAGTCTGCACCACGGCGAACGTGTCGTTTCATCTACACGACCTTCGGCATTTCTACGCCTCGGGTCTGATCGCGGCAGGGTGCGATGTGGTGACGGTGCAGCGGGCGTTGGGCCACGGCTCGGCGTCATTGACTCTGAACACGTACAGCCACCTGTGGCCCAAAGCTGAGGACCGGACCCGTAACGCTGCGGCCCAGATGCTGACCGAGGCACTTACTGCGGACCGGGTGCGGACCAGAGCGCAGTAAGTGCCTCGTGAGCTGCCGCTTTACAGGATGTAGAGCATCTCCTGATAGGTGGGCAGCGGCCAGAGATCGTCGGCCACCATGCTCTCCAGGGTGTCCGCCGCAGCCCGCACGGCTTCCATCGCGGGCAGCAGCGCCGACTGGGCATGCTTGGCTTCCTCGGTGGCACTGTCCGCGTGATGCGACAGCCCCTCCTTGAGGGAGGCCAAGGCTGCGGTGAGGGCACCGATGGGTTCGGAGACCATCTGCAGCAGTGTGAGATCCGGTTCGACGCCGGCCGCCTTGAGAGACGCGACGTTCTGTGCCAGTTCGGTCTGGTACCGCACCGCGGCAGGCAGGATCACGGTCGAACCGATCTCCAGTGCCAGCTTGGCCTCGACGGCGACCGTCAGCGCGTACATCTCGTACCGGACCTCGACACGGCTCTCCAGCTCGCGCTCGCTGAACACGCCGTACTTCTCGAAGACCTCGATCGCCTCCGGCTTGATGAGCTCCGGGATCGCGTCCAACGTGGTCTTGAGGTTCGGCAAACCACGCTCGGCGGCTTCGATCTGCCAGTTCTCCGAGTAGCCATCGCCGTTGAACACGACCGCGCCGTGCTCGGTGATGATGTCGGTCAGCAGCGTCTGCACGGCGGCGTCGAACTCGGTGCCACCCTCGACGGCCTTCTCCAACTCGGTGGCCATGTAGTCCAGCGAGTCGGCCATGATCGTGTTGAGGATGATCATCGGAACGTTGATCGTCTGGCCCGAACCCGGCGCCCGGAACTCGAATCGGTTACCGGTGAACGCGAACGGGCTGGTGCGGTTCCGATCGCCCGGATCGGTCGGCAGCACCGGGAGGGTGTCGCAACCGATGATCATGCTGCCCTTGCCCTTGGAGGACGTGGCCGCGCCCTTGGCGATCTGCTCGAACACGTCGGCCAACTGGTCGCCGAGGAAGATCGAGATGATCGCCGGCGGGGCTTCGTTGGCGCCGAGGCGGTGATCGTTGGTGGCCGATGCCACCGAGACCCGCAGCAGCCCGGAGAACTTGTGCACCGCGCGGATCACCGCGGCACAGAAGACCAGGAATTGCGCGTTCTCGTGCGGGGTGTCACCGGGCACCAGCAGGCTGCCGAATTGCGAGTTGCCCAGCGAGAAGTTGACGTGCTTGCCGGAGCCGTTGACGCCGGCGAACGGCTTCTCGTGGAACAGACACTCCATGCCGTGCTTCTTGGCGATCGTCTTGAAGGTCGTCATCAGCAGCTGCTGATGGTCGGCGGCGATATTGGCCCGCTCGAACATCGGCGCGATCTCGAACTGCCCGGGGGCGACCTCGTTGTGCCGGGTCTTGGCCGGGATACCGAGCTTGAACAGCTCACGCTCGGTGTCCATCATGAAGGCCAGCACCCGGTCCGGGATGGCACCGAAGTAGTGGTCGTCGAACTCCTGACCCTTGGGCGGCTTGGCGCCGAACAGGGTCCGGCCCGCGTTGATCAGGTCAGGCCGCGACAAGAAGAAGTGCCGATCGACCAGGAAGTACTCCTGCTCGGGACCGCAGAACGACACGATGTTGTCAAAGTTCGTGTGGCCGAACAGCTTCAGGATGCGCTCGGCCTGCGCGCCCATGGCCTGCTGGCTACGCAGCAGCGGCGTCTTGTAGTCCAACGCCTCACCGGTCATCGAGACGAACACCGTCGGGATGCACAGGGTGTTGCCGTTCGGGTTCTCCAGGATGTAGGCCGGGCTGGTGATATCCCATCCGGTGTAGCCGCGCGCCTCGAAGGTGCTGCGCAGACCGCCCGACGGGAAGCTCGACGCGTCGGGCTCACCCTGGAGCAGGGTCTTGCCGGCGAACTCGGCCAACGTGGTTCCGTCGCCCACCGGGTCGAGGAAGCTGTCGTGCTTCTCGGCGGTCAGGCCGGTCATCGGGTAGAAGACGTGCGCGTAGTGGGTGGCACCCCTCGACAGCGCCCAGTCCTTCATCACCGAGGCGACCGAGTCGGCGATCGCCGGATCCAGCTTGGCGCCCTTCTCCATCGTCGCGACCATGGACTTGTAGACCGACTTGGGCAGGCGCAGCCGCATCTCGGCCAGCGTGAAGACGTTGGTACCGAAGATCTCGCCGGGGGCCTCGCCTGGATCAAAACTGATGGGAGGAGGCACGTAGGCCTCGACGCTGTTGATCGCCTGGAGGCGTACCGAATTTCCGCTCAATGGAATTCCTTTGCACTGCGGTCCGCCAGCTACTCGACGGACGTTGACCGGCCAACGATAGGAACAATGGATGCCGAACTTGTTACGCCGGCGTCAACAGCGGAATGCGGGTGAATTCCTCCGTCGCGGCGGCCGAACTGTGGGGCAACGTCGCTCAGATGGTTAGCCCCCGACCATGCGACACCGTCTTTTCGCCGTGGTACTGGTGCTCACCGTCGCGGGCTGCGCGCTACCGGCAGAAGTGCCTGGTCCGACTGCCGCCACCCAACCCGCGAGCGCCACCACCACCGGCCTGTTGCCGACCGGCGTTCCGACCGAGGGCACCCGCCCGCCGGTCGACGGCCTGCCGCCGCCCGCCGAGCCCCAGCGGGCGCCGGCCCCGGCACCCGGGCTGCCGGGCCGCCAGCTCCCCATCGGCGATGCGCCCGAGGGCGTCGTCGTCGGCGCAAAGACACGCACCGTCGCCGTGGCCAAGCGCAACCCCAACGAACTCGTCCTCATCGACGCCGACAGCGGCACCGTCACGCGGACCGTGATCTATCCGAGCCGAGCGGCGTCCCACGCGCTGTCGATATGGGTCCCGAGGTCCACACCCCCGGCGACCTCGACCAAGGCGGCCGCGACGATGGATGCCGGCGCACGATCCAGCACGACGAGTCCGATCGCCGGCCGGGGCCCGTGCTGGACCATCGGCCGCGCGGTGAAACCCGTCGGCACACCGAGTTGCGGCAACCACGCCGTGGACGCGACGGTCGCTCGTCGCGAATGGGCGATGTGGGCGTAGAGTGCGTCGACCGACGAGGCCTCCACGACGGGGCGGTACTGAACGCCCTCGGCGGCCATGTTGGCGTCCAGGATGCGCCGGTTCCGCATCGTGGTGGTCAGGACACACAATTCCAGCGCCGCCGCATCCGACCAGGCCACTTCCGGTTCACCCATCAACGAGCTGTCGGCGGGGGCCACCAGGACGTACTGCTCCCGGTACAGCTCGACCGCACGTGTCCCCGGCGGTGCCTCGTCGTCGAGGTACGTCAACCCGGCGTCGATCTCGAAATCGGCCAGCTGCCGGGCGATCTCGCGCGATGACAGCGCCTCGATCCGCACCGAGGCGGCCGGGTTGCGGTGCAGGAACTCGGTGGTGATGAACGGGCTCGCGGGGACCGCGGTGGGGATGGCGCCCAGCCGCGCGGTCACCGTCAGCCTGCCCCGCATGCGTTCCAGATCGGCGAGCATCTCGTCGCGTTCGGCGATGATCCGCTGGGCCCACGTCACGACGCGGCGCCCCTCCTCGGTGAAACCCTCGAAGCGGTGACCGCGCTGCACGATGACGATGCCCAGATCTTTCTCCAGGCGGCGGATCGCCACCGACAGCGTCGGTTGGCTGACATGACAGCGCGCGGCGGCCCGCCCGAAGTGGCGTTCGGCCGCGAGTGCCAGCAGGTAATCCAGGTGCTGGAGGAGGACATCGCTTGCCATCGATAGATACCGTCTATCACTGCATGTGAAATGGCAAATACGCACCGCGCCCGATCGGTGCGCCCGCCGACCGACGACGGTTAGCCTGGAGAATATGGCCAAGGATGTCGATGCGAACTATGACGAGCGCGATATCACCGTCAGCGGCGCGAAACACGAGGCGGCCGGCGTCAAGGCGGTCATGGTCAGCATGCGGCGCGGCCTCGCCGAGATGGGTCCGCTGCGTACGGCCGCCACCCTCGCCAGGCTGAACCAGCGGCACGGTTTCGACTGCCCCGGCTGCGCCTGGCCCGAGGAGCACGGCGGCCGCAAGCTCGCCGAGTTCTGCGAGAACGGTGCCAAGGCGGTCGCCGAGGAAGCCACCAAGCGCACCGTCACCACCGATTTCTTCGCCCGCCACTCGGTGGCGGAACTGTCCGAGAAGCCCGAATACTGGCTCTCCCAGCAGGGCCGGCTCACCCATCCGATGGTGTTGCGTCCCGGCGCCACCCGCTACGAACCCATCGAGTGGGACGATGCCTACCGGCTGATCGCCGATCACCTCAACGATCTGGCCTCCCCCGACGAGGCGCTGTTCTACACCTCCGGGCGCACCAGCAACGAGGCCGCCTTCCTCTACCAGCTGCTGGTCCGCAGCTTCGGCACCAACAACCTGCCGGACTGCTCGAACATGTGCCACGAATCCTCGGGCACCGCGCTCACCGACTCCATCGGTATCGGCAAGGGCTCGGTGACCGTCGACGATGTGGTGCACGCCGACGTGATCCTCATCGCCGGGCAGAACCCGGGCACCAACCATCCTCGGATGCTGTCGACGCTGGAGAAGGCGAAGGCCAACGGCGCCACCATCATCGCGGTCAACCCGTTGCCCGAGGCCGGACTGATCCGGTTCAAGGATCCGCAGAAGGTGCACGGCGTGATCGGCGATGGCATCCCGATCGCCGACGAGTTCGTGCAGATCCGGATCGGCGGCGACATGGCGCTGTTCGCCGGGCTGGGCCGGCTGCTGTTCGAAGCCGAGGACCGCGCGCCCGGCACGGTGGTCGACCGGCTGTTCGTCGACACGCACTGCGCGGGGTTCGACGACTACGAACGCCAAACCCGGGCAGTCGATCTGGACACGGTGCTGGAAGCGACCGGGATCGACGAGGCGCAGCTGCGCCGGGTCGCCGACATCCTCATCCGCTCCGAGCGGACGGTGATCTGCTGGGCGATGGGCCTGACGCAGCATCGGCACGCGGTCGCCACCATCGGCGAGGCCACCAATCTGCTGTTGATGCGCGGCATGATCGGCAAACCGGGTGCCGGGGTGTGCCCGGTGCGCGGCCACTCGAACGTGCAGGGCGACCGCACCATGGGCATCTGGGAGAAGATGCCCGAAGGCTTCCTGGCCGCACTGGACGAGCGGTTCGGGATCACCAGCCCCCGCAAGCACGGCCACGACACCGTCGACGCCATCCGCGCGATGCGTGACGGGCGCGCCAAGACCTTCATCGGGATGGGCGGCAACTTCGTCTCGGCAACCCCCGACACCGAGGTCACCGAGGCCGCGCTACGCAATTGCGCTCTCACCGTGCAGATCTCGACGAAGCTCAATCGCAGCCATCTGGTGCACGGCAGGACCGCGCTGATCCTGCCGACCCTGGGCCGCACCGACCGCGACGTCCAGGAGTCCGGCAAGCAGCTGGTCTCCGTGGAGGATTCGATGTCCATGGTGCATCTGTCCCGCGGCAGCCTCACCCCGGCCAGTGACCAGTTGCGCAGCGAGGTGGCCATCGTCTGCCAACTGGCCCGCACCCTGTTGGGCCCCGATCACCCGGTCGAGTGGGAGGCGTTCAACGCCGACTACGACCGCATCCGCGACGCCATCGCCGACGTGGTGCCGGGCTGCACCGACTACAACATCCGGGTGCGCCAACCCGATGGCTTCCAGCTCCCCCACCCGCCGCGGGACTCCCGCGAATTCCACACCGCCACCGGCAAGGCCAACTTCTCGGTGTGCCCGCTGGAATGGGTTCCGGTACCGCCCGGCCGGCTGATCCTGCAGACCCTGCGCAGCCACGACCAGTACAACACCACCATCTACGGACTCGATGACCGCTACCGCGGGGTCAAGGGCGGACGCCGGGTGGTGTTCGTGAACCCCGGCGATATCGCCGCCCTCGGGCTGAAGGACGGTGACCGCGTCGACCTGGTCTCGGAGTTCGGCGGCCAGGAGCGCCGAGCGAAGGACTTCCGGGTGGTGGCCTATGCCACCCCGGCCGGTAACGCCGCGGCGTACTACCCGGAGACCAATCCGCTGGTCCCGTTGGATCATGTTGCCGCACGGTCGAACACACCGGTGTCCAAGGCCGTGGTGATCCGGTTGGAAACGCCTGCCCCGGGCGAGCGAAGCGACGGGAAGTAACGATGGGTAGGGTGACCGCACGCCGCCGCGCGCAGCATGTGACCGCCGCGGACGCCGTCGCCCGGCCCGAGACGCTGGCCGTCGAGGAACCGCTGGAGATTCGCGTCAACGGCACGCCACTGACCGTGACGATGCGCACCCCCGGCTCCGATGTCGAACTGGCCCAGGGATTTCTGCTCACCGAGGGCCTCGTGTCCCGCCGCGAGGACATCGCCGCGGTGCAGTACTGCAGCGGTGCGGGGCCGGACGGTCTCAACACCTACAACGTGCTGGACGTGACATTGGCGCAAGGTGTCCCGATGCCGGACGTGGATGTCACCCGCAATTTCTACACGACGTCCTCGTGTGGGGTGTGCGGCAAGTCCTCGCTGGACGCGGTGCGGCTGAGCAGCAAGTACGCCCCCGGCGACGATCCGCTGGTCGTCGACGCCGACATGCTCTCCGCGCTGCCCGACAAGCTGCGCGACCGGCAGAAGGTGTTCGCGGCCACCGGCGGCCTGCACGGCGCCGCCCTGTTCGACGCGCACGGCACCGCATTGGTGGTCCGTGAGGACATCGGCAGACACAACGCCGTGGACAAGGTGATCGGCTGGGCGCTGGAGTCCGGCCGGGTGCCGCTGACCGGCACGGTGCTGCTGGTCAGCGGGCGGGCCTCCTTCGAGCTGACGCAGAAGGCGGTGATGGCCGGGATACCGCTGCTGGCAGCGGTATCCGCACCGTCGTCGCTGGCGGTGGATCTGGCCGCACAGTCCGGTCTGACGCTGGTGGCGTTCCTGCGCGGCGACTCGATGAACGTCTACACCCGGCCCGACCGGGTCCGCCGCGAACCTCGCGTCTCCACAGGTTCTCCGTAGCGCCTTGCATTGCGCTGCGCCGAACGGGCTGGATTACTTCGGATCTCTATATCCGATCATGCTGCGCCACAATGCAAGCCAGTGATCGGTCCAGGGCCAGTTACTGGGTAAGTGCAGGATCGGTCGGCGTTGTGGTGCGCAGATCGTGGCGCACAGGATTCACGCCGAGTTCGCCACCCGATCGCGGCCGGCATGCTCGGAAAGGTGATGTCACCGTTCGCAGTGCGCCCCGGGCGGCAATTCAACACGCACAACCACACCAGCCAGCCTGGCCAGGAATTCCTCTTCGTGCACGCTGGACGGGCGAACTCAACCTTGACGGCGAGATCATTACCCTGGACCCGGGGGACTGCGCCTATTTTGATGCCGCCTGGCGCATAAACTGCGCCAGGCCGGCACCGAGCCCGCCGACGTCAACGTCGTCGTCTACGACCAGCCTCGACGCCACCGTGACTGACCGGGTCTCCCAGGCTCGTGGAGGCAACAGCTGCAAAGCACCTGCACGTCGTTCAGACCACGCGGCCCGGCGTGAAATCGTGGCGGCGAGATCAGCATCATTTATGGCTTTGGAACTCCCATGGGGTTGGGGATGGGCACTGCGCGGCGCTCGACGAGGGTGCGCGCGAGTCTGGTGAGGACGTCGACGGTCCAGCCGGGGTGATCGACCGTGCGCACCGTGGCGGCTGCGAGTTCATCGGTGATGTCCTCGACGCGGTCTCGCAATGAAGTACCCCGGCTGGTGAGGGCTCCTTGGGGGGTGAGGATTCCCCGGTCGCTGAGCTCGTTTCGGGCGGCCTCCCACTGGTCGTCAGTCCAGCCTCGATTGCGTTGCAGGACATCACGGTTCACTTGGCCTGTCGCGATGTGGGTGATCGCGGCCTGCAGTCCAGTGAGGCCGCACCCCGTCGCGGCAATAACGTGCCCGTCGCCGCGGTATTCACGCAGAACCGTCGTCGCCAGCCATAGTCGCTCGAACAGGCCCTGGGGACGCCCTATCGACTGCCAGGCAGCGGCGAGTGCACGTCCGTCGAAGGTCAGTGCGTCGATGACACGTTCCAGGTTGTCAGTGGCTCGACGAAGGTCGTCGGCGCAGGCCCCGTCGATGTGCTCAGCCAACACCGCTTCGGCCGCGACGAAGCGCGCCTGCACGGCGGCCTCGGGGGTGATCCGCGTCCAGATTTTCGGGATGGCGCGGGCGACCATCGTCGGGGCAAACCCGTAGAAAAGTGCGGCGACCACCGGCGGCGACGTTGTTCGCAACGGGGCCGAGCGTCCCGCGAAATAGCCGTTCCATCCACCCGTCAGCCCGACTTCTTCCATACTCACGGCAAACCGGGGGTGGAAGTAGCAGACGGCGTGGATGGGTTCGCAGGCGCGCCAGAGACGGCGCGCCGGATGCTCATGTGGTGTCAAGGCCGTCATAGTGCGCATCTTGCTGCACCATGCCTCACCGCACTCAGTACCACTCTGATCTCCGTGGACCAGTCCAGTTCTGGGCGATTGGACGCTGACGCCGAGAATTGGATCGGGTTGACTGGTGTTTCGGCGGGCAGAGAAGCGGAGGCGATGATGATCGAAGGAGCCTTGAAGCGGCCGAGTCCGCGGCGCGACGATGGCGGTTTCCGCATCGAGAAGAACGCCGCAGGGCGCGCTGCGGAAGAGATCGCCACGGTCCTGGCAGCACCGGGATTCGGGGAACATTTCACCGACCACATGGTGCTCATCGACTTCGCCGAGGACATCGGTTGGCACGATCCGCGGGTGCTGCCCTATGGTCCCTTGCCGTTGGATCCCGCGGCGTCGGTGTTGCACTACGGCCAGGAGATCTTCGAGGGGTTGAAGATCTACCGACACACCGACGGGCATCTTCGGCTATTTCGTCCCGATTTGAATGCGCGACGTTTCGCCGCGTCGGCGGCTCGACTGGCGCTCCCAGAGTTGTCCGCGGGCTTGTTCCTCGAATCGATCCGCCAACTCGCGCGCGTCGATTCGTCATGGGTGTCCGAAGATGCGGGGGTTAGCTTGTACGCGCGGCCCTTTCTGATCGGGACCGAGGCGTTTCTCGGGGTACGGTCGGCTCGACGAGCCATTTACGGTGTGATCGCTAGTCCTGCCGGTTCCTATTTTCCGGCTAGCGGATCGGGAATTTCACTCTGGCTGTCGCAGAGGTACTCCCGGGCCGGTAAAGGCGGCACCGGGGCCGCCAAGTGCGGCGGCAATTATGCCGCGTCGCTGGCGGCCCAACGCGAGGCGCAGGAACACGGTTGCGCGCAGGTGCTGTTCACTGATGCGCAGACCCACACCTGGGTCCAGGAAGCCGGCAGCATGAACATCTTCTTTGGCTTTGCCGATGGAACGCTGGTGACCCCGCCGCTGGACGGCACGATCTTGGCCGGTGTGACCCGCGACAGCGTGATCGGGATGGCTCGCGAACGGGGACACGATGTCGAAGAGCGCGCGTTCAGCATTGACGAGTGGGAACGCGCGGCACGTAGCGGTGAGCTGACAGAAGTTTTCGCGGCCGGTACCGCAGCGGTCATCACCCCGGTCGCCCGGCTGGTCGGCCCGGACGTGCTGATCGAGACCCCCACCTGCGGGCTGGGGCCCATTGCCGCTTCGATGAGAAACGAACTGATCGGAGTTCAGTACGGAACCATCGCCGACCACCGAGATTGGATGTTCGACCTCGGAGGGGTGCGCTGATGGCGCTGGGGCACTTCGCACACCGAGTGTGGTCCGAGCTAGGCGCCCAGCAAGGGTTGCTCAACCACGTCGGCGACCCTGATCCCGCAGTGGTGCTTCCGTCTCGGCTGGATGTCGCGGGGCTGGTCAGCGACAGTATCGGCGTATCGGCTCTGGCCATCGAACTCGCGGCCGCGGCTCGGACCGGGCGCACGGTCGGGCGAATCGGATTGCGCGGGGACCGGATCGTCACCTCCGTGCAAAGCGAGCGCCACTTCCGGCGCGACGGGCAGCCACCGCTGGCGTGGGCGCCGCTGTCGGGCTTTTGGCAGGCAGGTGACGGCTGGGTGCGCACCCACGCAAACTATCCGCACCATGAGCGGCGTCTGCGCCGGCTGCTCGGCCTCGACGACCGCGCCGACACGGAGGCTTTCGCCGCCGTGGTCGCTGAACGAAATACCGCCGAGCTGGAAAAGGATGCTGCCGCGTGCGGCGCGATCGTCGTGGCGGTGCGCGACCCCAAAAGCTGGAAGAGCCACCCTCAGGCCCAGGCTCTCGCGCACATCCCGATGATCGGTCGAGACACCGCAGGAAGGGGGGCCGCACGTCGTTGGCCGACCGCCGATGAGCTGCCGCTGTCGGGGGTCCGGGTTCTTGATCTGACCCGGGTCATCGCGGGTCCGGTCGCCACTCGCGACCTCGCGTACGCCGGCGCGGACGTTCTGCGCATCGATTCCCCCAGGCTGCCGGAGATCGACTGGCAGCATCTCGATACCGGGCAAGGTAAACGCACGGCCACAATGGATTTCGATGACCCCAGTGACCGCAGCACCCTTGAAGAGCTACTCGTCCAGACCGACGTCGTCGTCACCGGATACCGCCCCGGGTCGCTGGCCCGCTACGGACTCTCCCCGGATGAACTTGCCGACCGCTTCCCCGGCATAGTCATCGGCACGGTGAGCGCCTGGGGGGCGACAGGTCCATGGCGACTGCGCCGAGGTTTCGACAGCATCGTTCAAGCCGCCACCGGAATCGCGATGCGAGAAAGCCCCGACGGTAGCCGGCCCGGTGCCCTGCCCGCCCAGGCACTCGACCACAGCGCCGGACACTTCCTCGCTGCCGCCATCACTCACAGCTTGTGTCACCAGCGTGCCGAAGGGGGCTCCGTGCACGTTTCGGTCGCGCTGGCCCGTGTCGCACAGGAACTCCTCGACGGCCCACCGGTAGATGGCGTCCACCATGTCGATATCGGCACGGTCCCAACGCTTGACAATGCATGCACGCCCTCCGGGATCTTGCGCTTCGCTGCACCGGCAGTGACCTACCCAGGCGGTCCCGAAACGTACTCGTTCTCCGGCACTCCGTGGGGAGCCAACCGGGCCCAATGGTGCGAAAGGCCCTGACGCGATGACCGCGGCACCTCGTCCCCTGGCGCGAGCCCATATCGGGGCCAGGCAACTGGTGGCACTTCTGGGGCACTGGTCCGGCAATGACGCGGTCTACGCTGCGCTGGCCACACGCATCGAACTACTCCTCCGCGACGGCAGGATAGCCCCTTACACCCGATTGCCGGCCGAGCGGGAGCTCGCCGACGCCCTTGGGCGCAGTCGCACGACAGTCGCTGCCGCCTACCGGGCGCTACGCGAAAGTGGCCACCTGATCAGTGTGCGCGGCTCGGGCAGTGTTGTCGTCCTCCCACAACCCGGCTCCGATAGCGGCGGTGCTGCCGAGATCGACTTCGCCCGCGCCGTCCCACCCCCAGTGCCGGGCCTCAAGGAGATCCTTCGCAGATTCGGAGACAACCTCCCTGACGTGCTGTCGCGTCCCGGGTTTGACCTACTCGGGGAGCTGCAGTTGCGTGAGCAGATCGCCACCCGTTACACCGAGCAGGGCGCCCCGACCTCACCCGAACACATCATGATCACCCTCGGCGCCCAGCACGCGATCGCCTTGTTGACCAAGACCGTGCTGCGGCATGCAGACCGTGTCGTCGTTGAGGCGCCGACCTACCCGCACGCCTACGAAGCGGTCCTGAGCGCCGGAGGCCGACTGGTCAGCACGCCGGTGTCCAACTCGGGTTGGGATATCGACCATTTCGTCAGCGTTGTGGAACGCGTCCGCCCGGAACTGGCCTACCTGATCCCCGACTTCCATAACCCCACCGGCGCGTGCATGCCCGCCGAACACCGCGAGAGAATCCTCGCCGCGACTCGCCGAGCAGGGACGCTGACGCTCATCGACGAGACCACCGCCGACCTGAATATCGACCTTCCCAGCCGCGCACCATCTTTCGCGTCTCTAGAGCCCCGACGATCCACCAGCACAGTGGTCAGTGTGGGGTCGCTGAGCAAGACGGTCTGGGGAGGGCTTCGCGTGGGCTT
>JAXHOA010000123.1:0-34118 GCA_034520035.1 Mycobacterium sp. | reverse complement strand
TGATGCTTGGCGTGGTGAGATTCTTTCTCCGACAACGCAACCGATCGTGGTCGGGGTCGACGGCGACAACAGCGATGCCGCCCTCGAGTTGGCCTTCGACCTTGCCGGCGCACTGCACGTGCCGTTGTGGGCCGTGCGGTCCTCGTCGTCGCGTCGCGCGCCCGGCGACGTCACCATCCCGTTCCTGATCGACTGGGACGCACTGGAAGCCCTGGAATGGAGTTCGCTGACTGCGACCGTCGGCCCCTGGGCACAACGCCATCCGGGGGTCGATGTCAGTTTCTTCGTCGAGCCGGCCAAGCCCAGCCAGGCGCTGCTGAAACACCTCGACGGTGCGCAACTCGTCATCGTCGGGACCCGCGGTCACGGGGCGCTGGCCAGTGCGCTGATCGGATCGACCAGCCTCAACCTGCTGCACCATTCGCCGCTTCCGGTCGGGGTCTGCCGGCCCTCCGAGACTAGCGCGAGTGCGTCGGTTCGCCGGTCTCGGCGGCTTCGGCAACCGGCCAACCGAAGGCCCAGCAGCAGGAACAAGGTGCCACCGACGAACGCGGCGATCCCGGTGAACACCAGGAATCCGTTGAAACTCTCGCTCACCTGCAGGGTCCTGCTGAGGATGAAGGCACCGAGAGCCGAGGACACCCCGATGGCCGCGGACAGGATGCTCAGCACGGTGCTGTACAGGGTCAGGTCGAACCGCCGCGCCACCAGATAGGCGATGACATCGCCTTCGGCACCCCACGCCGCCCCCAGGCAGCAGACCGCGACGACCAGCACCGTGAAGCCGTCCCAGGTCGAGGCGATGAGCAGGCATCCCAGGCCGGGCAGTGCCATCGCGGCCGCCGCCACCCGCTGCGCCGGAAAGCGGTCCAGCGCAATACCGCACGCGAATCTTCCGACGATCACGGCGGTGGCAAAGATCGAGATCAGCAACGCGACCTCACCTCCGCTACCTAGCGAATCACCGAGGACGACACCGAGTTGGGTGGTGGTCACCGTGTGGTACAGGTTGCACAGCAACACGCCGGCGAACAGAATCCAGAACACTCGGGTGCGGCCGATGAGGCGGTAGTCGTTGCCGGTCCTGCCCTCTCGGCGGGTACGCCGGGCATCGGCCCCGCCGGCCGGAATCAGCCACAAGGCGAGGCCGCCGATCAGGGCGATCGTCACGGCGATCGCCAGGCAGCCCACTCGCCAGCCGTAGACCCGGTTGATGACGTCGAGCGCCGGTGCGCCGATGGCACCGAGCAGCGGTGGTCCGGAGATGGCGATGGCCAGCGCCAGACCGCGAGCCTTGTCGAAACAGGTTGCCACGATTCGGCTGTAGATCGCCGGCGTCGTGGTGACGCCCAGCCCGATCAGCACGACGTTGATCGCGAAGTACTGCCAGATGGGCCCGGACATCAGCGTATAGCCGGCCCAGCACAGCGGTAGTCCGACGACGCCGATCACCGCGATTCGACGGACTCCGAACAGATCGGTGAGCCTGCCGTAGATGGGCAGGAACACGAACGTCAGTAGCGTGATGACGCCGGTCAACACGAAATCCGAACGATTCCAGCCGAATTCTCCGAGGAACTGCGGGACCATGGCGGCGTTGGTCAACGCACTGAGGCTCAGTCCTGCGCTCAAACCACGCGGGTCGCCGCCGCCAAGGGCTGCCAGTTGGTCCGAAGCTCCCCGAGGTAGCCCATGCGCTCACGTTACGTGTCGCACCGAAAGTGTCAGCGCCGGGTCAGAGCCCGAATCCGGCGTGGCCGACGATTGGCGCCCTGCCGGCGCATCTATGAAACCCGATATTTGGTTGTTAACAAGCTTAGGTATCCGCGCCACACGCCAAACAACGTCGTCAGCAGCCCTGTTGACCCGGATGTGGAACAAGTATTAGGGTTGTTTGTAACAAACGTTAGGTTTTGTGGCTGCGGCCACCGGATCGATCAGGAGCACGCGGTGACCGACTTCGACACAGTGGACTACTTCACCGACGAATCGCTGGTGCCGGACCCCTATCCGTACTTCGACCATCTGCGTGCGAAGTGCCCGGTGGCCCGGGCGACGCCGTTCAATGTCATCGCGATCACCGGTTACGACGAAGCGCTCGCGGTGTGCGAAGAATCCGGCTTTCTCCTCCTGCAACTCGGTGGCCGGTCCGTTCTCCGGCCTGCCGTTCGGCCCCGGCGAGAGTGACGACGTCAGCGATCTCATCGAGCAGCACCGCAGCCAGGTGCCGATGGCCGAACACATCACCTCTCAGGACGCGCCGCTGCACACCCGCACCCGCGGTTTGTTGAGCAGGCTGATCACGCCGAAACGCCTCAAGGAGAACGAGGATTTCATGTGGCGGCTCGCGGACCGGCAGCTCGACACCTTTCTGGCCCGGGGGAGTGCGGAGTTC
The DNA here is from genome assembly GCA_034520035.1 of Mycobacterium sp. GTDB lineage: Bacteria > Actinomycetota > Actinomycetes > Mycobacteriales > Mycobacteriaceae > Mycobacterium. The sequence continues at coordinate 31,723 of JAXHOA010000123.1, read as the reverse complement.
CTGCTCGATTACGCAAAGCCGTTCTCGCTGCTGGTCATCGCCGATCTGCTGGGGGTGCCCGAGCAGGACCATGAGGAGTTCAAGGCAGTCTTTGCGTTGGAGACCGTCGGCGAACTCGGCAAGGAAGCCCCGACCACGCACAATCCACTGCAATGGCTCAATGACAAGTTTTTCGGCTACATCGAGGATCGCCGACGAACACCTCGCGACGATGTGCTGACCGAACTCGCGCAGGCCAAGCACGAGGACGGTTCGACACCCGACATCGAGGACGTGATGAACCTGTCGACGTTCCTGTTCGCCGCCGGCACCGAGACCACGACGAAGCTGGTGAGCTCGGCGGTGCGGTTCATCGGAGACAACCCCGGCTTCGAGAAGCTGCTGGGTGATGACCGGAGCAAGATTCCGGCCTTTCTGGAGGAAACCTTACGGCTGGAAAGCCCGGTCAAATCCCACTTCCGGATGGCGAGCACGTCCACGACGGTCGGTGCGGCCGAGATCCCGGCGGGAACGACCGTGATGGTGCTACCGGGTGCGTGCAACCGGGACCCGCGAAAATTTCGGCAACCCAACCAATTCCAGACCGATCGACCGAATGTGCGCGAGCAGATCGCCTTCATCCGCGGCGCGCATTCTTGCCCCGGGGCCCCGCTGGCCCGAGCGGAGGGCCGCATCTCGCTCGAACGCATCCTGGACCGGATGCACGACATCACGATCTCCGAGGATCACCACGGGCCCGCCGACAACCGACGCTATGAATACGAGCCGACCTTCATCATGCGTGGACTCAGCGAGCTACACATCACGTTTACGCCGGCCGGCTGACGAGAGGATCACAGAAACATGCCCGGAAAGCTGGACGGCAAGGTCGCTTTCATCACCGGCGCCGCACGGGGGCAGGGCCGCGCGCACGCGATCGCGATGGCGCGAGAGGGCGCCGACATCATCGCCGTCGACATCTGCCGTGACATAGCGTCCAACCCGTACCCGTTGGCCACACCCGAGGACCTCGCCGAGACGGAACGCTCGGTCAAGGGGCAGGGACGGCGGGTGCTGGCTCGGATCGCCGATGTGCGCGAACGCCACCAGCTGCGTGATGCGGTCGAGGCGGGGGTGGCTGACTTCGGCAAGATCGACATCGTCGTCGCCAACGCCGGCATCCTGCCGATGGCGATGGGCAACCCCGACCCGATGGGGTTCGTCGACGCCTCCGACGTCGACCTGGTCGGCGTGATGAACACTGTGGCGGTGGCGATTCCGCATCTACCCGAGGGCGCATCGATCATCGTCACCGGCTCCACCGCGGGCATGATTCGCGGCACCACCACCAGCCCGGACATGGGACCCGGGGGAGCCGGGTACGGCTGGAGCAAGCGCATCGTCATGGAATACGTCGATGAGATGTGTCTGCACCTGGCGCCGAGGATGATCCGGGTGAACGCCGTGCACCCGACGAACTGCAACACCCAACTGCTGCAGAACGAAGGTATGTACGGGGTGTTCCGGCCCGATCTGAAGGCCGAGGGCAAGACCGCCACCCGGGAAGACGCCGAACCGCTGTTCAATCTGTTCCAGGCGATGCCGATCCCGTACATCGAGCCCGAGGACATGGCCTACCTGGGCGTGTTTCTGGCCAGCGACGAGAGCCGCTACATCACCGGACAGCACATTCGGGTGGATGCCGGATCACTTCTCAAGTGGCCCAACGGACCTGGCGGCTAGAACCGCTGCTTCTTGCTGCCATCAGCCCTGCGGAAGGAACGTATCGTGGGCCAACTCATCATGCTCGGAACGTTGTTGGGACTGATCATCCTGATCTTCGGTCTTGTCTGGTACTTCGATCCCGAGGCGCGCGGGCCCCGCGGAGTGCACGGCGCAGCGCCGGAGAGTGATCAATGAGCGCGGAACTGACGCCGGCGCTCATCATCGGCCTGTCCTTCGCCTACATCGGTGGAGCACTGTTCCTGGCGTACGGGGTGTATCTGAGCTACCGGCGTGGTCGCCTGCATCCGCTTCTGCTGGTGTCGATCTCGGCCATCTCGTTCTCCTGGATCGAAGCGCCGTATGACTGGGCGATGTACGCCCAGTTCCCACCAGCACTTCCGCGCATGCCGTCCTGGTGGCCGATGAACTTCACCTGGGGCGGTGGGCTGCCGTCGGCGGTACCCATCGGCTACATCGCCTACTTCGTGTTGCCCGCGGTGATCGGTGCCGCACTCGGGCGCTGGGCGATAAGGCGATACGGGTGGCGCAGGCCGCAGACCCTGCTTGTCGTGGGGTTGCTCGTCGGATTCTGCTGGGCCTTGTTCTTCAACGCCTTTTTCGGTCCGCGGTTCGGTATCTTCTACTACGGCTTGGTCATTCCGGGTTTGGCGCTTTTCGAGGGCAGCAGGTACCAGTACCCGATCTATGACGCGATCGCGATGGCCGTGCAGATGATGGTGTTCACCTATCTGCTCGGGCGCACCGATGAGCAGGGCCGCAATGTCGTCGAAGTGTGGGCGGACAAGCGGTCGCAGTCCCGCACCGGATCTGCACTGCTGTCGGTTGCGGCCATGATCGTCGCGGGGCATCTCGCGTACGGCGCCGTGTTCGCCCCCCATCTGGCCACCAAGCTCGGTGGCTATGTGACCTCCGGCCCGACAGAGCAGTTGTTCCCGGGTATCCCCAACCAGCCCAGATAGGTAGCTGCTGTGACCATTGATCCCACTGTCGGCGTGTATTACGACCCGTTCGACAATGACATCGACGACGATCCCTACCCGATCTGGAAACGGATGCGTGACGAGGCGCCGCTGTACTACAACGAGAAATACAACTTCTACGCGCTGAGCCGTTACGACGACGTCGCGCCGGCGCTGCCGAACTGGCAGACCTATCGGTCGGGCCACGGCACCACGGCGGACATCCTGTTCAGCGGTATCGAGGTGCCGCCCGGCATCCTGCTGTTCGAGGACCCTCCGCTGCACGATCTGCATCGCAAGCTCTTGTCCCGAGTGTTCACGCCCCGGCGGATGCTGGCCGTCGAGGATCTGGTGCGTGGATTCTGTTCGCGCGCTTTGGATCCGATCGTTGGATCGGATCGCTTCGACTTCGTCGTCGATCTGGGTGCCATCATGCCGATGCGGACGATCGGTTATCTGCTGGGGATTCCCGAGGACGAGCAGCAGCGCATCCGGGATCGCAATGACACCGCCATCACCGTGGACTCCGTTCCGGATGGGGATATCAGCCCGACGATCTTTCAGGACGCTGTGGCGATGTTCGTCGAGTACATCGAGTGGCGGTCCAACCATCCCTCCGATGATCTGATGACCGATCTGCTCAATGCCGAGATCGAGGAGGCCGACGGTACACGCCGGAAGCTCGAACGCGGCGAGGTGCTGGCCTACACCGCGATGATCGCCGGTGCCGGCAACGAAACCACGGCGCGACTGATCGGGGCGATGGGGCAGTTGCTCGCCGAGCATCCCGATCAGCGCCATGAGCTGGTCGCCGACCCGTCGCTGATCCCTGCAGCGGTCGAGGAGACGCTGCGATTCGAACCGCCGTCACCGGTGCAGGCCCGCTACGTCGCGCGCGATGTCACGCACTACGGGCAGACCATCAGCGAGGGTTCCTACATGCTGTTGATTAACGCCTCGGCCGATCGTGATCCCGCGCGGCACCCCGACCCTGATCGTTTCGACATCCACCGCAAGGCAGCGCATCTGGGATTCGGGCAGGGGATTCACTTCTGCCTTGGTTCGGCGCTCGCGCGACTGGAGGCACGAGTGGCGTTCGAGGAGGTGCTCAAGCGCTGGACCGACTGGGATGTCGACTACGACAACGCGCGACGGGCACACACCTCGAGTGTCCGCGGGTGGGCGCAGTTACCGGTGCGCACCCGCTAGCCCTGCTCGACGTAATCCTTCACGCGGTTCAGCGTGGTGGTCATGTCCCGTATGTTGCGACGGCGGCGCAGGAAGTAGAGCGGCTCCAATGGCTTGAGCCACGGCGCACTGGCCGTCCGGAACGACTCGGTGACCTTGGTCGCGGTACCGCTGGGTTCGAATTTGTAGTGCCAGTTGTTGACCGCCCGTCCACCGACGAGCACGGCGAACCCGAACTCCTCGCCCGGGGTACATGCCGTCACACGGCACGTGGTCCAGTAGATCGGCCCGATCTCGTTGCGCTTGACGTGTCCCCGGAACTTCGCGCCCAGGGCCGGACCGGTCGCGCCGTCGAGCCACTCCGCCTCGAAGGTTTCCGGTGAGAACTTGCCCGTGTTGCGGATATCGGCAACGACATTCCATATGTCGATTGCGGGAGCGTTGATGAGAACCGTGGCAGCGCCGTCCATCACGCGACCGTATCAGTGGTGGTGGTCATTTACCCGTGATCGCCTGATAGCGGCGCAGGGCCTCGGCGCGTTCCTGGCTGTGATCCACGACCGGATCGGGGTAGCCCACCGGCCGCTGCCCCTTTTTCAGGTGCGGGTCGTCGGCATCCACGAGTTCGGGGACCCAGCGACGGATGTAATCGCCTGCGGGATCGAACTTCTGCCCCTGAGTGGTCGGGTTGAACACCCTGAAGTAGGGCGCGGCGTCGGTGCCGCTGCCTGCACACCATTGCCACCCGTGCTGGTTGCTCGCCATGTCACCGTCGACCAGCTGTTCCAGGAACCAGCGGGCACCCCACTGCCAGGGCAGGTGTAGGTCTTTGACGAGAAAGGACGCCGTGATCATCCGGACCCTGTTGTGCATGAAACCGGTATCCCGCAGCTGACGCATGCCGGCGTCGACGATCGGGAACCCGGTTTTGCCGGCCTTCCACGCCGCGAACAGCTGCTCGGCATCGGAGCCCTCGTCGATTTCGATCGCGTCGAAATCGGCGTTCCAGTTCCACCAGACGCTGCGGGGCCAGTGGTTGAGCACATCGGCGTAGAAGTCACGGAATGCCAACTCGCGCAGATACGCCGCATCGCCTTTGCGGCGGGCGTCGAGGGCGGCGGCCATGGTGCGTGGGTGGATGGCGCCGAACTTCAGCGGACCGGACATCCGGCTGGTGCGGGCCAGATCGGGACGGTTGCGGTCCTCCTCGTAGTTCTGCAGGTCGTCCTCGACGAAGTTCGTCCACTGCTCCAGTGCGGCGGCTTCCCCCGCGGTGACGTCCATATCCGCGCCGGGGTCGGGAATCGGCACCGGCCGCAATGTCTTGTGCGACAGATCCGCGGGCTCGAGCCAACGCGCCGATGTCGCGGTCGACGCGGCGGGGGCCCGCCAGCCGTGTTCCTGCCACCGCCGGAAATACGGGGTGAACACCTTGTAGGGGCTGTCGTCGTCCTTGCGGACCCGGCCCGGCGACACCAGATAGGGGGAGCCGGTCGCCACCAACGGGATGCCGTCGAGCGCCTTCTGCACCTGTTCGTCACGTCGTCGGCCATATGGCGTGAAGTCACCGGAGATGTGCACCGCGTCCGCACCGATATCTTTGACGATCAACGGAATTCGTTCCTCGGCGCGCCCGCGGACCACCAGTAGTCTGCCGTCCAGTTCGTGCTGCAGGTGGCGCAGGCTGTCACCGAGGTACTGCATGCGGCGCGGGCCGGAGGTTGCTTCCAGGCGGGGGTCGAGGACGAAGCAGCCGAGTACGTCTCCGTCGCCGTCCGCGGCGGCCAGCAACGAGGGGAGATCGGTCAACCGGAGGTCACGACGGAACCACAACACGGACGGCATGCCTCCAAACTAGCCCGCCCGGCCGATCAGCAAACGTAGGAGCGCAGCACCTCGGCCTGCCGGCGCAAACCCTTGGCGAGATCAACCCGGTTGAGCTCCGCATAGCGCCCGGCTTCATCGAGGTACTCCGCGATGACGGCCGAGACACTGTGTACGGCCGCTCGCAGCGCGAGCAAGGAGTTTTCAGCCGGCCAGGGAGGTGAGGATCGACGCCGTCGATGCATCACGGACGTGACGGTAACCCGTACCGGCCCACAGGTGCACGAGATCGGCGTCGCCTGCCGCAGCGGCTGCCTTGCGAAGCGGGCTCGTCAGGTAGTGAATCGCGGGGTAGCCCAGCGGCGCAACCGGTTCGAAACGGTCGATGAAGCCGTTGCGCAGACCGCGGGCCGGCCGCCCGGTGAAAGCGCGGGTCAGGACGGTCTCAGTGCGCGACGGGTCGACGAGCGCGGCCTTGTGGGTGGCCGAGGCGCCGCTTTCGTCGGCGCGCAGCAGCACCGTCCCGACGGCGGCCGCGACCGCGCCGGCATCCAGGACGGCGCCGACCGCTTCCGGCGTGGCCAGACCACCCGCGGCGATCACCGGCACCTTCACCCCGTGGGTCACCTGCCGGATCAGGTCACCGATCGGAACCGGTCCCGGCAAGCGGTTGGGAGTCAGCGTGCCCGAATGCCCGCCGGCCGCGCCGGCCTGCACGGCGAGCATGTCCACGCCCGCCGCGGCGGCCAGTTCGGCTTCCGCCAACGTCGTCACGGTCTGCACAACGGCTGTCCCGGCCCGCTGCAGGGCGGTGATGATGTCGTGGCTCGGTAGCCCGAAGGTGAAGCTCACCACGGGTACCGGATTCGCCGACAACAGGTCGATCTTGGCGCCGAAAGCGTCATCGTCATCGATGGGGTCGGCGGGCAAGGTGAGCGCGAAGCGGTCTGCGTCCGGGCGCAGGGCATCTGCGTAGCGGCGATAGTCCTGCCCGGTGATCGGCACCGGGTTGGGGGCAAAAATATTGACGCCGAACGGGATTGACGCGTCTCGGACGGCGATGATCTCGGACTCCAGGGCCTGGGGAGTCTTGTAGCCGGCGGCCAGGAACCCCAGCGCACCGGCGTGGGAGGCGGCGATGACCATGGCCGGCGTGGTGGCACCGCCGGCCATCGGGGCGGCGATCAGCGGAATGCTCAGACCGAGATCTGCCAGCGGGGAGTTCTTCGGCGCGGTCATGGCTGCTCCTCGTGATCGGGCTTCCGTCGTCACTCGTTGCAACGATTCTGTTCGCACGCCCATCCACCGGGATAGGACGGGTTGCCTATCTCACCGGAGGCGCAGGATCTCAGAGAGCGGCGTCCACAAGCCGTCAGCATGGCTCGCCCGGCCTAGCGGTGGTTCGGTGGTGCGAGACCGTTCATGATGAGGTCGATGACCTGGTGCGCGACTTCACGTTCCGTCTTTTCCGAAGCGATGACGTTGTGCAACAGCGCAGTCATCATCATCGCGCCGAAGATGCTGATCGCGGCGCTCTGCGGATCAGAGACCACCTTGAGGGAGCCATCCTCGGCGCCGGCCTGCAGCACCCGCGCCAGCGGTTCGTAGAAAGCCTGCTGGACCGCCGAGGTGAGCTCGGGCAACCGGATGGCACGCCCGAGGTCACCGACGAGCGCGCGGCTGGTTCCCGGCCGTTTCATGGTGTGTGCAATCTGAGCGGTGATCACCGCAGTGAGCCGCTCGCTGCCGCGCCCGGGGGACTCGGCGGCCAGTGCCACTTCGCCCGCCAGTTCGCCGAGTGCGTCCCGCAGCAGATAGGCCAGGATGTCGTCCTTGCCGGTGAAGTAGTAGTAGAGCGTGGCCTTCGGAACCCCGGACGCCGTGGCGATCTCTTCGATCTTCGTGTTCGCCAAGCCTTTGGTGGCGATCAGCTCGGCTGCCGCGTACAGCCTCCCGGCCACGTCCGCCGGCACCGCTCGTCCCGTGTGTTCCGCCACGACGGCAGTCTACGTCGTGTGTATGGACTCAAATGTTGTACTTTGAGTACAAACTATTGGTTTGACGATCGGCGGGGACACTATGGGTTGGGACGAGTCGGCGGATATCGTCGTGGTCGGTTACGGGGCCGCGGGCGTTTGCGCCGCCCTGGAAGCCCGAGACGGGGGAGCGGACGTCCTGGCCATCGATCGGTTCAATGGCGGCGGCGCCACCCAGGTATCCGGTGGCATCATCTATGCCGGCGGTGGGACCCGGGTCCAGCGTGACGCCGGCATCCAGGACAGCGCCGATGGCATGTACGCCTATCTAAGCGCCGAAATCGGCGACGCGGTGCGGCCCGAAACCCTGCGCCGTTTCGTGGATTCCAGCCCGGCGATGATCGACTGGCTCAGCGGGCACGGCGTGCCGTTCGAGGCGTCGATCTGTCCGTACAAGACGTCGTACCCGAACAACAAGTACTACCTGTACTTCTCGGGCAGTGAGAATTCCGGCCGCTTCCGGGCGGTCACGCCACCGGTGCAGCGCGGCCATCGCGCCAAAGGGCCGGGCGCTTCGGGCAAGCAGATCTACCAGCCCCTGGCTGTATCGGCGCAACGCCTCGGTGTGCGCACCAAGTTCCTGACGAGGGCCATGTCACTGATGACCGACCCGTCCGGCCGCGTGGTCGGCGTGCGCACCAGCACACTTGCCTATGCACCGGGCCGCGTGCAACGCCTTTACCGCAGGTGTGCCGAGCTGGCGGTCAAGCCGGGGATCTACTACCCACCGCTGCGGGCCACGATGGAAACCCTCATGCGCCGCTTGGAATCCCGGCATGCGCGCACGGTCGACGTCCGGGCGCGCCGTGCGGTCATCCTCAGCGCGGGCGGCTACATCGCCAATCGGGAGTGGATCAGCGAGCATGCGCCGGCCTACCGCGACGGGCTGCAACTGGGGACCAGCGGCGACGACGGCAGCGGCATCCAGCTCGCGACGAGGCTCGGTGCTGCCGTGGACCGATTGGACAACGTGTCGGCATGGCGGTTCATCACTCCGCCAAGTGCCCTATTGGGGTCGCTGGTGGTGAACGCGCGTGGGCAACGATTCATCGATGAAACGCGCTACGGCGCGGCGGTCGGGCACGCCATGGTTCAAGATCACGACGGGCGTGCCTGGATCCTGGCCGACCACCGGTTGCTCAAGCAGGCACGCGCTCAACTCCCCACGCAGGCCATCTGGTTTCAGCGCCTGCAGATGGAAGCCATGCTACGCACGGACCGAGTGCAGGGCGACACGTTGGAGGAGGTCGCGGCCAAGGCCGGAGTCAACCCGGCCGGTTTGCGTGCCACCGTCGCCGCGCACAACGACGCCGCGGCCGTCGGAGCGGCCGACCCGATGGGTAAGCCGGCTGACTTCGTCGTACCCGTAGGGCAGGGTCCGTTCTCCTTGATCTCGATCTCGATCAAGCCCAGCCTGGTGAATCCGTGCCCGATGTTCACCCTCGGCGGACTCACCGTCGACGAGGTGACCGGCGCGGTGCAGACGCCGACGGGTGCTGTGATTCCGGGCTTGTTCGCTGCCGGCCGTACCGCGGTGGGGATCTGCGCCAATTCCTATGTCAGTGGCCTGTCGTTGGCCGACTGCGTGTTCTCCGGACGGCGCGCCGCGGAACACGCGACGCGCCAAACTCATTGAGGGCTACATGGATGCCGGCGCCCGCACCAACCTGCTGACGGTGAAGGCCGCCGCCTGGTCGACCATCCCGTTGACGCCGTACTGCTGATGGGGGCCGCTCGACCCCGACGGCAGTGCACCCGAGCAGACGGTGTCGCCGGGAGCGCAGAACTCCAGGGCCTTGGCGGCGTAGGCGGGGCCCACGTCGATCGCCGGGGTGCCATACTTCTCCGCGGACCAACCCGCGGGCGTCCCGAACAGGACCACCGCGGCGACATTGTCGACGGCGTCGGCGGGCAGCTGCGGGGGAGCAGTTCCCGGCGCGAGACCTGCGGGCACCACGCCGGAGGTGGCGAGAGCAGTGACGACGGCCCCCTGCGAGTACCCACCGAGGACCATCTGAGTGCTCGGGCACACTGTCGTCACGCCCTGCACGTGTGCGGACTCGTCGCGCACACCTTCGACGACGTTCATCTGGAATGCCGGGCCGCCGGTGAAGTTGCTACTCGCCGGATAATTGACGCCGTGGACACCGACCGTGCGCGGAAAGGCCTGCGCGCGTAGGGCTTCGACGAACCGTTGCCCGACGCCGCCGACGCCGGGCGGCTCCGAGGTACCTCTGGCGAACACGACACCGATGTCCGGGCACGGCTGTGACACCGCAGTCGGCACCATGACCGGCAACGCTGCCGCCGCCAAGACGGTAGCCGCAGCCAGGCGACCGATGGTTCGCATTCCAGTGACCACTTCAATCCTCCCCAAACAGCCCTGCGCAGACTGTGCCAGACCCCCGCAGCAGGCGACGGCGTTATCGCCCACCTACCGTAAAAGTGACCCTCGTGCGAGGCGCCGCTCATGTCATCGCGGCTGTGCGCGGGTGCGTTACCGGCGGGGGCCGATCAGTCGGTCAGCGGAATTTCTGTCACAGCTATCAGCTCCCGATTCTTCCGCGGTTGTTCGAAAAACACTCGCGCGGACCGGCCTGCCGTCTCCAGGGTGGCGATCGTGTTGCCGAACAGCGGGCCACTCAGGTTGCGCCACGACATCGGCAGATCGGGTGCGCCACGGCGGCGCGCCCACCGTCGGGCAACCCGGGCCGCCCGCGGTGACCAGCCCAGCTTGAACACCGGTTTGATGAAGAACGGCACATAGTTGTGGACGGGGGAGCAGACAAGCTGGTGGACCCGGGCGGCGGCGTCGCCCGGGAATTCGGCTCGCGCCGCGTAGCTGTGGTGGACATCGCCGGAGAGCACGCTGACCGTCGCCGGCCCACGGTCAGAACTGCCGGCTGCTTCGATGATCAGTTGGCTCACCCGCAGAAATGACGTCAAGAAGGCCGGCCAGTGCTCGAAATCCACCGTCTGTCTGACTTTTTCGGCCACCGCGCCGCGCAAACCCGATCGTTTGGCGGCGAACTCGTTGACGGTTTGCATGTCACCGATCGCCGGCGGCAGCAGCCACGGCAGAGAGGACGCCAGAATCAGATGGTCGAGATCTGCCAGGCCCTCGTTGACATGCTTCTCGACCCAGCTGAACTCGCGGTCGCCCAACATCTTCCGGTTGCCGTCCTCCAGAATCCGGGAGTTCCGCGAGTCGATCATGATGAGCCTGCTGCGCCCGAGGTCCCAACGAAAGCTGAACCGTAGGCCTTTCTCGCCGTCGACTTCCCGGTCCGCCCGGTCGGCGAGGTCTGACAGCAGCGGCCAGCAGTCACCGGCGGTGGCCAGCACCTGCTGATAATCCTCGTCCTGCTCCAGTTGCTGCGGGCTCAGGTTGCCGATGTGCTGGTAGACCCAGTAGGACGCCAGACCGGAACGAATCCGGTCCCGCCACCACGGCTTCTTGTTGACCGCGGCCCGCCACGCCGCCGACGTGTTCCAATCGTCACGGATGTCGTGGTCGTCGAAGATCATGGCGGTGGGCAGCGTCGACATCACCCAGCGGATCTCGGGGTCACCCCAGGTGTGCCGGTAAAGGCCGACGTATTCGCCGAAGCTGACCACCTCGTCCGGGGGCCGTTTCTTGTTGGTGCGTCGGCCGGTGATCTGTTGCCGCGCTTCCGGAGTCAGCTCATCGGCGTAGACCTGATCGCCGAGCAGGATCAACACGTCAGGCCACTGCTCGTGCGGCTGCGCGGTCAGCCGCGCGGCGTAGCAGTCCAGCGCATCCAGACCGAGCTTGCTGTCGATCTTGGCGTCGCCGGTCTTGGGATAGCGGCACGAACCGAAGATCAGTCGCAGCCGGTCTGATGCCGCCGGGCCCCGGGTCCGGATGACACTCGGCGGAAACTCGGAATCGGGTTCTGGCCAGACCTGCGTGCCGTCGATGTGCACCTGGTACTCGGTGGTCGAATCCGGGGCCAACCCCTGAACCGGGACGAGCGCGTAATGCTGGTCCTGCACCTGGAAGGTACGCGCCGAACACCCCAGCACTTCCACCTCGGCGGGTTCGTCGGTCTGCACCCAGACCATCGCGGTGGTGTCGCCGACGTGGCGCAGTACAGGACCGAGCAGAAGACTCACCGAGCCAGCCTATGTGTTCGGTGTGGTGGCCTCGCGGAGGCTTGGTCTGTCCCGCGCGATCGTGATCGAGCACCGCACAAGAATGCTGTCATTATTCTCGCGGATATTGGCATTCACGCCACTGGAGTGTCTGGATCGTGTGCGCGACACTGGGAAGGAACCGCTCCGGCTCGCTGCGGCGCAGCCAGAACCACGATGAGGAACACCGATATGACTGATCCGATGAAGGCCGTTGTGCTCAAACATTTCGGAGGGGCCGGTGCTTTCGAAGTGCGCGAGGTCCCTGTACCGCACGTCGGGCCCCGTCAAGTTCGGGTGCGCGTCCATGCGACTGCCGTCAACCCGCTCGACTATCAGATCCGCCGCGGAGACTACGTGGATCTGGTGCCGCTCCCGGCGATCATCGGGCATGACATCTCCGGCGTGATCGAGGAAGTCGGAACGCATGTGAGCGAGTTCGGCGTCGGCGACGAGGTGTACTACACCCCGCAGATTTTCGGCGGCCCCGGCTCCTACGCCGAGCAGCACGTCGCCGACGTCGAACTCGTCGGCCGGAAGCCGGAGAACGCCAGTCACCTGGAGGCGGCGAGCCTGACCCTGGTCGGCGGCACGGTCTGGGAAGCGCTGGTCACGCGAGCTCAACTCACCGTCGGCGAGACGATCCTCATCCATGGCGGCACGGGTGGTGTCGGCACCATCGCGATCCAGGTCGCGGCGGCGATCGGCGCACGAGTGATCACCACCGCGAAAGCCGGTGACCATGAGTTCGTGCGTTCGCTCGGAGCGGATGCGGCAATCGACTACACGTCGACGGACTACGTCGATGCCGTGTCCGAGCTGACCTCAGGCGTGGGTGTCGACGTCGTCTTCGACACCATCGGTGGCGACGCGCTCACGCGAAGCCCGCTGACGCTCGCCGACTCCGGACGGGTCGTCAGCATCGTCGACATCGCGCAGCCGCAGAACCTCATCGAGGCGTGGGGCAAGAACGCCGCCTACCACTTCGTCTTCACACGACAGAACCGGGGAAAGCTCAACGCGCTCACCACACTGGTCGAGCGCGGCCTCGTGAAGCCGGTCATCGGCGCGACTCTTCCGCTCGCCCGGATGGGTGAGGCTCATGAGCTCCTGGAGAACAGGCGGTCGTATGCCCTGCGCGGCAAGGTCGCAATCGATGTGGCGGGCGACACTGTTGCGCTGCCCCCCGTCATCTCGTAGGTATCAGCTCCGCCCGGCGAAGGTGTCCCGGTACTCCGAGGGGGACACATCCAGGACCCGGCGGAAGTGCAGTCGGAGGTTCGATCCGGTTCCCAGGCCGACCTGCTCGGCGATGCGGTCGACCGACAGCTTCGTGCTTTCCAGCAGTTCGCGGGCGGTGTCGACCCGTGCCCGGAGAATCCACTGCAGTGGGGTGCTGCCGGTCTCTTCGGCGAAGCGGCGCAGGAACGTGCGGGGCGACATCTGCGCGTGTGCGGCCAGGGCGGCGATTGTGAGTGGCTCGTCGAGCCGCGCCATGGCCCATTCGCGCGTCTCGGCGAGGGTTTCACCATGGGTTGCCGAGCTGTTCTTCGGCAGGTACTGGGCCTGACCGCCGGTGCGGTACGGAGCGGTGACGAGGCCTCGTGCGATCTCGTTCGCCGCGCTCACGCCGAGGTCACACCGAACGATGTGCAGACACAGGTCGAGACCGGCGGCGGCGCCGGCCGAGGTGAGGATGGATCCCTGGTCTACGAAGAGCACGTTCGGCTCGACCGCTATCTGCGGATACCGCGCCGCGAGCTTCTCCGCCGCATCCCAGTGCGTCGTCGCTCGCAGGCCGTCGAGCAGGCCGGCCTCTGCGAGAGCGAATGCGCCGTAGCAGATCGATGCGATACGGGTCCCGGCGGATGCGGCGCTCCGGAGCGCGTCGCGCACCTGAACCGGTATGGGCCGACCTGCCGGCGCGTACCCCGGGACGATGACCGTGTCCGCGTCGGCCAGGGCGTCCAGGCCCCGCGGGACCGCGTAGCCGAAGCCCCCGTGGGAGGGCACCGTTCCGGCGGTGACCCCGCAGACCGACACCTCGTATCCGAACCCCGTCTCCGGATGGAACACCTCCGCCGGGATCCCGACGTCGAGGGGGAGCGCACCCTCGAGCACGAGGACCACCACCTGATGCGGTCGCTGCATTACCCGACTCCGATCCGGTCGGCGCGTGCTGACCGCGTCATTATCCTCGCATGTGTGCGCAATGCCGCCATCCTGGGACATTCGCCTCGGGAGACAGTGCCGCAGCGTGTACGCGTTGACGACGAGGTCATCTGGTGAGAAGAACTGCCCGGCGTTCAGTGGATCGGGGAAGGATTCAACTCTTGGTTGAGTCCATGGTCGATGGCATCGGCAGGGTCGACAATGAGTCAAGGCTCTAGTGTCCTGCGCCGGGAATCGACGACGTCATGTACACCCACATTTCGCGGAAATTCCTGCGCCCGTAGCACTTCGACGAAGCGCTGCCGACACCACCGGCCCCGAGGGTCTACCGGGAGCCACCGCTCATCCCATCGCAGCCGTGTGCGCGGTGGCGTTACCCAATCAACACCCGGTATCACCAGCCACATCGGCCTCATCTGCCACATTCTGCTGGTAGTCTGCACCGGGATCCCCGGATTAGGGGTGGCCGCGAAGGGGTACCGATGGCGCACGTCACTGAGCCGGGACCGGCACCCGATAAGGCCACCCTGCTCGACCGCTTCCGCCGTAGTCGACTGCTAGCCAGGGTGAGCATTCAGTCCAAACTGATCCTGATGCTGGTGCTGTGCACCATTCTGGCCGCCTCGGTGGTCGGCGCGATCGCCTTCCAGGTCGGCCGGACATCGCTGCGTACCGCCGTCTTCAACCGGCTGATCGAGGTGCGTGAGGCTCAGTCGCGTTCGCTGGACAACGAGTTCCAGAACTTCAAGAACTCGCTGGTGGTCTACACCCGCGGCACGACCACCGCCGACGCGCTCACGGCGTTCACCGACGGGTTCGACCAGCTCGCCGACGCCACGGTCGACCCGGCCCAATGGCAGGGTGTGCTCGACTACTACACCACGTTCATCACGCAGACCGATCAGCAGAGCGGAACCGAGTTGGACGCCGCGGCGCTGTTGCCCACCTCGAATGCGCAGCGCTACCTGCAGGCCAACTACACGGTGCGGCTGCCGACCTCCGATGCGGCGGTCGCGATGGACGATGCCCGCGACGGCAGTCAGTGGTCGTCGGCGAACGCCCGATATCAGGGCTTTTTCCGCGAGATCGTCACACGGTTCGGATTTCAGGACGCGCTGTTGTTGGACGACCGTGGCGATGTCGTCTACAGCGCCTACAAGGGGGTGGACCTCGGCACCAATATCGTCAACGGACCGTATTCCGGTTCCAAACTGCAGGCCGCCTATCTGAAGGCGATGTCGGCCAACGCCGTCGACTATGTCGGACTGACCGATTTCGAGTTCTATCAGCCCGCGCAGATGCAGCCCACCGCCTGGATGGTCGCCCCGATCGCACCCAACGGCAAGTCCGAGGGCGTGCTGGCGCTGCAGTTTCCGATCTCCAAGATCAACGAGTTGATGACATTCAACAGGAAATGGTCCGATGCCGGACTCGGCATGACGGGCGAGACATTCCTGGTCGGGGCCGATGGGCTCATGCGGTCGGACTCTCGGATGTTCCTGGAGGATCCGCAGCGATACAAGAGTGAGGTGACCGCGGCCGGGACCCCCGCCGCCGTCGCGGAGATGGCAATCCGGTTGGGCGGCACCACACTGGTGCAGCCCGACGCCTCGCAGGCCAGCGCCAATGCCCGGCGCGGTGAGACCGGGACCCTGATCTCGACGGACTATCTGGGAAACCTGGCCCTGCAGTCCTATGCGCCGCTCGTCAGCCACGGTTCGGGGCTGCAATGGTCCATCATCGCCAAGATCGACACCGCGGAGGCCTTCGAGCGCGAATCCTCGTTCACCCGCATCATGGTGCTCAGCACCGTCGGCATGATCTTCCTGGTGTGCGTGCTCGCGGTCTATCTCGCACAGGTATTCGTCCGGCCGATCCGGCGGCTGGAGGCCGGCACCCAGCGCATCGCCGCGGGCGACTACCGGGTGGCCATACCGGTGGAGACCCGCGACGAACTCGGGGATCTCACACAGGCATTCAACGAGATGAGTCGCAGCCTGAGCGTCAAGGACGATCTGCTCGTGCGGCAACGCCGCGAGAACGACGAGCTGCTCAAGTCGCTGATGCCCGAATCGGTGATCGACCGTTTCCGCCAGGGCGAGGAGACGATCGCCAACGAGCACCACGACGTCACCGTCATATTCGCCGATCTGATCGGCCTGGACCGCCTGCAGTCCCAGATGACCCCGGCGGAGTACCTGGCGGTGGGCAACGAGCTGATCCGCCAGATCGACGCGGCCGCTGACACGCTCGGTGTCGAACGTGTCCACACCGTGCGCAATGGCTACCTCGCCAGCTGCGGGCTGACCGTGCCGCGACTGGACAACGTGCGCCGGACAGTGGATTTCGCCCTGGAATGCGAACGGATCGTCGAGCGATTCAACCGCGAGGCGGAGCTCGAGTTGAGTCTGCGTGCCGGTATCGACACCGGTGAAGTCGGCAGCGGTCTGATGGGCAGCCCGTCGGTGATCTACGACATGTGGGGCGATGCGGTGAACCTGGCCCACCAGGTCAAGGAGGGTGCACCGCGACCGGGTATCTATGTCACGGCCAGGGTCTACGAAGCGCTGCGCGACACCTCGGCGTTCACGGAGGCGGGTTCGGTGACCGTCGACGGCGTCGCGCAACCCATTTGGCAGGCAACGGGTGACTCGTCATGAAGGACGTCTTCGCCTCCGCGTGGTTCTACTGGGCGATCGGCATCACCATCGGGCTTCCGCTCGGACTGGTCGCACTGACCGAGTGGCAGCATGCGTTGCGGCGCAGGCACAGTGCCCTGGTCAAGCCGGTCACCCTGATGCGCAATTACCTGCTGCCGCTGGCCGCGCTGCTGCTGCTGATGGTCGAGGCCAGCCAGGTGCCGGCCGGATCCACCTCGGTCCGGATGGTCGGCACGCTGGTCGCGTTTGTCGTGCTGGTGTTGTTGCTGTCCGGCGTCAATGCCACTCTGTTCCAAGGCGCCCCGGAGGGCAGCTGGCGCAAACGGATGCCCGGCATCTTCCTCGACGTCGTCCGGTTCCTGCTGATCGCGGTCGGCGTCGCCATGATCTTCGCCTACATCTGGGGCGCCAACGTCAAGGGCCTGTTCACGGCGCTGGGCATCACCTCGATCGTCGTCGGTCTGACACTGCAGAACTCGGTCGGCCAGATCATCTCCGGGCTGCTGATGCTCTTCGAGCAACCGTTCAAGATCGGGGACTGGCTGGACACCCCGGCCGCCAAAGGCCGCGTCGTGGAGGTCAACTGGCGCTCCGTTCACCTCGAGACGGGCAACGGCCTGCAGATCACCCCCAACTCGGTGCTGGCCGGGGCCTCGTTCACCAACTTGAGTCGCCCGCCCGACCAACACAGCATCTCCGTGACCAGCGTGTTCTCGGTGGACGACGCCCCCGACGAAGTATGTGCCATGCTGGTGCGGGTCGCCTCGGAACTACCGCAATGCCACCCGGACCGCAGTCCGTCAGTGGTTCCACTGGGCGCCAAGGAGTTTCAGACCAATATTCCGTTGCGCTCACCGGCCGACGACGGGAAGGCGAAGGCAACGTTCCTGCGTTGGGTTTGGTACTCGGCCCGCCGGGCCGATCTGAGCCTGGACGAGGCCGCCGATCATTTCTCCACGCCGGAACGTGTGGCCGCGGCGATCCGGTTGGTGGTGGCGTCGACGCTGCGCCTGGATCACGAAGAG
The DNA here is from genome assembly GCA_034520035.1 of Mycobacterium sp. Classification (GTDB taxonomy): domain Bacteria; phylum Actinomycetota; class Actinomycetes; order Mycobacteriales; family Mycobacteriaceae; genus Mycobacterium. The sequence goes on along the minus strand of JAXHOA010000123.1, from coordinate 13,979 downwards.
CAGCAGCAACTGGTCGAGCACGCCACGATGGAGCGATACGGCGACGGGGAACTCATCCAGCGATCCGGTGAGGTGCCCGACGGCATCAAGTTCATCGTGTCTGGTGCGATACGGATGACCGCGGCAGTCGAGGACGGTACAGAGATGGACGTCGGCAACCACGAGCGAGGTTCCTTTCTCGGCCAGAGCACGCTGACCCGTCAACCGGTGATCGGCTGGTCGTATGCAGTCGGCGAGGTCACCATGGTGTGCATCGGGCGCGAGCAGGTCGAGGCCATCGTTGCCGACAATCCTTTGCTGCTGCAGGAATTCGGGCGCGCGATCGAACAGCGGCGGGCCAATGTGCTCCAAGCCCTTGCGACGAGGCAGACCGGTGATGATTCCGGTGTATGACATGGATGGCACTTCATATCTCAGAGCTCAGAATTCGGCCGCCGGGTGGCCGGTGCTGTCAGATAGTTCTGGAACGCGGGCGCGAAGCCCGGCCCATACCGCGACAGTAACGTCACAGTGACGAATTGGACTTGGGGCGCAGGGTTTCGAGGCCGCGGGTGTCCGCCGGTGTCAGGTTGTTCTGGACCGTCAATCGGCCGGTCCGGCTCTGTCAGATAGTCGTGGATTCAGGCTCGGCACAATGGTGGTTGCGCCGGCCGAACGAGCCCAGATGCATGGGCGGAGACCTGGGCGGCGGGTGTCACTGTCAGATAGTTCTGGAACGGAGAGCGAGAAATCGGACAGCTACCAGGTTTTCCCGGATTACTCCCAACTGGTTCCAGATCGGACGGGCAGTAGGTACAAACCTCAGTCGCGCATCCACCCAGTTCAGAATTGTGCCGATAATCTACATTATGTCAACTTAATCACTGCATATTGCATCAGATGAATCATCACCCGCCTACGTGCCAGCCAGCGCTCCTCCGATCGTCTTCGGCTGCGATGCAAGACTTTTCACCCACCGTCCCTACGGGGCAGGCTCGCGCCGCTTGCGGCAACTTCTACCTCCGCGGCCATTCTGGCGACACGCTGACCTGGGATCTTGACTTGGTGATGCAACAGATGAATCATTGATTCATCTGTTGATACCAGATGGCGGGAGTTTCGGGTGGCAGTCGACGACGTCGGACGTGCATATCTCGTTGACGCGGTCAGGCCCCTGCACCCCGAAGAACAGACGGTCGCCGAAATGCTCCAAGGCTGGCGCAACCAGCAGCTCAGCCGCAATCTGCAGTTCGAGACTATCGACGCCCGCATCAAGCAGGTGCAGCGCTTCATCGAGCACTCGAACGAGTTCCCATGGACCTGGACCGTCGCGATGGTGGACGAGTTCTTTGGCGATCTTCGCAGTATCCACAAACTCGCCCAGTCGTCGATCCGTTCGTATCAGGTCGGCCTGCGACAGTTCTGCTCCTACGTCAGTAATCCGGACTACGGCTGGGACCGCGTCTGCGAGGCTCTCTTCGGGACCCACCCATCCCAGGTCTTCTTCGACTGGAACACCGCTCGGCACGTCCAGGAGAACGAGGCCCAACCCGAGAAACGCGCATTCACCAAGCGTGAACTCCAAGACTTCTTCGATCATGCCGATGAGCAAGTATCTGCCGTCGTAGCTTCGGGAAGAAAGGGTTGGTTGCCCGCATACCGCGACGCTGTGATGTTCAAGATCGCCTACTCGTATGGGTTGCGGTTCAACGAACTGTCCCACCTGCAGACGGTCGACTTCGCGAGGAACCCCCACGCCAAGGAGTTCGGAAAGTTCGGGCTCGTCCATGTGCGATACGGAAAAGCGAAGAAGGGCTCCCCGCCGAAGCGGCGCAGTGTCCTGACTGTCTTCGACTGGACACCCGAAGTACTGGTCGACTGGCTGGAGAATGGTCAGCACCATATGGACGACGGGATCGACCTGTTCCCCAGCGAACGCGGAAATCTCGTCTCGGAAACCACACTCATCAGGCGGTTCCGCCGCTACTGTGACGATCTCGACCTCTCGCCCGGCCTCGATCTCCACTCATTCCGACGGTCCTATGCGACGCACTTGCTCGAAGCCGGCTGGGATGCGATGTTCGTTCAGCACCAAATGGGTCATGAGCACGCGTCGACCACAGCGATCTATAGCTGTGTCAGCAGCGACTACCGCACCCGGACGCTGCGAAATGCACTCGACGCCACCATCGCCGCAGCGCTTCAGCCGAAGCAGAACGGCGGCGCCGGATGAAACGCGATGTCGATTACCAATGGCGCCTCGCCGAGCTCATGGCGGGTAACCAGATGCACAACAGCACCGACCTCATCCCACGGCTGAATGAACGCGGCATCACGCTGTCACGGCCACAGGTCTACCGACTCGTCCACCAACGACCCGAACGAGTTTCTCTGAAGCTCATCGCCGCACTCTGCGACATCTTCGATTGCGGCCCAGACGATCTCGTCACCGTCACTGCGGCGGACGCCCGAAAGAAGGCCGCCAGCGCTGGCCGAGAGAACGTCGTCGAACTGAACAAGGCCATCCGCCCCAAACGTGCTCGGATCCTCAGCGATGACGATTGAACCGCAGCGCCGCAACACCGTTCGCGGACGACCCAAAGTCACCCACGGATCAATGGAGTGTGCTCGTTGCCACCGCGAGATGCGGCGCACGGCAGCAACATGGCCAGACGGCCGCATCTGCAATTCCTGCTACTACGAAGCAACCAGCCTCTACGGCAACTGCCCCAGCTGCGGATTCCACCGCCTCTTGCCGGGCCGACTGGACATCGGCGATCAACCGGTGTGTCGAGACTGCGCACGTATCCGCCAGAACTTCTACTGCACGTCGTGCAACGAGGAGCGGCGACCCTACCGCGGCAACGTATGCGCACGTTGCAGCCTCCGCGAAGACCTTGAGCGGGCGTTCCGCCACCCGGACTCCCCCGCGAGCTTCACACAACTCATCGACGCCCTGTGCGCAGCCGATCGCGCCGAGAGCATCATCACGTGGAAACGATCGGACAAGGTTCAAGGACTCCTACGCTCCCTCGGAGATGGCACCACTCCCCTCACCCACGACGGCCTGGACCAGTACGAGCCCGCGGGCCGGCACGTCGACCACTTACGGGCCATCCTGCAGCACCATGACGTAATCCCCGCACGCGACAAGTATCTCGCCTACTTCGAGCGGTGGATCGAAGACAAGCTCCACCCAGTCTCAGATCCCGAGATTGCCACGCCAATAAGGCAATTCGCCACCTGGCACCACCTCAGGCGAATCAACGACTTAGCACTTTCTGGGGTGTCAACCCGCGGGCCCGTTCACGCCTCGAAGCAGGACATCACAGAAGCACTGAAGTTCCTCGAGTGGCTTCGCGCCGAACACGGACGAACGATAGCCAACTGCACACAGCAAGATGTGGACCTCTGGGTCACCACAGGTCCAACAACGCGGCACCTCATCCGGACCTTCATCATTTGGTGCAAAAAGATGCGGGTGAACCGATCAATCACGCTCGGACATCGTCAGGCCAAAACGGTCCGGGCTCTCACGCAGGACCAGCGACTTGAGTGGATCCGCGAGCTTCTGTCCGGCGACAGCGAATCGCTCCCCTATCGCGTCGCAGGAACCCTACTACTCCTCTACGCCCAGCCACTCGTCAGGGTCGCAGCCATACCGATGAGCAAGGTGCTTGTCGCGCCCGCTGGCCTGTCCCTGCAACTCGGGCTGACACCATCACCTGTCCCAGAGCCATTCGCCGATTTGCTCAAGCGCCATATCAACAACAGACCAAATCTCCGCACGGGCGGGGCGGACAATCCATGGTTATTTCCGGGATACCGACCCGGCGAGCACTTGCACCCAACCACACTGATGGATCGCCTTCGGTGGCTCGGCATCGACCTGCTGGGTGCCCGGAACACCGCGCTGCGAGAACTCGTCACCCAGGTGCCGCCGCCAGTCGTAGCCGAAATGCTTGGCTACAGCGACCAGATCGTGCATAGGCACGCTGCACTCGCAGCGCAACCTTGGTCTACCTATTCGGGGCTTGGTTGGTCAACTAGTGGTCGAGATCTGTCCTAGTTAGATTGGGGAATTGTGTTCATCGAACGACTTCGCGTTGAGTCTGAAGGATTTCTTGCCGGACTAGACGTGCGCTTTGACCCCGGTCTCAATGTGATCATCGGTGCGCGCGGCACAGGAAAGACATCGATCATCGAACTCATACGATTTTGTCTCGGAGCTGATGCCTTCACAGAGACGGCCGCATCGCGTGGCCGTCAGCAGGCAATAGCAATCCTAGAGGGCGGAGCTGCAACGGTTAGTGTGAACGACGGGAACCAGAAGTACGAATTCACCCGGTCAGCCGCCAGCCACGACGGCCCTCGGCTCAAGCAGCCGAAGGTGGCGTGCACCGTCCTTGCTCAAAGTGAAGTCGAAGCCGTTGGGGCACAGGCTTCGGGCCGCTTACATCTCATCGATCGCTTCCGACAAGATCGTGACGCTGACCGACGAACTCTAGATTCGCTTGAGTCGCGCTTGGCCAGCTTGACTGCTGAAGTAGCCACAATCGTCGCGGAAGGTCGCGCCGTTGTCGACGAGATCGAATCCTATGACAATGTCGAGGAAGAACTGTTGCAGGCGAAAACGGAGCAAGAGCAGGCACTTTCGAGCTCGGAGGCTACCCTCACCCAACGGGAGCAGCTAAATGCGCTCCAGGAGGCAGGCAGCCATATTGCTGCGCGGACTGAAATTCTAGAGTCGGACAATCAAAGGCTAGCCAGGTTTAGCACGGATCTTGGCCGCCTTGCCAATACTTCAGCCAATCTTCTCCAAGCTTGGCCAGCGGACGCAGGCGCTGACCCTCTGGTCACAGCCCGTCCAAAGGCAGTGTTTCTAACTAAGACGTTGCGCGATGCGCTGGAGACGGTGAGGTCTTTGGCGACCGAGCTTGCGACTGCTCAAGAAGCCACTCAGACGCTACGCGCGAACGTCGATTCAGAAAGCAGACAGTTGCGCCAACGTCTGGACTCAGTGCAGGCTGGGATTGGTCAGGCGTCACGAAAGGTCGCTGAACTTGAGGAAAAGAATGGCAGGATTCGGGCGCTCAAGAATGCCCTTGCCGATCTTCAGATTCGTTACGACAGCCTTGTAAGCGAGCGTGATCAACTTTATAAAGACCTCGACCTTCAAAGAACGAGGCTGTACGAGGAACGTCAGCGCATTGCCAGCGTGCTTACCAAGGAATTGGCGCCGACGATACGTGTCAAAGTGACGCGATCGGAAAACATCGAGGAATATCGATCAGCGATTATCGCAGCGTTAAGGGGTAGTGGGATTCACTATAATGCTCTTGCTCCGCAGATAGCGCGAGAGGTTAGCCCGCATGAGCTTGCACGCTGGGTAGAGACGAATGACTCAGAGGCGCTCGCAGCGGCGATCTCGCTGCGCCCGGACCGGGCTCAGTCGGTGATATCCGCATTGAGCGGCCCAGCAACCGCATCGATTATTAGCGCTCACATCGACGACGGGGTGTCACTCTCATTGCTGGATGGACCTGAATACAAATCGAGCGATCAGCTATCGATCGGCCAGAGATGCACCGTTGTCCTTCCGGTTCTGTTGGGAAACCACGGAGATCCCCTCATTGTAGATCAGCCCGAGGATCATCTTGACAATGCATTTATCGCTTCGACTCTCGTAAGCGCTTTGAGTAGGCGTCACTCATCGGATCAGCTGATTTTTTCGTCGCACAATGCAAATATTCCTGTGCTTGGCGAAGCGGACCGTATCATTGTGATGGAGTCGGATGGTCAACGCGGCTATGTTGCACATCAAGGGGAACTCGATGATCCTCGCATAGTCGAGTTCGTCACCCGAATAATGGAAGGCGGGATCGAGGCGTTCGCGGCGCGATCTGAGTTTTATGAGGAAAAAGGCGTCAGGGATTACGATGCCTGATGACATTACGGCGGCACTGGCATCGGAGGATCCCGCTGAGCGACTCGCGGCCGCAAGGCTTCTCCTAAAGCAGGTAGAATCACCGCCAATAGCAGAGATTCGACGCCGAAAGCAGATCGAGACGGACTCATGGGTTCGCGCGGCGCTTGACAGAGCGCTCTCCCATTGGGAGTTAAGGCCTTCTTCTTCGCCAGCCAACGACGCCTGGATTACCCCCGCGGACCCTGACGACTTGCACGATATTAAGGCTCTGGCTGTGCAATCCGTAACGCGGACAGTTCTGCACGAGATACGGCCGATCGTAGGTTCGATTGAGACTGCGGCCCGACGCGATTTTGGCGACGCCTATCCGTCGTCTAGCATCGCGAGCGGGATTCAAAGAATGCGAGAACTTCTCCAAACAATAAGTATTCTGTTTGCAGCAGCAGAAGCTCCGCGGGTGACAGAATTTGATTTGGTCGACCTCATAGCGCGCGAAATTGATGCGGCGGGTGCGCCCGAAGGTCAGGTGCTTGTGACACGCAACGATCCCTTAACAGTGCACGGAGACCCCGACTTGCTAAAGCTCGCGCTGCAGAACGCTATTAGGAATGCCGTAGAGGCCAGCGAGTCTACAGAAGCGCCTGTAATCGTGACCTGCGGACGTTCCCAGTCAGAAACGTGGATCGTAGTGCTTGACGAGGGAGTTGGATTACCAGAAGGCGCAACAAAGGTATGGGAGCCCGGTGTGACACAGAAGTCAAAAAAGAAGCATTTCGGCTGGGGCCTCCCGATTGCCAAGCAGGCAATGGACTCGCTAGGTGGTTCCATCAAGTTGACCCCTCGGGAGCTTGGCGGAACGGCGTGTGAAATCAAATGGAATTCCGAAACTATCCAGCATATTGATGGAGAGCATGAAAATACTGCTAGTTGAAGATGAAGACTGGAGCGTCGAGCAGGCTACCGAGGTCCTCACCAACGCAGATCCCGCCGCCGAAATCGTGGTTGCTTGGTATCGCGACGACGCATTGATGCAGATCCGCGACAACGATTTTGATCTAATCATTTGTGATCTACGGCTGCCTCCGATCGCCAATAGCGCTGATGTGAACGAACAACACGGATTAGCGGTTCATGGTTTGGCTCGAGAGCTTTGCCCTGGCACTCCCTTGACGTTCCTTACGGGATACCCGGTTTCCAGGGACACGATGGACAAACTATCTCTGGGCGAGGTGGACACGCTGTTTGGCCTTCCTGGCGAGGCCTTAGTGCGACTTGTGAACAAAGACGACATGCACGCGCTCGAAACATTGGTATCGCGATATGCAGGTGCTCTACAAAATCTCGACTCTTGCTGCGCAGTTGCCGGAGGCGAATTACTGGATCCTCTCCTGGCCCGAGCTGTGAGGATTTATGCCCTCGCTTCGGGTCATGACTCAGCCCGTGTGGAATTTGCATCTGGGTTGTCCGGTGCGTTAGTTGGGCGGGTGCTCCTCGAATCTGCCACATCGCCGCCGGCGCGCGTCTTCCTGAAGGTGCTACCTAGCGCGGCAGCGAGGGACGAGTTCGATCGCTGCAACCGATTAGTTGCTAACCGCATTCCAATTGGCAACTTCGCCCCGGCGCTAGCACCCATCCATTCCGGTCTCCGTAAAATGTCCGCCCTGGTGTCGCCGTTGGCTAGCGCGAGCTTCCGATCTCTGTTCGAATTGGCTCGCACCGATGTGACCAAAGCAGCCGAAGTCATTTCGGAATTGCGGCATGCGACCAAGGATTGGTTCTCTAGCACCGTTGAAGAACCTGTGATGCTCGGAGACTTGCGTCGCCAGCGCATATCGGATGAACGCATACAAAACCTTGTGGATTGGGATCGGTTTCGGCTGTTCGAGTCGGCCGGTGTCAGGATGGCAAAAGGAATTGTCCATGGCGATTTGCACGGCGAAAATGTGTTGGTCGACGCCGTGGGCCGTCCTGTACTCATCGACTTCGGCGATGTTGGAATCGGGTTCGCCCCAACTGACCCCGTTACGCTCGAGCTAAGTCTGATCTATCACAAAGATGGACCTGCACGCGATCCGGATCTCGGCGCCTCCATCAACTGGGCTGATTGGCTCAATGTTGAGGTGTGTTTCGAGTCCAGCAGCCTTCAGCCATTGGCGGTCGAATGCCGCGCATGGGCCGAGGAAGTTGCCGACCTCCACTCGATCGCAGCATTTGCGTATGCGCACTCGATGCGCCAGCTGAAATATCCGGACGTACCGCATGCTGTGGCGATGGAGATAGCAGCGGCCTGCGGCGCGTTCTTGGAGGCGCCGGCAGGATAACAACAGGGGATGCGATCGGTACGGTTGTCGTATGCCCCGTGAGGAAGATGCCACTTCGGACGACGACGAGCAGGTCCATCTTGAGTGGTGGTATGACCTCGATCGGCCATTCCTCGCCGCCGTGGACCTGCTTTCCGCGCGGCCATCCTATTCATCGTTGCTAGCGACCGAAGACGGCGTGTTCCCTGTAACCCTGCGCGTGCCGGAGACACCAGAGATCGAGCTCGGCCTCGCGAACTTCCTGGCCCCTCCACGTGAGTGGGCGGCCACAACCCGAGAACCCGATGAACACTGGGGCACTCACTCTCGCCATGATGGTCTGGGCTTTAAAGGTGTTGCCATCAAGAGACTTGCATTTAGCGTTCGCGCCCACTCCGAGGTCGTAGATCCTTCGATGCGTACTGAGTGGGGTGAGGAGCTGCTAGCACAGCAAATCTTGCACCAGATAGATACCTGGTGGGACAACGTAAAGACGTGGCTTGAAATCGCAACCAACCAGCGCCTCAAGCAGATTGGTCATGAGGCGAGCGATTGTTGACCGTCATTGAGGATGCGGACGTTGCCGTCATGGTTGGTGCCGATGGTTCTGATCCAACGAAGACCCTGTCCCGCGTAGCGGGCAGGGTCTTCGTCGGTGTGGTGACGGCGTCATCTGCATGGTGACGTCGCATGGTCAGTGATTCAGTCGTGGCCACTTTCGGTGACGGCGATTCGGGCGGATTTCTCATCGACGATCGAGGACTTCACGGCGAACGCGGCGGTCAGGGCGTGCACCGCGAGGTTGTTGACCGCCCGTGGATGTCCGCGGGCGGCGTTGTGGATCAACGTGATCGCGTCGTCGGAGAACAACGGATCGGTTCGTCCGGCGATCTTGGCGTGATGAGCGATGTAGTCGGCGGTGTCGGCTGGTTGCATGCCGGCTATCGCGTAGCGGACCGCGATGCGTTGATCGAGTGCGGCAAGTACCCCGAGGCGCAACCGGTGCCGCAGGGTGGGTTGCCCGACCAACAGCGCGGCGAACGGTGATCCGGAGTCCATGTCGTGGTTGGTCAGCATCCGGATCGCCTCCATCTGCGCGTTATCGAGCAGGTGAGCCTCATCGATGACCACGACCGGGGTGCGACCACGTTCGGAGTGCTCGGCTGCGAGCGCCTCGGCAGCTTGCGGGGCCAACGTCGCGGTATAGAAACTGGGCACCCGTCCCAACGCGCCCACGACGTGATGCAACATGCCCCGCACGCCCACCGAGGGGTTGGGCAGGTAGATGATCACGTGCCGCGCCGGGTCCAGCCCCGAGGTCGCCGCGCGGATCGCGACGGTCTTGCCGGCGCCGACTTCCCCGGTGATCACCCCGATGGCGTGTTGGTCCACACACCACGTGATGCGGGCGACTGCTTCGGCGTGCCCGGGATGGCGGTGCAGCATCGCCGGGGCCAGTCCACGCCCAAACGGCATCCGGGTGAAACCGTAATGTGATTGCAGGCGTTCGATGCTCATGCCGATGCCTCGTTCTGACTGGTGACGTCGGCGATACCATCAATGCTCAACTGCCCGGCAATCTGCTCGCCGTCGCCGTCGCCGTCTGCGTTGCTGAAGAGGGCGTCGTAGCCGATCCTGCGGTCGGCGCGGATCTGCTCGTGATGGGTTTGGGCGGTCAACTCCAGGTAGTCGATGCCCGTTGCGGGCACCGGTAGCTCAGGTATCTCAGCTCTAGCCTTTGGGTGAACATGGCGGGTGATGTTGTACGGCAACGCCTTCCCGAGACCCTTGTTCTGGTATCGAACCTCGACGGTTTCCATGTCGAACGGGGAGAACACCAACTCGACCTTGCGTCCCACCAGCGCGCCGTCGACTTGGTAGGTGTTGCCGTGCAACGAGACTGTCGCGGTCTTGGTGACCGTGCGGTACTCCGACCACAGGAACGCCTCGGTCAGATCGGGTGCCGTCGGCATCGCCGGGGTGCGACCCAGCCTCGACCATCCGGCGTCCCACCGATCCAAGGGTGTTTGACCGGTCTCGGAATGGGTGCGGCGGTGATACTCGGTTTCGATCCAGGCTGTGAGCAGTCGGTTGAGCTCCAGCAGCGCGGTGCGGTGATCGGTGCCGGCGGCAGCCAACTCATCGGCGGTGGTGTCGACGACTTCGACGAGGAACTGCTCGCGCACGGTGCGAAAGAACCGTTCGATCTTCCCCCGGCCCTGAGGGCGGTGCGGGGTGGAATGCACCAACCGGATTCCCAGTTTCGCGCACGCCCGCAACAACCAGGCATCCACGAACGCCGACCCGTTGTCGACGTAGACACTGGCCGGGACCCCGCGGGCGGCCAACGCCGGCTCCAGGGCCACGCCCAACCGGACGGTGTCCTCACTGAACCCGAACCGGTAACCACAGATCAGCCGGGAATGATCATCGAGGAACGCGAACAGATAGGTCTTGCGGTCGCCAATCCTCGGTCCGTGCAACGCATCCCCGGTCCAGCGGTCATTCGGGTTCTCGGCTTCGAAGCGCCCGAACACCGCCGGGGCGTCCCCGGCGGCCGGGCCGATCAACTCCAGTCGGTGAAAATGGCGCAGCAGCGTCGACTCCGACGGCGCCCACCCTGCCGACACCCGCAGGATGCGGGCCACTTGAGCGGCGGTCCGGGCCGGGTTCTCCCGCTTCAGCGCAGCCGCCAACTCCAACGTCGCGGCATCGGTGCGCGGCGCCGACGACCTCGGTGAGGGAATCAGCTCGACGAACCCGCCGGTGCGGTAGCGGCGGATCCAGCGGTCCAGGGTGTCTCGGGAATAGCGCACCCGCGTCCCGAACGGATCGGTGTGCTCGCGGGCGGCGATCTCGCGGACCAAGCGGCCACGGGCCTTCGTCGAGAGCCCACTGTCAAGTGCCGAGCAGATCAATTGGTAGCGGAACAATCCGACCGCGTGGCTTCGCTCGCGTCGTTTCTCATCTTCGGTTGGCAACGAATGGCTCCCTCATCCTTGGCGATGCCACCCAGATCTGTTGCCGGGCAGCCATCCCCGCGACCCTGACCGATCGTCGCCGTCAATGTCAGGGTCAGTTCGTGTTGCACCGACCGGTCAAAGCGCTGGCGGCCAACCCGGCGACAGCAACCGGGCACCGCTGCCCACGACAGCGACCTGGGCCGCCGTCACCGCACCGATCACCGGCCCATCGCCGAACCGCGCCGCCAGCGACTCGGCGGCACGGCCAACCGCGGCGATCACATCCCCGCACCGTGATCCGGTCGCTTTCGGTATCGACACATCGACCCCCGCGGTGACCGCGATCGAGACGAACCAGTGCCGCACCACCTCGGCTCGCCCGGTAATCACCCGCAGCCACCCACGGACCGTCGATCCAGGAATCCCCAATCGCGCCCCGATCACCCGATGCCCGGCACCTGCCGCCTTGGCCACCACCGCCGTCCAGATCAGGTCCGCGACATAAGCCCTGCGCAGCAACAACGTCGCTGGCAACAACACATGGGTCACCGCGCACCCGCGGCACCGGGAACGGCGCGGCCGTACCGGTTCAGCCATGCCCACCACCGGTCGAGAACGGGCGAAACCCCACCGGACGAGCACCCCTTGCGGGCATGACGGGCACGCCACCTCCCCGGCAGCCAGCCGGGACTCGACGCGCTCGGGATCGACCTCTACCGTGACCATCAGTGCCTTTCGCACTACGCACGGCGCCGCCGACGGTCTCGGCCAAGAAATCAGCGGGGGCGCCGTGCACCCATCAGTTCCTCGACACACTGACGGTGCAGACCACCAAGATCAAACCCACGCCGACCCCGACCACCACATCGGCAGCATCAACGACGGAACAACACCCCGTGGTCGTCATCCCGAGAGACGGCCAACAAGCGATTCGCTGAATCCCCACACTAGAACATCGATATGGGCAGTTGACGATGAGCGCCGCCGCGAGGTGAACGTCGGGGGCACTGTAATTCTCGGGCCCGAGCGCGTCATTGGGGTGACGCCTGACATCCTGCAGGACTGTGTGGCGCTCGCGACGACAAAGCCGCCCTTGACCTGGACGCTGCTTCGCGACGCGCGAGCCCTCCAGAATGCTGACCAGCTGCGGCGAGCCGTCATTGACGCCGCCACAGCAGCAGAGCTCGCCGCGACCAAGAGGATAGATGACCTGCTGGCCACAGAAACTGATCCACAACGACGAAAGACGCTCACGAAAGCCAGAACGCTCGGCCAGAAGGCAGACGCATTGGAAAATGTAGGAGAGACGCTACCGGCGAGCTTTCACCGCGATCTGGTGGACTGGCGAAACAACGCGGTGCACGAGGGCGCCGAGATTCGATACCCACAGTGGGAGAGCGCCTTCCGTGCGGCACGGGAGCTTGTCGAACGGGTCTATCCTTTGCCAACGGCGCCCGGTTCGAGCGAACCGCTGAAGTGCTACTGGTCGCGCGGCACCCGACCGGAGATGTTTGGTTCGGAGTTCTCTTTCCGGCGCGATCAGTAGGGACAACACGGGTTGACTCCGTTGCAATGATCGACTGCGCTGTTCGCCACGCCTTGGAAGTTGGCGGTGCCCACTCCCTGTGGCTCGATCGACTGCCCCGATGATTATGCAGAAACCGAATATGCAGAGTTACCAGTAAAGTGGCTCTTCCGACTTGGTGGGGGTCTGGTGTGACCGACCCGGGTCGTGTCGGTGACTGAGTGAGGGCTCGCGCCCTTGTCAACTGGGTGTTCTTCACGCATCCAGAAGCAAAGGCGCGAGCATGCCCCAGACTAGTGGTTCCCTGCTGCTCGGACTCGACGGTGTCGTCGTGGAATCCGTGCAGACCGGTGTCGACCGAACCCGCACCATCGTTGTCCTGACCGCCACGGAGTGGGTCGGGATGTGCCCGGACTGCACAGTCCGATCGTCTCGATCGAAGGGATGGGTGAGCACCCGGCCCCGCGACGTCAAGATCGGACCGGGTATCCCGAAGATTGTGTGGCGGAAGCGGAAATGGTTGTGCACCAACATCTCCTGCGCCCGAAGGGTGTTCACCGAGTCGATTGTTGACCGTCCCTCTGTATGACGACCACGACGGCGGTATTCGTCACCGAGTTTGCCGACGGCAGCTGTGCAGGATCCTTGTCGTCTGCATCATCACCACGCCGACGATCGGCCCATGCGGCCGGTTCGTGCTGTCGACCCGCCACCAGAGGTCGGCGCGGTGAAGATGGCCGTTGGTCGTCACGATCAGTGACGGCAAGCCACCCAAACCGGCTGTCGCCCAACACGAACTGACCCCTACCCCCAGTCTGTGGTGGTAGGCAAGACTGATGTGTCATGGACTGGCCCCGCGGTGATCGTCGCGCGCACCACCGAACTCGCCGAGCAACTCCTCGCCGATGGCGAACTACGCTGCCCGCGCTGCCACACCGGCCGGCTGGCCGCCTGGGGACACGGTCGGCGACGCACCGTGCGCGACCTCGACGACACGACAGTGACCGTGCGACCCCGCCGCACCCGATGCCGGTCATGCTCATCGACTACGTCGTGATGCCCGCGGCGCTGCAACCACGCCACGCCGACACCACCGCAGTGATCGGAATGGCACTGCTGCACAAAGCAAATGGAATCGGACACCGGCGCATCGCCGCTCTCCTCAACCGGCCGGGGCGCCCACGGTGCGACGCTGGCTGCGCCGGCTGCCTCCGGCACACTTGGAACGCATCTACCAAGACGGCACCAAAGCGCTGCTGGCACTGTCCCGTGACACCTTCACC
>JAXHOA010000080.1:0-18196 GCA_034520035.1 Mycobacterium sp. | reverse complement strand
GCTGGCGCAATGGAAGCGATATGGGTGATCGCCCCGGACTGGGATTCGCACGCCACCGACGGTGGGCGTGCGGACCTGCTGAACTCGGCGCGATTTGCGCGCACGCGCAGCGCGGGCGCCGATCTCGTGCTCGTCGGCTGGTCGCTGGGCGGTGTCGCCGCGGCCGGGTTGACGCTCCGTGCACAAGAGTTCAATGTTGCTGTCGCGCACACGAACTGCCTCGGCGGGGCGTTCATGGTGGACGATCCGATCTCCGGTGGTCCGGTCCTGCGCGCTGGAGTCGACACCGGCGTGCGGACGCCATTGAGCCTGCTGGTCGGCACGGGCGACGATGTGGTGCCCGCATCGGCCGCCGTCGACTTCGCCGCCGGCCTGCGCGCGCTGGCGTGGCCTGTCGAGATCGTCGAGGTAGCCGCCGACCATGGATCGATCGCCGGGGCGCGCTACGACGCCGCCGCCGACCGGTACGAGGCGGACGACGACCCCGCCACCGCGGTCGTCGCCCGTGCGGTCGCCACGCATATCGCCGCGGTCGCCTACAACGCCTAGCCCGCTCCACGTGTGGGCGCCGATCTCAAAGGCCCCCGATCGGCTACGCCCTGCCCTGATCGTGCGGTCAGTCGGCAGGATCTTCGGTGACCGGCCGCTCGACCAACAGCGACATCCCGTGGTGCGCAGGCATCTCGACGGTGAAGCTGTGCAGGTCATCGACGTGGGCGATCTCTTTGCCGCTGAACATGTCCGAGACGACCGCGTCCGGTGGCAGGAACTCCGAACGCACCGTCCCGGCGATATCGGCGTTGGCGAAATTGAGCACCGTCAGTTGCAGCTGGTGCGGATCTGCCAGCTGATGCACCATGACCAGCATGCCGCGGTGCGACACCTCCGGGATGTCCACCTGGGTGCTGGTGGCGATGCCGAAATGCGTACGCACGGCGAGAATCGCCTGTAGCTGCCGCAGGAAGCTGGCCTCGTTGTCCATCTGATCCGGGATCGATCCGTAAAGACTGGTGCCGCGCGGCATCCCGGCACTGGAATGCCGGGCACCGGGGTTCACACCCATGAGGTCGTGCGCGGCGCGATGGATCCACCGGGTGTCCCCGCCACGGAGCAGTTCGCTCACGTCACCGGGCGGGAGCGTCAGCATGCCGCACAGGTCCCACCCCGAGAGCGCGAACACGCCCGGCTGCAGGGCGTTGAACATCGCGAGCAGCAGATGCGCACGCCGGATGGGATCGACGTCGGTGATCTCGTCGAGGTCGGAGATACCGAGCGTCGCCGCGATGACGGTCGCCGTCGTGCAGGCGATGCCGTTGGTGGTGAACACCAGGTTGTACGGTGCGTCGGGGCCGGTGAGCGCCTCGACCAGGTCGGTGCGCACGCTGTGCCCGAGTTCTTCTCCGGTGACCTCGTGGCCCTTGTAGGTATAGATGTCGCCGCGATGCCCGGCCGACCAGTGCACGAGTTCGTAGGTCAGCTCATCGTGGTTCTGCATGGCGTGCACCAGCGAGGCCGGATCGATATCCGTCTCCAGCGTGGTGCGCAGGGTCAGCCGGAGGAACTCGGTGTCGGCGGTGGCCAGCGCGTGCTGGTAGGCGGGCCTGTTGATGAAGTCATAGGACAGGTCCGGGCCGGCGATGCTGTTCTCGCGGATGTCGTCGATGGTGAGATTGAGCTCCTGGAAGGTGAACCCACCGAGCTTGCGCACCATGCTGCCGATGAACTGGTTCGCCGCCTCCGACAGCGGGTGACCCTCGGACCAGCCGACGTCGTCCTCCGACGACTTCTCGGCGCCGAGGAATCCGTTGGCATCCAGGCGCAGACCACCGGTGCCCAGGTCGGACAGTGAATGCAGCGCGTCACCGATCACCAGCCGCATTCCCGCGAAGCTGGGATCGAGCCAGTTGATGGAGGGCTGGCCATCCTTGAAGTAGTGCAGGTACACCCAGCGCCGCTCGACGCCGTCCACGCCGACGATCGGGCGGGTCACGCTCCAGTTGGTCTCCTTGATGCCCTCGGCGTAGAAGATGACGCGCTGCAGGCGGCCGATGATGTAGCCGGCCTTGTCGAGCCAATCCTCGGTCGCAGCATCGCAATTCACCGAATCCGCGCCCTCGGGAACGTCGGGCAGATGCTCCCAGTCACGCGGATCGATATCCACCATGTGGTAGATGCCCGGGTAGTCTGCGTACTTCATCTCGGCCAGCCGGAAGTCTGCCCCCTTGCCGGTGTGGCCCGGCACGATGTCATCGATGATCGTGCCGCCGTACCAGTTGGCGGTTCCGCACATCTGTCGAAATTCGTCCTCGGATCCGAAGGCCGGGTCGATCTGTGTGCTGATGCGGTCGAAGTGGCCGTCCACACTCGGGGTGAGCTGCCAGCCCGAGATGCCGCCGGCCCGTTTCACCGGACCGGTGTGCACGGCCTGGATACCGATCTCCGCGAAGGCCTTCCACAGTGATTCATCGGACATTGCCTTGAGGAACGACTCGTCGGAGCGGGTGATCAGCGACAGCGGGTAGGCGGTGAACCACACCGACGCGGTCTCCACCGCGGTGCGCGGGTTGGGCCGGGCGAAGGGGTTCTGCCACATCGAACCCTGCCCGGAAAACTGCTGGCTGATCTCGTTGGCGTCGGCAAGCATCGACTGTGACAGCAGCCACGAGACATAGGCCTCGTTTTCTCCGGTCGGCGGGCCGTCCTGGGCCAGCGACCGCCGCACGAACGGGGTGCGCACCCTGGGGCGGAACCGCAGAACTTTTGGGCGCGCCGGATGTAGGTGCTCGTCGAAGGTGATCTCCGCAGGCTCGTTGGCCTGGTCTTCGGGTTTGGGGTCCGATGACGTGGCGGCAGGTTCCGACGGCTCGGCCGCGTGTGTCGACATCTGACTCCTCCCAGGTCTCGCGCAGCCGCAGCCCCGCCGTCGGTGGTATTGCCGCTATGCCCCGCACGGAAACTTCCGCACGACCAACGCTACAGAGCGTTGCCGATCCCCGGTCAGTCGGCGACGTCGAAGGCGGCGATGACCTTGCGCGGCGTGATGCGCACGACCAGTTCCCCGGGGACGCCATTGCGTGCGCCGTACTCGTCGGCACGCTGCTCCCCCATGTAGCGCGCCGCGATGCGGGTGGCGGTACCGCGCAGATCCGGGTCGTTCTCGCTGAGCTCGGCCGTGCCCTGCACCTGGACGAAGGAGAACGGCGGGTGCTCGTCGTCGACGACGAGCACCACCCGAGGATCACGTTGCAGGGCACGGCCTTTGGCGGTGTTCGCGCCCGTGTTGAACACCAGCCGGCCGTTCTCCACCAGAAACCAGACGGGCGCGATCAGGGGGCGGCCGTCGGCCGCGACGTACCCGAGCTTGCCGGTCCGGGTGCCCGCCGACAGAAATCTGATGACGTCCTCGCTGAGCGAATCAGTTGCCATGTGTCCATCATGCGCCACCACGACAGGCGATACCGCTGGTAACCAATATGTTTGCCATGCTGTGCAGAGTTGTTATCCGCGTCACGAATGAACATGGCCCAAACTGGGTAAAGTCCCCCGTGTCATGGGTGATCGAGCACAGCAGCGCGCGGCATTTTCCCGCCCGGGAGTCGTTGCCAGGATGGTGCAGGCCGTGCAGATCCGCGAGGACATCGCCGCCTGGCTGGCCCAGTCCCTTAGCCTGGACGCGGCAAAGACCAGCGACATCGTTCTCGCCGTCAACGAAGCACTGGCGAACGCGGCCGAACACGCCTACCTCGACTCCCCAGAGCCGGGGCTGATGTATGCCCGCGCCGAACACGATCCGCAGCTGGGCACGCTGACGGTGTGGATCACCGACGAGGGCCGCTGGCGCGCGAAGGAGCCCTCGACAGCGCCGAACCCCGCGCGGGGCCGCGGGCTGATACTGATGCGAGCGCTCACCGACAGCGCCTCGGTCGACGCAACGGCCACCGGCACCCAGGTGCAGCTGCACTGGGACCACATCGCGGCACGTCCCGCCGATGCCGCCGAGCCCGAACAGGACGACGACCGCCGGCTCGCCTAGCGGACCACTAGTGGGTCGGCGTGCCACCGGCCGGAAGTGGGCGCGTCGCGGTGAAGAACGCCAGGACCACGGCGACTGCGCCGATCATCGCCGCGGCCGCGAAGGCCGCGTGCACGCCCGGCATATCCGGTGCACCACCCGAGGCCGACGCTTTGGCCATGACCGTGACGAACAGTGCGGTACCTGCCGCGCCCGCGACCTGTTGCAGTGTCGTCATGATGGCGCTGCCATGGGAGTACAGCCGGTCGGGCAGTGCGCTGAGGGCATCGGTCATCAGCGGGGTGAACATCATCGACAGTCCCACCATCATGATCGTCTGCAGGACAACGAGTTCCCAGACCGGCGTGGCCGCCGACAGCAGCGCGAAGCCACACAGCGATGCGAACAGCAGGAACGAACCGGGAACGACCAGCCGTCGCGCCCCGTGCCGGTCGTACACCCGCCCGACCAGCGGCCCCGCCAAACCCATCAGTAGTCCGCCTGGCAGGCTCGTCAGCCCGGCCACCAAGGCGCTCTTCCCCAGTACGTCCTGCACGTAGAGCGGCACCATGATGATCGCGCCGAACAGCCCGGTGAACCCGATGACCACCAGACCCACCGAGACCGAGAACCGCCGGTAGATGAACGGCCGCAGATCCAGGAACGCGCGATCATCGCGCTGCAACCGCAGTTGCCGCGCGCCGAACAGCACCATCGCGACCGCGCCGGCGCCCAGCGGCACCCACGCCGGTACGGCCTGTCCGCCGTGCCCGGGCGCGCCCAGTTCCGAGAGCCCGAACACCAAGCCCGCGAACGCGATCGCCGAAAGCGGCACCGAGACAGGATCGATGCGGGTGGGTTGTTCCCGCTCATCGGCGACGCGCAGCCACACCCACCCGGCGGCGAGTCCGAGCAGGGCGATGGGCAGCACGATCCAGAACATCCAGCGCCAGTTCAGCGATCCGAGGATGAAACCGGACAGGGTGGGCCCCACCGCGGGTGCGACGGCGATGACGATCGAGATGGTGCCCATGGTCTGACCGCGACGTTCGGCGGGGATCAACGTCATGACCGTCGTCATCAGCAGCGGCACCATGACCGCGGTGCCGCACGCCTGCACGATGCGTCCGGCCAGCAGGACGGCGAAGCCCGGCGCCAGTGCGCAGACCAGGGTGCCCGCACAGAACAGCGACATCGACGCCACGAAGATGGCCCGAACCGGGAAGCGCTGCAGCAGTGACCCCGACATCGGGATCACCACTGCCATGGTGAGCAGGAAGCCGCTGGTCAGCCATTGCGCGGTGCGGGCGGCGATCTCCAGATCGACGATCAGCACGGGCAGTGCGACGCTCATGATCGTCTCGTTGAGGATCATGACGAACGCGGAGAACACCAGCAGCGCGATGATGACGTTCGCGCTGGGCGGTGCTTTCGGTTGCGTCGTTGTTCGGGTACTCATGCACACTCCCTGGGTGACCGCACATGGTTAGCGCGGCTACCCAGGGTAGGCGCGAGTCCGTGGGTCGCGAAATCGAATATTGTCCCACCCCGCAGTCTGCGTGCGATCGGCCTCCGCGGGGTACACCGCATCATCACGGCATCGGTTCGCATGGAGGCAGGGATGACATCGGAGGCCATGGCGCAGGCGCCGCAAGGCGCACCGCCCGAGGGCAAACTCGCCCGAAAGATCACCGGTCCGCTGTTGTTCCTGTTCATCCTCGGCGACGTCCTCGGGGCGGGGATCTATGCCTTGATGGGGGTACTGGCCGGCGAGGTCGGCGGCGCCTTGTGGGGGCCGCTGCTGGCGGCGCTCCTGTTGGCGCTGCTGACCGCGGGTTCGTACGCCGAACTGGTCACCAAGTACCCGAAAGCCGGTGGTGCAGCGGTCTTCGCGGAGCGTGCCTTCCGTCGTCCGCTGGTGTCGTTCCTGGTCGGCTTCTGCATGCTCGCCGCGGGCGTGACCAGCGCGGCGGGACTGTCACTCGCCTTCGCCGGGGATTACCTCGCCACGTTCATCGATGTGCCGGCGATACCGGCCGCCGTAGTGTTTCTCGGGCTGGTCGCGGCCCTCAACGCCCGGGGGATCAGCGAATCGCTGAAAAGCAACGTGGTCCTGACCGTCATCGAATTGACCGGCCTGCTGATCGTGATCGTTGCGGGTGCAGTGATGGTCGGCCGGGGCCGCGGTGACCTCGGGCGAGTCGTGGAGTTCCCGGCGGACACGACGCCCGCCCTGGCGATCCTGGGCGGCGCGATCATCGCCTACTACTCGTTTGTCGGGTTCGAGACCTCGGCCAATGTCGTTGAGGAGATCCGTGATCCGAGCACGGTCTACCCGAGGGCGCTGTTCGCCTCGCTGATCACCGCTGGAGTCATCTACGTCCTGGTCGGCCTCGCGAGCGCCGCAGTGTTGTCTCCTGAGGAATTGTCCCTGTCCAGCGGTCCCCTGCTCGACGTCGTCTCGGCGTCCGGCCTTGGTGTTCCCGCGTGGGCGTTCAGCGCCATCGCATTGGTGGCGGTGGCCAACGGGGCCCTGCTCACCATGATCATGTCGAGCCGGTTGGCATTCGGCATGGCGGAGCACGGTCTACTGCCCAAACAATTGGGTTATGTTCTGCCGCAACGGCGCACACCGTGGGTCGCGATCGTGGGGACGACCGTCGTGGCAATGCTTCTCACGTTGGTCGGCGAGCTGTCGACCTTAGCGGAGACGGTGGTGCTGCTGCTGTTGTTGGTGTTCATCTCGACCAACGTCGCGGTCCTGGTGCTGCGGCGGGACCCCGTGGATCATCCGCATTTCCGGGTGTGGACGGCGGTGCCGGTGCTGGGTGTGGCATCGTGCCTGCTGCTGTTGACCCAGCAGTCCGCGAAGGTCTGGCTGTTCGCGGCCGTCCTGCTCGCCGTGGGCGCCGTCCTGTTCCTGGCGACCCGGCGCCTGGGCGCGCCTCAGCTGTTGAGCGACCACACCGCATAGTTCAGTGCCGTCGCAAACAGCACCCACCCGAGGTAGGGAATCAGCATGGCGGCCGCGACGCGGTTCGCCTTCCAGAACAGTGCGATCGTGGCGGCGACCGCGACGTCGAGCGCCAGGATGTCGACCAGTGCCAGGCCGCGCCAGCCGAGCCCGAAGAACAACGGCGACCAGGCCAGGTTGAGGGCGAGCTGCACGCCGTAGACGATGATCGCCGGATTGCTCCACCGCGGGTTCGCCCGCCAGATCAGCCAGGCCGCCACCGCCATCAGCACATACAGGACGGTCCACACCGGGCCGAACAGGAAGGACGGTGGCGCCCAACTGGGCTGTGCCAGCTGTCCGTACTCGGATGCGGCATCGGCCGACGCGAACCCGCCCAGCCCCGCCACCACGGCGACGACGACCAGCGAGACGACAAGCGCGGGAAGGTGTTGGGAGCGGCCTGTGGTCGATGTCTCGGTGGTCATCTGCGTCCATCCTTCGTTTGGGGTTCTCCTATATTGTTCAGCCTGCTGAATAAAATGCAAATGGCTCGATTCGACGAGAGGCATACATCGCGCATGGACGGTGTGGACCGATGGCCGACGGGGCGACTGCTCTCGATGGCGGCCCGGCTCGTCGAGCAGTCCTGGGAACACGTGCTGCGCGAGTACGACCTGTCCAGCGCCGGCCTGGTGGTGCTGCACGTCGTCGCGCCCGGGCCGGCGACCCAACGCGAGATCGCCCAGGCCTGCCGGGTGACCGATCAGACCGCCAGCCGCACCATCGAACGACTCGAACGCCTGGGCTATGTCCGCCGCCAGACCGACCCCCGCGATGAGCGACGCAAATCGGTGACGAGCACACCGACCGGTCGCCGCGTGTACGAGGCGCTGCTCGAACGCGAGCAGAACGACCCGGCCCTGATCGCCGCGATCGGCGACCACGAACCGGCAATGCGCCGCCTGCTTCTCGAACTCATCCGAGCACAACAGGCGCCCAGGCGGTCGATCACCTGACCGCGGCGCGGTATCGATGCCGGGCGGCCAGGGCGAGTTGGTTCAAGGAGCAAGCACCGCACCTCCGTGCCAATGGCACAGCAGCAGAGCAACTTCCACGTCGAGCACATCATCGGCGATGGGTCGCCCCCGGCGCTCGATCGCTCGCGCCACCCGGTACTTCACCGAGTTGAAGTGCAGGTGAAGTTCCCCGGCGGCGGCCGTGAAGCTCGACCCTGCGCGCAGGAACACCCGAAGGGTGTCCCGGAGGCGTTCGTCCCGCGCATCGGCGGAGGCCAACGGCCCCAGCACCTCGCGCACCCAGATTCGCGCCTGGCCCAGATCGGTTCCGGCCAGCCCGGCCAGCATGAGCCCAGGCTCCCCGGCGCTGACCGCCCGACCGGGGCCGGCATCCGCCGCGGTCATCACCGCGCGCACCAGCTGCGCCTGCCGATGCGAACGGCGGAACCCCTCCACCCCCGGCAATGAGCGGCCGGCAGCGATGCTGATCCTCGAGTCGACGGTGTCGGGCAGCGGCGCTATGTGGTTGTTTTCCAACGGTATCCAGGCCCACCCGGTCAGCCGGTCGGCCGGTATGAACAGGGCACGGTCGCGGGCGCCCGCCGCGGTCGCGCACTCATGGACAAACCGTTCCATGACGCCCAACTCGTCATGATCGCCGGAGTCCTCGCACGACAACACCAGCGCCAGATGGCTCCATCGGAGCGGGTAGCCCAGCGCCGCGGAGGCAGCGTCGATGTCGACATCCCCGTCGCCTTCCAGAACGGATCGAACCTCGGCTGACCGCAATTGGTTTCGGCTCTGTTGCCACCATTCGTATTCGTCCTGATAAACGGTGAGGACCTGCTGACTGATCCAGTCGATATAACGGAATGTCACCGCGAGGATCTCATCGAACACATCCAGCCGCAGCTGCGAATCGAGTTCGGAGGCCCGGGTCTCCTCGAGCAGGATCTTGAGCACCTCCTGATGGCCGATCCGGTAGGCGCGCACCAACGCGTTGGCCGACACATCTCGCTGCGCAAGCCGCCTCGCGTACTCCAGAGCGGCCGTCGGCGCTTCGACATGCTCCACCGGGATGCTGTGGCGGATCGCCGAGAAGACGGTGTCGATGTTCGCCGCAACGTTGTCCCGCATCAGCTGCACCAGTTGCGCGTCGCCTCGCAGGTCGGAGACCTCGTCCATCAGGACGGCCTGCATCCGGGCCGTGACCTCGTCGAGCTTGTCGGCCAATCGGGTGACAACCGCCGCGGCGGAGTCCGCCACCGAACCACCCGCATTCCGTTCGACCATTCTCGCGACCCTACTTGTCTTCCGAAGACAAAGAGAGACCGATTGTTGATGCCCTGAAGATGTCGTTTTCGGCCTCGGCGGCTCATAGCGTTGTTTCGAGCGGTTCTCCATACCGCGGCCTACACCGAGGAGAAACCCATGTTGCTCACAGCAGCAGTTGACGAAGCCGGCACCGCGTCGCCCGAACGCCACCCGGTGCCGGATCCGGGAGCGCCTCGACAACGAAACCGTCGCGTAGTACAGGCAATCCAGGAACGACACCTCGCCGTCAGCGGAATCGGTGTAGCCCCCGCGGTCGAGGTAGACGATGCCGGTCACTGTGGCCAATGCGCCCAGCGCGTAGACCAGCCTTCGTAGGATGCGACGGCCCGGACTGACGAAGGTCTCCGGAATGGACAGGATGTCGACCAGCGCAGCGCGCGGCCGGCGGGTCAGCGCCTCATCACCAGCTACCACCGCGTGCACACCTTGTTCCCGGCGCACCGGGTTCGACGTTAGCACCGCCCGCCGTGAACGACTCCAGCGTTGTCGATCTCAATCTCTTTGGCGTTCGACTTCGGCAAGCAGTTGCTTGAGATCGCCGATCCCCCGATGCGCTCAGGCGTATTGCCAGATTGGCAATCTGTGTTGCCGCGAGCCGTCTTGCCTGGCGATGCTCGTTGACATGACCGAATCCGTCTTCGAACCAGTTCGCAAGTTGACGCAGCTGACGCGGGCCGGCCTTTCGCTCCACCGGAGCGAGCGTGGGCCGAAGCCAGGGCAGCCATTCTCGGCTGAATCCGAGCGACAGGTATCGCGAATCGTGTTGGGAGACCGCGTTCATGGATTGTGACCGCAGCCACCGTCACTTGCTGCTGCGGCACGGGTTCTAGGCGCGAGGTCATGACGCGAGTCTCCACTGGTTCGGCGGGGATGTCCTCACGTCGCCTGAGCGCGTTGGACGACGAGATCGCGGCAGTTGTCGCGCGAGGTGATCTTCCCGGAGCTGTCGGTCTCATCTATCGCAGAGGCGAGATTGCGTATCTGAGCGCGCACGGCTGGCAGGACGTCGCCGGGGGTACGCCGATGCGGCCAGACACGCTTTTCCAGATCATGTCGATGACCAAACCGGTCACGGCGGTATGCGCATTGACCCTCGTTGATCAGGGCTTGATCGGACTGCATGAGCCCATCGAGAAGGTCCTTCCGGAGTTCCGCGGACAACGCGTACTTCGGCATCCCCACGCGGATCTTGACGACACCATCGAGCGAACGCGGTCGATCACCCTGTCCGATCTGCTGACCTTTCGCGCAGGCATCGCCACCCTGGTGAGCCCCCATCCATGGGAGCCGCCCACACCTGTCACGTCTGCCATCACAGCCGCGTACGACGAGCATGGCGATAACTCCGAGGCATGGCTGAGGGCGGTCGCTTCGATTCCGCTGGAGACCCAACCCGGCTCGGCGTGGTCCTACGGCACAGGTTCGGAGGTGGTCACCATCCTCGCCGAGCGAATCTCCGGTGTGCCGTACCCAGAGTTGCTGTCCCAGAGAGTCTTCGAACCCCTGGGCATGGTGGATACCTGTTACGTGGTCGCCGCTGGCAAGCAGCACCGCTTGGCTACCGCGTATGAACGCCAACCCGATACGCCGACCATCGAGGTTCTGACTTCAGAGTTCTTCACCGAGCACCGACCAACTGCCGTCACGCCACCCTTTCCGCGCGGCGGATACGGGCTCGTGTCCACTGTCGATGACTATCTACAGTTCGCCCGCATGCTCCTGGCGGGTGGAACACTCAATGACCAAAGGGTGCTGTCTCGTCGGCTCGCGTCCCTGATGACCACCAATCATCTGTCCGACCAACAGCGTGCAGCGCTTCCAGCGCCGGTAGTCGACAGCTACCGTGGCCAAGGCTGGGGACTAGGGCTGCAGGTCGTCATCGACCCCGCCCTCCACGAACAGTATGTAGGTTACGCGTCGAGAGGGTCGTTCGGATTCTCTGGGGCCCTGGGCACATGGTGGCGGGCCGATCCCGTCGAGCAGATGATCCAAATCTTCATGTACCAGCTGCTCTCGCCCGATGATGCAGTACGCCAACTGTTTCAGAACCGCGGCTACAAGGCCATCGACGAATGATCCTGATGCTCAACGATTTATGACCAACGACCCGAAAGCGACAAGCAGCCCGGGCGAGCCCCGGCACGGCGATCAGTGCGACAACGCAATCAAGGAGCAAACCTCAATGACCGAAACACCGGCTCTGCCTGACGACGGTGACGTCGCTGCGCGCAAGCCCCCGACCTCAGCCCCGGAGTGGGATGAACTCTACGCCAGCAAGACTGAATTCTTCAGCGGCGAACCCAACTCATCATTGATCGAGGAGGTGCAGGGCCTTCCGGCGGGCCGGGCACTCGATGTCGGTTGCGGTGAGGGCGCCGACGCGGTGTGGCTCGCGCAGCAAGGGTGGGAGGTCACCGGTCTGGAAGTGTCGCAGGTGGCGCTGAAACGGGCCACGGCGCGCGCCGAACAGACTGGCGTCGCGGTGCAATGGGTGCACTCGGGACTCCTTCACGCAGGGCTTCCTCCCGGATTTTTCGATCTGGTTGTCGCGCACTACCCTGCGCTGCCCAGCTCGGACCGACACGACACTGAATGCACACTGCTGGAGTCTGTCGCGCCGGGCGGTCGACTACTTATGGTTTACCACGCTGGATTCGACAGCAACGAAGCTAAAGCCCGTGGCATAGATCCGGCTGACTATGTGCTGCCCGTCGACGTTATTTCTGCACTGCTACAGGGAAACTGGACGATCTCCATTGACACCCGCAGCCCCCGAGTGTCACCCCCCGGCGGTGCAGGACATGAAATCACCCACAACGTGATCATTCGGGCCCGACGCAACATGTGACGAGGTAGGCACTCGTACCGAGCCCAGAGGGGCGAGCGTGGTCCCACATCCCGCGGCAGACCCGAACCCTGTCTGTTGCGATCGATGCGCGAAACGGCGAGGACTTGAGTTGTCGTCCGAGCAATCCAGGCGATATCGCAATTAGTCGAGGATGGCGGTTGCTTCGACTTCGACCAGCACGTCCGGTTCGAACAGGCGGTCGACACCGATCAGTGATGCCGGCGGCCAAGGTGTCATGTCTCAAGACATGGGTGACAGTTCTGCATCAGGACATCGGTGACACTTCGAGGGTTCTTGGTGGTGACACTTCTGTGTTGACCGTCATTGAGGATGCGGACGTTGCCGTCATGGTTGGTGCCGATGGTTCTGATCCAACGAAGACCCTGTCCCGCGTAGCGGGCAGGGTCTTCGTCGGTGTGGTGACGGCGTCATCTGCATGGTGACGTCGCATGGTCAGTGATTCAGTCGTGGCCACTTTCGGTGACGGCGATTCGGGCGGATTTCTCATCGACGATCGAGGACTTCACGGCGAACGCGGCGGTCAGGGCGTGCACCGCGAGGTTGTTGACCGCCCGTGGATGTCCGCGGGCGGCGTTGTGGATCAACGTGATCGCGTCGTCGGAGAACAACGGATCGGTTCGTCCGGCGATCTTGGCGTGATGAGCGATGTAGTCGGCGGTGTCGGCTGGTTGCATGCCGGCTATCGCGTAGCGGACCGCGATGCGTTGATCGAGTGCGGCAAGTACCCCGAGGCGCAACCGGTGCCGCAGGGTGGGTTGCCCGACCAACAGCGCGGCGAACGGTGATCCGGAGTCCATGTCGTGGTTGGTCAGCATCCGGATCGCCTCCATCTGCGCGTTATCGAGCAGGTGAGCCTCATCGATGACCACGACCGGGGTGCGACCACGTTCGGAGTGCTCGGCTGCGAGCGCCTCGGCAGCTTGCGGGGCCAACGTCGCGGTATAGAAACTGGGCACCCGTCCCAACGCGCCCACGACGTGATGCAACATGCCCCGCACGCCCACCGAGGGGTTGGGCAGGTAGATGATCACGTGCCGCGCCGGGTCCAGCCCCGAGGTCGCCGCGCGGATCGCGACGGTCTTGCCGGCGCCGACTTCCCCGGTGATCACCCCGATGGCGTGTTGGTCCACACACCACGTGATGCGGGCGACTGCTTCGGCGTGCCCGGGATGGCGGTGCAGCATCGCCGGGGCCAGTCCACGCCCAAACGGCATCCGGGTGAAACCGTAATGTGATTGCAGGCGTTCGATGCTCATGCCGATGCCTCGTTCTGACTGGTGACGTCGGCGATACCATCAATGCTCAACTGCCCGGCAATCTGCTCGCCGTCGCCGTCGCCGTCTGCGTTGCTGAAGAGGGCGTCGTAGCCGATCCTGCGGTCGGCGCGGATCTGCTCGTGATGGGTTTGGGCGGTCAACTCCAGGTAGTCGATGCCCGTTGCGGGCACCGGTAGCTCAGGTATCTCAGCTCTAGCCTTTGGGTGAACATGGCGGGTGATGTTGTACGGCAACGCCTTCCCGAGACCCTTGTTCTGGTATCGAACCTCGACGGTTTCCATGTCGAACGGGGAGAACACCAACTCGACCTTGCGTCCCACCAGCGCGCCGTCGACTTGGTAGGTGTTGCCGTGCAACGAGACTGTCGCGGTCTTGGTGACCGTGCGGTACTCCGACCACAGGAACGCCTCGGTCAGATCGGGTGCCGTCGGCATCGCCGGGGTGCGACCCAGCCTCGACCATCCGGCGTCCCACCGATCCAAGGGTGTTTGACCGGTCTCGGAATGGGTGCGGCGGTGATACTCGGTTTCGATCCAGGCTGTGAGCAGTCGGTTGAGCTCCAGCAGCGCGGTGCGGTGATCGGTGCCGGCGGCAGCCAACTCATCGGCGGTGGTGTCGACGACTTCGACGAGGAACTGCTCGCGCACGGTGCGAAAGAACCGTTCGATCTTCCCCCGGCCCTGAGGGCGGTGCGGGGTGGAATGCACCAACCGGATTCCCAGTTTCGCGCACGCCCGCAACAACCAGGCATCCACGAACGCCGACCCGTTGTCGACGTAGACACTGGCCGGGACCCCGCGGGCGGCCAACGCCGGCTCCAGGGCCACGCCCAACCGGACGGTGTCCTCACTGAACCCGAACCGGTAACCACAGATCAGCCGGGAATGATCATCGAGGAACGCGAACAGATAGGTCTTGCGGTCGCCAATCCTCGGTCCGTGCAACGCATCCCCGGTCCAGCGGTCATTCGGGTTCTCGGCTTCGAAGCGCCCGAACACCGCCGGGGCGTCCCCGGCGGCCGGGCCGATCAACTCCAGTCGGTGAAAATGGCGCAGCAGCGTCGACTCCGACGGCGCCCACCCTGCCGACACCCGCAGGATGCGGGCCACTTGAGCGGCGGTCCGGGCCGGGTTCTCCCGCTTCAGCGCAGCCGCCAACTCCAACGTCGCGGCATCGGTGCGCGGCGCCGACGACCTCGGTGAGGGAATCAGCTCGACGAACCCGCCGGTGCGGTAGCGGCGGATCCAGCGGTCCAGGGTGTCTCGGGAATAGCGCACCCGCGTCCCGAACGGATCGGTGTGCTCGCGGGCGGCGATCTCGCGGACCAAGCGGCCACGGGCCTTCGTCGAGAGCCCACTGTCAAGTGCCGAGCAGATCAATTGGTAGCGGAACAATCCGACCGCGTGGCTTCGCTCGCGTCGTTTCTCATCTTCGGTTGGCAACGAATGGCTCCCTCATCCTTGGCGATGCCACCCAGATCTGTTGCCGGGCAGCCATCCCCGCGACCCTGACCGATCGTCGCCGTCAATGTCAGGGTCAGTTCGTGTTGCACCGACCGGTCAAAGCGCTGGCGGCCAACCCGGCGACAGCAACCGGGCACCGCTGCCCACGACAGCGACCTGGGCCGCCGTCACCGCACCGATCACCGGCCCATCGCCGAACCGCGCCGCCAGCGACTCGGCGGCACGGCCAACCGCGGCGATCACATCCCCGCACCGTGATCCGGTCGCTTTCGGTATCGACACATCGACCCCCGCGGTGACCGCGATCGAGACGAACCAGTGCCGCACCACCTCGGCTCGCCCGGTAATCACCCGCAGCCACCCACGGACCGTCGATCCAGGAATCCCCAATCGCGCCCCGATCACCCGATGCCCGGCACCTGCCGCCTTGGCCACCACCGCCGTCCAGATCAGGTCCGCGACATAAGCCCTGCGCAGCAACAACGTCGCTGGCAACAACACATGGGTCACCGCGCACCCGCGGCACCGGGAACGGCGCGGCCGTACCGGTTCAGCCATGCCCACCACCGGTCGAGAACGGGCGAAACCCCACCGGACGAGCACCCCTTGCGGGCATGACGGGCACGCCACCTCCCCGGCAGCCAGCCGGGACTCGACGCGCTCGGGATCGACCTCTACCGTGACCATCAGTGCCTTTCGCACTACGCACGGCGCCGCCGACGGTCTCGGCCAAGAAATCAGCGGGGGCGCCGTGCACCCATCAGTTCCTCGACACACTGACGGTGCAGACCACCAAGATCAAACCCACGCCGACCCCGACCACCACATCGGCAGCATCAACGACGGAACAACACCCCGTGGTCGTCATCCCGAGAGACGGCCAACACTTCTGCGCCGAGGCTGCGGGGGTGGCTGTTAATGAACCTATCGATCCTCGTGTCCGGTTGGCGATCTCACAGTGGCCTGATGACGCGCCGCGTGGGGCGGTCTCGACGTTCTGCGCCGAGCACGGCATCTCCCGAAAGTCGTTCTACGCGTTACGTCAGCGCGCGAAGACCGATGGGCAGGCCGAGGTGCTCGAACCCAAGTCTCGGCGGCCGAAGTCGAGTCCGTCGAAGTTAACTGAGGAGGTTAGGCAGCAGGCCGTGGCCGTGCGTGCCGCTCTGGAGGGCTCCGGCCGCGACCATGGACCGATCAGCGTGTACGACAAAATGCACGCGATGGGCCTGCTGCAGGTCCCTTCCATCGCAGCGTTGGCACGGATCTTCCGTGAGGCCGGTGTGGCTGGTCTTGGAGCCCAAGAAGAAGCCCCCCTGTTCGGCGGGGCGACGGTTCGCCTACCCGGCACCGAACGCGTGCTGGCAAGTCGACGCCACCCAGTACGTGCCCACCGGTGGCCGCACGTGTGTGATCTTCCAGCTCATCGACGACCACTCCCGCTACGCGGTGGCCTCCCATGTGGCGTGGACGGAGACTGCCGAAGCGGCCATCGCAGTGTTTGACAAGGGCGTGGCAGCCTGTGGTGTTCCCCAACGGTTATTGTCGGACAACGGAATTGCGCTCAATCCCTCGCGGCGTGGCTACCTCGGCCGACTCGTCAAACACCTCTCGCGGCTAGGGGTTCAGGCAATCACCGGCAAGCCCGACAAGCCCACCACGCAGGGCAAGAACGAACGCTTCCATCAGACCTTGTTCCGCTACCTCGACAAGCAGCCGCTTGCCAGCACGCTGGCCGAGTTGCAGGCCCAGGTCGACGCGTTCGACGACATCTACAACACCGAACGTCCCCACCAGGGGCTGCCTGGACGCGTCACACCGCGCACGGCCTGGGAGGCAATCCCCAAAGCTGACCCACCGCGCCCCAGGCCCGACGCGCCGGTTCTTCCAGCGGTCACCACACCGCGCAGGTCTGCGCCCACCGACCTCCCCGCCGGCACCAAAGTCGCAACCCTGACCAGCGCCGGCGCATTCGTCCTCGCCGGAGTTCGCTATCAAGTCGACGGCGCGCGCGGTTTCCAACAGGTCTTGGTGGTCATCGACGGCGAGAAGATCACCGTGGCTGACCTGGACGGCGAAGTCCTCATCGAACACACCCGACCCGCACCGGGCGTGAAGTACGTCGGCAACGGACGCCCCCGCGGTCCACGCCCCAAGAACGAGAAACCGTCACCGATGTCCTGAGACATCAACTGTCACCGATGTCCTGATGCAGAACTGTCACCGATGTCCTGAGACATCACATGCCGGCGGCCAAGGCGACGGAAGACCCACCTCGTCGGCTACCTGCTGCACTCCGGTCATGAACGCGATCATCTTCTCCGGTTCCCAGTCGGTGACGTAAAAGGTCAGGCGTACGACATCATCGAAGGTTGCTCCGGCTCCGGAAAGCGCGATGGCTGTGTTGCGCAGAGCTTGCGTGATCTGTCCGGCGAGGTCGCCGGTTGCTACCGGTGTGCCGTCGCGCAGGCGCGAGACCTGGCCGCTGATGTGGACATGGCGCGTACCTGTGCCCAAGGCGACGTGGTGGTACGGCGCCGGTTGCAACAATCCGTCCGGGGTGAAGCGGTGGACCGACATGGGTCTCCTCTGTAGCGACTCGCGGGTGGTAGTTCATGAGTACCTCGTGTGTTGAGGAAACTTCAACGAGACTAGGTTTCATGACAGATACCTCCGGCGTGCACAGTGAGGACCTCGTTATCGCCGCGCCTCATCGTGAACTACTGGATCAGGTGTTGGACAAATGGTCGCTGAGCGTGCTCAATACGCTCTGCGAACGCGCGTGCCGGTTCAATGAGCTTCGGCGGATCATTCCGTCAGTCACCCAGAAGTCCCTGACCGCCACCCTGCGGCGGCTTGAGCGAAATGGCATCATCGAACGCGTCGTTTTGAGTACGCGCCCAGTGCGCATTGAGTACCGGATCACTGCGCTGGGCAAGACCCTTCGTCAACCGGTGGAAGCGCTT
Source organism: Mycobacterium sp. (assembly GCA_034520035.1). Lineage (GTDB taxonomy): Bacteria > Actinomycetota > Actinomycetes > Mycobacteriales > Mycobacteriaceae > Mycobacterium. The sequence goes on along the minus strand of JAXHOA010000080.1, from coordinate 305 downwards.
CTGAATTGGGCAGACGCCCATATGCCGGACATCGAACTGGCCCGTGAAACCTTCGATAGTCAGGATTGAGCAGTTGTTCCAACCTTCAACTGGGCCGGCTTCGTGGGCGCCGTCGGTCGCCGAGAACCACTTACCCCGGCATGGATAGCGAGCTGGCGATGAATTGCCAGCTTTCCCAATGCACCGAGCATCCCAAGGTATTTCGACGCTATCAACCGTCTGTGCGGGTCGTATTTCGACGCCGCCATCTCAATTGAGGCACCGCCAAGCAATTGAGAATCGACACCAACAGCCGCCACCACCCC
>JAXHOA010000005.1:0-36778 GCA_034520035.1 Mycobacterium sp. | reverse complement strand
TCTCTCGGGATGACGACCACGGGGTGTTGTTCCGTCGTTGATGCTGCCGATGTGGTAGTAGGGGTCGGCGTGGGTTTGATCTTGGTGGTCTGCACCGTCAGTGTGTCGAGGAACTGATGGGTGCACGGCTACCCCGCTGATTTCTTGGCCGAGACCGTCGGCGGCGCCGTGCGTAGTGCGAAAGGCACTGATGGTCACGGTAGAGGTCGATCCCGAGCGCGTCGAGTCCCGGCTGGCTGCCGGGGAGGTGGCGTGCCCGTCATGCCCGCAAGGGGTGCTCGTCCGGTGGGGTTTCGCCCGTTCTCGACCGGTGGTGGGCATGGCTGAACCGGTACGGCCGCGCCGTTCCCGGTGCCGCGGGTGCGCGGTGACCCAGTGTTGTTGCCAGCGACGTTGTTGCTGCGCAGGGCTTATGTCGCGGACCTGATCTGGACGGCGGTGGTGGCCCAGGCGGCAGGTGCCGGGCATCGGGTGATCGGGGCGCGATTGGGGATTCCTGGATCGACGGTCCGTGGGTGGCTGCGGGTGATTACCGGGCGAGCCGAGGTGGTGCGGCACTGGTTCGTCTCGATCGCGGTCACCGCGGGGGTCGATGTGTCGATACCGAAAGCGACCGGATCACGGTGCGGGGATGTGATCGCCGCGGTTGGCCGTGCCGCCGAGTCGCTGGCGGCGCGGTTCGGCGATGGGCCGGTGATCGGTGCGGTGACGGCGGCCCGGTCGCTGTCGTGGGCAGCGGTGCCCGGTTGCTGTCGCCGGGTTGGCCGCCAGCGCTTTGACCGGTCGGTGCAACACGAACTGACCCTGACATTGACGGCGACGATCGGTCAGGGTCGCGGGGATGGCTGCCCGGCAACAGATCTGGGTGGCATCGCCAAGGATGAGGGAGCCATTCGTTGCCAACCGAAGATGAGAAACGACGCGAGCGAAGCCACGCGGTCGGATTGTTCCGCTACCAATTGATCTGCTCGGCACTTGACAGTGGGCTCTCGACGAAGGCCCGTGGCCGCTTGGTCCGCGAGATCGCCGCCCGCGAGCACACCGATCCGTTCGGGACGCGGGTGCGCTATTCCCGAGACACCCTGGACCGCTGGATCCGCCGCTACCGCACCGGCGGGTTCGTCGAGCTGATTCCCTCACCGAGGTCGTCGGCGCCGCGCACCGATGCCGCGACGTTGGAGTTGGCGGCTGCGCTGAAGCGGGAGAACCCGGCCCGGACCGCCGCTCAAGTGGCCCGCATCCTGCGGGTGTCGGCAGGGTGGGCGCCGTCGGAGTCGACGCTGCTGCGCCATTTTCACCGACTGGAGTTGATCGGCCCGGCCGCCGGGGACGCCCCGGCGGTGTTCGGGCGCTTCGAAGCCGAGAACCCGAATGACCGCTGGACCGGGGATGCGTTGCACGGACCGAGGATTGGCGACCGCAAGACCTATCTGTTCGCGTTCCTCGATGATCATTCCCGGCTGATCTGTGGTTACCGGTTCGGGTTCAGTGAGGACACCGTCCGGTTGGGCGTGGCCCTGGAGCCGGCGTTGGCCGCCCGCGGGGTCCCGGCCAGTGTCTACGTCGACAACGGGTCGGCGTTCGTGGATGCCTGGTTGTTGCGGGCGTGCGCGAAACTGGGAATCCGGTTGGTGCATTCCACCCCGCACCGCCCTCAGGGCCGGGGGAAGATCGAACGGTTCTTTCGCACCGTGCGCGAGCAGTTCCTCGTCGAAGTCGTCGACACCACCGCCGATGAGTTGGCTGCCGCCGGCACCGATCACCGCACCGCGCTGCTGGAGCTCAACCGACTGCTCACAGCCTGGATCGAAACCGAGTATCACCGCCGCACCCATTCCGAGACCGGTCAAACACCCTTGGATCGGTGGGACGCCGGATGGTCGAGGCTGGGTCGCACCCCGGCGATGCCGACGGCACCCGATCTGACCGAGGCGTTCCTGTGGTCGGAGTACCGCACGGTCACCAAGACCGCGACAGTCTCGTTGCACGGCAACACCTACCAAGTCGACGGCGCGCTGGTGGGACGCAAGGTCGAGTTGGTGTTCTCCCCGTTCGACATGGAAACCGTCGAGGTTCGATACCAGAACAAGGGTCTCGGGAAGGCGTTGCCGTACAACATCACCCGCCATGTTCACCCAAAGGCTAGAGCTGAGATACCTGAGCTACCGGTGCCCGCAACGGGCATCGACTACCTGGAGTTGACCGCCCAAACCCATCACGAGCAGATCCGCGCCGACCGCAGGATCGGCTACGACGCCCTCTTCAGCAACGCAGACGGCGACGGCGACGGCGAGCAGATTGCCGGGCAGTTGAGCATTGATGGTATCGCCGACGTCACCAGTCAGAACGAGGCATCGGCATGAGCATCGAACGCCTGCAATCACATTACGGTTTCACCCGGATGCCGTTTGGGCGTGGACTGGCCCCGGCGATGCTGCACCGCCATCCCGGGCACGCCGAAGCAGTCGCCCGCATCACGTGGTGTGTGGACCAACACGCCATCGGGGTGATCACCGGGGAAGTCGGCGCCGGCAAGACCGTCGCGATCCGCGCGGCGACCTCGGGGCTGGACCCGGCGCGGCACGTGATCATCTACCTGCCCAACCCCTCGGTGGGCGTGCGGGGCATGTTGCATCACGTCGTGGGCGCGTTGGGACGGGTGCCCAGTTTCTATACCGCGACGTTGGCCCCGCAAGCTGCCGAGGCGCTCGCAGCCGAGCACTCCGAACGTGGTCGCACCCCGGTCGTGGTCATCGATGAGGCTCACCTGCTCGATAACGCGCAGATGGAGGCGATCCGGATGCTGACCAACCACGACATGGACTCCGGATCACCGTTCGCCGCGCTGTTGGTCGGGCAACCCACCCTGCGGCACCGGTTGCGCCTCGGGGTACTTGCCGCACTCGATCAACGCATCGCGGTCCGCTACGCGATAGCCGGCATGCAACCAGCCGACACCGCCGACTACATCGCTCATCACGCCAAGATCGCCGGACGAACCGATCCGTTGTTCTCCGACGACGCGATCACGTTGATCCACAACGCCGCCCGCGGACATCCACGGGCGGTCAACAACCTCGCGGTGCACGCCCTGACCGCCGCGTTCGCCGTGAAGTCCTCGATCGTCGATGAGAAATCCGCCCGAATCGCCGTCACCGAAAGTGGCCACGACTGAATCACTGACCATGCGACGTCACCATGCAGATGACGCCGTCACCACACCGACGAAGACCCTGCCCGCTACGCGGGACAGGGTCTTCGTTGGATCAGAACCATCGGCACCAACCATGACGGCAACGTCCGCATCCTCAATGACGGTCAACAGTTGGGACGACGTCGCTGACCTCGGGGAGGGTGAGGTGTACGCCTTGTTGTTCCCGGGGCGCGGTGAGCACGAGAGTGTGTTCGCCCAGCCGGACTGGGATCGAGTCCTGATCCGCCCCGGTGTGTCGGGAGGTTCTCTTATTTGAGTGCCTCCTCGGTGTGAGGGTGCCGCTGGCGATGGTAGTAGAGGGCTTCCGCTCGGTCCGGCGTGAGGTCCTGGCAGTAGCCGTTGGGTCGCTGGCGGTTGTAGAAGGCGACCCATTCGGCGGTGGCCAGGGACAGCTCGGTGGCGCCGGGGTAAAGCGGTTGGTGGTCGATGAGCTCGGTCTTGTAGCTGCTGTTCACCGATTCGGCCAGGGCGTTATCGAAACTATCGCCCACCGATCCGACTGACGGCAGGATCCCTTCGGCAGCCAGATGTTCGGTGAACGCCACCGCCGTGTACTGAGATCCGGCATCGCTGTGATGGATCAGATCCGCCAAAGTGGTTGCACCCGAACGCTTCCTGGAATCAATCGCGTGACTGATCGCATCGGTGACCAACTTCTGGGTCATCTCGGTTGCCACCTTCCAACCCACGATCTTGCGGGCGTATACGTCGGTGACGAAGGCGGTGTAGGCCCAGCCGGCGCAGGGTTCGGCAGTAGGTGAAATCGGCCACCCACAAGCGGTCAGGAGCCTCGGCGACAAATCGCCGCTGCACCCGGTCCGGTGCCCGTGTCGCGGCCGGGTCGGCGATGGTGGTCCGTATGCGGCGCCGCTTGCAGGCGCCGCGCCATCCCATCTCCCGCATGACCCGCTCCACCACGCACCGTGAAACATCGAGTCCGTTGGTGCGCAACACAATCCATGTCTTACGGGCACCCAGGACCCGATACAGCGGGTTGGATTGACGGAGCCGGTAGATCGCGTCGATCACCTGCGCGTCAGCCCAGTCAGCCTTCGATGGGCCGCCGCGGGCGCGGTGGGAGTAATACGTCGACGGGGCGATCGTGACGCCGCACTCGGACAGTACGGCGCACATCGACTCGACACCCCATTTGAGACCATCGGCGCCCACCCGCGTGTGCTGGTGGGCGCTGATGAACTCCACGACTACTGAGAGGGCCGGTCGAGTTCGGCGGCGAAGAAAACCGATGCCGCTTTCAAGATCGCGTTGGCTCGCTTGAGTTCGGCGTTCTCGCGGCGCAGCTTGCGCAGTACCTCGGATTCCTCGGTGGTCTGCCCGGCCCGCTGCCCGGCGTCGATCTCGGCCTGGCGGACCCACTTGCGCACCGTTTCCGCAGTACCGACACCCAGCAGGTCAGCCACCCGACCCATCGCCTCCCACTCGGAGGTCGAATCGCTGCGCAGATCGGCCACCATCTGCACCGCCCGCGCCTTCAGCTCCTCTGGATACCGCCTTGATGACTTCGATCCCACGTGTCCATCCTTCCCAACGGGAGAAGTCTCCGGACACACCGGGGCGGATCATCCATAAGGAGTTGGCCCGGGTTGGGGTGACGCTGAAGCTGTTGCACGGCGAGTATGTCGATTCCGGTGCGGTGGCCGGTGAGCCGGTGATGGGCTACGACCGGTTCTGCCGGATTTATCAGCGTCACGTGCTGGTCACCGGTGTCGCCTCCCGGGTCGGGCATAAGGCCGCCCAGACCGTCGAGGTCGACTGGTCCGGGCCGACGATGGCGCTGCGTGACCCGACCAGCGGCACGACCATCACGGTGTATCTGTTCGTGGGGTGCCTGCCGTTTAGTAGGTATGCGTTCGTGGAGCCGACCCTGGACATGAAGCAGGACACCTGGCTGCGGGCACATGTGGCGATGTTCGAGGCGTTGGGCGGTTCGGTGCCGAGGATCGTGTCGGACAACTTGAAGACCGGTGTGATCACCCATCCCCGCGACGGCGAGATCGTGCTCAACGATGCCTACCGGGAGATGGCGGCGCACTACTCGGCGGCGGTGCTGCCTGGGCGCGTGCGCCACGCCAAAGACAAAGCGAGCGTGGAGAACACGGTGTGGCATGTCGCCATGCGGATCATCGCGGACCTACGTGATGAACAGTTCGCCACGTTGCCGGAGTTGACGGCAGCCATCACCACCCGGGTGGCTGCCTACAACCAGGAACCCTTCCAGAAGCGGCCAGGCTCGCGGGCCAGTGTGTTCGCGACTGAGGAGCAGCCGCTGCTGACCGGGCTGCCGCAGGTGGCCTACGAGATCAGCCGGTGGGTATATGGGCGCCGGGTCGGCCGCAACGGACACGTGGTGTGGGAGAAGAACTTCTACTCCGTACCGTTCGCCCACGTCGGCACCGCGGTCGACCTGCGCATCACCGACCGGGTGCTGCAGGTCTACCGCGGCCAGCAGCGAGTCACCAGCCACCTGCTGCTGCCCGAGGGCTCGGCCAACGAGTACCGCACCAATGACGCCGACCTTCCCGCCGGCGACAGGTACCGCCAGTGGGACCCCGAACGGGTCCGGGACTGGGCCCAGCGGATCGGTGGATCGGCGGTGATCGTGGTCAACAGGATCTTCGAATCCGTCCCGGTCGACGAGCAAGGCCTCGACGCCGCCCTGGCCGTGCTGCGACTTTCGCGGCGGTTCTCCGCGCAACGGGTCGAGGCGGCGTGCCGGCTCGCGTTGGCGGGCCGGGTGCGCTCCCCGCGCTACGTCCATCTGCAGCCGATTCTGGCCACCGGCCAAGACACGACCGTCGAGCTGCGGGCGCCACGGACCGAACCACCCGAAGAAGGCGGCTACGTGCGCGGGGCCGACTACTACGCCGGCGGCGCCCAGTGAGCGGAATCGACACCGAAACCAAACGCAAGCTCCGCGAGATGGGAGCCACACCCCTGCTCGAGGCACTCGAAGCCCACGACGACACCCTGGCCCTAGGAATGGGCTTCGGTGAGCGCCTGCGCCTCGTCGTCGACGAGGCGCACTCGTCGTTCAACCACGCCAAGATCGACGGTCTGATCCGCCGTGCGGGGCTGCGCTACCCAGCCGCGGACCTGCGCCGGCTGGACTTGGTCGATGAACGCGGTCTGGACCGCAACGTGATCGCCCAGCTCGGGACATGTTCGTTCGTCGAACGTCAGCAGAACGTCGTGTTCCAGGGCTTCACCGGCTCCGGGAAGTCGTATCTGGGGTGCGCGTTGGCCAAACAGGCCTGCCAGCACCGGATCCGGGCCCACTACATCCGCATGCCCGACCTTGAAGAGACCTGGGCCCTGGCCCGGGACAAGCCGCAGGGGACCACGAAGTTCCTCACGAAGTACGCAGCCTTCACCCTGGGGGGGGGGGGGGGCTGGTGATCGACGAATGGCTACTCGATCATCCCGACGATCAGATGCGGAGCATGCTGCTCGAGCTACTCGAACGCCGCTACGACACCGCCTCGACCGTGTTTTGCAGGTTCTTCAAATTTAATGGGGCAGTTGTGATTTCGCTCTCATAGAGCGTGTCGTTGCGTGTGGAGGCCCTTGGCCTTCCGAAGTCTGAGAGTTGCGACGCTTTCGGACTGAAGAAGGGAACCAAGGGCCGTGTCTGACGGTACGACATTGTTGTTTGGGCTGCCAGGAGTACGGGTTGAGCGTGTCGAGCGGCTCCCCGACGGGGCCCGTGTGGTTCATGTGGTGACCGCTGAGCAGACGGCGGCGGCGTGCCCGGCATGTGGGGTCGTGTCCACGTCGGTGAAGGCCTACGTGTCGAGCTCGCCGCGTGACATTCCCTACGGTGAAGACCGAATCATTGTCCGCTGGAACAAAACCCGATGGCGATGCCGAGAGGACTACTGCGAACGCGCCTCATTCACCGAGGCGATACCGCAGGTACCCGCGCGAGCGCGGACCACCGGCCGGCTACGCGCTGCGATTGGTGCGGCGATCGGAGAGGCTGCCCGCTCAGTGAGCGAGGTCGCCGCGGCCCACGCGGTGTCGTGGCCGACCGCGCACCGTGCGTTCGTCGCCCACGCCGACGCGCTTCTGGGCGAGCCGGAACCGATCCGGGTGCTCGGTATCGACGAGACTCGCTGGGGAAAGCCTAGGTGGATCTACGACCCCGAGGCGAGCCGCTGGCTGCGGATCGACCCGTGGGACACCGGGTTCGTCGATCTGGCCGGCGACCAGGGCCTGCTGGGGCAGCGCGAGGGCCGCACCAGTAAGGCGGTGATCGACTGGCTGCGCGAGCGCAGCGACGCGTTCCGCGACGGGATCGAATATGTGGCGATCGACCCGGCTGCGGTCTATGCTGCCGCGATCCGCACGCCCGGGTTGCTCCCGAACGCCACGATCGTGGTCGATCACTTCCACCTGGTGAAGCTGGCCAACGATGCGCTGACCAAGGTCCGGCGTCGGGTCACCTGGGACCTCAAGGACCGCCGCGGCGGCAAGCTCGATCCGGAATGGGCCAATCGGCGCCGGCTGTTACGCGGCCGGGAACGTTTGTCGCAGAAGACTTTCGCTAAAATGTGGAACAGCATCACCGCCGAGGACCCCAGCGCTCAGATCCTCTCGGCGTGGATCGCCAAGGAAGAACTGCGCACCCTGCTGGCGACCGTAGGCAACGGCGGCGATGCGCACCTGACCCGGCATCGGCTGCACCGTTTCCTGTCCTGGTGTATCGATTCGCAGATCCCCGAGCTGCTCACCCTGGCCACCACCATCGACACCTGGTGGCCCGAGATCAACGCCTTCATCCAGACCGGCATCACCAACGCCGGCGCCGAGGGCTACAACCGGCTGGTCAAACAGGTCAAACGCGTCGGCTGCGGATTCCGGAATCGAGAGAACTCAGCTCGCCGGATACGATTCCACTGCACCCGCAAACAGCGGGCCGCAACCCCGACCAGACGCTGACTGCCCGGTCAAAGTCGAAGAGCCGTTTTGCACCCAGTACGCGAAGAAGGACTGGCACCAACGTCTCGGATCGGGAGTCCACGCCGACGCCATCATGGACCGAATCGTGCACAACACCATCTGGGTCGATACCGGCAACCACAACATGCGTGAACACGCCACACTGAACCAGTGAAAACAGCCGGTGGGGACCACTGGCCCCCAAGCACACCGCTACTGGCCCCCACCGGCACTATCACCGACCCCGAACAGCAATATCCGGTGGTCCCCAAGCCTGCAAATACTCACCCAGCCCAGGGTGGCCAGCTCGACGTCCTCCACGGTCTTCCACGGCCCGCTGCGGGCGGGGCCGTAGATCAGTTCGGCCTTGTAGTACCCGTTCACCGTCTCCGCCAGAGCGTTATCGAAGCTATCCCCGACGGTCCCGATAGAGGGGGTCGCACCGATTTCAGCGAGCCGCTCACCGTAGCGAATAGAGGTGAATTGCGATCCGGCATCGGAGTGACATACCAAGTCGGGCAACATGTTTCCTCGTGACCAGCGAGCCATTTCGATCGCGTCGAGCACCATCGTGGTGCGCATGTGCGGGGCCACCCGCCACCCCACGATCATCCGGCTGAACGCGTCGATGAGGAAGCACACGTACGCCACCCCAGCCCAGGTCGGGACATACGTTAAATCAGTGACCCACAATTGATTTGGAGCCGAAGCTACGAAACGACGTTTAACGAGATCCGGATGTCGCGTTCCGGCGGGATCGGGCTTGGTGGTGCGGACCTGTTTGCCGCGCCGTGCTCCGCAGATCCCGGCGGCCCGCATCAGGCGGGCGACCTGATCGCGTCCCACGTCGTGCCCGGCTCGACGAGCGGCTTTCCACAGCTTGCGGGCCCCGTAGACGCGGTAGTTGTCCTCCCAGAGCTTTACCAGGGCCGGCCCCAGGACAGCGTCGCGGCAGGCCCGCTGCGACGGGGGGCGGGCTTTGGTGTCGTAGTAGGTGCTCGGGGCCACCGACACGCCTGCTTCACGCAGGACGGTGCAGATGGGCTCGACCCCGAACTCCTGGCGGTGGTCGTCGATGAACGCGACTATTTGCGGTGTTGGCGGTCGAGCTCCGCCCCGAAGAAACTCGCCGCTCGCTTCAGTATTTCGTTGGCACGCTTGAGTTCTCGGTTTTCCTGCTCGAGTTCCTTGAGCCGCGCCGACTCTGCAGCCGACACCCCTGGGGCCAGACCCTCGTCGATGTCGGCCTGACGCACCCAGGAGCGCACGGACTCGACCCCGTAGCCAAGCTGATGGGCTACCCGCGCCACGGTCCCCTGCGAGGTGCCCAACTCGGCACGCAGCGTGCGGACCATCCGCACCGCGGCGGCTTTCTCTTCCGGGCTGTAACGGCGCGTCGTGGCCTTTCCCGGTGACTGTTCCTTCGGCATACCTGCATCCTCGTTTCCAAGGTCAGGAGCCTCCGGGATTTCCAGGGCGTTTCAAGGAGTCAACCAAACCGGAGACCGTCCCGCTTCCGCCTCATGCCCCTCCGTGTATCTCGAACACTCGCCATCGTGGGTGCCCCGTCGGGCCGTTGACGGCATACACCAGCGTTCCGATTCCCGCACCATCTTCCCAGATTGAAGGATAACGAATTTGGATGGCGTTGGCAGCAGACGCACTGGGAGTGTTGACAACGATGTAACGAATTCCGTAGTCCGCAGGTTGGTTGAGTGCCCAGTCGAAGTCGTAGTCGCTGGTGACCACGAATTGTCTTGGGCGACTTGATGCTAACCAGATTAGCCAGCTGGTGAACGTATCCATCAGGACGGTGGCCTCGGGCAGGTTCAGTCTGTCCAGGTATGCGGCCACGAGGCGATCGTCCAAGCCGACTTGACGGAACTGTGCTGGATCCCCGCCGGGACCGTCGAAAAGTGATGTGAATCCTCGAAGCTGTTGATGAAGACCCAGTTCGTTGCTGAACATTGATCGGAATGTCAGTGGAATTCCGATCACCAGTGATGCGCAGAGCATCGCGGCTGCTAGACGTTTTCCCGGCAGGCTCCCATGGTCTGAGCCTTCCACGCTCCACGACGGCGCCCGGAGCACCAGGGCGACAACGATCACCAGCGGGATTGCTGGCATGTAGTAGCGGAACAGGTTGAAAGTTGAGCCCGACAACTGGCCCCAAACAGTGAACGCGAGCATCGGACCGAGCACTGCCAACGGAACGATGGGCGCAGCCGTGCGGTGGCGGACGGCACTGATCACGGCGACTGCGATGGCGATGCCGGCTAGCGGCTGCATCGCCAACAACAATGCGAGAATAAGCCGCCAGTTGCCGGTGGTGAACATGGTATCTCCACTGCGCTCATGTGCGACCGAGACCTGGCTAGCGTTGCCGTATATCGACGAGAACTGCGCAAACATATCGCCGGTGATGATCCATCCGGCGATGGCCCACACCGCGAACGTAACTGCGCTGGGAAACACCACAATCAGCATGCTGAGCAAGGCGTTCGAACGACGCCCTCTACCTTTTGATCCACGGTAGGCGACGACAATGACCAGTGCAGCAACACCAACGACCGCTACGAGGATCTCGTAGCGAGAAAGATACCCGATGGCCAGTGCGATGCCGACCCACGCAAGATCGCTGGGCCGTCGTGTGTCTACCCACAACAGCAGACGTCGAATGCACCACAATGCGGCGAACAATGTTGCGGCTTCGCTCAATCCGTAGCCAGCATTGAGGACAACCATCGGGTGCAACACAAAACAGCCCAAAGCAATCCACGTCCATAGCGTGCCCACCCCGCGATCTAGTGCGATCCGCCGGATCAGCAACGCTGATGCCGCCATGAACATCGCGCTCTGCGCAACGCCCGCTAGCCCATGCGTTTTTACCACAGGCCAGAAATGACTCAAAGGGACCAGGGGTATTTCAACCAAACTGGGCAACGGGTTCCATACAAACCCGATCGCGGATAGGTGGGGACTGCGACTCATCGTGACGTACCCCGCGTTTGCCACTCGGGCAAGACCGTCGCCGTCGATAACGTTGTAGCGGATGTTCAGGACTGCACCAAGGGCGAAATAGCCGGTGAAGAAAAGCCCATACAGGGCAATGGCATACCACCGCGAGTCGTGCGGCACCGATGGCGCCTCATCGACTTGCCGCGCCGGATGGAACGCCAGCGACACTTGCTTCAGCTCCGCGCCCTCGACCGCCGCCATCGGGCGAACAGGACGACCGCCGCAACGAGGAGCGCGGCCGAAGTCACGGCTGCCGTCACCCAAACCCACACCATCCAGCCGACACCCGGTATGGCTTGAGGCTTCGAGCTCCGTACGGTGAGGTTTACCGTGGTTCCGGCGGCACCCGTGGCGACCACATCGCCCGAAAGGCTCGCCCACATACCGTCCAGACCACTGACATAGTCCAGGGTGCGGTCAATCAGGTCAGACTCATCTGGACCGCTGATGGCCACCACAGTGCGTCCGTTGTTGGAGAATGCCTGAACGACTCCAAGCTGGCCCTCTAGCTCAACGTCGAAGATCGGACTTCCATCGATGCGCACGGACGTCCCGTCCACGTTCATCAACGGCGGGTTCAACCCTGCCCCTGTGAGCCACCCCGTCGATGACACGACCAGCAGACCGACCGGTGATTGCGAGACCTGGTCGATAGGCTGAATACGCGGTCTCAGCACAGCCTCTGTCTGTTGTGCAATCAGACTAAGTGCGCGCGCCGCGTAGCGAATTCTGTCTGGCCGGTCGACCGCGACGTCAAAGCCGGGAGTGAACGCCACGGGCAAGGCAATGAATCCAGTGCGAGAATCTGGTCCAGGCGTAAGCGAGATGCTCGATGCGGGATCGATTGTGAAGGCCATCCCGTCAGTAGGCAATGGGCACTCCACTTCTGGGCTGTAGCGAATGTCGAGATTCAGCGCGATATTCGACGTGATCAGATCTGGCGGCACTGTCACTTCAACGTCGAGTACGCCACTTTCGTCCAGCGGGCTGGAAGCCAGAGCTGAGCTGCCCGCCTTGACAAGCACAGAGCCCTGTCCAGGCTTGACAGAGTTGTAGTGCGCGCGTAGGTGGATCTTTGCGCTCTGCACCGAACCTAGGGCGAACCGACTGACATCAATACCGGCGTAGAGGTTCGTAGTCCCCAGCACCGACGACTGTCCCGCAATCCCGAGGTCACCAAACGACATCGTCAGTTGTGAGACACTCGCTTGTTCAGATACGCCTGTCACCCGCGAGTACGGTGTTTGGGCCAACAGCATCCGGCCGTGCGCGAAAAGCGCTACTTGTTCGTCTAATTCTGGCCCAGAACCAGAGATCACGAGTCGAACGAACGGAGTACCACCGTTCTTGACGCTGATGCCTCGCGGTCCGCCATCACGAATCTCGACGACTCGGGTGAACCCGTCGTTCGGCGGCGGCGGCGGTGTCCACGACGTATCAACAACGATTCGCACCGGCATCGAGCGGTAGAGGTGACTGAGTCTCGCGACCAAACTCAGCGCTGCTTGCTGCTGGGCGCTCGAGGGTCGAGGACCCACATATATGACAATCGAATCAAGATAGACCGGCAGAAAGTCCGCTACCGTGCTCGGGCTGATCTCCTGCCCAGAGAGTATTGTCGTGAGCTGGGTGAGGGCCAGAGCGGGGACCTGGGAGCAGCGTTCGGGGTTCTCCGCACCGCGCAAGACAAAAGTTAGATTGGCGATCCCGCCGACGACTTCGGCAGCCGAAGTTTCGATGGCGAAGGGTTCGCTGGACAACCCGGCTGGCACCGGTATCGAGCCGAGTAGCGTCCCTCTGGAGTCGATGACATCAACCTGACCTCCCGACACATTCACCACGGAACCGATCATGCCGGTTACCGATGCCGGTACGACTCCCTGCGGCACTGGTAACGAGGCCTCGGCGGTCGGATTGTCGATACCAAGATCTCGGCGGCTGCTGAGCCCCAACTTATCCCACGCGATCACATTGATGGCCGGATCATCCGCCATGATTGGGGGTTGGGCACGTGCCGGGGCGATATGCGGCGTTGTCATCGTCCCGAGAAGAGCGATGGCGACCAGTGCATAGAGAAAGCGACAACGATGCGATCGCGGAAGGAGAAAGGCAGACGGTTGTTCGACAAGAGTCATCAATTCCTCGTTTGCTCAAATGCGAATGATTGCTCAGTCGACCGGCCCAGTGAGTGCGAATCCTGGGCTGACAGCGGAGTGAAAGGCTGGGGCTCTCGGGGGGTGGACTGTCGACTCAAAATTTTCATCCTTCCTGACCGGGAACGACGGGGGTGGAGTTCAAACCGTGAACTGTCTTCTCCCAGTAGAATGGTCTGAAGAATAACTGGTAGATCGCTTTGATCGCAGCGATAGACTGCAGCACCCAATAAAACGGCTGCAGTAGGATCGCCCACCACAGATGGGGCTTGTCGCGGGCCAATGTGACAATTAGGCTGGTGAATATTGACATCGAGCCACCCACCAGGAATAGAACAAGGCATATGTAGTAAATCGCCGGTGGAAAGATGATCTCAAAAAAATCAGATCGCCCCGCAATCCACACAAACAACAAGTACCAAAAGAGTAGATTGGCGACGTTCACAATCGGGATGCCGCCTGTCATGTTGACCAGGCGAAGGGTCGCGACAATGCCCACTTCACGGAGTAACGTCAACGGGTGGCGTAGATGCACAATTGTGGTCTGCATGTAGCCCTTATACCAACGGGAGCGCTGCCGAATCCAGTTGATCACGTCAGAGTTGGCTTCCTCCAGAGTTATTGAATCCAGCAACTGTGTCCGGTACCCGTGTCGAGCCAGCCGGACGCCTAGATCGGCATCCTCAGTGACGTTGAATTCGTCCCATCCGCCCACCTCGTGCCATATGCGACTTGGAATGTGGTTGGAGGTGCCGCCCAGCGGCACCACCCCTCGTGCTGCCTCAACGGCCGGCAGAATTACCCCGAACCATTGGTCGTACTCGAACGCGAACCACCTGGTGAGCAGATTCTGCGTTTCGTTGAAGAAACCCAGCTGGGCTTGCACGCAACCAACGTCATCGGAGATATTGTCAAGACCTGTGGATCGGGGTGTTTCAGGCGACCTCCGTTTCGGTTGATCCGGCGTCCGTTTCGGGCGGTGTGATGTCGACGGGACGTTCCAGCAGCTTGCCTTTGTGGAACACTGCGCCAGCACGAACCAGGGCGACCAGATGCGGGGCGTTGACAGCCCGCCAGCGGGCCTGTGCGGCGTCGATCAGCTTGTAAGCCATGGCAATTCCCGCCGCGCGGGAGCCGGGCCCCTTGGTGACCTTGGTGCGCAACCTGACGGTGGCGAACGTCGACTCGATCGGGTTGGTGGTGCGTAGATGGATCCAGTGCTCTGCTGGATACTTGTAGAACTCCAACAGCACGTCGGCGTCGTCGACGATCTTCGCGACCGCCTTGGGGTACTTGGCCCCGTAGTCGACCGCGAACGCCTTTATCGCGATCTGCGCCTTGTCGATGTCCTCGGCGTTGTAGATCTCCTTGATCGCCGACAACGCAGCTGGGTGGGCTGACTTCGGCAGCGCAGCAAGCACATTGGCCTGCTTGTGAAACCAGCACCGCTGCTCCCGGGTCGCCGGGAACACCTCCCGGACCGCCTTCCAGAACCCCAGCGCCCCGTCGCCGACCGCCAGCACCGGGGCGGTCATTCCCCGCCGGCGACACGACCGCAGCAGATCGGCCCACGACTCGGTCGACTCCCGGTACCCGTCGGCCAGGGCGACGAGCTCCTTGCGGCCATCGGCACGCACTCCGATCATCACCAGCAGGCACAGCTTCTCCTGCTCCAGACGGACCTTGAGGTGGATCCCGTCGACCCACAGGTACACGTAATCGGTGCCCGACAGATCCCGCTCCCCGAAGGACTTCGCCTCGTCCTGCCACTGGCTGGTGAGCCGGGTGATCGTCGTCGCCGACAGTCCGGCACTCGAACCCAGGAACTGCTCCAAGGCCGGCCCGAAGTCACTGGTCGACAACCCGTGCAGGTACAGCAGCGGCAATACCTCGGTCATCTGCGGGGACTTGCGCGCCCACGCCGGCAGGATCGCCGAGGAGAACCGCTGCCGCTCACCGGTGTCGGCGTCGATGCGCTTGTCGTTGACCCGCGGCGCCTTGACCTCGACCGCACCCGCGGCGGTCAGCACCTCGCGTTCGTGGTGGTAACCGTTGCGGACCACCAACCGGCGGCCGTCGGCGTCAACGTGGTCGGCGAACTGCTCCACGTAGGCGGCGACCTCGGCCTGCAACGCCGCGGCCAACATCTTCCGGGCCCCGTCGCGGACGATCTCATCGAGCAACGACCGCTGGCCAGTCTCGCTGCCGTTGGCCTCCTCGCCATCCTGAACTACGGTGAGCATGGGCGTACCTTCCCAACCAGCGCGCCAACGCCGGTCTTGATCAGAGAACCTTGGAATTCAGATCATCCCCGGGAAGGTGCGCCCACTTTCACGCCGCCCAGCCCAGGGGTCATCCACAGGTTCTGATCATTGCTCACGTCATCGCCCGCAAGCGCGAAAGCAGCAACCGCGCGACGCAGCTGCAAGGGGTCCGGGATGTCTTCGGCGTCATAAATTGTCATCATCTGTCCGCGTACGCCAGGAAGCCGCATCCCATAGTTGCAGGCTTTGGGTTTCGTCTTCGGCAGACCGTGCGGAACCACCACTACTTGAATTGCCTGCAGTTCCAAGTTACTGAGCGCCAGCCCGGTAGCGGCATCGTCCTCTTCGATCAGTAGAAGAATCTCCAACTTGTCCAATGGGTATTGCAGGCGTCCCACGCCATTGATCAAGTTCTTGACTATGGTCGGTTCGTTATACACAGGTAAGAGCACCGTGTACACGGGTAGGTCGTCGTCGGGTATCGCGAGCGCCTCGGCATCGCTGACCCGGATTAGGGAAGGCCGACGTAGTCCCTGGAGAAGAAGCCAGTTTCTATCAATAGTAACCAGGAGATAATAGGCACCGGCAAACAAGGCGGTCATGACGGGCAGCACCGTGTGTGAATACAGTATCGCAATTGTGATTACTACTACTAGCAGACATACAAATCGAACTTTCGACCGGCGATTCAGTGCGCTCCGCGCCGATAGTGCGGGATCAAGGACGTCCTTACAGTGCTTAGGCACGCCCCGACGCTCCTACCAGAATCTTTCGGACAGTGTTCTCGGCATAGAGCTCGACAGCAGGACTGACCCTATCTCTCGGATTTGGCTGCTGCCGCAGTACCCATTCCAAGGGCCGCAGGAGCGATTCAATGGCGGTTATGGGTTGAGGTTCCGGTGGATACGTTGAGGAATTCAGATCCTGATTGACTATCATAGTCACCCGCTCAAAGCCGGGCGATGTTTCGAAAATCCACGTCAGTGCATACCAATCCGGATTGTCGGCAATGCCTGCGTCGCGGTCTGTATAACCGAAACGTACTTCTGGAAGGCCGCCGCCAACCGAGACCGGCTCAAAATTCACCGGTCTGGTTACCGGGTACCATGTCACATCACCGTAGTCGCGGAGAGGCGCCAGGGTCGGCGATTCGATGACATCGACGGCTACGCGTGGCGATCCCTGCGCAACCGGCAACGCATAGCGGACGAATGTAGTGCGGGGGCCCAAATAATCAGTGATGAAAGGGTATTCAGCTATAGGAAGCAGCCCTAACTTCTGAACCCAATCAGCTTTCGCCGACGGCGGTACTTGGGCCGGTTCCAGGCGGGTCAGCTGGAGGCAGAGTAATGCCACGGCCAACAGTATGAGCACCACGTGTGATGTCACGTTCCGTCGTGGAAACGTCGACCTGACAACATGTTTCCCGTCTTGCACACATAGCCAATCAGGACAATGCTGCATAGCCACGAAAACGCCGACTGGCACGACAAATGTGCCAACTGCCACACGCAATAATAGGCTTGCATGGTCTAGTGCAAGAACGCATGTCACTGCGATCCCGATACTCGCCAGAGTTACGCTGACGCGCCAGCGCAAGAGTGAAAAACGAAGACCAGAAAATAACGCAAAGGCGCCCAAACCGACCGCAAGAAGTGCGGCGGCGGTGTCGCTGCCACCCAACTTCGCGTTGAGCAACAGATACGGTGTCACTGATACGCCGAGAATGGCAAAAAGCCAGACTCCGTACAGCCTCAGAGTGTGCCTTATCGAGAACACCACCGTACTTGCCGAGCAGAGCCAGACAACTGCCTGGATACTCTGCAGGTTCCACAGTCCAGAAAACGTGGGTAGCCGCCGGGAAATTAGTTCGAGCAAGATTATCGTGCCACCGCCGAGAACGAGTGCAATGATCCAATCGGTTTCCGAATCGCTGACACCCTGCGGCGGGCGACGATACCCGGAAGCGATCAAGGCCATCAACGGCCCAAGCACAACCAGGTAGGCCGCCCTGGAACCGGCCACAGCTTCTTGAATAGCATCGAGAATCGGAGGCAAGAATGCCACGCCCCACAGCGCCGTCAGGAACCCAAGCCGGAGCCACAGTCCGAGATGAGTCTCCCGGACTGGGGGAGTTGGTAGCACAACCGACTCACGTCTCATTAGGTCAGACAATGCGCTTGCTACTCCTCTCCGAAGCAACAGTCAGCAAAAGGTAGCAACGTTCCCAGCGACTATTTTCATAACCGTCAAACCGGCTGTTCTTCGCCGGGGTGAACTGGCGTGAATCCGGGGCCTGACCCGAGGTGTTGGACGCGCTTGATCCACCAAGTACGCCTACATTGTCGACGGCGGCGGCCTCAAGTTTCTGTGGGGGGAACCCAATTGGTGGTCCGGTCGCAATGCGGCTTGGGGTCGGTGGGCAGTTGTCCGCCGGCCGCTTGCAAGGCTACTGGCTGGTCCGCGAATCGTGCCTGCAGATCCGCGGCCAAGCATGCCCGGCAGTTGGCCCAGCGGTCCCGCGTCGCGGTGGCCGGAACGAGGGTGGCCCGATCGCGGGTGGCATCCTGGTCACGTGCCGACGGCGGCGTAGCGGTCAGTCGGATGCCGACTGAAGCTGGCTACTCAGGCTCCCTGTTGACAGTGTTTGCGATGCCGTCTCCCTGGCGCGTATAGCCATGGCACGGCGAGTGCGCTCGGCGCCCTACCGCCGGATTTGAGCACATCTTCCTACCCATTGCCGTCGACTCGTAGGTAGTTGACGATGTAGCCGACATACGTCAGCGTATCGGGGTCAAGCCCGATGAGCTCCAGGTAGGGGTTCCATTGGCTGGAGTCGACAAACCAGTCCCACCGGGTGATCTGACCGTCGTCATTGGTCCAGATGTAATCCCATTCATCCAATGCGAGGACTCGGCCGTCAGATGTGGTTCCCGCGTAAGTGTCTTTCACTGCGAAGCCCCATTCGGTGGCATGGCAGTCGAACGGCGTAACGAGTCGCCAGTCCGGCATGTGCTTCCACCACATCCTGATCTCAGCGGTAAGGGTGTCACCATCGGCGGGTATCAGCGGTAGTAGTTCATCGGTGGCCAAGTCGGCGAACCGCTGTGGCTCGCCGTTGTTGAAGCGCGGGCACATGATCGCCGCTTCGGGCGCATAAACCCATTCGTCCGAGTACTTGACCCGGCCCGTCTCCCGAGCGTTCGCATAGGCCTCCCACTTACTTTTGGCGAGCCTGCGATGCAGCGCAATTCGATCCGACATTGGGTCCCTTTCTGAAGACTTTAGGTGTCCGCGCGCGACCACCACCTGACCTTTTGAGAATACTGGTTTTGTATCGTGAGAACGGTCAATTCTGTTATGTGGCAGCCTTTCGGTCGTCCGTCGTAGTTGTGTAGCTGCGGCGCTTGACAAGAAGGGCGATGTGTCGACCGCCGTGGTCAATCCTCGATGAGGTCGAGTGTCTGCAGGTCACGGATGGCCAGCGCTGATCTGCGCAGTGTGTGCACGAACATCGCGTCACCACGCGGGGTCGGCGTCGCGAAGGCGCACCCGAGCAGCGAGATCAACGGGGGCTGGACCATGCCGATACAGTAGTCGTGCCAGCAGACTTCGCGATCGTAGCCGGTCACGCCATGCTGTTGGAGCGCAGCGTGATAGCAGTCCACCAGATCGCGCTCGGTGTTGCGCCGTACGTCGGGTTGTAGGCTCGACGCGGTGAAGGAGGCGAGGTCACGTGTCGGCATTCCCACGCCGATCGTCTGCCAATCGACGATCGCGACAGCATTGTGGGTCGGATGGAACATCAGGTTATCTGCCCGAAAATCGCCGTGCATCAGGGAGTATCGCGGCTGTTCGGCCAGCCACGGCGCCACCATCTGCATAGCCGAGCGCAAGGTGTCGTGGTCGACTGGGTCCAGTTCACCACCTAACCTGGCGAGCACCATGTCGGTGGCGGTCACGGCCACCTCGCCCATCAACTGGGCGGCAGCCACATCACCCGGCTTGGGCATGGCGACCTCGGCCAGCTCCAGCCAGTCGGGGTCACACCAGCTCGGTCCGTGCAGTCCGGCCAAGGCTTCCGCCACCAGCCGAGCGTGCTCCTCCGAACAACCACTGATCTGGTCACCCTGAATCGACGGGTCGAGATCGGAGAGTATCAGCGCGAATTCGGTGCCTTCATCGTTGATGGCGCTGTGATAGCAGCGTGGGATCGGCGCACGCACCCTGCCGGCGACCTTGCCGTAGAAGGCGACCTCGCTGCGGTAACCGAGTGCGAGCCCGGCCCGCAATGCAGGATCCTCGGCGGGTAGCTTCAGGATCAGCGTCGGAGGGAGGTCGCTGTCGTCGTCGGTACCGTAGGTGGGCGTGATCCTGTAGGTCGATCCTGCCTGTCCGGTGCCGACCTGTTCGAGTTTGAGCGCCGAGATCGCCACCTGGGAGCCAATGTTGGCGGTGAGAGCCGACGAAAGCCAGTCGGCGGTGATGTCGGCCCGTTCCATGGGCATTGCCACGGTGGTCACGTTCAGCTCCGTCCTGAAGTCGCGTCGATCGCTCGATAGGCGGAGATGACCGGCACGAGCTGGTCCGGGGTGGCGCCATGGGTGATGACGCAGTTCGCGCCGTACTCGAATTCCTTGCGGAGTCGCTCGGCGCACTGGTGGGGTGAACCCGTTGCCGATGCCGAAAGCCACTCGTCGGGCAGCAGGGTGGCCACGTGTTCGATCTGCTCGGGGGTGGCCTTGTGGTCGATGGCGCCCGGCACCGAGCTGACCACCGAATCATCGCGGAAGCGTTGCAAAACAGCCGGATCCCAGCCGTTGGTGCGCACCAGCAGATCGCCGTACGCCTGCAGATAGGTCGCCAGCCTTGCCACAGTCTTCTTCAGCCGCACTTCTTCGGGGAGATGATCGCCGACCGTCGCCAGGCATGACCACACTCGGACCGACGCCGGGTCGCGGCCCACCTGCTCGGCGGCATCGTGCACGGTCTTCACGCACCGTTGCAACGTCTCCGGAGTGAAGTAGGTGTGCAGGATGACGTCATCGAACACGCGGCCGCCCAGCGCCAGCGTCTTCGGCCCGAAGGCCACAAGTCCGAGCCGGATGTCCTCCTTGAAGTCAGGGTCGAGCACCAGCAGGTCGTACCTTCCTATCGGGCCGTCGTGGTCGACGATGAACTCGCCGTTCCACAAACGTCGCATGACATGCGCGAAGTCCTCCAACTGCGCAGTGGTGGCATCCGATATTCCGAAGACGCTGTACTGCGGTACGCCGCGCCCCAAGCCGAGGATGAACCGTCCGCTTGAGAGACGGTGCAGAGTCACCGCCATTGATGCCGTGATCAACGGATGGCGGGTGTTGAAGTTGGTGGCCGCCGTGCCGATCTTCATCCGTTTTGTCACTGCGCACGCCGCCCCCGCCTGCGCTCCTGCTTCTTTGTAGTTCCACCGTTCGGCGAAGAATCCCGTGCCGAAGCCCATGTCCTCGCCCTGCCTGGCCTCGTCCATGAGCACGGTCGGTCCCTCGCCGCCGGCACCTGCCAGCAAGTAGAACCCGAGTTCATCGAGCACGCGCTGTCCCGCGTCCGTCATGTCGAAACGACCTCCATGTCGATTCTTGACCCTGCTCCGGTGTCAAACGTTGGCAGAGCGCTTTTCAAAGTCTCTGATCCGCTGACGGGCCCGGCGGCGGGTCGACAGGATCGAGAACCGGGCCAACAAGAAACTGGACCGGGTAAACGGGGGTGCGGCGATCGACGTCACGGTGAAGGGCAGATCTGAGCCTACGATCGAGCGGTGATGGCTGAAGGTATCAAACCCCGCCTTGCCGTGATACGCCCCCGTGCCGCTGCGCCCCACACCACCGAAAGGAGTCTGGGACAACGACATCTGCAGTGCGAAGTCGTTGCGGGCGACACCGCCGGTGCGGGTGCGGCGAACGAAATCCCGGAAGTCCGGACCATCCGATCCGTACCAGTATGCCACCAGTGGGCTGGGGTGCAGATTGACGTGGTCGACGACCTCATCGGTAGTGCGGTAGCCCATCACCGACAGAACCGGGCCGAAGATCTCTTCGGTGGCGAGCAGCATCTTCGGATCGACGTCGGTGACAAGCGTGGGAGGTATCTTGCGGCTGGCGTGGTCTGGCAATACTTCACCGTGGGGCACGACCGAGGTGATCTGAGCGCCGTTGGCGCGTGCGTCGTCGAGCAGTCTCAACACCCGCTGGTAATTGGCGTCGTTCACCGATGAGCAGTAGTCGGGATTGGCCACGATGGTGGGGAACATCGTGTGGAGTTCACGTGTTGCTGCACTGACGAATTGGCCGATCCGGTCCTGAGGCACGAAGACATAGTCTGGACACACACAGGCCTGGCCACCGTTGACCATGCGGCCACGCACGATGCGTATAGCCGACCGTTCGATGTTGGCATCGGGAGCGATGACGGCCGGGTTCTTACCGCCCAACTCCAGGGTGACCGGAACGAGGTGCTCAGCGGCCGCCCGCGCGATGAGCGTGCCGACCTGCGGTGAACCGGTAAAGAACAGGTGATCGAAGGGCAGCGCAGCGAATTCTTCGGCAACCCCGATATCGCCGGTCACGACGTCGATCTCGGACCGGTCGAAGTATTGAGGCACCAAGGTGGCGAAGGCGTCGGCTGTGTGAGAGGTGACTTCCGACATCTTGATCATCACTCGGTTGCCCGCCGCGAGGGCCTCGACGGTGGGTAGCGCGACCAGGTTCAGTGGGAAGTTCCAGGGCCCGATCACGCCAACCACACCCTTTGGAGTGGGCGCGATCTCGGCTCGCAGACCCGGCACCCACACGGGCCGGCGGGGCCGCATCCAGGACTCCAGACGGTCACGGGTGTGTTCGATTATCGACGAGATCGCCACGATCTCGGTCAGCATCGACGCCGCCGGGGATCGTGACCCGAAATCGTCGCGCATCGCTTGGGCAAGTGCGTCGCTGTGATCGACCATCAGTGCCGTCAGCCGGTCGATGCGATGGCGCCGCACGGCGGCCGAGGGAGGACCTTCGCTGATGAACGCTCGCTTCTGGTGCTCCAGCCGCTCCGGCAGGGAACCCGGGACCTGCTGCCCTGCTCCCTCGGCGTTTCTCATGCCTGGTACTGATCCCGCAGTTCGGACTTGCGTAATTTGCCCGCCGGCGTGCGCGGCAGCGCCTCCAGGAAGTCGACGGTGCGCGGACACTTGAACTTGGCCAGGTGCTCGCGGCAAAAAGCAATCAACTCTTCGGCCAAATCATCTGTCGGTGTGAAGTTTTCGATGAGTTGTACGGCGGCCTTGACCTCTTCGCCGAACTCGGGATGTGGTACGCCGAACACCGCGACGTCCTGAACAGCGGGATGCAGGATCAGTACGTCCTCGGCTTCTCGCGGGTAGACGTTGACCCCGCCGGTGATGATGGTGAACTCTTTCCGGTCGGTGAGGTAGAGGAATCCCTCGCCGTCGACGTAGCCGATATCGCCCATGGTGGACATGTCGCCGCGGCGTGACCGCTTGGTCTTGTCGGGGTCGCCCTTGTACTCGAAGCCGGGATCACCGCTGAAGTACACGGTGCCGATCTGGCCGGGCGGCAATGCTTGATCAGCTGCTTCGTCGATGATATGGATGGGGCCGGTCAGCGAGGTGCCCACCGAACCCGGGTGCGCCAACCACTGGGCCGAATCGATCATTGTGAACCCGCCGGCGTCGGTGCCGCCGTAGTACTCCACCAGAATCGTGCCCCACCAGTCGATCATCTGACGCTTGATCTGCGGCGGGCACGGCGCCCCGGCATGCAGGGCAGCGCGGTGTGAGCTGATGTCGAAGGCGCCGCGCTCTGCTTCGGGTAAACCGAGCAGCCGGACGAACATCGTGGGCACCCACTGGCTGTGGGTGACCTGGTGTGTCTCGATCGCCTGCAGCGCGTTGCGCGCGTCGAACCGGTCCATCAACACCACCGTGGCCCCGACCCGGTGTGCCGCCGTGGTGAAGTTCAGCGGCGCCGCGTGGTACTGGGGTGCCGGGGAAAGATAACGCGCATCCTCGTCGATCCCGAAAAGCATTGCCAGACCGTATGACGACAGGTCCATATCGCTCGGCGCGGTCTCGGGCAGCGGACGCAACACACCCTTGGGTCGGCCGGTGGTGCCCGACGTGTAGAGCATGGCCGCGCCGCTGCTCTCGTCGATGGGGTCGCCGTCGTATTCGAGCGCGGATTCGTAGCTTTCGAATCCGTCGCCGGTACCACCTGCCATCAACTTGGTCTTGACTTGAGTCAATGTCTCCCAGGGGATTTCAGTCACCAGTTCGCGATGGTGGGCCGAAGTAAGCACCACCTTAGCTTCGCAGTCTTCGATGATGTATGCGATCTCGGTCGACTTCAGGTGCCAATTGACCGGCGTGACGTAAAGCCCGGAACGCAGCCCCGCCCAGAGCATCTCGAAATAGCGGGAGTCGTTGTCCAACAGGATGGCGATGTGGTCGCCGCGTTGCAGGCCGCGGCTGTGAAAGAAGCCGGCCAGCGCACGCGACCGTCGATCGAGCTCTGCGTAGGTCACGCTATCGCCGGTGGCGGCCATGATGACCGCTGGGTGGTCGGGCTTCACCGTCGCCCAATGTCCGGGATACATCTAGCCCACCTTGTGATTCCAGTTGCGCGCCGCGGCAATCACATCAGCGAAGGGCGTCTGGGTGTCGAAGCTGGGTTCGCGCGGCAACCCGAGCACTCGTTCGCCGATTCCGTTGCGCTGCACTTCGTTGGTGCCTCCGCCGATCGAGGCGATGCGTCCGTTGAGATATTCGGCGGCCAGCGCTTCGGCTTCGCTGTCACCGTCGTCCCATGCCAGCCCATCGGCGCCGGCGATCTCCATCGCCAGCCGGACTCGTGCGGGCACCAACATACCGCCGGCCAGTTTGATGTAGGCCGCGACGGCGGGGTTGGGAGCGGCGGACGCCATCAGTTCGGCGAACAGTCGCTTGCCGATGTGGTGCTGCGCATAGTCGTTGATATGTGCCCTCGCGATGGCCTGGCGGACAACGGGGTCCTGCAGCCGGTTCACCTTGCGCGCCAGTGCCACCAGGTCGGGTGCGAGTTCATCGGGCTCGGAGACGCTGAATCCCTCACCAGCGCGGCGTTCGTAGACCAGCATCGTCTGGGCCACCGACCAGCCGTTGTTCACCTCGCCGATCACAGCATCTGCGGCGACGACGACGTCATCGAGGGTCTCCTCGCAGAACCCGGCCTGACCGTCGACCAGCACGATCGGTCGAATGGAGACGCCCTCGGCCGAGGTCGGCACTGCGAACCAGGTCAGGCCGCGGTGCTTGGTGGCCTGCCAGTCTGTACGGGCCAGACACATCGCGTAGTCGGCATTCTGAGCGCCGGTGGTCCAGATCTTCGCGCCGCGGATGACCCAGGAGTTGTCGCCCATTGTGGCCCGGGTCCGGATACCGGCGAGATCGGATCCCGCGTCGGGCTCCGAGTAGAATTGGCACCACAGGGCTTCGCCGGCGAGGATCTTCGGGATGTGCAGTTCGAGGAACTCCGGGCTGGCGTGGGCGAGCATGGAGCGACCGACCGGACCGAATGTGACCAGGCCCACGGCACCGAAGTCCGGGGTGATGTAGCCGTCGGACTCCTCGGCGAAAACTCGGTCATGAGATTCGGTGAGACCGCGGCCGCCGTAGGCCTCGGGATAGGAGATACCGGCCCAGCCAGCGTCGAACATCTTGCGCTGCAAGGCTCGGCTCTGCGCGATCTGCCCCGGCGTCCTGGCCTCGGCGGCGGCGATGGCCGCACTGCGTGATGCGCGCCGTTCGAGATTGGATTCGATCCACGCCCGCGCCTCACGGCGGAATGCGTCGAGATCAGCCATGTCATTCATATTTCACCCCTCGCCTAGATCCCGGCCAGCTGACACAGGCGCTCGCGGTGCCATACCGCGTCGCCGTACAGCGACGCATCGGTGGTCACGCGGCGGACGAACAGATGTTGATCGTGCTCCCATGTCAGCCCGATACCGCCGAATACCTGAGTGCAGTCCGAGACGATGCTGACCCCGGACTCGCCGACGAGTGCCTTGGCCATGCTGGCGGCCTCCAGGGCGCGTGCCTCGCCAGTACCGAGCGCGTTCGCGGCTGCGAGCACCACTGCCTTGCCGAGCTCGAGGGACAGGCTCGCGTCGACCAGCAGATGTTTGATTGCCTGGAACGACCCGATTGGCCGCCCGAACGCAATGCGGTCTTTGGCGTACTGCACGGTGCGGGCCAGATCCTCGGAGAGCGTTCCAACCGTCTGTGCGGCGGTGAGCACCGCGGCGATGGCCAGCTGCCGGTTGACTAGATCAGCGTTGTCGCCGGTGGCGCTCAGTGCCTGTGACTCACGAACACGTACACCGCTGAACTCGATACCGGCGAAATCCCGGGTGATGTCGAGCGACTTCTTCGGGTGTATGGCGATACCCGGCGTTACGGCGGGTATCACGAACTGACGCGTGCCGTCGGGGGACGCTGCCGTCACCAGAATCCAATCGGCCCAGGTGGCGTCCTGTACCAGACTTTTGAACCCACGCAGCTCATATCCGCCGTCCACGGGTGTCGCCCATACGCCCGCATCGGGTGCGCCTGCCCCGCCTTTGCAGTTCACCGCCCATACCGCGCGGACCTCACCCGATGTCACCCCCGGCAATAACAACTCGCGTTGTTCATCGGTGCCCGCGACGGCCACCGCGTATGCGGTGATGTTGGATCCAACGAACGGGCCGGGTTGCATGGTCCGGCCGATGACGTTGGCGATCAGCGCCGCATCGAGGACTCCGTTGTCGGATGCGCTGCCTCCGCCGAGTGACTCTGGCACCAGTGGTGAGAACCAGCCGAGCTCGCCGGCCTGGTTCCAGTAGGTGTCGCGAAAGTCCGGCGAGGCGTGGATGCGCTCGCGCAGCATCGCAATCGGACAGATCTTGGCGGCGAACTGCGACGCCGCATCCAGAACAGCGCGCTGCTCCTCGGTTACAACTTCGTCCACGAAATTCTCTCAGTGCTAGAGGGCGATGGTGGCGTGGCCGGGGGTGGTGGTTTCGTCGTTCTGGTTGAGGATGTCGATGCTGAGCACGACGAGGTTGCGCTCGCCGACGGTCTTCTTCTCCGTAACCACGGCGTGGGTGCGCAGGACATCGTTTTTGAGGTTGGTCCCGCGGAACTGCACGCTCAGATCCACGATCTCGGCCTCATCGCCTGCCCAATCGCGCAACGCGTTGAGCAGGTAGGTCCAGCGCAGATTGCCCATCCCGATTGCACCGGGCTGGCCCATCATCTTGGCCATCTCGTCATCCATGTGGATGGAGATGAACTCGTCATTGACCGCGGCGAAACGATTCCAGTTGTCGAAGTCGGTCTTGCGGCTGAACGCCGGCAGTTCTTGACCGACCTCGATGTCGTCGAAGGAGACGTTGATTGCCATGAAATTTCTGCTCCCTGATACCTAGAACTGGATGACGGTGGCGACGCGACGCTTGACCAGGTCGCCGTTCTGGTTGTGCCACTCAGTCTCGTACTGCGAGAACAACTTCACCCCCGAGCGACCCTCGCGCTCCTCATAGTCGGCCAACCGCAACCGGCTGGTGATCACATCACCGGGGCACATCCGGGTCACGAACGTGTCGGCCTGACCACCATTGAGGATCATCCCGCCGATCAGCCCCGGCAGCTTGAACGGGATACCGTCCTCTTCGCCGGTGGGCACCCCCCACGCGAACGGATTGAAATCCTCAGGCGCCACGATGCCACCCCACTTGGTGGACTTGGCGTACTCCGCATCCCAGAACACCTTCGGCGGCGTCTTCGGCCAGTATGCGGCAACAGCCCACCGCCGAATATCGGACTCGCTGATCGGGTACGACACCTCTTCGTCGCCCCAGACACCCTTACACTCGCGAATCTCCGCAGTGACAAGTGAGGTCTTCTCGGTCATCGGTGACCCTCTCCACGTAATAAACAACCCGCGCGCCAGACAGCCCACACCCGCCTCGAAACACGCTCAAGCACCACGAACACTAATGATCCCAAGTGACACTTGTCAACCAGTGACACATGCTGGCTCGGCATTCCGGGTCGCCGTGGCCGGCAACGCCGAGGGGCCCCGCCGGCTACTGCTCTGTCGCCGGGCGTGGGACTGAATCGTTGCACCACAACTTATCTGGCCGCGGCCGGCAACCTAGCTCGCTGTCGCCCGCTTGCGCCGCGGCTTCTGGGGCTTCGCCTGGCGACGATGGTCGAATGCCTCGCAGACGCGGTCGACTATTTCTCCGAGAACCACCATGTCGAAGGCTTCGTCGGAGGTGAGCCAGCGTCGAAATGCCGCGGTGGCGCTGGACACCAGAATGCTGGCGAACACCGCGGTTTGTAGCGGTTGACCATCCTCGGACTCTTCGAGAATCCCACCGGCGAGCGCGTCTTCGTATGCCTGGCCGATGCGCAGGAACTCGGCCAGCAGGGGCGGGGTGGAGAAGATGGCGATCATGCGTTGCCGCGCGATCGGGGTTTCCATCAGATGAACGGTTTCTTCGTGGAATTCCCGCCAGCAGGACACCGCATCGGTTTGGCGCGTCTCCAGCCTATTGCGAAAGTCGTCGAGGAGTTCATGCTCAGCAGCCAGGGCGAGGGCCTCTTTGGTGGAGAAGTACCTCAAAATGGTCCGGACCGACATCACGCAGGTGGCCGCGATCTGCTCCAGTGTTACTGCGTCGTAGCCGTACTTGCGGAACTGCTTGTTGGCAACCTGGACGATCTGGCGTTTTGTGTCCAACTTCTTGCGCTCGCGCAATCCCAATGTGGGTTCAACCATCCGGGGATCCTACCATGTGATTGCGGCGCGGACCGGCACTTGTCATGCACTGACAGTGCTGTGTGCTGCCAGTCTGGAGAAAGTGCAGTGATGCTCCAAATACTATGTCCTGCAATTTATCATGGATAGGTTTTTCAGGCGGGGGTGAAGTGGTACATGGCGGTGTTTTCTTCGGGGATGTCGTCGTAGCCGATTTTGACGGGCATGCCGATGTGGACGTCGTCGGGGTTGGTGTTGATGAGGGTGGCTAGGACGAGGCAGGAGCGGGGTCCGTCGGTGTCGAGTTTGGCGACGGCGACGATGTAGGGGGTTTGGTGGAATCCGGCGCCGCGGTGGACGATGCTGTAGGTCCAGAGGGTGGCGTTGCCGCTGACCGGTGACCAATCGAGGTCTTCGGAGAGGCATTCGCGGCAGGCGGGGTAGGGGATCCAGTTGTAGGTGCCGCAGTCGCGGCAGCGGGGTACCCGGAATTGGTGTTCTTTGAGGCCGTCCCAGAAGGCCATGTTGCCGATGGTGGTGGTGGGAAGTGGTTTGTTGTAGGCCATCGCAGTGGTCTCCTCGTGTTCTTAGTTCCGGGTGTGGGTGGTCTACTCGGTTCCCAGCACCAGTACACCGGCGACGCCGTGCACTGAGAAGCCTTGGGACAGTGAGACACCGATCTTGGCGTCGGCGACTTGGCGGGGGCCGCACTGGCCGCGGAGTTGGCGGACCACTTCGATGGTGGGCATGCCGGAGGGTTCTCCGCAGTGGCTGCCGGAGAGCAGGCCTCCGTCGGTGTTGGAGGGTAGGGAGCCGCCCAGGCGGGTTTGGCCGTCTTTGACGAAGGCCACTCCTTCGCCGGGTTTGCAGAAGCCCATTTCTTCGAGGTCGCGGGCCATGGTGATGGAGAAGCAGTCATAGAGGTTGGCGACGTCGACCTCGTCGCGGTTGATGCCGGCCATGGCGAAGGCGCGGTTGGCGGCATCGCGGACTGAGTGGCCTTCTTCGCTGAACCAGGGATCGGGGATGGAGGCGTAGAAGTCCGAGTAGTAGCTTTCGGCTGCGCCCAGGATCCAGATCGGGTCGGGGCTGCTTTTGGCGACGTCTTCGCTTGCTACGACCAGGGCGTACGCGCCGTCGTTGTCCCCTGAGCAGTCCAGCATGTTCAGTGGGGTGCAGATCTGTTTGGAGTTCATCACGTCTTCGACGGTCAGCTCGCCTTTGTGTCCCATGACTGAGGCCGGGTTCATCGTGGCGTAATGGCGTGCTACCACCGGGATCTCGGACAGGTCTTCTTTTTTGATGCCGAACTCGTGCAGGTAGCGCTGGGCCCAGAGGGCATACCAGGTCACCAGGTAGCCGCCGTGGGGCAGCGCGTCCCACTCTCCTACGCGCAGCGCTCCCGGGGGGGCGTCGGCGTAGGAGGACGGGCCGGTGGCGAACGCGGACTTGCCGAAGAACACCACCACCACATCGGCCATCCCCGAGGACACCGCGGCCGCGGCCTTGCTCAGCTGCGCCGATCCGCCACCGTGGATGGCTACCTTCAACGGTCTGCCGCCCAGCTGCTCGGCCCAGAACATATGTGCCAAAGATGAATTGATCATCGGTGCCGGGTTGTGATGATCGCTGCCGATATTGGGCGCCAACCCGTCCACATCGGCCAACGTCAGACCCGCATCAGCGACCGCACCCTTGATCGCCTCCAACTGCAGCGAAAACGGAGTGCGCTGCATGTTCTTCGCGTGCTCGGTCGTGTACACCCCGACGATCGCCGCCCGCCGATTGGAAAATCCCACCGAAACCACACCTCCACCATCGCGGCGATACCGCCGACACCTTGACCACACGCCCTGACACCAGACGCCGCGCCGACCGTAACAACCCCACCAATCAACTGTCAACAAGCGACACATGTCACCAATTGCCATTCCGGACCCGGTCGTCGGACTATCTGTCACTGGTTGACAAGTGTCACTTGGGATCATTAGTGTTCGTGGTGCTTGAGCGTGTTTCGAGGCGGGTGTGGGCTGTCTGGCGCGCGGGTTGTTTATTACGTGGAGAGGGTCACCGATGACCGAGAAGACCTCACTTGTCACTGCGGAGATTCGCGAGTGTAAGGGTGTCTGGGGCGACGAAGAGGTGTCGTACCCGATCAGCGAGTCCGATATTCGGCGGTGGGCTGTTGCCGCATACTGGCCGAAGACGCCGCCGAAGGTGTTCTGGGATGCGGAGTACGCCAAGTCCACCAAGTGGGGTGGCATCGTGGCGCCTGAGGATTTCAATCCGTTCGCGTGGGGGGTGCCCACCGGCGAAGAGGACGGTATCCCGTTCAAGCTGCCGGGGCTGATCGGCGGGATGATCCTCAATGGTGGTCAGGCCGACACGTTCGTGACCCGGATGTGCCCCGGTGATGTGATCACCAGCCGGTTGCGGTTGGCCGACTATGAGGAGCGCGAGGGTCGTTCGGGGGTGAAGTTGTTCTCGCAGTACGAGACTGAGTGGCACAACCAGAACGGCGACCTGGTCAAGCGTCGCGTCGCCACCGTCATCCAGTTCTAGGTATCAGGGAGCAGAAATTTCATGGCAATCAACGTCTCCTTCGACGACATCGAGGTCGGTCAAGAACTGCCGGCGTTCAGCCGCAAGACCGACTTCGACAACTGGAATCGTTTCGCCGCGGTCAATGACGAGTTCATCTCCATCCACATGGATGACGAGATGGCCAAGATGATGGGCCAGCCCGGTGCAATCGGGATGGGCAATCTGCGCTGGACCTACCTGCTCAACGCGTTGCGCGATTGGGCAGGCGATGAGGCCGAGATCGTGGATCTGAGCGTGCAGTTCCGCGGGACCAACCTCAAAAACGATGTCCTGCGCACCCACGCCGTGGTTACGGAGAAGAAGACCGTCGGCGAGCGCAACCTCGTCGTGCTCAGCATCGACATCCTCAACCAGAACGACGAAACCACCACCCCCGGCAACGCCACCATCGCCCTGCCATAGCGATCCCGGCCTACTCGCAGCGAAAGGGTACGTGTTGGTGAATACGTTGCAACGCAGGATAATTGTTGTGGGCGCGGCGTCGGGGATCGGTGCGGCCACCGCCGAGTACTTCCACGCCAATGGCGATCATGTCCTTGCGGTGGATCGCAGGGAGCAGGAGGTCTCAGCGAGCGAGTTCGCGCAGGTGGATCTGCGGGATCCCGCCGGAATAAGTGCCCTGTTGTCCCAGGTTGGTCCGGGCTGGGACGTACTGGCACATGTTGCGGGAGTGCCGGGGACGTTCCCGGCGGAGGATGTGCTATGCATCAACTACCTCGGCTTCCGATTGATGGCCGAAGGTGTGCTGCCCTTGATGAACAGGGGTGGCTCCATTGTCGCGGTCGCATCGACCGCCGGTCTGGCCTGGTCGATGCGAACCGATGGGTTGAGCGGTTTGCTCCAATGTCGCACTGCAGCAGCGATCGCGAACTGGCAGGCGGAACAGGACCCGAACTACCCGCCCTACAGCACCTCGAAGGAAGCGCTCATCCTGTGGGCGAAGCGGCTGGCGACCACGGCCTGGAGTGAATACGGAGTACGCGTGAACACAGTCAGCCCAGGGCCCGTCGAGACACCGATCCTGCGTGAGTTCGAGCAGTCGATGGGCAAAGAGATCTCGATATCGCCCGCAGTACGGTTGGACGGCATGCCACCGCGGACGATATCGCACCGGTGATCGCCTTCCTTGCCTCCAGTTCATCGAATTGGATTACCGGACAGGATATTCAGGTCGACGGAGGGTTCACCAACTCGATGATGACTGCAGCTCCGGCCCCCAATCGATGACCACGAAACCACTGGAAGAAGCCATGAGCACCGACGAGAATTCAGCGGCATCACCGCACCCGTACCATCCGCTCAACGTCTCGGCGTACGAGTTCTGGGATCTCGACTTCGCGGGACGTGAGAACACGTTCGCTCAGCTGCGGGCTGAGGACGGATTGAGCTGGCACCCGCCAGCCTCGTCCATCTTTCCGCACGAGGAGACCGGCTACTGGGCCGTCACCCGTCATGCTGACATCAAGTACGTCAGCCAGCATAGCGAGATCTTCGGTTCCAGTCTGGGCGTGAGCATCGACGCGATACCGGCCGAGGTGCAGCAGATCAGCACCTTCTTCCTGGCGATGGACCCGCCGGATCACTCCCGGTACCGCCGACTGATCAGTTCGGTGTTCACTCCGCGCCAAATTCGGATGATCGAGGATCAGATCCGGGCCAATGCGACCGAGATCGTCGATGACGTGGTCGAGAAACTGCGCTCCGGCGAGGAGATCGATTTTGTTTCCGAATGCTCGGGCAAACTGCCCATGCGCACTGTGTCCGACATGATCGGTATCGACCCGGCGGAGCGCGAGGCGGTGGCGGCTGCCGCTGAGGCGCTGTTCGGTGGTACCGACAGCGATTATGCCGATCTGGAAGAGATCGCCACCCACACCATCGCCCACTTGACGTTCCTGAACACCACCGGCACCGAATTGGCGAAGCTGCGTCGCACCGATCCGCGGGATGACCTGATGACCCGGCTGGTTGAGGCGGAGATCGACGGCGAGAAGCTGACCGACACCGACATCGGTGCGTTCATGGTGCTGCTGGCGGCTGCGGGAAACGACACCACCAAGCAGACGACCTCACATGGATTCAAGGCTCTGATGGACAATCCCGAACAACGGTCATGGCTGCTGGAGGATTTCGACAACCGAATCGACGGGGCCGTTGAGGAGCTGATCCGCTGGGCCACACCGGTCACCGCGTTCGCCCGCCATGCCCTGGAGGACACTGAATTGGCCGGCACCCCGATCACAAAAGGTGAGAAGGTCGCGCTGTTCTACTCGTCAGCCAACCGCGACGAGGCGGTGTTCGATCGGCCCGGACAGTTCGATATCACCAGGACATCGAACCCGCACCTCGGTTTCGGTGGGGGCGGGGCACACTTCTGTCTCGGGGCGCAGGTAGCCAAGATGCAATTGCGCCACCTGTTCCGTGAGCTGCTGACCAAGGTTTCCGATGTTGAGCTGGGGGAGCCGCAGTATCTGCACAGCAATCTGATCCACGGGATCAAGCGGATCACGATCAAACAGCGTTGACTCTGATGAGAATTGACTTCGATCGGGAATCCTGCATCGGCAGCGGCGTCTGCGAATCCATCGCCGAGGATCTGTTTCGCGTCGATGACGACGGTGCGATGACGCTGGTCGACGCCGTTGTCGCTGAGTGCCGCAGGGCCGATGTGGAACGCGCGGTGTCGCGCTGTCCGACCGGTGCCATCGCCATCGCCGCAGATACATGAGACACCTTCAGTAACCGCTGATCTCACGAGTAGAGGAACGAAATGGCAAACGAAGTACTGGTGGAGCGGCGTGGTCGCGTACTGATCATGACGATCAACCGACCGGAGGCACGCAACGCCGCAAACTTCGCGGTGAGCAAGGGCCTGGCGGATGCGGTCGACGAACTGGACGCGAGTCCGGATCTCTCGGTGGGCATCCTCACCGGCAGCGGCGGAAACTTCTGCTCTGGAATGGATCTCAAGGCCTTTTCCGCGGGAGAGGTTCCGTTTGTCGAGGGCCGTGGGCTCGGATTCACCGAGAAGCTCCCGAAAAAGCCGATCATCTCCGCCGTTGAGGGCCATGCGGTCGCCGGCGGCACGGAGCTCGTGCTCGCCACCGACCTCATCGTGGCAGCGAAGTCGGCGAGCTTCGGACTGCCGGAGGTCAAGCGGGGCCTCGTGGCGGGCGGCGGCGGACTCCTTCGCCTACAGCACCGCATCCCGTACCAGAAGGCGATGGAGTTGATCCTGACCGGCGACACGTTCACGGGTGAGGAAGGACTGGCATTGGGATTCGTCAACGTGCTCGCCGAGGATGGCGGCGCGCTCGACGACGCGATCAAGCTGGCCGAGCGAATCACCAAGAACGGTCCGCTGGCGATCGCGGCCAGCAAGGAGATCGTGCTCAAGTCTGCGGAGTGGTCGGAGACCGAGATGTGGCAGAAGCAGATGGAGTTCCTCATCCCAGTATTCACCAGCAAGGATGCCCAGGAAGGGCCGAAGGCCTTCGCCGAGAAACGCGAGCCGGAGTGGAGCGGCACGTAGACCGCTCCAGAATCTGGCATGAAAGCAGTACGTAGACCGAAAGGAAGTCTCTGAATGTCTCTGACAGGCAAAGTTGTTCTGGTTACCGGCGGTGCGGGTGGGCTCGGCGAAGCGACCGTACGGCAGCTGCACCAGGCGGGCGCCAGTGTGGTCATCGCCGATCTGGCCGACGAGAAGGGCGAGGCGCTTGCCGCTGAACTTGGCAAGTCGGTGGCCTATGTGCACACCGATGTACTCGACGATGCGGCCGTCACCGCCGCGTTGGAGAAGTCCGGCGAACTCGGCGAGTTCCGATACGTAGTCATCGCGCACGGTGGCTTCGGCGTCGCAGAGAAGATCGTCAACCGCGACGGCGAGCCCGCCACCATCGACGGCTTCAAGAAGACCATCGATCTGTACCTCACCGGCACCTACAACGTGTTGCGCCTGGCCGCCGCCCGGATAGCCAAGTCCGAGCCTCACACCGAGGACGGTGAGCGTGGAGCGATCGTGCTGACCGCATCCATCGCCGGCTACGAGGGCCAGATGGGTCAGTCGGCGTATGCCTCGGCAAAGGGCGGCGTGATCGGTCTGACGCTGGTGGGCGCACGTGATCTGGCGGCAGTCGGCATCCGGGTCAATACGATCGCCCCAGGTACCATCCGCACTCCGCTGATGGAGCTGTTCGGCGAAGACGGCCTGCAGAAGTTCGCCGCGGCCATCCCGTTCCCGAAACGCCTCGGCAAGCCGGCGGAGTACGGCCTGCTGGCACAGCACCTGCTGGAGAACACCTACATCAACGGCGAGATCGTCCGCATGGACGGCGCGCAGCGGTTTCAGCCGAAGTAAGCCGAGCAAGCGGAGGATTGCCCGCATGACCGACACACCGAAAACACTGGAATTCAGCGTGGCCAGCGAGAAATCGACGCTGGCGCATTACCGCCGGGAGTGGACTCCCTCGGCAAGCGTCAGCCTCGGTGGAATCTGGCACGGGGCCGTGGTCAGCGACGAAAAGGGAAACCAGTATTGGGGGATACGCGGCACTGACGATTTCGTGTCGGGTATGACCCATGTTGTGTCTCCGCTGTGCGGTTTCCGCTCTCTCGACAACGGATTCGATGGCCAGCCGGCGCATCTATTCGACGAGTACTCGGGCATCGACTGGTTCGAACCGATGACGTACACCGTGTCAGATGACCTCGTGCATACCGGTTTTCCCAGCGGGCGCATTGAACGCGACCAAGACGGGTTGCATTGGTACGACGCAAGCGGCAGGTGGGAGATTCACGGCAGAACTGTCAGCGATGTCGTGCTCACCCGTGTTCCGGTGCAGCCCGGTATCGATCACGAGGTGTACTACCGCCACGAATTGCTATACGCCACCGGTCAGATCAACGGTGTCGCGGTTTCAGGGTACGCTCACCAGGACTACGCTTACGGCCCCAGCGGCATGATCTACACCGAACTCCCGATCGCCCGTCAGCTGCAGGGTATGTGGGTGTCCTGGTTGCACCAGTACGGTGACGGCGAACTGGGCGGTGGCAGCTTCTGGCAGGGCCGTGACGAGCGCCCGTTCGGGCCGGGCTACCGTGTGCAGGACGGACTCACCGTCACTCATGAAGACGTCCTCGCCACACCGGCTTTCGATGGTGCTGGGAAGATGGTCACTCTGGATGTGCAGATGGGCTCGCAGTCCTACTCGTTCGCCTTCGACACGATCGGTAGCCCGGTGCACTATTTCGGCAGCCTGGTGGAAAGCTCCGGCGGGCGGGAGCCGCTACGTAGCTGGTGTTGGGTCGAACACGCGGGCCCGATGATGACGCCGGAGATTCTTGACATCTTCAATGGTCAGTATCAGCTCGCACGCGGTAGATGACGATGATCCGCTCGCGAGCGGCGATACTGCGGGGGGTCGGAAGGCCCTGGGAAATATGTGATATCGATCTCGACGCTCCACACGCAGGTGAGGTGCTGGTCCGGATGAAGGTGGCAGGTGTCTGTCACACCGACGATCACTTTGCCACAGGCGATTCAGTTCCCTCCGACGACCTCGCGGCCATGATGGCCGCCGCGGGTATGTCGACGCCCGACTTCTTCCCTCTCATCGGTGGACATGAGGGGGCAGGAGTGGTCGAGACGGTGGGGTCGGGGGTAACTGACCTTGCACCTGGCGACCACGTGGCGACATCTTGGATACCTGCCTGCGGCAGATGTCACTGGTGTGT
>JAXHOA010000127.1:0-352460 GCA_034520035.1 Mycobacterium sp. | reverse complement strand
TCGAGGTTCAGAAGTCTTCCTACGACCTGTTCCTGAAATCGGGCGAAGGCCCGAAGGCGCTGGACGGCGAAGGTATTCAGGGTGTGTTCCAATCGGTATTCCCGATCAAGGACTTCAACGAGACCGCGGTTCTGGAGTTCGTGAAATACGAGCTTGAGAAGCCCAAGTTCGACGTTGAAGAATGTATGCAGCGCGACCTGACCTATGCGGCACCGCTGAAGGTGACGCTGCGCCTGATCGTGTTCGATGTCGATGAAACCACCGGCGCCCGTTCCGTGAAAGACATCAAGGAACAGGATGTCTACATGGGCGACATGCCCCTGATGACGCAGAACGGCACGTTCATCGTGAACGGCACCGAACGCGTGATCGTCAGCCAGATGCACCGTTCGCCCGGCGTGTTCTTCGACCACGACAAGGGCAAGACTCATTCCTCGGGCAAGCTGCTGTTTGCCTGCCGCATCATCCCGTACCGTGGCAGCTGGCTCGATTTCGAATTCGACGCCAAGGACATCGTCTTTGCCCGGATCGACCGCCGCCGCAAACTGCCGGTGACGACGCTGCTTTATGCCCTGGGCATGGATCAGGAAGGCATCATGTCTTCCTATTATGACACCGTGTGGTTCAAGCATCAGAAGAACAAGGGCTGGGTCACCCGCTTCTTCCCCGAGCGCGTGCGCGGCACCCGCCCGTCCTATGATCTGGTGGATGCGGCAACCGGCGAAGTCATCCTGAAGGCGGGCGAAAAAGCCACGCCGCGGATGGTGAAGAAGTGGATGGACGATGCCAAGGTGACGGAGCTTCTGGTTCCGTTCGACCATGTGCTGGGCCGCTATTCCGCGCAGGACATCATCAACGAAGAAACCGGGGAAATCTGGGTCGAAGCCGGTGATGAAATCACCATGGAATACGACCGGGATGGCGAAGTGAAGGGCGGCACCCTGAAAGTGCTGCTGGATCAGGGGATTACCGAGATCCCGGTTCTGGATATCGACAATATCAACGTCGGTCCCTACATCCGCAACACCATGGCCGCCGACAAGAACATGGGCCGCGACACCGCGCTGATGGATATCTATCGCGTGATGCGTCCGGGCGAGCCGCCGACGGTGGAAGCTGCCGCCTCGCTGTTCGACACGCTGTTCTTTGACAGCGAGCGCTATGATCTGTCGGCCGTGGGCCGCGTGAAGATGAACATGCGCCTGGATCTGGGCCGCCCGGATACCCAGCGCACGCTGGACCGTGGCGATATCGTCTCCTGCATCAAGGCGCTGGTCGAACTGCGCGACGGCAAGGGCGAGATCGACGACATCGACCACCTCGGCAACCGCCGTGTGCGTTCGGTCGGCGAGCTGATGGAAAATCAGTATCGCGTCGGCCTGCTGCGCATGGAACGCGCGATCAAGGAGCGGATGTCGTCTGTCGAAATCGACACGATCATGCCGCAAGACCTGATCAACGCCAAACCGGCTGCGGCGGCGGTGCGTGAATTCTTCGGCTCCAGCCAGCTGTCGCAGTTCATGGACCAGACCAACCCGCTGTCCGAAGTGACGCACAAGCGCCGTCTGTCGGCCCTTGATGCCGGTCGGTCGGACCAGTGAGCGTGCGGGCTTTGAAGTGCGCGACGTTCACCCGACCCACTATGGCCGGATGTGCCCGATCGAGACGCCGGAAGGCCAGAACATCGGTCTGATCAACTCGCTGGCCACCTTTGCCCGCGTGAACAAATACGGCTTCATCGAAACCCCCTATCGCAAGGCGATGGACGGCAAGGTGGCGGACGACGTGCTTTACATGTCCGCCACCGAGGAGATGCGGCATACCGTAGCCGAGGCGAACGCGGCACAGGATGAAGAAGGCCGGCTTTCGCGAGATGATCTCATGTTCGTCGCCGACAGCGGGCGACTACATGCTGAGCCCGCGCCGAATGCCATCGACCTGATCGACGTGTCGCCCAAGCAGCTTGTTTCCATCGCCGCTTCGCTGATCCAGTTTCATGAGAACGACGACGCGAACCGCGCGCTGATGGGCTCGAACATGCAGCGTCAGGCCGTGCCACTGTTGCAGGCCGAGGCGCCGCTGGTCGGCACCGAGATCGAGGCAGTGGTGGCCCGCGATTCGGGCGCCGCGATCATGGCGCGCGCGGGCCGATGCATCATCTCGACCAGGTCGACCCGCCCGCGTATCGTTGTGCGCGCGACCGAGATGCTGGAACCGGGCGAACCGGGCGTGGACATCTATCGTCTGCGCAAGTTCAAGCGGTCGAACCAGTCGTCCTGCATCAACCAGCGTCCGCTGGTGAAGGTGGGCGATGTGGTGGTGCGTGGCGAGGTGGTGGCCGATGGCCCCTGCACCGACATGGGCGAACGGCCCTCGGCCGGAACGTGGTCGTCGCCTTCATGCCGTGGAACGGCTACAACTATGAAGACACGATCCTGATTTCCGAGCGCATCCACCGCGATGACGTATTCACGTCGATCCATATCGACGAATACAAGTGGCGGCCCGCGATACCAAGCTGGGCCCGGAGGAAATCACCCGCGACATTCCGAACGTCGGCGAGGAGGCCCTGCACAACCTCGACGAGGCCGGGATCGTCTATATCGGTGCCGAAGTGCAGCCGGGCGACATTCTGGTGGGCAAGATCACCCCGAAGGGCGAAAGCCCGATGACGCCGGAAGAAAAGCTGCTGCGCGCCATCTTCGGTGAAAAGGCCAGCGACGTGCGCGATACCTCGCTGCGTCTGCCCCCGGGTGCCTATGGCACGGTGGTGGAGGTGCGCGTGTTCAACCGGCACGGCGTGGAAAAGGACGAACGCGCGCTGCAGATCGAGCGCGAAGAAGTGGAACGCCTGTCGCGCGACCGTGACGACGAGCTGACCATTCTGGAACGCAACATCTATGGCCGTCTGTGGGACCTGATCGGCGGCAAGAAGGCGCTCAAGGGGCCCAAAGGCTTCAAGGCGGGGACGTGATCTCGGAAAGGCGTCGCCGACCTAAGCCGGGGTCAGTGGTGGCAACTTGCCCTTGCGGACGGATGACGCCAAGATCGTCGAGGCCCTCAACAGCATGGGGAAGGGCCGGGCTAGAATTCTTGTGGGCGCGGACGCGAAGGTCATCGAGTTCGTACTGCGGCTTGTCGGATCTGGTTACCAGCGCCCCCTGGCGAAGCTCCTCAAAACGTTTCTGCCTTCCAGCACTTTCATGTAAGCGCTGCGATGTCCCAGTGTGTCTCGGCGATCCAGGGTGATCTGCGACGGACGACGCATGCGATACCCGCAGCGTCGTTCGGCCCGGCGCTGCCGGGCTTAGTCCGCGCCTTCCGTGTTGACTGGTTCACCGCACTGGACGACGTGGCGTCGGGCGGCCCGACGCGTTCTACGCCAAGAGCCGCAGACACGCCCGACACACGTTTGTGGTCGTGCCCTACGTGTGAGGGATCGAGCACCTACTACGTCAACTACCAGCGAGAGCCGTCCGCGAAGCGACCCGGCACCCATTGAAGGCAGGACGACATGACCGAGGCGCAAGCACCTCACCGGCCGCAGTATGAGGTCGCGATCATCGGTGCCGGTCCCGCCGGGATCGCGGCCGCGGTCAAGGTGCGGATGGCCGGGATCGACGACTTCGTCATCATCGAACGGGCTGACGACGTCGGAGGCAGCTGGCATGAGAACCACTACCCGGGTTTGGGAGTGGACATCCCGGCGATCGCCTACCAGTATTCCTTCGCGCGTAATGCCAAGTGGTCGAGGTTCTTTCCCTACGGCGCGGAGATCAAGCAGTACCACGCAGAGGTCGCCGCGCGGTACGGCCTCTACAAGCGCGCGCGGTTCAACTGCACCGTGGAGCGCGAAGTGTGGGACGACCGCGGCGGGATGTGGACGCTGCACATGCACGACGGGTCGACGGTCACCGCGCGGTTCCTGATCAACGCGATCGGGGCATTCGTGCGGCCCAAGGAGGACGGCGGCGTCCCCGGCGCCCCGTCGTTCAACGGCAAGGTACAACGGCCAAGCTCGTGGGATGACGACTACGACATGACCGGCAAGGCCGTCGGCATCATCGGCACCGGCGCCAGTGCGGTGCAGATCATTCCGGCGATCGCACCAGAGGTCGGCACCCTCGTGGTCTTTCAGCGCACCCCGGTGTGGTCGATCCCGAAGCCGGACTTCGTGGCACCGCGAGTCATGCAGGCCGCGTTGACGATTCCCGGGCTAGCCGCCGCGATCCACGGCGGAGCACTGGTCCTCTTGGATCTGGTGTTGCGGTCGCTGACGAAGATGCCAACCCGGTTCGTACATCCGGTGATGGACCGGTTCGACGCCGCGACGACCGCGGGCTACCGGCGCTTCGTGAGCCGCGTGGTCATCAACCCGGTGACCGCGCAGCAGCTGACCCCGAACTTCGGCATCGCGGCCAAGCGTCCGACCATGTCGAACGACTACCTGAAGGCATACAACCGCGACAACGTATCGCTAGTCGCCGAACCAATCGAGATGATCACCGCCACCGGCGTCAGGACCCGTGACGGGGCCCTCCACGAACTCGACACCTTGATCCTCGCGACGGGCTACGAGGTGTTCTCCGACCCCGAAACCTACCGTCCCGGAACGGTGGTCGGCCGCAACGGCTTCGACCTCGCCACGTTCTACAACGAGGAGGGCCTGCAGGCCTACCAGAGCGTGTCCGTGCACGGGTTGCCGAACCGCTGGACGCTGGTCGGGCCGTACTCGTGGACCGGATCGGGCTGGCACGCATTCGTCGAGATGACCGCCGATCACGCCGTGCGTGCGATCACCGAGACACGCCGCCGGGGTGCGGAAGTCTGTGAAATCCGCAAGGAGGCCGCCGACGCCTACCACGCCGCCATGTACGAGCGCGGTGCGGCATTGCGGTACTACCTGGGCGACCTGAACGGCCACGTGTCGACGTACTACCGAAACTCACACGGCGACAGCACCTATGTGCGTCCGTCCGGTTTCTTCGAGGCCAGCCGCGGCAATAGAAGGTTCCCGCTTGACGACTATCGCTACGAGATGGCTGGCGGCGTTCTCATGCACACAACGTTGGCGATTTCGGCCACCACATTGACCGAACGTCAAGAATCAAGAAACTAGGAGATCTCAATGGCCGCTGCAACTGTCACCACCGTCATCCGTGCGCCACGCGCCATCGTCTACGACGTCTTCGCCGATAAGGAGCGCTGGTCCACCTTTCTGCCCATCCAGACCAAGCTGGTGGAGGCAGGAACGCCAACCCCCCAGGGCGTCGGCGCGGTGCACCAGCTGGGCGTCGGTCCGGTCGGGGTCAAGGAGCGAATCACAGAGGTAGTCCCATTGGAACGCATTCGCTACGAGCTGATCGCCTTTGGTCCAGTACGGGGTCATTCCGGAGAGATCATCTTCGCCGACGAGGGCGCAGCAACGCGGGTCACCTACCGGATGGAAACGACTCCGTCGATTCCGGTGCCGCGGCGGCTGCTCGCCTCGTCGCTGCGGGCCTTGATAGGTGTGATGGTTTTCGGTGCTCGCCGCGCGGTACGCCGGCGCGCCACCGGCTAGGCGAATTGCTCGACTACTCAGATAATGACAATGTCGATCGCGAATGCCACCACCGGCGTCCGCTGCGACGTCGCGTGCGGTAACACATTCCGCAGTGCAGTTCGTCGAGCCGACAGGACCGTGGTTCCGGCGACGGTAACCATAGGGCTCGCCAGAACGTACTCAGTCAGTGCAGCGGAAGGCGGGAGCCCATCGTCGGCCCAGCAGTCCCGAATGGCGTTTTTAGCTAGCGGGTCCAAGTACCAAGAGTGCGCGACCGTACGGTTTGTACGATCTGAGGTTCCCCAGTCTGAGTGGATACCTGAGATAGCGGGACGGTGTCCTGCTGGAAGGATGTCGACATGTCGCGGACGCGTCGGTCGTTCACACCGGAGTTCAAGGTGCAGGCTGCTCGTCGGGTGATTGACGGGGGCCGGCCGGTGTCGGAGGTGGCACGCGAGCTCAACCTGCACGAGAACGTGTTGGGCAAGTGGGTACGCGAGGAGCGGCGCCGGGACGGGGTGGCTGGTGATGCCCGACACGGGCCCCCAGAGGGGGACCTGACCGCCCGTGAACGCGCCGAGTTGGTGCGGTTGCGCGCGGAGCTCGCCGAGAAGGACCGAGATATCGCGTTCCTGAAAAAAGTATCGGCGTACTTTGCGGCACAGCAACATCGGTGAGTCGGTTCGAGCTCATCGCCGCGGAGTGCGCCGACCACGACATCGCCACACTGGCCGATCTGCTCGGCGTCTCACGATCAGGTTATTACGCATGGACGGTGCGGCAACGACGCACCGAACTCACGCCGCGCCAGCAGTGGCGTCGGGATCTGGAGGTCAAGATCCTGGCTCACTGGCAGGCATCGCGGCGCACGTACGGCTCACCACGCATCACTGCCGACCTGCACGCGACCGGTGTCTCGGTGTCGGTGAACACCGTCGCGGCGGTCATGGTCGAGATGGGCATCGAAGGCATCAGCCCGCGGACCTTCAAAGTCAAGACTACCGTCGTCGATCCCGCGGCGTCGTTTCCGCCTGACCGGGTGGGTCGCGTCTTCGACCAAGGCCGATGCGATGCGGTATGGACATCCGATATCACCTACCTGACCTGCGGAGAAGGCGATGCCTACCTGTGCGCAATCCGTGACGAGCACTCCCGGCGAGTCCTGGGTTGGTCGGTAGCAGATCACATGCGCACCGAGCTGGTAGCGGATGCGGTGGGCGCCGCCGTGTTCACCCGTGGCGGGTCGGTGGCCGGAACCATTCTGCACAGCGACAGGGGCAGTCAGTACACCAGTCACGACCTGGCCAAAGCCTGCTCCGATCACGGCCTACGCCGCTCTATGGGCGCCACCGGGATATGTTGGGACAACG
The DNA here is from genome assembly GCA_034520035.1 of Mycobacterium sp. Taxonomy (GTDB): domain Bacteria; phylum Actinomycetota; class Actinomycetes; order Mycobacteriales; family Mycobacteriaceae; genus Mycobacterium. The sequence continues at coordinate 345,545 of JAXHOA010000127.1, read as the reverse complement.
CCGGGTCCGAATCGCTGTGGTCGACGGTCAAGCATGAGTACTACAAGCGGCACGCCTTCACCTCGTACGCGAATCTAACTGCAGGACTTGACAATTACCTTCACTACTACAACCATGACAGGCGGCACAGCTCACTGGGCATGATCTCGCCCATCGACTTCGAGATCACCGCACGGATCAATCAGCAATCAAGCTAACCGTGTCCACTTTTTCGGGGGAACCCCAATCCGCCACGAGGATGAGAAACGCGTCCGCCCTTAGAGCGTGTCTCCTAAATGGCGGGTCCAGGTGATGCATGCGCTGAGGACGACGGCGGCGCGGTAAGTGATGGCGAGTTTGTCGTACCGGGTGGCCAGAGCTCGCCATTGTTTGAGTAGCGCGAAGGATCGTTCGACGAGATTGCGCTTTTTGTAGAGGGTTTCGTTGAACGTGGGTGGTCGGCCACCGGCTGATCCGCGGCGCGCTCGGGCGGCGATCTCGTCACGCTTCTGGGGGATGACGGCGACGATCTTGCGGGCCCGCAGCAACCGCCGGGTGACACCGCTGGTGTAGGCCCGGTCGGCGATCACGGCATCCGGGCGGGTCCGGGCGCGACCTGCGCCGATTCGGGGCACCACAATCTCATCGAGCAACGCGGCCAACATCGCACCGTCGTTGCGCTGACCACCGGTGACGACAACAGCCACCGGCCGCCCATTGCCGTCGACGGCGGTATGAATTTTGGTGGTCAACCCTCCCCGCGAGCGACCGATGCCGTGACCTGCAGGTTCACACTCGCGCAGCGGCAGGTTCGTGTAATTCGACCCTGCCCCCTGTGTCCTGATCAGGGCGCGTCGTGTTCGTCGCATGCTGATGCGCACGGTTGATCGTGGCGTCCACTGACACCGTCCAGTCCAATCGGCCGTCGGCATCGGCGCTGGCCAACAGCGCCATCAACACGCGGTCCCAGGTGCCGTCGCCGGCGTAGCGGCGATGACGTTTCCACACCGTCTGCCATGGCCCGAACTCCGAGCGCGGCAGATCCCGCCACGGCACACCGGTGCGGTAGCGGTAGATGATGCCCTCTACGATCCGCCGATCATCCCCAAAAGGATGGCCACGACGTCCTTCGTTCGAAGGCAACAGCCCCGAAATCAATTCCCATTGACCGTCATTCAACAGCCGAAACCGCGATACCGTCGCCACCCACACAGCATCACGTCAAAAGGACTCCCCATATGGGAGACACGCTCTAGGATGAGAATCCTGCATGGCGCAGGTGCGGGCTGCAGTCTTCTAGAGCTTGTCTCCAAAATGTCAGGACCAGATGATGCAGGCGCTCAGGATGATGGCGGCGCGGTGACGCTGGCCGCCTACCGTCCGGGCCAGTTCTAGTTGATGGCGAGTTTGTCGTAACGGGTGGCCGGGGCTCGCCATTGTTGAGCAGGGCGAACGTTCGACGAGATTTGCGCTGTTTGTAGAGGGTTTCGTTGAAGTCAGGCGGTCGGCCACTGGCTGATCCGGGGCGCGACCGAGCGGCGATTTCGTCCCGCTTCTGCGGGATGTCCACCGCGGTGATCCTCTTGCCCGCAGCAGCCGCCGGGTTCGCCCATAAGCCCGCAATTCCTTGCGGTCGTGGCGTAGTCATGGACGAAATATGTTCGGTGACCGGCGAGTAGCCGATGGAGCAAGCCGCGCCTGGAGCGCTGGCAGCATCAGTCAACGTTGGTGGTAAGCGACGCCGGCCTCGCATAACCGTGCGGTCTCCGCCTTCCCATTTCAACACGCTTCTCGCCGGAAACGTACGGGGCTTGGCGTACGGTCTCGGGCGCCACGGTGACGAATCGAACAACGCCATATAGGGCGCCTTGTCGGATATGACACGCATCTGAGACAAAATCTAGTGACATCACCTGAGACAAGTCGGAATTCTTGCAGCTCAGTCGCTCGGCAATATGACAGTGGATCTGAGAATCTACATCAACAACTATGGTCCCGATCACAGTCCGAGATCCGCCACGAAGGGATGTTCCGCATGCCGATCGACCCGAACGCCGTCGGTGCCAAGACCGAGTCCCAGACCTTCAACTGGACCGACCGCGAGACATTGCTCTACGCGCTCGGGGTCGGCGCCGGCACCGAGGACCTGGCCTTCACCACCGAGAACAGTCACGACATCGAGCAGCAGGTGCTGCCCACCTTCGCCGTGATCGCCTGTTCGCCGTTCGCGGCGGCGCTGCAGATCGGTTCCTTCAACTTCAGCCTGCTGCTGCACGGGTCGCAGGCGATCCGCTTGTTCAAGCCGCTGCCGCCGGCGGGCGCGCTCACCGTGCACTCCGAGGTCGCCGACATCCAGGACAAAGGTGAGGGCAAGAACGCGGTGGTGATGCTCAAGGGGGTGGGCGCCGACCCGGACAGCGGCGAGGTGCTCGTGGAAACCCTCACTACCGTGGTGATCCGCGGTGAGGGCGGATTCGGCGGACAGCCCGGCCAGCGACCCGCGGCACCCGAGTTCCCCGACCGAGCCCCCGATGCCCAGGTGGCCCTGCCGACCCGCGCCGATCAGGCGCTGCTGTACCGGCTCTCCGGCGACCGCAATCCCTTGCACAGCGATCCCTGGTTCGCCCAGACGTTGGCCGGCTTCCCCAAACCGATCCTGCACGGCCTGTGCACCTATGGCGTGGCCGGCCGGGCACTGGTCGCCGAACTCGGCGGCGGCGATGCCACCAAGGTCACCGCGGTGGCGTCGCGGTTCAGTTCGCCGGTCTTCCCCGGCGAGACGCTGACCACCTCGATCTGGCGCACCGAATCGGGTCGCGCGGTGTTCCGCACCGAGGCCGCCCAGCCGGACGGGTCCGATGCCCGCGTCGTGCTCGACGACGGGACTGCCGAATACAACTGATTTCGTAGGGCCAATCGCCAGTGCGCACCGCCGCGCGTTGACAGGATGGCCCGATGAGACTGGTTGTCGGATATCTCGCCACCCCGGGTGGAGCGGACGCTGTGGCGCTGGGCGTCCGGCTCGCCCGGAGTCTGGGCGCCGAGCTCGACGTGTGCATGGTGCTGCCCCCGGACCGCGGGGTACCGGCGATGGTTCCCACCGGGGGCTATGAGGAACTGCTCGCCGAGCAGGCCCGCGAATGGCTGAACGAGGCGCTGGCCGGGGTGTCCGATGACGTGGTGGCGCACTCGCATGTCAGCGTCAACGATTCCACCGCCGACGGACTCATCAACGAGGTGAAACGCCTCGGAGCCCAGGCCGTTGTCGTGGGCGGGTCGGGCGGCGGACTGGCCGGCAGTTACTCACTGGGGTCGGTGGTCAACGAACTGCTGCATTCCGCGCATGTTCCGGTGGCGGTGGCACCGAAAGGAACTCGGCTGTCCGCGGTGGAACGGGTGCGTGAGGTGACGTGTGCGATCGGTGAGCGCGCCGGCGCGGGCACGCTGCTGAACGCGGCGGTGCGGGCCTGTAGGGCCGCCGACGTCCCCTTGCGTCTGGTGTCGCTGGTGGCTCTCGATCCGATGTTCGGATCCCTGCGTGGTGACGCCGATGCGCTGCGGGAACGGGCGATGGATCACGCACGGCACGCCCTGGAGCAAGCAAGAGCGTCACTGCCCGAGGGGTTTTCGGTCACGGCCACCGTCGCTGAGGGTGCCTCGGTGGAGGACGCGGTGAGCAGACTGTCCTGGCATGACGGCGATGTGATCATGGTCGGATCCAGCAGGCTGGCCGCGCCGCGCCGGCTTTTCCTCGGATCGACGGCGGCCAAGATGCTGCGCGTGCTCGACGTTCCGATGGTCGTCGTTCCCAGAACCACTGACGAGGAAACAGCATGACTGCGCAGGATGCCGGCACTGTCTCCAAGGGCCTGGCCGAAGGTAAGGTCGGCACACTGTCGGGCGCCATGCTCGGGATCTCCTGTGTGGCACCCGGATACACGCTGACCGCCAGTATCGGCGTGATCGTCGCAGCAGTCGGGTTGAAGATGCCGGCGATCTTCATCGCCGGTTTCATCCCGATGTTCCTCACCGCCTACGCCTATCGAGAACTCAACTCCCGCACCCCGGACTGCGGGGCGTCGTTCACGTGGTCCACCAAGGCATTCGGACCGTATGTGGGCTGGATGTGCGGCTGGGGCATGGTGGTCGCCTCGATCATCGTGCTGTCCAATCTGGCCGCCATCGCCGTCGAGTTCTTCTATCTGCTCATCGCCCGGGTCGTCAACCAACCGGGCATCGCCGATCTGGCGGCCGACAAACTCGTCAACATCATCACCACACTGGTGTTCATCGCGCTGGCCACATTGATCGCCAGTAGGGGCATCACCACCAGCGAGCGGGTGCAGTACGTGCTGGTGGGTTTCCAGCTGGTGGTGCTGCTGGCATTCGCCATCACGGCGTTCGTCCATGTGGGGCGCGGGGATGCACCGGCCGGGCTGAGCTTCGACCTGGACTGGTTCAACCCGTTCACCGGGCTGACGATGGCGGTGTTCGCCATCGGCCTGACCGGTTCCATCTTCGCGTTCTGGGGCTGGGACACCTGCCTGACCCTGGGCGAGGAGTCCAAGGACCCGACCAAGGTGCCGGGCCGGGCCGGGTTGCTCTGTGTGACATCGATTCTGATCACCTATTTGTTGATCGCTGTCGCGGTGATGATGTACGCCGGCGTCGGCGAAGAGGGCCTGGGGCTGGGCAATCCGGAGAACTCGGAGAACGTGTTCGGGGCGCTGGCCGACCCGGTGCTGGGGCACTGGTTCGGGCCGCTGCTGTATCTGGCGGTGTTCGCTTCGTCGGTGGCCAGCCTGCAGACCACCTTTCTTCCTGCGGCGAGGGCCATGCTCGCGATGGGGGCCTACAAGGCGTTTCCCACCCGCTTCGCCGAGGTGAGCCCCCGCTTCCTGACGCCGGTCTATTCCACCGTGGTGGCCGGCGTGGTCACCGGTGGGTTCTATACCGTGGTGACGTTGCTGTCCGACAACGCGCTCTGGGACACCATTGCCGCCCTGGGCATCATGATCTGCTGGTACTACGGGATCACCGCGTTCGCCTGCGTCTGGTTCTTCCGCCGGGAGCTGTTCGCCAATGTGCACAACATCGTGTTCAAGTTCCTGTTTCCGCTCGTGGGCGGGTTGATACTGGCGGCCGTCTTCGTCATCTCGATCGTCGAGAGCATGAACCCGGAGAACGGCAGCGGTGCCGAGATCGGCGGTATCGGCCTGGTGTTCTTCATCGGGTTCGGGATCCTGGCGCTGGGCGCGGTACTGATGCTGGTGATGCGCGCGCAGCGACCGGATTTCTTCACCGGCCAGACGTTGCGGCGCGACACCCCGGCGTTGAAGGAATAGCCGAGCGCTAGTTGGGTTTTGGCGGTGGTGGTTGGTACGGTGTGTACCACCACCATTGGGCGCGTTCGCCCTTTGGCCCGGGGCACGGCGGTACATCCGGTGGCGGTGTCGTGGGTGGGCGGGCCAGTGACGCGTCGGTGAGTAATTCGCCGTCTTCGTCGGTGACGTTCAGCTGTTCGGCGGGCCCGGTGAGGGTGATGACGCCTTTGTGGTGCATGCGGTGGTGGAACGGGCAGACGAGCACCAGGTTGGACAGTTCGGTGGGGCCGCCGTTTTCCCAGTAGGCGTCGGCGGCGGGCGTAGTGGCCGGGCTTGTCGCCCGGGCTATTTCCCGCCGCCGCGCCCCCGAACCGGACGTGCGGCTTTCACCGCATCCGGCTCTCCGTAGGTCAGGCTGGGACGACGATTGATGTTGTTGCCCATGGTGTCGGGATCTTGGAGCCCCGGTAACGGTAGCGCTGGATGCCCATCGTGGTGGGGTTGTAGAGCCGGACACCTTCGTACTCTGGCCATCGGCGCACATGGTGTCGAGCCCAGAGGGCCCGTTTGCCGGTGCGTGGATGTTTATGCATCAGCCAGCTCCATACCCGCCACCAAAGGTAGTGGGCGATATCGGAGTAGGCCTGGCTGGCTGAACTGTGCCGGAAGTATTGGGCCCAGCCGCGGACCATCCGGCTCAATTGCCGAAACAGCTGGTCAGCGGATTGGTGGGTAATCCGTTTGGTCACCGTCTTGATGTTGCGTCGCATCCTCTGCAGAGATGTGCGCGACGGGTAGCTGTAGACGTATGCCCGGTTGCTTCCCCGCTGGTGGTGCCGCTGGATACGGAATCCCAGAAAGTCGAAGCCCTCGTCGATATGGCTGACCTGCGTCTTGTCCGGGGCCAACCGCAGCCCCATCGGTGCCAGCAGATCGGTCATGTGATCCCACAGTTGTTCGGCGTGCCCGCGTTCACCAAAGACCAGAACCACGAAGTCGTCGGCGTAGCGCACCAGGCGATACGTCGCTCCTCCGCGCTGTCGGTGGCGTCGGCGGGCATACCCGCTACGGTGGGCCGCCCATTGGGCATCGAAATGGTCATCGATGACCGACAGGGCGATATTTGCCAGCAGCGGCGAAAGGATGCCGCCCTGGGGAGTTCCGGTATGGGTGTCATAGGTGTCGCCGTCGGTATCGAGCACTCCGGCCTTCAGGAATGCCTTCACCAACCCCAGGATGCGTTTATCGCCGATCCGGCCTCGCACCCGCTGCAGCAGGGCACTGTGGTCGATCTCGTCGAAACACGCTGCGATGTCGGCTTCGAACACCCACTCATAACCTTCACGAGCAGACTTGCGAATGTCCTCGATCGCGTCCTGGGCCCGTCGCTTCGGCCGAAACCCATAACTCGAATCGGAAAAATCTGATTCGAATATGGGCTCCAACACCAGCTTCAGCGACGCCTGTACCACCCGATCGGCCACGGTCGGGATACCGAGCTTGCGGACCTTGCCGCTCGCTTTGGGGATCTCGACTCGCCGCACCGGTACCGGTCGAAAAGTGCCGGAGCGTAGCGCTTCCCGCAACTGTTCGAGGAACCCGGCGACACCGTTGTCACTGGCCTCTATACCGCGGGCGGTGCGTTTATCGATCCCCGCACTGCGGGCACCGGTGTTCTCCCGGACCCGTGTCCACGCCACCGCGAGGAAACACGGGTCCGCTACGAGGTTGAACAGATCATCGAACCGACGACCATGATCGGCCGTCGCCCAGCAGTGCAGTTTGGTCTGCATCCTCAGTACCCGCCGGGCCGCCACCATCGGCAGGTCCAGCGCGGCACCGATATTCATCGGCGCGTCTTCTGACATTGCACTCTCCTGTTCTGCGTGTCCTACTGCCGCCCTTCCCGATGTGACCGGCTTTCCCGGCCTCGCAGTACTACGGCGGCTCCGCCCCATTCAGGTGCCCTCGGTGGGCATCGACACCTACCCTCCGCACCCCCGGACGGGATACGGGAAGGGAAGCACCCGAATGGTTCCCGTGTTCACGTGTATCCGATTGGCGAGGCCGGCACCCAGCTTTGCCCCGATGGCCCCGGTAGGTACGCCACAGACAATTCCCCACCGGCTGCTACCCGCCCCTGGCTGAGACAGACAGCGGACGCTTCCGATTCATCACTTCCGCGTGCACCACAACACCGGTCCGATATCCGCCAGGTTTGCAGACCAGTTCCACCTAACGAGGGTTCTGACACTGGTTCCTCACGTATGCCCTCTCACCTTGCTCACCACGCGCCATGTCATCTGGCAGTACTGACACGCCGTGGCTTTGTCAGGGCCGCTTGCCACCGAATCCCTCTCGATCCCTGCGAGATCCAGCTACCCTCAGCTTTCATCCGACCGCTGTGTTGACCGTCCCTCTGTATGACGACCACGACGGCGGTATTCGTCACCGAGTTTGCCGACGGCAGCTGTGCAGGATCCTTGTCGTCTGCATCATCACCACGCCGACGATCGGCCCATGCGGCCGGTTCGTGCTGTCGACCCGCCACCAGAGGTCGGCGCGGTGAAGATGGCCGTTGGTCGTCACGATCAGTGACGGCAAGCCACCCAAACCGGCTGTCGCCCAACACGAACTGACCCCTACCCCCAGTCTGTGGTGGTAGGCAAGACTGATGTGTCATGGACTGGCCCCGCGGTGATCGTCGCGCGCACCACCGAACTCGCCGAGCAACTCCTCGCCGATGGCGAACTACGCTGCCCGCGCTGCCACACCGGCCGGCTGGCCGCCTGGGGACACGGTCGGCGACGCACCGTGCGCGACCTCGACGACACGACAGTGACCGTGCGACCCCGCCGCACCCGATGCCGGTCATGCTCATCGACACACGTCGTGATGCCCGCGGCGCTGCAACCACGCCACGCCGACACCACCGCAGTGATCGGAATGGCACTGCTGCACAAAGCAAATGGAATCGGACACCGGCGCATCGCCGCTCTCCTCAACCGGCCGGCGCCCACGGTGCGACGCTGGCTGCGCCGGCTGCCTCCGGCACACTTGGAACGCATCTACCAAGACGGCACCAAAGCGCTGCTGGCACTGTCCCGTGACACCTTCACCACGCTGCGCAACACCGGCAACCCACTGCATCACGCGTTGACCATCTTGTCCGCAGCCGCCTACTTCGACCGCCATCGATATGGCCTGCGCGACCCGCCCTGGACCCTGATCGGGCTCTACACCCGAGGCCGGCTCCTGGCCCCACCACACTGACCCCCACTACACGCCCCCGCAAGCGTGCCGGGGGCCGGCCTCGGCATACCCGCGATCGACCGTCACCATGACGAGGACCGCGTCATGGTGACGAGCAACCCGTCACCATGCAGACCAACACCGGCAATCACATCGTCATCGCCAGTGACGGCATCATCTGCATACTCAGCGACGGTCAACAAACTCATGAACGCATCGACTGTGTCCGGGAACGGGGGCGCCTGCGCAGGAATCGTGTCGGAGGCGTCGACATCGTGTTGATCGCCGTCCTCGGGATCAATGCTGTCGGCCGTGTCGTGATCACGTTTCCAATCCGCGACCAGCTTGTCGCGATGGGACTGGTGGGCGGCCTCGAACTTCGCGGCCTCCACTTTCGGCAGCCGGATCCGGTAGGTGGTGTAGCCCTCACTGTCGACCCGGGAAAAGGAGCGCTTGGGTTCGGGCTTGGACTCCGGCTCGGGGCGGGGTTCCTGCTTGACCGCGGTCCGCAACTGGGTGACCGTGGCGACCTTCACCAGCTCCGCGTAGTGCTCATCGCAGCCCTGGCCACCGCCTTCGGCGATCACCCCGATCTGATCCAGCGACACCCGGCCGTCCCGCAAGCCTGCGACGCAGCGTTCGAGTTCATCAATGCGATGCGCGACGGCGACCATGGCCTCGGCCCGGCGCGGGCTGACCCCGGCCTTCCATGCCACCAACGCCTCGATCGATCGGCATCCGGTGGCACCCCACAGGGAGTTCCCGTCGTCGGTGCCTCTGCCGTCGATCTCGGCGACGATCTCCACCAACCGGCCATCGATCGCATTACGCTGCCCCGTCAACTCCGCCATCTCATCGAACAACACCTCCAACCGCGACACCCGAGGTGCGTGTGCGGCGAAAGGTGTTGTGGGCGGAGGCATACCATGATTCTAGAAGAGGGGTCCGACACGTCCTGGGCTCAACCGCGATGTGTTGCGGGCATGCAGCACAAGAACATCATGGCCCCGACGCGAGTCAGGACGGGCGCTGTGGTGGTGAGGGCATCGTGGTCGGTGCCGGACCCATGCCGCCCGGTCCCATCATTGGGCCGGGGCCCATCATCCCGCCCGGTCCCATCATCCCGCCCGGTCCCATCATGCCGCCGGGGCCCATCATCGGGCAGCCGTCCCTCGGTCCGTGCGGCCCCATCTGATAGCTGTGGTAGCCGCGGGTCCAACCGTGGTAGCCGCCGGGACCGCTGCCGGCGAAGAGCCCGGCGACGAAAACCACTGTGAGAATGAACAAGACGCCGCTGATGGCGCCGACCCACGCCAATGTCTGGTAGAGCCGACTGGGGCGATGCTCGACGTGCTCGTGAGGCGGTGGCGGTGCCACCGTTGCCGGCTCCTCGGTGGTGGATGCGTTCGTGGTTTCCGGTGTATCAGTCATGGTCGGTATACCTCCGTAGACGGACTCGGCTGTGGGGCGTTCGGTCATTCGCGGTCGGCGTCGTTGTGCCAGCCATATCTCCGGGCCCCCCTCATGCTCGATGCCGACTGTCCCGAAAGGCATCGGCAACTGCCAGTGTGCGACCGGGTCGATAGCGTGCCTAGGGTCAATAGGCCCCATTTCGGCGGCGCTGATCCCACACTGGATCAATCGAACATCTGTTCGATATGATTGACCGATGGGTTGGCACAACGGGCCGCCGAGCTGGACCGAGATGGAGCGGGTGCTCAACAGCAGACCGCGCGATAAGCCACGCCGGTCGGGCCTGCCGCTGGAGCCGCCCGGCGACGGCGGGGACAGTCCCGCCTGGTCCCGCAAGCGCGGCGCCTACCAGCCCGAGGAGGTGCAACGTTCCGGCTCATCGGTGCCCTACGCCGAACTGCACGCGCACTCGGCCTACAGCTTCCTGGACGGGGCCAGCACCCCGGAGGAACTGGTGGAGGAGGCGGCCCGGCTGGATCTACGGGCCATCGCGCTGACCGATCACGACGGTCTCTACGGAGTGGTGCGGTTCGCCGAAGCCGCCCGCGAACTCGACATGTCCACCGTGTTCGGTGCCGAACTGTCGCTGGGTAATGTGCCGCGCACCGAGCGGCCTGACCCACCCGGACCGCATCTGCTGGTGCTGGCCCGCGGCCCGGAGGGTTACCGGCGGCTGTCGCGCCAGATCTCGGCGGCACACCTGGCCGGTGGCGAGAAGGGTAAGCCACGGTATGACTTCGACACGCTGACCGAGGCCGCCGGCGGGCATTGGCACATCCTCACTGGCTGCCGGAAAGGTCATGTCCAACAGTCATTTACAGATGGCGGACCGGAGGCCGCCGAGCGGGCGCTGGCCGATCTGGTGCACAGGTTCGGCGCCGGCCGGGTCAGCATCGAACTCACCCATCACGGACACCCGCTCGATGACGAACGTAATGCCGCTCTGGCCGCGCTGGCACCACGGTTCGGCCTGAACGTGGTCGCCACCACCGGTGCCCATTTCGCGGCGCCGTCGCGGGGCCGGCTGGCCATGGCGATGGCGGCCATCCGGGCCCGAAATTCGATGGACGACGCGGCCGGGTACCTGGCGCCGCTGGGTGGAGCGCATCTACGGTCGGGGGAGGAGATGGCCCTGCTGTTCGGCCCCGAGATCGTCACGGCCGCAGCAGACCTGGGCGAACAGTGTGCGTTCGGGCTGACGCTGATCGCCCCGCAACTCCCGCCGTTCGACGTGCCGGACGGGCACACCGAATCCAGCTGGCTACGCAAACTGGTGCGCGACGGCGCCCGGGATCGCTACGGCCCACCGGACCGGGCGCCCAAGGCCTACGCGCAGATTGAACACGAACTGGCCATCATCGACAAGCTGGACTTCCCGGGCTACTTCCTGGTGGTGCACGACATCACCCGGTTCTGCCGGGAGCGCGACATCCTTTGTCAGGGCCGGGGTTCGGCGGCCAATTCGGCGGTCTGCTACGCGCTCAAGGTCACCAACGTCGACCCGATCGCCAACGAGTTGCTGTTCGAACGGTTCCTGTCACCGGCGCGGGACGGTCCACCCGATATCGACATCGACATCGAATCGGACCTGCGCGAGAACGTCATCCAGTACGTCTATGACAAGTACGGGCGGGACTACGCCGCCCAGGTCGCCAACGTCATCACCTACCGGGGGCGCAGCGCCATCCGGGACATGGCCCGCGCGCTGGGTTTCTCACAGGGGCAGCAGGACGCCTGGAGCAAGCAGATCAGCCGGTGGAACGGCCTGGCCGACTCGCCCGATGTCGAGGACATCCCGGAACAGGTGGTCGATCTGGCCACCCAGATCTCCAACCTGCCCCGGCACATGGGCATCCACTCCGGTGGCATGGTGATCTGTGATCGCCCGATCGCCGATGTCTGCCCGGTGGAATGGGCCCGCATGGAGAACCGCAGTGTGCTGCAGTGGGACAAGGATGACTGTGCGGCAATCGGTTTGGTCAAGTTCGATCTACTCGGCCTGGGTATGCTGTCGGCCCTGCACTATGCCATCGACCTGGCACGCGAGCACAAGGGCCTCGAGGTGGATCTGTCCCAGCTGGACCTGTCCGAGCCCGCGGTCTACGAGATGCTGCAGCGTGCCGACTCAGTCGGGGTGTTCCAGGTCGAATCCCGCGCGCAGATGGCGACCCTGCCCCGGCTCAAGCCGCGGATGTTCTACGACCTGGTGGTCGAGGTCGCGTTGATCCGGCCCGGCCCCATCCAGGGCGGATCGGTGCACCCGTATATCAAGCGGCGCAACGGCGAAGAGGAGGTCGTCTACGACCATCCGTCAATGGAGCCGGCACTGCGCAAGACCCTCGGCGTGCCACTGTTCCAGGAGCAGCTGATGCAACTGGCGGTGGACTGCGCCGGTTTCAGCCCGGCCGAGGCCGACCAGCTGCGCCGGGCGATGGGTTCGAAACGGTCCACCGAGAAGATGCGGCGGTTGCGCGACCGGTTCTACGGCGGGATGGCCGGACCGTCACGGCATCACCGGTGAGGTGGCCGAGCGGATCTACGAGAAGCTGGAGGCGTTCGCCAATTTCGGTTTCCCGGAGAGTCATTCGCTGAGCTTCGCGTCGCTGGTGTTCTACTCGTCCTGGTTCAAGCTGCATCACCCGGCGGTGTTCTGCGCGGCGCTGCTGCGGGCCCAGCCGATGGGCTTCTACTCGCCGCAGTCGCTGGTCGCCGATGCGCGCAGGCACGGCGTGCTGGTGCACGGTCCGGACGTCAACGCCGGTCTGGCGCACGCCACCTGTGAGAACCGCGGCCTGGACGTGCGCATGGGGATGGGCAGCGTCCGTCACATCGGCGATGAACTGGCACAACGGATCGTCGACGAGCGGAGCGCCAATGGCCCGTTCGCGACGCTGCTGGATCTGACGGCCAGAGTGCAACTTTCGGTCTCGCAGACCGAGGCGCTGGCCACCGCGGGTGCGCTGGGGTGTTTCGGGATCACCCGCCGAGAAGGGTTGTGGGCGGCGGGGGCGGCCGCCGCCGAACGGCCGGACCGGTTGCCGGGGGTGGGGTCGTCCTCGCATGTCCCGCCGCTGCCCGGGATGAGCGCGCTGGAGCTGGCCGCCGCCGACGTGTGGGCCACCGGTGTGTCCCCGGACAGCTATCCCACCCAGTTCCTGCGCGAGACGCTCGACGAGATGGGCATTGTGCCCGCCGATCAGCTGCTGTCCGTGCCCGACGGCACCCGCGTACTGGTGGCGGGCGCGGTGACGCACCGCCAGCGGCCCGCAACGGCCCAGGGCGTGACGTTCATGAACCTGGAAGACGAGACGGGCATGGTGAACGTGATGTGCTCCCGCGGGGTGTGGGCGCGTCATCGCAAGCTGGCGCAGACGGCGTCGGCTCTGGTCATCCGGGGCATCGTGCAGAACGCCACCGGTGCGGTGACGGTGGCCGCGGACAGGATGAGCCCCATCGATCTGAAGGTGCGCTCGCGGTCGCGGGACTTCCAGTGACGCTCACTCGGTGGGCGTCGTCCACACCTTCTCGATGGTGATCCGCAGCCGGGTGCTGAAGTTGCCCATCGTGTCGGTCAGCCCGAACTGATCGGAGGCCGCCTGGTACTTCGCCCAGTACGGCGTGTCCGTGCGCAAATCGACGCCCTCGGCGTCCACCCGCGCCGGACCTCCGATCACGATGATCCCGCCACCGCTACCGTCGGAGTCCAGGTTCAGGCTCACGGGTGGATGGTTGCGGATATGACGCACCTTGGCCGCGCCGGGCTCGGTGTACACCACGATGTCGGTGCCGTCGAAGAAGAACCACACCAGTTTGGGCACCGGCTGGCCGGACTTCGCGACAGTGGTGAGCCAGCCGTAGTCATCGGATCTCAGACGTTCGATGCTTTCCGGTGTCAGGTCTGCAGTCATGTCCGCGAATGTAGTCTCGCGGTATGACACTCAACCTGACCGCGGATGAAGTTCTGACCACCACGCGTTCGGTGCGCAAGCGGCTCGATTTCGACAAACCGGTGTCGCGCGACGTGCTCCTGGAATGTCTCGATCTGGCGCTGCAGGCTCCCACCGGCTCCAATGCTCAAGGCTGGCAATGGGTTTTCGTCGAGGATCCGGCCAAGAAGAAGGCGCTGGCCGATATCTACCGGACGAACGCCAATCCATATCTCGATCTGCCCAAGCCGGAGCGCGGCGACATTCGCGACGAGCAGATCGTCCGGGTCACCGACTCCGCGAAGTACCTCAACGAGAACTTCGAGAAGGCCCCGGTGCTGATGATCCCGTGCCTGGAGGGCCGCCCCGACGGCGCACCGGCCGGGATGAGCGCGTCCTACTGGGGCTCACTGCTGCCTGCGGTGTGGAGTTTCATGCTGGCGCTGCGATCCCGCGGGCTGGGCTCGGCGTGGACGACGCTGCACCTGCTCGGCGACGGGGAAAAGCAGGCCGCCGAGGTGCTCGGCATCCCGTTCGATCAGTACGCCCAGGGCGGGCTGTTCCCGATCGCCTACACCAAGGGCACCGATTTCAAGAAGGCCGGACGGTTGCCCGCCGAGAACTTCGCGCACTGGGACACCTGGTAGACCTGCCGCTCACACCGCGCCGGTGAAGCCCTGCTGGCGCCACGCCTCATAGGCCGCGACCGCCGCGGCGTTGGACAGATTCAGCGACCGGCGGCCGGCCAGCATGGGGATCCGCACCTGCGCGGTGACATGCGGATCGGCGAGCGTCTGCTCGTCCAGGCCGGTCGGTTCCGGGCCGAACATGAGCACGTCGCCGGGCCGGTAGGCGACGTCGGCAAACGACGTGTCGGCATGCGCGGTGAACGCGTACACCCGCGTGGGGCCGATGGCGTCCCAGGCCGCGAGCAGGTCCGGGTGCACCGTCACCGATGCCAGGTCGTGGTAATCCAGGCCGGCCCGGCGCAGCTTGGGCTCGGACAGGTCGAAGCCGAGTGGCTCGACGAGGTGCAGCTCGCACCCGGTCGCGGCCACCATCCGGATCGCGTTGCCGGTATTGGGCGCGATGCGCGGGGAAAAGAACAGCACCTTGAACACCAGGTCATCTTGCCCCGGGATAATGGGCTCATGGTCGAACAGAGCATCTGGATGCAGAAAGTCGCGTCCGACCCGGGCCATTCGCAGTGG
The DNA here is from genome assembly GCA_034520035.1 of Mycobacterium sp. GTDB lineage: Bacteria > Actinomycetota > Actinomycetes > Mycobacteriales > Mycobacteriaceae > Mycobacterium. Next base: position 330,380 of record JAXHOA010000127.1, on the reverse strand, counting down.
TACATCGATCGATTCCGGGCGATGGAGCGCGCGGGCAAAGATCTGGCGGGCGAGGCTCGCTTCATCGACGCGATGGCCGAACGTGGTGCCCGCATTCTCGACGCGGGCTGCGGTCCGGGCCGGGTGGGGGGCTACCTGGCCGCCGCCGGACATGACGTCGTCGGCGTCGACGTCGACCCCGCGCTCATTGCCGCCGCCGAACAGGACCACCCGGGCCCGCGCTGGCTGGTCGGTGACCTCGCCGAACTGGACCTGCCCGCCCGCGGAATCGCCGAGCCGTTCGACCTCATCGTGTCGGCGGGCAATGTGATGACCTTCCTCGCGCCGAGCACCCGCACCCAGGTGCTGAGCAGGCTGCGCGCCCATCTCGGCACCGGTGGCCGCGCGGTGATCGGGTTCGGCGCCGGCCGCGAGTACGCGCACACCGAGTTCCTCGCCGACGCGGCCCACGCCGGGCTGGTACCCGATCTGCTGTTGTCCACCTGGGATGTGCGGCCGTTCACCGAGGGCTCCGACTTCCTGGTCGCGATCCTGCGGCCCGCGTAGACATTCCGTCCCGGCGACGTGACGCGCACGTCAGACCTGTTTGCCCGCATCACCACGACTGCGCAACGTAACGGTCACGAACTGTGTCCGTTCGATATCGAGGTATGGAAACCGCTGTCGGTGACTGCCATACTCGACAAATTGCCAGGCGTGCCACGCCGGCCCCGATGGTGGGCAAAAGCAGGAAGTATATGAACACCAACGTTGTGCGGATTCCGATGACGGCCCATGCCGCGCCGCCGGTTACGTCGGCGCGCGACGAATTCGACAGTGCGGCAGCGCAAGCCGTGAAAAGGCCGTCGCGCTGGGCGTTGAGCAACTGGCCCGTCGGCTGGAAAGTGTTTGCCATCGTGCTGGTTCCGCTGGCCCTGGCCGCGACATTCGGTGGGCTGCGCATCTACTCCGGTTTCACCGACGCCGCCGATCTGCGGCTGGCGGCCGACCGCGCCGACATGGTGCCCGCCGTCGTCGAGTACATGGCCGCACTCGATACCGCCGTCCTGGCCGGCAGCGCCGGTGGCGACGCTCAGGCCGCGTTGAGCGAGTTCGACACCGCCCGCCAAAAACTGCAACGCCAACTCGACGAAACCGACGTGCTGCCCGACGTGGGCAGCGGCGTCACCGCGATTCTCCAGGACGGCCAGGACCTGGTGAACAAGGTGGGCTCCAACTCGATCGCCCTGCGCGACAGGGTCACCACCTACGCACCCGTCCTGCTGACCGCCGAGGACGCCATCAACGGATCGGTGCGCGTCGATGACGCGCAGATCCGCAGCGAGACGCTCGGGCTGTCCCGGGCGGTCGGTGCCCGCGGGCAGATGATGATGCAGCAGCTACTGGTCAACCTCGGTGGCGAAGTGCCCGAACCGGAACTGCGCACCTCGATGAACACCGTCGCCGGTACCGAACCGTCCACCCTGTTCGGCATGAGCCAGATCCTCGGCGTCGGCTCGGACGAGGCCAAGGCACTTCAGGAGCAGTTCATCCGCCGGATGGCGATCATGGCCAACCCGACAGCGGTGCTGGTGAACAATCCGGAGCTCAGCCAGTCCATCGCGGCCACCGACGACATCGCCGACGCCGTCATCTCCGAGGCCACGACGTCGGTGACCACGACCGTCGGTGCGCAAGCCGACGCACAACGCAGCACCGCCATCCGGGACGCCGTGATCGTGCTCGCGGTGATCCTGCTCGCGCTGCTGATCGTGGCGCTGGTCGCGCGGTCACTGGTCCGGCCGCTGCGCCGGCTGCGCGACAGTGCGCTCAAGGTCGCCCACACCGAACTCGTCCGCGAACTCGAACAGGTACGCACCGGGGGAGACCCCGGCCCGATCCGCCCGATCCCGGTGCACACCACCGAGGAGGTCGGGCAGGTCGCGCACGCGGTCGACGAACTGCACGAGCAGGCCGTCCTGTTGGCCGGCGAGCAGGCCCGGCTGCAGGTGCAGGTCAGCGATATGTTCGAGACCCTGTCGCGGCGCAGCCGATCCTTGGTGGATCAGCAGCTGACGCTCATCGACCAGCTCGAACGCGATGAGGAAGACCCGCAACGCCTGGACAGTCTGTTCCGGCTGGACCACCTGGCGGCCCGGATGCGTCGCAACGGCGCCAACCTGCTGGTGCTCGCCGGAACCAAGGTCACCCGCGAGCACGCTGAGCCGGTTTCGGTGGCCGCGGTGGTCGACGCCGCGGCCTCCGAGGTCGAGGAGTACACCCGGGTGGTCACCGATGTCGTCGCCGACTGCGATATCAGCGGCACGGTGGCCGCCGACCTGGTGCATGTGCTTGCCGAGCTGATGGACAATGGGCTGCGCTATTCGCCGCCGGACGCGCAGGTGCGGGTGTCGGCGGTGCGCACCGGCAACGGCGCGCTCGTCATCGAGGTCGCCGACTCGGGCCTGGGCATGGCCGAACCCGATCTGCGGGTGGCCAACACCCGTCTGCAGTCCGGCGGCGAGGTCACCCCGTACACGGCACGGCACATGGGCCTGTTCGTCGTCGGCCGACTGGCCGGCCAGCACGGACTGGTGGTTCGGTTGCGCAGTACCGTTGCCGGAGAGGCGCATTCGGGCACCACGGCTGGAGTGTACGTGCCCGAGGAGCTGCTCGCCGGCGTGCTGCCGACGCCGGTCTTCACCGGTTTCCAGCCGGCCCCGGTGGCCGAGGTGCAGCAGTTCGCGCCGGTGCAGCCCGAACCCTCCTATGTGGAGCCGGTTGTCGAGTTCCGCGGGCAGGCCCCGGTATCCGGCTTGCCGCAACGCAATCCGGGTGCCAGCGGGTTCCGTGTTGAGCCGGACGAGGCGGAATCGGAGCATTGGCCCACCGAGCCGACACCGGTGCAGAGGCCACCAGAGTTGCCGAGCCGGACCCCCGCGCCGGCGGACACCTCGGCGTATTTCGCCGCGCGTCCCCAGCGGCACGCCGAGCCGGCGGACCCGGGATCCTCCGATGACGCCATCTACCAGAAGATGTTGTCGGAGTGGCTGGTCGACCCGACCGATCTGGGCGCCAGCACCGACCTGGACTGGAAATCGGTGTGGGATCACGGCTGGTCGGCGGCGGCCTCTGCCGAGGATGCACCGGTTACCGAACACACCGCCGAGGGCCTGCCGGTCCGCCGGCCCGGGGAACGACTCGTGCCCGGGGCGGGTGATGACGTCGCCCCGGTACCATCGGAGCCTGCCGACCCCGGCCCGCGGCCGGATCCCGCCGCCGTACGAGCCAGCCTCAGCAGCCACTTCGGTGGGGTGCATGCCGGTCGGTCGCACACCCGCGACACCGGAGGATCCCATGAGTGACACCCGCGAAACACTCGACTGGCTGGTCGCCAAGTTCGCCCGCGAGGTGTCCGGAGTCTCGCACGCCGTGCTGGTCTCCGCCGATGGCCTGCTGATGGCCGCCAGTGCGCACATGCCGACCGAACGCGCCGATCAGCTTGCCGCGGTCGCCTCGGGGCTGGCCAGCCTGTCGACGGGAGCGGCGCAGCTCTTCGAGGGTGGCCACGTCATGCAGTCCATTGTCGAGATGGAGAACGGCTATCTGTTGTTGATGCGCGTGGGTGACGGATCCAACCTCGCCACCCTGGCGACCCGGTCCTGCGATATCGGCCAGATCGGCTATGAGATGGCCATTCTGGTGGAGCGGGTGGGCAACGTCGTCCAGTCCGCACGGCGTAGCCGCCAACGCACCTGAGGCTGCGATGGAGCCGCCGCCAGATGCCTGGGAATCCGCCGACCCTGCGGATGTGCCGAGCATGGTGCGGCCCTACCGGCTGACCGCCGGACGCACCGATTCCGCCGTGCAACTGCCGCTGGAGGCACCGATCAGGACGCTGGACACCGCACCGGCAGCCGGGTGGCCGGGTGGCGATGTGCGGGCCCGCATCCTGGTCCTGGGCAGGGGCAGTCCGTCGGTCGCGGAGATCGCGGCGCGGTTGTCCCTGCCGCTCGGCGTGGCGCGTGTGCTGATCGGTGACCTCGTTTCCGAGGGGTATCTTCGGGTACACACGACGCTGGGCGATACGGCCTCCGCCGACGAACGTCGTGAACTGATCGGGAGGACTCTGCGTGGCCTTCGGGCACTTTGAGACGCCTGCGGCGTCGGCTGGACACTCCGAGCGGCCGGGGGCGACGAAGATCGTCATCTCCGGCGGGTTCGGCTCCGGCAAGACCACATTCGTCGGCGCGGTCTCGGAAATCATGCCGTTGCGCACCGAGGCGTTGGTGACCACCGCATCGGTCGGTGTCGACGGGCTGGATGCCACCCCGCACAAGAACACCACCACGGTGGCGATGGACTTCGGACGCATCACCCTGGCCGAGGATCTGGTGCTCTACCTGTTCGGCACTCCCGGTCAGCGCCGCTTCTGGTTCATGTGGGACGACCTGATCCGCGGCGCGATCGGCGCCGTCATCCTCGTCGACATCCGGCGCCTGCAGGACAGTTTCGCCGCCGTCGACTTCTTCGAGGCCCGCAAACTCCCGTTCCTCATCGCGATCAACGAGTTCGACGGGGCGCCACGACATCCGGAGGCCGCCGTGCGACAGGCGCTGGCGCTGCGCGAGGACATCCCGATCGTCACCGTCGATGCCCGCGACCGGAATTCCGCACGCGCAGCGCTGATCGCGGTCGCCGAGTACGCCCTGGCCGCGGTGTGAGCGAAGACCAGGTCTGGGTGGACCGTGAGTTCACCGGACACGACTTCCGCGATGAGGACCTGAGCCGGCTGCGCACCGAGCGGGTGGTGTTCGACGAATGCGATTTCAGCGGTGTCGACCTGACCGAGTCCGTGCATCTCGGGTCGGCCTTCCGCAACTGCACCTTCCGCCGGGCCGCGCTGCTGCACAGTACGTTCCGGCAGTGCAGCCTGCTGGGGTCGGTGTTCACCGAGACCCGGCTGCGGCCGCTTCGGTTTGTCGAGGTCGACCTGTCGCTCAGCGTGCTCGGTGGGTGCGATCTTCGCACAGTCGACCTGTCGGACTGCCGGTTGCGTGAGGCGAACCTGGTCGGCGCGGACCTGCGCAAGGCCGTGCTGCAGCGCGCGGACCTGAGCGGCGCGCGGGTGCAGGACGCCAAGTTCGACGAGGCCGATCTGCGGGGCGCGCGGACCGACCCGACCTTCTGGACGACGGCCAAAGTGCGGGGCGCGCGCATCAACATCGAGCAGGCGCTGGCCTACGCCGCGGCCCACGGGCTGGACGTCCACGGCGAGTAACCCCAGCGATTTGTGGAGCCTCCGTCGGAATGAGTCCGACAAAAACTCCACAAACCGCGGTGATCAGCCGGCCTTGAGGCGAATCTTGAAGCGCACGAAGGTCAGGTAGCCCACGCTGAGGGCCGCCAGCATGCCCATATCGAACCACCACGCCGACGCGGTGTGCTCCCAGTGCGCATCCTTGGGCGTCAGCGGTCCGGGCACCAGCTTGATGAGGTCCACCGTCGACGCCGACGCCGCGAAGCCCCAGCGCGCCGGGGTGAACCAGGACAGCTGGTCGAGCACCAGGCGGTCGGTCACCGGGATCATGCCGCCGGAGAACACCAACTGGCTCATCACGGCCACCACCAGCAGCGGCATGATCTGCTCACTGGACTTGGCCAGCGCCGAGAGCGCCAGCCCGACCATCGCCGCGGTCACCGTCGTCGCCGCCATCACCAGGAACAGCTCGGCCGTCGGCGGCAGGAAGGACACCGACCCCTGGGTCGGGCCGCCCTTGCCGGCAACCGCGATGGCGGTGACGATCGAGGACTGGATGATGGCGAACACCGCGTAGATGCACACCTTGGCCATCAGGTACGCCGTCGTCGACAACCCGACGGCCTGCTCGCGGCGGAAGATGGCGCGCTCACCGATCAGGTCGCGGACCGTCAGCGCGGTGCCCATGAAGATGGCACCGACGTTGAGCAGCACCAGCATCTGGCCGGGTTCGTTGGGGGCGTCGCCCATCGGGTCCGGAATGCCGAAGCCGACGGTGCCGGGCACCGACAGCGACAGCACGCCCATGATGAACGGCAGCACCGCCAGGAACGCGAAGTAACCGCGGTCGGAGATGATCAGCCGCATCTGGCGTCGCGCGATGGTGGAAAACTGCCGCCGCACACTGGTTTTCGCGGGTTTGCCGAGGTCGGCCGGCTGTGAGGAGGCCTCGGCCGGCGGCGGTGGGCCACTGCGGGACAGGTAGCTCTGATGTGAGGCGTCGGGGTCACCGGCGACCGAGGAGAAGATATCGGCCCAGTTGGTGGTGCCCAGTTCCGGGCCGATCTGGCTCGGAGGTCCGTAGAACGCCGTCTTACCGCCCGGCGCCAGCAGCAGCACCTGATCGCAGACGTCGAGGTAGGTCAGCGAGTGCGTCACCACCAGCACCACGCGGCCGGCATCGGCGAGCTGGCGCAGCATCGTCATCACCTGGCGGTCCAGCGCCGGGTCCAGGCCCGAGGTCGGCTCGTCCAGGATCAGCAGCGAGGGGCCGGTCAACAGCTCGAGCGCCACCGAGGCCCGCTTGCGCTGGCCGCCGGAGAGCTTGTCCACCCGGGTCTCCAGGTGCTGGGTCATCTCGAGTTCCTCGAGGACCTGCAGGACCACCCGCTCGCGGTCCTCGTTGGTGGTGTCCGGCGGCAGCCGCAGCTCGGCGGCGTACATCAGCGCCTGCTTGACCGTCAGCTGGCCGTGCACCACATCGTCCTGGGGGACCATGCCGATCCGGGACCGCAGCGAGGCGTACTCGGCGTGAATGTCGTGGCCCTCGAAGGACACCCGGCCGTCGGTCGGATGTGTCAGACCGGCGACCTGTTTGGCGAACGTCGACTTACCGGCGCCCGACGGGCCGATGATCGCGGTCAGGGTGCCCGGCCGCGCGTCGATGGAGATGTTGTTCAGCAGCGTCTTGTTGCCCTCGATGGTCCACGTCAGGCCGCGGACCTCCAGTCCACCGGTGCGGGTGGCGGCCTGGGTCTCCGAGCCGCGGACCAGCGTCCCGCCGGTGAACACCAGGTCGACGTTGCCGATGGTGACCACGTCGCCCTCGCGCAGCAGCGCGTCTTCGACGCGGGCACCGTTGACGAAGGTGCCGTTGATGCTGCGGTTGTCCAGGATCTCGGTGCCACCGGGGCCGGAGACCAATGTGGCGTGGTGCCGTGAGGCCAGGACGTCGGGGATGACGATGTCGTTGTCGGTGGCGCGACCGATCTTGATCCCGCCCGGCGGCACCTCGGGTGCCTTCCCCGGACGCAGGATCTTGAGCATGCTGGTCGCGAGATTGTTCTCCGACGGGCGCGGCACGGCGGTCGGACCCATGGCGGTCTGCGACGGGTCGGCCGGCGGGATGTAGGCCGGCTGCGAGCGCGAGACGGGCGGCGGCGGATAGCCCGGTTGCGGCGCGCTGGGCTGGTAGGCCTGCTGGCCCGTCGGCTGGTACGGCTGCGGCCCGGACGGATAGCGCGGCGGGTTCTGCGCCGGTGCGCCGCCGGTCGGCCACGCCGGCGGGGCGGGCTGGATCGGTGCCTGGGTCGGCCAGGAGGCGCTGGGCCTGGGGCCGGTGGGTGTCGGGACCGCGGCGGTCGGCGGGGGACTGCCCACCGAGCCCTGATGGCGCCCGACTTCGAAGGCCAGTTGCGGGCCGTCCGGGTTTCCGACGTTGAGGAGCTGGCCGTCGACGATGTCGAGGGTGGGCACCCGCTGGCCGTTGAGGTACATGCCGTTGAGGCTGCCGTTGTCGATGGCGATCCACCGGCCCTGATCGAAACGCAGCACCAGGTGCGCGCGGGAGATCAGCGGGTGGGCGATACGGACATCGGCACGCAGATCGCGGCCGACGACGACGTCGTTGCCTGCGGAGAAGGTGCGTGCGGACCCCTCATATCGAACGGTCAGCGCGGGCGTTCCGGGGCGGCTCATCGGGAACAACTGTATCGGTTGGGCGACGCGGTGTGCCGGGCCGCAAGGGCGTTGTTGCCGATCTGAGGCGTTCTCGGCGCAGGGTCGTCAGACGGTGAGCGTGTCCGGAGCGCCGGTGACCACACAATGGGTGTGGCTGTAGATCGTCGGCATGCACTTGTTGCAGTGCGTGCACAGCGCTTTGACCGTATGGGCGTCCCCGTCGGCCCTGATGCGGTTGATCAGGTCGGGTTCGGCCAGCAGCGCACGGCCCATCGCGACGAACTCGAATCCCTCGGCCATCGCCAGATCCATGGTCTCGCGGTTGGTGATACCGCCCAGCAGGATCAGTGGCAGCGACAGCTCGGCGCGGAACTGGCGGGCGTGCCGCAGCAGGTAGGCCTCCCGGTACGGGTATTCGCGCAGGAACTTCTTGCCGGTCATCCGCATGCCCCAGCTGATCGGGGGTGTGAACGCGCCGGCGAACTCCTTGAGCGGCGCGTCACCGTGGAACAGGTACATCGGGTTGACCAGGGAACTGCCCGCCGTCAGCTCGATGGCGTCGAGCCCGCCGTCATCTTGGAGCCACCTGGCGGTCTGCAGGGATTCGTCGATCGGGATGCCGCCGCGCACCCCGTCGGTCATCGTCAGCTTGGCGGTGACCGCGATCTTCTTGGCCCCGTGCGTGTCGACGGCGTCGCGCACCGCCCGCACCAGCCCGCGCGCGACCTTGGCGCGGTTCTCCAGCGAGCCGCCGAACTCATCGGTGCGCCGGTTGAGCATCGGGCTGAGGAACGAACTGGCCAGATAGTTGTGCCCGAGGTGGATCTCGACCGCGTCGAATCCGGCGTCGATGGCCAGCCGCGCGGCGTTGGCGTGCGCCGCGGTGACCGCGCGGATGTCGTCGCGGGTGGCCTTGCGGGCGAACCGCATGGAGAGCGGATTGAAGAACCGCACCGGGGCCAGGGCCGGGGCCTTGTTGGTCTTGGCGTTGGCGACCGGGCCGGCGTGGCCGATCTGGGCGCTGATCGCCGCACCCTCGGCGTGCACGGCGTCGGTGAGCCGGCGCAGCCCGGGCAGCGCCTCCGGCCGCATCCACAGCTGCCAGCCGTCGGTGCGCCCACCCGGGGTGACGGCACAGTAGGCCACCGTCGTCATGCCCACACCGCCTGCGGCCGGGGAGTTGGTGGTACTTGATCAGATCATCGGTGACCAGCGCATTCGGCGTGGACGCCTCGAAGGTAGCGGCCTTGATGATGCGGTTGCGAAGCGTCACCGGACCGAGTTTGGCTTCGCCGAACACGTCAGTGAACACTCCGGGCTGGATGTTCATACCGGGCGAGCCTGCCACAATGACCTACGTGGCAGCGACGACTTTGGACGGTAAGTCCACCCGCGACGAAATTCTCGACGATCTCAAGGGGCGGGTGGCCACCCTGACGGCCGCCGGCCGCACCCCGGGACTGGGCACCATCCTGGTCGGCGACGACCCGGGGTCGCAGGCCTACGTGCGCGGCAAGCACGCCGACTGCGCGAAGGTGGGCATCAACTCCATCCGTCGTGACCTGCCCGCCGACATCAGCCAGGCCACCCTGGACGAGGTGATCGACGAACTCAACGCCAACCCCGAATGCACCGGCTACATCGTGCAGCTGCCGCTGCCCAAGCACCTCGACGAGAACGCGGCCCTGGAGCGCATCGACCCGGACAAGGACGCCGACGGTCTGCACCCCACCAACCTGGGTCGGCTGGTCCTCGGCAAAGAAGCGCCGCTGCCCTGCACGCCGCGCGGCATCGTGCACCTGCTGCGTCGTTTCGACGTGCCGATCGCCGGTGCGCACGTGGTGGTGATCGGCCGCGGAGTCACGGTCGGCCGCCCGCTCGGTCTGCTGCTCACCCGTCGCTCGGAGAATGCCACGGTGACGTTGTGCCACACCGGGACCCGTGATCTGGCTGAGCTGACCCGGCAGGCCGACATCATCGTCGCCGCGGTCGGGGTGCCCTATATGGTCACCGCCGACATGGTGAAACCCGGCGCCGCCGTAGTGGATGTGGGTGTCAGCCGGGTCGAGGGCAAGCTCACCGGTGACGTGGCTCCCGACGTCTGGGATGTCGCCGGACATGTGTCGCCGAACCCCGGCGGGGTGGGCCCGTTGACCCGGGCATTCCTGCTGACCAACGTGGTGGAGCGCGCGGAGCGCCGATGAGCGCCTGCGCGAAGAGCATGTGGCCGATGAGCGCCTGCGCGAAGAGCATGTGGCCGATGAGCGCCTGCGTGAAGAACAGAGAACGCCGTTAGTGTCCGCAAAGGAGTTCGCCCGCAAGGTCTTTGCCGGTCAGTGGCCGATCCTGGTGGTCGGCCTGATACTCCTGGCCGCACTGGGGCTGGTGATCACCGGCTACTGGCGCCGTGGCGCGCTCGTCATCGGGATCGCCGTCGGGGTGGCGGCCGCCCTGCGGCTGGCGCTCTCCGACGACCGCGCCGGCCTGTTGGTGATCCGTTCCCGCCCCATCGATTTTGTGACCACCGCGACCGTCAGCGCGACGATGCTCTACATCGCCTGGACCATCGACCCGCTCGGTACGTCCTGACTCAGGACTGATCCGGCTGAATCGCCAAGCGCCCCAGCGTCACACCTGAGCCGATCATGGCGACCGCCAAACCGAGATGCAGCCAGTTGTCGGCAGCGTTGACCGGCACGATGTTCAGCGGGCCGTGGTGATCGATCGCCAGCCCGTAGAGCCACAGCACCGCGTACACGGCGCCGCCCCAGAGCAGATACGCCCTGGCCGACGCCGCGGTCCGGGCGAGAATCAGGCCGGCGACCCCGAACGCCAGGTGCACGACGTTGTGCAGGATCGACACCGCGAAAACTCCGAGCAGCAGTGCGCCGGAGTGCTGACCGGCCCAGCTCAGTTCGTCGAAGTGACTGGTGATACCCGGGATGAAGCCCGCGACCCCGAACACCAGGAACACCGCCCCGATCACCATGGCGGCGATCTGCACCACGGGGGCGGTGCCCCCGGCCGCGGCAAGACGGTCTCGGTCACGCTTGGACATCGCGGGCTCCCGTCGTTCACCGTCTAGTACCCATTTGGCGGAACGAATATTCCGGCGCCGGCGTCGATGACGCCGGATCAGGGCAGCGTCGCCCGGATTCCGACCGTGATGTAGGGCAGCGCCAAACCGGTGCTGTTGGCCAGCGCCGGATGAGTGGCCAACAGTTCGCGGACCTTCTCCAGGGTGCGGGTGCGCACCTCGGTGGGCGAGGTGATGCAGTAGCTGCGCGAGGCCACCAGATCGATGAGCGCCTGCGGGGTCAGGTAGCTGGTCCATTCCACCCGGTTGCGTTCCACATCGGTGAACGGCGTATCCAGCGTCACCTCGTCGTTGAGTGGATCGTGCTCGTGCCCGATGATGGTGCCGAGATCCTTGACCCAGCCCATCCGTTCGTCGCGGGTGTTCCACACCAGCCCGAGCCGGCCGCCGGGGCGTAGCACCCGGGCGATCTCCTGCGCGGCGCGTTTCGGGTCGAACCAGTGCCAGGCCTGGGCCACCAGCACGGAGTCGACGCTGTTGTCCGGCAACGGAATCTCCTCGGCCGTACCCAGCAGCGCAGGAGTGCCCGGCAGCGAGTGACTGAGGACTTCCAGCATCTCGGGAATCGGGTCCACCGCCACCACGTCCAGGCCGCGCTCGACGAGCCGCACGGTCAGCTTGCCGGTCCCCGCGCCCAGGTCCAGCACCCGTTGCGCGCCGCTGGGCAACAGCCAGTCGATGGCCTCCGGCGGGTAGGACGGGCGCCCGCGTTCGTAGGCGGCGGCCTCCTCGCCGAAGGACAGGGATCCCTGCTTGTTCGACCGGCTCACCGGGACGCGATCTCCAGGGTCTGCCGGATCAGCGGAGCCACCGCCTCGGTTTCCACCAGGAACCCGTCGTGGCCGTAGATCGAATCGACGACATTCAGTTCGGTGCAGCCGGGCAGCAGGTCGGCCAGTTCCTGCTGCTGGCGCAGCGGGTACAGCCGGTCGGAGGTGATGCCCGCGACGAGCACCGGTACCGGGCATCCGGCCAGCGCAGCCTCCACGCCACCGCGGTCGCGGCCGACATCGTGGCTGCTCAGTGCGTCGGTGAGCGTGACGTAGGTGCCGGCGTCGAACCGGGACACCAGCTTGCCGCCCTGATGTTCCAGGTAGCTCTGCACGGCGTAGCGCCCACCGTTGGTGGGGTCCTCGTCGCCCTGGGCGTCATTGCCGAACCGGGAGTCCAGCTCGGCCTCGCCGCGATAGGTGAGGTGCGCGACGCGTCGCGCGATCTCCAGACCCGCGGCCGGGCCGCGGCCGGTGTCGTAGTAGTCGCCGCCGTTCCAGTCCGGGTCGGCCTTGATCGCGGCAACCTGGGTGCTCTGGGTGCCGATCTGATCGGCGGTGGCGCGAGCGCCGACCGCCAGGACCAGTCCGGCGCGCACGGTGTCGGGGTGCCCGACGATCCACTCCAGTGCTCGTGCACCACCCATCGACCCGCCGATCACCGCGGCCACTTCGGTGATCCCGAGCGCGGCCAGCGCGGCGAGATCGGCATTCACCTGATCGCGGATGGTGATCGCCGGGAACCTTGAGCCCCAGGGCTTTCCGTCGGATGCGATCGAGCTGGGCCCGGTGGATCCGCGGCAGCCGCCGAGCGCGTTGGTGGCGATGGCGCACCAACGGTCGGTGTCGATCGTCGCGCCGGGCCCGGCCACGCCGTCCCACCAGCCCGGTGTCGGATGGTCGGGGCCCGCCGGGCCGGTGATGTGCGAATCGCCGGTGAGTGCGTGCAGCACCATGACGACGTTGTCGCTTTCGCGGTTCAGCTCGCCCCAGCGTTGCACCGCGATCGATACATCGTCGAGGACCACGCCGCTTTCCAGCGTCAGGGCGCCGATGTGGACGACCCCGAGCTCACCTTCTGCGGGCAGAGTGGGCACGTCGCTCAGTATGTCGAAGATGGTCATCGGGCCGCCTCACACCGACGCGACACTCTGGCCGGTACCGGAGAAGGCCTGGGCCGCGGCGAACCCCCGGTCCAGGTCGGCCAGGATGTCGTCGATCCCCTCGATGCCCACCGCGAGGCGCACCAGCCCGGGCGTGACGCCGGTGGTGAGCTGCTCCTCGGCGGTCAGCTGCTGATGGGTGGTGGAGGCCGGGTGGATGACCAGCGACCGCACATCGCCGATGTTGGCGACATGGCTGTGCAGGGTCAGCGCGTTGACGAAGGCCTTCCCGGCTTCGATGCCCCCGGCCAGTTCGAACGCCAGCACCGCGCCGGTGCCCTTGGGGGCAATTGTGCGGCCCAGCTCATACCAGGGTGAGGTGGGCAGGCTGGCGTAGTTCACCGAGATGACGTCCGCGCGCCCGGACAGGTACTCGGCCACCCGCTGGGCGTTGGCGACGTGCCGTTCGATGCGCAACGACAACGTCTCCAGGCCCTGGGCGATGAGGAAGGCATTGAACGGCGCCAGCGCCGATCCCAGATCGCGCAGCAGCTGCACACGCGCCTTGAGCGCATACGCGGGCGGGCCGAGCTCGGAGAAGACCACACCGTGATAGCTCGGGTCCGGCTCGGTGAAACCGGGGTGGCGGCCCTGGGTCCAGTCGAAGGTGCCGCTGTCGACGATGACGCCCGCGATCGCGGTGCCGTGACCGCCGAGGTACTTGGTCGCGGAGTGCACCACGATGTCGGCACCGTGGGCGATCGGCTGGATCAGGTACGGGGTGGCGATGGTGTTGTCGACGATCAGCGGGATGCCCTGCTCATGGGCCACGCCCGAGACGCCGGGGATGTCGAGGATGTCGATCTGGGGGTTGGAGATGGTCTCGGCGAAGAACGCCTTGGTGTTGGGCCGGATCGCGGCGCGCCAGGACTCCAGGTCATCGGGGTTCTCCACGAAGCTGACCTCGATACCGAGCTTGGGCAGCGTGTAGTGGAACAGGTTGTAGGTGCCGCCGTAGAGCCGCGGGCTCGACACGATGTGATCGCCGGCGCCGGCCAGGTTCAGGATCGCGAACGTCTCGGCGGCCTGCCCGGAGGACAGGAACAGCGCCGCGACACCGCCTTCGAGGGCCGCCACCCGCTGCTCGATGACATCGGTGGTCGGATTCATGATCCGGGTGTAGATGTTGCCGGGCTCGGCCAGTCCGAACAGCGCGGCCGCGTGGTCGGTATCGCGGAACGTGTAGGAGGTGGTCTGGTAGATCGGCAGCGCCCGGGCGTTGGTCGCCGTGTCGGGGGTCTGGCCGGCGTGTACCTGCTTGGTCTCGAAGGACCACGTAGCGGTGGGATCTTCTGACGTGCTCACGGGAACGAACCTCCATCTGTCTCTGGGGGCCCGTCAGTGCGGACCCGCGCTTGCCGGCAGTCGCCATTCGACTGCTCAACCTGGTCTTCACCCGGAGCACCCCACCGCGGTTGGAGGGTTGCCGGCCAGCAAGCCGGGGCTAGATGCTGGCACTCATGACCGATATGAAGCCTAGCTCACGACGCTGACCCGATGCCACCTGGTTATCGGAGGTGTCGCGCGGCCACAAAATAGCTACTGGCCAGTAGTCAAAGCTGACCCCTCGCCGGTTCGTCGGCCCTTGTAGTGTTGCCGGTGAGGGCAGCCCGGGACCGTCGACAGAACGGCCGCGGGCGGCCCGCTGGTGCGAGAGCGCCTCTGCTCAATCAATCACGGCAGAAACGACTTTCGCTGCATCTGACACGACAGTGACGCCGGGAGTACACATGAGCGCCGAGCATCCGACCATCATCTACACGTTGACCGACGAGGCGCCGCTGCTGGCGACCTACGCCTTCCTGCCGATCATCCGAACCTTCGCCGACGCCGCCGGGATCGACGTCAAGACCAGCGACATCTCCGTGGCGGCGCGCATCCTCGCCGAGTTCAGTGACCGTCTGACCGACGAGCAGAAGGTGCCGGACAACCTCGCCGAGCTCGGTGAGCTGACCCAGGATCCGGCCGCCAACATCATCAAGCTGCCCAACATCAGTGCGTCGGTGCCCCAGTTGCTGGCCGCCATCAAGGAACTCAAGGAGAAGGGGTATGACCTCCCCGACTTCCCCGGTGACCCGAAGACCGACGAAGAAAAGCAGATCAAGGAGCGGTACTCCAAGATCCTCGGCAGCGCGGTCAACCCGGTGCTGCGCGAGGGCAACTCCGATCGCCGCGCCCCCAAGGCCGTCAAGGAGTACGCCCGCAAGCATCCGCACAGCATGGGCACGTGGTCGCAGGCGTCACGCACCCACGTGGCGACCATGAAGGACGGCGACTTCTACCACGGCGAAAAGTCGCTGACGGTGGACAAGGACCGCAAGGTCAAGATGGTGCTGGAGACCTCGGCGGGCGAAACCGTGCTCAAGCCGGAGGTGAAGCTCGACGCCGGCGATGTGATCGACAGCATGTACATGAGCAAGAAGGCGCTCATCGAGTTCTACGAAGAGCAGATCGAGGACGCCTACAAGACGGGTGTGATGTTCTCGTTGCACGTCAAGGCGACCATGATGAAGGTCAGCCACCCCATCGTGTTCGGTCACGCGGTGAAGGTGTTCTACAAGGACGCGTTCGCCAAGCACGAAAAGCTGTTCGACGAGCTGGGCGTGAATGTCAACAACGGTCTTTCGGATCTCTACGGCAAGATCGAGTCGTTGCCGGCCTCACAGCGTGAAGAGATCATCAACGACCTGCACGCGTGTCACGAGCATCGCCCCGAACTCGCCATGGTCGATTCGGCGAAGGGCATCTCCAACTTCCATTCGCCGTCCGACGTCATCGTGGATGCGTCGATGCCCGCGATGATCCGCCTGGGCGGCAAGATGTACGGCGCCGATGGACGCACCAAGGACACCAAGGCGGTGAACCCGGAGTCGACCTTCTCGCGGATGTATCAGGAGATGATCAACTTCTGTAAGACGCACGGCCAGTTCGATCCCACCACCATGGGCACCGTGCCGAACGTCGGACTGATGGCGCAGAAGGCCGAGGAATACGGCAGCCACGACAAGACCTTTGAGATCGCCGAGGCCGGTGTCGCCAAGATCGTCGACATCGATTCCGGTGAGGTGCTGCTGAGCCAGGAGGTCGAAGAAGGCGATATCTGGCGCATGCCGATCGTCAAGGACGCCGCGATCCGCGACTGGGTGAAGCTTGCGGTCAACCGCGCCCGGCAGTCCGGCATGACGACGGTGTTCTGGCTCGACGACGAGCGCCCGCACGAGAACGAGCTGCGCAAGAAGGTCAAGGAGTACCTCAAGGACGAGGACACCGAGGGTCTGGACATCACGATCCTGCCGCAGGTGTGGGCCATGCGGTACACGCTGGAGCGGGTGATCCGCGGGCAGGACACCATCGCCGCGACCGGCAACATCCTGCGCGACTACCTCACCGACCTGTTCCCGATCCTGGAGCTGGGCACCAGCGCGAAGATGCTCTCGGTCGTGCCGCTGATGGCCGGTGGCGGACTGTATGAGACCGGAGCCGGCGGCTCGGCGCCCAAGCACGTCAGCCAGCTGGTCGAGGAGAACCACCTGCGCTGGGATTCGCTGGGTGAGTTCCTCGCCATCGGCGCCAGCCTGGAGGATCTCGGCAGCAAGACCGACAATGCCAAGGCCAAGCTGCTCGGTGAGACGCTGGACACCGCGGTCGGAAAGCTGTTGAACGAGAACAAGAATCCGTCGCGCAAGGCCGGCGAACTGGACAACCGGGGCAGCCAGTTCTACCTGTCCATGTACTGGGCGCAGGCGCTGGCCGAGCAGACCGAGGACAAGGGACTCGCCGAGCACTTCGCGCCGCTGGCCAAGGCGCTGGCCGAGAAGGAGGACGCCATCATCGCCGAACTCAACGAGGTTCAGGGCGGGCACGCCGATATCGGTGGCTACTACTACCCGGACCCCGAGAAGCTCGCCGCGGTCATGCGGCCGTCCAAGACGTTCAACGCCGCGCTGGAGTCCGCCAAGAGCTGACCCTGCGCCCGCGCCGGTATCGGTGTCAGCGGGCGCAGCCGGCTTCCGAACGCGGTACTGCCTGCGGTACTACATATTCCGTAGTACTACTGGGTAGTACCGCATTTCAGAGGTTCTTGCGCCCCCGGAAAGTGCAGGCCGCGCGCCGTCAGCCCGCGGGCGGCGCCTCTCGCGCGGGCTCGGTGTGCTGGTCGACGAAATCGGCGATCAGTTCAGTGATCTGGCCGGGTGCTTCCAGCATCGGGATGTGGCCCAGTCCCGGCAGGCGGGTCACCGCCGCGTCGGTCGGCAGGTTCTCGATGAAGTACTTCGTTCCGCGCGGGCTCGGGAACACCCGGTCCTTCTCGCACAGCACCAGGTGTGTCGGCACGCCCACCTGGGCCAGCTCCAGCAGGCCCGGCAGGCGCAACGTCTTGATGAGCAACTGGATGTAGGCCGTGCAGTGCGTGGCATCCTCGACGAGGGCGACCAGGTCCGCGCGGCTGGGTCCGTCGGCGGGCCCGCTCACCGGCAGGGTGGCGATCCGGGTACCGAACGGCAGGTCCAGGATGCGCGGCCCGAGCAGGCGGGCGGCGATCAGGGCCGGGCCGCCGGCCAGGAACTTCAGCACCGTTTCGTATTTCGTGGGGGAGTGCTGACTCCACCCGCCGGCCGGTGCGATGGCGGTCAGGGTGCGTGCCCGGCCGCGCCGCTCCAGTTCGAAGGCCACCCAGCCGCCCAGCGAGTTGCCGACGATATGGGCTGTCTCCCAGCCGATCTGGTCCATCCGGCGTTCGACATCGTCGACCAGTGCGGCGGTGTCCAGTAACCATGTGCCCGCGCGGGAACCCCCGTTGTGACCGACCATGGTGGGTGCCAGCACCTCGAAGCGGCCGGTGTCGGCGAGCTGGTCGGCTACCGTGCGCCAGACGTTCTGCGAGCACAGGAACGGGTGCAGCATGAGGATCGGTTCACCCGCTCCGCGGTGGATGGGTGCGCGTTGGGTCATAGCGCCCGACAGTATGGCGGTACCGCCGGTACCGCAAGGGGCCGCCGGTGGGCCGGGCGCGTAGTGACCCGGGGATCAACGGATGTCAGGGGCGTCCACTAGGGTCGTCCACCGTGATCGTCACCACCGTCAACGTCAACGGCATCCGCGCAGCGGTCAAACAGCGATCCACGGAGAACCTCGGCCTGCTGCCGTGGCTCAAGGACAGCACCGCTGACGTCGTCTGCCTACAGGAGACCCGCGCCGACGACGAGCAACTCGCCGAGGCGCTGGCGCCGGCGCTGGCCGACGGTTGGCATCTCGCCGCGGCCGAGCCGCATGTCAAGGGCCGCAACGGCGTTGCCGTGCTGTCGCGCACACCCTTCGACGCGGTGCGCATCGGTTCGGGCTCCGAGGAGTTCGCCGAGCACGGCCGCTACATCGAGGTCGACACCGCCGGGAGCCACGGTGGCCAGCGTGTACCTGCCCACCGGCGAGGCCGAGACCGAGCGCCAGCGGGAGAAGGAACGCTTCATGTCCGCGGTCGAGACCAGGATGGGCGCGCTGCTCGCCGACGGCCGCGACGATGCCGTGCTGTGCGGTGACTGGAACATCGCGCACACCGAGAGCGATATCAAGGCGTGGAAGGCCAATGTCAAGAAGGCGGGCTTCCTGCCCGCCGAGCGGCAGTGGCTGACCGATCTGATGTCGACCGGCTGGGTGGACGTGGTGCGCCGGCTGCATCCGGATGTCGCGGGCCCGTACAGCTGGTGGTCATGGCGCGGCAAGGCTTTCGACAACGACGCGGGCTGGCGTATCGACTACCACCTGGCCAGCCCGGGGCTGGCCGCCCGCGCGGTATCGGCGCGGGTGGAGCGGGCCGAACTGTACGCGCTGCGCTGGTCCGATCACGCCCCGGTGACGGTCGAATTCAGCTGACCGGGCACTGAACGCGGGTCTGACCATGCAGGCCACCGTCGGCATTGTCGATGGCGGCGCGCACGGCGTCGAGCACCCGGGGATCCCAGGTCATCGCCGTCTCCCAGGGGAGCCCGGCGAGGTTGGACACGAAGATGCTGTGCGTGTCTTCGAAGGTGAAGCAGCGCCGGTGGGGCAGCACTCGATCACTGATGTCGGTCGCCAGCGCGCTGGAGGTTGCGACGAGGCCGTCGTTGGGCCACACCGCCGGATTCGGCGGTGCGGAGCCTGTCGGAGCGGTGAAGCGGTTGCCGCCGATCAGGGTGACCGGGATCTGGTCGAGCACACCGGCCTGGTATTCGTTCCAGCCGTCGGGACCCATCAGATAGGCCTGGTTGACCTCGCGCCCTGACCCGGCCATCAGCCGCTCGACCTCGGTCTTCATACCGTCCATCGCCGCCTCGCAGAAGGCGTCACCGAGGCAGTCCGATCTACCGATGATGCCGTTGGCGTAGTCGGAGAGATACGAACCCTGCCACGGGGTGCCGATGGTGGTCAGCGACCGGATCCGGATCGGGGAGCCGAGGCTCTGCAGCACCCTGATCGCCGCACGCGAGTACAGCCCGCCCATGGAATGGCCGACGATGTCGATTTCATCGACACCGTATGCGGTGTGCAGGTGGTCGAAAAAGCGGGCCAGGTGCTCACCGGCGGTATCGATACTGCCGGTGGAGTTGACGGTCATGTTCTCGGGCAGCGTGATCGGGCAATCTCCGAAAGCACCGAACCCGTCCTGGTCCACGACCGGGCCGCGACCGGCCATCGCGGGTGAGGTGTAGACGGTGTGGCCCTGTTCGAGCAGGTACTGGCGTAGCGCGGTATCGGTGTTGCCGGCCGCCAAACCCGACGCGCAGGCCGCCGATGGGGTGGTGAACGGGCTCGTGGCGTCGCCGCCGGACACGACGACGGTCGCGCGCCTATCGGATTCCGCTGCGGCAGTGACAGTTCCGACGCTGGTCATGGCGACAACGATAAGGGTCAGCAGGGCTGGGGCAAAGCGGCGCACGACGCCTCCGATTAATTGACGAATACGTAAACCATAGCGGGCGCGCCGCAGAATGCGCGCATGACAAAATCGAAGTCATCATGAGTGTCTCCAGCAGCGCCGGTCGCCAGGTCGTGTTCTCCGGCGCACAACCCACCTCGGATTCCCTGCACCTCGGTAACGCCCTCGGTGCGGTCAACCAGTGGGTCAGCCTGCAGAGCGACTACGACGCGTACTTCTGTGTCGTGGACCTGCACGCCATCACCGTCCCGCAGGATCCGGAGGTGCTGCGCAAGCGCACCCTGGTCACCGCTGCACAGTATCTCGCACTGGGCGTCGACCCGGCGAAGGCGACGGTGTTCGTCCAGAGTCACGTACCCGCCCACACCCAACTGGCTTGGGTGCTGGGCTGTTTCACCGGTTTCGGGCAGGCCTCGCGGATGACGCAGTTCAAGGACAAGTCGCAGAAGCAGGGGGCCGAGGCGACCACGGTTGGGCTCTTCACCTATCCGGTGCTGATGGCGGCCGATGTGTTGCTCTACGACACCGCACTGGTGCCGGTCGGGGAGGACCAGCGTCAGCACCTGGAACTGGCCCGCGATATCGCCGAACGCATCAACGTCCGCCTCCCGGGCACCTTCGTCATTCCCGAGGCGATCATCCCCAAGGCCACCGCCAAGATCTATGACCTGCAGGATCCGACGGCCAAGATGAGCAAGTCCGCAGCCACCGACGCCGGCCTGATCAGCCTGCTCGACGATCCGAAGAAGACCGCCAAGAAGATCCGGTCGGCGGTGACCGACAGCGAACGCGAGATCCGATTCGACCGCGAGACCAAGCCCGGGGTGTCCAACCTGCTCACCATTCAGTCCGCGGTGACCGGTACCGATATCGACACGCTGGTGGCCGGCTACGCCGGACGCGGGTACGGCGATCTCAAGACCGAAACCGCGGATGCCGTGGTCGAATTCGTCACGCCGATCAAGGCTCGTGTCGACGAACTGCTCGACGACCCGACCGAACTGCAGGCGGTGCTGGCGGCCGGGGCCGCGCGCGCCGACCGGGTCGCTTCAGCGACGTTGCAGCGGGTATATGACCGAATGGGATTCTTGTCGCCGACACGTTGACAGCCCGGAAAGGGAGCACCGATGGCCGACCGCGAAGCGGTACCGACAGCCCCGTCCGAGCCGGACAAACCGGGTGTGATGGACCGGTTGCGCAACCGTTTCGCCTGGTTCAACCGCATCATGGTGGCGCAGGACCGGTACAACTACTGCAAGGGCGACTTCTACGCCGCCGGCATCACGTACTTCACCATCTTCGCGTTGTTCCCGCTGCTCATGGTGGGGTTCTCCATCGGCGGGTTCGTGCTGGCCAACCAGCCCGATCTGATGACGGACGTCGAGGAGCGCATCCGCTCCAGCGTCTCGGGCGACCTCGGGTCGCAACTGGTGGAGTTGATGGATTCGGCGATCGACTCGCGCGGCACGGTCGGTGCGATCGGGCTGTTCACCGCGGCGTGGGCCGGACTTGGCTGGATGGCCAACCTGCGTGAAGCGCTGAGCCAGATGTGGGAGCAGCGGCACGAGCCGGGCGGATTCGTGGCGACCAAGCTGTCGGATCTGTTGGCACTGGTCTCGGCGTTCGTGGCGCTGGCGCTGACCATCGGCCTGACCGCGCTGAGCAAAGAGTCACCGATGACGACGGTGCTGGGCTGGTTCGGGCTGCAGGATGTCCCGGGTCTCAGCGTCGGACTGCAGGTGGCGTCCTGGGTGTTCGCGCTGGGCATCTCGTGGTTGTTGTTCACCTGGATCATTGCCCGGCTGCCGCGCGAGTCGGTGAGTTTCCGAAGTTCGCTGCGGGCCGGCCTGATCGCGGCCGTGGCATTTGAGGTGTTCAAGCAGGTGGCCTCGATCTACCTGCGCTCGGTGGTGACCGGGCCGGCCGGCGCCACCTTCGGTCCGGTGCTGGGCCTGATGGTGTTCGCCTATATCACCGCGCGACTGATCCTGTTCGCCACGGCCTGGGCGGCGACTGCACCGGAGAACCTGGAGGCGGTGCCGATCGAGCCGCCCGGCCCGGTCCGGATCAGTCCGCGGATCGAGGTGCGTGAGGGAGTCGGGATGTCCGGCGCCGTCGCAAGTTTCGCGGTGGGCGCGATCGGCGCACTCGGACTGTCCCGACTGTTGCGCTCACGTCGCTAGTGTCCGATCAGTTTGAGGCCGACGACGCAGCCGATGATGCCGAGGATCAGCGCCACCTTGATGACTGAGGCGCCCTCGGAGCCGGTCAACATCGCGTAGCCCACGGTGAGCGCGGCGCCGATACCCACCCAGATCGCGTAGCTGGTGCCGATGGGCAGCGAGCGCATGGCGAAGGCCAGGCCGGCCATCGAGAACATCAGCGCCACACCGAACACCACCGACGGACCCAGTTTGGTGAACCCCTCGGACCTGCCCAGCGCGGTGGCCCACACGGCCTCCAGTACACCCGAGATCACCAGAATCAACCACGCCATGGCACACCCTCCGTGGCGCCGTCTTGTCGCTGGCCGGGTACGGTGCCGCCTCGTCCGGTGTCACATGGTGACACTTCCACGGTAGCAAACTCCGGTAGCGTCCCGGTGGGTGTCATTGCTCACCACCTGGTCTGCCGCAACGGGTCTCGCGTACCCGGTGCTGCCGCTGGGCGGATGGGCCGCGCGCCCTCGGGACCGGGCGGCTCCACGGTGTGCTCCGCCGTGGCGACCCAGGAAGCACCGGCCCGCCCACTCCCCCCACTGGGGAGGCATAGCGCCCCGTCCGGGACCCCACCGGTGGACAGGTCAGCCACGAGAAATTGCCCTGCCTGAGTTGGCCCCCCCCGCCGCGGAGCTGCTTTAAATCCCCTGAATACGGGTTGCCGCGACGCAGGTCGCCACGGTGGACGACGCCGTCCGTGCGGTGGAATCCGGGGTGGACGTGCTGGTGGCCCGCGGCGCCGAGGGCGGCGGACACGGCAAACCCGTGATGGGCACCCTGCCGCTGCTGACCGCGGTGCTCGACACCGTCGACGTTCCGGTGCTGGCCGCCGGTGGTATCGCCTCGCCACGCGGGGTGGCCGCAGTGCTGGCAGCCGGCGCGTCCGGCGCCTGGGTGGGCACCGTCTTCGCCGCCTGTACTCAGGCGCTGACCTCCGATGATGCCCGCGCCGAACTGCTGGCCGGATCACAGACCGAGCTGACCTCCGAGTATGACATCGCGGCCGGATACCGTTGGCCGGCCGGCATTCCGGAGCGGGTGCTGCGCGGGTCGCCGGTCAATGCCGGCCAAGGTGTGGGACAGCTGCGTGGTCCCGCCGACGCCGACGAACTCGTCGTCCAGCTCGGTGCGGGCGCAGCAGCGTTGTTGGGGCGCTGGGGCTCTCAGGCGCGCTGACGGTTCATCGAACGCGCAGCCATGATGAGCGCGAAGACGATGAGGACGCCGACGAATCCGACACCGACCCGCACCGGCAGCGCGTCGGCACTCGGCAGTGCGGTCGCGGCCACCGCCGTGGGGTCGGGGGCCTTCTCCGGCTCCGGAGTGCTCAACGAGGGGTCGGGCTCGATCAGGGAACCGATCTTGGTGCCCGGTGCGGTGGCGAAGCCGTAGTCGAGCAGGCGGGCCGCCTGCTCCCACGGGGCGATCGGCACCCGGGTGCCCTTGAGGGTGACCGCCACCAGACGTCGGCCGTCCCGCTCGGCGGCGCCGACGAACGTCTGCCCGGCGTCGTCGGTATAGCCGGTCTTCCCGCCGAGTGCGCCCGGGTAGTTCGACAGCAGCTTGACGTCGTTCTCCAGTTCGTAGGTCGGCCACTGATATTTCTGGCTGGCCACGATTTTCGTGAAAGTGTCGTTCTGCCAGGCGTACCGATAGAACAGGCCGACATCGTAGGCCGAGGTGCTCATTCCCGGCCCGTCCAGTCCCGACGGCGTCGCCACCCGGGTGTCGCGGGCGCCGAGCCTGCGGGCCAGGTTGTTGATCTTCTGCAGTGCGGTGTCCATCCCGCCGAGCTGGGCGGCCAGCGCGTGAGCGGCGTCGTTGCCGGAGACCATCAGCAGGCCGTGCAGCAGGTCGCTGACGGTGTAGCGCTCACCGTTCTTCACGCCGACGCTGCTGCCCTCGGCGTTCTCGTCGGCCTCGCTGCCGGTGACCACACGGTTGATCGGCAGTTCCTGGATCGACGCCAGTGCGGTGAGCACCTTGATCACGCTGGCGGGGCGGTGCCGTCCGTGCGGATCCTTGGCGGCGATGATGTCGCCGGTGTCCAGGTCGGCGACCAGCCATGCCTCGGCCGACACGTCGCCGGGCACCGGTGGGGTGTCGGGCGCGGTGATCAGCCCGCAACCACCGAGTGCATCACCACCGAGCGGGGTGGCGGGCACGGGTAGCGGTCCGGGCGTCGGGTCACCGGGTTTGGGGACCTCGGAGGCGTCGACCGCGGGCGGTGTGGTCACCTTGTACGGGCACGGATCAGCGCCCGGGTCTGCGCCGGCCAGCGGCGCTCCGACCAGCGCGGAGCCGGTCAGCATCAAGGCCGCGGTGACCGCACAAGCCACTCGGCGCAGCGAAACTTTGGAAGCCATCGTCTGTGCAGACTAGGAGATTCACGCCCGATTTCTGGGCCGCCACGCTGTGGCTGATGTGACTTGTGTGGTTTATGTGGCGAACCGGATCACATTCGGCGGGAGGCCTCCGACAGCACGTTGTGCAGGATGTCGTAGATCGCGTCGAATTCGGCCTGCCCGCTGATCAGCGGGGGGGCCAGCTGCACCACCGGGTCGCCACGGTCGTCGGCGCGGCAGTACAGCCCGGCCTCCCACAGTGCCGGCGTGAGGTAGCCGCGCAGCAGCCGCTCGGATTCGTCGTCGTCGAAGGTCTCCTTGGTCGCCTTGTCCTTGACCAGTTCGATGCCGTAGAAGAAGCCCTCACCGCGGACGTCGCCGACGATCGGCAGGTCGTAGAGCTTCTCCAGGGTGGCGCGGAAGGCGGGGGCGTTCTCCTTGACGTGGGCGTTGATGCCCTCGCGTTCGAAGATGTCGAGGTTGGCCAGCGCGACCGCGGAGGACACCGGGTGCCCACCGAAGGTGTAGCCGTGCCCGAACACGGTCTGCCCGTCGTTGAACGGTTCGAAGAGCCGGTCGCTGGCGATCATCGCGCCGAGCGGGGAGTAGCCCGACGTCAAACCCTTTGCGCTGGTGATGATGTCGGGAACGTATCCGAAATCGTCGCAGGCGAACATCGAGCCGATCCGGCCGTAGGCGCAGATCACCTCGTCGGAGACCAGCAGTACGTCGTACTCGTCGCAGATCTCCCGGACCCGCTCGAAGTACCCGGGCGGCGGCGGGAAGCAGCCGCCGGCGTTCTGCACGGGCTCCAGGAAGACCGCGGCGACGGTGTCGGGGCCCTCGAACTCGATGGCCTCGGCGATGCGGTCGGCGCAGTAGCGACCCCATGCCTTGGGGTCGCTGCTGAACTGCTCGGGAGCGCGGTAGAAGTTGGTGTTGGGCACCCGGAAACCGCCGGGGGTCGGCGGATCGAAGGGCGCCTTGAAGGCCGGGATGCCCGTGATCGCCAGCGCTCCCTGCGGGGTGCCGTGATAGGCGATGGAGCGCGAGATCACCTTGTACTTGCCCGGCTTGCCGGTCAGCTTGAAGAACTGCTTGGCCAGCTTCCAGGCACTCTCCACGGCCTCGCCGCCACCGGTGGTGAAGAAGACCCGGTTCAGGTCGCCGGGCGCGTAATTGGCCACCCGCTCGGCCAGTTCGATCGCCGATGGGGTGGCGTAGGACCACAGTGGGAAGAACGCCAGCTGCTCGGCCTGTTTGGCGGCCGCGGCGGCGAGTTCCTCACGACCGTGCCCGACCTGGACCACGAACAGCCCGCTCAGGCCGTCGATGTAGCTGTTGCCCTTGTCGTCGAAGATCCGGGTGCCCTCACCGCGGGTGATGATCGGCGGGGTGATGCCGTCACCGTGGCGGGCGAAATGCCCCCATAGATGCCGGTTGGCCTTGGCGGCCAGATCGCTTGTCGCGCTTGTGCTTACTTCGGTAATTGTCATCTCGTGCCCCAGTTGTATTGCTGTTTGACTAGTTTCAGGTAGACCAACGTTTCGGTGGCTATCACTCCTGGGACGGCGCGGATCTTGGTGTTGAGCAGGTCGAGCAGGTCGCCGTCGTCCTCGCAGACGACCTCGACGATCGCGTCGAACGTTCCGGCGGTGAGCACCACGTAGTCGACGGACTCCAGTGCGGCCAGCTTCTCGGCGACCTTGGTGGTGTCACCGGTGCACCGGATGCCGATCATGGCTTGACGGGCGAAACCGAGTTGCATGGGATCGGTGACCGCCACGATCTGCATGACACCGGCATCGACCATCCGCTGGACCCGTTGGCGCACCGCGGCCTCGGACAGGCCGACGGCCTTGCCGATCCCGGCGTAGGAACGTCGACCGTCCTGCTGCAGCTTCTCGATGATGGCCTTGGAGAGCTCGTCCAGCTGGAACGCGGCGCCGGGGCGAGAATGGTTGATTCGCAGTGACACGGCGGACGCGCCGGGCTGGGAATCAGGGTTCGACATGTCACGATTGTGCACGGAATCCGTCGTTGCAAGCAACTAATTCCATGAAATCAGCCGTTCGATGTGCCACATATTGCGGTAATGCGTAGGCTAGAGCTCTGTGAGTGCAACGCAAATCCCCGGCAGCTGGATCAACGGAGCAGCGGCGCGAACCAGTGGTGCGCCCTTCGAGATCATCAACCCCGCGACCGGTGCGGTGGCCGCGACCTACGCGCTGGCAACCCCCGCCGATGTCGACGCCGCCGTGGCCGCGGCGCGCGCCGCTCAGCCCGGATGGGCCGCCGCCACGCCGGCCGACCGCGCCGGCGTGCTGTTCAAGCTCGCCGAGCTGATGGACGCAGAGGCGGCCACCTTCATCGCCGAGGAAGTGGCCCAGTGCGGTAAGCCGGTGCGTCTGGCAGGAGAGTTCGACGTGCCCGGCAGCATCGACAACGTGTCCTTCTTCGCCGGTGCGGCACGACATTTGGAAGGTAAGGCCACCGCCGAATACTCGGCCGATCACACCTCGAGCATCCGGCGCGAAGCCGTCGGTGTCGTCGCGACCATCACGCCGTGGAACTATCCGCTGCAGATGGCGGTGTGGAAGGTCATCCCGGCGCTGGCCGCCGGCTGCGCCGTCGTCATCAAGCCGGCCGAGATCACCCCGCTGACCACGCTGACCCTGGCGAGGGTGGCCACGGCGGCCGGGCTGCCCGACGGTGTGCTCAACGTGGTGACCGGCTCGGGCGCCGATGTCGGCACCGCGCTGGCCGGGCACCGCGATGTCGACGTCGTCACGTTCACCGGATCGACCGGGGTGGGCCGCAAGGTGATGGCCGCGGCCGCCGTGCACGGTCACCGCACCCAGCTCGAACTCGGCGGCAAGGCGCCCTTCGTGGTCTTCGATGACGCCGATCTCGACGCGGCCATCCAGGGTGCTGTCGCGGGTGCGTTGATCAACTCCGGGCAGGACTGCACGGCGGCGACCCGGGCGATCGTGTCGCGGGACCTGTACGACGATTTCGTCGCCGGGGTCGGCGAGGTGATGGGCAAGATCGTCGTCGGCGACCCGAACGATCCGGATTCCGATCTCGGGCCGCTGATCTCGTTCGCGCATCGGGAGAAGGTGGCGGCCATGGTGTCCCGCGCTCCCGGACAAGGTGGCCGGATCGTGACCGGTGGCGTCAGCCCGGATCTGCCGGGTGCGTTCTACCGGCCCACGCTGATCGCCGATGTGGCAGAGGATTCCGAGATCTACCGCGACGAGGTGTTCGGTCCGGTGCTCACGGTGCGCGCGTTCACAGACGACGACGACGCGCTGCGCCAAGCCAATGACACCGTCTACGGTCTGGCCGCCTCGGCGTGGACCCGTGATGTCTACCGCGCGCAGCGGGCGTCGCGCGAGATCAACGCCGGCTGCGTGTGGATCAACGACCACATCCCGATCATCTCCGAGATGCCGCATGGCGGTGTCGGCGCGTCCGGTTTCGGCAAGGATATGAGTGACTACTCCTTCGAGGAGTACCTGACCATCAAGCACGTGATGAGCGATATCACCGGAGCGGCCGAAAAGGATTGGCACCGGACCATCTTCACGAAGCGCTAGGCCCCGCGATTTGTGGAGTTCTCGTCGGAACCATTCCGACGAGAACTCCACAAATCACTATTCCTTGGGGATGACGATCACCGGCGCATCGGTGCCGGCCAGGATCCGGGATGCGGTGGAGCCCAGGAAGATCCGCTTGGGTGCGGCGAACCTGCTGGAGCCGACCACCAGCACGTCGGTGTCGTCCCAGTTGAGCTTCTTGAGCGCGGACTCCAGCGTCATGCCCTCGGCCACCAGTGATTCGATCTCGGGAGATTCGGGGAGTGCACGGGCGGCCACGGCCATGTTCTCCTGCGCGGCATCGATCTGCATCTGCCGCAGTTCCTTGAGATCGGCGGCCTCGGCCAAGTTTTCGGCCGATACCAGGGACACCATCCGGATCGCAAGGTTGGCCGCGCTGGCCAAGGTGATGGAAAAGGGCAGCGGATTGTCGTCACCGGCCCGACTGGGCACCGCGGCGGTGATGGCTTCGATGCGGTCGGGCGCATCATCGGCGTAGCCGCGCGGCGCGAGTGCGACGGGGATCGTCGAACTGTGCAGGAGCGCGCTCGAGACCGGCCCGATGACATGACCGCCGAAGAAGCCGTCGCGCGCACCGCCGACCACGATGAGGTCCGATTCGTGTTCCTCGGCGAACTGCAGCAGCGTCTCGGCGAACGACTCACCCACCAGGACGTTGGCGTTGACCGACTTCGCCGCACCGGTCAGGATGGACACCGCCTTGGCGATCCACTCGTGTCCGCGCTCGATCAGGAACTCCTGGTACTGACCCCGCCCGGGATGGCCGTCCGGGAACTCTTCACGTACCACCAGCACGACGTCCACGTCTGCCCCGAAGGTGCGGGCCAGCGCGGCCGCCAGTGCCACACCGTCGTCGCCGGTCGGTGTCGCGAGATATCCGACAGTCAGATGCATTGTGCTGCCTGTTCTTTCGTTTCAGTACACATCGGGGACTTTGACTTCGGTACCGGCATTGAGTGTCTCGCCGCGGAAGAAGCGCTTGGTGCCGAAGGCGAAGCACGCCAGCATCAGCGGAATACCGAGCACCAGCATGCCGACACCGAGCACGAACACACCGCCGATCGGCCCGAACGCGGTGTAACCGTAGTCCGGGGCGATCATGTCCTTGGCGCTGATCCCGAAGGCCACCGCCATCGCGCTACCGCCCAGCAGCGGGAAGATGCCGCGGAAGAACATGTTCCGCACCGAGTCGAACAGTGTCCTGCGGAAGTACCAGACGCAGGCGAACGCGGTGATGCCGTAGTAGAACGCCACCGCCAGGCCCAGTGAGGCCACCGAGTCGGCCAGCGCGTTCTCGGACAGGAACGTCAGTACGAGGTAGAAGAACAACGCCATCACGCCCATCACGATGGTGCCGAAGGCGGGTGTCATGTACTTGGGATGGACGCTGGCGAAGCGTCTGGGCAGTGCCTCGTACACCGCCATCGACAGCGACCCGCGGGCGGTGGGCAGGATGGTGGTCTGGGTGGACGACAGCGCCGACACCGACACGGTGAGCAGCAGCAGTGACGCCAGGATCGAGCCGCCCACCGGCCCGCCGAGTACGGTCAGCACGTCGTCGGTGTTGTTGGGATTGTTGAGGCCGATTCCCACGACGCTGAAGCCGGAGAACGACTGCACCGCGTAGGCCACCAGCACGTAGGTGCAGACCAGGATCAGGGTGGTGATGACCGCGGCGATACCCGGTGTCTTGCCGGGGTCCTTGGTCTCCTCTCCGACGGCCAGGCAGGCGTCCCAGCCCCAGTAGATGAAGATGCAGAGGATGATCGCCGCCGCGATGGACGACACGTCGAGGCCGGAGGGCCACAGCCAGGACAGCTGCGGGCTGACGGCCTGAGCGCCCGCGGTGCCGCTGAACACCCGGATCAACGCCCAGATGCTGGCGATGATCAACACGCCGAACTGGATGGTGATCAGGACATTCTGCATTCGCTCCGACACCGCTACGCCGCGCGCGCTGACCAGGGTCATCGAGATGATGAAGAACGAGCCGAGCGCCACCTTGGCGAACAGATTGTCGGCGAGCGCGTCCTGGCCGAGGAACTTGAACAGGTAGATGGCCGCCACCTCGGCGACGTTGGCCAGCACGATGATCGCGGACACCGCCAGGCCCCAGCCGCCGATCCAGCCGATCCAGGGGCCGAAAGCCTTGGTGCCCCAGGTGAATGTCGTGCCGCAGTCCGGGGTGTCCTGCGACAACTCCTTGTACGCGAAGGCGACCAGCAGCATCGGGATGAAGGCCAGCACGAACATCGCCGGCGCCTTGTCTCCGACGTTGAGGACCACGTACCCCAAGGTGGCCGCCAGACTGTACGCGGGAGCCACCGCGGCGAGTCCGATCACCACATTGCCGACCAGACCGAGCGCGCCGGCTTGCAGACCCTTGTCGGTGGTCATGGGTGCCGGCTGTTCCGCGATTGCCATTCGCAGGAATATACGGTTTCCGTTGTTGTTGCGTGCAGATACGACGAAAAGGTTTTCTTTGAGGTAACACAACGACGGATTCGCTTCTTTTGGGCATGTTTGCGGCGGTCCTAGACTCGGCGCATGACCGCGCGTGCCCGGGCCGAGGAATTCGAGGAGCTGCGACCGCACCTACTCGCCGTCGGTTACCGGCTCACCGGGACCTACGCCGACGCCGAGGACATCGTGCAGGACGCCTGGCTGCGTTGGCGCGGTTCCGGAGATGACATCGTGGATCTGCGTGCCTGGCTGACCACCGTGGTGAGCCGGCTGGGTCTGGACCGGCTACGTTCGGCCAGCCGGCGCCGCGAAACCTATGTCGGGCAGTGGCTTCCCGAACCGGTGGTGACCGGCTTCGACCGCGACGACCCGCTGGCCGCCGTCGTCGCCGACGAGGACGCCCGGTTCGCGGCGATGGTGGTGCTGGAGCGTCTCACCCCGGATCAGCGGGTGGCCTTCGTGCTGCACGACGGCTTCGGGGTCCCGTTTGCTGACATCGCCGACGTGCTCGACGTCAGCGCCGCTGCTGCCCGTCAGTTGGCCTCGCGGGCCCGGCGCGCCGTGGAGCACGCCGCACCCGCGGCCGCCGACGACACCCACGACGAGACGGCCGGACTGCTGATGGCCGCTCTGGCCGAGGGAAATCTGGACGCCGTCGTCCGGCTGCTGCACCCGGAGGTGACCTTCACCGGGGACGCCAACCGCCGGGCCCCGACGGCGGCGCGCGTCATCCACGGACCGGACAAGGTGGCCCGGTTCCTGATCGGGCTGGCCGAGCGGTACGGGCCGAACTGGCTCGCGGGCAGTCAGCCGGCGCTGATCAACGGTCGGCTCGGTGCCTACACGCCCGGCGCGCCCGCCGTCGACGGATATCCCGAGCTGATGCCGCGGATCTCGGCGATGACGATCCGGGGCGGAAAGGTCTGTGCGCTATGGGATATCGCGAATCCGGACAAGTTCACCGCGTCGCCGCTGCGGTTCAATGCTGCTCGCGCGAGCGCTCGTCAGCGGGAGCCCACGGCACCCGGCAGGCGTCTCCCGAGCTGAAGCCCTGTTCGGTGATGCCCAGCGCCGAGTACATCCGGGCTCGCATGTTCTCCACGCCGATCTGATAGGTCAGCTCGATGACACCGTCGTCGCCGAACCGCTGTCGCAGATCGGCCACCTGCTCGTCGGTCACGGTGTGCGGGTCGGTGGTCATGGCGTCGGCGTAGGCGATCGCCGCGCGCTCGTCATCGCTGAACGACGGCGATGTCGCGTAGTCGTCGATGTGCTTGAGCCGGTCGACGTCCAAGCCTTCGAGGCGCTGCAGCATCGCACCGAAGTCCACGCACCATGAGCAGCCCACGGTGCGCGCGGTCCAGAACACCGCGAGTTCGCGGACGTTGGGCGGTAGTTTCTTCGACCCGGCCTGCAGCAGCGCCTCGTGCACACCATTGGCGATCAGCAGGCGTGGGTGGTGTGCCGCGACCGCGAACGGCTCGGGCACTTCACCGAACCGCCGCTTGGCATAGCGGTACATCATCCGGGTCAGCGGGCCGGCGTGGTGGGGGGTCAGTGCAGCGATTCTCGTCGTCATATGGATCAGACGAGGCAGCATGCGAGATTGTGACACCAGAAGTCGTCTGAATCGGCCGTCGGGGGGTAGAGAAGAAGCGTGAAGGACATACTGCCCAGTCGGGGCTCGGTATTCGGGGCGCATCTTCGATCGGCCGCCACGGTGTCCGTGCAGATCGTCGCGGTGTCGGCGCTGCTGTGGATCCTCGCCTGGGTCGTCGGCGAGATGTGGGTGATCATCCTGCCCGTCGCGCTGGCGGTGGTGCTGTGCACCGTGCTGTGGCCACCCGTGCGGTGGATGCGGGCCAAGGGCGTCCCACCGGCCGCGGCGGCCCTGAGCATGTTGCTGGTGGCGCTGGCCGTGATCGTGGGTTTGATCGCCGCGGTGGCCCCCGCCATCGTGGAGCAGTCCACCGAACTGGCCGAGCAGGCCACCGCCGGTGTGGTGCAGGTGCGTGACTGGCTCGGTGGTCCACCGCTGAACATCAGTCAGGCTCAACTCGATTCGGCGGTCACCGCGATCAACGACCAGCTGAACTCAAGCAGCTCCCAGATCGCGTCGGGAGTGTTCACCGGGGTGGGCGCCGCGACGTCGGCTCTGGTGACGGTGTTCACGACCATCGTCGTGGTGTTCTTTCTGCTCAAGGACGGGCCGCAGTTCATCCCGTGGTTGCGGCGCTCGGTCGGGCATCCCTCCGCGCCGCACCTGGCCGAGGTGCTGCAACGCATCTGGTCGACGCTCGGCGGCTTCATCCGGACCCAGGCGCTGGTCAGTTTCGTCGACGCCGTGCTGATCGGGATCGGTCTGGTGATCCTCGGGGTGCCGCTGGCCTACGCACTGGCCATCGTCACCTTCATCGGTGGATTCGTACCCATCGTCGGTGCGTTCGTCGCGGGCGGCCTGGCCGTGTTGATCGCGCTGGTCGCCAACGGCCCCATCGTCGCGCTGATCGTGCTGGGCATCATCGTCGCGGTGCAGCAGCTGGAGGGCAACGTGCTGCAGCCCTGGCTGCAGTCCAAGTCGATGAAGCTGCACGCGGTGATCGTGTTGCTGGCCGTGACGCTGGGCGCGTCGACCTTCGGCGTCATCGGGGCTTTCCTGGCGGTCCCGGTGGCCGCGGCGCTGGCGGTCATCATCCGGTACTACGACGAGCAGGTCGCCGGGCGGACGGGGGAGGACCTGGAGCCCGAGCCCGAGCCCGAGGTCGAGCCCGACCCTGCCGAGGATGCGCCGAACGCGAACTAGATCGCGAGATTTCGTCAGCGATAGCGCGTGATCTAGTTCGCGTTCGGCAAAATCCTAGCGCGCGAACATCAGGGCGCGCTTGACCTCTTGGATCGCCTGGGTCACCTGGATGCCACGCGGGCAGGCCTCGGTGCAGTTGAACGTGGTGCGGCAGCGCCACACCCCGTCGACCTCGTTGAGGATGTCCAGGCGCTCGGCGGCGCCCTCATCGCGCGAATCGAAGATGAACCGGTGCGCGTTGACGATCGCGGCCGGGCCGAAGTAGGACCCTTCGCTCCAGTAGACGGGGCACGAGGTGGTGCAGCAGGCGCACAGGATGCACTTGGTGGTGTCGTCGTAGCGGGCCCGGTCGGTGGCGCTCTGGATGCGCTCCTTGGTGGGGGCGTTGCCGCTGGCGATCAGGAACGGCTTCACCGCGCGGTACGCGTCGAAGAACGGTTCCATGTTCACCACGAGGTCCTTCTCCACGGGCAGCCCGCGGATCGGCTCGATGGTGATGGTCAGCGCCTTGGAGGCCTTCTTGGGCAGCAGGTCGCGCATCAGCACCTTGCACGCCAGCCGGTTGACCCCGTTGATGCGCATGGCATCCGAACCGCACACCCCGTGCGCGCAGGACCGGCGGAACGTCAGGGTGCCGTCCAGATACCACTTCGCGTAATGCAGCAGGTTCAGCAGACGGTCCGACGGCAGACACGGCACCCGGTAGCTCTGGTAGCCGGCGTCGTCGGGGCTGTCCGGGTTGAACCGGGCGATCTTGAGGGTGACCATGACCGCGCCGTCGGGCACCGGAGGAAGGTCCGGACCGCCGGTCTCTGGCTTGTCGATGACCGAAGACGTCATGTCAGTACTTCCGTTCCATCGGCTCGTAGCGGGTCTGCACCACCGGCTTGTAGTCCAGCCGGATGTCCGAGATCAGATCCGGCCCATCCTTGTAGGCCATGGTGTGGCGCATGTAGTTGGTGTCGTCGCGGTTGGGGTAGTCCTCGCGGGCGTGCCCGCCGCGGGATTCCTTGCGGTTCAGTGCACCGACCACGGTGACCTCGGCCAGCTCCAGCAGGAAGCCGAGCTCGATGGCCTCCAGCAGATCACTGTTGTAACGCTTGCCCTTGTCCTGCACGGTGATCCGTGCGTAACGCTCCTTGAGCGCGTGGATGTCGGTGAGCGCCTGCTTCAGCGTCTCCTCGGTACGGAACACCGCCGCGTTGTTGTCCATCGACTGCTGCAGCGACGTACGGATGTCGGCGACGCGCTCGTTGCCGTGCTCGGAGAGGATGTCGCCGACCCACTCGGCCACCATGCCGGCCGGGTTCTCCGGCAGGTCGACGTGGTTGTGGTTCAGCGCGTACTCGGCGGCGGCGATCCCGGCGCGGCGGCCGAAGACGTTGATGTCCAGCAGCGAGTTGGTGCCCAGCCGGTTGGAGCCGTGCACGGACACGCATGCACACTCGCCGGCGGCGTACAGGCCCGGAATGATGTTGTTGTTGTCGCGCAGCACCTGACCGTTGACGTTGGTCGGGATGCCACCCATCACGTAGTGGCATGTCGGGTAGACCGGCACGAGCTCGGTGACGGGGTCCACGCCCAGGTAGGTGCGGGCGAACTCGGTGATGTCGGGCAGCTTGGCCTCCAGTACGTCGGCACCGAGGTGACGCACGTCGATGTAGACGTAGTCCTTGTTCGGTCCGGCGCCGCGGCCTTCGAGCACCTCGAGCACCATCGAGCGGGCCACGATGTCGCGCGGGGCCAGGTCGACGATGGTCGGCGCGTAGCGCTCCATGAAGCGCTCGCCCTCGCCGTTGAGCAGCCGGCCGCCCTCACCGCGCACGGCCTCGGAGATCAGGATCCCCAGCCCCGCCAGGCCTGTCGGGTGGAACTGGTGGAATTCCATGTCCTCCAAGGGAAGTCCCTTGCGGAAGATGATGCCCAGGCCGTCACCGGTCAGGGTGTGCGCGTTGGAGGTGGTCTTGTACATCCGGCCCGAACCGCCGGTGGCGAAGACGATCGACTTGGCGTGGAAGATGTGGATGTCACCGGTGGCGAGCTCGTAAGCGATGACGCCGGTGGCCACCGGCCCGCCCGGGAGTGTCGGTCAGCGCGATATCCAGGGCGTAGAACTCGTTGAAGAACTCCACGTCGTGCTTGACGCAGTTTTGGTACAGGGTCTGCAGGATCATGTGACCGGTGCGGTCGGCGGCGTAGCAGGCCCGGCGCACCGGGGCCTTGCCGTGGTCGCGGGTGTGCCCGCCGAAGCGACGCTGGTCGATGCGGCCCTCGGGGGTGCGATTGAACGGCATCCCCATCTTCTCCAGGTCATAGACCGCGTCGATGGCTTCCTTGCACATGATCTCGACGGCGTCCTGGTCGGCGAGGTAGTCGCCGCCCTTGACGGTGTCGAAGGTGTGCCATTCCCAGTTGTCCTCTTCGACGTTGGCCAGTGCGGCGCACATGCCGCCCTGGGCCGCGCCGGTGTGGCTGCGGGTCGGGTACAGCTTGGTCAGCACCGCGGTGCGTGCCCGCGGTCCGGCCTCGACGGCTGCGCGCATCCCGGCGCCGCCGGCGCCGACGATGACGACGTCGTAACGATGTTCCTGAATCATCCTGCGTCCTTACTCTTCCCCGTCGCTTCGCTCACCGGGGCTATATGTTGGCGTCGAACGTGACCAGCACGTAACTGCCCAGCACCAGGGTGAATCCGGTGGCCAGCAGCAGCAGTGAGTTCAGATAGAACTTGGTGGTGTCCTTGCGGGCGTAGTCGCCGATGATCGTGCGCATGCCGTTGGCGCCGTGCAGCATGGCCAGCCACAGCAGGGCCATGTCCCAGATCTGCCAGAACGGTGAGGCCCACCGCTCGGCGACATAGTTGAAGTCGATCCGGTACACGCCGTCCTGCCACATCAGCATGATGAAGAGGTGGCCGAGCGCCAGGAAGACCAGCGCCACACCGGAGAAGCGCATGAACAACCAGGCGTACTTCTCGAAGTACGGGATGCCGCGCGGCTTACGGGGAGCACGGGGGTGATCCAGGCTCGCCGGGCGGTCGTGTTCCTTCTCCTGCACCGGGGCGATACGCCCCTCCTTGTGGTGCGGAGTCCACTTCTCTCCCACCGACCCGCCCGCTGCCTCGCTCACAGGAAACGCTCCACCATGTGCATGCCGATCACTCCCAGTGCGGGGATCATCACGGCCAGCCAGACGCCGGCGATGACCCACAACATCTTGCGCTGATACTTCGGGCCGTGCTGCCAGAAGTCGATCAGGATGACCCGGATGCCATTGAGTGCGTGATACAGCACCGCGGCGACCAAGCCGATCTCCATCAGACCGACGATCGGCGTCTTGTAGGTGTCGATGACCGCGTTGTAGGCCTCGGGGCTCACCCGGACCAGTGCGGTGTCGAGCACGTGCACAAGTAGAAAGAAAAAGATGGTGGCACCGGTGATCCGGTGCAACACCCAGGACCACATACCCGGGTCGCCGCGGTACAAACTGCGGCGGCGCGCCGGTTTTGATCGCGGTGCCGGAATGGCGGAATCCGCGGTCGTAGCTGTGCTCATTGAGTCCTCCAACGCCTTCGGTGGACGGCGGGGGCAAGGCTGAAACCGTCCCCAAACCTCGGGGGCGACTCTAATCCCAAAACGGGTGCTTGAAGAACTAGCGTTGGGGTGAAAGCGGGCCCCATACCACAAAGTTAGGGTCACCTATGTTGGTTGCCCGCTTCGGAAGTGGGGTTTTCGGAATGCATTCAGATGATGGCGAACGGGGTCTCAATGACGGCTGAAATCGAGTGGAAAACCCTGCGGGACAGTGCTATTGGTGTGGCGCGGTCTG
The DNA here is from genome assembly GCA_034520035.1 of Mycobacterium sp. Classification (GTDB taxonomy): domain Bacteria; phylum Actinomycetota; class Actinomycetes; order Mycobacteriales; family Mycobacteriaceae; genus Mycobacterium. Next base: position 293,238 of record JAXHOA010000127.1, on the reverse strand, counting down.
CTTACGCACCGTATTCGGGGTTCCCGGTCGGGGCCGCGGCGATGGTCGACGATGGCCGAATCATCCTCGGATGCAATGTGGAGAATGTCTCATATGGCCTAGGTCTCTGTGCGGAGTGCGCTGTGGTCTGCGCCCTGTATTCCAGCGGTGGTGGGCGGCTCGTGGCACTCAGTTGTGTGGCCGCCGACGGCGCCCCGCTGATGCCCTGTGGGCGGTGCCGGCAGGTGCTGCTGGAGCACGGCGGTCCAGAACTGTTGATCGATCACCCGGACAGCCCGCGCACCCTCGCCGACCTGCTGCCCGACGCCTTCGGCCCGGCCGATCTGGAACGCGCATGAGCGCGAGCATGAGCTTCGATGCGCCGTCGGTGATCAGGACCAAACGCGATGGTGGAGTGCTCTCCGATGCCGCGATCGACTGGGTGATCGCGGCCTACACCGACGGCCGGGTCGCCGATGAGCAGATGTCGGCACTGCTGATGGCGATCTTCCTGCGCGGTATGACCGGCGCGGAGATCACCCGGTGGACAACGGCGATGATCGCCTCGGGGGAGCGGTTCGACTTCGGCGATCTGGGTCGGCCATTGGTGGACAAACACTCCACCGGTGGTGTCGGGGACAAGATCACCATCCCACTGGTACCGGTGGTACTGGCTTGTGGCGCCGCGGTTCCGCAGGCCGCCGGGCGCGGCCTCGGCCACACCGGCGGCACGCTCGACAAGCTGGAGGCAATCCCGGGTTTCACCGCCGAACTGTCCAAAAATCGCATCCGCCAACAACTGTCCGAGATCGGTGCCGCCATCTTCGCCGCCGGGGACCTGGCGCCCGCCGACCGCAAGATCTATGCCCTGCGTGATGTCACCGCGACCACCGAATCGTTGCCGCTGATCGCGAGCTCGGTGATGAGCAAGAAGCTGGCCGAGGGCGCCCGGTCTCTGGTGCTGGACGTGAAGGTGGGCAAGGGTGCGTTCCTGAAGACCGAGGCCGAGTCGCGGGAGCTGGCCGCCACGATGGTCGCGCTCGGCAACGACTCCGGGGTGCCGACGCGAGCGTTGCTCACCGATATGAACCGGCCGTTGGGCCGTGCGGTCGGCAACGCCCTCGAAGTCGCCGAGTCACTGGAGGTGTTGGCCGGCGGGGGCCCGGATGACGTGGTGGAGCTGACGCTGGCGCTGGCCGCCGAGATGCTCGACGCCGCCGGTCTGGACGGGGTGGACCCGGCTCAGACGTTGCGGGATGGCAGCGCGATGGACCGGTTCCGGGCGCTGGTCGCCGCGCAGGGCGGTGATCTGTCGGCTCCGCTGCCGATCGGGGCCCATGCGGAGTCGGTGCCGGCCCCCACCGGTGGCGTGATGGGCGATATCGATGCGATGGCCGTCGCGATGACGGCCTGGCGCCTCGGGGCCGGCCGGGCCGCGCCGGGCCACCCCGTGCAATTCGGTGCCGGCGTGCAGATCCATCGCCGGCCCGGCGAGTCCGTCGCCGCCGGGGACGCCCTGTTCACGCTGTACACCGACACCCCCGAGCGGTTGGCCCCCGCAATCGCCGAGCTCGACGGTGGCTGGACGGTCGGGCCGCAGGCCCCGGTGATCGGGCCGCTGATCATTGACCGCATCGGTTAGCGGTCGGGTCGGCGACGGTTGGGTGAACTGGCCTGCCGGATGGTGCCGCCGCGGGCAAGATGGATAGATGAGTACGCCATTGACGCTGGATCTCATCCAACAAGCCCCCAAGGCGCTGCTGCACGACCACCTCGACGGTGGCCTGCGGCCGGGCACCGTCGTCGAACTCGCCGAGCAGTTCGGCTACGACGGGCTGCCGACCACCGACGTCGAGGAACTGGCCAACTGGTTTCGCACCCAGGCCCACAGCGGTTCGCTGGTGCGCTACCTCGAGCCGTTCGCGCACACCGTCGGCGTGATGCAGACACCGGAGGCGCTGTATCGGGTCGCCCGGGAAGCTGTCGAGGACCTGGCCGCCGACAACGTGGTCTACGCCGAGATCCGCTTCGCGCCGGAACTGCACATCGACCGTGGACTGTCCCTGGACCAGGTCACCGAGGCCGTGCTGGCCGGGTTCGTCGACGGGGAGAAGGCGGCCGAGGCGCAGGGGCGCCCGATCGTGGTGCGGTGCCTGGTGACGGCGATGCGGCACGCGGCCCGGTCACGGGAGATCGCCGAGCTGGCGATCCGCTTCCGCGACAAGGGGGTCGTCGGGTTCGACATCGCCGGAGCCGAAGCCGGCTACCCACCCTCGCGGCACCTCGATGCGTTCGAATGCATGCGGAACAACAACGCGCGTTTCACGATTCATGCGGGGGAGGCGTTCGGGCTGCCCTCCATCCACGAGGCCATCGCGTTCTGCGGGGCTGACCGGCTGGGGCACGGGGTGCGGATCGTCGACGACATCGACGTGCATTCCGACGATGATGCGACGTTGGGCCGTCTCGCATCGCTGTTGCGGGACAAGCGGATTCCGCTGGAGTTGTGCCCGTCATCGAACGTGCAGACCGGCGCGGTGCCCAGCATCGCCGAACACCCGTTTGCCTTGCTGGCCCGCCTGCGCTTCCGGGTGACGGTCAACACCGACAACAGGTTGATGAGTGACACCACCATGAGCCAGGAGATGCTGCGGCTGGTGGAGGCGTTCGGCTACGGATGGAGCGATCTGGAGCGGTTCACCATCAACGCGATGAAATCGGCGTTCGTGCCGTTCCCGGAGCGGCTGGCGATCATCGACAGCGTGATCAAACCCCGGTACGCGGTGCTGATCGGCTGAGCACCGTTGCGATGTGCGGCGTCTGTGCCGCAATGGTGACGGCTGCGACGCCACGGGTCACTCGGTACGCAGGCGGGATTCGACGAAGCGCTCCAGCTCTTCCCACTGCTCGACGGCCTCGACCGAGGAACCCTTGGGCCGGGGTTTCTTGGCGTCGAGCACATGGTCGACGAAGGCGCCCAACGGCTGATCGGGCTCCAGTGCCTTCGAGACGCTCGGGTCCTCGGCGTAATCGCCGACGTCCCTGAGGAATTCCAATGCGAGATCGAGCTGGTCACGGTCCACGGCCTCGGGACCGTCGGCGATGTCGTCGGCCAGACCGGACAGCACGTAGATGTTCTCGTCGGTCACCTCGACGCGCAGCGATCCGTCCGTCGCCGCGGTGCGGATGATCTCGTAGGAGCTGAAACCGGACAGATCGCTCTCGTGTTCGTCGGCCAGGTAACGGGCCAGGGCACGCTCGGAGCTGAACACGCTGATGCGGCCGTTGCGGCCCAGGAACCGTGGCTCGTCGCCGAAGTAGCAACGCAGCGTGTACAGGGTGCCGCTGCTGGTCATGATCCGGATCGGGTCGATGCCGACCTGGGTCCAGAAGTCCTCGTCGCTGCCGAGGACCTGGCGTTCGGCCTCGGCCTCCAGCGCGTCGCTCTCCTCCTCGGTGTCCACCTCGCCCTCGATGACAACATCATCGTCGTCGTCATCGACGATGATGTCGTCGATCTCGGGGGCGGGGTCGGCCAGCTCGGCTTCGGCCTTCGCCGACTCCGCCTCGGGGACATCCGGGGTCTTCACCAGGGCGTCGATGGCGTCGACGACACCGTCCCAGGCGCGGCCGATCACCGCCTCGATCTCGGCCCAGCGTTTGCGTCCGGCGCGGCCGCTGAAGGCCTCGAGGCCGCCGCCGATCGTGCCCAGCACCGGGTTGCCGTTGAACATCTTGGTGACCGTCGGCAGGTCGCACACCGATCCGATCGCCGAGACGAAGCCCAGGGTGCCGCGCAGCGTCGTGATGGACTCCTCGGTGGGCTTCTCGGCGACGAGTTCCGGCACGCCGATCAGGTCGTGCTGCTGGTCCTCGGCGGGATCCAACCGGTGCGCGTTGGCCTGGGTGAGCCTCTCCCACGCCGGGTGGTCGGTGAGGTCGTTGTCGCTGTCGGTGCGCACGAACGCCGCCAGGTCGGCAACCGACTCGAACGCGAAGATGTCCTCGTCCTTGCCGAGGAATGCCTCCCATTCGTCGCCGGCGTCGCGCCAGCGCGGTGCCCACAGGGTGTACAGGTCGCCGTTGGTCAGCCCGATCCGGACCGGGACGATGTCAGCCGCCATGGCGCACAGCGTAGCGATGTCACCTGGGGTCTTCGGAGGGTCATCCACCCAAACGGTCGAGTCGTCCGGTTCATCTGCCGGCTCGAGCCACACCGCGGCGCGCCGACGGTCACGCGGTGGGCCGCCAGAAACCCTGGAACCCCTGCCCGGCGTTTGCCGTTCGGATGGGGGACAGCTGCACGGGGTCACCGGCCTCGATCATGGTGCCGTTCCCGACGATCATCGCGACGTGGCCGTCCCATACCGCCAGGTCGCCGGGTCGCAGGGAACCACTGTCGACGGCGGCGCCGATGTCCTGTTCCTGTGCCAGCCGCGGGATGTTCAGCCCGGCCTCGCGGTAGGCCCACTGGGTCAGCCCGCTGCAGTCCAGTCCCACACCGGCGGCGGTGCCGCCCCACTGATAGGGCACACCGAGCTGGGTGAGCGCGTGCCGCACGGCGCCGGCTGCCACGGCGTTGGGCGCCATGGCGGTGCTGCCGTCCGGCAGCGTGACCGCCTCGCCGGCGCCGAACTGTGCGGCCTCGGGCAGGTCGCCGCGATGGGCCGCCAGCATCGCCTCGGTGGGCGCGGAATCGAACCCCGGCGCCGGGCCCGGCGAGAACCCGGAGCCGAGACCGCCCGCCGGGGAGAACCCGCCACCGTCCGCGGTGGACAGTCCCGCCGGCGTGCCTGCCGGAACGGGCGGAGCGGCCTGCGGCGACGCCGCAGTGACGGACTGTGCACCACCCGACAGCTCGGCCCGCAGGCCGTCGAGCAGCTGTTCGGCCGCTGCCAGGGCGCGACGCGCTTCCTCGGCGAGCTGCTCGGCCGCGCCCGGTGTGTCCAGCTCCGCTTCCAGGGCGGCTGCCCGGGCCTCGAAGTCTGCGATGAGGCGCTCCAACTCGGCGCGCACCCGGGTCACCGCATCCGCGGCGGCGCGAACATCCTCACCGATTACACCGACGCGGGTGGCGAGTGTGTGGGTGCTCGCGACGGCGCGTTCCAGGCGGTCCCCGGCCGATGCCGCCCCTGCGCCGGTCCACGACCCCAGCAGGTGCCCGGCGGTGCGGCCCAGAGCGGCCGCCTCCTCGTCGAGGCGCTGCTGTGCAGCGGCCAACGCGGCGGACGCCTGGGCGGCATGCCCGGTGCCGACCAGTGCGAGCAGCCGGTGCAGCGGCGCGCTCAGCGCGGCAGCGACGGCGCCCGGCATCGTCACCCGCCGAGCACGACGACCGACCGCCGCTCGGTGTCGACGTAGGACGCGGCGGTCTGGGCGGCGGTGCCCGCCGCCCCGGCAAGGTCCGCGCCCAGCCGGGCCAGCTCCCGCGCCGCCTCGCTCAACGCGGACGCCAGCGCGGCCAGAAAATCCGCGCCGACCGGCCCGAGAGCCTCAGCGCACGGATCGGCGGCGGCGGGCAGCGCGGCGGCGATGGCCTCGAACTCGGCGGCCGTGCGGTGCAGGCCGGCGCCGGCGGCTCGGATGGCCGCGGTATCAGCGAACATGTGGTTATGACGCGCGCCGGGGCCGTTCGGTTCCCACGAATATTCCGGCCGGTCTGCTCAAGGCAGCTCATCCCGCGCCGCTCGATCGTCGTCCGGCTACCCTTCGGCACATGGACTGTCGCGTCGTTGATCACCCGCTCGCCGCCGCCCGGCTCACCACGCTGCGTGACGAGCGCACCGACAACGCGGGCTTCCGTGCGGCACTGCGTGACCTGACGCTGATGCTGATCTATGAGGCGACCCGCGATGCCGCGACCGAACCGGTCCAGGTGCGCACCCCGCTGACCGAAACCACGGGCGCGCGGCTGGCCAATCCGCCGCTGCTGGTGCCGGTGCTGCGGGCCGGCCTCGGCATGGTGGACCAGGCGCACGCGCTGATCCCCGAGGCGCAGGTCGGCTTTGTCGGGATGGCGCGCAACGAAGAGACACATCAACCCACGCCGTATCTCGCGTCACTGCCCGATGATCTCAGCGCGCGTGCGGTTTTCGTCCTCGATCCCATGCTGGCCACGGGCGGGTCCATGGTCCACACCGTCGATCTGCTCCGTGAGCGCGGCGCCGTCGACATCACCGCGGTGTGCGTGGTGTGCGCGCCCGAAGGTATCGCCGCGCTGGAGAAGGCGGCTCCCGGGATCAGGCTGGTGACCGCGACCGTCGACGACGGACTCAACGAGATCGCCTACATCGTGCCGGGTCTCGGGGATGCCGGGGACCGCCAGTTCGGGCCCCGCTGAGGCTCACCACATCGAGACGGCGGCCACCAGGTCGGTGCGCAGTTGCTCGGCCCGCGCGCGTGCGGTGACCAGGTCGTCGGTCGGCGCGCGGCGCACCTCGATATAGGACTTCAGTTTCGGCTCGGTGCCCGACGGTCGCACCACCACCCGGATTCCGTCGCCGGTGAACACCAGCGCATCGGTGCGTTGCACGCCGCGGCGCTGCCCCAGATCATCGGGGTGTACCGCGATACCGGCAAGACGGGCAGGGGGATCGGCGCGCAACGCCGCCATCGCCGCGCCCGCATCCTGCACCCGGCGCGAGACCGCCGACGTGAGATGCACACCGTGCCGCCGGGCCAGGTCGTCCAGCGCGTCGGTCAGGGTGCGCCCTTGTGATCGCAGCGCCGTGAGCAGATCGCAGATCAGCACGGCTGCGCTGATACCGTCCTTGTCGCGCACGGCATCCGGGTCGACGCAGTGCCCGATCGCCTCCTCGTAGGCGTAGATCAGTGCGGCACCGGGCGCGGTGGCGCGGGCCAGCCACTTGAACCCGGTGAGGGTCTCGGCGTGCTGAGCCCCGTACCCCGCGGCGATGGCGGCCAGCATCCGGGAGGACACCACCGTGCTGGCCACCAGTGCCGATGCCGGATCGTTGCGCAGTGATAGCAGGTAATCACCGAGCAGCCAACCTGTTTCGTCACCGGTCAGCATGCGCCAGCCGTGCGTTCCCCCGTCGGGCACGCCGACCGCGCAGCGATCCGCGTCGGGATCCAACGCGATCGCGACCTCGGCGTCCACGTCGGCGGCCAGCGTCAGCAGCAGGTCGGTCGCGCCGGGCTCCTCGGGGTTGGGGAAGGCGACGGTGGGGAAGTCCGGGTCGGGGGCGAACTGTGCATCGACGACGTGCACATCGTCGATTCCCGCCAATGCCAGTGCATCCAGTGCGAACTCGCCACCGACCCCGTGCATCGGGGTGAGTGCCACCCGGACGTTGCCGGCCGTGCGGCGCACGGCCGCGACGCGCTCCAGGTAGGCCGCGAGGAGGTCGGCGCCGGCCGGCTCGACCGGCGCGCGGGCGATTTCGTCGGCATACGGCGCGCGGGTGATCGCCGATTCGATCTCCCGGTCGGTGGGGGAGGCGAGCTGTAGGCCGCCATCGACGAAGACCTTGTAACCGTTGTCGGCCGGCGGGTTGTGCGATGCGGTGATCTGCACACCGGCCGCCGCGCCGAGGTGCCGCACAGCGAACGCCAGCACCGGCGTCGGCGCCGGGGTGTAGAGATAGGTGACGGGAAATCCTTCCGCAGCAAGGACTTCCGCTGCAGCCCTGGCGAAATCCTCGGAACCGTGCCGGGCGTCGCGGCCGACGACCACCTGCGAGCCGCCCAGGCATCTGTCCTTGAGGACCTGGGCCAACGCCCAGGTGGTGCGCATGACGACGGCCACGTTCATGCCGTCCGGGCCGCCGCGCAGCGGTCCGCGCAATCCTGCGGTGCCGAACGTCAGCGGGTGCGCGAACCGCCGGGCGATCTCATCGGCATCGCAGGACGCCAGTTCCGCGGCGGTGACCGGGTCGGGGTCGTGCGTGATCCAGTCCTGTGCCGAGGTCATGTCCCGATTGTGCCCGTCTCGGCGTCGGCCAGCTTGCGCAACACCGGGGCCACCAGCAGCAGCAGCCCGAACTCCAGTTCGGTGAGGTTCTCCCGCATGGTGGTATCCAGCCACGCGTCGCGTTCGGCACGGTCGGCGGCCAGCAGGGCGCTGCCTTCGCCGGTGAGTTCGACGAGCTGGCGTCGCCGATCACCGTCGTCGGCGCGGCGGGACACCAGACCGGCCGCGGCGAGCCCGTTGATGCTGTCGGTCAGGGACTGCACGCGGACCTGCATCCGGGCGGCCAGTTCGGCAGGGGTGGCGGCGCCGGTGCGGGTCACTTCGGCCAGTACCTGCATCTGGCTCAAGGTCAGGCCGTGATCGGGTCGGTGACGCCGCAGTTGGCGGGCGACCGCCATCACCGATTCCCGCAATTCGGTCGCTGTCGAGGTGTCAGGCAGTGCCATATACCAAGTTATACCTTGCTAATGAAGGGAAAATGCGCTGTTTGTGGCGGGATAAAGACAAGGGCATACTTGCTATCTAAGAGGAGGTCGTGTCGATGGGGAAGTGGCGCGCGATGGCCAAGTGGGTACTGCTGGCGGCGGTCAGTGTCGCGGCCACGATTCCGCTCACCGCGCTCGGCGTGCCCTCGGCGGGCCTGTTCGCCGCCCTCGTGGTCGGCATCGTCCTCGCGCTGGCGAATCTGGCGCCCGCGGCGGTGCCGCGCAAGGTGGGCATCGCCGCACAAGGGGTGCTCGGTGTCTACATCGGCACCATGGTGTCGCGCGACGCCGTGGGCGCACTGGGGCCGCACTGGCTGACCGTGCTCGGGGTGGCCGTGGCGACCCTGTTCATCAGCGTGCTGTCCGGCGCGCTGCTCGGTCTGCGTCGCGACGTCAGTTCGCTGACCGGTTCGCTGGCCATGGTCGCCGGCGGGGCCTCCGGGCTGGTCGCCATCGCCCGCGAACGTCGGTGCCGACGACCGCGTGGTGGCCGTCGTGCAGTATCTGCGGGTGGCGCTGGTGACGGCCTCCATGCCGATCGCCGTCACGCTGATCTATCGCGCCGAGCGGACACATCACGCCGCGCTGGTGGGCCAAACTGCCTCGGCACCTTGGTATCTCAGTGTCCTGGCGCTCGTCGGTCTGGTGCTGGTGGGAGCCACGGCCGGCAGATTGGTCCGGTTGCCCGGCGCCGGACTGCTCGGACCGCTGGCGCTGACGGTGGTGCTGCAGCTGAGTCCGGTGCCCTTCGACGTGACCGTGCCCGCCGTGCTGGTTCAGGTCGGCTACCTGGTGATCGGATGGCAGGCCGGCGTGGCGTTCACCCGTGATTCGCTGCGTGCGGTCGGACGCATGCTTCCGGCGGCGCTTGCGCTGATCGTGGTGCTGACCGTCGCCACCGCCGGTCTCGGCGTGCTGCTTGCCCGCTTCGCCGGGTTGACCCCGCTTGAGGGATACCTGGCCACCAGCCCGGGTGGGGTGTACGCGGTCCTGGCCACCGCCGTCGAGACCGGATCCAACGTCACGTTCGTCATCGCCGCGCAGGTGGTACGGATCCTGCTGATGTTGTTCGCCGCGCCGTTGCTGGCCAAGGCCATCGTGCGGGTCAGCGACCGCGTCCGGCCTCGCGCCGAAATCGCCGGTAGATGATCGGCTGTGCGGCAACGCCGTTGGCCTTGAAGTTTGCCAGCACGAAGCTCCGGAAAGTCGGGCGCAGCAGCAGGGCCGGTAGGAACGACCGCAGCGTCGGCCAGCTCGCGTGATTGACGATGCCGACATCACCGTCCTCGCCCGGCAGGGGCCGCAGCAGCGTCGAGTTCGGCAGGGCAGTGCGCCGCTGGAACCATCCGGCCGTGTACCGCCAGACGGCGTGGACGGTCTCGTCGTCATCGCAGTGGAAGTAGTTGAACAGAAACCAGTGGTCGCTGCGATGATCGACATCGGCGATGCGTGCGGGATTGCCGGCGGCCATCCGATATGAATGCTCTGCGGCGCGCGATATTTCGGCGCTCAGTGCGCGATAGGCGGCATCGTCGCGGACTGCGTCCAGGTCATCCACGCCGCGGGTGAGGATCAGGACCACCACGTCGTAGCGGGCGGGCCGCGCGCCGGCCTCGGCCAGGATCTCGGCACCCTCGCCGGGTGGGCGCAGTGCGCCACGGAACACGACGGCCTCGAGCACGTCACCGCGGTCGGCCAGTGTTGCGCACAGCCCCGCCGCCCGGGCGAGCACGCGTGCGCGCGATCGGCTCGGCAGTGCGAAAGGACCTGCCCAGCGGCCGATCTCGGCGGCGATCACCAGGTATCCGCCGGTGCTCGGTTCGGTGAGCGTGACGGGTTCTGCCAACTGGCCGTTGATGAGCTTCATGGGTTTCTCCTTGTTATCGGCGGTCCAGGCCGGACAGTCGGACAGCGAGGCGGCGGCGTACCGCCGGCAGCTTCCCGGCGACTCGCATGACGATGTTGCGGACGGGACGCCCGCGTGCGGACAGCGTCGCCAGGCCGGTGAGCCGGTCGGCCAGTGTCACCACTCGGTCGGCCTCCCGACGGCGTTGTGCGGCGTAGGTGTCGAGCAGTGCTGCCGATTCGCCGCGCAGCACTCGGGACAGGCATTCGCCGGCGGTGACGGCGTCCTCGATGCCCAGGTTCATGCCCTGCCCGCCGGCAGGTGAATGGACATGCGCGGCGTCGCCGGCCAGCACAACCCGGTTACTGCGCAACGTGTCGGCGACGCGGTGGTGTACCCGGAACCGTGAGCCCCACAGCACCTCCTCGACGACGACGGGCCGGGATTGCGGGCCGCGCTCATCGAGTAGCCGCTGCACGAACGGGATATCGGGTACCGCCGGGGCGTCGTCGACGGTGGCCACGATGCGGTAGAGGTCATCGGGCAGCGGAGCGAGCACCACGAGTCCGGCCGGGGAGAAGTAGAGAATCACCTCGTCGGCGGGTACACCGCCGGACAGGCGCACGTCGGCCAGCGCGAACGATTGCGGATACGTGCCGCCCGTGAAGGGGATTCCGGTCTGTTCGCGGATCGTGCTGTGCACGCCGTCGGCGCCGATCAGATAGCGGGACCGGATCTGTCGGCCGTCCGAGAAGGTCGACACAACCGCATCGGAACCCTGCTCGACGACCGTCACGGTGGCGGGGCGCACCACGCGCCCGCCGAGGTTCTCCAGGCGCTTGCGCAGCAGGGCCTCGGTATCGGCCTGCGAGATCATCAGCGTGTACGGGTACGGCGTCGCCACGGTGTCGAACGGAATCGCCATGAGCAGGGCGTCCCGGTCGCGGATCGTGAACGTCGGGGTATGCACGCCCCGCGCGACGAGGTCCGGCGTGACGCCGTAGGGCTCCAGTAGTTCCAGGGTGCGCGAGTGCACCACCGCCGCCCGGGAGGTGCGGGCGCCCTCTGGTGCAGTGTCGACCACCGTCACCGTGTGTCCGTGTTGGGTGAGCACGATCGCGGCGGTCAGCCCGACCGGCCCGGCGCCGACCACCAGCACATCTGTTGTGGGTGTGGTCATCTCGGCTCCTTTGTCAACAAGTGTTGGCCAACGTCTGTTGACAAAGGTAAATCGGAGTTCAGGGCGTTGTCAACACTTGTTGGCCTACAATCGTTGGCATGAGACGACCGGCCGCCGAGACCAAGGCGGTGATCCTGACTGCGGCCAGGGAGCGCTTCGCCGCGGACGGCTACGAGCGCGCCACCATCCGTTCCATCGCGGCCGACGCCGGTATCGATCCGTCGATGGTGATGCGGTACTACGGCAACAAGGAAGGCCTGTTCGCCGCGGCGGCCGAATTCGATCTCGAACTGCCCGACCTGTCCCAGGTGCCCGTCGAGGGGATCGGCATCGCGCTGGCCGACCATTTCGTGGAGCGCTGGGAACGCGACGAAGCGCTGCTCATCCTGCTACGTGCGGGCGTCACCAATGATGCTGTCGCCGAACGGATGCGCACCATCTTCGCCGCCCAGTTGGCGCCGGTCATCGCCAAGGCGATCGCCGATCCGCAGCAGGCGCCGCGGCGGGCGAGTCTGGCCGCCTCACAGGTGCTCGGGATGGCGCTGTGCCGCTATGTGCTGGCCTTCCCGCCGCTGCGTGAGATGACACGCCAGGAGGTGGTCGAGTGGATCGGGCCGACCCTGCAGCGCTATCTGACCGGATAACTCAGAGCCGCGCGATCACCCCGGCCAGCAGCGCGCCCATCCGGGCCGCCGACTGGCGGCCGGCCTCCAGCACCTCGTCATGGCTGAGCGGCTGACCCGTCATGCCCGCGGCCAGGTTCGTCACCAGCGACACCCCGAGCACCTCGGCGCCGGCGGCGCGGGCGGCGATCGTCTCGTGCACCGTGGACATGCCGACCAGGTCGGCGCCCAGGGTGCGCAACATCCGGATCTCCGCGGGCGTCTCGTAGTGCGGCCCGGGCAGCCCGGCGTAGACACCCTCGGCCAGCGCGGGGTCGATCTCGCGGGCGATTGCGCGCAGGCGGGGCGCGTACGCGTCGACCAGGTCGACGAACTGGGCACCCACCAGCGGGGAGCGGGCCGTCAGGTTGAGGTGATCGCTGATCAGCACCGGCTGGCCGACGCTGTATTCGGGGCGCAATCCGCCCGCTGCGTTGGTGAGGATGACGATGTCGGCCCCGGATGCGCACGCCGTGCGCACCGGATGAACCACGTGCCGCAGGTCATGGCCCTCGTAGGCGTGGATGCGCCCGACGAGCACCAGCACCCGGTGGGCGCCGACGGTGACCGAATGCACCTGACCGCCGTGCCCGGCCGCGGTGGGCGGGGTGAATCCGGGCAGGTCGGCCATCGGCACGGACGCCGACGGCTCGCCCAGCGCGCTCAGCGCCGGCGCCCAGCCCGACCCGAGCACCAGGGCGATGTCGTGGGTGAGCACCCCGGTTTGTTCGCTGATCGCGGTGGCGGCGTCATTGGCGGCCGTCTGTGGATCTGACACGAGTGAGATACTGCCAGGATGTCCACGGGTAGCGCGTCGTCGATCGTCGAGGACACCGTCAACGGCCGCCGCGATGACCTCGTCGCTCTGTCGCACGACATCCACGCCGAACCGGAACTCGCGTTCGACGAGCACCGCAGCTGCGCCAAGACTCAGGCGCTGGTCGCCGAACGGGGGTTCGCCATCGAGGCCGCGCCCGGCGGGCTGGACACCGCGTTCCGTGCCGAGTACGGCAGCGGTTCCCTGGTGATCGGCATCTGCGCGGAATACGACGCGCTGCCCGAGATGGGGCACGCCTGCGGGCACAACATCATCGCCGCCTCGGCGGTGGGCACCGCGTTGGCGCTCGCCGAGGTGGCCGACGAACTGGATCTGACGGTCGTCCTCATCGGCACTCCCGCCGAGGAGGCCGGCGGTGGAAAGGTGTTGCTGCTCAACGCCGGAACGTTCGACGACATCGCCACCGCGGTCATGCTGCACCCGGGGCCCGCCGATATGGCCGCGGCCCGTTCGCTGGCGCTTTCCGAGGTCGCGGTCAGCTACACCGGGCGTGAGTCGCACGCCGCGGTCGCGCCCTACCTGGGTGTCAACGCCGCCGACGCGGTCACCGTCGCCCAGGTGGCCGTCGGGCTGCTGCGTCAGCAGCTCGCGCCCGGGCAGATGATGCACGGCATCGTCACCAACGGCGGTCAGGCCACCAATGTCATTCCCGCGCATGCCGAAATGAAGTACACGATGCGCGCCACCGACATGGATTCGCTTCGTCTGCTGGAGGCGAAGATGGCCGGCTGTTTCGCATCCGGCGCGGTCGCCACCGGTTGTGAACACGGTGTCCGGGAGACCGCGCCACCCTATGACGCGCTGGCGCCGGACCCGTTCCTGGCCGAGGTGTTCCGCGCCGAGATGATCCGCAACGGCCGGCATCCGCTGCCGGTGGAATTGGAGGCGGCCTTGCCGTTGGGGAGTACCGATATGGGCAACGTCACCCAGGTGCTGCCGGGTATCCACCCGGTGGTGGGCATCGACGCCGGCGGTGCCTCGCTGCATCAGCCGCAGTTCGCGGCCGCCGCTGTCGGGCCCAGCGCGGACAAGGCGGTCATCGACGGGTCGATCATGCTGGCTCGCACCGTCGTCGCGTTGGCGCAGAACGATATCGAACGTGAACGAGTGTTGGAGGCACAGGCCCGGCGGAGGGCGTCATGACCCTGCGTGCACACACCGACGCGTGGCTGGCCGCCCACCACGATGATCTGGTGGCCTGGCGCCGCCACATCCACACGCATCCCGAACTCGGCCGTCAGGAGTTCGCGACCACCGAATTCGTCGCGACCCGACTGGCCGATGCCGGCCTGAACCCGAAGGTGCTGCCCGGGGGAACCGGCCTCACCTGTGATTTCGGGCCGGAGGACCGTCCGCGTGTCGCGTTGCGCGCCGATATGGATGCACTGCCGATGGCGGAGCGCACCGGCCTGCCGTTCTCGTCGACGGTGCCCGGCGTGGCCCACGCCTGCGGGCACGACGGGCACACCGCCGTGCTGCTGGGGGCCGGGCTGGCGATGGCGTCGGCTCCCGAATTGCCGGTGGGTGTGCGGCTGATCTTCCAGCCGGCCGAGGAACTGATGCCCGGCGGCGCGATCGACGCCGTCGCGGCCGGAGCGGTGGCCGGTGTGGCGCGGATCTTCGCGCTGCACTGCGATCCCCGTCTGGAGGTGGGCAAGGTCGCGGTGCGGTTGGGCCCGATCACGTCGGCGGCTGATTCGATCGAGATCACCCTGCATTCGCCCGGTGGGCATACGTCCCGGCCGCACCTGACCGGTGACCTGGTGTATGCACTGGGCACCCTGATCACCGGTGTGCCCGGAGTGCTGTCACGGCGTATCGACCCCCGCAAGAGCACCGTCATGGTGTGGGGCGCGGTCAACGCCGGCGTGGCGGCCAATGCGATCCCGCAGACCGGCACCCTGGCGGGCACCATCCGGACCTCCAGCCGCGAAACCTGGCTGACGCTGGAATCGCTTGTCGGCGATATTGTTTCGTCGTTGTTGGCGCCGCTGGCCGTGGAGTACAGCGTGAACTACCGCCGGGGCGTGCCGCCGGTGGTCAACGAAGAGGTGTCCACCCGCATCCTCACCCATGCGATCGAGGCGCTCGGGCCGACCGCGCTGGCCGATACCCACCAGTCCGGGGGCGGCGAGGACTTTTCCTGGTACCTGGAGGAGGTGCCCGGCGCGATGGCACGCCTGGGGGTGTGGTCGGGGCAGGGCGCTCAGCTGGACCTGCATCAGCCGACCTTCGATCTGGACGAGCGTGCGCTGGCGGTGGGTGTGCGCACCATGGTCAACCTGGTCGAGCAGTCCGGCCTCGTCCAGTGACATTGCGACTCGGCCGAATGGTCTAGGTGCCGGGCCCGACGTTGCCCGCGGGACGGATACGGAGTTCGTGAACGTACTCCGCGGGGGCGCCGGCGATCTCCGCGGCGTCGGCCATCACCCCGAGGTAGCGCGCCGACGGCACACCGCCCTCCCAGGCGTCCACGACGTACAGCCAGGCGAGCACCGGGTCGGTGGTGGTGTCGGAGGTCAGCCGGTCCACCCGGCAGCGGATCTTCTTGTGGAAGCCGAGCTCGGAGCCCTCCCAGCGGTCCAGGTTCTCCTCATCCTCGGGGGTGACGTCATAGAGCACGACGAACACCCGGGACAACGGGTCCTCGACCAGGGTCGCCAGCGCGCCCTCCCAGCTGAGGTCCTCACCGCCGAAGGTCAGCCGCCAGCCGTACAGCCAGCCGGTCCCCGCCATCGGTGAATGCGGAGCCCGCTGCAGCATCTGTTCCGGATGCATGTTCGATCCGTAAGCGGCGTAGAGCGGCACGGGCCCAACTTTAAGGGGTACGGCGGGCAGGAGCGCAGCGACCCGGGAGATAGGTACGGCGGGCAGGAGCGCAGCGACCCGGGAGATAGGTACGGCGGGCAGGAGCGCAGCGACCCGGGAGATAGGTACGGCGGGCAGGAGCGCAGCGACCCGGGAGATAGGTTAGGTGGGCGCAAGCGCAGCGACCCACTACGTTTGTCACCGTGCCCACCCGCATCGTGATCATCGGCGGCGGTCCCGCCGGATATGAGGCAGCCCTCGTCGCCGCGGCCCGCGGACCGGCCGTCCAGGTGACCGTCGTCGACTCCGATGGCATCGGCGGCGCCTGCGTGCTGTTCGACTGCGTCCCGTCCAAGACGTTCATCGCGTCCACCGGTGTGCGCACCGAACTGCGCCGCGCCAACGGCTTGGGCTTCGACATCGCCATCGACGACGCCAAGATCTCGCTGGGTCAGATCCACAACAGGGTCAAGACGCTGGCCAGGTCCCAGTCCGCGGACATCGGCTCCCAGCTGCTCAGCCAGGGGGTCTCGGTCGTGCGCGGCCGCGGTGAGCTCGTCGACGACGTCCCCGGTATGGCGCACCACCGGGTCAAGGTCACCGCCAACGACGGCAAGAGCGGCGTGCTCAAGGCCGACGTGGTCCTCATCGCCACCGGTGCCACCCCGCGGGTGCTTCCCAATGCCCGGCCCGACGGTGAGCGCATCCTGAACTGGCGTCAGCTCTACGACCTGACCGAGCTGCCCGAACACCTGGTGATCGTGGGCTCGGGTGTGACCGGCGCGGAGTTCTGCAGCGCCTACACCGAGCTCGGGGTGAAGGTGACGGTGGTGGCCAGCCGCGACCAGATCCTGCCGCACGAGGATTCCGATGCCGCCGCCGTGCTGGAGGAGGCCTTCGCCGAACGCGGCGTGAAGCTGGTGAAGAACGCCCGCGCCGACTCGGTGACCCGCACGGAGAACGGCATCAGGGTCGCGATGGCCGACGGGCGCGTGGTCGAGGGCAGCCATGCCCTGATGACGGTCGGCTCGGTGCCCAACACCGGCGGCCTGGGCCTGGACCGGGTCGGCATCGAGCTCGGACCGGGCAACTACCTGAGTGTGGACCGGGTGTCGCGCACCACCGCGCCGGGGATCTACGCCGCCGGCGACTGCACCGGCCTGCTACCGCTGGCCTCGGTCGCCGCGATGCAGGGCCGGATCGCGATGTACCACGCCCTCGGTGAGGGCGTCTCGCCGATCCGGTTGCGCACGGTGGCCGCCGCGGTGTTCACCCGCCCCGAGATCGCCGCCGTCGGCGTCCCGCAGACCGCGATCGACAGCGGCGCGGTACCGGCGCGCACCTTGATGCTGCCGCTGACCACCAACGCCCGCGCGAAGATGTCGCTGCTGCGGCGCGGCTTCGTCAAGATCTTCTGCCGGCCGGCCACCGGTGTGGTGATCGGCGGCGTGGTGGTGGCGCCGATCGCCTCCGAGCTCATCCTGCCGATCGCCTTGGCGGTGCAGAACAACCTGACCGTCACCGACCTGGCCCAGACCCTGTCGGTGTACCCGTCGCTGTCCGGCTCGACGGTGGAAGCCGCGCGCCGTCTGATGGCCCACGACGACCTCGACTAAAGGCGAGGACTGGGCCCTGACGGCCCACATCGTGCGGTTGTGCCACGTAGGCTCGATGGCGTGACCGACCCGATCTCAGGCACTGCGCAAGCCCAGCTCGGGCCCACCCAGCGAGCGGCAGCCTGGGAACGGCTCGGCAGCGAACAGTTCGACGTCGTCGTCATCGGCGGTGGTGTGGTCGGTGCCGGTGCGGCCCTGGACGCGGCGACCCGCGGCCTGAAGGTCGCGCTCGTCGAAGCCCGCGACTTCGCGTCGGGTACGTCCAGCCGGAGCTCCAAGATGTTCCACGGCGGCCTTCGCTATCTGGAACAGCTGGAGTTCGGTCTGGTGCGCGAGGCGCTGCACGAACGTGAGTTGTCGCTCACGACGCTGGCCCCGCACCTGGTGAAGCCGCTGCCGTTCCTGTTCCCGCTGACCAAGCGGGTGTGGGAACGCCCCTACATCGCGGCCGGCATCTTCCTCTACGACCAGCTCGGTGGCGCGAAATCCGTGCCGGCGCAGAAGCATCTGCTCAGGGCGGGCGCGCTGAGGCTGGCGCCGGGTCTCAAGCGCAGTTCACTCATCGGCGGAATCCGGTACTACGACACCGTGGTCGATGACGCCCGGCACACCATGATGGTGGCCCGGACCGCAGCGCACTACGGTGCCGTGGTGCGGACCTCCACGCAGGTGGTGGCGTTGCTGCGGGAGGGTGACCGGGTGACCGGGGTGAAGGTGCGTGACTCCGAGAACGGCGCGGTGACCGACGTTCGCGGGCATGTCGTGGTGAACGCCACGGGTGTGTGGACCGACGAGATCCAGGCGTTGTCCAAGGAGCGCGGCCGGTTTCGGGTGCGCGCCTCCAAGGGGGTGCACATCGTGGTCCCGCGTGACCGCGTCGTCAGCGAGGTCGCGATCATCCTGCGCACCGAGAAGTCGGTGCTGTTCGTCATTCCGTGGGGCACGCATTGGATCATCGGCACCACGGACACCGACTGGAATCTCGACCTCGCTCATCCGGCGGCGACCAAAGCGGACATCGACTACATCCTCGAGACGGTCAACACGGTGCTGGCGACGCCGCTGACCCACGACGATATCGACGGTGTGTACGCCGGCCTGCGTCCGCTGCTGGCCGGTGAGAGCGAGTCGACATCGAAGCTCTCGCGGGAACACGCCGTCGCGGTGCCCTCTCCCGGGTTGGTCGCGATCGCCGGCGGGAAGTACACCACCTACCGGGTGATGGGGCAGGACGCGATCGACGCGGCCGCCGAATTCGTGCCCACCCGGGTGGCGCCGTCCATCACCGAGAAGGTGCCACTGGTCGGTGCCGACGGGTATTTCGCGCTGGTGAACCAGACCGAGCACGTCGGCACACACTACGGCCTGCATCCGTACCGGGTGCGCCACCTGCTGGACCGTTACGGTTCGCTGATCAGCGAGGTGCTCTCGACTGCCGACGGCAAACCCGAACTGCTGGAACCGATCACCGACGCTCCGGTGTATCTGAAGGTGGAGGCGGTGTATGCCGCGGCCGCCGAGGGGGCGCTGCACCTGGAGGACGTCCTGGCCAGGCGGATGCGGATCTCCATCGAGTACCCACACCGCGGTGTGGACTGTGCGCGCGAGGTGGCCGAGACGATCGCGCCCGTGCTGGGGTGGAGCGCCGAGGACATCGACCGCGAAGTGGCGACGTACCTGGCTCGCGTCGAGGCCGAGGTGATGTCCCAGACGCAGCCCGATGATGAATCTGCGGACGCCCTGCGGGTCGCGGCACCCGAGGCACGCGCGGAGATTCTGGAACCGGTTCCGCTGAATTGAGCGCCCCGCTGCCCGACCGTGACGGGCTGGGACCTACGCGGATCCGTCTGCGCGGTGGTGCGGTGCTCGTCGAGCTCGCCGACCGGTTCGGTGCGGGCGCAGCCACCAAAGTTCTTGCCGGGGAAGTGGTCTGCGCGAACGGTGCGGTGGTCGAGGCGTCGACGGTGCTGCCGCCCGGTGCCGTCGTCTACCTCTATCGCGACCTGCCCGACGAGGTTCCGGTCCCGTTCGAGATGCCGATCCTGCACCGCGACAACGACATTGTGGTGGTAGACAAGCCGCATTTCCTGGCCACCATGCCCCGCGGCGGGCACGTCGTGCAGACGGCTGTGGTGCGCCTGCGGCGCGAGCTCGGCCTGCCGGAATTGAGCCCCGCCCACCGGTTGGACCGGCTGACGGCCGGGGTGCTGCTGTTGACGGTGCGGCGCGAGGTGCGTGGCGCGTACCAGACCCTGTTCGCCGAGCAGAACACTCGCAAGACCTATCTGGCCCGTGCCACCGGCACACCAACGGTCGAACTTCCGGCGGTGGTGAGCAGCCGGATCATCAAGGTGCGCGGCCAATTACAGGCCTACGAGGAGCCTGGCGATCCGAACGCCGAAACCTACGTCGAACGCCTCCCCGGCGGGTTGTACCGGCTGACACCGCGCACCGGCCGCACCCACCAACTGCGGGTGCACATGGCCTCGCTCGGTGTGCCGATCGACAACGACTCCCTGTATCCGCACGTGATCGAGGTGGCGGCCGACGATTTCTCCCGGCCGTTGCAGCTGCTGGCGCAGACGCTGGAGTTCGAGGATCCGCTCAGCGGCGAGTCGCGGCGGTTCACCAGCGGCAGGGCATTGCTCGCCGGGACGTAGGTCTTGCCGGGCGGCCTTCGACGTGGTCTGGTGTGCCCCGGGGCTCGATTGTTTTCGGAAAGGTTCTTTCATGCGCGCTGCGGTGGCTGTGTTGTCGATGTTGGCTGTGGGGGTCATGGGTGGGACGGGTGCGGCGTGGGCTGCGCCCGCGGCCCCCAGTGCGCAGGAGCTGACCGCGGAGTTGCAGCAGGTGCTGAACACCGGTGCGCCGGCCGCCGTCCGCGCCGCCAAGCTGGCAGGCGGGGACGCGGCGGTGCCGACCGCGGACAACATCGCCAACCGGCTGAATGCCTACAGCGGCATGGTCAACTGGCAGGTGCAGAATCCGGTGCTCAACGGGGACCAGGTGGACGCGCAGATCGCGGTGACGATTCCGCTGTTCGGCACGAAGACACACAACATCTACTGGATCAACCAGGACGGTGCGTGGAAGTTGTCCAACCCGTCGGCGTGCGTCATCGCGCGTGACGTCGCCGGTGTCGATTGCACCGTCTGAGGCGGTCAGCTCTCCTTGAGCGTGAACTGGGCGATACCGCCCCAGTGCTGCAAGGTGTGCGTCTGTGCCAGCGGGTTCTCGGCGAAGAGCCATTCGACGTAGAGCTTTTTGATATTGCGCGCCAAATCGACCGGAATATTGCCGATGACGGCTGCTTCCAATCCTTCGATATCGATCTTCAGGATGTCGATATGGCCGTGCTTTTCCACGACATCGCGCAAAACCTGCTGCGAATTGACACATGTCACGGTCAGTGAATTGCCGAGTTCGGCGTTCACGCCGCCATAGCGGCCGGTTTCTTCGAAGCCGAATTCGACCTCGCCCGCAACGGCGCCGACCGCCACTTCCTGCAGCACGTAGCGATCCTCGAACGGGCGCAGATTGTTCTGCAGGCGCGCGACGTTGCGGGGTAGCGGCTCGAAGAGGTAGGTGAACGCCTCCGGGTTTCGGGACAGGAAGTACGCCGCCGAGATGCCGATGTTGGAGCCGAAATCGACGATGACGCGGTCGGTGGTGTCGGCATGGTAATCGGATCGGCAGAAGATCTCGTTCACCGTCAGCACGTCATGCGCGGTATACAGCTGCAGCGAGACCCAGCCCAGCGGGGTGCGGACGCGGACGATGGTGGGATACGTGCCAGAACCCGTGAGGTAGCGCCGGAAGATCTCCCCGGGATGCTCGTAAACCCGCAGCATGTTGCGTGCAGCGAGGTAGTTCCGGCGATGCAGAACTGAACCGGCAATTTTGCCGAACCCGCGCCCAGCGATCTGCATTCCACCTCCAGAGTGACGGGATCAACCTTGCCGTAGGTATGCCCGGTTCCGACTGAGATTAGTCGCAAGCGCGGTGTTTCACAGCGGAGGGCCACCTATGTGTGATGTAGCAGTGACCTTGCCCTGGTTGGGATCGTCGTTCGCCGATGGTTGCTGAACGGCGGTTCGCTGCACCTGAGAGCAATGATCTGATCTACTGACCGGCGTGGATCGCACCGGGTTTGACCAACTGTTCGACATGTCGGATCGCACGGTGATCGTGACCGGCGGCACTCGTGGCATCGGTCTGGCGCTGGCGCAGGGATTCATCTTGGCCGGTGCGCGGGTGGTGGTGGCAAGTCGCAAAGCCGACGCGTGCGAGGCGGCCGCCGAGCACTTGCGGGGGCTGGGTGGGCAGGCTCTCGGCGTCGCGACACACGTCGGCGATCCAGACTCGCTTGCCGCGTTGGTCTCGGCCACCGTCGAGGAGTTCGGCGGTGTCGACGTGGTGGTCAACAACGCCGCCAACGCCCTTGCTCAGCCGCTGGGTGAGATGACGCCCGAAGCGTGGACCAAGTCTTATTCCGTCAATCTGCAGGGTCCGGTATTTCTGGTGCAGCACGCATTACCGCACCTGAAACAGAGTTCGTCGGCCGCAGTGCTGAATATGGTTTCCGTCGGCGCTTTCAATTTCGCACCGTCATTGGCGATATACGCGTCCGGCAAAGCGGCGTTGATGTCGGTGACCCGCTCGATGGCGGCCGAACTCGCGCCGTCGGGAATCCGGGTCAACGCCATTGCGCCCGGGCCCGTCGACACCGACATGATGCGCAACAACCCCCAGCAGGCCATCGACGCGATGACCGCGGGCACCCTGATGAAGCGGCTCGCCTCGCCCGACGAGATGGTCGGTGCGGCGCTGCTGCTGTGTTCGGGTGCCGGCAGCTATATGACCGGTCAGGTCGTCATCGTCGATGGTGGCGGGACGCCCCGCTAGTCCGTCTTGCGGTTGGCGAAGGCTTGGGCGAAGGCCCGCAACTCACCGCTGGTGCCGGCCAGGATCTGGCTGCGGTTCTCGACGTGCAGCGCGGTCTCCAGGCTGCCGGCGTCGAGGTTGGCCCACAGCACCTGCTTGGTGGACTCCAGGCCGAATTTGCCGTAACCGCATAGCGTTACCGCGATCTCGAGGGCGTCCTGCAGTGCCGCGTCATCCTCGGTGATTCGGGACACCAGGCCCAGGCGCAGGGCTTCGTCGGCCTCCACGGTGCGCGCGGTGAGGATCAGATCGAACGCGGGCCCCGCGCCGATGATGCGCGGCAGGGTGTAGCTGACGCCGACATCGCAGCCCCCGATGCCTAGTTTGATGAACTGTGTGCACAACCGTGCCGAGCGGGCTGCGATCCGGATATCGGCGGCCATGGCCAGCGCGAAGCCGCCGCCGTAGGCGGGGCCGTTCACCGCGGCGATCACCGGCTGGCGCAACCGATGCAGTTTCACGGTCAGCTCGGCGATACGTTCCTGCCAGCGCATCCCGGCGCGGGGCGCCTCCAGACCTGCCGAGACCGCCGGCGGGTTGGGGTCGGTGAGGTCCAGGCCGGCACAGAATCCGCGACCGGCACCGGTCAGCACCACCACCCGGCAGTCGTTGTCGGCCTTGATGGTGTCAAGGGTGTCGTGCAGCTCTTCCACCAGTGCCGAGGACAGCGCGTTGAGTTTTTCCGGGCGGTTGAGCGTGATGACGGCGATCTCGGGCCGCGGATGGGTCAGCTCCAGTTGTGACATGTGCGACACACTATGTGTCGTCGCTGCGCCATCCCCGCACACCGACGGCGATCATCAGCATCTGTTTGATCGCGGTCTGTTTGATCGCCTCCAGCGCAGCCGGGTCCGCGACATCCTCGACGAGTTCGGCGATGGAGATCATCGCGTTGACGAACAGGTTGGCCAGGATGTTGAGATCCTCGCTGCTCCAGTTCTTCAGCCCGGGGAACCGGGCCAGGTCGATCGCGAGTTCGGAGGTGAGCAGCCGTATTTCGGTACGGATCGCGTAGCGCAGGGAGGCGGTACCGCTGGACCGTTCGCGGGTGATGAAGCGCCAGTGCTCGCGGCGCTCGCTGATACCGGCGATCAGGATCTCGGCGGACGAGTCGATGACGTGGTTGGGGTCGAGCTTGCCGGCCCGTGCGCCGCGGAGCATGTCCCGCAGTGAGCGGAACGATTCGTCGATGAGAACGAGGCCGAGCGACTCCATGGAATCGAAGTGCCGGTAGAACGCGGCGGGCACGATGCCCGCTTCGCGGGTGACCTCGCGCAGGCTCAGGCCGGTGAAGCTGCCCTCCTCCAGCAGATGCAGGGCGGCGGCGACGATCGCGCGGCGGGTGACTTCCTTGCGTTCGTCGCGCGACAAGGTGTCGCGCGAACGCGACTTGCTCGAGCGGTCGGAACGACCCGATCGAGACTTGGAGAGGTCACTTGCCACAACCACAGAGCCTACCGGCGTATACCCGCTCTGAGCTCCGATGATGTCGTTATCGCGTGTTTGTGATTCGAGAGTACGACTGTTCACTGTGTTACGCCCATCACAACCTGCTGCATTTCCTTGACCATGTGCTTCCAGCAGGATCAGAGTGTACATATGTTCACCGAAACATTGACGCGGCGGATGTCCCGGTCCTCGCTGCTGAATCTGCTCACCGGACCCCATGGTGTCGACCGCTACACCGAGATCGTCGATCCCACCTGGACGCAGGGACAGGCTCGCGCACGCGTCGTCGCCGTCCGCCGTCAGACTTCGCGCAGCGTCACGCTGACGCTGCAGCCCAACCGCGCCTTCGCCGGCTTTCATGCCGGCCAGCACATCAACCTGTCCGTCGAGATCGACGGTCGGCGCCGCACCCGGTGCTACTCACCGGCAAGCGCCGAGGGCAGCCCGCTGATCGAACTGACCATCGGCCGGCACGACGACGGCCTGGTCTCCACCTACCTCTGCGATCACGCCCGGCCCGGCATGGTCGTGGGCCTGGACTCCGTCGGCGGCGACTTCGTGATGCCGGCCGTTCGTCCGCGGCGCATCCTGTTCGTCTCCGGCGGCAGCGGCATCACCCCGGTGCTGTCCATGGTGCGCACGCTGCGCACCGAGGGATTCTCCGGCGAGATCGCCTTCATTCACTACGCGCGCTCCGCCGCGGAGGCCTGCTATCGGCAGGAACTCGACGCGCTGCCCGGCGTCCGGGTGCTGCACGGCTACACCCGCGACACCGCCGGCTCCGAGCTGGACGGCCGGTTCGGGCCCGAGCACCTGGCGGCCGCGATGCCCGACCCGGATGCCGTGTTCGTGTGCGGTCCCGCGGTGCTCATCGAGGCCGTGCGTGAGCTCTTCCCGCAGGCGTACTCGGAGAGCTTCGTGCCCCCCGAATTCGCGCTACCCACCGAAACCAGCGGCGGCACCATCACCTTCGCCGACAGCGGTGTGGAGGTCGTCGATGACGGTCAGCCGCTGCTGGCCCAGGCCGAGGCCGCCGGGCTCACCCCGGAGAGCGGCTGCCGAATGGGCATCTGCCACAGCTGCACCCGCTTCAAGAAGAGCGGTGCCGTGCGAAACCTCATCACCGGAGCGGTGTCCACCGCCGATGGTGAAGACATCCAGATATGCGTCACCGCCGCCGTCGGTGACGTCGCCATCGATCTCTGAGACCGGAAGGAACAGTAATGACTGACACAATTTCCGTTCGCCCCGAAGACATTTCCCGTCGCTCCGCTCGCCCGGACGACATTTCCCGTCGCTCCGCTCGCCCGGACGACATTTCCCGTCGCTCCGCTCGCCCGGACGACATTTCCCGTCGCTCCGCTCGCCCGGACGACGTTTCCCAGGACACCATCCGCAACCGGGCGGTGCGTTCCGACAAGTACTCCCTGACCCCCGAGCAGGCCGACGCGTTCGGCGCCGAACTCGACGCGATCCGCGAGCGGGTGGTCGCCGATCTCGGTGAGCGCGACACCACCTACATCCGCAAGGTCATCAAGGCTCAGCGCACCCTCGAGGTCGGTGGCCGGGCCCTGCTGTTCGGTGGCATCTTCCCGCCGTTCTGGCTGGCCGGCACCGCCATGCTCGGTATCGCCAAGATCCTCGACAACATGGAGATCGGCCACAACATCATGCACGGCCAGTACGACTGGACCGGTGATCCGGCGTTGGCCAGCAAGGCCTTCGAATGGGATAACGCCTGCCCGTCCGATCAGTGGCGGCATTCGCACAACTACATGCACCACACCTACACCAACATCGTCGACATGGACCGCGACATCGGCTACGGCGTCCTGCGGATAAGTGAGGACCAGAAGTGGTCGCCGTACTACCTGGGCAACCCGGTGTATGCCTTCCTTCTCATGGTGCTGTTCCAGTACGGCGTGGCGCTGCATGAGCTGGAGACCGAACGCATCCGCTCCGGCGAGATCAGCGTCGCCGACAAGCGCGACATCATCCGCGGCATCTGGCAGAAGACCAAGAAGCAGACGCTGAAGGACTATGTGGCGTTCCCGCTGCTGGCCGGGCCGTTCGCACCGTGGGTGTTCACCGGCAACATGACCGCCAACCTGATGCGCAATGTGTGGTCCTACATGATCATCTTCTGCGGCCACTTCCCGGAAGGGACGCAGGAATTCTCCATCGAGGAGACCAAGAGCGAATCACGCGGCCAGTGGTACTTCCGCCAGCTGCTCGGCTCGGCGAACCTGACCGGCGGCAAGTGGTTCCACATTCTGTCGGGCAATCTGTCCTTCCAGATCGAACACCATCTGTTCCCGGACATCCCGGCCCACCGGCACGCCGAGATCTCGGTGGAGGTCCGCGAGATCTGCGAGCGGTACGGCCTGCCCTATAACAGTGGACCGCTGTACAAGCAGTTCGGGACGGTGGTCAAGAAGATCCTGCGGCTGGCTCTGCCGGACCGTAGGCCGGCCACCGCGGAATCCGAAGTGTCTCAGGCCGCCTGACAGTTCGGGCACCAATATCTGATCCGGTCGCCGCTGTCGTCCCTCCTGATGGGGGTACGGCAGCGGCGACACGGCTCTGCGGCCCGGCCATACACCCAGAACTGCTGACCGCGGCGGGTATTGCCGGTGATGATGCGATTCGGCCGGTTCCTGTTCACCCACAACATCTCCCGCGCGCGCTGCACGACCCGTAGGGGATCGGCAAGGGAGCCTACGGGTGCATCGGGGCCGCGGCCCAACACGAAACACAGTTCGTTGGCGAAGACGTTGCCGACGCCGGCCATCACCCGCTGATCCAGCAGGGCGTCGGCGAGTTGGCGATCCGGCTCGGCGACCAGGTTCGCCGCCGCCCGCTGCGGATCCCAGTCCGGCCCGAGCAGATCCGGCCCGAGGTGGGCCACCACGTCCTGATCATGGTCGCGGTCCAGAACGTCCAGGATGCCCAGATCGATCCCGAAGGCCACGGTGTCGGCGGTGCCCAACACGATCCGGATCCGGTGCTGGGAACCGCGGAACCCGCCGATCACCCAGCTGCCGTCCATCTTCAGATGAGAATGGATGCTGGCCTCGCCCACCCGGATGAACAGGTGCTTGCCGCGGCTGAGGACCTCGTCGACGACTTGCCCGGTCAGGTCCACCGTCGCATGGCGGGGCACCCGGATGTCGCAGCGGGTCAGCGTGTTTCCCGACCAGCGCCTCGCGCAGTTTGGTGGCAGTACGGAAAACGGTGTCACCTTCGGGCATAACCCATTGAACACGCTCACGCCTTCGCGAACAGATTCAGGCGGCGGTGAGCGCCTTCTGCTGCCGGTGCACCCGACCGGGTGACAAGTTCAGCGCAGGCGAAGCCCTCGCGGCGTACGGGCGAAACCGGCGGTGACCAGCGCCTCCATTACGGTGGCATGTTCGGCACCGGCACCGGCACCGGCACCGGCGCCGGGGTCGAGCACGGTCACCGCATTGATGCGTTCCACCAGCAGTGTCGGGATCCGTCCCGAAGCGACCAGGTTCGCCAGGGCGGCTGCCGCGGCGGCCTGGGCTTCGGGCTCGGCGCCGAAGCTGAGCAGCGACTTACCGCCGCGCTCCAGGAACCACACCAACTGTCCGTCGACGAGCGCCACCAGCGCACCGGCCTTGCGTCCCGGGCGGTGTGTCACCTCGGTGTCATCCGGCCACGGCAGCGCCATCCCGTACGGATTGGCGGGGTCGGTGGCTGCCAGCACCACGGCGTGCAACTCCGGGCGCTGCGGGTCGATGCCGTCCAGATACGACCGCAGTCGGTCGACGGTGGACGCCGCGGCGAACTGGGCGCCGCCGAGTGATTCCACGAAATAGCCGCGCTGGCAGCGTCCGGCGTCCTCGAAGGCGGTGAGCACCTTGTACAGCATCGCGAAGCCGCCGGGCACGCCGTCCGCGGCACCTCGGGTGAGCACGCCGAAGCGGTTCAGCAGCAGCTCGGCCTGGAAGTGCGCGCGCACCGTGGAGTCCGGCGTGGCGGCGGGCAGCGCCGACCAGCGGCCGGCCACCGTCGGGTCGGTGCGCGGCTGGCCCTGGGTCAGGCTGTAGCGGCTCAGTCGCGGGGGGCGCTGGCGTTGACGGTGTGACGGGGCGCCGGTGCGGCGCGGGCCCGACAGCAGGGCACGCACCGGGGCGAACGTGTCACCGGTGACCCAGCCGGCCCAGATCAGTTCCCACAGCGCTGTTTTCAGGTCGCCTTCGGACAATCCGTCGGCCAGTTGGCGGAAGAAGTAGGCGCCACCGTGGCCGAGTGACGCCATGATGGCGCGGTGATGGTCGTTGAACTCGATCTCGGCGGGCGGGGCGAGCGTCATCGGCGCCGTGTCGCCGAGGTGGAAGGCGATCCAGCCGTCGGACCCGCCGATCTGACCCATACCCGACCAGGTCACCTCACCGGAGGCCAGCAGCTCGTCGAGCATGGCGGGTTGGTAGTCGGCCACCCGCTGGGGGAACACCAGCGTCTCGATCGCCGACGCCGGCAGTGTCTGGCCGGCCAGCTGCTCGATCACGACGGCCACGCCGTCCACCCCACGGTTGCGGGTGGAGCCGACATGCTGCCAAGCCGGCAGGAACCGACCGTACGCAGCGGTGCTGACCGGTTCCACCGCGGCGCGCAGGGCCGCCAGTGAGCGTCGCCGGAGAATCTTGAGAACCGTGGTGTCACACCATTGCCCGGAGGATCCGGCGATCGCCTCGGTGAACTCGCCGCGGATCAACCGGCCGTCACCGGCCAGTCTGCCCAACACGTCGGAGGTCACCCGGATACCCAGCCCGAACCGGGCGGCAGCATCCTCGGTGCCGAAGGGTCCGCGGGTGCGGGCGTAGCGCCCGAGCAGATCGCCCAGGGGATCGGTGACGGTTTCGGTGAGGCTGGCCGGCACCCAGACCGGTACCGCCACCCCGACTCCGTCGCGGAGCAGCGCGACGTCTTCGACGGTCACCCACCACGTCGATCCCGCGTAGGACACCGTCAGCGCCCGGCGGGCTGCCCGCAACCCCTCCAGCCAACCGCCGATATCGTCCTGCACGCAGCGTTCGACGATCTCGGCCTCGGTGAGCGGCCCGAGCAGGCGCAGCAGATCGGCGACCCCCTCCGCGTCGCGGACGGCCCGATCGGCATCGAGATGTTGCAGTTGCCTGGTCGTCGCGGTGACGACATCCGGGTCGAGCAGGTCGCGCAGTTCCACCCGGCCCAGCAACTCGGCCAGCAGCACGGTGTCCAACGACAGTGCGGCGGCGCGCCGTTCGGCCAGCGGGCTGTCGCCCTCATACATGAATGCGCCGACGTACCCGAACAGTGCGGCTGCGGCGAACGGTGAGGGGGTGGCGGTCTCGACCTCCAACAGCCGGATCTTGCGCTGGGCGACCCTGCTCATCACCTCCGTCAGCGCGGGCACGTCGTAGACGTCCTGCAGGCATTCCCGGACGGTCTCGAGCACGATGGGGAATTCGGGATACTTGCGGGCCACGTCGAGCAGTTGCGCGGCGCGTTGGCGTTGGTGCCACAGCGGGGACCGCTTGCCGGGGTGGCGGCGCGGCAGCAGCAGAGCCCGGGCGGCACACTCGCGGAAGCGGGATGCGAACAGCGCCGAGCCGCCGACCTCATCGGTGATGATCGGTTCCAGCTCGTCGGCGTCGAACACGAAAAGCTCAGCCCCGGGCGGATCGTCGCCGCCATCGGGCAGGCGCACGATGATGCCGTCGTCGGAGGCGGTCGGCTTCTCGTCGATTCCGTAGCGTTCCCGCAGCCGCCGCGCGACCGCCAGCGCCAGTGGGCCGTGCACGCGTAAGCCGTAGGGGGAGTGCAGAATCACCCGCCAGTCGCCCAGCTCGTCGTGGAAGCGCTCCACGATCAAGGTGGTGTCGCTGGGGACCGCGCCGGTGGCTTGGCGCTGCTCGTCGAGCAGCTGCCACAGGTTGTCGGTGGCGAACTCGTCGAATCCGGTTTCCTGGCATCGCTGCCGAAAGTCGTCGGAACCCAGTTGGGCAAGTTCACCGGTGAACGCGCCGACCGCCGCGCCGAGTTCGGCGGGACGGCCGACACTGTCACCACGCCAGAACGGTAGCCGGGCGGGCAGGCCCGGTGCGGGCACCACCAGCACCCGGTCGTGGGTGATCTCGGTGATGCGCCAACTGGTGGCCCCCAGCGATATCACGTCGCCGGGCCGCGACTCGTAGACCATCTCTTCGTCGAGTTCGCCTACCCGTGAGGGCTTTTCGGACTCGGAGGCGAGGTAGACGGTGAACATGCCGCGGTCCGGGATGGCGCCACCGGAGGTGACCGCGAGCCGCTGAGCGCCTGGCCGTGCGTTCAGGGTTCCGGCGTCGCGGTCATAGACGAGTCGGGGGCGTAGCTCGGCGAACTCGGTCGAGGGGTACTTCCCGGACAGCAGATCCAGCGTCGCCTCGAACGCGCTGCGGGGCAAGGTCGCAAAGGGTGCGCTGCGGCGCACCGTATCGAACCAGGCATCGGCGTCCAGTGGTTCGAGTGCCGCGGCGGCCACGGTGTGCTGGGCGAGCACGTCCAGCGGGTTCGCCGGAACCCGCATGGTCTCGATCTGGCCAGCCCGCATCCGCTCCACCGTGACGGCGCAATCGATCAGGTCGGTGCGATGTTTGGGGAAGAGCACGCCTTGGGATATCTCGCCGACCTGGTGCCCGGCCCGGCCGACGCGCTGCAGGCCGCTGGCCACCGACGGCGGCGCCGAGACCTGGATGACCAGGTCCACCGCGCCCATGTCGATACCGAGTTCCAGGCTGGAGGTGGCGACGACGGCCTTGAGCCGACCGCTCTTGAGGTCATCCTCGACCAGTGCGCGCTGCTCCTTGCTCACCGAGCCGTGGTGGGCCTTGGCCAGCACCGTCGGTGCGCCGAAGCTCTGCCCGCTGGCCATGACGTGTGCCGGCGCGCCGGCGGCCACCTTCGTGTTGTGCCCGGCCGGCAGGTCGACACCGTTGCGTTCGGCGTAAATCTCGTTGAGCCGGGAGGTGAGACGTTCGGCGAGGCGGCGCGAATTGGCGAACACGATCGACGAGTGATGCGCCTCGACCAGGTCGACGATGCGTTCCTCGACATCGGGCCAGATCGAACCCTCGGTCAGATTCGTCATGTCCGGCACCGGAACCTGAACCTGCAGTTCGAAGGTCTTGTCCGCAGGCGGGGCGACGATGGTGGTCGGCGCCGTCCCGGCCAGGAACCGGGCGACCTCCTCGGCGGGGCGCACCGTTGCCGACAACCCGATCCGCTGCGCCGGCCGCTCCAACATGGCGTCCAGCCGCTCCAGCGAAACGGCGAGGTGCGCACCGCGTTTGGTGGCGGCGACGGCGTGCACCTCGTCGATGATCACGGTGCGCACGTCGGCCAGGGTGTCGCGTGCCGCCGAGGTGAGCATCAGGAACAGCGATTCGGGGGTGGTGATCAGGATGTCGGGGGGCCGGGAGATCAGGTCGCGGCGGTCCTTGGGGGTGGTGTCCCCGGAGCGGACGCCGACCGTGATGGCCGGTGCGGGCACCTCCGCGCGTTCGGCCACCCGGGCCAGTCCGGTCAGCGGGGTGCGCAGATTGCGTTCGACGTCGACGGCCAGTGCCTTGAGCGGCGAGACGTAGAGGACACGGGTACCGGCAGCCGGCTCGGACGGATGCTGGGCCAGGTCGTCGATCGCCCACAGGAAGGCGGCCAATGTCTTGCCCGAGCCGGTGGGCGCGATGACCAGCGTGTTGTCCCCGTCGGCGATCGCCGACCAGGCCTGCTCCTGGGCCGCGGTGGGGGCCGGGAAGGTGCCACGGAACCAGTCCCGGGTCAGCGGACTGAACCGGGCCAGGGAATCGTCGTCGGCGGGCACGTTCTCCATGGTGCACCTCTGTACCGACAAGTGACGATGACCTGCGCAAACACCTGTTCATGGCGCTCGGACGGGCATATGCTCCTTACGAAGCCGTCAGGTTCGCTCACGACGACTGAAGGAGTCAGTGATGCGACTGTTCACGATGCTCGCCGTGCCCGTGCTGGTCGGCGCGGGCCTCACCGCAACCCCCATCCCTGTTGCCGTCGCGGACTGCACCAGCACCGGAGGGACGACCATCTGCTCGCAGGGTGACGTCCGTGGCTCGAACACCGGCGACGCTCCGAGCGGATCATCGGGGCCCTACGTGCCGTACCCGTGCGATTACGACTGGACAGACTGCAACGACGCCTGGGGCTGGGAGATCGACGTCAATCTCGACCCGGACTTCGGCCCGCCGGGCGGGCCCGGTGGCCCCGGTCTCGGGCCGCCCGGCGGTGGGGGTGGGCCGACCCTCGGGGGCGGCCGAGGTGGTCGCGGACGATGAGTGAACAGAAACCGATCGAGGAGAATGCCGTGCCGTTGAAACCCATCCCGCCCCGGCGGGTACTGGCGGGTGCGTTTGCTGCGCTCGCCGTGTTCGGTTCCGTCGCAACGGCTTCGGCGGAACCGCTACCTCCGCCGCCACCGCCCAACTGCACCGCCGCCGATCTGGCCGGGGTGATCGCCGGTGTCACCGCGGCGACCTCGGCATATCTGTTCACCCACCCACCGGTGAACGACTTCTTCACCGGTCTGAAGGGAAAGACCCAGGAGGAGCGCCGGGCCGAGCTCGGCACCTACCTGGACGCCAATCCGCAAGTGCGCGACGAACTTCGGGGCATCCGGCAACCCACCAGGGACTTCCGCGCGCGCTGCGGCGGCTAACGGTTCGCGGTCGATACCGCCGCGGCCAGGGCTGCCGGGATACCCGGCACCCGCCCGACGGCGTCGAGCAGGCTGTGCGTGCAGGTGTCGGCGACGAAGTCGGCGTCCAGGGTGGGGTCGAGTACACGCCGACGGCACAGCTCGAAGGTGAACGCCAGCCAGCCGTACACGGTGGCCCGCAGGTCGCGGGCCGTGGTGCCGTCCAGCGGTCGGCCTGCGGTGGCCCACAGGCGATCGATGATCCGTTCGGCCTGCTTGGCATTGGCCGTCTCGACCAGATCGTCCACCCCGCGCAGCACCGGATCGGCCCGGCCCATCCCCAGGTACGCCGCCCACGCACCGTGCGGATGCTGCTCGTCGTAGCGCAGATAGGCCAGCACGCCCGCGCGGACCTGGCCGAACAGCGACTGCCCGGGTTCGGCGGGGGCGTTGGTGGCTTCGAACAACCGCTCGCCCTCGGCCCGGACCACCGCGGCGAAGAAGGCGCGTTTGTCCGGGAAGTAGTGATACATCAGGGCGCGCGACACCCCGGCGCGCTCGGCGATCTCGTCGATCCGGACTTCGTCGTACGGGCGTTGACCGAAGACCTCGGCACCCAAGATCAGCAGTTCGCTGCGTCGATCGCCGGGGGAGAGCCGGCGCCGGGTTTCGCCCACGCAGGCATCGTAATGCGCACGAGAGCCACCGCAGATCCGGACTCACGACCCAGCGATCCTCCGGTCTGTCAGACTCCAGGCATGATCCAGGGCTTCTCGCATATCGGCATCGGTGTCACCGATCTCGACCGTTCGATCCGCTTCTACACCGAGGTATTCGGGTTCGCGCAGCTCTACCAGCTCAACTTCGACAACAACGAAGTGGCCGCCACCATGGAGCAGGAGGGGCGATTCCGTTCCGCGATGCTCATCCGCGACGACATCCGGATCGAGTTGTTGCAGTGGGTCGACGTCCCGATCACCGGCTCGGGGCAGCGCAAGCTGATGACGGAGCTCGGTTTCACCCACCTCTCGTTCCGGGTGGAGGACGTCGACGGCCTCACCGAGGCGATCCTTGCCGCGGGCGGGACTCTGGTGGAGTCGACGCGCACCGTGCTTGGTGATGCCGCGGACCCTGGTTCGGGCCGGTTCATCTACCTGACCGACCCCGACGGCACCCGCATCGAACTCATGCAGAACGTGCCCGATCTCTCCGGGATCAGCGCCGCCGACATCGCGGCGGCCGCCGGCGGTTAGATCGTGCCGCCCGGGAACATCGTCTTGACGGCCTGGGTGATGTCCTGGCGGGCGGCGGACTCACTGGTGGGGTCCAGCGAGCTGATCGCCATCACGTAGCGCCGGTCGGCGCCGATCACGCCGGTGGACACGTGCAACTGGTTGGGGCCGCTCCAGCAGCAGAACCAGCCCTGCTTGACCGCCACCGGTTCGGCGTAGAGGCCCTCGGGGATGCCGAACCGCTGTGGGTAGCCGTCGTTGCCGGTGGGGGTGGATTGCGCGAGGTTGCTCATGATGATGCTGGCCTGTTGGGGCGGTAGCCCGCCGCTGCCGTCGAGCAGCATGTCGTAGTAACGGACCAGATCGCCTGCGGTGCTCGTGGTCACGTCCCAGCGACCGTTGTAGGGCGCTGTCGTGCCCGCCAACCCGTACCGCGCCTTGATGCGGGCGATGACGGCGTTGCCGCCGCTGCGATCCCAGAAGTTCTGGGCGGCGCTGTCGTCGGAGGAGCGCAGCATGGCATCGAGTGATGTGCGGTCGGCGGCGGAGAGTTCCGTCTTGCCCTCGGCCTCCTGCAGCAGCAGGTCGTCGGCAATGAACAGCTTCACCACGGACGCCATCGGAAAGGACTGGTTGGCCCCGCTCGCCGCGATCTGACCGGTGGTGCGGTCCAGCACGACCGCAGTGATGTCGGCACCGGACTTCGCCGCATCCGCGGTGGCCTGCTGGACGCGGGCCTCGAGTCCGGTGAACGAGTTGGGAGGCAGGCCCGGTGGCGCCTCGGGCGGCGCGGGAGAGACGGCCGGAGCCTGCGGGACGTTCTCGACGGCCGGTGGCGCGCCCCAGGACTGCGCCTCGCATCCGTTGACGAGCAGCGCCACCCCGACGATCGCCATTGCCGTCATCGTTCGGTTTCGCAGCGGCGAACGCATAAGTCTCCTTAGAGCAGATCCAGAAACCGGGGGAGCGGTGTCATTCCTGTACCCACCCGTCACCCCAGCCTAAACGGCGGACCCGTCGGTGGCTCATCGGCGACATCGACACCCGCTTCCGCCATGGTGGGCCCGGCCGAGCCGTGCTGACAGGTACCGGCGATGCCTGTGTCGTCAGATCCTCCCACTCGACAAGTCGGAGCCTGGTTTCGGATGGCGCCGTCCTCGCGACGTCCGGCCGCGACCTACCCGAGGAGCCTGACGCTGGGCCGGTGCCGAAAACTCCTTCTCCGGAGAAGTATTGGTAGTTCCTATGAGTCCCATGCCAGTGTCGGGGCGAGCCATACCGTTGACGGTGTGAAGAGGGTTGGTTTGGCGAAGTGCGAATCTTCGAGATGAAAGCCTCTGAGACACAATCGAATATGTCGGCAACGTCAATGCTCTGCGCCGTCCGGCGCACACCCACCCGGATCATTTCCGTTGGCGCAGTGACGCCTCAGCGGGGATTGGCCGAACCAGGAGCGGAATGCGAAATGCAGAAGATACTCATCACCGCGGCGACCTTTTATCTCGTTGACAGTCGGAACATTTGGGCTGGCGAGTACCGCCTCGGCGGCACCGTCAGGTGCGTCGGCCACCGAGACCGTCGAGGACCTGCGGGCCCAAGGTTGCAACATGCAGGTGAACGGCACCCGCAATGGACCGCTGTCCAACTGGTCGGTGGATGCGGCGCGCGGAATGTCCAGCGACACTTCCGGTTCCACGGTATACGTGGATCTGTCGTGTTCCACCGAATATATGGACTGAGACCCGGAAAGGCCGGCGCCGGGGCCGTCACGAGAGCGGCGGCGGCCCCGGGTCGCCTTCAGCCGCCCAACGCCCGCTGGTACCGCCGCATCCCGGAGATCCAGCGATCGTAATCGGCGCCCTTGCCGCGGTACATGTCCAGCACGGCGGCATGCGGCAGCACCAGAAAGCGGTCTTCGCGGATCCCGGCCAGGGTAGCGGCCGCCACGTCCTCGGCGCTCAGCACGTCACCGGCGGTGGTGATCGACGCGGCGGCGACTCGCGCGGTGGCGTCGGCGGAATCGGTGATGGCGTCCAGCAGTGGGGTGGCCACCCCCATCGGGCACACGCACGTCACGCCGATACCGTTGTCGCCGTGCGTGATCGACAGCCATTCCGCGAACCCGACCGCTGCGTGTTTGGACACCGCGTAGCCGGCGGCGCCGACCTGGGTGAGCAGACCGGCCGCCGAGGCGACGCTCACGAAGTGGCCACTGCCGCGGGCGATCCAGTCCGGCAGCAGGGCATCGGCGGCCCGAATGTGTGCGCGCAGGTTCACCTCCAACACCCGGTCCCAGTCGTCGTCGGAGCCCAACCCGGAAGCGCCGATCACACCGGCATTGGCCACGTAGATGTCGACGGGGCCGC
Organism: Mycobacterium sp.; assembly: GCA_034520035.1. Lineage (GTDB taxonomy): Bacteria > Actinomycetota > Actinomycetes > Mycobacteriales > Mycobacteriaceae > Mycobacterium. Next base: position 257,187 of record JAXHOA010000127.1, on the reverse strand, counting down.
ACGCGCCCCGCGCGGCGTCGAGCAGGGTGGCGATCCCGGCGACCGACGCGGCGTCCGCGCCCACACCGACCGCCCGCTCACCGATCCCGGCAGCGGTCGCCGCGGCGGCCTCGGCGTCGATGTCCCCGGCGACCACCGAAGCCCCGGCATCGGCGAACTGCTGCGCCAGGGCGCGACCGATTCCCGAACCCGCTCCGGTGATGACCACGACCTTGCCTTCGATCTGCATGGAACGTGTCTACCGCATCGATTCCCATTGCTTCGCCCGCCCCGTCAGCAGTTCGCGCAAGTCCCGCTTGAGTACCTTGCCGTAGCTGTTCTTCGGCAGTTCGTCCACGTAGACGTAGCGCTTGGGGCGTTTGAACCGGGCGATTCGCTCCAGCAGATGGCCATCGAGGACTTCCTCGGCGGCTGTGCCCACGATGAACGCGACCACCACTTCGCCCCAGTTCTCGTCCGGTGCACCGACGACGCAAGCCTCGGTGACTCCGGGGTGCTCGATGAGCACCTCCTCGACCTCGCGCGGGTAGATGTTGCTGCCACCGCTGATGACCACGTCCTTGCTGCGGTCGCGCAGGGTCAGGTATCCGCGCGCGTCGAAGGATCCCATGTCCCCGGTGTGTAGCCAGCCCGCGACCAGGGTGGCAGCCGTCGCCGCCGGGTTGTTCCAGTAGCCCGACATGACCACATCGCCGCGGCAGGCGATCTCGCCGATCTCGTCGACGGCGGCGGGCTTGCCGTCGGCGTCGAGCACCGCAACCTCGACACCGGAGCGCGGATAGCCCACCGAGCCGAGTACCGCGTCATCGGCGTCCAGGTGGTCGCTCCGGCGCAGTCCGGTGATGGTCATCGGGGCCTCTCCCTGACCGTAGAGTTGGACGAAGATCGGGCCGAACGCCGCCATCGCCTTCTTGAGACTGTCCACGTACATCGGGCCGCCACCGTAGACGACGGTGGTGAGATTCGCCGGGCGTGGCCGGCCGGTGGCGACCAGCCGCTGCACCATGGTGGGCGCCAGAAAGCAACTGGCGCCAGGGTGATGGTCACACAGGTCGAGGAACTCGTCGGGTTCGAATCCGGCCGATACCGGAACGACCTGCCGGGCGCCGCGCAGGAGGTACGGCGCGATGTAGAGCCCCGAGCCGTGCGACATGGGTGCGCCGTGCACCAGGCTGGAATTCTCGTCCGGCGAGTCGAAGTCGGCCAGATGCGACACCGTCATCGCCATCAGGTTGCGGTGCGAGAGCATCGCGCCCTTGGGCCTGCCGGTGGTACCGCTGGTGTAGAACAGCCAGGCCAGCGCGCCGGGATCGGTATTGGCCGGGACCGCCGGTGCGGAGTCCAGGCGGGCGGCGTAGGCGGGGGAGTCCATATCCTCGACCGGCACGCCGGTGACCCCCACGAGCCCGGCGGCGACCTTCGGTGACGCGAACACCACCGCGGCGCCGGAATCATCGAGGATCTGCGCCATTTCCAGCGGGTGCAGTTTGGCATTGATCGGGACGACGGCGCAGCCGGCGGCCCACACCGCGAACATCAGCTCGATGATCTCGGGCCGGTTCTCGCCGGCGATCGCGATTCGGGCGCCGGTATCTCGTTCGGCGCCCACCGAGGCAGCAAGCCGCAGCGCGCGGTCCCGAAGCTCGGCGAAGGTGTGTAGCTGCTCGGTGCCGCGATACACCGCGCCGCGCTCCCCGAAGCGCGCCGCGGCCTGGTCGAGTACCGCAAACAGATTCACCTGGCGACCCACTCGGAGGTGAGTGCGAACTCCGACAGGTACTTCGTCGAACTCCAGCCGCCGTCGACGACGATGGTCTGACCGTTGATGAAAGCGCCTCCGGGAGAACAGAGGAAGGCGACGGTGCTGGCGATATCGTCGACCGTGCCGAGGCGGGTGTGCGGTGTCATCTCGGTGTTGATCTTGCGGAAGCGCTCGTCCTCCAACCGGGTGGCGACCATCGGCGTCAGGGTCACACCGGGCGCCACCGCGTTGCAGCGGATGCCTTCGGCGCCGTACTGACAGGCGATGTGACCGGTCAGCGCGGTCAGTCCGCCCTTCGCCGCGGAATAGGCGCCGCCGCGCATCCCACCGACGACGGCGAACGTGGAGGTCACGTTGATGATCGCCGAGCCCGGCCCCATGTGCGGAAGCACATCGCGGGCCAACCGGAACGGTGCCCGCAGCATCAGGCGTAGAAAGTAGTCCAGGGACTCGTCATCGGTCTCGTGCAGCGGCTTGGGACTGCCCACGCCGGCGTTGTTGACCAGGAAATCAACGTGTCCCCAACGGGATACCGCGGCTTCGATGATCTGCGCAGGTGCCTCGTCGGCGGTGAGGTCCACGGCCAGCGTCGCGATCCGGTCCGGATCGCCGATCGCGGTCTCGAGTTCGGCCAGCCGGTCCCGGTCCCGGCCGGCGCCCAGCACCGCCATGCCTGCCTCGGCAAGTGTGACGGCGCAGCCGAAGCCGATCCCGCTGCTGGCTCCGGTCACGATCGCTACCTGCATATCAGTTGAGCCCCTTCGTCAGCGTCGCGCGGATCTGGTGTTTGAGGACTTTCCCGGCGTCGTTCTTGGGCAGTGCATCCCAGATGACCACGTGCTCGGGGGCCTTGAATGCGGCCAGGCCGTGCGCGTTCAGCAGATCGCGCAGATCCTGAACCCCGGGCGTGCTCTCCGCTGCGGGAATGATCACCGCGCAGGCCCGCTCACCGGTGCAGGCGTCCGGAATCCCCACGACGGCGATCTCGGCGATACCGGGATGCCCGATCAGGATGTCCTCGACTTCCTTCGGGGAAATGTTCTCGCCGTTGCGGATGATGATGTCCTTGGCGCGCCCGGTCACCACCAGATGGCCGTCCTCGGTGAGGTGGCCCAGATCGCCGGTGCGGAAGTAGCCTTCGTCATCAAAGGCCTCCAAGGCGTCCTCTTGATGCAGGTAGCCTGTGAGCATCTGGGGTCCGCGAACCCTGATCTCGCCGTCGACGATCCTGATGTCCGCGATCCCGGCGTGGCCGTCGGTGTCCGCCGCGCGGTCCGCGTTCTGCGGCGAGCCGACGGTGGACACCGGGACCTCGGTGGAGCCGTACACCCGGGTGACGATCGCCTTGTCGAAATACCCGGTGGCCCTGCGGATGAGCGAGGGCGGCACCGAGGCGCCTCCACAGATGAACACCTTGAGATCGGGCAACCGGCTGCCGGCGCGTTCAGCCGCATCGAGCAGCCCGACCAGAAACGGTGTGGCGCCGGCCATGTGGGTGCACCGGTGCGTTCGCATCAGGGTCACGGCCTCGTCGGGATCCCACTTCTCCATGAGGACGGCGACCGATCCGAGCAGCAGCGGACACTCGAAGGCGTAGATCGAGCCGCCGACATGGGCGATGGGGGAGGGCACCAGGAAGGCGTCGCCCGCATCGATTTGCCAGTGCTCACCGAGCTGGCGGATCAGCGCGTGGATCGAATCATGGCTGTGCAGTACTCCCTTGGGTCGTCCGGTGGTGCCCGAGGTGTACATGATCATCCGTACCGCGGCGGGGTCAAGCTCCAGGGGCGCGGCAGGAGGTGCGTCGAGAAGCTCCGCCAGCGCCGTGTGATCAGCGTGTTCCTCGCGGACCACGACGACCTCCGGTGGTGAGGACATGGTGGCCGTCACCCGAGACAGCATGGCAGCGTAGTCGAATCCGCGGAACTGACTGGGGATGAACACCATTCGGACGTCGGCATCGGTGAGGATGAACTGCAGCTCGCGGTCGCGCAGCGATGGCAGGATCGGGTTGACCACCATGCCCGCCATGGTCGCGGCCAGATAGACGATCGCGGCCTCGTACCAGTTGGGCAGCATGAAGGACACCACGCTGCCGGGGTGCATCCGCCGCGACATCTCGGTGGCCAACGCCCCGGCCTGCCGGTACAACGCGGCGGCCGTCAGGTCGACGTCGCCGTCGACGATGAGGATCCGGTCTGGAGTGTCCTGCGCCGCAACGCGAAGTGCGTCGGCGAGTGTGCTCACGGCCGGCCCTTGACACGGCGCATCGTCATCGAATGGCGGTACCGGGCCGCCGGGTGGGTGTTCACGGTGACCTGAGCGACCTCGTCATCGGAGGTGGTGTAGCTGCGTTGCATCTGCAGCGCGGGGGCGCCCGCCTCGATCTGGAGCAGGTCGGCCAGATCGGCCGCGAGTGCGATCGCGGTGATCTCCTGGTGCACCTCAGTGATGCTGACACCGTAGAGATCCTCGATCAGCGGGAAGATCGGTCCCGAACGGCGTTGCAACATCCGCCCGACCGCGGCGAAAGCCCGGTTGATGTAGTACTCGGTGCGGCAGATCGGGGTGTTGGTGACGGCATCCCGCCGGTATCCGCGCACGGCCAGCCATTGCTCGCCGAGTCCCAGGCCGGTGCGGTCGGCCAGCTCGGCGTCGATGGTGACCATTGCATGGGAGTCGATCTCGAACTGCGCGCCCGCCGCGAACGCCAGCAGGTCGTCGATCGACATCACGTCCTGGGCATAGGAACTCGACGACGGACGCGGCACGACCAGCGTGCCGGTCCGCGGACGCGAGGACACCAGGTTGTCGTCGCGCAGCCGGCGCAGCGCCTCGCGCACCGTATACCGGCTGACCGCGAAGCGATCGCACAGTTCGTGCTCGGTGGGCAGCTGGGAGCCGACGGGGTAGACCCCGTCGACGATCTCCTTGCGCAGGGTCCGCGCCACCTGCAGATAGCGGTGTTCTGCCGCTTCAGTGGTCATAGCTCGGCTCCCGCTCGCTCCGGTCCTCGCTCCGCTGCGATCCTCACTTCGCGCTCGCCTTCAGTGGTCATGTCTCTGCGTCACCCTTTCCGCAGCGCGTACACGCTGCCCTCGCCGTCGGCCGAAACGTACAGCGTGCCATCGGGTCCGGCGGCGATCCCGGCGAACGGGCCCTGCGGTCCAGAGAACGGCGGCATGCCGCGCAGCGGCTTGACGGTCACCCCGGGTGGCGCGCCGACCGGCAGTCCGGCGGCGACGGTGTGGCGCGCGCCGGTGGCCAGGTCGACGGTGATGACGGCCTTGCTGCCGGCGTCCACGATGTAGATCAGGCCGTCGCGCACCAGGATGCCCTGCGGGGTGATCAGCCCGTCGACCACGGTGTCGGTGCCCGACGGCGTCACCCGCAGCACCGCAGCGTTCACCGAGACCAGCACGCTGCCGTTGGCGTCGGTGGTCACCCCGACCGGCGTATCGAGGCCGGCGGCCAGCACCTCGGTGCCGTCGCCGGTGATGGCGAGCACCCGCCCGGTGCCCTGTTCGACGACGACCGGGGTGCCATCGGGAAGCAGGGTGACACCGTAGAGCTGATCCAGACCGTCGGCCAGATAGTCGGTTTCGTTGTCGGCGGGGCGGTATCGGGCCACCTGTCCGCCGGAGGTGGTGACCACGAACTCGCCGGGGCCCGCCGGGGTCAGCCCGCGCACGAAACCGGGGTATCCGGGGCTGAACAACATGCCCACCGTCTGCAGCGCGCCTCTGTCATCCAGACTGTAGAGATAGGTGCCGTCGGCGATGTAGAGCAGACCGTCGGCGCCGACGGCGACATCCAGCGGCCAGTTCAACCCACCCGGCAGCAGCGCGCGGGTAGCTCCGCCGCCGAGGATCTCGGTGATGGCGCCGGTGAAGTGAGAGACGAACAGCCGCCCGTCGACGAACGCGCAGTTGTCCAGTCCCGGCGTCAGGGTGGCCAGCACGGTCTGGGCGCCGGTGCGCGGATCGATGCGCAGCACCTGACCGCTGGCGACCTGGGTGGAAACGATCCTGCCGTCGGCGTCGAACTTGACCGAATCGGGCACACCCAGATCACCGGCCACCACCTCGGCCTCGCCGCCCTCGGGGCGCACCCGCCAGATCTGATTGGCGTTCATCACCGGGAAGTACAACAGCCCGTCCGGTCCGACCTCCATGGCATTGGGGGAGGGCAGGTCGGCCAGGATCAGCCGGGGCTCGCCGCCGTCGAGGTCCATCTCGAACAGACGGCCACCGTCGCGGCACTCGTTGACGAACAACCGGTCCTGATGGACGGTGATGCCGTTGGCCGAGGGCAGATCGTCGCGCAGCACCCGGGTGGTTCCGGACGCATCGCGCGCGCTGACCCGGCCGTCCATCACCTCGGTGGCGAACAGGCTGCCGTCGGCTCCGAAGGCCAGATCGTCGGGGGCGATGATGTCGCCGCCCTTGGCGCTGATCGTCTCGATCTCGCCGGTGGTCACGTCCAGCGCGCTGATCTGGCTGCCGGTCACCTGCGCGATGTAGAGCCGGCCGTCGGGTCCGGTACGTAGGCCGTTGGCGCCGAACAGCCGGCTGGGCTCGGTGAGGCGGGTCAGGGTCCAGCCGGTGGCGGCCTCCGGTGACGACCCGGCCGGGTACCGGCCGGCCTGCGGGGTGCTCATGGGCTGGACGCTATCAAGCCCCTACTAGTCCAGACAATAGTTCGACAGTGGCGGTGCCCCGCCCTTGACGAGCATATAAGTGCTGCGGAATAGTGTTCTCCGTTGTGCAGAGTCACATATGTTGTACGGACAAATAGAGCTACTCCACTGAAGGCGGTTATGACTGATCTCCTGAGCCTGGATGGCCGCATCGTGGTGGTCTCCGGCGCCGGTGGGGGCGGAATCGGCACCACGGTGACCCGGCTGGCGGCCGAGGCCGGAGCGACGGTGATCGCGGTGAGTCGTTCCCAGGACAACCTCGATACCCATGTGGCGCCGCTGGCCGATCGCGGCCTGCCGGTGACCTCGGTGACCGCCGACGCCTCGACCGACGAGGGCATCGACACCGTGCTCGAAGCGGCGCGGACGGCGGACGGCAACCTCTATGGCCTGGTGAACATCGCCGGCGGCGCCGCGCCGGGAACCTGGATGCCGGCCACCCGAGTCTCCCGCTCGGACTGGCGCGACTTGTTCACCGCGAACCTGGAGACCATGTTCTTCATGAGTCAGGCGGTGGCCGCCGAGATCCGGGCCGCCGGTGACCCCGGCTCCATCGTGTCGGTGTCCTCGATCAGCGGGATGAACAGCGCACCGTTCCACATTGCGTACGGCACCGCGAAGGCCGCGATCGTCGCCGCCACCCGAACCTTGGCCGTCGAGCTGGCCCCCCACGACATCCGCGTCAATGCGGTCGCGCCCGGGGTCACCGAGACCGCGGCATCGGCCACCTACGTCGACGCCGACCCGGACCGCGATCGGCGGGCCATCGCCATGGGCCGCCGGGGCACACCCGAGGAACAGGCCGGAGCGATCCTGTTCCTGCTGTCCGATCTGGCCGGCTATGTCACCGGGCAGACGCTGCTGGTCGACGGTGGACTCAATCTGCGGTGGACACACCTGGGAGCGGACAACACGTCGTTGTTCCTGAAAGACCAGAACTTCCGCGAAGCGATCAGTCGGATCTGAGAGGACAGGAACATGACCCACACCGAATCCGATCTCGACGCCGCGATCGAGATCGACGCCGAACCCGACGATTCCACGGGTGAGATCGCCGAGGATCTGTCGACGGCGATGACGATTCCGGTCGATGCCTATATCTCTCCGGAGTATGCGCGCAACGAACGAGACAAGTTGTGGCGCAGGGTGTGGCAGCAGGTCGGACGGGTCGAGGAGATCCCCGAGGTGGGTAGCTACCTGACCTACGACATTCTCGATGACTCGATCATCGTGGTGCGCACCGGACCGGACACTTTTGCCGCCCACCACAACGTCTGCATGCATCGCGGCCGCAAATTGATCGACAACCCCGAGGGCGCCAAGAACACGACCGGCCGCGCGCGCAAGTCCTTTGTCTGCGGTTTCCACGGCTGGACCTACGGTCTGGACGGTGCCTGCACCCACATCCGAGAACAGGACGACTGGCAGGGCACGCTCACCCCGGGCGCCACCCATCTGGCCCCGGTGCAGGTGGACACGTGGGGCGGATGGCTTTTCGTCAACATGGACCCGCATTGCGAGTCTTTGGCCGATTACCTGCATCCGGCCGCCAAGATCCTCGACCCGTTCGGCCTGGAGAACATGCGCTACATGTGGCGCAAATGGCTGTACTTCGACTGCAACTGGAAAGTCGCGATGGAGGCCTTCAACGAGACCTACCACGTGTTCACCACCCACCCGGAGTTCAACAAGTTCGGTGAATTCAAGGGCTGGGCCAAGGCGCAAGGCAAGCACAGCAACATCGGCTACGACGCGCCGAAGGGGATGGACGAAACCAAGTCGAAAATCCGCCTCGGCACCGGCGATCCGCGCATCTCCACCGCCGAGATGCAGGTCTACACCATGGAAGAGACCAACGCGACGACGACCAAGACGCTGGTCAACGCCGCCAAGCGGCTGGTGGACGAGCTGCCTGAAGGCACCCCGTCCGATCAGGTGCTGCAGCACTGGTTGGCCTCGGCACGCCGCGACGACGAGGCCAGAGGCGTGATCTGGCCGACCATCCCGCCCGACATCCTCGGCCAGAGTGGCACCGCGTGGCAGATCTTCCCGAATTTCCAGGTGGGACAGGGCCTGACCAGCGCACTGTGCTACTCGGCACGCCCCGACCCGAGCTATGACCCGAACAAGTGCATCTTCGAGGTCGCGGTGTTCGAGCTGTATCCCAAGGGCGAAGAGCCCGCGACGGAGTGGGCCTACACACCCAAGGATTCACCGAACTGGCTGTCGGTGCTACCGCAGGACTTCTCCAATATGGCTGCGGTGCAACAGGGTATGAAGTCGGCGGGATTCCCCGGCACATTGCCCAATCCATACCGCGAGCGCAGCACCGTGAACCTGCACTTGCAGCTGTCCAAGTACATGGGCAGCGGCGAACCCCAAGGCATCTAGCGATTTCGGCGTGATCGGACGCGCTCACCGCAACGAATCACGCCGAAATCACAAGAAGGAGAGACAATATGAAGGTCAATCTCGGTACCGGTGCGCAGAACTCGCACGACTGGGAACGGGTCATGGCGGGCGATTTCAGCAGCCCGCCCGCGACGCCGGACCACAAGTGTGTGCAAGCCGCGCTGGCGTTGGGTGACCTGGCCGAGCCGCTCGGCTATGACGGCATCTGGTTCCCCGAACATCAGGGCACCCCGTACGGCATGACGCCCAACCCGATTCAGGCGCTCACCTACTTCGCGGGCCGCACCGAGCGGGTCAGTCTGGGTACCTTCGTCGCCGTCGCGCCGTGGTGGAATCCGGTGCGACTGGCCCACCAGATCGCCTACCTCGACATCGTCTCGAACGGCCGCTACAACACCATCGGTATCGGCCGCGGGGTGTCCAAGACCGAGTTCGACGCCGTCGGTGTGCCCCGCGAGCAGAGCCGGCAGCGGTTCAACGAGACACTCGACATTCTCGAACTGGCGTTCTCCGGTGAGCGGTTCTCCTATGACGGTGAGATCTTCAGCTTCCCCGAGATGTCGCTGCGTCCCGAGCCGCTGAGCAAGGACCTGTTCTCCCGCATCTTCAGCTCCTCCTCGACGGCCGAATCGCTGGAGATCCTGTCCCGGCGCGGCATGGTGCCGTTGTTCGTCGGCAACAAGCCGATCTGGGATGCCGGCGAGGAGGTCCGCAAGGTCAACACCTTCCGCGCCGAGGAGGGCTTCGAGCCCTGTCAGCCCAAGAACGTGATGTTCATGTACGTCACGGAGAAGGAAGACGACACCCTCGCCGCACTCACCGAGCAGTGGATCTGGACCGCCAATCGCGACGTCAACGTGCACTACGGCTTCGCCGACGCGTCGAACTTCAAGGGTGTCAGCGGCTATGAGGCCTATGCGGCCCGCGAAGCGACCGCCACCGCGGTGCTCGCCTCCTCGGTCACCGGCGACCAGAAGAAGGGCGGTCCGCCCGGGTACCACGCGTCCAACCTGCTCATCGGAACCCCCGAGGTGGTCTTCGAGAAGCTCAAGGCCGCCCAGGAGGCGTGCTCGTTCTCCGAGGTGACCATCGTCCCGCAGTTCGGCACCATGCCCTACGAGGACGCTTTCGAGAGCACCAAGCTGTTCGCCAAGGAGGTGCTGCCGGCCGTACACGAACTCGCGGCCCCGCTGCATCCCGCCGCCCTGCCGGAGAACGCCACCGTATGACCGACCAGCAGACCTGCGGGCCCACCGACACCCCGACCGATATCGACATCCCGGCGATCCGGGAGAAGTACGCCGCCGAGCGGGCCAAGCGGTTGCGCTCCGAGGGCTCCGATCAATACCTGGAACTGGAAGGCGATTACGCCGAATTCTACGAGGTCGACCCGTACACGACGGTTGCCGAGCGGGACGCGGTCACCGAAGACGTCGACGTGGTGATCCTCGGTGGTGGCTTCGCCGGGCTGCTGGCCGGGGCCCACCTGAAGAAGGCCGGCGTCGAGGGTATCCGCGTCATCGAGATGGCCGGCGATTTCGGGGGTGTCTGGTACTGGAACCGTTTCCCGGGCATCCAGTGCGACAACGACGCCTACTGTTACGTCCCGCTGCTCGAGGAACTCGGCTTCATGCCGTCGAAGAAGTTCGCCGACGGCGCAGAGATCTTCCAGCACTGCCGCAACATCGGTAAGCACTTCGGATTGTACGACGGCGCGCTGTTCTCGACGCAGGTGCGCGATCTGTGCTGGGAGGATTCCACTCAGCGCTGGCAGGTCAGCACCGATCGCGGCGACGACATCCGGGCCCGGTTCGTGGTGATGGCGCAGGGGTCCTACAACCGCCCGAAGCTGCCCGGGATCCCCGGGATCAAGGACTACAAGGGACACGTGTTCCATTCCGCCCGCTGGGATTACGACTACACCGGCGGCGACGCCGACGGCGGGTTGGACAAGCTGGCCGACAAACGCGTCGCGCTGGTGGGCACCGGTGCGACCGGCATCCAGCTGGTACCCCACCTGAGCCGGGACGCCAAGGAGCTCTTCGTGTTCCAGCGGACACCGTCCTCGGTCGATGCGCGGTCCAATCCACCCACCGATTCGGAGTGGGCGGCATCCCTGCAGCCGGGCTGGCAGGCGGAGCGCAAGCGCAACTTCCACAACTGGTCGCCGTTCGTCGGCGTGGTATTCGGTGAACCGGACCTGGTCTGCGATTTCTGGACCGAACTCGGACGCAACCTGACGGCCCGGATCGCGGGCAGCGATGACCCTGCCTCGGTGACCATCGAACAGATCATGGCGTTCCGCGAGGAAGAGGACTACAAGATCATGGAGCGGCTGCGCCGCCGCGTCGCCGAGATCGTCGAGGATCCCGAGACCGCCGAGGCGTTGAAGCCGTACTACCGCTTCATGTGCAAGCGGCCGACCTCCAGTGAGCAGTACCTGGCGTCCTTCAACCGGCCGAATGTGACCCTCGTCGACGTGTCGGCATCCAAGGGCGTGGAACGGCTGACGGCCGACGGCATCGTCGCCGATGGTGTCGAATACGAGGTCGACTGCGTGATCTTCGCCAGCGGTTTCGAGATCTCCACCGAGATCAGCCGGCGTTTCGCGATCGACAGCATCATCGGCCGGGATGGGTTGTCGCTCTTCGACTACTGGCGCAACGACTACAAGACGCTGCACGGGATGACCACCCGCGGGTTCCCGAACCAGTTCTTCATGGGCTTCATCCAAGGCGGCGTGTCAGCCAACACCACCGCGATGCTCGAGCAACAGGCCGAGCACATCGCCTACATCATCGCCGAAGCACAAAACCGCGGTGCCAGGACGGTCGAACCCAGCCAGCAGAGCCAGGATGCGTGGGTCGCCACGGTTCGCGAACTGTCGATCGACAACTCGGCATTCGAATTATCCTGCACACCAGGTTATTACAACAACGAGGGCCGCGGCGGCGCGGAGCGCAACGGCTCCTTCCTCGGTGACTTCTACTCGCCGGGTTTCTATGCCTTCGACGAGCTGATCGCGCAGTGGCGGGCCACGGGCGACCTCGACGGACTGGAGCTCACCCCATGAAGACCGCCACTGAGGCATTGCCGACACGGGTCATCAAGGCGCGCATCGGATCCGAGGTGCTCGCCGATAAAGCCACCTTGCTGTCAGGCGAATATGCCGCGGAGATCCGGGACCTGCTGGAGCAGCGGGGCGTGCTGGTCTTCCCGCAGATCGGATTCAGCGATGAGGAGCAGATCGCCTTCACCGAGACGCTCGGTACCTTCGCCCCCGAGGCTCGCGGTGAGAAGCTGTACAAGGTGTCGTTGGACACCCAGGTCAACAAGCAGGCAGATTATCTGAAGGGGTCGCTGTACTGGCACCTGGACGGCACCATGAACGAGGTGCCGATCCTCGCTTCGCTGCTGCAGAGCGTGGCCCTGGGGAACCCGGATGAAGGCGACACCGAATTCTGCAGCACCTACGCCGCCTATGACGACCTGCCCGATGAGGACAAGGCCGAGATCGCGGATCTGCGGGTGATGCACTCGGCGTGGAACACGTTGTTCTACTACGACCCGGAGCCGTCGGCGAAGACCCTCAAGCAGATGATGGCCATCGGTGACCGGGAATTGCCGTTGGTGTGGACCCACAAGTCGGGTCGTAAGTCGCTGGTGCTGGGGGCGACCGCGCGTCACATCACCGATATCGACTACACCAGGAGTGCGGAACTGCTGGTGCGGCTGCGTGATTGGGCAACCCAACCGCAGTTCACCTACCGGCACAAGTGGACGGTCGGGGACCTGGTGATCTGGGACAACACCGGCACCATGCACCGGGCCACACCGTATGACCCCAGCTCGGGGCGGCTGTTGCAGCGCACCAAGCTCGAGGGCGAGGAACCGTTCGCTTGACCAGCCAGTTGCGCTTCGACGACCGCGTCGCCGTCATCACCGGCGGCGGACGCGGTCTGGGCCGGGAGTACGCGCTACTGCTGGCATCGCGGGGCGCCAGGATCGTCGTCAACGATGCTGGTGGCAGCCTGACCGGCGACGGGTCGGATGAGGGCCCGGCTCATGACGTGGTGCGCGAGATCATCGCTTCCGGTGGGCGAGCCGTCGCCAGCACTGAATCGGTCGCCACTCCTGACGGTGGCAAGGCCATCATCGACGCCGCCATCGCGAGCTTCGGGCGGATCGACATTCTGATTCACAATGCGGGCATCGTGCGGCGCGGCTCACTCAAGGAATTGAGCTATCAGGATTTCGAGTCGGTATTCGATGTGCACCTGCGCGGCGCCTTCCATGTGGTGCACCCGGCGTTCCCGCTGATGTGCGCCGCAGGCTACGGGCGGATAGTGCTCACCTCCTCGATCGGCGGGCTGTACGGCAACCACGGGGTCGCCAACTACGCTGCCGCCAAGGCCGGGATCGTCGGGCTCAACAACGTGGCCGCTCTCGAAGGCGCCGCCGAGGGTGTGACGTGCAATGCGATCATCCCGGGCGCGGTCACGAGAATGGCTGAGGGACTGGACACCTCGGCGTACCCGCCGATGGGATCGGATCTGGTCGCGCCCACTGTCGGCTGGCTGGCGCACGAATCGTGTTCGGTGAGTGGCGAATTGTTCGTGGCGATCGCCGGCAGGGTGGCGCGCGCGTTCATCGCCGAGACGCCCGGGGTGTATCAGCCGTCCTGGTCCATCGAGGACGTCGCGACCAACATCGACGCCATCCGCGATGACACCGCACCGCTCGTGTTCGCGCCGGTGCCCGACGGACACACCGACCACATCCGCTTCTCGTTCGGGATGGCCGCCCAATGACCGAATTCCAGGGGCCGCTCAAAGGGGTGCGGGTCATCGACCTCACCGCCATGGTGATGGGGCCGTACTGCACCCAGATCATGGCCGACATGGGCGCCGACGTGATCAAGGTGGAGCCGCCGGCCGGGGACAATACCCGCTATATCTCGGTCGGTCCGGTTGCCGGGTTGAGCGGTGTCTTCATCAACGTGAACCGCGGCAAGCGGGGCGTAGTGCTCGACCTGCAGACGGATGCGGGCAAGACCGCGTTGCGGTCGTTGATCGAAACCGCCGACGTCTTCATCCACTCGATGCGGGCCAAGGCGATCGCCAAGCTGGGGTTCGCCTACGAGGACGTCGTCGCGCTGAACCCGTGCATCGTCTACACGAATTGCTACGGGTACGGTAGGCGGGGCCCGGATGCCGACCGCCCCGCTTACGACGACACCATCCAGGCCGAATGCGGATTGCCTGCGGTGCAAGAACAATTGACCGGCGAGGCCAGCTATGTCGGCACCATCATGGCCGACAAGGTGGCGGGTCTGACCGCCCTGTACGCCACCACGATGGCGCTGTTCCATCGCGAGCGCACCGGTGAGGGGCAGGAGGTGGAGGTCAGCATGTTCGAGACTATGGCATCGTTCATGTTGGTCGAGCATGCCAACGGCGCCATGTTCGACCCCGCGCTCGGCCCGGCCGTGTATCCCCGCGCGGTGGCGCCCAACCGCAAACCGTACGAGACCAAGGACGGTCAGATCGCGGCGCTGATCTACAACGACAAGCACTGGCACGCCTTCATCGAGCGGGTGCAGCCCGCCTGGAACAGTATCGAGTTCGCCACGCTCGAGCAGCGCGCCAAGCAGATCGACACCGTGTACGGGCTGGTGGCGCAGACGCTCAAGGAACGCACCACCGAAGAGTGGCTGCAACTGTTCCGCGAACTGGAGATCCCGGCCGCCGCCGTCAACACCCCGGACGCCTTGTTCGACAACGAACATCTCAATGCCGTCGGACTGTTCGAGACCATCGAGACCGCGCACGGCCCGATTCGCCTGCCGGGCGTGCCGACCTGGTTCTCCAGGACACCCGGCCGAGTGCACGGACCGGCACCGGAGCTGGGCGCCGACACCGAGACGGTGCTGGCCGAACTTCAGATGCTGCCGCAGAACTAACAGGTGTGTGTTCTACGGGAATGGTCCTGCCGCTGAGCGTTGTTCGAGGATCTGCATGCCCGGTTAATGTCCTGAGGCATCACATCCGCGGTCTGCCGGGTTCCTTGACGGCCACCACCGCAGCGCTTGGGGCCAGAGGGTCTCACCCCCAATACCGCTCGAAGTGTCACCGATGTCCTGAGACATCTCCCTTGCACGGGGCCACGATTCGGCGTAGTATCGAACACAAGTTCGAATGCGACGTTGCTCCCATCGCCATCCGGTGAGCACAGACCGCGACTTCGGTCGCCGCGAGGTTCGATGGCCCCTGTGGGGACTCCGCGGACCGTATTGCCTGATCGTGCCCCCGTTTGGGGCACCTTCTGTGAAAGCCGGTATCCACATGGACGCCACTGATCTCGACACGTTTGTTGATGCGCTGATTGATGACCTTGCTGTCGCGCCGCCACCCGAGGACGATGCCGAGCGCCGGCTGTTCGATCTTTTGGACAGTCCGCGGCGGGTGCTCGATGAGCAGTCCCTGCTCGCGGTGCTGGTGGCCGCCGTGACGGCACGCAACCTGGTCGATCATGTGATCGCTCAGGCGGTCGCGGCCGCCGAGCGTGCCGGTATCCCGGCGCGCAAGCACCTGCGCACGGGAGCCGATCTGCTCACCAGTTGCGGCATGGCCCCCGGTGCCGCGCACCGTGCGGCGCGGGTGGGGCGCGCGGCACACACGCTGCCTGCCTTGACGCGGGCCCAGCGCCTGGGTGGGATCGATGTCGAGTTCGCCGACGCCGTCGGCAGAGGAGTAGCCCACATCAGCGCCAGAGCCGCCCTGTCCGAGGAGGAGCGGGCGAAGGTGGTCACCACGTTGATGATTCAGACCACGCCATCGCAGGTGGCCGAGAAGGCCCGCGAGATCGCCATCGCGAAGGCCGCCACCCAACCTCACGACGACGGGGCGGTGCCGGTCGCCGAGAACACCGACCTCAACGACATGACCCTGACGCAGACCGATGACGGGCGGGTCAGTGCCGCCCTGGATCTCGATGCACTCACGGCAGAAGAACTGTTGGCCGCGCTGGACCCGTTATGCCGGCCCGTCCCGCTGCCCGACGGATCCCCGGACCCCCGCCCGATCGGTAAGCGTCGCGCCGACGCATTCGGCCAGATCATGCGTACCTACCTGTCGGGCTCGCAGCGCCCGATGTCCGGTGGTGTGCTCCCGCACGTCACCTTGATCCGCCCACAGGCAGCGGGGTTCGTGGACTCCCTGGGGTTCGGAGGGCCCGTCAGCGCGACCACGGCCGACCTGATCATGTGCGACAGCACCCTGACCGCGGTGAACGTCGACGCTGCCGGCGCCCCACTGGACGTCGGGCGCAGTGAAAGATTGTTCACACCCGCGATCCGGAAAGGGTTGGCGGTCCGCGACCGTGGGTGCGCCCACCCCGGCTGCGGAAGGCCGGTGTCCTGGTGCGACGCCCACCACATCCAACCCTGGGCCAGCGGGGGCCACACCTGCATCGACAACGGGGTGCTGCTGTGCCGGCTGCACCACAGCGCGATCCATCACGGCGGCTGGCAGGTCTACCTCGGCACCGACCGCCACCCCTGGTTCATCCCACCCCACAAACCGTCAGAACCAGAACCGGCGCACCTGAGATCCCACGCCCGCCGCACCATGACCGACCTACCCACCGCCGCATAACCAAAGCCTCACCGCACCTTGACAACTCCACAGAGAAATTGCCCGCACAGCGGGTCCGGCGACACAACGCGCCGCCGGACCCGCCACCACGAACCACGCCAACGTGCCCCGGTCCGAGGCGACCGGTGGCCTGTGCGGCCGGCACTAGAAAGTCTTGGCCAACCGGTCAGCGAGAATGGCAGCGAAGCGCGCCGGGTCATCGAGGGACCCGCCCTCGGCGAGAAGAGCTGTGCCGTAAAGCAACTCGGCGGTGTCGGCGAGCCCGTCCGGTGACGCCGCCAGGGCGTCCCGCAGACCCGTGACGAGGGCGTGATCGGGGTTGACCTCCAGGATGCGCTTGCCCACGGGCACCTCCTGGCCGGAGGCGCGGTACATGCGCGCCAACTGCGGGGTGATGCCGAAGGCGTCGGTGATCAGGCAGGCCGGCGACGAGGTGAGGCGGGTCGACAGCCGCACCTCCTTGACGTGCTCGTCGAGCGTCTCCTGCAGCCAGGTGAGCAGATCGGCGAAGTCGCTGCGGTCGGTATCGGCCTTGTCGTCTGCGGAGCCGAGATCGACCTCGCCCTTGGCCACCGACTGCAGTGCCTTGCCCTGGAACTCCGGCACCGATTCGACCCACACCTCGTCGACCGGGTCGGTGAGCAGCAGTACTTCATAGCCCTTGGCCTTGAAAGCCTCCAGATGGGGAGAGTGCTCCAGCAATTGGCGTGATTCGCCGGTCGCGTAGAAGATCTGTTCCTGGTCGTCCTTCATCCGGCCTACGTAGTCGGCCAACGTCGTCGGCGTGTCCGGACTGAACGTCGAGGCGAATGACGACAGGCCCAGCACGGTGTCGCGGTTGTCGGTATCGGAGAGCAGCCCCTCCTTGAACGCGCGGCCGAACTGCGTCCAGAAGGTCGCGTAGTCGTCCGGGCGGTTTGCCTGCAGCTCCTTGATCGCCGAGAGCACCTTCTTGGTGAGACTGCGCCGGATCACCTTGATCTGGCGGTCCTGCTGGAGAATTTCACGAGACACGTTGAGCGACATGTCCTGTGCGTCGACGACGCCCTTGACGAACCGCAGGTACTCCGGAATGAGCTCGTCGCAGTCGCTCATGATGAAGACACGCTTGACGTACAGCTGCACGCCGGTGTGCCCGTCGCGGTTGAACAGGTCGAACGGTGCCATCGAAGGGATGAACAACAGCGCCTGATACTCGAACGTGCCCTCGGCCTTCATCGCGATGACATCGAGTGGCTCATCCCACGCATGGCCAATGTGCCGATAGAACTCCCGGTACTCCTCCTCGGAGACCTCGCTCTTGGACTTCGCCCACAACGCGGTGCGCGAGTTGACGGTCTCCGTCTCGATGGTGACGGTCGGCTCGCCACCGTCCTCGGTGGCCGGGACCGTCTTCTCGACCTGCATCCGGATCGGCCAGGAGATGAAGTCGGAGTACTTCTTGACCAGCTGCCGGATCTTGAACGGTGCGGTGTAGTCGTGCAGCTCGTCGTCGGCGTCCTCGGGCTTGAGGTGCAGGGTGACCGAGGTGCCCTGCGGAGCGTGGTCGACGGTGGCGATGGTGTAGGTGCCGTCGCCGCTGGATTCCCAACGGGTGGCGGTGCTCTCGCCGGCCTTGCGGGTCAGCAGTACGACCGAGTCGGCCACCATGAACGTCGAATAGAAACCGATACCGAATTGACCGATGAGGTCGCTGACCTCACCCTGCTGCTGCGCCTCGCTGAGCTTTCGGCGCAGCTCGCCGGTACCCGACTTGGCGAGCGTGCCGATCAGGTCGACGACCTCGTCCCGGGACATGCCGATCCCGTTGTCGCGGATCGTCAGCGTCCGTGCGGGCTTATCTGCATCTATCTCGATGTGCAGGTCGGACGTGTCGACGTCCAGGTCCTTGTCCTGGTACGCCGCGAGTCGCAACTTGTCCAGCGCGTCGGAGGCGTTGGAGACCAGTTCCCGCAGGAACGAGTCCTTGTTGGAGTAGATGGAGTGCACCATCAGCTGCAACAGCTGACGGGCCTCGGCCTGGAATTCTCTCTGTTCGACCTGCTCGCTCACAGCCCGCGATATTACGTGCGGCGGGCAGGAGCACAGCGACCCGGGGTTGGACCCGGCCCCGCTCAGCCGAACTGCACGCCCTGGGCGAGCGGCAGCTCGGATGAGTAATTGACGGTATTGGTGGCCCGGCGCATGTAGGCCTTCCAGGAGTCCGATCCGGACTCCCGGCCGCCGCCGGTCTGCTTCTCGCCGCCGAACGCGCCGCCGATCTCGGCACCCGAGGTACCGATGTTGACGTTGGCGATGCCGCAGTCCGAACCGTCGGCAGCCATGAACCGTTCCGCCTCACGGACGTCGGTCGTGAAGATTGCCGACGAAAGCCCCTGCGGCACCGCATTGTTCATCTCGATCGCGGAGTCCAGATCGTCGTAGGTCAGCACGTACAGGATCGGGGCGAAGGTCTCGTTGTGTACCACCTCGGTCTGCTCGGGCATCCGGACCAACGCCGGTGCCACGTAGTAGGCGCCCTCGTCGCCCATGTCGTGGCGGTGTCCGCCGATCACCTCGCCGCCGTCTGCGCGGGCGGCCTCCAGCGCGCCGACCATGTCGCGGTAGGCGCGGGCGTGGATCAGCGGGCCCACCAGGGTGCCCTCGACGGAGGGATCACCGATGGGCAGCGTCTTGTAGGCCGCAGCGATCCGCCGGCACAGCTCGTCGGCGATCGAGGTGTGCACGATCACCCGTCGCATCGTCGTACACCGCTGCCCGGCCGTCCCGGCCGCCGAGAACACGATGGCGCGCACCGCGAGGTCGAGATCCGCCGACGGGGTGACGATGGCGGCGTTGTTGCCGCCGAGTTCCAGCAGTACCTTGCCGAAACGGCGAGCCACCCGCGGGCCGACCTCCTGACCCATCCGCACCGAACCGGTCGCACTCAGCAGCGCGACCCGCGGGTCGTCGACGAGTTGTTCGCCGATCTCGCGGCCACCCTGGATGAGGCGGGCGACGTTTTCCGACGCGCCGACGTCGGCGCAGGCGCGCTCGAGCAGCGCCTGGCACGCGACGGCGGTCAACGGGGTCAATTCCGAGGGTTTCCAGACCACGGTGTCCCCGCACACCAGCGCGACGGCGGTGTTCCACGCCCACACCGCGACCGGGAAGTTGAAGGCGGTGATGACGCCGACCACACCGACCGGATGCCAGGTCTCCATGAGCCGGTGGCCGGGCCGTTCGGAGGCGATCGTCTTGCCGTAGAGCTGGCGGGACAAGCCGACGGCGAACTGGCAGATGTCGATCATCTCCTGCACCTCGCCGAGCGCCTCGGAGGTGATCTTGCCGGCCTCCACGGTCACCAGCGTGGCGAGATCGCTCTTGTGCTCGGTGAGCAGTTCCCCGAGCCGCGCCACCAGCGCACCGCGCACCGGAGCCGGAGTGGTCCGCCAGTCGAGGAAGGCCGCCGCGGCGGCGGCGATGGCCTCATCGGTCTCGGCAGCGGTGTGCTCGGGAACAGTGAAGAGCACGTCGCCGCTGATCGGGCTGCCCGCGGGCAGCCCCGGCTCGTTCGGTGCCTCGAGCCGGGCTTCGGCGCCGATCGCCTGCAAGGCGACACGTACCCGGTCACGGAGGTCATCGGCGGTGGGGAGGGCACTGGTCTGCATGACGGTCATGATGCCGCTTTCTCGTAGAGGGCGTAAGGGTCGTGAATGTGATGGTCGATGGCGCTCGACATCCAATCGAGGCTGTACCCCGACGCGTCGGATTCGTACACCGCTTCGGCATCGGTATCCAGGTTGGAGCGGAAGATGCCGGCTGCCGATGCCGGCAGGAAGTCCTCGTAGACAACCGGTTTCGCCGGATCGCCGCCGCGGTAGTAGGCGAGACCCGCAGCGGCCATGGCCGCATGGGTGTCCGGGAAGTACGCGTGCCAGCGGCCGGGATCGGCCATGGCAGCGTCGTAACGTTCGCGACCCGCCGGGGTGAGCGCCACACCGCGTGCCTCGACCTCGCCGAAGCGCACCCGCAGCGTGCCGTCGGACACCGCGCCACACCGACCGCGGAACCGTCGCGGTTCGGCGAGCGCCCGAAAGGACGTCTGGCGTAGCAGCACCGCGGGCCCGGCGGTGCGTGGCGGCCCCTGTATCGCGCCGGTCATGGTGACGCCGCGAGCGGTCATCCGGGCGTACAACTCGTCGATGTCCAGCACGCGGGGCGTGAGGTGGTTGATGTGGGTGGTCTGCACACCGGCGATGTCGGCAGCCACCGCCGACACCGCTGCCAACTCGTCATACCAAGCCTTGTCGATCGGATCGCGGGACAGCGCGAACGTCGCGGTGGCTCGGCGCACGAAGTCCTCGGCGTCCGCGGGCGGGCAGCCGTCGATGGCGATACGGCGGGCCTGGGCGATCAGAGCCGGATCGAAGAGCTGACGCCTGCCGATGAAGGTGCCCACCCTGTTCCGCAGGTCGGGGGAGAAGAACCGCGTGTCGTCGGTGGCGAGCATCGAGGTGAATACCCGAAAGGGGTTGGCGTCCAACTCGTCCACATCGATGGGCCGGAACGCCGTCGATACCACCGGCACCGGGGAGGCCGCCTCGCGAAGATCGTAGAACCCGACCGGGAACATGCCGAATGCCGCGAAAAGGTCGGCGGCGTCGGAAAGTTCGGCCGCGCTGCCGACTCGGATCGCACCGTGGCGTTCGGCGGTGACCCGACCCGGCGAGCCGAGGGCCTCGGACGCGGTGTGATCGCGATTCACCTCGGCAGCGACCTCGACCAGGGTGGTGTAGGCGGGCACCTCCGCGCCGTACATCTGCGACAGCGCAGCGGCGAACGATGCGCGCAGCTGTGAAGGGCGAACGGTCATCTGCGATAGTCTCCGGCCATGGTCGACACCGAGCACCTCGACGATATCGATCGGATCCTGGTGCGCGAGCTCATCACGGATGGACGCGCGACGCTGGCACACCTCGCCGCGACCGCGGGGCTGTCGGTGTCGGCGGTGCAGTCGCGGGTGCGTCGACTGGAATCCCGCGGTGTGGTGACCGGGTACACGGCCCGGATCAACCCCGAGACCGTCGGGCACATGCTGTCGGCGTTTGTGGCCATCACTCCTCTTGATCCCTCTCAACCCGATGATGCTCCGGCTCGGCTGCGCCACATCGATGAGATCGAGTCGTGCTATTCGGTGGCCGGCGATGAGAGCTATGTGCTGTTGGTGCGTGTCGCCTCGGCGCGGACGCTGGAAGACCTGCTGCAGCGCATCCGCACGGCGGCCAATGTCCGCACGCGAAGCACCATCATCTTACAGACTTTTTACGACGGAAGAACGAACCTGCCGGAATAGTTCCTGTCTGGTGGAGCATAGGTCGTAAAAATTGCGTTAGGATGGCGGCATGACCGCTGTTCTGACTTCTGCCGACCGCCAGCGCCCTGACCGCATCCCGGCCCGTCAGGTGCACGATGTGCTGGGCCGCAACATGCTGGCCGACGGCATGGATCTGGTGCTCGACCTCGAACGATCCCGCGGATCGGTCCTGGTCGACGCCCGCGACGGCCGCCGCTATCTGGACATGTTCACGTTCTTCGCCTCGTCGGCGCTGGGCATGAACCACCCCGCCCTGGCCGACGACGAGACGTTCCGCGCCGAACTGGCGCAGGCCGCGGTGAACAAGCCGAGCAACTCCGATATCTATACCGTGCCGATGGCGCGGTTCGTCGAGACGTTCGCCCGGGTGCTCGGTGACCCGGCGCTACCGCACCTGTTCTTCGTCGACGGGGGAGCGCTCGCCGTCGAGAACGCGCTGAAGGTCGCCTTCGACTGGAAGAGCCGTCACAACGAGGCCCGCGGCATCGATCCGGCACTGGGCACCCGGGTCCTGCACCTACGCGGTGCTTTCCACGGCCGCAGCGGCTACACGATGTCGCTGACCAACACCGACCCCAACAAGGTCGCACGCTTTCCGAAGTTCGACTGGCCGCGTATCGACGCCCCCTACCTGCGCCCGGGTGCCGACATCGCCGAATTGGAGGCCGAGTCGCTGCGCCAGGCGCGCGCCGCATTCGAGGCCCATCCGCACGACATCGCCTGTTTCATCGCCGAGCCCATCCAAGGCGAGGGGGGTGACCGGCACATCCGCCCGGAGTTCTTCGCGGCGATGCGCGCACTGTGCGACGAGTTCGACGCGCTGCTGATCTTCGACGAGGTGCAGACAGGTTGCGGTATCACCGGAACCGCATGGGCCTACCAGCAATTGGGGGTCACTCCGGACGTGCTGGCCTTCGGCAAGAAGGCCCAGGTGTGCGGTGTGATGGCCGGCGGGCGCGTCGACGAGGTCGCCGACAACGTGTTCCACGTCAGTTCCCGGATCAATTCCACCTGGGGTGGCAACCTCACCGACATGGTGCGCGCTCGGCGCATCCTGGAGGTCATCGAGGCCGACGATCTGATCGCCGATGCCGCCGTGGCAGGGCGGCGTCTGTTCGAGGGGTTGCGGGAGTTGGCCGAGCAGTTCCCCGGCCGGGTGCTCGATCCGCGTGGCCGCGGGCTGATGTGCGCGTTCAGCATGCCCACCGCCGCCGAGCGTGACGAGTTGATCGGGCGATTGTGGGCCCGGCAGGTGATCATGCTGGCCAGCGGCGCGGATTCGGTGCGCTTCCGCCCGGCCCTCACGGTGACCGCCGCCGAGATCGACACCGCGCTGGACGCGGTGCGCGACGTGCTCAGCGGGATGTAGTCAGGCCGCGGATCAGCCCCTTGAGGCGGGGGATATCGGCGCCGCTGACCAGGATGCACTCGTGGCGTTCGGCCAGTTTTCTTGCCGCCGGCGTGAACTCGTTGTTGGTGACGACCATGGTGTGGGTGCAATCCTGCATGGCGGCACCGGCCACCACCTCCTGGACGGCGCTGGTGCCGACCGGACGGCTCATCCGTTTGCATTGCACGGCAAGGCGATCCGGGCGACGGCCGATGACGAGATCGACACCCCAATCTCCGGTGATGGACGTCATGATGACCGGGGTGCCGCACGAGCGGGCGATCCGCGCGATGTAGTCCTCGAACTCGGTCCCGGACATGGTGTCGATCGGATTCTCGTTCGGGGCGGGCGTGCGTAGGCCCGTCAGGAAATGCGGTACGGCAGCCACCGCGAGTGGGGTGAGCAGTGCCGCGGTCAGGGCCAGCGCCCAGCCGCCGCCCGCGGCGTAGACGGCGGCACCAGCGGTGACGCCCACCGCCAGAACGATCTTGATCCGCACGCTCGCATGGTAGGGGACGGCTCCGACAGGCCCGATCGACGTATGTGCAACCGGAGGGTTGCTACACGATCGGGGATGTGCAATGCTTGAGTTGCATATAAGCCGACGAGGGAGAATCCCATGGACACGCTCGACATCACCCGCAGCATCGATATCGCCGCCCCCATCACAAGGGTGTGGTCGGCGCTCACCGAGGCGGATCTGATCGCGCAATGGTTCGGCGACAGCGCCGAATTCGAGGCCGTCGCGGGCGGCACGGGGTTCTTCGGATGGACCCACCACGGTAAGCACCGGGTGCTCGTGGCACAGGCCGAGAAGCCCCGGCTGCTGGTGTACCGGTGGGCCAGGGAGGCCGACACCGACCCGGTGCCCGGGAACTCGACCGTGGTGCGGATCGAACTCTCCGAGATCGAGGGTGGAACCCGGCTCGCGTTGGTGGAGAGTGGGTTCGAAGAGCTACAGAACCCGGAAGCCGCGCATGCCGAGAATCAGGGCGGGTGGACCGCCGAACTCGGTGAGCTGGTCGAGTTCCTGACGTCGGCGTCGTGATATCCGACTCTGCTGCGCCGGACCCGCCGACTCTGCTGGCCGTGCTGGCCGACGACACTCGTTGGCGCATCCTCACCGAACTCGGTGCTGCCGAGTTGTCGGCGAGCGCGCTGGCGACCCGCCTGCCGGTGAGCAGGCAGGCGATCGCCAAGCACCTTTCGGTGTTGGCCGAGGCCGGCCTGGTCGAACCGGTCCGGGCCGGTCGAGAGATCCGTTATCGCGCACTCGGTGCCCGGCTCAGCGCGCTGGGCACCGAACTGACGGTGATCGGTCAGCAATGGGATCGTCGTCTCCTGGCTATCAAGCGGATCGCCGAAGGGCTGGATGACCGGGCATAATCCATCTCGAAATGAGCGATGTACAACACGTCGGCGAACAGCCGGAGGAAGAGCTCGCACTCGCCGCCGGCGAACATCAGCATGTCGGCTGGTTCCGTTTTCATTTCGCCGATGAGCGGTGGGAATGGTCCGAACAGGTGCAGCGCATGCACGGCTACGAGCCCGGCACGGTGCAACCGACCACCGAACTGGTGCTCGCGCACAAACATCCGGATGACTACGGGCAGGTCGCGGCCACGCTGGCGGAGATCCGGCGTACCGGCGCGGCGTTCAGCACGCGGCACCGGATCGTCGACACTCACGGTGTCACCCACTACGTGGTGGTCGTCGCCGATCAGCTGTTCGCCGACGACGGCAGCACCGTCATCGGCACCCACGGGTTCTACATCGACGCCACACCCTCGGGGCAGACGGGTGTGCGCGAGCAGCAGGAACGGGTGAGTGAGGCCGTCGCCGAGATCGCCGAAGCCCGCAGCGGTATCGAACAGGCCAAGGGCATGCTCATGTTGATCTACCGCATCACCGCCGACGCCGCCTTCGAGCTGCTGAAATGGCGGTCGCAGGAGACCAACACCAAGCTGCGGGCCCTCGCCGAGCAGATCGCCAAGGATTTCCTCGAACTCGATTACCAGGAGCTGCTGCCGCACCGCAGCGTGTTCGACCGACTGCTGCTGACCGCCCACTTGCGCGTCGGATCCTGACGTTTACGCCCGCGTCCGCTCGGGCATTCCACGCGCATGATGATCGGTGCCACCGGGGCATGCTCCGGGTTCTTCGCGGAGTGAGTGCCATGCGCGCGGAACCGACAGCAAGACGCGACGATCCCGAGGTGCGCTCGGCGATCCGCTTCTGTCTCGTGACGGCCACGCTCGGCGTGCTGTTCCTGATCGTGGCTGCCGCGCTGACCCGGGGCTGCCACGGTGCCGTCGTCGATTCCGTGGCGTGCGGGCGCCCGCAACGCCTCGTACTGGCGCTGGGGTCGCCGGTGATCTTGTTCGGCGGCGGAGTCCGCGCGTTCCTGCACACGTACCGAACCTGGAAGCACCGGCAGACGTGGTGGGCGTGGCAGGGGGCCGGCTGGTTCCTGATGCTGCTCATGATGACCGTCCTGACCATGAGCCTTCCGGCGCTCGCAGGGTTCGGCGGATGATGGCGTTCGGCCACAGCGGAAGGCGGACAGTCCTAACCTTGACATAAGCCCGGCAACGGGTGGAGGTGGGAGAAGTTAGGTCGGGGAAAAGGAGTACGTCATGAAAGGCCCCAAAGATCCTGTAGACCACACCCGTACGACCCGCACGCATGCCGGCGAGTCCATGAAAGACAACGTGATCATGCCCGCGCTGATCGTGATCGGCGTGGCACTCGTACTGTTCGTCGGCTGCCTGGCCGCCTTCGCCACCCGGCACCATGATGTCGGCCTGATGCTCGGCTCGCTCTCGGCCGCCGGTTTCATCATCGGAGCGCTGTGGATGGCGGTCGAACACGTCCGGGTGCGCCGCATCGAGGAACGTTGGTATGCAGAGCATCCCGAGGTCACCCGGCAGCGGCCTGCCAGCTAGTCCCGAACAGGGAAAGGCCCAGCCCCGCGGGGGAGCTGGGCTGGGCCGGTCCGGTGGGCCGGAGCGCGGTTACTGCTCGGCCTTCTGGCGTTCCTCTGCGGCAGAGGCGCCGGCGCGAGCGCTCTCGGCTTCGGCTTCCTTCTTGGCCACATCGCGTTCGGCGTCGGCCTTGTCCTGCTGGGCCTGGCCCTCGCGGGTGAGGTCATCGCGGCCGGTGACGGAGCCGACGGCTTCCTTGGCCTTGCCCTTGACGTCTTCGACCATGCCGCTGACGCCGGATTCGGGACCTGTCTTCTTGTCAGTCATGTTCAACCTTTCCGCTACGGGAGTGGACTGGTGTCCCGCACCACCTGAGGCTTCCCGAGGGCCCGGTGTATGAAACATCGACCGGGGCGCCGATATCCGGCCGTGAATGAGGTTTGACGCGATCGTCAGAGGGGTACTCGGCGGCTGCATTCATCCAAGGCAATTGGAGGCTTCCATGGGACGCGGACTCATCGGCACGCTCGTGTTGATCTGGTTGTTGATCGGAGTGTTCGCGGCGTGGCAGCGCGACTACTTCGACGGTGGCGCAACCAATTGTGCGACCGCCGGGACCATCGCGCTGACTGTGGTCGCCGGGCCACTGAACTACGGCGGTGTCAACCCCAAGGTGACGGATTGCACACTGCCGGAACCCAGTTCGATGGGACCGATGGAAATGAGGGTGTCGTGATCGTTGTCGGAGCAATACTGCTGATTCTCGGCCTCGTGTTGGATGTCTACCTGCTGTGGGTGATCGGTGTCGTGCTGCTCGTCGTCGGAGCAGTCTTCTGGGCGCTCGGGGCGATCGGTCGGCCGGTCGGCGGTAGGCGCGCCTGGTACTAGCGGAGCGGGACCGACGGCGACCCGACGAGGTCGACGTGGATCACCTGGAACAGGACCGGCGTTGGAACGAACACGCTCGTCACGAGACGAGCGTGCAAAGGCTGGACCGTAACTGGTCCAGCCTTTTGCAGGAGCTCAGGGTCGTGCAGACCGGAGTCCAGCTCCTGACGGGTCTGCTGCTCACCCTGCCGTTCCACGACGGTTTCGAGGATCTGCTTCCCGAACTGCGGATCGTCTACCTGGTCACGGTGTCCTGCTCGATCGGTGCGACGGTATTGCTGATCGCGCCGATCGGCATTCACCGACTGCTGTTCCGTCGCCATCGGCTGGACATCGTCGTGGTGACCGCGCACCGACTGGCCAACGCCGGCATCCTGCTACTGGCACTCACCCTGTCCGGTGTGATGGTGCTGATCTTCGGGGCGGTGCTCGATCTGCGGGCCGGGATCTTGGCGGGCACCCTCACCGGGGCGGGCATCGTGGCCTTCTGGCTGGTATTGCCGGTGGTGCTCCGCGTTCGGGGCGGGACGCCCGAACCTTGGAGCGCCGAGGACCAGTCGCCGCGTTTGCCCACGGGGTGAACGGGTATGCCGGGGCCATGACCAGATTCGGATACACCCTGATGACCGAGCAGACTGGTCCGAAAGATCTTGTTCGCCATGCGGTTTCCGCCGAACAGGTCGGCTTCGACTTCGAAGTCTGCAGTGATCACTACTCGCCTTGGCTGGCGGCCCAGGGCCACGCGCCCAACGCCTGGCCGGTGCTGGGCGCGGTGGCTCATGCCACCTCCGAAGTACACCTGTACTCCTATGTGACGTGCCCGACCATGCGGTATCACCCCGCGGTGGTCGCGCAGCAGGCCGCGACCCTGCAGATTCTTGCCGACGGCAGGTTCACGCTCGGGCTGGGCAGCGGTGAGAACCTCAACGAACACGTCGTGGGAAGGGGCTGGCCCACCGCGGGGCGCCGGCTGGACATGCTCGCGGAGGCGATCAAGCTCATCCGCGAATTGTTCAGCGGGGAGTTGGTGGACTTCCGTGGCGAGTACTTCACCGTCGAGTCCGCACGGCTGTGGGATCTACCGCAGGTGCCGGTGGGTTTGGCGGTCGCGATGGCAGGTGAGCGGGCTGTCGGGCGACTGGCCGTGCTGTCCGACCATCTCATCGATACCGCACCCGACGTCGATGTCGTGCAGGGCTGGCATACCGAACGACAGGGCATGGGCCTGACCGAGGGGCGAATCATCGGACAGCTGCCCATCTGCTGGGATCCCGACCGCGATGATGCGGTAGCGCGTGCTCACGATCAGTTCAGGTGGTTCGCCGGCGGGTGGCCGGTCAACGCGGACCTGCCCACCCCGGCAGGCTTCGCCGCGGCCACCAAATTCGTCCGGCCGGACGACGTGGCATCGGCGATACCGTGCGGGCCCGATCTCGATGGCATCGTCGAGGCGGTGCGTCCCTACCGGGACGCCGGTTTCACCGATATCGCGCTGGTCCAGATCGGCGGGGACACCCAGGATCAGTTTCTGTCCGAGGCGGCCAAACCCCTGCTGACCGCCTTGCGCTCGGAACTGGGATGAGAACGACGATCACCAGGATGGCGTCGGACTACGCCACCGTGTATCGGCCGCAACAGGATTCGTACCTCTTGGTGCAAGCCCTGCAGCAGGCCGTCCCGGTGGCGGGGCGCCGGGTGCTGGATCTGTGCTCGGGTAGCGGTGTGGTCGCCATGGCCGCCGCCGGCCTGGACGCCGCCAGCGTCACCGGCTTCGACATCTGCCCGCGCGCCGTGCAGTACGCGCGCACCCGCGCATCTGTGGCCGGTGCGCGGATCGACATCCGGCTGGGGTCGTGGACACAGGCACTGGAATGCGCTCCGTTCGACGTGGTGGCGTGTAATCCGCCCTCCGCCCACTCAGCCCGCCAGTGGGGGCGCGGCGGCCGGGGCGTGGGGCGCGCCCAGCACGCCATGGAATGGTGGACCGGATGGTCGATTGATCCTGGACCCCCTCTGTCAGTCCGCCGCACACATGCTGGTGGACGGCGGCACACTGCTGTTGGTCCATTCTGAGTTGTCCGATATCGACCGGTCGCTCGAACAGCTTCGCGGCAGCGGGCTCGACGTCCGCATCATGCTCGACGAGCAGGTCCCGTTCGGCCCGGTGCTCGGAGAACAGGCGGGCTGGCTGGAGCAGTCCGGACGCCTGGACAAGGGATGCCGCGAGGAGAAGATCGTGGTCATCCGGGCCGACAAGCCGGCGTGACTGCGTAGCACCCACCACAGCATGGCCGGCCCCACCCGAACAACGGGGTAGGGCCGGCGAGAGGCTCATGGCATCAGGACCGCATCAGAGTTGCTTGCGGGCCCGCTGCCAGCGGGATGACAGCTGCTCGCCACCCTGCTCGATGGCGGTCTCCGCCAACTCCGAACCCCGACGGCGCGCCTCCGCGGCCAGGGGTGCCGCCTTGTCGGCGCCCTTGTGCAGGGCGAGGGCGCTGCGTTCAAATGCTTCGGCGGCCAGCGGAGCGGCGCGGTCTGCGCCCTTGTGCAGAGCATGGGCGCCGCGTTCATAGGCCTGGGCGGCCAACGGTGCGGCCTTGTCCTCGGCCTTGCGCAGTGCCTTGGCGCTGCGTTCGTACGCGGTGGCGGCCAGCGGTGCGGCTCTGTCGAAGGCGGTTTCGGCGAGTTCGCGGCCGCGGTCCACGCCGGTCTGTACGCCGTGGCTGAGCTTGTCGGCCAACTCCGCATCGATCAGCGCGTCGTGCGAGGCCGGCATCGCGGCTGAAACCCGCTCGGCCACACGCCGTCCGGCGCGGCGACCCCGCCAGCCCAGCGACGGCTTTCCGGCCGTGTCGGCGGAGGCGAGCACCAGACCGCCGATCAGACTCAGATCGGTCAGGAACCCACGGCGTTTCTCGGCCTTGAGCGCCGGGTCGTTCTCATCCCAGAACATGTGCTTGCCGAGGTTGCCGGGGATGACGGTGGCCGCCAGCAGTGCCGAGGCGACCCGCGGTATCCGACCGGTGGCCAGCAGCAGACCGCCGCCGATCTGCACGGCGGCATTGATCCGGGCGACGGTGACGGCGTTGTCGGGGATCTGATCGGCCACCGAACTCGGAAGCGCGTGGGCCGCGTCAAGGGTCGGTTGAACGACCTCGGCGGCGGGCTTCACATCGCGGAGGGCTTCAACTCCCTGTCCGATGAAGGCGGCTGACAACAGTGGGCGGGCGATTCGACGAACCAACATGGCCGTGGAGTGCCCAGCCCGAGCCGGATGCAAACACGCGACGTCACGGGTGTGGTTGGCTCCCAACGCGTCAGCCGTCGGCGGTCGAGGTCTTCCTCGTCGCCGCCTGGAGCGGCGGCGGTGACCTGCTCCTGCCAGTCGGCGGTGCTCGCCTCCAGCGGGGGGCCGCCCTCGTCGGGTTCCGGGACCTCCCGGTCCGGCACGGTTTCCGTGGCGTCGCGCGACTGTTCGATGGCGTCTTCGACGGGCACCTCGTCGGGAACTGGACTCGTCATGGCAACGGGGTACCCCGCACCCCTGGCACCAAACAGCCGGTGAGGTTTGGAAACCCGCTGATGGAGGGTACTGACCACCGCAGGCTCGTGCGCAGTTCAGGCCATCATCGGTCCGAGCATGAGGAACGCCACGGCATACACGCCGATGGCGACGAGGACGACAATGGTCAGCACCACCGCGATCGAGATGAGAATCCGGCGCAACGTGTTGTTGCTCATACAGCAGGAGTACCCGGCATACGTCGGGGTGACACACCCGTGAGGCGGTGCAGCACCGTTGGTTAGCTACCAGCAGTTGTGGGGTAACCTCCGAGCGGACTCAGCGGGAGGTCAGATGGTGCACGGTACGGGCACGCACGACGGTGCGGTCGTCGGAGACAGATCGGTTGAACTACGGGTGGCGGCCACCGTGGAGAACCTGGCCGTGCTGCGGGCTCTGGTGTCCGCTGTCGCGACGTTCGAGGATCTGGATTTCGATGCCGTCTCGGATCTGCGCCTGGCGGTCGATGAGGCCGCGACCCGGTTGATCCGGTCGGCGGCGCCCGGCTCGCCGTTGCTGGTGCGGGTCGAACCGCGCGAGGACGCGGTGGTGGTCCGCGCGTCGACGACATGCGAGGTCGACGAAGAGACGATTGTGGCTCCCGGCAGCTTCAGCTGGCATGTCCTCAAATCGCTGACCGATGAGGTCAGCACCTTCAACGAGGCGAACAGCGTGTTCGGAATTTCGCTCACCGCGAGACGAGCGAGCCTGCTGCAGTGAGTTCGGAATACGCCGACGTCATCGAGATGTTCCGCGAGCTCCGCGAACTCCCCGATGGCTCAGCACAATTCGCGCGTCAACGCGAGCGGATAGTGCAGCGCTGCCTTCCCCTGGCAGACCACATTGCGCGACGGTTCGAAGGCCGCGGCGAAGCCCGCGACGACCTGGTGCAGGTGGCCCGCGTCGGATTGGTCAACGCCGTCAACCGCTTCGACGTCGACGCCGGATCGGACTTCGCCTCCTACGCCGTGCCGACGATCATGGGCGAGGTGCGCAGGCATTTCCGTGACAACGGCTGGTCGGTGAAGGTGCCACGCAGGCTCAAGGAACTGCACCTGCGGTTGGGTGCGGCCACCGCGGAGTTGTCGCAGCGGTTGGGTCACGCGCCGACCCCTACCGAACTCGCTGCCGAGCTCGGGATGGATCGCCAAGAGGTGGTCGAAGGACTGATTGCCGGTAGCTCGTACAACACCCTGTCCATCGACAGCGGTGGTTCGGGTGACGACGAGGCGCCGGCGATCGCCGACACGCTGGGGTCTTCGGACGATGCGCTGGATCAGATCGAGAACCGGGAAGCGTTGCGGCCCCTGCTGGCCACGTTGCCCGAGCGTGAGCGCACGGTGCTGATCCTGAGGTTCTTCGAGTCGATGACGCAGTCGCAGATCGCCGAGCGTGTCGGCATCTCACAGATGCACGTGTCGCGGCTGTTGGCGAAATCGCTGGCGCGCCTGCGGGACGAGCTGCAGTAGCTCAGCCCGCGCGGCGCAGTTCGTCGAGTACATGGTCGGGATCGCAGATCTGCAACATCCGGTCAACGGGTGCGCTGGTCAGCAGATTCCATTGCACGTTCTGTCCGGCGGCTTGGACACTCACTTTGTGAACTGCCGAAAATGCTTCGGCCGCAAAGAATGTCACGCCGCTGAGGTCGAGCACCAGTTTGTCGGCGTTGCGCAGGCGAAGCTGGACGTACTCACTGAACTGTGTGGTGTTGGCCGCGTCGAGTTCACCTTCGACGGTGATCACGACAGTCGACGGCGGTAGCGTCTGGGTGGTGTAGCTGGCCCGGTCGCGGGTGAGGTGCTGCGTGGCGGCGACTTGCGCGGTGGCGGTGAGGTGGGACATGTGAGGACTCCATCGGTCGGGTGCACATTGGGATGCCCCTGATGTGCTGGCACGCGTCCGCGTGTTCGGGTTCTGGAGAATCGGCCCCATGTGCTTGAGGCGTGTCGTGCGGGGACTCTCGCAGACCCCGTAAGGTGCGATGACGCGTGTTGCCGGCTGTGAACTCAACCTGGTAACGACCCTACGCCACATGATCACGGCGAACAATCGCCTTGGCCGGACTCTCATCAAAGTGCGTGCTGCCCGCCATCGTTGACGCGGGCGTCAGTCCCCCGGGTGCTGGGCCGGACACCCACGGGGTTCACACTGATGCCATGTCGACTGACGTCCGCGCCGCCGGCGTGCTGTTGGCCGCCGGTGCCGGCACCCGCTTTGGAATGCCGAAAGTGCTTGCTGCCAAAGGTGATTGGCTGAAGCGTGCCGTTTCGGCGCTGGATCATGGTGGCTGTGATGAGGTGATCGTGGTACTGGGCGCCGCCGGTGTGGACACCGTGGACCTGCCGGCCCCGGCCCGCGCGGTGCACGCCGCCGACTGGGCCGACGGATTGTCGGCGTCCTTGCGGTCGGGGTTGAGCGCCGCGGATGCGGCCCATGCCGTCGTGCACCTCGTGGATACCCCCGATGTCGGGGCCGATGTGGTGGCAAGGGTGCTGGAGGCGGCGCGCTCGGCGCCGTCCGGGCTGGCTCGAGCGGTCTATGCCGGTCGTCCGGGGCATCCCGTCGTCATCGCGCGCCGGCACTGGCCGGCATTGCTCACCGGACTGAGCGGTGATGTGGGAGCCGGGCCGTTCCTGCGCCCCCGGGCCGACGTTGTCACCGTCGAATGTGGTGATCTGGCCGGCGGCGCCGATATCGACGAGCGACCGGAGCTGTCCTGAGTCAGGTGTGCACCGTGAGGCCCAGCGCGGCCGACGCGTAGCGCCGTACGGTGTCCTCGGACATCGCGGCGGCGTCCTCGAAGCCCGGCCGTGCCCTGCTGGCCATGAACCCCGTCTCGCGGTCCAGGGTGACCTCTGCCAGCAGTTCACCGGTGCTCGGCTCGCACACCGCCCAGGTGTAGCGGGTGTCGGACTCCCAGCCGTCGGCGGCCTCGTCGATGTAATCGAGGTCGGTTTCGCCGAGGTCGGCCAGGGCCGGGCGGTCATCGACGCGATCGTCGTAGCGCAGTCCCCGCAGGTACCACTGCCCGTTGTTGATTTCGACAGGTTCCATGGCGTCAGCCCGACGAACGGCCACTTATCGCACGGAGGTCTCGACAAAGCGTGCAACAAGTGGCCATTCGGGGAAGGGTTCTAGTCCTTGATCTCGGCGATCACGGTGCCCTGGGTGATGGCGGCACCGGCCTCGACGGACAGCCCGGTGATGGTGCCGTCCTTGTGGGCGGTGACCGGGTTCTCCATCTTCATGGCCTCCAGAACCACGACCAGATCACCGGCGGCAACCTGCTGGCCCTCTTCGACGGCCACCTTCACGACGGTGCCCTGCATGGGCGCGGTCACCGAGTCGCCGGAGGCCGCCGCGCCGGCGCCGCCGCCGCGCTTGCGCGCCTTGGGCTTCTTTCGGACGACACCGCTGGCGCCTCCGCCAGCGCCGCCACCGATGGCCAGGTCACCGGGCAGCGAGACCTCCAGGCGACGTCCGCCGACCTCGACGACCACCTTCTGCCGGGGCAGGTTGTCCTCTTCGTCGAGGGGCTCACCGGCGGTGAACGGTTCGACGGTGTTGTCCCATTCGGTCTCGATCCAGCGGGTGTGGACGGTGAATCCGTCGGCGTCGCCGATGAAGGCGGGGTCGGAGACCACGGCACGATGGAACGGGATGACGGTCGCGAGCCCTTCGACATTGAATTCTGCGAGGGCGCGACGACTCCGGGCCAGGGCCTCGTCGCGGGTGGCGCCGGTGACGATCAGCTTGGCCAGCATCGAGTCGAACTGGCCGCCGATAACAGAACCGCTCTCGACGCCCGAGTCCATGCGCACGCCGGGGCCGGTGGGGGGCTCGAACGTGGAGACCGGGCCGGGGGCGGGCAGGAAACCGCGGCCGGCGTCCTCGCCGTTGATGCGGAACTCGAAGGAGTGACCGCGCGGCGTCGGGTCCTCGGTGATGTCCAGCGCCTCGCCGTTGGCGATCTTGAACTGCTGCAGCACGAGGTCGATACCGGAGGTCTCCTCGGTGACCGGATGTTCGACCTGCAGGCGGGTGTTGACCTCGAGGAAGCTGATCAGGCCGTCCTGGCCGACCAGATACTCGACGGTGCCGGCACCGTAGTAGCCGGCCTCCTTGCAGATGCGCTTGGCGGACTCGTGGATCTCCTTGCGCTGCGCGTCGGTGAGGAACGGTGCGGGCGCCTCCTCGACCAGCTTCTGGAAGCGGCGCTGCAGCGAGCAGTCGCGGGTACCCGCGACGACCACGTTGCCGTGCGTGTCGGCGATGACCTGAGCCTCGACGTGGCGCGGCTTGTCCAGGTAGCGCTCGACGAAGCACTCGCCGCGCCCGAATGCGGCGACGGCCTCACGGGTGGCGGAGTCGAACAGCTCGGGGATCTCTTCGAGGGTGCGGGCGACCTTCATGCCGCGGCCACCGCCACCGAAGGCGGCCTTGATCGCGATCGGCAGCCCGTGCTCCTTGGCGAAGGCCAGGATCTCGTCGGCATCCTTGACCGGGTCGGAGGTGCCCGGGACCAGGGGAGCGTCGGCGCGTGCGGCGATGTGGCGCGCGGTCACCTTGTCGCCGAGGTCGCGGATCGACTGCGGGCTGGGCCCGATCCAGATCAACCCGGCGTCGAGGACGGCCTGGGCGAACTCGGCGTTCTCGCTCAGGAAGCCGTAGCCGGGATGGATGGCATTGGCGCCGGACTTCTCGGCGGCCTCGAGCAGCTTCTCGAACACGAGATAGGACTCGGCCGAGGTCTGGCCGCCGAGGGCGAACGCCTCGTCGGCGAGCCGCACGTGGGGTGCGTCGGCGTCCGGCTCGGCGTAGACGGCCACGCTGGCCAGCCCGGCGTCTTTCGCGGCTCGGATCACACGGACGGCGATCTCCCCGCGGTTGGCGACGAGCACCTTTGAGATCTTCGAGCTGGCGTGACTGGGCACCGGGCCTCCTGATGGCATGTTCTCTAAGAAACGTCTTTAAGAATGTATCGGGCGAAGTTTAAGTGTCCAATTCCGGGGTGGCGAGTCGGACCCCCGATTTTCGGGCGAGTTACCGTCGCCCTTCCGGTAAGGCGAGTTTGTTACTGACCGGTACGTGTGACGTGCGCGGTAGCTGCGCTGCGGTAATGCCGGCGAATGCACCCGCAGAGTACAACGGCGGCGCCCCGGTTCGGGGGCGCCGCCGCCTGTTGACAGTTGTCGAATCAGTTCTCAGCCGAACAGGGTGGGGATGCCCTTCATCGACGGTGGCGGTTCCACACCGAGGGCATTGGCCAACAGCGACGGCGCCACATCGAGGATGTCGACCTCCTTGCGCGACGGATCCGCGGTGACGCCGGCACCCGCGGCCAGCAGGATGCCCTCCGGGATGTGGTAGCCGGTGTTCACCCCGCCGATCCGGGAATGCACGCTCAGGCCCAGATCGGTCGCCGGGACGCTCACATCCGCATCGGCGCCGGACGGCCGGATGGTCACCGTCGTGGTGTCCTCGCCGGGGACGGTGTAGTCGATACCGAAGGTGACGGTCTTGCCCTCCACTCGCAACCGGGCGAACAGTCGCTCGGTGCCGTTCACCAGAACCGACTCCAGCGGCGCCACGGCGTCGGCGGCGTCGGACTCGGATTCGAAGACCAGCGAGAGCATCGGGTACATGGCCAGGGCGACCTCGGCGGGCCTGAGACCCAGCGTGGCCACCAGCTTGGTGTGGTCGTCGAGGACGAAGCGGCCACCGTCGAGCTTGGGCACCTCAACCGGGCCCTGGCCCATGCTGGCCGACAGCACCAGCATCGACTGCGGATGCTTGGCCAGGTATTTGCGGATGCGCCCGATCTGGCGATCGGTGATGTCCATGGCGGCGACGATGAAGCTGCCGTACACCTCGTCGGCGTCGTATTCGTACTTCTCGGTGTAGCCGGGCATGCCGTCACCCCAGAACCGGTGCATCATGCCGGCCACGTGGTTGGTGAAGAAGACGCTCAGGCGCGGGTTGTTCTTGCGGTGCTGGCGCCAGTACAGGTCGAAGCTCAATGGGGCCTGCATCGCGGATCGGAAAGCCTTGTAGCGCGGGTCGATCCGCTCCTTGACCAGATGGGTGGCCAGCGTGGCGGTGACCCGCGGGGTCAGCCCGAGCCGCACCAGATCCACCGCGGTACCGGCCAGTGCCTTGGGGCTCAGTGCGGAGTCCGGCGAGAACCCGTTCTCACCGGTCATCGCGAGGTTGAACGCCTGGAAGCGTTCCAGCGCGGGCGGGTAGGTCTTGGCGTCGGAGCTGAAGGTGTCGGGCACATAGAAGCCGCCGTGCTGGAACGGGCGGGCCGGCCAGCTCTGCATCGGGCCGAACAGCCCGACGGACAGGCCGGCCTTCTCGGCCACATCCCAGATCGGCTCGCCGCGGAACGTCGAGGGATCCTGGCCCAGGTCGAACGAGTTGTGTTCATAGGAGGAGGTGTGCAGCGTCGGCCAGGTGCGCCACGGCTGCAGGCCCTGCAGCTCTTCGCGATCCTCGTGCACGGTCGTCAGCGACTGACCCTCGGCCAGCAGCGCCGCGATATGCGAGTCGGGACGGTTCTTGACGTAGATGTCGACGACATCCCACGGGACTTCGTTGAGCTCATAGAGAATGACGTCTCTGGCCTGCCGGTTCATCGAGCCGGGCCCCTTTCGCAACGTGTGCTGTCGGTCGTTTGCTGCCGGTGTCGACGCCGGTGCCGCAACACGCGTGGCAGTGGCGGTTCGTGACGGCTCGCTGGCCAGGTTAGCTGGCTATGGGCCATTCTGGCACGGATCGGCGGGAATTGCCGTGGTCGGCAATATTGACACCGGCGACAACGGTGATCGCACTCACAGCCCGAAAACCCCTGGCCGTGGGCGGTGTCAGTGCGCGCGCAGCCGACGCTTGATCCGGGCCAGCATCGCCGACATCCCACGCAGCCGCAGTGGGCTGATCAGCGCGGCCAGGCCCAGTTCGGCGTAGAAGTCGTCGGGTACGGCGATGATGTCGGCCGCGGACTGCCCGTCCAGGCCGGCGGCCAGGATCGCCGCGAAACCTCGTGTCGTCGGTGCCTCGGCGGGAGCGCTGAAGAACAGCCGCACATGGTCGGGGTCGGTCACGTCGACGTCCAGGAACAGTGGCGACTGACACTCGGGGACCGGTTCCATGGCGGCCTCCTCCAGGTGCGGCGGCAGCTCCGGGAGCTCATTGGCGAACTCGAGCAGGAGCTGCAGCTTGTCCTGCCCGTTGACCTCCTGGAACTCCCCGACGACCTCGGCGAGCGCCTCGGGCATGGTCATGTGGCGGCGGGGGCCGATCCGGGCTCGTCACCGGCGGCGACCGGTACCCGTACCGCATTGCCCCATTCGGTCCAGGATCCGTCGTAGTTGCGCACATTGGGCAGGCCCAGCAGATGGGTCAGCACGAACCAGGTGTGGCTGGACCGTTCGCCGATGCGGCAGTAGACGATCGTCTTGTCCTCGGCGGTGAGATGGCCGTAGAGCGCGTCGAGGTCCGCACGGCTGCGGAAGCGGCCGCTGTCCTCGGCGGCCTTGGCCCACGGGATCGACACCGCGGTCGGGATGTGACCGCCCCGCAGCGCGCCTTCCTCGGGGTAGTCGGGCATGTGGGTGCGTTCGCCGGTGTACTCCTGCGGGGAGCGCACGTCGATCAGCGGCTCCTGCCCGAGCACTCCGAGCACATCGTCGCGGAACGCCCGGATGGCGGCGTCATCGCGTTCGACGACCGGGTAGCCGCTGCTCGGCTTGCTCGGCACATCCAGAGTGGTGTCGCGGCCGTTGGACACCCACAGATCGCGCCCGCCGTCGAGCAGGCGGACATCGGGATGGCCGAACAGGGTGAACACCCACAGCGCGTAGGCGGCCCACCAGTTGCTCTTGTCGCCGTAGATGACCACCGTGTCATCGCGCGAGATGCCCTTGCGGTCCATCAGTTCCGCGAACTGCGCACCGTCGATGTAGTCGCGGACGCACGCGTCGTTGAGGTCGGTGTGCCAGTCGATCTTCACCGCTCCCGGGATGTGCCCGGTGTCGTACAGCAGGACGTCCTCATCGGACTCCACGATGGACAGCCCGGGCCGCCCGAGATTGGCCGACAGCCAATCCGCGGTGACCAAACGTTCGGGGTGCGCATAGGCGGCGAGGGCGGGGTCTGGATCGGCAGGAAGCGGCACCCCATGAGCGTACCCATGATCAATGACGCATCGCTCACGCCGGCAGGCAGTCCGCCGCGGGGGTGAGTTGAGCGCGCATGTTGCGGCGCATCATGTGCAGGGCCGCCTCGCCGAGACCCGCGTCGATGTGTGCCACCGCGTCGGGCGGCACCACCACGTCGTAGTGCCGGATGTAGGCATCGAGGGCGGTGTAGAGCACGCACTGTTCGGTGACCTGGCCGGTGAGCACCAGGCGGTCCGGCTTCAGTTGCTGCAGCAGGTAGTCCAGCTGGGTGGAGTAGAAGGCGCTGTGCCGGACCTTGGTGAGCCGCAGGCAATCCGGCGTCGGCAGCAGGGGTTCCACCAGGTCGGGCCGGGCACCGTCGAGTGCCGCGCCCACGATGTCGTCCCAGTCTCCGGTGAAGTCGCCGTAGTTGTCGTTGACGTAGATGACGTCGACGTCATCGCGGGCACGGCCGCGACGGATCAGGTCGGCCAGTGGGTCGACGATGCCGGCGACGCTGTCGGTCAACTTCTCGGCGTCGGGGTGCCGGTAGGCGTTGAGCATGTCGATGACCAGGACCGCGGTGTCAGCCATCTCGGACAGGTACCCCGCCGTGGGCGATTCGATACGCCGACGGGCGTTCGATACCGCCGGTTTTGTCACGACTTGGTCTCGATGTGCTGTGCGCGTTTCGATCTTGATCAGCCGGGTAGGCGAGGCTTGTCGTATCCGTCGATCCTGGAGGTCCGCGCGGAATTAACCGTCACCTAACAGCAAGGCCTTGCCGCTGCTCACGATCCTGATTACCGTCGGATTGTCAACAAAGCTACAAATTTGCAGCCGGGTGGCGATGCCATTGTGAGCCCGAGAAATCGGCGGTGCTGCGCCGCAGCAGCCGTCCGCCCGAAGCTGAAGTGAGGAGAGCCCGAATGAGCAGCTCAGAACACGTACCCGCGCCGAGCGCAGAATCGGGCGAGCCGTCGCCCGCCGTCCTGAAGAAGGCCGTCGCGGCGTCGGCAATCGGCAATGCCACCGAGTGGTTCGACTACGGCCTCTACGCCTACGGCGTCACCTACATCTCCGCGGCGATCTTCCCCGGCGACACCGAGAGCGCCACGCTGCTGGCGTTGATGACGTTCGCGGTGTCGTTCCTGGTGCGCCCGCTGGGTGGGTTCGTCTGGGGCCCGCTCGGCGACAAGCTCGGGCGCCGCCAGATCCTCGCGATCACCATCGTGCTGATGGCCAGCGCCACCTTCTGCGTCGGGCTGGTGCCGACCTACGACGCGATCGGGTTCTGGGCGCCGGTGCTGATGGTGCTGCTGCGGATGATCCAGGGCTTCTCCACCGGCGGCGAGTATGGCGGAGCGGCGACCTTCATGGCCGAGTACGCGCCGCCCCGGCGCCGCGGCTTCATGGGTAGCTTCCTCGAATTCGGCACGCTGGCCGGCTTTTCCGCGGGCGCACTGATGATGCTCGGGTTCTCGCTGGTACTCGGCGACGATGCAGATGAGCAGTTGGGGTT
Source organism: Mycobacterium sp. (assembly GCA_034520035.1). Classification (GTDB taxonomy): domain Bacteria; phylum Actinomycetota; class Actinomycetes; order Mycobacteriales; family Mycobacteriaceae; genus Mycobacterium. The sequence goes on along the minus strand of JAXHOA010000127.1, from coordinate 216,855 downwards.
GGCGGGTGCCGTTCCTGATCGCGGCTCCGCTCGGGCTGATCGGGATCTACCTGAGGATGAAGCTCGAGGACACCCCGGTGTTCAAGGAACTGGAGGATCAGGGCAAGGAAGAGGAGAGCGTCGGCGCGGCGTTCAAGGACCTGCTGACCCGCTACTGGGCACCGATCCTGAAGCTGGGCGGCCTGGTCGTGGCGCTCAACGTCGTGAACTACACGCTGCTGAGCTACATGCCCACCTACCTGGAGCAGGCGATCGGGCTGTCCACCGACATGTCACTGGTGGTGCCGATCATCGGCATGCTGGCGATGATGGTGTTCGTGCCGTTCGCGGGGCATCTGTCCGACCGGGTCGGCCGCAAGCCGCTGTGGTGGGTGTCGCTGGGCGGTCTGTTCATCGCGGTGGTGCCCATGTTCATGCTGATGTCCACCGGCCCCTTGGGCGCTCTGATCGGCTTCGCGGTGCTCGGCCTGCTGTATGTGCCTCAGCTGGCGACGATCTCGGCGATGTTCCCGGCGATGTTCCCGACCCAGGTGCGCTTCGCGGGCTTCGCGATCGCCTACAACGTGTCGACGTCGATCTTCGGTGGCACCGCGCCGGCGCTCAACGAGTGGCTGGTCGGTGAGACCGGCAACAACCTGTGGCCGGCGTTCTACATGATGGCCGCGGTGGCCGTCGGCGCCATCGCGCTCAGCAGGGTTCCCGAGACCACCCGCTGCCCGATGAACGGCACCGAGATCCCCGGAACGGCCGAAGCGCCACCGCAGCTGGAGTACGCAGGGGCCGGCAGTCGCTAGACCACGGCGCCCACCGCGTCGGCCCAGATGCCGACCGCCTCGTCGACCTGGCCGGCGTCGACCACCAGTGCCGGTATGAACCGCACCACCTGACCCCAGGCTCCGCAGGTCAGCAGCAGGAGGCCGCGCCGTGCGGCCTCCTGCTGTGCCGCAGAGGCCGTCGCGGGATCGGGTTTGCCCGCGGCGTCGCGGAATTCGTTGCCCAGCATCAGGCCAAGGCCGCGCACATCGGTGATCGCCTCGTGCTTGTCGGCGACCAGTTGCAGCCCGTCGCGGAGTTGGTTGCCACGGTCGGCGGCGTTGGCGACCAGGCCCTCGTCGCGGATCACGTCCAGCGTGGCGACGGCCGCCGCGCAGGCGACGGCGTTTGCGCCGTAGGTACCGCCCTGCGAACCGGGCCAGGCCTTGCCCATCAGCTCCTCCGGGGCCGCGATCGCCGACAGCGGGAAACCCGACGCCAATCCCTTGGCGGTGATCAGGATATCCGGCCGGGCCCCGAAATGGTCTCCACCCCAGAACTTTCCGGTTCGCCCGAAGCCGGTCTGCACCTCGTCGACGATCAGCAGGATGCCGTGCTCGTCGGCCCGCCGGCGTAGCCCGGCAAAGAAGCGTTCGTTCGCCGGCACATAGCCGCCCTCGCCCAGCACCGGTTCGACGATGAACGCCGCGGTGTCGGCGGGCGAGGATATCGTCTGCAACAGGTAATCCAGTTGGGACAGCGCGAAGTCGGTGGTCTGCTCGGCGGGCCAGCCGAAGTGGGTGGGGTCGGGGAACGGCGCGATGTGGACACCGGCCATCAGCGGTGAGAAGCCGGACCGGAACTTGGTGCCCGACGTGGTCAGCGATGCCGCGGCAACCGTGCGGCCGTGGAAGCCGCCGTGGAAGGCGATGATGTTGGGGCGGCCGGTGCTCTGGCGGGCGAGTCGCAGCGCTGCCTCGACGGCTTCGCTGCCGGAGTTCGCGAAGAACACCCGGTCCAGTTCCGCGGGCAGCACCTCGCCGAGGCGCTCGACGAGGGTGCAGCAGCGGTCGGTGCATGACGGTGGTGTACTGCGCGTGGATCAGCGTGCTGATCTGTCGCTGTGCGGCCTCGACCACACGTGGGTGGCAGTGCCCGGTGCTCGTGACGCCGATTCCGGCGGTGAAGTCCAGATAACGGCGGTCGGCCTCGTCGTAGAGCACCGCACCTTCACCGCGGGCGGCCAGCACGCCGGTAGCTTGCTTGAGGACGAGAGAAAGCGCGGTCACGTCAGCTCCTTGATTGTCGACGGGTAGATTGTCAACAATCTAGCGGACGGTGGCGGTATCAGAAGGGATGACGGAGTGGACGAGGCACGCGTGGTATCTGCCGTCCGAAAGCGGCTGTTCATCGGTGGTGAATGGGTCGACGCCGCCGGCGGGCGCACCGCCGACGTCGTCGACCCGGCGACGGGCGAGACGCTGTGTGCGGTCGCCGACGCCGCACCGGCCGACGGCCGCGCCGCGCTGGACGCCGCCGTCGCCGCCCAACCCGGCTTCGCGGCGATGGCGCCGCGCGAACGCGCCGACATCCTCACTCGCGCCTTCACGCTGCTGCACGAACGCGTCGACGATCTGGCGCTGTTGATGACCCTGGAGATGGGCAAGCCGCTGGCCGAGGCGCGCGGTGAGATCGCTTACGCCGCAGAGTTTTTCCGGCACTTCGCCGCTGAAGCGGTGCGTATCGACGGTGGCTACCAGACGGCTCCTGCCGGTGGGGCCCGCTTTCTTCTCACCCGCCAACCGGTCGGGCCGTGCCTGCTGATCACGCCCTGGAACTTCCCGATGGCGATGGGCACCCGCAAGCTCGGGCCGGCGATCGCGGCGGGCTGCACCAGCATCATCAAGCCGGCGCCGCAGACACCGCTGTCGATGCTGGCGCTCATGGACATCCTCGCCGAGGCCGGGCTGCCCGCCGGGGCGGTCAACTGCCTCACCACCACCGAGGCCGGGCCGGTGGTCGAGCCGCTGGTCCGGTCGGGGCAGATCCGTAAGTTGTCGTTCACCGGATCGACGAACGTCGGCCGGATGCTGCTCGAACAGTGCGCGGAGAAGATCCTGCGCACGTCACTCGAGCTCGGCGGCAACGCCCCGCTCCTGGTGTTCGACGACGCCGACCTGGACGAGGCGGTCGACGGCGCGATCGCGGCCAAGATGCGCAATATGGGGGAGGCATGCACCGCGGCCAACCGCATCTACGTGCAGGCTCCGGTGATCGACGAGTTCGGTCGCCGGCTGGCCGAGCGGATGGCCGGGCTCACGATGGGCCGCGGCACCGAGGACGGTGTGAACGTCGGGCCGCTGATCGACGAGGCCGCGCTGCGCAAGGTGCAGACCCTGGTCGCCGACGCCGTCGAGCGTGGGGCATCGGTGCTGACCGGCGGTGCGGCGCCCGGCGGGCCAGGGTACTTCTACCCGCCGACGGTGCTGACCGGAGTGCCGCGTGACGCCGACATGTGCGATCAGGAGATCTTCGGACCCGTCGCGCCGCTCACCGCGTTCGACACCGAGGCCGACGCGATCGCGGCCGCCAACGACACCGAATACGGATTGGTTTCTTACGTTTTCACCAACGACCTGCGCCGGGCGTTGCGGGTTGCCGAGGCACTGGAGACCGGCATGGTCGGGTTGAACCAGGGCGTGGTGTCCAACCCGGCCGCCCCGTTCGGCGGCGTCAAGGCCTCCGGACTCGGCCGCGAGGGCGGCTCGGTGGGCATCGACGAGTTTCTCGAGACGAAGTACATCGGCATCAAGATGGATTGACCGGGCTCAGACGCTGACGGGCTCGGCCCCCTCGACGGCCGGGTCGTCGATCAGCCGGGCCAGCGCGTCGTCCATGTGGGCCACCAGCAGCCTGTCGGTGAGGTCGCGGTCCCCGGAGCGGATCGCCGCGGCCAGCGTGCGGTGCTCCTCCTCGCGAAAGTCCGACTTGGCGTAGGTCTCGTCGAGAGCGTGGATGCACATCCGGGTCTCGGTGATGAACGTCAGGTGCATCCGGGCCAGCCGCGGGCTGCCGGACAGTTTCACCAGCTCCTCGTGGAACGCGATGTCGACCTCGCTGACGGCCGCCGGGGTGGGGGCGTCCCCCATCCGGTCGACGATCGCCAGCAGCCCGTCCCCGGCGGCCAGGTGCTTGCCGTCGTCGATGATCTTGCGGGCCGCGGCGCGTTCGGCGGCTGCGCGGGCCAGGTACATGTCGCGGATGTCGACGGGGGTCAGCTCCACGACGAACAGCCCGCGGTTGCGAATCGCGACCAGCAGCCCCTCCTGGGTGAGGCGTTGCATCCCTTCGCGCAACGGCCCGCGGCTGACGCCCAGTTGGCGGGCCAGCTCGGCCTCGCCGAGTTGCTCGCCGGGTTTGAGCTCGCCGTAGCCGATGGCTGCGCGCAGCTTGTCGGCGATGATGCTGGGCGTCGACTTCTGCATGAGCGGCCCGATGTGCCCGGTCATCGTCGCCCCCCGAACAGCGTGCCCAGGCCCGGCAAGGCCGGCACCTCTCCGAGCAGGTGCAATCCCTTCCACACCGTCACCTGGTTGGCGGTCAGCACCGGCTTGCCGACGGCGTCCTCCAGGCGCTCGATGATCGCGAGCGTGTGCATCGCGGTGTCGGGCACCAGCACCGCCTCGGCATCGGGATGATCGGCGGCGGTGACCATCTCGATGACCCGCGCCGGCTCCAGGGTGCCGACCTCGGCGGCGGTGTAGATGCCATGGCTGCCCATCGACACCACCTCGGCCCCGCCCGCGGACAGGAACGCCACGAAGTGCTGTGCGACATCGTCGGGGTAGGAGGCCGCGACGGCGACCCGGCGCAGGCCCAGGAACCGTAGCGCGTCGACGAACGCGATGGATGTCGAGGACGCCGGTACCCCGGCCGCGGCGGCGACCGCGGACACCTGGTCGGCGGCGCCCGCCGCGCCGAAGACGAAGCTGCCCGACGTGCAGGCCCACATCACCGCGTCCGGGCGCTCCGGGGCCAGCTGGGCGGCGCCGTCGGTGAGGCGGGCGTCGCTGCCGAGGTCGAGCAGGGCGTCGACGCGGTGCGCGTCCTCGCCGACGGAGGTGATGACGACGGGTAACCGCACCGCGCCGGCGATCCGCCTCTCAAGGGCGGGAAAGTCGTCTTCGGCGCTGTGGCCGGGGTAGAGCAGGCCGATGGTCGGCATGGGTCCCTCCAGGCGTGTGGATACGCGATAGTAGAATTGTCAACAATGTTAACGCCCGCCGCCTACGACGTCAGGCGGCTGGGCGCACAGCTGCGCTCCGAGCTGCGCGGCACGGTCGCCGACGATGCCACTGCCAAGGGTCTGTACGCCGTCGACGCGTCCAACTACCGGGTGGTGCCCGACCTGGTGGTGGTACCCGCCGACGTCGACGATCTCTCCGCCGCCGTGCTGCTGACCGCTGCCGCGGGTGCGCCGGTCACGCTGCGTGGCGGCGGGACGTCGATGGCCGGCAACGCCATCGGCGGGGTCGTCATCGACGCGTCCCGACACGTGAACCGCATCCTGGACATCGACGCCGCCGCCCGGACCGCCGTCGTCGAACCCGGCGTGGTGCTCACCAGCCTGCTGGCCGCCGCCCGTCCGCACAGGCTGACATTCGGCGCCGACCCGTCCTCGGCCGGCCGCGCCACCCTCGGCGGGATGATCGCCAACAACGCCTGCGGTGCGCACTCGGTGGCGTGGGGCACCACCGCCGACAACGTGCGGTCCCTGGACGTGCTGCTCGCCGACGGCACCCGCGTCACCGTGACCGCGCGCGGCGATCGTCACGAGCTGACCACCAGAGCCGGCCGCGAAGGCGAACTGCACCGGCAGCTCACCGGTTTCACCGACGCGCACGAGGCGGCGATCCGGCGCGGTTTCGGCCGGTTCACCCGCCAGATCTCCGGGTACGCGCTGCACGAGCTGCTGCCCGAGCACGGCTACAACGTCGCCGCGCTGCTGTGCGGCAGCGAGGGCGGGTTCGCTGCCACCCTGCGGGCGACCGTGGCGCTGACGCCGGTGCCGGCCGCGCGGGTGCTGTGTGTGCTGGGTTTCGCCGATTCCATCGCATCGGCCGAATGCGTGCCCGCGGTGCTGGCGCACGGCCCGTTGACGATGGAATCCATCAACGATCAGCTCGTCGACCGGCTGCCCGGCGAGGTGCGGCGCGCGGCGATCGCCGCCGGACTGCCCGGCGGGCGCGCCTGGGTGCTGGTCGAGATGGGCGGCGAGGATCTGGAGTCCGCCACCGCAGCAGCCGAGAAGATGCTTGCCGCACTGAAGGATTCGGGCTCACCGGCGACCGCGTCGCTGGTGACCGAGCCGACTGCGCAGGCCGTGCTGTGGCGATGCCGCACCGATGCGGCCGGGCTGGCGACCCGGCGCGCCGACGGTGCCGAAGCCTGGGGCGGCTGGGAAGATGCCGCGGTTCCGCCGCAGCGCCTCGCCGACTATCTGCGCGGTCTGGACGAGATCATGGGCCGCTACGGGCTGTCCGGCGCCTCCTACGGGCACTTCGGCGAGGGCTGCATGCACATGCGCATCGACTTCGATCTACTCAGCAGCGAGGGTGTGGCCGCCTACCGGGCATTCGTGGAGGAGGCCACCGATCTGGTGGTGACGCTGGGTGGTTCGGTGTCCGGGGAGCACGGCGACGGCCGGGCCCGCTCGGAGATGCTGGGCCGGATGTACGGCGCCGACGGGCTGGCGTTGCTGACCGCGATGAAGGACATCTGGGATCCGGCACGAGTGCTCAACCCGGGGGTCATCGTGGATCCGCCCCCGCTGGATGTGGGCATCCGCCACGTCGGTCCGGCGAAAGACCGGAAGTTGTTGACGCTGTTCGCCTATCCCGACGACCACCACGACTTCGCGCAGGCACAACGGCGCTGCGTCGGCATCGGCAAGTGCCGCCAGAGCGCCGGCGGGGTGATGTGTCCGAGCTACCAGGCCACCCGCGAGGAGCAGCACTCCACCCGCGGGCGCGCGCACCTGCTGTGGGAGATGCTGGCCGGCGATGTGGTCACCGACGGTTGGCGCTCCACCGAGGTGCGCGATGCGCTGGATCTCTGTCTGTCCTGCAAGGGGTGCCTGTCGGACTGCCCGGTGAACGTCGACATGGCCACCTACAAGGCCGAATTCACCCACCACCACTACGCGGGCCGACCGTGGGCGCGTCCGCTGTCGCACTGGTCCATGGGCTGGCTGCCCATGTGGTCGCGGGTGGCGGCCACGGCGCCGAAGCTGGCCAACCGGCTGGCCCGCGGCCCGCTGGTGAAACGGCTGGGTGGCATCGCACCGCAGCGCGAGATCCCGGCGTTCGCCGAGCAGACGTTCACGTCCTGGTTCGCCGGCCGGCCAGAGCGCCAGGGCGCCCGCGGCCCAGTGCTGCTGTGGCCGGACAGCTTCACCGAGCACCTGGCCCCGCACGTCGGGCAGGCCGCCGTCGAGGTGCTCGAGGACGCGGGGTATCGGGTCGTGCTGCCCGACGGCCCGGTGTGCTGCGGGCTGACCTGGATCTCCACCGGCCAGCTGAAGACGGCCCGCAATCAGCTGCAGAGATCGCTGTCGCGGTTGGCGCCGCACCTGGATGCCGGCACCCCGATCGTCGGGCTGGAACCCAGCTGCACCGCGGCGCTTCGTCGCGACGCCCCCGAACTGCTGGCCGACGACCCGCGGGCGGCCCAGGCCGGCGCGGCGACACACACCTTCGCCGAGTTCATCGTCGCGTCGGGCTGGCAGCCGCCGCGCCTGCACGCGCAGGCACTGGTGCAGACGCACTGCCACCAGCACGCCGTGCTCGGCTTCGACGCCGACCGCGCGCTGATGGCCGCCGCAGGCATCGCCGCCGACATCCCGGACTCCGGATGTTGCGGGTTGGCGGGCAACTTCGGGTTCGAACGCGGCCACTACGAGGTGTCGCAGGCGGTGGGGGAGCGGGTGCTGCTGCCCGCGGTCCGCAAGGCCGACCCCAGCACCGTCGTCATCGCCGACGGATTCAGTTGCCGCACCCAGATCGCGCACGGCACCCCGCGCCGGGCCGTGCACCTGGCCGAACTGCTGGCCCAGGGGGTGCGCGCTCAGCGCTCCATCAACTGCTGACCGGGTCCGACGGCCTTGCGGCCGATCAGACTGAGGGCATGCCACATGGTGACCTGATTCGCGGTCAGCACCGGCTTGCGGAGTTCGGCCTCCAGTCGCGGCGATCACGTCGTAGGTCGGCATGTTCGTGCAACTGATGAACACCGCGTCGGCGTCCTCGGTGTCGGTCTCGCGGACCAGTTGCATGGTGACATCGTGGGGCACCGTCCAGATGTCGGAGATCAAACCGAGACCGGAGGCCGCGGTGACCTCGATACCGGATTCGCCGAGGAAGGCCGTCAACCCCACGGTCAGGTCGGCGGTATAGGGCGTGGCCGTGGCGATCCGGGTGATCTCCAGATGGTGCAGTGCCTCGAGCAGCGCACCGCTGGTGGTCAGCGCCGCCAGGGCGCCGGCGCCCATCATCGCGGCCACCAGCGCCCGCTCGGCCAATGGACCGCCGACGAAGCTACCCGATGTACATGCATAGGCCATGACCAGCGGTGATACCGCCGAGACGTCGACGACGCTCCGGGCGGCGGTCTCGGGATCGGAGATGTGCACGGCCATCTCCAGGGTGGCCGGCATGGGGGCATGGGGCATGCGGGTGACGTGCAGGCTCACGTCGTCGGGAAGCCACCGCCAGAGTTCGCGGTCGAGCGCGAAATCGTAGGGCACCACAACGCCGATACCGGCTTGGTGCAGAGGTGGAGACGGGCTCATTGGCACAGTGTGAGGCCGGTGTGGCACCTCCGCAAGTCGATTGTTGACAATCGTACGTTTTGGTTCCTAGCCTCGGTGCCGTGCCTCGACAACGACCGGTGATCGCGGTGCTGTGCGAGAACGTGGACGACCGGCCACCGGGGCTGGAGAACCTCGATGTCGACTTCCGGTTCTGCACCGCCGACGGCCTCTCCTGGGGCGGTCCGCGGCGCACAGGCGCTGCTGCTGTGGGACTTCTTCTCGACCGCCGTGCGTGACGCGTGGCCCGATGCGAAAGATCTTGAATGGATTCACATCACCGCCGCCGGGGTGGACACACTGCTGTTCGACGAACTGCGTGACTCCGGGGTCGTGGTGACCAACGCGCGCGGGGTGTTCGACCGGCCGCTGGCCGAATACGTGCTCGGGGCGGTCATCGCGCACGCCAAGGACAGTCGCACCAGCTTCGCGCTGCAGGCCCGCCACCAGTGGCGCCACCGTGAGACACGATCCATCACCGGCGCCACCGCATTGGTGGTCGGCACCGGTGGCATCGGCCGCGAGATCGCCAGGCTGCTGCGGGCGGCGGGGCTGACCGTGCGCGGCGCGGGCCGCCGGCCCGTCTCCGGAGATCCCGACTTCGGTGAGATCGTGGACAGCGCAATGCTCTCCGTGCACGCGGGATGGTGTGATCACCTGATCCTGGCCGCCCCGCTGACCGCGGCCACCCGAGGCCTGGTCGACGCCGAGGTGCTGGCGGCGATGAAACCCGACGCGCATCTGGTGAACATCGCCCGCGGCCCGATGGTCGACCAGGTCGCGCTGCTCGACGCCCTGACGCACGGCACGATCGGCGGCGCGACGCTCGATGTGTTCGACACCGAGCCGCTGCCGGCCGAGCACCCACTGTGGGACGCTGCCAACGTGACCATCACCGCGCACATGTCCGCCGACGTGATCGGCTGGCGCGACGAGCTGGCCGGTCAGTTCGCGGCCAATGCCCGACGGTGGCTGGCCGGCGAGCCGCTGCACAACGTCGTCGACAAGAAGCTGGGCTACATCCCGGGTGGAAGGCCGTGATGATTCCCGAGGCCACCGAACTTGTTGCGGGCTACCGGGATCGGACGCTGTCCCCGGTGGAGGCCACCCGCGCCGCGCTGGCCGCGATCGAGGCCTACGACGGTGCGGTGAATGCGTTCGTGCTCGTCGACGCCGAAGGTGCGCTCGCCGCGGCACAGGAATCGGAGGCGCGCTGGCACGCCGGTGCGCCGCTGGGTCCGGGTGACGGCGTACCGACGTCGATCAAGGATGTGTTCCTCACCCGCGGGTGGCCGACACGGCGGGGCAGCGCCCTGATCGATCCGGCCGGACCCTGGGACGAGGACTCGCCGTGCGTGGCCCGGTTGCGCGAGACCGGCGCGGTGATCCTGGGAAAGACGACCTCGCCGGAGTACGCGTGGAAGGGCGTCACCGATTCGCCGACCTTCGGTGCGACCGGCAACCCGTGGGACCCGGCGGTGACCGCGGGCGGCTCCAGCGGGGGCAGTGCCTCGGCGGTCGGGCTGGGCATGGGGTCCTGGTCGATGGGCACCGATGGCGGTGGCTCCGTGCGTATTCCGGCGGGATTCACCGGCACCGTCGCGCTCAAACCCACGTTCGGGTTGATCCCGCACTATCCGGCCAGCCCGTTCGGGACGCTGGCGCATTCCGGGCCGATGACGCGCACGGTGCGCGATACCGCGGCACTGATGGACGTGGTGACGGGCTTCGACGCACGCGACTGGTCGGCGATGCCGACACCGGCGCGCTCGTTCCGGCACGGTCTCGACGACGGGATGGCCGGGCTGCGGGTCGGGTTCTCGCCGAACCTCGGCTTCGTCCGCAACGACCCGGACGTCGACGCAGTCGTACGCGCCGCGGTGGCCGTGCTCGAGCAGGCCGGCGCCCGGGTCGAGCAGGCAGACCCGGGTTTCACCGATCCCGTCGAGGCGTTCCACGTGCTCTGGTTCTCCGGCGAGGCCAAGGTGTTGCAGGGTCATGGGGAACTCGCCGCCCTGGCGGGTCGCGCCGACCCCGGGCTGTTGCGCACGGCGGCGCGCGGTGCGACGTACTCGGCCTCGGATTACCTGGACGCAATGGCGGTACGAATGCAGTTGGGGCAGTTGATGGGGCGGTTCCACGAGCGCTACGACGTGCTGGTGACCCCGACGCTTCCGCTGCCCGCCTTCCCGGTCGGCCAGGACGTGCCGGACGGTTCGGCGTCGCCGGACTGGACGAGCTGGACGCCGTACACGTACCCGTTCAACATGACCCAGCAACCCGCGCTGAGCGTGCCGTGCGGATTCACCGGGACCGGACTGCCGGTGGGCCTGCAGATCATCGGCCCACGGCATGCCGATGCGCTGGTCCTGCGGGTGGGACAGGCCTACCAGTCGGCCACGGACTGGCACCGACACACACCGAAACTGATGGCACAGCAGGAGGATTTGTGAGCAGGTTGATCACCGTCTCGTTGGACACACGGGGCGTGACGTGCACGGCGCGACTGCTCGATGAGCAGGCGCCCCGCACCTGCGCTGCGGTGTGGGATGCGCTGGCTGACGGCCCGCTGTCCGCGCAGGTCTTCCATGGCAAATACGCCCGCAACGAGATCTACACATTGCTGCCGGCGTTCACCGGTGCCGACCCGGGCAAGGAGAACACCACGGTCACGCCGATTCCCGGTGACCTGTGCTGGTTTTCGTTCGACTCCGATGATCTCGGCAATCCGGCGTACGGCTACGAGAACAGCACCGGCACCGGTACCACCGGCGCGATCGTCGACCTCGCGTTGTTCTACGGGCGCAACAACCTGTTGATCAACGGCGATCAGGGCTGGATACCGGGCAACGTGTTCGGCACCATCACCGACGGCCTGCAGGAGATGGCGGCGGCGTGCCAGGATCTGTGGATGGGCGGCGTGCGTGGGGAGACGCTGAGCTTTCGGCGCGCCTGATCCGCTGACGTCAGCCGGCGGGAGCGTTCGCCGCCCAGAGCGCGGCGACGGATAGGCCCATCTCCGCCACGAGGCCTCGGACCAGCGGCAGGCTCAGGCCGATGACGTTGGCCGGGTCGCCCTCGATCCGCTCGATGAACCAGCCGCCCAAGCCGTCCAGGGTGAAGGCCCCGGCGACGCCGGCCGGTTCGCCGCTGGCGACGTAGGCATCCAGTTCGGGCTCCGTGGGCGTGCCGAAATGCACGGTGGTGGAACCGGTCTCACCGCCCGTGTGGGTGATGACGCCCGCGAAGATCCGCAGCAACGCGTGCCCGGTGAGCAGCTGGCCGGTGCCCCCCGCCATCGTCAGCCACTGCTGTCGCGCCGCGTCCGGCGAGCCCGGTTTGCCGCAGAGCACCCCGTCCCGGTACAGCAGCGAATCGCAGCCAAGGACGACGCAGTCGGCGGACACCTCGTCGGGCAGCTGCGCGGCCACGCTGACGGCCTTGGCGTTGGCCAGCCTGGCCACCACCGCCTCGGGTGGTGTGCCGGGGTCCAGCGAGGCCACCAGGGCGTCCTCGTCGACGGCAGAGACGACGACCAGCGGGTCGATGCCGGCCTGTTGCAGTACCCGCAACCTGCCGGCCGACGCCGAACCCAGGACGACCCGGGTCATGCGGTGGCCTCGTTCGCGCAGACGCTCACTTGCGCAGGTGGGTCCGCTCCAGCAGCGTCACCCGCTGCCAGCTGTGACTCTGGTAGCGCAGCCGGTCGACCGGATGGCCCCACAGGTTCTTCTCGACGGTCACCGGCTCGGCCGGACCGCCGCCGGCGGCCGACAGCACGCCGATCAGCGCGGCCAACTCCGCATCGCTGGGTGAACCCTTGAGCACCTTGATGTGCGGCTCATGGGTCGCCGGTGCTGCGGCCTCTTCCGCGGGGTTTTCGCTCGCGTCGCTCACAGTCGTCGAATCGTTCGCGTCGCTCACAGTGGGATGTTTCCGTGCTTCTTCGGCGGGACCTGGCTGATCTTGCGCTCGAGCAGCCGCAGCGCGGTGCCCACGTAGCCGCGGGTGTGCGACGGCGGGATGACCGCGTCGACGTATCCGCGCTCGGCCGCGATGTACGGGTTCACCAGGGTGTCCTCGTAGGTCTGCTGCAGTTCCAGGCGCAGGCTGTCGACGTCCTTGCCCTCTGCCGCTGCCTCCTTGAGTTCCTTGCGGTACACGAAGCCGACGGCGCCGGAAGCGCCCATGACGGCGATCTGTGCGGTGGGCCAGGCCACCACGACGTCGGCGCCCATGTCCTTGGACCCCATCACGCAGTACGCGCCGCCGTAGGACTTGCGGGTGATCACGGTGATCTTCGGGACGGTGGCCTCGCCGTAGGCGTACAGCAGCTTGGCGCCACGGCGGATGATGCCGTTGAACTCCTGGTCGGTGCCCGGCAGGAAGCCCGGGACGTCCACCAGCAGCACGATCGGGACGTTGAACGCGTCGCAGGTGCGGATGAAACGCGCGGCCTTCTCCGAGGCGTTGATGTCCAGGCAGCCGGCGAACTGGGTGGGCTGGTTGGCCACGATGCCGACCGGCCGGCCGTCGACCCGGCCGAAACCGATGAGGATGTTGGTGGCGTAGCCGGCCTGCACCTCGAGGAACTCGTCATCGTCGAGGATGCGCGAGATCACCTCGTGCATGTCGTAGGGCTGGTTCGGCGAATCCGGGATCAGGGTGTCGAGCTCGATGTCCTCACCGGTGAGGTTGTCCTCGATGGCTCCGGTCGGGGCCGCCACCGGGTACCGCGGCGGATCGGCGTAGTTGTTCGACGGCAGGTAGCTCAGCAGGTCGCGCACGTAATCCAGGGCGTCCTGCTCACCGGAGGCGACATAGTGCACGGTGCCGGACTTGGCCATGTGGGTGTGCGCGCCACCCAGCTCCTCCATGGTGACGTTCTCGCCGGTGACGGTCTTGATGACATCGGGTCCGGTGATGAACATCTGGCTGGTCTGGTCGACCATGATGACGAAGTCGGTCAGCGCCGGGGAGTAGACGTGTCCACCGGCGGCGGCGCCCATGATCAGCGAGATCTGCGGGATGACGCCGGAGGCCTTGATGTTGTTGTGGAAGATCTTGCTGTACAGGCCGAGCGAGACCACGCCCTCCTGGATGCGGGCACCGGCACCGTCGTTGATGCCGATCAGTGGGCGGCCGGTCTTGATGGACAGCTCCTGGACCTTGACGATCTTCTCGCCGTAGACCTCGCCGAGGCTGCCACCGAAGACGGTGGCGTCCTGGCTGAAGATGCAGACCTCGCGGCCGTCGATGGTGCCGTAGCCGGTCACCACACCGTCGCCGGTGGGCCGGTTCTTCTCCATGCCGAAGTTGGTGGACCGGTGCCGGGCCAGCGCGTCGAGCTCGACGAACGAACCCTCGTCCAGCAGCGCGTAGATCCGCTCGCGGGCGGTCAGCTTGCCCTTGGCGTGCACCTTCTCGACCGCGGCCTCGCCCACCGGGTGCAGCGCCTCTTCGGCGCGCTTGCGCAGGTCGGCCAGCTTGCCGGCCGTGGTGTGGATATCGGGTACGTGCTCTGCCGCCGGCTCGATAGTGCTCGTCATGGGAGTCGATGCTAGCTGTACTTCTAAGAACTGCATAAGAGAGGTGCGAGTTAACTCACCGTGTGTCGCCCGACGGCCAAGCTGTGTCGGTGCCGACCACTGACCCGATCCGGGAATCCATCGCGGCCATGCTGCTCGATCGCCGCGGGGACACCCGGCCGGGCCTGCGCTCGCGCGACCAGGACTGGACCTGGGACGAGGTGCTGATCGAGTCCGCCGCTCGCGGTGCGCTGGGGGCCGCTCTGCTGGCCGAGCGTCCCGGAGCCCCGCCGCACATCGGGGTGCTGCTACCCAATGTCCCCGATTTCGTGTTCTGGCTCGGTGGCGCGGCGCTGTCCGGGGCCACCGTGGTGGGCATCAATCCGACCCGTGGCCCCGCCGAGCTGGCCGCCGAGATCCGGCTCGCCGACTGCCAACTGATCGTCACCGATGCCGCGGGCGCCGAGCGGCTGCGCACATTGGATCTCGACGTCGCGCCGTTGGTGATCGACACCCCGGCCTACGCCGCGGCGGTCGACGGGTACCGCGGGGCGCCGCTGGGCGCCGAGACCGACGAGGACACGCTGCTGCTGTTGCTGTTCACCTCGGGCACCACTGGCGCGTCCAAGGCGGTCCGGTGCAGCCAGGGCAGGCTGGCCCGGATTGCGTATGCGGCGGTGCAGAAGTACGGGCACCGGCGCGAGGACGTCGAGTACTGCAGCATGCCGCTGTTCCACGGCAACGCGATCATGGCGCTGTGGGCGCCCGCGCTGGCGGTCGGCGCCACCGTATGCCTCGCCCCCTCCTTCTCCGCCTCGCAGTTCCTGCCCGACGTCCGGTACTTCGGCGCGACCTTCTTCACCTATGTCGGCAAGGCGCTGGGCTATCTGATGGCCACCCCGGAACGGCCCGATGACGCGGACAATCCGCTGCAGCGCGGATTCGGCACCGAGGCCTCACCGGGCGACCAGGCCGAGTTCCGCCGCCGGTTCGGGGCCGAACTGTTCGAGGGGTACGGCTCCAGTGAGGGTGGCGGTGCGGTCACACTGGCTCCCGACGCACCGCCGGGCGCGCTGGGCCGGCCCGCACACGACGGTGTCGCCATCGTCGATCCGCACACGCTCAAGCGCTGTGCCGCAGCGGTTCTGGATGCCGGAGGCCGGGTGCTCAACCCTGACGAGGCGGTCGGTGAGATCGTCGACAAGTTCGGCACCCGAACCTTCGAGGGTTACTACAACAACGACGAGGCCAACGCCGAACGAATTCGCAACGGGTGGTACTGGACCGGTGACCTGGGCTACCTCGACGAGGCGGGTTTTCTCTACTTCGCCGGCCGCCGCGGCGACTGGATCCGGGTCGACGGCGAGAACATTTCCGCGCTGACCATCGAACACGTGCTGCGCCGGCACCCCCAGGTGATCGCGGCAGGCGTGTTCGCCGTCCCCGATCCGCGGTCCGGGGACCAGGTGATGGCCGCGATCGAGGTTGCCCACCCGGATCGTTTCGACGCAGGCGAGTTCGCCGTCTTCCTGGCGAGCCAGGAAGACCTGGGGGCCAAGGGAACTCCGCGGTTGCTGCGCGTATCGGCCAACCTGCCCGTCACCGGATCCAACAAGGTGCTCAAACGTGAACTGCAACAGCAGCGTTGGCACACCGAGGAGCCGGTCTACCGGTGGGCGGGCCGCGGTGCGGTGGCGTATCGGCAGATGGATGCCGGCGACCGGCGGACGCTCGACGACGAGTTCGCCCGGTACGGGCAGCATCGCCGCAGCTGAGATCAGGCGACCTTGCGCAGCACCACCACCGAGAAACTGGCCAGCGCCGGGACCGGGTGCCTGCGCAGGAACCTGCTCTTGGCGTTCTCCAGCGCCTGCAGCGGCGGGATCACCGAGTAGTAGGCGTGGCCGAAACTGGACTTCCACTGCTCTACCTTGAATCCGAAGCCTTCGAACTTGTCCATCGCGCGCCGGGTGGGGCCGGTGGTCCCGCGGTAGTAGGCCGGGAACTTCTCCAGATTGGGCTGATCCAGCCTGCCCGGTTGCACCTTGTCCAGGATTCGCCGTGCCGTGCTCTCCGGGATCATTTTGTTGACCAGAAAGGGAAAGGTCCCCAGCGTCGGGTAGAAGTGCACCGAGAGCCCGCCGGGGCGCAGCAGCCTGTGGCAGTTCTCGTGGAAGACAACGGGATCGGGCAGATGCTCGCACAGCATCTTCGAGAACACCAGGTCGTAGGCGCCGACATCGTCGGCGATCGGCTGGCACAGGTCCACCACCCGGGTCTGCACGTCCACGGCCGCCTTGCTGAGTTCAAGGGGCGAGATGTCCACGACGACACGACGATCGGCGAAACCCCACTTCTCGTCGTCGCCGACCACCGGATTGGCGCCGCCGCCCAGTTCGGCGACCGCGGTGACGCCCTCGCGCCGGGCCAGATCCAGCACCGCGTCGTCGTATCCCTGCCACAGCTCGGCGAAATCCCGGTACTCGACGTCATCGCACGTCTCAGAGAAATATGTCTGTGCCATCGGCTTGCCCCCGCAAAGTCGTGTTGGAGGTTCTGAGGTTACCCACATTGCGGCACGGATAGTGCCGCTTTGCACATTGCTGTGCATCGAATCCGCTAATGCCGTCACTCGACGGTGGCGTCAATAAAGGGATATCCAGCAGCCCAATGATCTGGGGTGACCGTTCTCTTGCAATGGGCGCAAAGTTTGCTGCTGTCGGGGCCGGCCGTTCGCCACGCCGACGGTGGCGGGCAATCCGCCCACGCGGGTGCGCGGCGCGTGCTAGTCAGGGGAGTGTGACCGAGGTCTGGGATGAAACCGTCGACGTGCTGGTTGCCGGCTCGGGGGCGGGTGGGGCGACCGGCGCCTACACCGCCGCGCGCGAAGGGCTCTCGGTGACCCTGGTGGAGGCCTCCGAGAAGTTCGGCGGCACCACCGCGTACTCCGGCGGCGGCGGAATGTGGTTCCCGTGCAATCCCGTTCTGCGGCGCGCCGGTGTCGACGACACCCTCGAGGACGCGTTGGAGTACTACCGGGCCGTGGTCGGGGACCGGACACCGGCGGCCCTGCAGGAAACCTACGTCCGCAACGGGGCGCCACTGATCGAATACCTGGAAGCCGATGAGCTGCTGAAGTTCTCACTGCTGCCATGGCCGGATTATTTCGGCAAGGCGCCCAAGGCGCGCGCCGACGGTATGCGCCATATCGCCGCCAAACCGCTCAAGGTCGCCGTCGCGCCCGACCTGGGTGAATCGGTGCGGGGGCCGCTGGACGCCGACCGTCTCGGCCATGCGCAGCCCGCGGACTATTTCGTCGGCGGCCGCGCGCTGATCGCCCGGCTGCTGACCGCCACCGCCCGATTCCCCGACACCTCGGCGCGCTTGAACACCGCACTGGTCGAGCTGATGGTCGAGGGCGGCGATGTCACCGGGGCGATCGTCGAGTCGGGCGGGCAGCGGCGGGCGATCCGCGCCCGCCGGGGCGTGCTGCTGGCCGCCGGCGGCTTCGAACACAACGACGAGATGCGGGCGCACTACGGCGTGCCGGGACACTCGCGGGACACGATGGGGCCGTGGGGAAATCGCGGTCTGGCCCACCTGGCCGGTATCGCTGCCGGCGCCGACACCGACCTGATGGATCAGGCGTGGTGGTCACCTGGCCTCAGCCATCCCGACGGAACGTCGGCCTTCGCGCTGTGGTTCACCGGCGGTATCTTCGTCGATGCTCGGGGCCGGCGGTTCGTCAACGAATCGGCCGCCTACGACCGGCTGGGCCGGGGTGTCCTCGACGCGGTATCGGCCGGCACGGTGACGCTGCCCTACTGGATGGTCTACGACGACCGCGAAGGCGTCGTCCCGCCCGTCAAGGCCACCAACGTCTCGATGGTCGCCACCGAGCGGTACGTCGAGGCCGGATTGTGGCGGACCGCGGACACGCTGGAGGGACTCGCCGCCGAGATCGGGGTGCCGCCGCAGGCGCTGGTCGCCACGGTGGCCCGGTTCAACGAGCAGGTGCGCGCCGGCGTCGACGAGGATTTCGGCCGTGGCGACGAACCCTATGACCGCGCCTTCTCCGGCGGGGAGTCGCCCCTGGTCCCGATCGAGCGGGGGCCGTTCCATGCCGCCGCGTTCGGGGTGTCCGACCTGGGCACCAAGGGCGGATTGCGGACCGATACCGCAGCGCGCGTGCTGAACGCCCGGGATCGGGTGATCGGGGGCCTCTATGCTGCGGGCAACACCATGGCCGCGCCGAGTGGCACCGCCTATCCCGGCGGCGGCAATCCGATCGGAACGAGCATGCTGTTCAGCCACCTGGCGGTGCGAGACATGTTAAGCAGGAGTGATGAGCGCTTGCGCGAAGAGCAGAGCACCTGAGCATGACTGAGATCCGGGAGATCGACGCCGGCACGTCGATGACGCGATTCGCCCGCGGCTGGCACTGCCTGGGCCTGGCCGAGGAGTTCCGCGACGGGCAACCGCACGGTATCGAGGCCTTCGGCACCAAGCTGGTGGTCTACAGCGACTCCGCCGGCGAGGTGCACGTGCTCGACGCCTACTGCCGCCACATGGGTGGTGACCTGTCCCGCGGCGCCGTCAAGGACGACAACCTGGCCTGCCCGTTCCACGACTGGCGCTGGGGCAGCGACGGTAGGTGCACGCTGGTGCCCTACGCCAAGCGCACCCCGCGGCTGGCGCGCACCCGCACCTGGCCCACCCATGAGGTGAACGGTCAGCTACTGGTCTGGCACGACCCCGAGCGTTCCAGCCCGCCACCGGAACTGGCGCCGCCGTCGATCGAGGGTTACGCCGAGGGGCTGTGGTCGCCGTGGCAGTGGAACTCGATTCTCATCGAGGGCTCGCACTGCCGCGAGATCGTGGACAACAACGTCGATATGGCGCACTTCTTCTATATCCACCACGCCTACCCGACCTTCTTCAAGAACGTCATCGAGGGCCACACCGCGAGCCAGTTCATGGAGTCCAAACCGCGCCCGGACTACATCGCGGACCCCGACAAGCTCTGGGACGGAACGTATCTGCGGTCGGAAGCCACCTATTTCGGTCCGGCCTACATGATCAACTGGCTGCACAACGACCTCGCGCCGGGATTCACCGTCGAGGTGGCGCTCATCAACTGCCACTACCCGGTGACACACAACTCGTTCGTGCTGCAGTACGGCGTCGCGGTACAGCAGATGCCCGGTCTGCCCGCCGACAAGGCCGCCAAGCTCGCCGGGGCGATGAGCCGGTCCTTCGGTGACGGATTCGGTGAAGACGTCGAGATCTGGAAGCACAAGACCCGCATCGACAACCCGCTGCTCACCGAGGAGGACGGCGGTGTCTACCAGCACCGCCGCTGGTACGAGCAGTTCTACGTCGACCTCGCCGATGTCACCGCCGAGATGACCGACCGCTTCGAGCTGGAGGTCGACACCACCCACGCGTTCGGCATCTGGAAACAAGAGGTCGACGACAACCTGGCGAACCTGATGGCCCGCTGAGTCCCTGCACCGCGGGCGGCAGGCACGTGGCGGGTGACGGGTCGGCATGGTGAACACGGGTCGGCTAACGTCACCTGAGCAACCCGACGTCGGCCGCACCGACGCGCCCATGTCGTATTCGCAGGAGGAGTTGTCGTGCCCGACGACCACAGCGCGCCACCGCACAGCTACGACGGTGTGGACGGGCCGCGGGTGGCGATCGCGCACGACTACCTCACCCAGCGCGGCGGCGCCGAGAAGGTGGTGCTCTCCATGAGCAAGGCGTTTCCGGACGCCCCCATCTACACCCTGCTGTATGACCCGGACGGCACCTATCCGGAGTTCGCCGATCGCGATATCCGGGTGTCCCCGCTGAACCGAGTTGCGCTGTTCCGCAAGCACCACCGGGCTGCGCTGCCGGTGCTGCCCTTCGCGGCGGGCGCGATGTTCGTCGACGCCGATGTCGTGGTGACCAGCAGCAGCGGCTGGGCGCACGGCTTCCGGACCGACGGCGCCAAACTCGTGCACTGCCACACCCCGGCGCACTGGCTCTACGCGCTGGACCACTACCTCAAACCCGACGGGGACCGGTTGAAGCGGGCCGCGCTGAAAGTGGGCTCGCCGCTGCTGAAGTCGTGGGACCGGCGCGCGGCGATGTCGGTCGACCGTTACCTCGCGGTGTCGACGGCCATCAAGCACCGCATCAGCGCCGCCTACGGTATCGACGCCGGTGTGCTGCCCTCCCCGATCGCGATGAAACCGCACACCGCCTCCGAACCGATACCCGAACTGCAGGACTGGGCCACCGACGGGGGTGACCCCTTCTACCTGTGTGTGTCCCGGCTGATGGCCTACAAGAACGTCGACGCCGTCGTGGGGGCCTTCGCGAACACCGATCGCCGGCTGGTGGTGGTCGGCCACGGCCCGGAGGCCGCGCGCATCGAGCGGATGAAGACGCCCAACGTGCGGATGCTCTCGGCGCTCACCGACGGCCAGATGGCTTGGCTGTACCAGTCGTGCCGAGCGTTGATCGCGGCCAGCTACGAGGATTTCGGGTTGACCCCCATCGAGGCTGCGGTGTCCGGGCGACCGGCGGTGGTGCTGCGCTGGGGCGGCTTCCTGGATACCGTCATCGAGGGCACGACCGGGATGTTCTTCGACCGGCCGGCCGCGGACTCCATCGCCGACGCACTCGACCGCTTCGAGGCCTGCCGATTCGACCCCGACACACTGCGGGCGCACGCCGAACGGTTCACCGAGCAGCGGTACGCGGAATCGCTGTACGCCGCCGTCGACGAGCTGACCGGCACCGGAGAATCCTGAACGGGCCGGGTAACGGCCAACCGCGCGGCGCGACGCTGCTCGGCTAGTTATGGTTGACGCGAATTTCCCAAAGGAGCACAACACCTATGACCGGAGTACCAGCGTCGGCAGATCCGGCAGACGTCGCCCGCAAGCTTGCCGCTGCTCCCGATCTGCACATGCCTCCGCCGCCCGAGTGGATTCTCGACGAGAACAACCGGGTCATCGACTACAAGATGCAGGGCATGACCCGCGGCCGCAAGATCCGCAACCGGCTCGGTGAGCTGTTCTTCAACAGCGTCGTCACCTACATTCCGTCGCACACCATCCGGCAGGGATTCCTGCGGCTGATGGGTGCGCGGATCGGAAAGCGCACCTCGATCCTGCGGGGCACCACGGTGCTCGACATCGAGTTCCTCACCATCGGTGACGGTGTCGCGATCGGATTCCGCTGCCTACTGGACTCCCGCGCCGGCCTCTACATCGGCAACAACGTGACGATCGCCAGCGACGTGCACTTCATCGGCGGCGGACACGACATCAACCACCCCGACTTCCTGCCGGTTCCGATCCCGACCGTCGTGCAGGACTACGTGTGGATCGCCAGCCGCGCGATGGTGCTGCCCTCGCTCATCCACCGCGGCGCCGTGGTGGCCGCGCATGCCGTGGTCAACAAGGACGTCGAGGAACTCGCGATCGTCGGCGGCGTGCCCGCCAAGGTGATCGGTAAGCGTCCGGCCGACTCGCTGGGTTACACCAACAATCACCGCCCGCTGTTCTACTGATGGGTGCGGCGTCGGTCCCGTTCGGTGATCACCGGCTCGTCTTCGTTGCGCCCGACGAGGGTCAGACCGCGGTCGGCGACTACGCGCAGGACCTGGTGACCGCGCTGCGACCGCATTTCGGGGAGATCGTCGAACACCGCACCGCCGGGCCGGGCCAGGACAGTCTGGCCGATCTGCGCCGGCATCGTGCGCAGGTGCGGCGGCTGGTCGCCGACGGCCCGCCCGGGCGGACCCTGGTGCACGCCGAGTTGTCCACCGGTGTGCTGCCCACCTTCTGGGCCGTCGCGGGCCTGCGGGGCGTTCCGGTCACCTCGACGATCCACGATCCGCCGCAGGGTCTGTGGTTCCTGGCCCGCACCCGGAGCATCGCCAAGTCCCGGCTGCTCACCCACGGCATCCACTACCCGCTGCGGCCGCTGTCACAGGCGATCGAGGGCCGGGTGCACGGCGACCGGACGCTGATCGCGCTCACCGAGACCGGCAGGCAGTCGATCGAACGCACGTATCCGCGCACCACCACCTTCTACGTGCCGCACCTGGTGCGGGACCGGCCCGCCATCAGGCCGGCCGAGGAGCGCCCCAAGGCGGTCGGTTTCTTCGGGTTCGTCTACCGGGGCAAGGGTTTCGAGCAGATCGCCCGGATCCGTGACCTGCTGCCCGCCGATATCGCCATCCGGGTCGCCGGGCGCGGCACCGAAGCGTTGCCGCGGGCCGAGGGCATCGAGATCCTCGGCGGCGTCGACGGTCCGGAGGAAGATGCGTTCTTCGATTCGGTGCGCGCCATCGTCGTCCCCTACGGCAAGCGGCACTTCTACGCCGAGACCTATCCGGCCTCCGGCGTGGTGGCCCACGCGATGGCCTACAGCACCCCGGTGGTGTGCACCGGGTACGGTTCGCTGGCCGAATTGGACAGTGCGCACGGTGTTCTCAACGTGAGCCCGCGCGGCGAGGGCGACGACGCCGTCGCCACCGGCCTGGCCGAGGGCATCGAGTCGCTGCTCAACGATCCCACCCGGCTGGCCGAGTTGGGGCGCAACGCCGACCGGACCCGCCGGGAGCGTTCGGCCGAGCGGACCGCCGACGCGCTCGTGCAGATCTGGACGCGGGCCCTGGCCGGACAGCGGAGAAAGCGCCCGAACGGGTGAGCGAACCGGTCGAGCCGGTGGCGCCCGCGCCCACCTCGCATCACCTGATGCGCACCCTCTGGGCGGTGTTCTGGCTCTACGGCGGACGCGGCGTCGGCCTGCTGTGGACGGTGATCATCGTCGCCCAGCTCGGTATCGCGGACTACGGGCAGTACGGCATGGCGTACGCCGCCTTCTCGCTGATCGGCCCGCCGCTGGACAACCCGTTCGCGGTCCGCGCGGTGCGCGAGTCGCAGGAGCGGTTCCTGCGCGAACGGGTGACCCGGTACCTGCTCGGCCTGACGTTGATGGTGGCCGGGGCGGCCCTGGTCGAGGTCAGCTACATCGCCTGGTTCGGGCTGTTCGTGGCCGGCGGCGAGATCATCTTGAAGGCCTACCAGAGTCACTGGGCGCGGGATGGGCAGCCGCAACGGGTCGCGCAGCTCGACACCATCCGTCAGGTCACCAGCGTGATGTGCGCTGCCGCATACGTTTTCCTGGTCGACGACCCCACCCTGCAGATCGCCAGCATGTTCCTGGTGGCGCCGTACGTCGTGATCGCCGTCATCGTCGGCTTCTCGGTGCTGGGTCCCCGCCCCGGTATGCCCGGGCCGCCCAAACTGATCGCCATCCTGATCGGCGAGATGCTGGGCCTGGCCGCCTACCTGCAGGGCGATGTGTTGCTGCTGGGCTGGCTGACCAACGACACCATCGTCGGCTACTACGCGCTGACCGTCACCGTGACCATCGCGATCGTGGCCGTCGGACAGTCGTTCGGCATGTCCTACAACCGCTCCCTGCGCGAAGGTGACGGGAAGCTGGCGGCCGGGCCGCCGCTGAAGAGCACCCTGATCCTCGGCGGTGTCGCCGGGCTGCTGGTGCTGATCGTCGGGGTGGTCATGCTGTTCACGCCCGCGCCGAACGAACTCGCCGTCGCGATGATCATCATGAGCCTGTTCTGCGGGATGCGGACCATCACCTCGGTGTTCCAGGCGGTGCTCTACCTGCAGCGCCGCGACACGACCCGGCTGGTGGCCAACCTCAGCCTGCTGCCGATCAAGCTGGGGCTGGTCGCGCTGCTGGCGGTGGCGGGCGCGGTCGGGGCCGCGATCGCGACGGTGATCGCCGATGCTCTGCTGCTCGCCATCTACGCCTATGTCCTCTACCGCACACCCCGTGTCAGAAAGGCGCCGGAATGACCAGGGCGACGTTCCTGTTGTCGAAGGACCCGATCGCCGAGCACGGCGGGGACGTGGAGCTGTCCCGGCTGGTGATGCGGCTGGCATCGGATTCGCACGAGGTGTCGGTGATCTGTCTGTCGCATCAGCCGCCGGGGGCCACGACCGCCGATCTGGTCGACGGCGGCGCCGTGGTGCAGCGGGTGGCCAAGTCCGGCGTCCAGCCGGTGCGGCTGCTCAAGGACACCGTGCGCAGTGGGCGCAGTCTCGCGCATGCGCGTTTCGACAATGACGAACTGGTGGCCGCGATCTCCGCGTCGCCGGCCGATGTGTTCGTCGCCGAGCACAGTTACATGGCCGAATCGTTCCTGCGCAGCGACCAACTCGGCGCGGCACGCTTCGTCGTCAACACCCATGTCAGCGAGTCGCTGGTCTGGCGGGCCACCCGCGGGGTGCTGGGGCGGCTGCAGGTGGGCAGGCTGGTGCGCGACGAACTGCGGGTGGCCCGGGCCGCCGACGCGGTGGGCACCTATGACGCGCAGGAGGCGGAGTTCTACCGTGCCAACGGTGTGCCGTCCGCGCGGTGGCTGGACCTGACGCTGCCCCCGGCCGCCCAGGTCGACGTGTCGGCGACACCGCGGCGGCTGGTGCTGATGGGCACCCGGGACTGGCCGCCCAACCAGGAGGCGTTCGTGACCGCGCTGCGGCTGTGGCCGCAGATCTCGGCGGGTATCGCGGGCGCCGAACTCTGCGTGATCGGTGCCCGACACGCCAAGGCCAAGGCCCCGCACCTTCCCGACGGCGTGCGCGATCTCGGCTTTGTCGACGACCTGGTCGGGTTCCTGGGGACCTGCCGGGCCATGATCGCGCCGATCAGCACCGGTGGTGGGGTGCGGGTGAAGATCCTCGACGCGGCCAGGATGGGGCTGCCGGTGGTGGGCACCACCGCCGCGGTCGGGTCCCTGGGCGACCTGCTGGAACTCGGCGTCCACGACGAGGACGCCGACTTCGTCGCCGAATGCCGTCGGCTGCTGCTGGACCTGCCGGCCGCCACCGCGGCGGGCGAGCGGCTGTACACGCTGAACCGCCAGTACTGGCAGCAGCGCCGACCACATCGGGCGGTCGAGGCGCTGCTGGCCGGTTAGTGGCGTCCCGCGCCGACCGCCGCCGCCGCAGGCACCGGCCGGGTGGCCTCCGCGATGCGCGTCTCCAGCGTCGCGCGTTCCTTGTCCTCCCGCCGAAGTTGATCGGCGTAGGCCAGGAAGGTCAGGAAAATGGTGTACAGAAACACGATCTGCGGGATGACCACCACCGGGTGATCGAGATTCAGGGCAACGACCGAAAATCCGATGAATACGCCGCCATAAAGCGCGCCCGGTAGCGAATTCGATCGCAACAACCGGTAACCGATTACGCACCCGATCACGACGACCGCCAGAAAAGCCGCACCGACGAAGATGCCGCCGCGGTGAATGGCGATCAACGGGGCGTTGGACACGAAGTTCTCGATGAAGGCGTATGCGCCGTCCTTGAACTCCCGTTGCGACCAACCCCAGCCGAACAACCAGTGCCCATCCATGCGTCCGGGGAACTCCCGGATCGAGTCCACCCGGTCGGTGGCGCCGGCGTCATTGGCGCTGAGCGTGCCCATCAACCGGGTGCGCACCGAGGGCACCATGAAGGCACCGATGAAGGCCAGTGTCAGCGTGCCGACCAGGATCTGACGATCGCGTGAGCGCATCGGGTGGAACACGAAAACCAGTACGACACCGACCAATACGCTGACGATGGCCGATCGGCTGAGCGTCAGCGCGATCGCCGAACCGAGGATCGCGGCGAGCACTACGCGGCGCCAGCCGGTGAAGACGATCATGGCGATCACGAACGAGATGACCAGACCGATACCGGCGGCGTTGGGGTCCAGCCACAGCCCGCCGAGCCGGCTGAAGGCCTGACTGTCGGCGGCCACCTCGAATCGCCCTGCGCGCGGGAGATTGGTGGGGGTACCACCGGTGAAGAAGAATCGTTCGGTGTTGGCGACCGCATAACCGAAGATCCGGAACGGCTGAAGCAGAATCTGATTGGAGCCGAGCACGATGGACCCGATGCCGATCAGCGCATTGAAACTGGCTGCATAGACGAAGATCCGGCCGAACTTGGCCAGGTGCTCGCGCGGCAGTGCGAGCAGCGCGAAGAAAGCGCCCGTCGCGATCGCCCATTTGGTGTAATCCAGGATGTTCACGATCGAGCTGAACGTGACCACCATGGACACCGCGGAGACGACGACCAGCACCAGCACACTCTTGGCCAGCGTGCTGCCCAGCACCGGGAAGCGTTTGGCGGCGTTGGGATGGACCAGGGCCGCCACCAGCGCGCCGCCGGCGAACGGCAGATACAACGGTAGGTGGACCCCCGGGAAGTAACCGAACGGCAGCGAGCCGACGGCGATGGCCATACCCCAGTACAGCCACAGCGGGTGGCGAAGTCCGATGTAGACGCCGACCGCCAGCGCGATCAACCCGCCGACGGCCATGATCCCGAGTTTGCCGCCGAGTGTCACCGCGCCCGCGACCAACGGGACCAATATGATGATCGCGGCTCCGACCAGCAGGTCGGGCCGCGTGGACGCGCCGAGTTTCATTGCGGGCTCGTCTTCATTGCGGAATGATCCTCACGGCTTTACCGCACCGTCGTTGCATTTAACTATCCTTGCACCGACTCAGCTGGCCGCGCTACAGGGGCGCTCGGCAAAGTGTGCAGCTACTGTTGTTGACGCTATCGTTGCATTGTTGTGGCGATCCCAGAGCGAATGGAGTGCTCCCTTGGCCATCGGTGATTACCTGCGAATTTTTCGCCGGTTGTGGTGGGTGGTGCTCCTGGCGACGCTGATCGGCGTCGCAGTGGGCTACGCGACCACCCTCTTCTCGACCACGCAGTACTCATCGACGACAAGGCTCTTCGTCACCACCCAGAGCGGCACCTCCGTGGGCGACGCCTACCAGAACAACCTGTTCTCCCAGGAGCGTGTGTTCTCCTACGCCGGGCTGGCCACCAGTGACCAGGTCGCAGCGCGGGCCATCGATCAACTCAAGGCACCGCTGACCGTCGACGAACTACGCGCCAAGATCACCGCTGTCCCGCTACCGCAGACCGTGTTGCTGGATGTCACCGCCACCGATCCGGACCCGGCGGCGGCGCAGCGCTACGCCAATGCCGTTGCCGACCAACTGGTCAACGTGACCGCCGAGCTGGAGACCTCGCGGCGCGGCGGTGAGGCCGCGGCCGCCGCGGTGCTCGTCGACGACGCCAGCTACGGCACCGAAGTGGCCGCTATGGGCCTGACCACCCGCCTGGCCGCCGGCGCGGTGGGCGGCCTGGTGCTCGGGGTGCTGCTGGCGATCGCGCTGGGTCTGTCGGACACCAAGCTGCGGCGGCGCGAACGCATCGAGGATGTCACCGGTATCCCGCTGCTGGGCACGCTGGTGGCCGACAAGCAGAGCCGTGACGGCATCATCGACATCGACTCCGGCGGCCTGGCCGTCGAGCGTCTGCGCGAACTGCGCACCAACGTGCAGTTCGCCCGCAATGCCACCGGCCAGCATCCCCGGGTGATCGCCGTGACCAGCCCGTCCCCGCAGGACGGCCGGTCCTCGACCGCCATCGACCTGGCCGTCGCGTTCGCCGAGTCGGGCCACTCGGTGGTCCTGGTCGACGGTGACCTGGTGAATCCGGAACTGCCGCAGCTGCTCGGGCTGGACGCCGGCACCGTGACACAGGCGGGCACCAAGGGCTTCACCACGCTGCTCGCCGGCCAGCACGATCTGTCCGAGTCACTGATCGAGGTGCCGCAGTCCGGGTTCGCGCTGCTGCCGTCGGGTCCGGTGCCCTCGGTGCGCCGTGAGTTGTGGGGCGATCAGCGGGTGCAGCGGGTGCTGGAACTGCTGCGCGGACACTTCGACTACGTCATCATCGACACCCCGCCGTTGACCAAGTACGCCGACGGCGCAGTGCCCGCCGCACTCGGTGACGGTGCGCTGGTGCTCGGCCGGCTCGGCCACACCAAGACCTCGGAGCTGCGCAAGGCGCTCAAGGTGCTGCAGACCGCGCACGCCCCGGTACTCGGTGTGGTGGCGACCTGCGAGCCCGGACACCGTCGTGAGCTGTCCGCGGACCGCAAGCACCAGGGCGGTGCCCATGCCGCCCCCGCATCGCCGGCCGCCTCCGAGGATGACGCCGACAGCCGCACCGCGAGGTCGCAGGCCTCCTCTCGCACCTCGGGATAACGGCGTGCCGAGTCTGATGCGTGGTGCGGCGGTCCTGTTCGTGGCTGTCGTACTGGTGACCTCGTGCGCCCCGGCCCAGGCGCCGACGCCACCGCCGGGCTCGGACACCGTGGCGATCAAGACCTTCACCCCGCCCTTCGAGGGCAAACCGCGGTTGCCACCGCCCGATATGAACGATGACGGGCCGGGGTCGCTGGTATCGGTCGAACCGATGAGCGGCAGCGAACTGCTCAATCAGGCCGATGCGACGTACATGCGCGTCGTCTACCGCTCCACGTCGGGCGTGGACGGGCAGCCGACCGAGGTCTCCGGTGCGGTCGCGATCCCGGCGGGCGAGCCGCCCGAGGGCGGCTGGCCCATCCTGGCCTTCGGGCAGGGCACGAAGGGCGTGCTGAACAAATGCGCGAGCACCCTCTACAGCAGCCTGCCGCTCAACGAGTGGACGATGTCGGTGTTCGTGCGTGCGGGTTTCCTGGTGACCGTCTCGGACTTCCAAGGTGCCGGGGTGGAGGGCTACCAGCATCCGTTCCTGAACGCCAAGACGTACGGCTACAACGTCATCGACTCCGTGCGTGCGGCGCGGCGGGTCGGCGCCGACACCAGCGACCGCTGGCTGTCCTACGGCCACTCGGCGGGCGGCCTTGCGGTGTGGGCGGCCGCCGAACAGGCCCCCACCTACGGTCAGGGACTCGATCTGCTCGGCACCGTCTCGATGGCCCCGGCCGCCGATATGTCCGGCCTGGCCGATGCTGCGTGGAACGAAACCCTCACCGCCGATCAGCGGGTGACGCTGGTCTTCGCGCTGCAGTCGCTGAAGTGGTTCAACCCCGAGATGAACCTGGACAACTACCGCCGGGGCGCGACGCTTGAGAATTGGGATGCATTGTTGGACTGCATCCCGCCCAACTTCGAGGACATCGAACGCGTGCGCGGGTTGATGACCAACGACGATCTCAAGCCCGCCACCTACGCGGATGTCGTGTGGTTGCGCGACCGGCTGGCGGAAATCGCTGTGCCACAAGCCCCCAACACCACGCCGCTGGTGGTCGGCTACGGCACTGAGGACCAGCTGGTTGACGAGAGCTGGTTCGAGCGGGCACTGGACCGGGCCTGCGCGATGGGCAGTTACATCGAGATCCGCAAGGGCCCCGGCAAGGGGCACGCCGACCTGGACAGTGGTTTCACGTTGCCCTGGCTGATGGACCGGCTCGACGGCGCGGAGCCGCCGCCCAACGATTGCCTGAGCAGAAATTGAGGGCCCCGGTCGAGGTGCCACGGGCACGGGATTATCTGACCATCCTGACCAAGGGGTGGGTCATCATCCTGCTGGCCACCCTGCTCTCGCCGGCCGTGGCGTTCGGCGTGCAGAAGCTCACCTGGGAACGCAGTTACACGGCGTCGGTGCTGCTGTTCGCGCAGGTCGCCGGTGACCCGGGCACCTTCTCGGCCTACGCCGGCGGGATCGGGGCCAACAGCCGGATGTCCACGTACGTGTCACTGGCCCAATCCTCGGTGATCAGCGAGCGCACCATCGAGCAACTCGGGTTGCCGCTGACCCCGGGCGAACTCGCGGCCGACGTCACCGCGACGTGGGAGCCCTACGGCGTGTCCCGGTTCGGGCGGCCCTCCTCGGCGCTGCTGCGGGTCGGGGTGACGGGCACCGATCCGCAGACCACCATCGACACGGTCAACACGCTGGCGTCGGTGCTGATGAAGATGTCCGGCGAACTGGAGTGGGTCGAGTCCGAGCCGACCGATCCCATCCAGTACACCGGTCCGGCGGCCGAACTCGTCGCCGTCGACCCGGCGACGGTTGCGCACGAGGTCCCGCCCGATCTGACGAATACGCTGCTGGTGGCGACCGGTGTCGGCTTCGCGCTCAGCCTGGTGCTGGTGCTGGCGTTCGGGCTCACCCGTGACGAGGTGCTGACCGGTAGCCAACTCCGGTACGCCGCCAACTCGTCCACCTCCACCAACGGCGAGCCCACCCGGTCTTAGGAGCTCGATGGCACACATGATCTACGCGCGGACGACACGCAAGGCACTGGCGAGTTCGCTGCTGGCGCTCGCGCTGGTGATCGCAGGCTGCGCGGAGCCGGACCCCGGCCCGTCCGCCGCGGTGGTCTCGGAAATCCAGCTGCCCGCCGACTATTCGGCCACCGGCCCCGGTGCGCTCGTCAGCGCCACCCGGCTGCCCACCATCGATCGCCGGCTGCTGCGGGTCACCTCCGTCGCGGCCCACATCACCTACAACTCGACCTCCGGTGTCGACGGCAGCTCACAGGTCGTGTCCGGCAGCGTGTTCGCTCCGAGCGGGACCCCGCCGGAGGGCGGCTGGCCCGTCATCGTGTTCGGTCACGGCACCACCGGTGTGCTCTCCGAATGCGCGCCGTCGCTGTCGCCCACCCTGCTGGGTGCCGCCGGGGCGGTGCGGGCGCTGGTCACCCTCGGCTACATGATGGTGGTTCCGGACTATCAAGGCCTGGGCACCATCGACAGCTACCACCCCTACCTGGATGCCACCACGGCCGGGTACAA
Source organism: Mycobacterium sp. (assembly GCA_034520035.1). Classification (GTDB taxonomy): domain Bacteria; phylum Actinomycetota; class Actinomycetes; order Mycobacteriales; family Mycobacteriaceae; genus Mycobacterium. Next base: position 186,014 of record JAXHOA010000127.1, on the reverse strand, counting down.
CATGATCGACGCGGCCAGCGCGGCCCGCAAACTGGTCCCCGATTCGTCGGACAGATGGGTCGCCTTCGGGGTGTCCCAGGGTGGCCAGGCGTCCTGGGCCGCCAACGAGTTGATTGCCGGCTACGGTGCACAGGACACCCGGCTCATCGGCTCGGTGAGCGTATCGCCCGCGGCCGATATCACCGGCATGGCGGATATGGCCGCCGAGGGCATCCTGTCCCCGCAGCAGCGGATCGCCATGGTGCTCATCCTGTCGTCACTGCAGAACGCACATCCCGGCTTCGATCTCGACGACTACCGGCGTGGCCTGGTCGAAGAGAAGTGGGATCTGCTCGCCGGATGCTCCACCGTTGCCACCGAGGATCGGCTCGCGGTGGCCGAGCAGATTCCGCCGGAGGACCTGCGCCCGTCGACCCCCGCGGCCCTGGACGCGTTGCGCGGGTACCTGAACCAGATGAGCGGTCTGCCGCGCGCGCCGGCCAGCGCGCCGATGTTCGTGGTGCACGGTGACGCCGATGACGTGGTTCCGGTGGTGTGGACCACCGAAGCGGTCCGAAGAGCCTGCGACATGGGCGATACCGTGGCATCCTTCATCGCTGGTGGCCGGGGACACGGTGACTTCGACCCCATCGTGTCGCTGGACTGGATCATGAAGCGGTTCGACGACGCGCCCGCCGACAGCACCTGCGCGGTCGAGGGCGGGCCGTCGATCCTCAAGACCACCTAGTCGAGACCACCACATCGAACGGGCACCCTGACCACCGCGACCGGAGAACGCTCATGACAGACACCAACGCGACGCGCGGTGGCGCGGGGGCCTCCGGTGTGCCGGCCGTCGAGTCCCAGGTGGTCGCCAGTTCGCCGACGCACACCAGGATCATCGGCCTCGACGGTATCCGCGGGCTGGGCTGTCTGGCGGTGGTGATGGGCCATGTGGCGCTGAGTTATTCGCCGGTCACCCACGACAAGGCCTTCCTCGGCGTGCTCGGTCTGGCGCTCATCCTGTTCTTCGTGCTCAGCGGATTCCTGCTGTTCCTGCCCTATATCCGTCGGCTGACCAAGGACCGGGCGAAGGCCGCCATGCCGGACACCAAGCAGTACGCCCTGCACCGGTTCTTCCGGGTCTTCCCCGGGTATCTCACGATCTTCTTGATCTGCAATTTCGTGCTCCAGGTGGCGTACGTGCAGAATTCGGCGATCCAGCCGCACGGCACCGACGCCGGCACCGGGATGATCACCGACCCATGGGAGCTGCTGGCGAATCTGACCCTGACGCAGACCTACATCCCCGAATACGTGCAGACCGGGATCAGCCCGGCCTGGTCGCTCACGCTGGAGATCGCGTTCTACGCGGTGCTGCCGCTGTTGGGTTACCTGCTCTTCGCGCTGCGCAAGCGCACCGATGTGAAGCCGTTGGTGCTGGCCTGCCTGGCCCCGGCCATCCTGCTGGTGCTCGGCATCGTGGGCCGCCTGTTCGCGCCGCTGGTGTTCTCGGCCACCGGCGCGGACACCGTGATGATGCAGAACTGGGGGCCCACCTGGGCTGCGGTCTTCATGCGCAGCTTCATCACCAACGCGGACCTGTTCGCCTACGGCATGTTCGCCGCGATCCTGTTCGTCGCGATCGAACAGGGTGTCATCTCCGTCCCGGCGGCCAGGCGGATCCACCTGCTGTGCTTCCCGCTGCTGCTGGTGTCCTTCGCCGCCGCGCTCGTGCTCGCGGTGAAGGGCACCGTATTCGCCACTGCCGGAATCGGCTTCGTCTCCGCGGTGTTCATCGCGATCGTCGTTCTGCCGTTGGCGCGCGGGAAGGATTCCCCGATCGCGCGTTTCCTGGACCTGAAACCGTTCCACTTCGTCGGCGTGATCTCGCTGTCGGTGTACCTGTGGCATTACCCGGTGCTGTTGCTGCTGGGCCGCTACGACCTGGCCGCCGGCGACTCCTGGAGCGGCATGTTCCGTAATGTTGCGGTGGTGGCCGTCGTGACGATCCTGCTCTCGACCATCACCTACTACGCCGTGGAGCGTCCGGGCCTCGGTCTGGTCAATCGGTTCCGGAAGAATTGATGCGCCGCTACCTGCTGCCGGCCGGCATCGTGCTGGCCGTGCTGATCCTTCTTGCCGCCGCCGTGCTGGTGGTATCCCCGTCCGCCCGCCGGAGCGTGGGTCTGTCGGGTGAGCCGCCCGCCGCGGCGCTGCCCCAGCCGATCGAGGGTGCGGACCTGTCGGGCAGCGGCGCCGGTTCGCTGGTGAGCGCGATGTCGATGCCGGAGTTCAGCCGCAGCCCGCAGGGGTCGGCGTTGAACTCCGCACGGGTCGTCTACCGCTCGACCGACGGTGACACCGGCGAGCCGACGGTGGTGTCCGGTGCGGTGTTCACGCCCGGCGGTGGCGCGCCGGCCGGGGGCTGGCCGGTGGTCGCCTTCGGTCACGGCACCCTGGGCATCGACGAGCCCTGCGGGCCGTCGCTGTCGGCGACACTGCTCGGTCTGACCGACTGGGTGGTCAAGCTGACCGAACTGGGATTCGCCGTGGCGTTGGCGGATTTCCAGGGACTCGGATCCCCGGGGATCCATCCGTATCTGGATTCGCGCACCGCGGGCCTGAACATGATCGACTCGGTGCGTGCGTTGCAGCACACCTTCCCGGACGTCTCGGACAGGTGGGCCGCACTCGGCGGTTCGCAGGGCGGTGGTGCGGCGTGGGCGGTGGGGGAGCAGGCCGGGACGTACTCCCCGGAGATGCTTCCGCGCGGAGTTCTCGCGCTGGCGCCCGTCGCCGATATCGCGGGTCTGGTCGACAAATCCGTCGACGGCACGCTGACCAAGGAACAGGTCGCAGCGCTGGTGCTGGTGGTCGAATCGCTGGCCCGGCTGCACCCCGAGATGAACCGGGACGACTACCGCAGTGGTGTGGCGGCCGAGAACTGGGACATCCTGATCGCCTGCTCCGGTGATGCGGTCCATACCCGGGAGGCGGTCATCGACCGGCTCGAATCCGATGACCTGATGCCGCGGACGCCGGAGGCCGCCGAGCAGTTGCGGGGCTACCTGCGGCAGTGGGCGCTACCGCAGCAGCGGCTGGCAGCGCCGATGTCGGTCGTGTACGGCGGTGAGGACGAGTACATCGACCCACGCTGGACGACGGATGCGCTGGCCCGCGCCTGTGAGCTCGGCGGCACGGTGGTGTGGGATTTCCAGCCCGACAAGGGCCACGGCGACCTGGAGGTGGCCGATCAATTGGGCTGGTTGGCGGAACGGCTCGAGGGGCTGCCGATGCAGCGTCCGGAGGGGGAAGTGGCCGCCAACGCGTGCGGTTAGTCCGCGCAAGGCCCGCCGCGGACACGGGCAGCCCGTCCGGGCCCGTCGTACAGCCGGCACGGCAATTGCCTCGCGCCTCCGCAGCGAAGCCATGGTGACCTGCTCGCAGCCCAGCCAGGGCGATGTGTCAGACACTGCCAATTCGGTGCTCCTGCAGGGCGCGATTCGCTATTCGGGGAATGGCAATCCGATAATGGCACGAATGTGCCGGTCCAATTGGTACGGATGATGCCGGAGTGAATTCGTGGGTTTCCACCACGCCAATCGTGCAGCGATGCCATTCGGTCCGGGTTCGACCGTCCGCGGCGCTGGTCGGGCGTTTGTCGAGCCATTGCGGCGGGTACCGGATATTCGCGATCGCAAGCACTCCGAGGCCGCCGGCCGGTGGTGTCTCGCAACGTCGTACCGGAATGTCCGACGGACCGTCACCGCACCGCGGGAGGACGGGGCAGGTTGCCGGAGGTAGGTCCTGCGGCTAAGCCACCGTGCGCGTGAACCGTGCGTGCCCGCGCAGTTTCAGCAATGGCTCTGCGCGCGTCCCGCCGGGCGCCATGGGATCTTGATGTGGGTGTAACGCATCGGCAACCCGGGCGATAACCCGTGAGTACATCCAATTAACAGCGACCGTTTAGCCTTAATCACCTGGTCAAATCGTCGCGAGCGTCAGTTTTTAGCGGCTCGAGCGCGCGCATGGGCACGGCAGAACGGGTTCATATCCACCGGCGAATTTGCGCGCGCGTCAGCCGAAGGGTGGATATTTGGGCGGAAATGTTGCAAGAAGCAGGAAACAAAGCGATAGTCTTAGGCAGCATGCATGGACCGGTGCAGCAAACGAAGGTGGACGCGCAGGTGACGTTGGTGAGAGAGACGGAGGCGCCGATCGCTCTGGTGAGCGCGGCGCCGGCCCGCGACCACGACGGACTGCAGTGGCAGCGGCGCTACGGATTGGCGCTGCTGATCACCGATGTGGTCGTCGTCGGCGCGGCCATGGCCTGCGCCCAGATGGTGCGCCTGGGCCGCCCAGTTACCGATTTCGACCCGCTCACCAAGTACTTCGGTCTGCTGTCGGTGATCTTCGGCTTGATCTGGCTGGGTTTGCTGACGGCCTACCGCAGCCGTTCCCCGCGGATCGTCGGTGCCGGTATCGAGGAGTACCGCCGGGTACTTTCGGCGACGCTGGCGACCATCGGCGTCGTCGCCGTCACGCTCATGATCTTCCGGCCGGAGTACGCGCGCGGGTACCTGGCGCTGGCCTTCCCGCTCGGTCTCGTGTTCCTGGTACTGGGCCGCGCCGCCTGCCGCCGCGTCCTGGGCTGGTACCGCAAGCGTGGACAGTGCGTCAATGCTGTGGTGGCGGTCGGTAACGCGGCCGCGGTGCGCAGCCTGGTCCAGTCCCTCGATCGTGCCTGGGGTTACGGCTACTCGGTCGTCGGTGTCTGCCTGACCGGCCGCGTCGGCGGCGGCACCCTCGATGTGCCGGGCGTGGGCCCGCTGCCGATCCTGGGTGACGAACATCAGGTGGAGGAGGCGATCGCCAAGGCCAACGCCGACACCGTCGCGCTGACCACCACCGAGCACCTCGGCCCCGAGGGCGTGCGTGAGCTGTCCTGGGATCTCGATCGCCTCGGTGTCGACCTCGTGGTCTCGCCGGGCATGGTCGATGTCGCAGGCCCGCGTCTGACCATGCGCCCGGTGGCCGGCCTGAACCTCATCCACGTGGAGAAGCCGCAGTACAGCGGTACGACGAAGGTGCAGAAGCGTGCCTTCGACATCTTCGTCTCGCTGTCCGTCCTGACCGCCGCGTTCCCGCTGCTGCTGGTCAGTGCCATCGCCATCAAGCTCACCAGCCGTGGCTCGATCTTCTACATGTCCGAGCGCATCGGTCTGGACGGCAAGCCGTTCCAGATGATCAAGCTGCGCACGATGGTGGAGAACGCCGACAAGTTGGTCGCCAGTCTCGCCGACATGAACGAGATGGACGGCGGTGTGCTGTTCAAGATCCGCCGTGACCCCCGGGTCACCGCGGTGGGCCGAATCCTGCGCCGCTACAGCATCGACGAGCTGCCCCAGTTCATCAACGTGCTGCGCAAGGACATGAGCGTGGTCGGCCCGCGGCCGCCGTTGCCGTGTGAGGCCGACGCCTACACCGATCAGGTCCGCCGCCGTCTGCTGGTGCTGCCCGGTATCACCGGCCTGTGGCAGGTCAGTGGTCGCGCCGACCTTTCCTGGGACGATTCGGTGCGCCTGGATCTGTCCTACGTCGAGAACTGGTCCATCAGCGGTGACCTGCTGATCGCCATCAAGACCGTGCGCACCGTGCTCGGTGGCACCGGCGCGTACTAAGGGGCCCTGGCCCGGTTTCGACCGTCCGGTAACGTAGGGACGTGCGGCTTTCCCGGAGCAATGACAGGCCGCGTTGGCTCACCCGCACCGCCGTCGCCGTCACCATCTTCGTCGTCGTCATCGCCCAGATCCTGCTCGGCCGTGCACTATTGCCGTTCGCGGTGCCGCTGGGCCTGGAGTTCGTGAACAGCTTCCCATCCGCGGGAGGCCCGCCCGTCGCCGTGGACACCGCCGATCTCACCGACGCCGGGCCCGGCTCGCTCGTCACCGCCACCACCATGCCCGGGGTGACCCGTCGGGTGGAGGCCCGGGACCTGCACGCCGCACGGGTGCTGTACCGCTCCACATCCGGTGACACCGGAGCACCCACGGTGGTCTCGGGTTCGGTGTTCACGCCCAAGGGGACCCCGCCACCGGGCGGCTGGCCGGTGGTGGCCATCGGCCACGGCACCGTCGGCATCGACAATCCCTGTGCGCCTTCACTGTCGGACACCATGCTCGGTGCGCTGGCCTTCGTGACACCGTTCATCGATCGCGGTTTCGCGGTGGCGGTGCCCGACTATGAGGGACTGGGCGCCAAGGGCATTCACCCCTACCTCGATGCCAGGACCGCCGGTCTGAACATGATCGACAGCGTGCGGGCGTTGCGCCACACCTTCCCCGAGGTCTCCACCACATGGCTGGGCTTCGGCCACTCACAGGGCGGTGCGGCCACCTGGGCGGCCAATGAACAGGCCTCGGTGTACGCCCCCGAACTGCAGCTGCTCGGCACCGTCGCGGCCGCCCCCGCCGCCGATGTCAGCGGTTTCGTGGACAAGTCGCTGCGCGGCGAGCTCACCTCCGACCAGGTGCTGGCCTTGGTGGTGATCGTGGAATCGCTCGCGCGGCTGAACCCGGACCTGAATCGAGACGATTTCCGGGCCGGTGCGGCCGAACAGTATTGGTCGGTGCTCACCGCCTGCCAGGCCCCGCAGATCTATGAACGCGCACCCGCCGCAGAACATCTGCGCCCCGAGGATGTGGCGCCGCAGTCGGTGGCCGCGGCCGACCAGTTGCGACGGCTGCTGCGCGACTGGGCGCTCCCGCAGCGTCCGCTGTCCGCACCGCTGTCGGTGTGGTACGGCGGCGCCGATACGCTTGTCGACGCGGAGTGGACGGCAGCGGCCATCGCGCGCGCATGTGCCATGGGAGGAACGGTGACAGTGCAGTTCGAACCGGACAAGGGGCACGCGGGTGTCGATCTTGCGAGCCAGTTGAATTGGATGGCAACACGTTTCGCCAATCAGCCGGTGCCCAATGACTGCTGATCCGCAGCGGCTGCCGCTGGATCCGGACGCCCTGCGCGCCGAGCTACCCGCGCCCTGGAGCCGGCTCGACATCGTCGAGGAGACCGGATCCACCAATGCCGATCTGATCGCGCGGGCCGCCGCCGGGGAGGACATCGCCGGTGCGGTGCTGCTCGCCGAGCATCAGAGCGCCGGCCGCGGCCGGGGTGGGCGGGCCTGGACCGCGGTGCCGCGCGGACTGGTCATCGTCTCGGTGGGCGTCTCGGCCGAAGGCGTCGACGAACACCACTGGGGACTGCTGCCGCTGCTGGCCGGTGTCGCGGTCGCCGACACCCTGGCGGCCGTCGGTATCCGGGCCGGCGTGAAGTGGCCCAACGACGTCCTCATCGACGGCGCCAAGATCGCCGGCATCCTCGCCGAGGTGGCATCGCCCAAGCCGGTCGTGGTGCTGGGCATCGGCCTGAACGTCGAGGTGCGGCCCGAGGATATCGGCCAGCCCCAGGCCACCTCGGTGCGTGCGCTCGGGGTGGAAGCCGGGCGCACCGAGATCGCCCGGATGCTGTTGGGCGAGCTGGGCACCCGGATCCGGGCCTGGCAGGGCGGTGGAGCTGCAGCGCTGCTGGCCGACTACCGGGAACGCAGCGCCACGCTGGGCAGGCCGGTACGTGCACTGCTGCCCGGCGGCAAGGAGATCGTCGGCACCGCGACGGACGTCGACGCCCAGGGCCGGCTCTGCATCGATACCGGCGACGGCACCGAGGTCGTCGCCGCGGCCGATATTGTGCATTTGCGCCCGCTATCCGGTGAGGTGTTTGAGTAGAGTCCACACCGTGGGCTATCCGGAGAACGTGCTGGCCAGAGACGAGCATGTGGTGCTGCACCGGCATCCGCACTGGAAGCGGCTGCTCGGGCCCGCGCTGGTGCTGCTGGCGGCCAGCGCGCTGGCCGCGTTCGGCGCCGGCTGGGTCAACCAGACCGACTGGGACGACAACGCCAAGCGCATCATCTTCGGCGTCATTGCCGCGCTCTGGCTGGTGCTCGTCGGCTGGCTGACCATCTGGCCGTTCCTGACGTGGTGGACAACGCATTTCGTGATCACCGACCGCCGGGTGATGTTCCGCCACGGGCTGTTGACCCGCAGCGGTATCGATATCCCGCTGGCCCGGATCAACAGTGTCGAGTTCAAGCACGGCGTGCTGGACCGGATGCTGCGCACCGGCACGCTGATCATCGAGTCCGCGTCACAGGACCCGTTGGAGTTCTACGACATTCCGCGCGTCGAACAGGTGCATTCCCTGCTCTATCACGAAGTCTTCGACACCCTCGATTCCGAGGAATCGCCGAGCTGATCGGTGTCGCGGACACGTCGGCGCAGCGGGGTGACCGTGTTCTCGTTGCCGGCGCCGTTCTCGCCGAAGTCCCGTCCGGCGCTCTGACCCAGCTGGCCGTGATGCTCGGCGTGGTCCTCGAAGGCCTCGGCGATGCCGCCCGCGGTCAGCGTCGACTCCAGCGCCTTCTCCGGGTTGCGCGCGTGCTCGTCGGGGAACACCCAGCGGCGGAACGCCCAGAACCGGAACGCCATCTGCAGCAGGTTGCCGATGATGTAGGCGGAGATGAAGTCGGCGATGTTCTCCACCGTCAGCGACACCTCGGGGACCCGCAGGCCCAGCACATAGCTGGAGAAGTACAGCGGGGCCATGGCCAGCACCACGCCGACGCCGCTGACACCGAAGAACAGCAAGGCCTCGTGGTGGCGTTCGCGGCCGCCGCGGTCCTTGAAGCTCCATTCCCGGTTGAGAATGTAGGACGCGATGACTGCCACGATGCCGGCGATGATCTTGGCCGTCACCGGCTTGGGCTCGAGAATGGTCAGCTTCAGCGTGTAGAAGATCACCGAGTCGATGACGAACGTCGTCGCGCCCACGAGGGCGAACTTGATGAGCTCATGGTGCCGCTCGGCGAAGGGCCGGATCGGGCGGGGTAGCCGCGCAATCGTGGCATCAGCGAAGGACACGAGGAGCAAGTCTACGGAAACACCCTGCCGAAGGTGAACCTGTGCAGGTCACCGCCGGTACCGGTCGGCCCGGATGCGGGTCGCGTGGGGCATGACAACATATGTGCCGTGCCCCGAACGCCCAGTGCCTCCCGAGCGCCCATCGTCGCGATGATCGGCGGGGGCCAGCTCGCCAGGATGACCCACCAGGCCGCAATCGCGCTCGGGCAGACGCTGCGGGTGCTGGCCGCCGGACCCGACGACCCTGCGGCACAGGTCACACCCGATGTGGTGATCGGCGCCCACACCGACCTGGACGCGCTGCGGCGCGCCGCGCAGGGGGTGGCGGCGCTCACCTTCGACCATGAACATGTGCCGACCGAGCACCTGGAACAGCTGGTCGCCGAGGGCGTGACGGTGGCGCCGCCGCCGCAGGCCCTGATCCACGCCCAGGACAAGCTGGTGATGCGCCGCCGGCTGCAGGCCCTCGGCGCACCCATCCCGGCGTTCTCGGCGGTCCGGACCGTCGATGATGTCGACGCCTTCGTGCAGCGCACCTCTCGACCGGTGGTGGTCAAGACCGTGCGCGGAGGCTACGACGGCCGTGGCGTGGTGCTCGCCCGCGACCTCGCACACGCCAGGGAGGCGGTCGCCGGCTACCTGGCCGACGGTGTCGAGGTCATGCTGGAGGAGCGGGTGGCGATGCGCCGCGAGCTCTCCGCGCTGGTGGCGCGTTCCCCGTTCGGGCAGGGCGCGGCCTGGCCGGTGGTGCAGACCGTGCAGCGCGACGGCATCTGCGTGGAGGTCATCGCACCGGCGCCCGGCCTGCCCGCCGAGAGCGCGGCCGACGCGGAGGCGCTGGGCCTGCGGCTGGCCTCCGAACTGGGTGTCGTCGGTGTACTGGCGGTGGAGCTGTTCGAAACGGAATCCGGGGCAGTGCTGGTGAATGAGCTTGCGATGCGCCCGCACAACTCGGGGCACTGGAGCATGGACGGCGCCCGCACCGGCCAGTTCGAACAGCACCTGCGGGCGGTGCTGGACTATCCGCTCGGCGATACCGCGGCGCTGGCGCCGGTGACGGTGATGGGCAATGTGCTCGGTGCCGCCGAGACTCCGCAGATGTCGATGGACGAGCGGGTGCACCATCTGTGCGCACGGATGCCCGACGCGAAGGTGCACCTGTACGGCAAGGGGGAGCGGCCGGGCCGCAAGATCGGGCACGTGAATCTGGTCGGTGCGCCCGGCGGTTCGCCGGATGACCCGGAATATGTTGGGGCGCTGAGGGAAAGGGCGCAGCGCGCAGCACACTGGCTGTCGCATGCGCAGTGGACGGACGGATGGGACGGGCATTGAGATGACAGAAGTCGACACCTTGGTCGGCCCGCGGGTCGGGGTCATCATGGGCAGCGACAGCGACTGGTCGGTGATGGAGGACGCCGTCCTCGCGCTGGCGGAGTTCGACATCCCCTTCGAGATCGGCGTCGTCTCCGCGCACCGCACGCCGGCCCGGATGCTCGATTACGCCCAGCAGGCGGCGGCCCGCGGCATCCAGGTGATCATCGCCGGTGCAGGCGGGGCGGCGCATCTGCCCGGCATGGTCGCCGCCGCGACACCGCTCCCGGTGATCGGGGTACCGGTGCCGCTGGCCCGCCTCGACGGCCTGGATTCGCTGCTGTCCATCGTGCAGATGCCCGCCGGGGTGCCGGTGGCAACGGTGTCCATCGGCGGAGCCCGCAATGCCGGACTGCTCGCGGTGCGGATTCTCGGCGCGTGCGATCCCGCGCTGCGTGCCCGCATCGAGGCGTTCCAGGCCGACCTGGAGAAGACGGTGCTGGCCAAGGATGCCGCACTGCGGGACCGGCTATTGGGTGGCACGGATTAACCGCTAAAGTTACCGACGAGTAGCGAGGAGATCCCGATGGTTGCCAACCCGTCATTCGACCTGTTCCAGCTGTCCGACGAGCACAATGAGCTGCGTACCGTGCTGCGCTCGCTGTGTGAGAAGGAGATAGAGCCCTACGCCGCTGAGGTGGACGCGCAGGCGCGCTACACCGATGAGGCACTGGCGGCGCTGGATGGTTCCGGCTTCTCCGCGGTGTTCATCCCCGAGGAGTACGGCGGGCAGGGCGCGGACTCGGTCGCGGCGTGCATCGTCATCGAAGAGGTCGCCCGGGTGTGCGCGTCCTCCTCGCTCATCCCCATCTGCAACAAGCTGGGCACCACCGGGCTGCTCATGCGCGGTTCCGAAGAGCTCAAGGCAGAAGGTGCTGCCCTCGATCGCGGCCGGCGAGGCCACCGCGTCCTACGCCCTGAGTGAGCGCGAGGCCGGCAGTGACGCCGCGGCGATGCGTACCAGGGCGGTCGCCGACGGTGACGACTGGATCCTCAACGGCACCAAGTGCTGGATCTCCAACGGCGGCAAGTCGACCTGGTACACCGTCATGGCGGTGACCGACCCCGACAAGGGCGCCAACGGCATCTCGTCGTTCATCGTGCACGCCGACGACGAGGGTTTCAGCGCCGGACCCAAGGAACACAAGATGGGCATCAAGGGATCGCCCACCACCGAGCTGTACTTCGAGAACTGCCGGATCCCCGGGGACCGCATCATCGGCGAGCCCGGCACCGGCTTCAAGACCGCGCTGGCGACCCTGGATCACACCCGGCCGACCATCGGTGCCCAGGCCGTCGGGATCGCCCAGGGCGCGCTGGATGCGTCGATCGCGTACACCAAGGAACGCAAGCAGTTCGGCAAGTCGATCGCCGACTTCCAGAGCACCCAGTTCATGCTCGCCGACATGGCGATGAAGATCGAGGCCGCCCGGCTGATGGTCTACACCGCGGCCGCGCGTGCCGAGCGGATGGAACCCAACCTGCAGTTCCTGGCCTCGGCCTCGAAGTGTTTCGCCTCCGATGTCGCGATGGAGGTGACCACCAACGCGGTGCAGCTGTTCGGTGGTTACGGCTACACCGTGGATTTCCCGGTGGAGCGGTTCATGCGCGATGCCAAGATCACCCAGATCTACGAGGGCACCAACCAGATCCAGCGCGTCGTGATGAGCCGCCAGCTGCTGAAGTAGTTCCCCGTCGAGTGGCCAGTTGTCGCACACTTATCGCGAGAAGGTGTGTCATAACTGGCCATTCGTCGTATCAGCGGATGAGTTTGGCGACCTTCTGGTAGGTGTTGCGGACCGTCTCGCTGCGCCGGGCGATGTGCACCGGGTGCTTGGGCACGGGCACCAGGATGCTCACCGGGTGGCCGACGAAGGTCGATTCGAAGACCGCCGTCATGGTCTTGTCCGCGTAGGTGGCATCGAGCGTGCGGCGGTAGCGTTCGGCGTGCTCGGGCTGGGTGAACAGCACCTTGTTGTAGCCGATGTAGAACGGCACCAGCGCGCCGCCCTGCTCCAGGTAGTGCACGGTGCCGACGCACACGCCGGGCCACTGCTGGTTGAACACATCGTCGGCGATCACCACGCCGCCGTCGACCAGGCTCTTCTCGGCCAGCCGCATATCGCTGAGCACGATCTCCTGGGTGTGTCCACCGTCGACGGAGAAGATCCGCACGTTGGACATCGCGGCGATATCGCCGGGCACGATGGCCGTCGAGTCACCCTGATGGATGACCAGGCCGGTGCGGTCGGCCCACTGGTCGAGGTGGTGCAGGAACCGGTCCCGGTCGCCCTGGCCGGACTTGTCGATATTGGACTCCTGGTCCTCGAACAGGTCGATGGCGATGGCGGCCTCACCCGGTTGCTGCAAGAGCTTCATCGCGATGAACAGCTGCCCGTGATGCACGCCGATCTCGGCGATCGGGCCGTTGATCCCGGCCGCGCGCTGATACTGATCGACGGCATGTAGCAACCCGATCGCCGACGACTCCGTATAGCCCTGCACACGTCGATGGCCCAGATGCCGATATGCAGCGAATTTCATCGCGATGCTTCCCACCTGTCACAGGGTACTCATCCGAGGCCGGTTGGCCTATGCGAGGACGATATTGACGCTCAGGGTATTTGATCTTGCCCTGGGCGGGAGGAATCACCCCCGGCTGACCTTCTCCATCACCCGCCGCCGCTCGAGCGCCGCGGGATCGGGGTTGGCGACCTGTACCAGGGAGGCACCCGCAGCCAGTACGGCGAGAAAATGCCGGATGAGGTCGTCGTCGGTGTCCCAGGCCGCGGTGGACAGCACCCGGTCGGAATCGGCCAGTCTCTGCTCGTTCGCCGAGTCGGCGGCCAGCGCGAGCAGATCGGCTGCGGACCGGCCGTTCAGCGCGGCGCCGGGGGCACGCTCCGGGACGATCTGGTCGCCGTGCACCCGCACCGACGTCGCGTAATCGGTCACCCCGACGGGCAGGCCGGGGACCGGTTTGCCGAACGGATCGAGGGAGAGCACCACCACTTCCCCGATCCCGGCCGCCGCGTCGGCCTCGTCCAGGCGTTCGGCCGTGCACAGCGCGATATCGGTGGTCTCGTCGCGGCCGAACACGACCTCGGCGCCGATCCACCAGGCGCCCAGCAACACCGCCGCGGTCTGCCAATGCGCAGGCAGCAGGACCGCCACCCGGCTGCCCGGGCCGGCCCCCAGCTCGTCGCGCAGCAGGTTCGCGGTCTTGGCGGCCCAGTTGGCCAGCGTCACGGTGGACACCTCGATGCGTTCACCGGTGGCGTCGTCGTAATAGGTGATCCGCGGTCCGACCGGGTCGCGTTTCAGCAACGGGTCCAGCAGCGCCGCACTGACGGTCATCACGTCAGTTCACGCACTGGGGGTCGTCGGAGCCGGCAGTGATGATCGGTGAGGGTGGCGGCGGCGGGGCGTCCTCGGGCGAGGAGATCAGATCTCCGCCCTCGTAGCCCTGGTACCACTCGGTGGACGCGGAATCGGCCGACGGTGCGGTGCCCTCCAGGCCCGAACCGGGGCCCGCGTAATCGTCGGACAGCACGACCTGCACGGTGCCCGGCGCCATCGCGGGGTCCTCGATGACGGGCAGATTGCCCAGGTTCTTCGAGACGGCCTGGGCGCCGAGGTCATCCACGCTGAGCGCGCGCACCTGGCTGTTGGCCACCCCGTCGCCCTCATGGTTGCCGACGGCACCGGGGGTGAAGCCGCCGCCGGTCAGCACCTCGGAAACGGCGGCGGCCAAGCCGCCGATATCGGTGTCGTTGACCACGTCGACGGTCGTCTTGTCGGGAGAGTAGGCCACTTTCTCGGTGTTGCCCTGGGCCTGCTCGTCGAGCAGGCTGCTCACCCAGTCCTTGACGTTGTCCGGGTCGATACGGACGACGGACTGCATGCCGTCATCGCTCCAGCCGTCCTCGCGCAGGATCGGAATGGTGGCAAAGGCGACCGAACCGGCCGCGATCTCCTGCAGCTGCTGGACGAAATCCATGATGTCCCAGCCATCGGAGAGCACCACCGAGCGTTGAACGGCGGTCTGCAGCCGGCCCAGGGTGGCCGGGCTGGACAGCGTCTTGCCGGAGATCACCTCATGGGCCAGCGAGGCCATCACTGCCTGCTGACGGGTGACCCGGTCCAGGTCCCCGCGTGGCAGGTCATGGCGCTGCCGGACGAAGCTCAACGCCCGCGCGCCGTCCAGCTTCTGCCACCCGGCCGGGAAATCCGCCCCGGAAAGGGGTTCGTAGACAGGTGCTTTGAGGCACACGTCGACGCCGCCGAGGGCGTCGGTGATCAAGCTGAAGCCCAGCAGCCCGATCTCGGCGTAGTGATCGACGGTGACACCGGTCAGGTGCGCGACCGTCTCGATCAGCGCCTCCCGGCCCGCTTCGGTGCCGCGCTTCTCGCCCTCGGCCGGATCCATGCCCTCGACCTCGATGAGCTGCTTCATGGTCGAGAGCCGGGCGTCTCCGTAGACGCCGTTGATCTTCATCTTCCCCTCGTCGTCGGGGAGTTCGACATAGGTGTCGCGGGGGATCGAGATCGCGGTGGCCGACTTCCCGTTGTTCGGGATGCGCACCAGGATGATGGTGTCGGTGTTGGTGGCCACATCGTCGCCGACCCGCAGGGCGGCCAGTTCCTCGGCCGACAACGGGTTGCCATGTGCATCGGTGCGACTGTCGACGCCGACCAGCAGGATGTCGATCGCGCCGTCCTCGCCGCCACCGCCGAGCGCGGCGGAGTTGACATGGTTGATGCCGTCCTCGAACGAACGCACCGTGCTCCAGGCCACGCCAGTGGACACCACAACCGCCACCGCGGCAATGACGCCGACCGTTCTGGTCAGCCGATTTTGCATCAGCCCAGGCTACTGGCCGGAGCATCGATGTCCGCCGAAGCGCGTCGGCGTGCCAACGTCGCGGTGCGGATTCCTCACAGATGGGCGCGGTAACGATGCCGGGTCGGCGAACGACACAATGCGTACCGGTCGTCGCCGGCGTTTGCACCGTCTGCGCTGGGCGTTCGGTCGATGGGTCACAGGAGGTCCGGTAACTTGATCGGTATGCGGAAAACGATGGGCAGGACTTTGGGCCGCGCGGCCGTCATGGTCGCGTTGGTGGTGTCGATGGTCACGGTCAGTCCGGCCACCGCGAACGCGGTGGTGGCCCCGGCGGACGGTTACGGATTCGCCCAGGGCTACACGTGGGCCACCGGGAACCCGGCCGATTCCGCCCGTGAGATCGCCGCCGTCGGCAAGACCGGCGCCAGCTGGGTGCGGCTGCCGCTGGACTGGGGGATCGTCGGGATCGGTCCGGGTGAATACAACTGGGGCTACTTCGACAGCCTGGTCAACGCCGCGAGCGCGAACGGTCTGCGGGTGCTCGGGCTGATCTCCAACACCCCGTTCTGGGCCCGCACCGAGGGCGCACAGCTGCTGTTCCCGTCGTCGCCGCCCAAGAACAACGCCGAATTCGGCGCCTTCACCGCCGCGGCCGCCAGCCGGTACGCCGGCCGGATCAACGCCTGGGAGGTCTGGAACGAGCCGAACCTGCCGCTGTTCATGGGCTTCGCCGACAACAAGGCGGTCCGCTACACCAACATGCTCAAGGCCGCCTACCCGGCCATCAAGGGTGCCAACCCCGGCGCCACGGTGGTCGCGGCCGGGCTGAGCCCGCTGGAGGGCCCCGACTCGCCCCCCGGATTCCTGCAGCAGATGTACGCCGCGGGCGCCAAGGGCTCGTTCGACGCCGCAGCCGCCCACCCCTATGTGTTCCCCGGGGGGCTGGCCGCCGACAGCAACAACGGCTGGTCCGATGTACTGCGCATGCACGATGTGATGGTGGCCAACGGCGACGGCGGCAAGAAGATCTGGCTGACCGAGATGGGCGCCTCCACCAGCGACATCCCCGGTGACGGGGTGAGCCAGCAGGAGCAGGCCAAGCAGATCGTCGATGTGCTGGGTGCCGCGGCGGCGGTCGGCTGGGCGGGCCCGGCCTTCATCCACGCCGTGCGTGACCTGGACAGCTCCAACCGCAACGACCGCGAGGCCAACTACGGCGCGCTGCTCACCTCGGACTGGCAGCCCAAGGTCGCGGCCGGGGTGCTCGCCGGATAGCGGTCGTGCCTGCTCGAATCGTCATCACCGGCGCGGGCGGGCAGGTCGGCCGATTCCTGGGCGGTGAACTCACCGCCCAGGGCCGCGATCTGCTCGCGTGTACGTCGTCGCAGTGGGACATCACCGATCCGGCGGCCGGCGCCGACATCGTCGCCCCCGGCGATCTGGTGATCAACTGCGCCGCCCTGACCGCCGTCGACATCGCCGAGACCGACGAGGACCGCGCGTATGCCGTCAACGCCACCGGGGCAGGACATGTCGCGCGTGTCTGCGCGTCGCACGGCGCCCGGCTGATCCACATCTCCACCGACTACGTGTTCAGCGGTGAATTCGACGGAGCCCCGCGGCCCTATGAGATCGACGATCCCGTCGGCCCGCGCAGTGTCTACGGTCGTAGCAAGCTGGCCGGCGAGCGGGAGGTGCACGGCGCGCTGCCGGAGGCGACCGTCGTGCGCACCGCCTGGGTATACACCGGAACGGGCAGCGATTTCGTCGCCGCCATGCGCCGGCTGGAGTCCGAACGTGACCACGTCGACGTGGTCGCCGATCAGACCGGCTCGCCGACCTATGTCGCCGACCTGGTCGCGGCACTGCTGCTGATCGCCGACCATCCGGCGCCCGCGCCGCTGCTGCACGTCGCCAACACCGGCCCGGCCAGCCGCTACGAGCTGGCCCGCGCGGTGTTCACCGGGATCGGAGCCGACCCGCAGCGGGTGCGGCCGGTGAGCACCGAACGGCACCCGCGGCCCGCACCGCGGCCGGTGTACTCGGCGCTGTCGACCGCCCGCTATGACGCCGACCACAGCCCGATGCGGTCCTGGCAGGACGGCCTGCACGCCGCCTTGGCGGCGTTGCGGTGAAGGCCGGGGCGAGCGTTACCCTCTCCCACGTGGGCGACGAAGTGGCTGGGCGTGGTGACTGACGAACTGAAGGTCGTGACGGTGACGTATTCACCGGGCCCACATCTGGATCGCTTTCTGGCCTCGCTGTCGCATGCCACCGACCGGCCGGTGACGGTGATCATGGCCGACAACGGCTCCACCGACGGCAGCCCCGAAGAAGCGGTGCAGCGCTATCCGAACGTCCGGTTGCTGCGCACCGGCGGCAACCTCGGATACGGCACCGCCGTGAACCGGGCCGTCGAGGCCCACGTCACCGACGGGGAGCTGTTCATCGTGGCCAACCCCGACGTGCAGTGGGGTCCGGGCAGCATCGACGAACTGCTGGCGGCCGCGCAGCGGTGGCCGCAGGCCGGTGCGTTCGGCCCGCTGATCCGCGATCCGGACGGCTCGGTGTACCCGTCGGCGCGGCATCAGCCCAGCCTGATCCGCGGCGGTATGCACGCCGTCGTGGGCCCGGTCTGGAAATCGAACCCCTGGACGGCGGCCTACCGGCAGGAACGGCTGGCCCCCACCGAGCGGCAGGTCGGGTGGCTGTCCGGTGCCTGCCTGCTGCTGCGCCGGGAGGCGTTCACCGCCATCGGCGGCTTCGACGAGCGCTATTTCATGTACATGGAGGACGTCGATCTCGGTGACCGGCTGGAGCGGTCGGGCCGGCAGAACGTCTACGTGCCGACCGCCGAGATCCTGCACGACAAGGGTCATTCGACCGGGCGGGATCCCGCCCGGAATCTGGCGGCCCACCATCGCAGCACCTACACTTTCCTGGCTGACCGTCATCCGCGCTGGTGGCAGGCCCCGCTGAGGTGGACGATCAGGGGTGCGCTGGCAACCCGAGCCGGTCTGGTGGTCCGGAACTCTCGACGTAAACAGGCGAAAGGGCGGCTCTGACATGGCCGGCACACTCGATCCCGCGGACGTGGACGCGGTCATTCTGGTCGGCGGGCAGGGCACCCGATTGCGTCCGCTGACCTTGTCGGCGCCCAAACCGATGCTGCCGACGGCCGGTCTGCCGTTCCTCACCCACCTGCTGTCGCGGATCGCCGCGGCCGGTATCCAGCACGTGGTGCTGGGTACCTCCTACAAGGCCGAGGTGTTCGAAGCGGCCTTCGGCGATGGGTCGAAGCTCGGGCTGGAGATCGAGTACGTCGTGGAGGAGGAGGCGCTGGGCACCGGTGGTGGTATCGCCAACGTGGCCGGCAGGCTGCGCCACGATACCGCGCTGGTGTTCAACGGCGATGTGCTCTCCGGTGCCGATCTCGGCGCCCTGCTGAACTGCCACGCCGGTCATCAGGCCGATGTGACACTGCATCTCGTGCGGGTCGGGGATCCGCGTGCCTTCGGTTGCGTGCCCACCGACGCCGACGGCCGGGTCACCGCATTCCTGGAGAAGACCCAGGACCCGCCGACCGATCAGATCAACGCCGGCTGTTATGTCTTCCGCCGCGAGATCATCGACCAGATCCCGAAGGGCCGGGCCCTGTCGGTGGAGCGCGAGGTGTTCCCGAAGCTGCTCACCGACGGCAAGATGGTGTGCGGCTACGTCGATACCAGCTACTGGCGCGATATGGGCACCCCGGACGATTTCGTGCGGGGCTCGGCGGATCTGGTCCGCGGTATCGCGCCGTCGCCCGCGCTGCAGCATCAGCGCGGCGAGTTCCTCATCCACGACGGCGCGGCCGTCTCACCCGGCGCGTTGTTGCTGGGCGGGACCGTGGTCGGCCGGGGCGCCGAGATCGGCGCGGGCGCGCGGCTGGACGGCGCGGTCATCTTCGACGGCGTCCGGGTCGAGGCCGGGGCCGTGATCGAGCGGTCGATCATCGGATTCGGTGCCCGCATCGGACCGCGGGCGCTCATCCGCGACGGTGTCATCGGGGACGGTGCCGATATCGGGGCTCGGTGTGAGCTGCTGCGCGGTGCCCGGGTGTGGCCGGGGGTGACCATCCCCGACGGCGGGATCCGCTACTCCACCGACGTCTGACCGCTGGGCCGGAAGGTGCTGGGCGCTTTCACAATTGATGATCGCGCAGGAAATCACGGATATCGTCGATCCAGACCGATGCCTCGTCGGTCGTGAAGATGTGGCCGGCATCGGCGTACTCGATCAGGGTCGCGCCCGGTATGGCCGCAGCCAGGTGGCGGGTCGTCTGCGGGAGCACGATGCGGTCCTGCCCACCGGCGAAGACCACGGTGGGTACCCCGATGGCGCCGCACGCGGCAAGGGTATCGACGGTTGCCGCCAGCCGCGCCTGATCCGCTCCGCCGACGGGGTAGTGCTCCAGCGTCATCGCCACGGCCGCATCGGCGGCTTGCCGGTCGAGTCCGCCGAGCACCGCGGGGGAGGACAGGCCCACCAGGTAGCGGGCCAGCGCCGCGTGGTCCCCACTGTGGGCCAGCGCGGTCCAGGTGTCGACCACCAGCCGCAGCTGCTGGTCGCTGCGCGCGAAGCCCACGGTGAGCAGCAGCCCCGTCACCCGGTCCGGGTGGCGCGCGGCGGCCGTCACCGCGACGGCCGTCCCCAAGGACAGGCCGAGGATGGGGAACCGATCGAAGCCGGCCTCGACCGCGGCCGCAACCAACGAATCGGCGAGGACGGTCAACTCCAGTGCGTCGGGGGCCGCGGGGGTGGATCCCGAGCCGGGGTAGTTCAGGCCGATGAGCCTGCGGGTGGCCGACAGGGTGTCGATCACCTGCCCGAAGTTGGCGCCGACGCTGCCGCCCGCACCGTGGGCCAGCACGAGCGGCGATCCGGTCCCGGTCGCGATGATGTCTGGTCCTGCAACGAGGCGTGGTGGCGTCATACAGTGGACGCTAAACCTTCACACCGGCGTCAAGGTCAACCTCGTGCGACGACGATCACAGAGGCAGGAGCAATGCGAATCGGGGAGCTCGCGCAACGCTGCAACGTATCCGCCAGGTCGCTGCGGTACTACGAGGAACAGCACCTGCTGCACTCCCACCGTCACGCGAACGGATACCGTGACTACCCCGAGTCGGCCGTCGGCTCGGTGAACCGGATCCGGGCGTTGATCGACGCCGGGTTCAGCGCCGCGACCATCCGAAAAGTGTTGCCGTGCCTCAACGGCGACGATGTGGACATGTGCCCGCAGGTGGCCGAGGTCATCCGTGAGACGTTGCGGGGCATCGAGGATCAACTGCGCGACCTGGACGCCAAGCGCAGTAAGGTCACCGCGCTGCTATCGGGCCGGGGCGTGCCCCCGCGCGCCGGCGTCAACGAGACATCGGGTCTCGTGCAGTGAGCTGGGGTGCGACCAGTTCGGCGAAGTCTTCGAGCGACGTGAGCGTGACCGCGGCATCCGCGATCGCTTCGGGGTAGATCGCGATCCGCCGGGCGCCGGTGTTGTCGATGAACGCACCGAGCTCGTCGACCACCTGTGCCGGCGATCCGATGATCGCGTTGGCCGCCACCTGCTCGGCCATTGCCGCCGAGTCGACGGGCCTGCCGTCCGGGCCGATGTGGCGGTTGACCGCCTGGGGGACATGGGGATGCTCACCGGCGCGGAAGGACCGGCGCAGGGCGGCGGCCAACTGGTCCCGGCGACCCGCGGTGCCGTCGACGATGACGATCAGTGTGTGCAGATGGGCGGGTGCCTCACTCTGGAACTCGCGGTAGGCGGCTTCGACCGCCAAACGCTGTGGTACCGGTGTCGCGAAATAGTGTTGCAGCGCAAGCTGATTGCGCGCCGCGAACTCCACACCCGCAGTGCTCGACGTCGCCAGCAGTAGCGGCGGATGCGGTTGGGTGTGCGGCGGCGGCTGGATGTCGATCGCTCCTGGCGCGCCGGCCCACAGTTGCAGGAGGCGTTGCGCGCTCGCCCGCGGCTCGTCGTCCCACCGGGCGAAGTCGACATCGAGTATCTCGAAGTCGCGCCGGTAGCCGCCACGGCCGAGTCCGAGGTCGAATCGCCCGCCGCTGAGCTGGTCGAGCAGCGCCGCCCGCTCGGCCAGTTCGACCGGATGGCGCAGCGGTGAGAGGACCACCGCGGTTCCCACCCGGATCCGCTGGGTACGGCCGAGCAGAAAGCCCGCGGTCGTCAGCGCGCTGGGATTGATGCCGAAGTCGATGAAGTGGTGCTCGGTCACCCACAGGTCGGCGTATCCGAGTTGCTCGGCGGTCACGGACTGTCGCAGTGTCAGGTCGAACACGCCTTCGGGGGTGGCCGCCACACCTGCCCCCATGTTGAGCAGCACGCCGAACCGCAACGCATGCGCATTTTGTATACGGCTTATCATAATTCTAGATTGATACCCCGTACCGCAGGTCGGCACAAGGTCTTCCCCTCGTGATTGACTCGGATGGTGACGACGGGGGAGCGCAGGCGCGGCAGACCGCCGACGCTGAACCGGGCCCTGATCGTCGAGGCGGCACACGCCCAGCTCGACGAGGGTGGCCTGGAGAACTTCAGCATGCGATCTTTGGCGGCCCGGCTGGGTGTGACGCCGATGGCCGTCTACCGCCATGCCGGCGACCGCGAGCAATTGCTCAGCCTGGTCCTCGACGACGTGTCGGCACCGTTTCCCGAGATCGATCTGCCGACAGATCCGCGTGAACGTATCGCCACGCTGATGCACACGGTGTTCGACGCCCTGGTGAGCGCCCGATGGATCGCCGAGGTGTTGCGCGCCGGCGGACCCGGCGGCGCTGGAGCTTTCTGGCTCGTCGACCAGATTCTCGTCGCCGCACAAGAACTCGGATTGAGCGGCGATGAGGCACTGGCCATGTACCGGGAGCTGTGGAGTTACACCCTGGGATCCGTACTCGCCAGCGCGACGGCTACCGACGAGCCGGCCGCCGTAGCCGCAACCCAGCGGAAGATCGACGCGCTCGGCGCCGAACGGTTCCCGCACCTGGCCGCTGCCCTGCACGCGAGGGCGACCATCGACCACCGGCTCGCCTACTGCCGCGGGGTCGGATACCTCATCGACGGTTTCGGCCGCTAGCCGTCAGGCGGTGCGCACTCCGCGCCGACTGCCGTCCTTCTTGTCCACGATCAGTGCGCGGCAGGTTCCGATGGCCGCCATCCTGATGGTCAGTGCGTTCAGCATCGTGCTAGTGCTGTTCTTCGTCGGACAGATCGCCCTGATCTCATCACTGGTGAATTTCGGTGCCCTCTTCGGCTTCTGCATGCTGCACATCTCGGTGGCCTGGTACTACCTGGTGCGGCAGAAGTCCAAGAACTACCTGCTGCATCTGGTGGTGCCGGCGATGGGCTTGACGATCATCGGTTGCGTGCTCGTCAACGCCGACCCGCTGGCCAAGATCGGCGGGCCGGTCTGGCCGGCGATCGGCGCGGTGGTATTCGTCGTCAATGTTCTGCGCGCCCGGTCGGCATCTGCGGCAGAGTAGATCTCGCCCTGTCACCACGACGAGGAGCCGCACCGATGACCTACAGCGTTTTCGAGCTCTTCAAGATCGGGATCGGACCGTCGAGTTCACACACCGTGGGCCCGATGATCGCCGCACACCGGTTCGCGGATCTGCTGGTGACATCGGGTGTGCTGGAGTCCACCAGCCGGGTGGCGATCGAGCTGTTCGGATCGCTCGGCGCCACCGGCGAGGGACACGGCAGCATTCCCGCCGTGGCGCTCGGCCTACTCGGCGAACTGCCCGAGCTTGTCGACCCGCAGCGGATCCCGTCGACGCTGGCCGGTATCCGCGACAGTCACGCGCTGGCGATCCTCGGCAGGCACACCATCGGTTTCCGCCTCGACGACGACGTCGTGCTGCACCCCCGAAAGCGCATCGGCACCCACTCGAATGCGATGCGTTTCGTCGCATCCGATGCCGACGGGGCGATTCTCACCGAGCGGATCTACTACTCGATCGGTGGCGGATTCGTCACCGACGATCACGGTGCGGGCACCGACACCGGCGCACGCCCGCCGATTCCGCATCCGTTCGGCAGTGGCGAGGACCTGCTGCGGGTGGCGGCTCACACCGGACTGGCGATCAGCGGCATCGCCCGCGCCAACGAGGACGCCCTGCGCCCCTCGTCAGACGTCCACGAGGGCCTGCTGCGGATCTGGTCGGTGATGCGCGACTGCGTGGCGCAGGGTTGCGCCACCCACGGTGTGCTCCCCGGGGGTCTGCATGTTCGCCGGCGGGCCGCCGATCAGGCCGCGTACCTGGCCTCGCCGTCAGATGCCGATCCCTGGTCCGCCATGGACCATGTCACCACCTACGCCCTGGCGGTCAACGAGCAGAATGCCGCGGGCGGCCGGGTGGTGACCGCACCCACCAACGGCGCCGCGGGCATCATCCCGGCGGTGCTGCACTACTACAGCGAGTTCGTCGCCGGTGCCGACGACGACGGCGTGGTCCGGTTTCTGCTGACCGCGGCCGCGATCGGCTCCATCATCAAGGAGAACGCCTCCATCAGCGGCGCCGAGGTCGGCTGCCAGGGCGAGGTCGGGTCGGCCTGCGCCATGGCGGCCGCCGGTCTGGCCGAGGTGCTCGGCGGCACGCCCGAGCAGGTCGAGAATGCCGCCGAGATCGGCATCGAGCACAACCTGGGCCTGACGTGTGATCCCGTCGGCGGGCTGGTGCAGATCCCGTGTATCGAGCGCAACGCCGTCGCCGCGGTCAAGGCGATCACCGCCGCCCGCATGGCGCTGCGCGGCGATGGACATCACCGGGTGTCGCTCGACGATGCGGTGAAGACCATGCGGGAGACCGGAATCGACATGCTGGACAAGTACAAGGAGACCGCGCAGGGCGGTCTGGCGCTCAACGTCGTGGAGTGCTGAGTTCCTACCTAGGACGTGCGGGCCGCGCGTGCCAGCGCCAGCAGTGCCGGGTCATCCCGCGGCATTGCCTCCAGCGGCCACCAGCGCAGATCCAGGGACTCGTCACTGCGGACGAAGTCGGTGCCGGCCGGTGCGTGCACGATGAACTGCAGATCCAGGTGACGGGTGGGCAGGCCGAGGGAGCAGGTCAATGGATGTACATGCAGCGCAACCATGTCCGGGTCGATGCGTAGCCCGTCGATACCCGACTCCTCGGTGGCCTCGCGCAGTGCTGCCGCGGTGATGTCGGCGTCGGAGTCCTCGCAGTGCCCACCCAGCTGCAGCCAGCGGCCGACGCGCGGGTGCAGGGTGAGCAGCGCGTGCTTGCCGCTGTGATCGAGGACCAGTGCCGAGGCCGTGACGTGACCGGGCTCGCAGGCCCGCGCGCAGGCGTCGGGCCGGGCCAGCACGAACGCCAGTACCGCGTGGCGCAACGCGTCCTGCTCGGGATCGGGTGCGTTCCACCGGGACAGCAGGTCGACGACGGAGGCGTGCAGGCTCATCTCTGGATCAGCAACCCGTCGACCGGTGCCGGCTCGCGGGGCCCGGTCTCCTCGGCGGGGTAGCCGATCGCGATGGCGCCCAACGGCTCCCAATCGTCTGCGGTGGCCAGCTCGCGGCGGGTGATCTCGGCGGCGAAGATCGTCGAACCGATCCAGCAGCTGCCCACCCCGCGGACCGCCAGTGCCACCAGCAGTCCCTGCACGGCCGCGCCCGCGGCCACCGTGAACATGGTGTGCTCGGCCGCGGTGCGCTGCGGATCCGGATAGCTGTGTGCGCCGTCGGGAACCATGAACGGAATGATCAGCTCGGGGGCGTCGTAGAGGATCTGGCCGCGGCCGGTGCGGCGCTCGGCATCCTCGTCGGAGCGGCCGTCGGCGGTCAGATCGGCATGCCATTGGCGCTTCATCGCGTCCAGCAGCCGCAGCCGGGTGGCCGGGTCGCGCACCCACACGAAGCGCACCGGGCGGGTGTGATGCGGTGCCGGCGCGGTCAGCGCCTCGGCGACCGACTCCTCGATGAGCGCGGTGTCGACCGGCTCGGCGTCGAACCGGCGCACCGAACGGCGCAGCAACTGTGCCTGTGTGCGGCCCAGTGCAATCGCCTCGGCGGTGCCGAGCCAGAACAGGTCGTCCTCGCCGCTGCGGACCAGGGTGTGGCCTCCTGAGCCGTCGTCGTGCAGCTGCAGTCCGCGCACCACGGCCACCGGGATGCCGGTCAGCTTGCCCTTCACCAGATCTGCCGCTGCGGCGAGTTCGTCGGCCACCGCGATCTCGGTCACCACGAGTTCGTTTCCGTGCGGGTCCCGCGCACCGGCGTAGCCGTGCAGGACCGTCAGCCCGGCCGCGCCGATCGCGACATCGGTCTGCCCGTTGCGCCAGGCCCGTCCCATCGTGTCGGTGACGACGATGCCGACCCGAACGCCCAGATGTGTGGCGATTCCGTCCCGGATCGCCGCAGCGCTGCCATCCGGATCGACCGGGCAGCAGCGCCAGTTCGGCGGCGTCGATATTGGATCCGTCCACCCCGGCGGCCGCCTGGACCAGCCCGATGGCGTTCTCGGTGATGAGCGTCTTGCCCTTGCGGGCCAGTACCCGTACGGCCTCGTCGTCGATGAGCTTGCGGCGCAGCATGTCTCGCTGCTCGGGATCGGTGGGCGCGGCGATGATGCGGCCCTCGGTCTTGGAGAGCACCTTGCTGGTGATGACGACCACGTCGTCATCGCGCAGCCAGCCGGCCGCGCCGGCGATGGCCGCGGCCAGATTGTCGCCGGGACGGAACTCGCCGAGCCCGGTCACCGGGATGATCTCGATGGCCTTCGCGGTTCCGTGTTCTGCACTCACAGCGAAAGGCCCGCCAATTGCAGTCCGGCGCGCACCATTTCGGCGGTCGTCGCCGGGTCGGTCATGAGCAGGGGAGCCTGCCGGACCTCGACACCCTCGATGGTGGCGGCGTCGCCCGCGTCGATCAGCCAGCCGTCCAGGATGCCGACACCGCTGCGGGCCCCGAAGTGCTTTCCGACGCCCTCCGAGGAGGATTCGACACCGATCACCGAAAGGCATTCGTCGGCCATCCCGCGCAACGGTTTTCCGGCGATGATGGGGGAGTAGCCGATGACGGGCGCCGAGGTGGAACGCAGCGCGCCGCGGATACCGCCGACGGTGAGGATGGAACCGATGCTCACCACCGGATTGGACGGGGCGATCAGCACCACATCGGCATCGGCGATCGCCTCGGTCACACCGGGTGTGGCGGTGGCCTTGTCGGAGCCGACGAAGGCGAAGCTGTGCGTCTCGATCTTGGCGCGGTAGCGCACCCACCATTCCTGGAAGTGGATGGCCTTGCGTTCACCCTCGGGATCGGTGACGACGACGTGCGTTTCGCTGCGGTCATCGGTGGCCGGCAGCAGTCGGGCGCCGGGAGCCCATCGGGCGCATAGTGCCTCGGTGACTTGAGAGAGCGGATATCCCGCGCGCAGCATCTGACTGCGTACCAGATGGGTGGCCAGATCGCGGTCGCCGAGACCGAACCAGTCGGGCTGCACCCCGTAGGCGGCCAGTTCGTCCTTGGCATGCCACGTTTCGTCACGGTGACCCCAGCCACGTTCCGGGTCGATACCGCCACCGAGGGTGTACATGCAGGTGTCGAGGTCGGGACAGATCCGTACGCCGAACATCCAGGCGTCGTCTCCCACGTTGACGACGGCGGTCAGCTCGTGTTGAGTGGGCGCTTCGGATTCGGCGGCCGCCTCGGCAAACTGCCCGAGTTGCAGCAGGCGCTGGACGCCCAGGAGGAAGCGGGCGCCACCCACGCCGCCGACCAGAACAGTGACCTTCACGCCCTCAGACCCTATGCCAGCCAGCTTTCTTCGGTGTGGCCGCCCGGGGTGTGGGGAACACGCCGGTGCACGGACACGCGGGATCTATGTCACGAGATGGTATGAAAACTGGCCATTCCGCTTGACCGTGGCAGCTAACGCGTGTCTAATCACATCAGTGTCATTTCGTGGTTCGCCCGCCGGTTTCGGTGCCGCAGACCGAGATTCGATCGTATGTTCGAATCGCAGATGGCCTGACATCACAATAGTGATAGCTGGGGCAGTGCTGGAGGGTTTGGCGATCCGTGATTCAGCAGGGGCCCCGATCGGCAACAACGGGGAAAACAATCAGGTGAGGAGGCGGAACATGTCTTTTGAGCAGGTCGATTTCGACCGCGCGCTCCGGTTCGAAGACCGGATGCTCGGTTCAGTGGACAGTGCACCGCACACCACTACCGATCCGGCGGCAAGCGAAATGGTTGTGCGCCCGAATTTGAGCTTGGTGCCCGACCGTATCGAGTTGGCACCTGAGTCCTTCGAGGACGACGACCAATGGCAGGAACGCGGTCTGTGTGCGCAGACCGACCCCGAGGCGTTCTTCCCGGAGAAGGGTGGATCGACGCGGGAGGCCAAGCGCATCTGCCAGGGCTGCGAAGTCAAGGACCGGTGCCTGGAGTACGCGCTGGCCAATGACGAGCGCTTCGGCATCTGGGGCGGCTTGTCCGAGCGCGAGCGCCGCCGCCTCAAGCGCGGCATCATCTGACGCGGCACGTTGCGGCCGCAGGCGGTCGCAACGTGCTACTGGTCCTCGGCCGAGGGGTCGATGACGTTGGGTTCGACGCCCAGATAGGTGGCGACCTGAGCCACCAGCACCTCATGCAGCAAATCGGCGAGTTCGTCGGTATCTTTGGCGCGCCGTTCGATCGGCTTGCGGAACAACACAATTCGTGCCCGCGTGGAGTTACCGCGGACATCTACCCCGGCTGGGATCAGGCGGGCCAGCGCGATCGGACCGTCGGCGACAACCTCCGGCGGCCACTGCACGCTGTCGGGATCCTTGGGTGCGATGCGCGGGATCTCGTCGACCGCCACATCCAATGTCGAGACCCGTTGGTGCCACCGTCGCTCGATCGGCTCATAGGCCTCCAGCACCGCCATGTCGAATCGCTCGGCCCGGCTGCGCCAGCCCGGCACCGTCGGCGGCAACAGCGATCCGCGCATGCCACGGCCGCGCCGGGATCCCCGATGCCTACGCTGCGCCACGCAGGAGATGGTAACGGTTGGAGATCGGGCGCCGCGGCGCGCGCGTGTCCGGAGGCCCGCGGCGTCGCCGCACGATAATCTTCCCTGCGTGAACGTTCCCCGTCGCTGCTGCAGGCCCGGGTGCCCGCACTACGCCGTGGCGACGCTGACCTTCGTCTATTCGGACTCGACAGCCGTCGTCGGACCACTGGCGACCGTGTCCGAGCCGCATTCCTGGGATTTGTGTGTCGTACACGCCGGCCGGATCACCGCGCCCCGTGGATGGGAGCTGGTCCGCCACGCCGGGCCGCTGCCGACTCATCCCGATGAGGACGATCTGGTCGCCCTCGCCGACGCGGTCCGTGAGGGTCGCGACGGCGTGCAGGCTCTGGTGAACGGCGTGACCGCCGGATTCTCCGACCCCTCGACCGGGGTGCCCGGGGGCGCGCTGATGGCCCCGCCGGTGCACCGCCCGGAACCCAACGGCCGCCGTCGCGGTCACCTCCGGGTGCTCCCGGACCCGGAACCGAACTCCGAGTAGTTCCGCCTACACCTGTCGCCGGACGCGCCCCGGTCGGCCGTTTTGCGCGCGCTCACGGGACCTGCGGCGGCCGTCGTGCCGAGACACTAGGCTGAGTGAGCAGAGCAGTTCCCGATTCCCCGTACACAGAGAGCGAGGAGAGCCATGTCTCGGTCCGCTGAGGCTGTCCACGCTGTCATCAAGGCCTATGACGTGCGGGGCCTGGTCGGAGAACAGATCGACGACGCGTTCGTCCGCGATGTCGGCGGCGCATTCGCCCGCCTGGTACGCGACGAGGGTTTCGGCGGGCTGGGGGTACCTCCCGCTCGCGGGGGAGAGCGCAGCGACACGGGGAACGGGTCAGCCGGACCCGTCGACACCGTGGTGATCGGACATGACATGCGGGCCAGTTCGCCGGCACTGTCCGACGCGTTCGCCGAGGGCGTCATCGCCCAGGGGCTCGACGTGGTCCGGATCGGGCTGGCCTCGACCGATCAGCTGTATTTCGCCTCGGGTCTGCTGGACTGCCCGGGCGCGATGTTCACCGCCAGCCACAACCCGGCCGCCTACAACGGCATCAAACTGTGCCGTGCGGCCGCCAAGCCGGTCGGCCGTGAAACGGGTCTGGCCACCGTCGCTCACGAGGTCATCGACGGCGTGCCTGCCCACGATGGAGCCGCGGGCACGATCACCGACCGCGATGTGCTCGCCGAGTACGGCGACTTCCTGCGCTCCCTGGTCGACCTGTCCGAACTGCGCCCGCTGCGGGTGGCCGTCGACGCCGGAAACGGCATGGGTGGCCACACCACACCCGCGGTGCTCGAGGCGATTCCCGGGATCACGGTGCTGCCGCTGTATTTCGAACTCGACGGCACCTTCCCCAACCATGAGGCCAACCCGCTGGACCCGGCGAACCTCGTCGACCTGCAGGCCCACGTGCTGGCGACCGGAGCGGATATCGGGCTGGCCTTCGACGGTGACGCCGACCGCTGTTTCGTGGTCGACGAGAAAGGCCTGCCCATCTCGCCGTCCGCGGTGACCGCACTGGTGGCCGGGCGCGAACTGGGTCGCGAGATCGGTGCCACGGTGATCCACAACCTCATCACCTCACGGGCGGTCCCCGAGTTGGTCGTTGAGCGGGGCGGCACCGCGGTGCGCTCCCGGGTGGGCCACTCCTATATCAAGGGCCTGATGGCCGAGACCGGCGCCATCTTCGGCGGCGAGCATTCGGCGCACTACTACTTCCGCGACTTCTGGGGTGCGGACTCGGGCATGCTGGCCGCGCTGCACGTGCTGGCCGCGCTCGGTGAGCAGCAGCGCCCGCTCTCGGAGCTGATGGCCGACTATCAGCGCTATGAGGAGTCCGGCGAGATCAACTTCACCGTCGCCGATGCGCCCGGCTGTGTGGATTCGGTGCTGACCACTTTCGGCAGTCGCATCCAGTCGCTGGATCATCTCGACGGGGTCACCGTCGACCTGGGCGACGGTCGCTGGTTCAATCTGCGCACCTCCAACACCGAGCCGCTGCTGCGGCTCAATGTGGAGGCCCGCACCACCGAAGAGGTCGACGAAGTGGTGGAAGAGGTGGCGAAACTGATTGCCGCGCGCGGCGAGTCGGCGCCGTGACCGCCCGGGCCGCCACCATCGACCTCGACGATGTCGAGGGGTTGCTGGCTGCCGACCGGGAAGGTCTGTTGCGTGCCTCCGCCATGGCCGGCGCGCAGGTGCGTGCCACCGCGGCGTCCGTCGACGAGGGCGCGCTGGAACCGCTTCGCTCGGACATCCCACCCCGCACGCTGATCTGGGTCGCCGACGGCGGCCCGGCACGCGCGGCGGGCACGCTGCTGGCGGCCGCCCTCGGGGCGTCCAGCGGGGTACCGATCGTGGTGGCCTCCGAGTTGCCACCGTGGACCGGCGCGCTGGATGTTGTCGTGGTGGCCGGCGCCGACGCGGGTGATCCCGTGCTGGTGACGGCGGCGGCCACCGGTGTGCGCCGCGGGGCGCGGGTGGTGCTCGTCGCACCGCATGAAGGACCGCTGCGCGATGTGACGGCCGGCCGGGCGGCCGTGCTGGCCCCGCGGCTGCCGGTGCCCGACGAATTCGGATTGACCCGGTATCTGGCCGCCGGTGTGGCGGTGCTGGCCGTCATCGACACCGCGGTCCGGGTGGACATCGAGGCGTTGGCCGACGAACTGGACGCCGAGGCGCTGCGCAACAGCGCGGCGCGCGAGTTGTTCACCAACCCGGCAAAAAGTCTGGCCGAGCGACTGGCCGGACGCGAGGTCGTGCTGGCCGGGGACAGCGAGGCGACGCTGGCGCTGGCCCAGCACAGCGCGGCGGTGCTGCTGCGGGTTGCGCGTCAGGTGGTGGCCGCGGTCGGTCTGACCGATGCGCTGGGCGCGCTGAGCCCGCTGAACATCGCGCCGGTCGACTACGAGACCGCGCTGTTCCACGACGAGGAACTCGACGGCCCGCTGCCGTCGCGGGTGCGCACCGTGGTGTTGACCTCCGATGAGCAACGGCCGGTGGTGGTGGCGCGCACCGAGGGTTTCGCCGACCTGGATGTGGTCAGCGCCGACGATGTGCCCGACAGTGCGACCAAGGTCGGCGGGGTGCGCCCCGAGCAGCAGTTGGCGACGGTGGCGGTGCGCATGGAGATGACGGCCGTGTACCTACGACTGGTGCGAGGTTGAGGGTGTGAATCTGCTCCGGGGAGCTGTCCGAAAGTATGCGTGGGGGTCGCGCACAGCGATTGCCGATTTCACCGGAAGGCAAAGTCCCACACAACATCCCGAGGCGGAGCTGTGGCTGGGCGCGCATCCCGGTGATTCGGCGCATTGTGCCACCGATGACGGTGAGCGCTCGCTGCTGGACATGATCAGCGCGGACCCCGAGAGGCAGCTCGGCGCGGGTTCACGGGCCCGGTTCGGTGATGCGCTGCCGTTTCTGGCCAAGGTGCTGGCCGCCGACGAACCGCTGTCGCTGCAGGCCCATCCGAGCAGCCAGCAGGCGGTGCACGGATTCGAACGCGAAGAGCGCCTTGGTATTCCGGTGACGGCGCCGACCCGCAATTACCGCGACGCCAGCCACAAGCCGGAATTGATCGTCGCGCTGGGGCAGTTCGAGGCGCTGGCGGGATTCCGGCCGGCCGCCCGCAGCGCGGAATTCATGCGTGCGCTGGCGGTGCCCGAGCTGGATTCCTACATCGCGCTGCTCACCGGTCAGTCCGACGCCGACGGGTTGCGTGCCCTGTTCACCACCTGGATCACCGCGCCGCAGCCCTCACTGGACAAGCTGGTGCCGGCGGTGCTCGACGGCGCGATCAACTACATCCGGTCGGGCGAAACGACCTATCAGGCCGAGGCGAAGACGATCCTGGAACTGGGCGAACGCTATCCCGGTGATGCCGGTGTGCTGGCCGCGATGCTGCTGAACCGCATCACGTTGCAACCCGGTGAGGGCATCTATCTGCCGGCCGGCAATCTGCACGCCTACCTGCACGGCGTCGGTGTCGAGGTGATGGCGAACTCGGACAATGTCCTGCGCGGCGGGTTGACGCCCAAACACGTGGATGTGCCCGAACTGCTGCGGGTACTGGACTTCACTCCCGCCGATGACTCGGTGATCCTGCCGCGACCGATCCGCGGCGGGGCGGAACTGGTCTATGACACCCCGGCGCCGGAGTTTGCGGTGTCGGTGCTGCAGGTGAGCGATGACCAGGTCGGCCACGAGATCGACGCGCCCGCCGAACATGACGGGCCGCAGGTGCTGCTGTGCACCGAGGGCGCGGTGCAGGTGCGCGCCAAGGCGGGCGCGGTGAGCTTGGAGCGCGGCGCCGCCGCCTGGGTGGCCGCCGACGACGGGCCCATCCGGCTGGTCGCGGACCGGCCGAGCAAGCTGTTCCGTACGACCGTCGGCATCTAGGGGGCTGCGCGCACCCGCGCCGCGCACAACCCCGCCAGGCTCGCCCCGATGACAACTGCGTGAGTCTTCATTGCGTGCAGGTACCCAATGAGGGCGCTGCTCACCCATGTCGGTGGACAATGAGTCGTACATGATCTTTACAAAACATCCACGTATGTCTAGACATCGGACAAAGTCCGCTCTATAGTCAACATCAGTAGTGATGGCACTCACAGGAGGTGGCTGATGACATCGCAGATCGATGTGGACGGGCAGAATGCGCCGGCGGTCGAATGGCGGGACCGCAAGCGTTATCTGTGGTTGATGGGGCTGATCGTGCCCACGGCGGTGCTGGTGATGCTGCCGATCGTCTGGGCGCTCAATCAGCTCGGTTGGCATGCGGCCGCGCAGGTACCGTTCTGGATCGGGCCGATCCTGGTGTACCTCGTACTGCCCCTGCTGGACCGACGGTTCGGGCCCGACGGGGAGAACCCGCCCGATGAGCTGATGGAGCGGCTGGAGAACGACAAGTACTACCGCTACTGCACCTACAGCTTCATCCCGTTCCAGTACCTGACTCTGGTGCTGGGCGCCTACCTGTTCACCGCGTCGGATCTGAGCTGGCTGGGCTTCGACGGCTCACTGGGCTGGCCTGCGAAGATCGGTCTGGCGCTGTCGGTCGGCATGATGGGTGGTGTCGGCATCAACACCGCGCACGAGATGGGCCACAAGAAGGAGTCCATCGAGCGCTGGCTGGGCAAGATCACCCTGGCGCAGACCTGCTACGGGCACTTCTTCATCGAGCACAACCGCGGCCACCATGTGCGGGTGGCCACCCCGGAGGATCCCGCCTCGGCGCGCTTCGGCGAGACGTTCTGGGAGTTCCTGCCGCGCAGCGTGTGGGGCAGCCTGAAGTCCTCGTGGGAGCTGGAGGCCAAGCGACTGGAGCGGGCCGGCAAGAGCAAGTGGCACTGGTCCAACGATGTGCTCAACGCCTGGGCGATGTCGGTGGTGCTCTACGGCGCGATCTTCGCGATCTTCGGTTTCGCCGTCCTTCCCTATGTCGTCATCTCCGTGTTCTTCGGCTTCTCGCTGCTCGAAACGGTGAACTACCTGGAGCACTACGGCCTGCTCCGGCAGAAGACCGCCAGCGGTCGCTACGAACGCTGCGCTCCCGAGCACAGCTGGAACTCCGACCACATCGTCACCAACCTGTTCCTCTATCACCTGCAGCGGCACAGTGATCACCATGCCAACCCGACGCGTCGCTACCAGACGCTGCGCAGCATGGAGGGGGCGCCGAACCTGCCCAGTGGCTACGCATCGATGATCGGGCTGACCTACTTCCCGCCGCTGTGGCGCAAGGTGATGGATCACCGCGTGCTGGCCCACTATGACGGCGACATCACCAGGGTGAACATCCACCCGCGGATGCGCGACAAGGTGCTGGCCAAGTATGGGGCCGACCGGTGAGCGCCTACCGCTGCCCCGGCTGCGATTTCGTCTATGAAGAGTCCAAAGGTGCTCCGCGCGAGGGCTTTCCGGCCGGCACGGCGTGGGCCGACATTCCCGACGAGTGGCCCTGTCCGGACTGCGCGGTCCGCGAGAAGGTCGACTTCGAGGTCCACGGCGCGCGAAGCGACGGGAAATAGCACCGTCTAGATCAGAGAGGAATCCCGAACATGGACTACAAACTGTTCGTCTGCGTGCAGTGCGGATTCGAGTACGACGAGGAGAAGGGCTGGCCGGAAGACGGCATCGCCCCGGGCACCCGCTGGGATGACATCCCCGAGGACTGGAGCTGCCCGGACTGCGGCGCGGCCAAAACCGATTTCGAGATGATCGAGGTCGCGCGGCCGTGACACTCGCCGCAAGAGCCCCGCGAAGCTATAGGGTCGCGGCTATGAGCGCACCCTCGCCCCGGCGTACGGCGCAGCGTGTGCCCTACGCCGAGGCTTCGCGGGTGCTGTTGCGGGACTCGATCCTCGACGGCATGCGAGACATGCTGCTGGTCCGGGACTGGTCCTCGATCACCCTCACCGATGTGGCACGGGCGGCCGGAATCAGCCGTCAGACCATCTACAACGAGTTCGGATCGAGGCAGGGCCTGGCCGAGGGGTACGCCCTGCGGCTGGCCGATCGGCTGGTCGACCAGATCCACGGCGCCATCAACGAGAACGTCGGTGACGTCTACGCCGCTTTCCTGCAGGGTTTCCGGGACTTCTTCACCGAGTCAGCGGCCGACCCGCTGGTGATATCACTGCTGACCGGGACCTCCAAGCCCGATCTGCTGCAGATCATCACCACCGACAGCGGCCCGATCATCACCCGGTGCTCGCAACGGCTGACCGAGACCTTCCAGAACAGCTGGATGAAGGCCTCCGACGAGGACGCCGGGGTGCTGGCCCGCGCCATCGTCCGCCTGGCCATGAGCTATGTCTCCATGCCGCCGGAGGCCGACCACGATGTGGCCATGGATCTGGCCAGGCTGATGACGCCGTTCGCCGAGCGGTACGGTGTCATAGACACCCGGTAGCTGGCAGAGCGCTGAAGAAGTGCCTGTCCCGCGAGCCCGCAGGCCACCGGTGTCGCCCGCGCACAGCTGTGCGAGCTGGGCAACACTGATTCGAACGACGATGAACTAAGGGGCTCTATCCACATGACTGAGTTGACCGCCGACGTACGCAACGGCATCGACTACAAGGTCGCTGACCTTTCGCTTGCCGAGTTCGGCCGCAAGGAGATCCGCCTGGCCGAGCACGAGATGCCCGGCCTGATGGCGCTGCGCCGCGAATACGCCGACGTGGCACCGCTGAAGGGCGCGCGCATCTCCGGCTCGCTGCACATGACCATCCAGACCGCGGTGCTGATCGAGACGCTGGTCAGCCTCGGCGCCGAGGTGCGCTGGGCGTCCTGCAACATCTTCTCCACCCAGGACCACGCCGCCGCGGCCGTCGTCGTCGGCCCGCACGGCACCGTCGAGGAGCCCAAGGGCACCCCGGTGTTCGCGTGGAAGGGCGAGACGCTGGAGGAGTACTGGTGGGCCGCCGAGCAGATGCTGACCTGGCCCGAACGAGCCCGCCAACATGATCCTCGACGACGGCGGCGACGCCACCATGCTGGTGCTGCGCGGCGCCGAGTTCGAGAAGGCGGGCGTCGTGCCGCCGGAGGACGACGAGCACTCGGACGAGTACAAGGTGTTCTTGAACCTGCTGCGCCGCTCGATCGAGGCCGACAAGACGAAGTGGACCAAGGTCGCGGAGTCGGTCAAGGGCGTCACCGAGGAAACCACCACCGGTGTGCTGCGCCTCTACCAGTTCGCCGCAGCCGGTGAGCTGTCGTTCCCGGCCATCAACGTCAACGACTCGGTCACCAAGAGCAAGTTCGACAACAAGTACGGCACCCGCCACTCGCTGATCGACGGCATCAACCGCGGCACCGACGTCCTGATCGGCGGCAAGGCTGCGCTGGTGTGCGGCTACGGTGACGTCGGCAAGGGCTGCGCCGAGGCGCTCAAGGCGCAGGGCGCCCGCGTGGCGGTCACCGAGATCGACCCGATCAACGCGCTGCAGGCGCTGATGGACGGCTTCGAGGTCAAGACCGTCGAAGAGGCCATCGGTTGGGCCGACATCGTCATCACCGCCACCGGCAACCAGGGCATCATCACCCTCGAGCACATGCGGTCCATGAAGCACCAGGCGATCCTGGGCAACATCGGGCACTTCGACGACGAGATCGAGATGGCCCGCCTGGAGCGTGACAAGGACATCCGCCGGATCAACATCAAGCCGCAGGTCGACGAGTTCATCTTCCCCGACGGCCACTCGATCATCGTGCTGTCCGAGGGTCGCCTGCTGAACCTGGGCAACGCGACCGGCCACCCGTCGTTCGTGATGAGCAACAGCTTCTCCAACCAGGTCATCGCGCAGATCGAGCTGTGGACCAAGAACGACGAGTACGACAACGAGGTGTACCGCCTCGCCAAGCACCTCGACGAGAAGGTCGCCAAGATCCACGTCGAAGCCCTCGGTGGTTCGCTGACCAAGCTCACCAAGGAGCAGGCCGAGTACATCGGCGTCGACGTCGACGGCCCGTACAAGCCGGAGCACTACCGCTACTAGTCACCGTGCGGATGCTGCGCGGTATTGCCACGGCGGCACTCGGTGCCGCCGTGGCAATCGGCTGTTCGGCGCCGCCGCAGGAAGCGGCGGCGCCGGAGTTGCCACCCCCGCCGACCGAGGTCCATCGCGATATCCCCGGTCTGGTCACGGTGTTTCCCGGTATCGGCGCACCCGTTTCGGTGGCCTGGCTGCAGTGGGGGGACCCGGCAGCCGGAGACGCCGACGTGCGCTTCACGGACGCCGTCGTGACGCTGTCGCCGGCCGTTGCCGAAGCGATGGTGGCCCAGTTCGAGCCGACCGACACCGGACGTGCACCGAAGGTTCAGGACGCACTGTCGGCCGAGGTGCCGGACGGCCCCTTTCTCACCGGCGAACTTCTCGACGCGGGGTTCTCCTCGGCTTCCACCAGCACGTACGCGTTCCTGGATCGCGCCCGGTCCACGCTCGTGCTGCAGGCGACCAGCCTCGACTGATCGCCGGCGGCGACGAGGTCGGTAGCTCGGGCCCCGTGCGGTCGCCCTCGGTGACGGTGCGATCCGAGCAAATATCATCGGCGTTTTCGCTGGTCGTTGCACGATCGGTATTACATCTGCGGCGGTAAAACGGAATGTGAGGAATCCGTAGCCATTCGGCTATCCTGTTTGTTACTGTCCGGTAGTGATTCGGGCCGGGGCTGTGTTCGTCGTGGTGTCTTTGGGGTTTGTCATCAGTTGTCTCACAACTGGTTTGGCGCATGCCGACGACTGGTATCCGTACTACAACGAGGACGAGTACACCGCGTTCTACACACCACCGAATCCGTTGCCGGACGTTCCGCCGGGTGACCTCGTCCGCACCGAGCCGTCCCGGTTGGTGCTGGAGCCGTCCGGTCAGGTCGGCAGGCTCAATGCCACTGGCACGCGTGTCATGTACCGCAGCACGGACGGCCGGGGCAATCCGAATGTGGTGACCGGCACCTACTTCGAGCCGTTCAACGCCTGGCCGGGGCAGGGCCCGCGCCCGCTCATCGTGTTCGGTCCGGGAACGCAGGGGCAGGGCGACCAGTGCGCACCGTCGCGGCAGTTCAACCAGGGCATCCACTGGTCGCCATATCTGGACATCATGGTCAACTACGAGTCCGGGTTCGTGAACACCATGGTGAACCGCGGGTTTGCGGTCCTGATGACCGACTATGAGGGTCTGGGCACCATCGGTACGACGCATACCTACGTCAACCGGCTGTCCCAGGGGCACGCCATGCTCGACGCGGCGCGAGCCGCTGGCAAGTTGCCGGGCACTTCGCTGACACCCGGTGGGCCCGTTGCCTTCTGGGGCTACTCGCAGGGCGGCGGGGCAGCCGGTTCGGCCGCCGAACTGGCGTCGGCCTACGCCCCCGAACTCAATGTCGTCGGCACCTACGCGGGCGCCCCGCCCGCCGACCTTGTCGACCTGATCCCGTACGCCGACGGCAGCGCGCTGGTCGGGGTGATCGGCTACGCGCTCAACAGCGTCATGCAGGGCTACCCGGAGGCCGCGCCCAAGATCCGGGCGCTGCTCACCCCACGCGGGATGGACTTCGTCGACAAGACCAGGGATCAGTGTGTCGGGGAGACGGTCACCAAGTTCATGTTCCGGCACCTGCAGCCCTACTTCAACCATCCGATCCCGGAGCTGTTGAACGACCCGCAGTTCCGCGGGATCTTCGATCTGCAAAAGCTCGGCACGCTGAAACCCAATGCCCCGGTGCTGCTCAACGCCAACCGCTACGACCCGCTGGTGCCCTACGCGCCGGTGGTGCAACTCGGCAAGGACTGGTGCGCCAAGGGCAGCGATATCGAGTTGCGCACCAACGAGGGTCCGCCGATCTTCAACAAACTGGTGATCAACCACGCGCTGCCGATGGCGGTCGACGGTGAACCGGCCTTGCAGTGGGTCGCCGACCGGTTCAACGGGGTGCCGACGGCACCGAACTGCGGGCAGTTCTAAGGTCGAATGTGTTGTCGGTGGCGGGATCAGGGTGATTGCCCGTCACCTCCTGCACGCCTGCCGAGGAGGGGATATGCCGGGCGATGTCGCCGCCATGGGAGCACCGGCGGTTGCGCTGTACGGGCAGGGCCGGGTGGCCGAGGCACTGACATCGGCCTGGCAGACGGTCACCGCCCATCCCGATTCGGCTCTGGCGCACTACACCTACGCCCGGGTTATGTTCCTCCTCGGCCTTCCCTCCCGCTTCTCCGGTGGGCCGCCCCCCCCTCCCCCCCCCGTGGGGGCTCCCTCTCGGCCTTTGTCCATTATAGTTCCCCCCTTCCCCCCCCCCCTCCCCTCTCTCTTCCCCCCTTCCCCCTTTCCCCCCCGCCCCCATCCCTCTCCGGGCCCTTGCTGCTGATCGGCATGGTGGGCCTGACGGTGTTGGGCTGGACGACCGGCGCTTAGGCTCGCAGCGTGCTGATTGTGATCGAGGGCCTGGACGGTGCCGGTAAGCGCACGTTGACCGACGGGCTGCGCGCGGCGTTGGAGGCCGACGGGAAGTCGGTCGCCACCCTGGCCTTCCCGCGCTACGGCGTATCGGTGCACGCCGACCTGGCTGCCGAGGCGCTGCACGGTGAGCACGGCGACCTCACCGACTCGGTGTACGCGATGGCGACGCTGTTCGCGCTGGACCGCGCCGGGGCCAGGGACGACGTCGAGCGACTGTCGGCCGGCCACGACGTCGTGATCCTGGACCGCTACGTCGCCTCCAACGCCGCCTACAGCGCGGCCCGCCTGCACCAGGGCATCGACGGCGAGGTCGTCGACTGGGTGTATGCCCTGGAATTCGGCAGGTTCGGGTTGCCCAAGCCGGATTTTCAACTGCTGCTCGACGTTTCGCCTGCGCTGGCCGACCAGCGCGCGCGCCACCGTGCCGAGCAGCAGGCCGACCGGGCGCGCGACGCGTATGAACGCGATCGCGGCCTGCAGCAGCGGACCGCCGCGGCCTATGCCGGCCTGGCGGCCGCGAACTGGGCGGGTGCGTGGGTGGTCGTGCCCCCGGATGTCGACCCGGCGCCGCTTGCCGCGCAGCTCTAGCCGCGACGACGCTGCGCGGATAACCCCGAGACACCCGCGTGGCACCCGGGTTTTGTCGCCTCGTGGTGACACCATGGTCACCATGAGGCAACGGATCCTGGTCGTCGATGACGATCCCTCGCTGGCTGAGATGCTCACCATCGTGCTGCGCGGGGAGGGCTTCGACACCGCTGTCATCGGAGACGGCACCCAGGCGCTGACCGCCGTCCGTGAATTGCGGCCCGATCTGGTGCTGCTGGACCTGATGCTGCCGGGCATGAACGGTATCGACGTGTGCCGCGTGCTGCGCGCCGACTCCGGTGTGCCGATCGTGATGCTGACCGCCAAGACCGACACCGTCGACGTGGTCCTCGGGCTGGAATCCGGTGCCGACGACTACGTGATGAAGCCGTTCAAACCGAAGGAACTGGTGGCCCGGGTGCGGGCCCGATTGCGGCGCAACGACGACGAGCCCGCCGAGATGCTGTCCATCCATGACATCGAGATCGACGTGCCCGCGCACAAGGTCACCCGCGCCGGTGAGCAGATTTCGTTGACACCGCTGGAGTTCGACCTGCTGGTGGCACTGGCGCGCAAACCGCGCCAGGTGTTCACTCGTGATGTGCTGCTCGAGCAGGTGTGGGGCTACCGGCACCCCGCGGACACCCGGTTGGTGAACGTGCATGTCCAGCGGCTCCGGGCCAAGGTCGAGACCGACCCGGAGAACCCGCAGGTGGTGCTGACCGTTCGAGGAGTGGGATACAAGGCCGGACCTCCGTGATCGGTGGGCCCGCGGTCGGGCGGCGCTGGTGATCTGGGGTACGCGACGCCGGGTCCGTGGCCGTTTCCGAGGCCCGTCCCCGATGCTGCGCGGGCTGGGCGCGGTGGGCCGCGCGGTCAGCTACGCATGGCGGCGGTCCCTGCAGTTGCGGGTGGTGTCCCTGACGCTGGGGCTCTCGCTCGCGGTCATCATGGTCCTCGGCTTCGTGCTGACCAGCCAGATCACCGACCGCATCCTGGAAGTCAAGGTGCGCGCCGCCACCGAGGAAATCGAGCGCGCCCGCGACACCGTCGGCGGCATCGTCGGCGGTGAGGAGACCCGCTCCCTGGACAGCAGCCTGCAACTGGCCCGCAACACCCTCGTCGATCGCAAGGCCGACTCCGGGCCGGGACTCGCCGGCGCCTACGACGCGGTGCTCGTCGTCCCCGGCGACGGTCCCCGCGCGGCCACCGCCGCGGGCCCGGTACAGCAGGTGCCCGAGGCGCTGCGCGACTTCGTGCAGGCCGGGCAGGTCAGTTACCAGTACGCGACCGTGCACACCGACGGGTTCTCCGGGCCGGCGCTGATCGTCGGAAGTCCCAGCACCTCGTCGGTCACCAATCTTGAGCTGTACCTGATCTTCCCGCTGAACAACGAGGAATCCACCATCGCGCTGGTACGCGGCACGATGGCCACCGGCGGCATCGTGCTGCTCGGGCTGCTGGCGGCGATCGCGCTGCTGGTGGCCCGCCAGATCGTGTTGCCGGTGCGCTCGGCATCCAGGATCGCCGAACGCTTCGCCGAGGGGCATCTCACCGAGCGCATGCCGGTGCGCGGTGAGGACGACATGGCGCGGCTTGCGGTCTCGTTCAACGACATGGCCGAGAGCCTGTCCCGTCAGATCACCCAGCTCGAAGAGTTCGGAAACCTGCAGCGCCGCTTCACCTCCGATGTCAGCCATGAGCTGCGCACCCCACTGACCACGGTGCGGATGGCCGCCGACCTGATCCACGACCACAGCGACGATCTGGATCCGGCGCTGCGCCGTTCGACCGAACTGATGGTCAACGAACTCGACCGCTTCGAGACGCTGCTGGCCGACCTGCTGGAGATCTCCCGCCACGATGCCGGTGTCGCCGAACTGGCGGTGGAGGCGGTCGATCTGCGCTCCACCGTGCAGAGCGCCCTGGACAACGTCGGTCACCTCGCGGCCGACGCCGGCGTGCAGCTCGATGTCGACATGCCGACCGACGGGGTGATCGCCGAGGTCGATCCGCGCCGGGCGGAACGCATCCTGCGCAACCTGATCGCCAACGCCATCGACCACGCCGAACGTAAATCGGTGGAGATCCGGATGGCCGCCGACGAGGACACCGTCGCCGTCACTGTCCGCGATCACGGTGTCGGGCTGCGTCCCGGCGAGGAAAAGCTGGTGTTCAGCCGGTTCTGGCGCTCCGATCCGTCGCGGGTGCGCCGCTCCGGGGGCACCGGGCTGGGGCTGGCCATCAGCATCGAGGACGCCCGGCTGCACCAGGGCCGCCTGGAGGCCTGGGGTGAGCCGGGCAAGGGCGCCTGTTTCCGGCTGACCCTGCCGCTGGTGCGCGGCCACAAGGTCACCACCAGTCCGTTGCCGCTCAAGCCGCCCGGGCTGGCGGGCGGATCCACCGGACCGCAGGCGCGGGTCAAGGATCCCGCGCTCCGGCGCGACCGTGAGTCGGAGGGGGTATGACACCCGCCGTGAGGGCCTTCTGCCTGGCCGTGGCCACCGTGCTCGCCGTCACCACCGCCGGCTGCGCCGGGGTGCCGAGTTCCTCTGCGCCGCAAGCGATCGGGACCGTCGACCGGCCCGCGCCGCCGAGCCTGCCCACGCCGACGCCCGGTATGGAGCCCGACGTCCTGTTGCGCGAATTCCTCAAGGCCACCGCCGATCCCGCCAACCGGCACCTGGCCGCCCGGCAGTTCCTCACCGAATCCGCCTCGCAGGGCTGGGACGACGCCGGCAGCGCGCTGTTGATCGACCGCGTGGTCTTCACCGAGGCGCGTCGGCCCGACCTGGTCACGGTGAGCATGCAGGCCGACATTCTCGGCTCGCTCTCCGAGCTCGGGGTGTTCGAGACCGCCGAAGGGGCGCTGCCCGACCCCGGCCCGATCGAACTGGTGAAGACCCCCGGAGGCTGGCGCATCGACCGGCTGCCCAATGGAGTCTTCCTGGACTGGCAGCAGTTTCAGCAGACCTACAAACGCAACACTCTCTACTTCACCGACCCCACCGGAAACACCGTGGTGCCCGATCCCCGCTATGTCGCGGTCGCCGATTCCGATCAGCTGGCCACCGAGCTGATGAGCAAGCTGATCGCCGGACCGCGACCCGAGATGGCGCGCACCGTGCGCAACCTGCTGGCCGCACCACTGCGGCTGCGCGGCCCGGTGACCCGTGCCGACGGCGGCAAGACCGGGGTGGGCCGCGGCTACGGCGGTGCCCGCATCGAGCTGGAGAAT
Organism: Mycobacterium sp.; assembly: GCA_034520035.1. Taxonomy (GTDB): domain Bacteria; phylum Actinomycetota; class Actinomycetes; order Mycobacteriales; family Mycobacteriaceae; genus Mycobacterium. The sequence continues at coordinate 142,966 of JAXHOA010000127.1, read as the reverse complement.
CTGTCGACGACCGATCCGCACACCCGCCAACTGCTCGCCGCGCAGATCATCTGGACGCTGTCGCGGTCCGGTATCAACGGCCCGTATGTCATCAATGTCGACGGCACGGCGCTGGACGACCGCTTCGCCGAGGGCTGGGACACCGCCGACGTGGCAGCCACCGATCCGGGTGCGGCCGACGGCGCGGGCGCGGGCCTGCACGCCCTGGTGGGCGGATCGCTGGTGTCGTTGGACGGCCAGCGTGCGCCCCGGGTGCCGGGCCCGTTCGGGCAGATGCCCGATCAGGTGTCGGCGGCGCTGTCGCGTTCCGGGCAGGAAGTGGCCTCGGTGATGGTGTTGCGACGGGGAGCGCCGGATATGGCGTCCTCGTTGTGGATCGGCCCGATCGGCGGTGCCGCCGGCCAGGCCCTGGACGGCCGCACCCTGACCCGGCCCAGCTGGTCGCTCGACGATGCCATCTGGATCGTGGTCGACGGCGTCAACGTGGTCCGGGTGCTGCAGGACGCATCGGGGCAGCCCGCCCGCATCCCGGTGGACTCGACTGCGCTGTCGGCCAGGTTCCCCGGCGCCATCACCGAATTGCAGCTATCCCGCGACGGCACCCGGGCGGCCATGGTGATCGACGGACGGGTGATCCTGGCCGGGGTGGAGCAGACGCCCGGCGGTGGGTACGCCCTGACCTACCCGCGCCGGCTCGGCTTCGGGCTGGGGGAGACGGCGGTCTCACTGTCCTGGCGCACCGGCGACGACATCGTGGTCACCCGCACCGACGGTGCCCATCCGGTGTCCTACGTCAACCTCGACGGCGTGAACTCCGACGGCCCCAGTGGGAACCTGGCCGGCCCGGTGACGGTGGTGGCGGCAAACCCGTCGACGGTGTACGTCGCCGACCGTCGTGGGGTATTGCAGCTGTCCGGTTCGGCCGCCGACGATGACCTCGCCTGGTCGGAGGTGCGGCCGTTGATGATCGCCGGCGCGCTGCCGGTCCTCCCTGGTTAGCCCCAATGCCGCGCAGTTAGGGATGTGACTGGTGTGGCAATTGTGACACGCCGGGTGTGTGCAGATAGGACAGCGGAACTCTCAGGTATCGATGGATTGTCCTCGCAAGACATCCTTCTCAACTGGGAGTTCCGCTGTCTGTCCAGTCTGCCATCTGTCCTGTCGCGTCGGCGGTGGAGGGCCCTTTCGGTCCCGGTCACCTGGGCGAGTTGACCCGGATCGTGTCCCATGACCTCGTCGATGCCGCCTTGGAAAACACCGGCCGCGTGCAACGTCGGGTTCGAGTGCTGCCCTCGCGGGTGGTGGTGTACCTGCTGCTGGCTGGGGCACTGTTCGCCGAGGTCGGCTACCGCGGGGTCTGGGCCCACTTGATCGCGGGCTTGGATTCGGCCACCGTGGCTACACCAGGCTCCTCGGCACTGTCCCAAGCGATGCGCCGGGTCGGGGTGGCCCCGCTACGTGAGTTGTTCAGCCTGCTGGCCGGCCCGGCCGCCGGTGCGATCCGCTGGCGCGGCTTGCTGGTCTGCGCAATCGATGGCACCTCAATGTTCGTGCCCAACAGCGCGGCCAACGCCGCAGAGTTCGGCCGCCAAACCGGGCGTCCTGACGCCGAGTCCGGGTATCCGATGCTGCGTCTGCTCACCGTCGTAGCGTGCGGCACCCGCACCGTCATCGATGCCGTGTTCGGCTCCTACCGTGTCGGCGAAACCACCTACGCACCGAAACTTCTGCAGTGCATGAAGCCAGGCATGCTGTTGCTGGCCGACCGCAACTTCGCCGTGGTCGCCCTGATCGAACAGATCGCCGACGCCAGAGCGGACCTACTGATCCGCTGTAAAGATGTCCGAAACCTGCCGGCCATCACCACGCTGGGCGACCGCAGCTGGCTGACACGCATGGGGTCAGTCACCGTGCGGGTGATCGACGCCTCGATCACCGTGCGCTTGAATGCCACAACGACTCGAGTCGGCCACTACCGCCTGGTCACCACATTGACCAACGAAAAGCATTACCCTGCACACGAACTCGTCGATCTCTACCATCAGCGATGGGAAATCGAAACCAGCTACCTGGAAGTGAAATCGACCATCCTGAGCGGACGAGTGTTACGTGCCGCGACGCCCGCCGGTATCGCCCAAGAGGTCTACGCACTGTTGATCACCTACCAAGCACTACGCACCGCAATGGCCGATGCCACCCTGGGCCGTACCGACATCCGCGCCGACCGGTTGAGCTTCACCGTCGCCCTGCACACCGCCCGCGACCAAGTGATCCACGCCGTCGCCACGATCGCCGAAACCACCGTTGACCTGATCGGCCGCATCGGCGCTGCCGCGCTCAAACACCCCCTACCAGCACGGCGCGCACGTTCATGCCCACGAGTCGTCAAACGCGCCATCTCCAAACACCGAGCCAAAGGCAACATCGACCGCACCAACTACACGATCACCATCACCATCGAAATCCTCGACGGTTGACAACCACGCACAAACGCTAACTGCGCGGCATTGTGGTTAGCCCTGGGGCGAGCGAAGCGACGGGACGTTCAACCCTGGGCCGCACGCTGTTTGGCGACGAACCCGATCGACATGCGCTGTAGCAGCCCCGGCGCGTACCGGGCGAACCGCCACGCCATGCGCGCCTGCCGCGGCCAGACCAGCAGTGCCTTGTTGCCTTCGATGGCCCGCAAGGTGTCGGCGGCCAGGTCGTCGGCCGAGGCGAACTTCGTGGCGCGCTGGCCCATCCGGTAGAAATCCCGGCCGACGAAGCCGCCGACCGAACCCTTGTCCAGAATCGGCGTCTCGACGGCGGTCGGGCAGATGGCCAGCACCCCGACCCCGCGGCCGGCGGCCTCGGACCGCAGCGCCAGGGACAGCCCGACGACAGCGTGCTTGCTCATCACATAGCTGGTGATCTGCCCGGCGGCGGCCAGGCCCGCCATCGACGCGGTGTTCACGATGTGGCCGTGGCCCTGTTTCACCATCACCGGGTAGGCAGCCGCCACCCCGTGCACGACCCCACGGATGTTGACGTCGATGATCGCGTTCCACTGGTCCAGGGTCAGCAGTTCGGTGTCACCGCCCCAGGTGATGCCGGCGTTGTTGAACATCAGATCGATCCGCCCGGCACAGGTGACCACCTCGCCGACACATTCGGCAACTGCGGCGGCATCGGTGACGTCGAGCCGGCGCCACCGGGCCCCCAGGGGTTCGGCGGTGCGTGCCGCCGCCGCTTCGTCGATGTCGGTGCACACGACCTCGGCGCCCGCCATGCTCAGGGCGCGGCACAGGGCGGCACCGATGCCGGATCCGGCTCCGGTCACGATGGCCTGCTTTCCCGTGAACATGCCGAAATGGTAACCGTAATGGCAACGGTAGACGCCTGCAGTTGCCGGCGAAACTCGCGTACCCGGTGTTCCCGCCGACGGTTTCACCCCCGGTACGCGAGTTTCGCCAAGGTTGGACCCGGATCTGTCGGAGGTGCGGCGCAGACTTCGGCCATGCTGCTGGACCTCATCCTCCCGCTGGAGTGCGGAGGCTGCGCCGCACCGTCGACGCGGTGGTGCCCGGCCTGCACGGCGCTGCTGGCCGCCGGCGCGGCCGAACCCCGGCTGGTGACCCCGCGCCTGGACCCCGGGGTTCCGGTGCTGTCGCTGGGTCGGTACGCCGCCGCCCGCCGGCAGGCGATCGTTGCGGTCAAGGAACACGGCCGGGCCGATCTGATCGCCCCGCTGGCCGGTGCCCTGCACACCGGCCTGGCCCGGCTGCTCGGCTGGGGACTGCTCGACGCGCCGCTGACCCTGGTGCCCGCCCCGACCCGTCGGATGGCCGCACGCAGGCGCGGTGGTGACCCCGTGACCCGGGTGGCACTCGCAGCGGTCGCGGATCTGCCCGGTATCACCGTGGTGCGCGCGCTGCGCCTGACCGGATTCGCCCGAGACTCCGTGGGCCTGTCCGGCGCGGACCGGCAGCGCAACCTGGCCGGCCGGGTGCGGCTGCTGTGCCCGGTGCCCGGACCCGCCGTGGTGGTCGACGACGTCGTCACCACGGGTGCGACCGCCTGTGAGTCGGTACGTGCCCTGCAAACAGCCGGGGTGGAGGTGCATGCGGTGCTGGCGCTCGCCGATGCATGAAACCGGCGGGAAAACAGCCCGCACTGTTGCTGGGAGATGAAGACTTAAAAACAGGTCTGCGAAATTGGTGGCACAGTCAGGTGAACACGGACTACCGTCGGGTCCAACAACCCGTGTTTCTCACGGCGGCACCCGGTACGGGCGCCCGTGCGGTACCGGGACTGCCTAGTGCGGTTGGAGGTGATTACTCGACACCTGACGCCGGCGGGCGCAGCGACATGCAACGTGCCGATGGCGTATTTGAGACGATCCGGGCACGCGATGCGCGTGCGACTTCCGACAGAAACGAGTTGTCAAGCATGTCAACGAATTCCGTGGAAACCAACAACTCCACCATGGTCCTCGAGGACCGCGACCAATCGACCGATGCGCCGGTGCTCAACGCCGATGTCGTGGTCAAGGGACGCAACGTCGAGGTTCCCGACCATTTCCGGGTCTACGTCTCGGAGAAGTTGTCGCGGTTGGAGCGTTTCGACAGGACCATCTACCTGTTCGACGTCGAACTCGACCATGAGAAGAACCGGCGCCAGCGCAAGAACTGTCAGCACGTCGAGATCACTGCACGCGGCCGTGGCCCGGTGGTGCGTGGCGAGGCCTGCGCAGACAGCTTCTACGCGGCCCTGGAGTCGGCGGCAAGCAAACTCGAAGCACGACTGCGCCGCAGTAAGGATCGTCGCAAGATCCACTACGGGGACAAGACACCCGTCTCGGTACACGAGGCCACCGCGGAGCTGGCAGCAGTCGACGAACCCGCACCGCAGGACCCGTTCGCCGTCGAGCCCGACCACGAACCCGGCCGCATCGTGCGCACCAAAGAGCACGAAGCCACGCCCATGAGCATCGACGACGCTCTCTACGAGATGGAGCTCGTCGGGCACGACTTCTTCCTGTTCCACGACAAGGAATCCGATCGGCCCTCGGTGGTGTACCGCCGTCACGCCTACGACTACGGACTCATTCGGCTGGCCTGAGCCCGCCGCCCTGCGCGAGCCCCCGGCGGAGAAGCCGGGGGCTCGCTGCATGCCCGGGCGCGCCCGCAGGACACTTTCAGGCAGCGATTTCTTTCGGTCGCCTACGATGGATTAGCGGCAGGAAGGTGCGCGGCGACCGGATCGGTCAGTCACGTCGCCCGGGCCGGCACTATTCATCAACCCACAGGGGAAATAGCGTGCTCGATAAGTTGCTCCGTCTCGGTGAAGGCCGCATGGTCAAGCGGCTGAAGAAGGTGGCTGACTACGTCAACACTTTGTCCGACGATGTCGAGAAGCTGTCAGACGCCGAACTGCGTGCCAAGACCGACGAGTTCCGCAAGCGGGTCGACGGCGGCGAAGACCTCGATGACCTGCTGCCCGAGGCCTTCGCGGTGGCCCGTGAGGCGGCCTGGCGGGTCCTCGGCCAGAGGCCCTTCGACGTCCAGCTGATGGGCGGTGCGGCACTGCACTTCGGCAATGTCGCCGAGATGAAGACCGGTGAGGGCAAGACCCTGACCGCGGTGCTGCCGGCCTACCTCAACGCCCTGGCCGGCAAGGGCGTGCACCTGGTCACCGTCAACGACTACCTGGCCAAGCGCGATAGCGAGCAGATGGGCCGTATCCACCGGTTCCTGGGCCTCGACGTCGGGGTCATCCTGTCCGGCCTGACCCCCGATGAGCGCCGCGTCGCCTACGGCGCCGACATCACCTACGGCACGAACAACGAGTTCGGCTTCGACTACCTGCGCGACAACATGGCCCACTCGGTTGCGGAGATGGTGCAGCGCGGCCACAACTACGCCATCGTCGACGAGGTCGACTCGATCCTCATCGACGAGGCCCGTACCCCGCTGATCATCTCGGGCCCGGCCGACGGCGCCTCGCACTGGTACAGCGAGTTCGCCCGGCTGGCCCCGCTGATGGAGAAGGACGTCCACTACGAGGTCGACCTGCGCAAGCGCACCATCGGCGTGCACGAGCTGGGCGTCGAGTTCGTCGAGGATCAGCTCGGTATCGAGAACCTCTACGAGGCCGCCAACTCGCCGCTGGTCAGCTACCTGAACAACTGCCTCAAGGCCAAGGAACTGTTCCTGCGCGACAAGGACTACATCGTGCGCAACGGTGAGGTCGTCATCGTCGACGAGTTCACCGGCCGCGTGCTGGTGGGCCGGCGCTACAACGAGGGCATGCACCAGGCCATCGAGGCCAAGGAACACGTCGAGATCAAGGCCGAGAACCAGACGCTGGCGACCATCACGCTGCAGAACTACTTCCGGCTCTACGACAAGCTCGCCGGGATGACCGGTACCGCCCAGACCGAGGCGTCCGAGCTACACGAGATCTACAAGCTCGGGGTGGTGTCCATCCCGACCAACCGGCCGATGATCCGCGAGGACCAGTCCGACCTGATCTACAAGACCGAGGAAGCCAAGTACATCGCGGTCGTCGACGATGTGGTGGAGCGCTACGAGAAGGGCCAGCCGGTGCTGATCGGCACCACCTCCGTCGAGCGGTCCGAGTACCTGTCGCGCCAGTTCACCAAGCGCAAGGTGCCGCACAACGTCCTCAACGCCAAGTACCACGAGTCCGAGGCCAACATCATCGCCGAGGCCGGCCGCCGTGGCGCCATCACCGTCGCGACCAACATGGCCGGCCGCGGTACCGACATCGTGCTCGGCGGCAACGTCGAGTTCCTCGCCGACCTGCGGCTCAAGGAGCAGGGCATGGATCCGGTCGCGACCCCGGACGAGTACGAAGCCGCCTGGGAGCCGATGGTCAGCAAGATCAAGGCCGAGGCCAAGGCGGAGGCCCAGGAGGTCATCGCCGCCGGCGGCCTGTACGTGCTGGGCACCGAGCGCCACGAGTCCCGCCGCATCGACAACCAGCTGCGCGGCCGCTCCGGCCGCCAGGGCGATCCGGGCGAATCCCGTTTCTACCTGTCGCTGGGCGACGAGTTGATGCGGCGCTTCAACGGCGCGACGCTGGAGACGCTGCTGACCCGGCTGAACCTGCCCGAGGACGTGCCGATCGAGGCCAAGATGGTCACCCGCGCCATCAAGAGCGCGCAGACCCAGGTCGAGCAGCAGAACTTCGAGGTCCGCAAGAACGTCCTGAAGTACGACGAGGTGATGAACCGCCAGCGCACCGTCGTCTACAAAGAGCGCCGGATGATCCTGGAGGGCGAGAACCTGGCGCAGCAGGCCCACGACATGATGGTCGACGTCATCACCGCCTACGTGAACGGGGCGACGGCCGAGGGCTACTCCGAGGACTGGGACCTGGAGAAGCTGTGGGAGGCGCTCAAGACGCTGTACCCGGTCGGTATCGATCACCACGACCTGATCGATTCCGATGCCGTCGGCGAGCCGGGGGAACTGACCCGCGACGAGCTGCTCGATGCCCTGGTCAAGGATGCCGAGCGGGCGTACGCCGCGCGCGAGGAGCAGATCGACGCCATCGGTGGTGAGGGCGCCATGCGTCAGCTGGAACGCAATGTGCTGCTCAACGTGATCGACCGCAAATGGCGTGAACACCTCTACGAGATGGACTACCTCAAGGAGGGCATCGGCCTGCGCGCGATGGCCCAGCGTGATCCGCTGGTCGAATACCAGCGCGAGGGCTACGACATGTTCGTCGCGATGCTCGACGGCCTCAAAGAGGAGTCGGTCGGGTTCCTGTTCAACGTCGCGGTCGAGGCCGCCCCCGCCCCGGCCGCACCCCAGGTGGTCACGCCGATGGCCTCGCAGGGCCTGGCCGAGTTCGCCGCCGCGGCAGCCGAGAAGGCATCCGCGACAGCGGCGGACGAAGCACAGAGCCAGGTGGCCACCAAGGCACGCCCGGCCGGTGTACAGGCCAAGGGTATCGGCGGCAGTGGTAAGCCCGCGCTGACGTACTCCGGACCGGCCGAGGACGGATCCGCCGAGGTGAAGCGCTCCGGTACCGCCGCCACCACCACCGGCGGAACCCGCAAGGAACGCCGCGAGGCGGCGCGCAAGGGCCGCAAGCGCTGACCGCGTCAGCCGATCTGTAGCGCCACCACCTGCCACCGTCCCGCGACGAGTTCGACCCGGGCGGCGATGGCCCGCACCCTGGGCCCGCGGGTGTAGGTGGCGAACACCTCGGCGGCGTCCACCTGGGCGTCCGCGGCCGCGGCGATGCTGCGCAGCCGGATCCGGCGCAGCACCGCCGCGCCGCCGGCGTGCGGAACCCGCGCCAGCGTTTGCGTGATGTCGATCAGCGGCGGTGCCAGTAATCCGCGCAACTGGGTCACCGGGCGCCGACGGTCCACCACCTCCAACACGCGTCGCAGGGTGGCATCGGCGAACATCACCGCCGCCTGGGGCGCCGGAACCTCACCGACAACCGCGGGCAGGCGGTGCTGCCGGGGCGGGCGCGGACGCAGCGTCGGTGGATGCGGCGCCGGGCGGCCGGCACCGCGCACCGGCGGCTCGCAGTCGATGATCGGCGAGGTCACCGCGGGATGCGTGGCGGCGGTGGGGTGCGGCGGTTCGGGATGGGATACGTGAGACACGGGCTCTCCAGCGGGCACGGAAACGGACGGGACGGCTGCTGGAGAGGCACAGTCATATTGATGATCGCACGCGTTGGCGGTGCTTCCGTGCACCCATGATGCGCACAGCGCACGATGACCGATACGGTGACGGGGAATCAGCACCGGTGAGGGGAGGACGCTGTCGCGATGGTGACGAGGTTGTCGGCATCCGATTCGGCGTTCTATCGCTTGGAGAACAGTTCGACCCCGATGTACGTCGGTTCGCTGTCGATCGTGCGCAAGCCGCGCGGCGGACTGAGCTATGAATCCGTACTGGCCACCGTCGAGCAACGGTTGCCGCAAATTCCGCGGTACCGGCAGAAGGTTCGCGAGGTCAGCCTGGGGCTCGCCCGGCCGGTTTGGGTCGACGACACCGATTTCGACATCACCTATCACGTCCGGCGCTCGGCGCTGCCCTCACCGGGAAGCGATGCGCAACTGCATGATCTGATCGCGCGGATCGGCTCCCGGCCGATGGACAAGTCGCGTCCGCTCTGGGAGATGTACATCGTCGAAGGCCTCGCCCGCAACCGGATCGCCATCTACACCAAGTCGCATCAGGCGCTCGTCAACGGCATGTCGGCGCTGGAGATCGGGCACGTCATCGCCGACCGCACCCAGAAGGCGCCGGAGTTCGGCGAGGACATCTGGATCCCCGCCCGAGAACCCAGCGACAGGCAACTGTTCGTCGCGGCCCTCGGGGAGTGGGTCACCCGGCCCACCGCGCAGGTCGCCGCGGCGCGCTCGGCGGTGCAGGAGATGGCCACCAATGCCGGAGCGCTCGTCGACGCCGGGCGCCGCATCGCGGATGTCGCGCGCACGGTGGCCCGCGGAACCGCCCCGAGCAGTCCGCTGAACACCACGGTGTCGCGCAATCGGCGGTTCACGGTGGCCGCGCATCCGCTCGAGGACTACCGCGCGCTGCGGGCACGCTACGAGTGCGACGTCAACGATGTCGTGCTGGCCGTGGTGGCCGGCGCGCTGCGCAACTGGCTGCTGTCCCGCGGTGAGCCGGTGACGGCGACGTCGACGGTGCGCGCGATGGCGCCGAATTCGGTGTATCCCGATGCCGAGATCGATTCGGCCGGACCGGGTCAGGCCATCAGTGAGGTCTCGCCGTTCCTGGTCGATCTGCCGATCGGGGAGGGCAACGCGGTGGTGCGACTGTCCCAGATCGCGCATGCCACCGAATCGCATTCCACCGCCGCGAGTTTGGTGGACGCCCGCACCATTGTGACGCTGTCCGGATTTGCGCCCCCGACTCTGCACGCGATGGGCATCCGGGTCGCGACGAGCTTCTCCGCGCGTCAGTTCAATTTGCTGATCACCAACGTGCCCGGTGCGCAGAAGCAGATGTACATTGCCGGCACCAAGCTGCTGGAGTCCTACGCGGTGCCGCCGCTGCTCACCAACCAGGTACTCGCGATAGCGGTGACCTCGTATAACGGCATGCTGTACTTCGGGATCAATGCCGATCGCGACGCCATGAGCGACGTGGACGTGCTGCCGGCGTTGCTGCGCGAGTCGCTGGACGAATTGCTGGAATCGACGCGCTGACACCCGGGGTGGAAGTTGACTCGATCCGCCGATCGCGATGTGATGGGTCGACCATGTCTATCAATTCGCCTAACGAAGAAGCCGCTGCCACGCCCCAATTGGACGTCATTCCGCACCCGGTGCTCGACGTGCCGATAGATCAAGAGGCACTGGTCAAAGAGGGCCGGTTGGACCTCGTCGTCTTCGGGGTCACGGCCGCCATCGCGGTCGGATTCCTGGTCTGGGGATTTGTCGACACCGCATCGCTGGCCGCCGCATCCGGTGACGCCCTGGGCTGGGTCATGACGAACACCGGGTGGTTGTTCACCCTGATGGCGTCGGCCTTCGTGCTGTTCGTGCTGTGGATCGCCCTCGGCCAGTTCGGCAACATCCCGCTCGGCCGCGATGACGAGGAACCCGAGTTCCGCACGGTGTCCTGGATCGCCATGATGTTCAGCGCCGGTATGGGGATCGGTTTGATGTTCTTCGGTGTGTCCGAGCCACTCTCGCACCTGGTGGCGCCCCCGCCGGGTACCGGCGCAGAAGGCGATCCCGAGGCCGTCCAGAACGCGATGGCCACCACGCTCTATCACTGGACCCTGCATCCGTGGGCAATCTACGCGGTGGTCGGCCTGGCCATCGCCTACGGCGTGTACCGCAAGGGTCGGTTCCAGTTGATCAGCGCGGCCTTCGAACCGCTGATCGGTGATCGCGCGCACGGCGGCTGGGGCAAGGTCATCGACATGCTGGCGATCTTCGCCACCCTGTTCGGTTCGGCAGCGTCACTGGGGTTGGGCGCCTTGCAGATTCGCAGCGGCCTGCAGATCGTCGGCGGTATCGGGGAGGCCGGCAACGCGGCCCTGATCGGTATCATCGCGGTGCTCACCTGTGCGTTCGTGCTGTCCGCGGTATCCGGTGTCGCCCGCGGCATCCAATGGTTGTCCAACTTCAACATGGTGCTGGCCCTGCTGCTGGCGACCTTTGTATTCATCGTCGGGCCAACGGTTTTCATCCTGAACCTGATCCCGACCGCGATCGGCAGCTACTTCCAGGACCTGGCGATGATGTCGGCCCGTACCGGTGCCGAGGGTGCCGAGACCGAAGCCTGGCTGGGTTCGTGGACCGTCTTCTACTGGGCCTGGTGGATTTCCTGGACGCCGTTCGTCGGCATGTTCATCGCGCGGATCTCGCGCGGGCGCACCATCCGGCAGTTCGTCACCGGGGTGCTGCTGGTGCCCAGCCTGGTCTCGCTGGTCTGGTTCTGCGTGTTCGGCGGCGCGGCGATGAAGGCCCAACAGGAAGGTGCCGATCTGGCAGGGGAGGGCACCGTCGAGGGCCAGCTGTTCGGCCTGCTCGGGGAGTACCCGCTGGCCACCGTGTCGACCGTGGTGGTGATGTTGCTGGTCGCGGTGTTCTTCGTCTCCGGCGCCGACGCGGCGTCCATCGTGATGGGCTCGCTGTCCGAACGCGGCACCATCGAGCCGCACCGCAAGACCGTCATCTTCTGGGGTGTGGCCACCGGTGCCGTCGCCGCGGTGATGCTGCTGGTCGGTGGCTCCGATGCGCTGACCGGGCTGCAGACCATCACCATCGTGGCGGCCCTGCCCTTCGTCCTGGTGATGATCGGGCTGGCGGTGGCGCTGGTCAAGGATCTGCGCCAGGACCCGATGATGGTGCGCCGCCAGTACGCCGCGGACGCGGTGAACACGGCGGTGATCGCCGGTGTCACCCCGCACGGTGACGACTTCGTCATCTCGGTGGAGAAGGACCCCGACGCCGACCCGGATGCCGAGGCGACCGGTGGCGCCGGGTGAACGCGGCGGCGGCTAACCTCGCCTGGTGCGTGTCTACATACCGGCCACCCTGGCGATGCTGGCGCAGTTGGTGGCCGACGGGTTGATCCATGCCCGCAGCGGCACGGCCTTCGCGGTCACGCCGACGCTGCGTGAGTCCTACGCCGAGGGCGACGACGACGAACTGGCAGAGGTGGCGCTGCGGGAGGCCGCCCTGGCATCGCTGCGCCTGCTGGCGGCCGAAGGCGAGTCGTCGCTGCCGCCCCGGCGGGCGGTGCTCGTGGTCGACGTCGCGGAGGCGACGGCCCGGCCCGACCTCGACGATGCGGTGGTGCGGTTGGCCGGACCGGTGCCGCTGGCGGATGTCATCGCCGCCTATGTGGACAACGCCGCGGCGCAGACCGTGGTGCTGACCGCCGTCGGGCTGGTCGACGAAGCCGACCTCGGAGACGAGGACGCGGAGCTTGCTGTGGGTGATGCGCAGGACCATGACCTGGCGTGGTACGCCCCGCAGGAGTTGCCGTTTCTGCTTGAGCTGTTGTGACGTAAGTCGCATCCAAGCTGGGCACAAATTCACTACGCGTGCGTAAGTTACGGTACCGTAGGTTGCGTGGCGAAGAGTGAAATCAAGGTCTCGGCAAAAGTAGCCGACACGGTGCGTCCCCAGATCGCGGGCGCAGACCGTCACCGCGGCTGGCACGCACTGCGCACCATCGCCGGCCGGATCACCACCCCGCTGCTGCCCGACGACTATCTGAAGCTCGCCAACCCGCTGTGGTCGGCACGCGAACTGCGCGGTCGGGTCATCGAGGTGCGCCGCGAGACGGAGGACTCGGCCACGCTGGTCATCAAACCGGGCTGGGGCTTCTCGCTGGACTACGAGCCCGGCCAGTACGTGGGGATCGGCCTGCTGGTCGACGGCCGCTGGCGCTGGCGGTCCTATTCGCTGACCTCGACCCCCCGGCGTGGCGGTCAGAACAAGCGTGGCGCGCGCACCATCACCATCACCGTGAAGGCGATGCCGGAGGGCTTCCTGTCGACCCACCTGGTCGGCGGCGTGGAGCCCGGCACGATCGTGCGGCTGGCCGCACCGCAGGGCAACTTCGTCATGCCCGACCCGGCTCCGGCCTCGGTGCTGTTCCTGACGGCGGGGTCGGGGATCACCCCGGTCATGTCGATGCTGCGCACCCTGCAGCGCCATGACCAGATCACCGACATCGTGCACGTGCATTCCGCGCCCACCGAGTCCGATGTCATGTTCGCCGACGAGTTGAGGCAACTGCACGACGCGCATCCGGGCTACCGGATGGAACTGCGCACCACGCGCACCCAGGGCCGGCTCGATCTGGCCCGCCTGGACGAGGTGGTGCCCGATTGGCGCGACCGGCAGGCCTGGGCGTGTGGCCCGGAGGCCATGCTCAACGACGCCGAGCGGGTCTGGGCCGAGGCGGGTCTGCCGACGCAACTGCACCTGGAGCGCTTCGCGGTCACCCGCGCCGCACCGCACGGCACCGGCGGCACCGTGACCTTCGAGCGCAGCGGCAAGAGTGTGGCGGCCGACGCCGCGACATCGCTGATGGAAGCCGGCGAGGGCGCCGGCATCCAGATGCCGTTCGGCTGCCGGATGGGCATCTGCCAGTCGTGTGTCGTGGGTCTGGTCGAGGGCCACGTGCGCGACCTGCGGACCGGGGTGGAGCACGAACCGGGGACCAGGGTGCAGACCTGTGTCTCCGCGGCGTCCGGCGACTGCACGCTGGACGCATAGACTTTACTGGCTAGTAACCTACGGTTGCGTAGGTTACGGTATCGTAGGAACGGAAGGAGGGCCGAAAAGTGGCTATTACCGACGTACCGGCGTTCACGCATCTCACCGATGCCGATATCGAAACGCTGGGTGCTGAGCTCGACGCGATCCGACAGGACATCGAAGATTCGCGGGGCGCCAGCGATGCCCGCTACATCCGCCGCGCGATCGCCGGTCAGCGTGCGCTGGAGATCACCGGCCGCCTGTTACTCGCCGGAAGCTCCAAGCGGGCCTTCTGGTGGGCGGGAGCGTCGACCCTGGGCGTGGCCAAGATCATCGAGAACATGGAGATCAGCCACAACGTCATGCACGGCCAGTGGGATTGGATGAACGATCCCGAGATCCACTCCTCGACCTGGGAGTGGGATACCACCGGGGCGTCGAAGCACTGGCGTTTCACGCACAACTTCATGCACCACAAGTACACCAACATCCTGGGCATGGACGACGATGTGGGCTACGGCGTCATCCGCGTCACCCGCGACGCGCGGTGGAAGCCGATGAACCTGGGGAACCTGGTCTACAACACCTTGCTCGCGGTGCTGTTCGAGTGGGGTATCGGTCTGCAGCACCTGGAACTCGGCAAGATCTTCAAGGGCCGCGATGACCGCAAGGCGACCATGGGGCGCGTCAAGGAGTTCGGCGTCAAGGCCGGTCACCAGGTGGCCAAGGACTACGTGGTGTGGCCCGCACTGACCGCGCTGTCGCCGGGAGCCACCTACAAGTCGACGATGAAGGCCAACATCGTGGCCAACATCATCCGCAACATCTGGACCAACGCGATCATCTTCTGCGGCCATTTTCCCGATGGTGCAGAGAAGTTCACCAAGACCGACATGGTCGGCGAAAGCCGCGGCCAGTGGTACCTGCGCCAGATGTTGGGCAGCGCCAACATCAGTGGCGGCCGGGTGCTGGACTTCATGAGCGGCAACCTGTCCTACCAGATCGAGCACCACCTGTTCCCGGATCTGCCGAGCAACCGGTACCGCGAGATCTCGATCAAGGTGCGCGCGCTGTGCGACAAGTACGACCTGCCCTACACCACGGGGCCGTTCCTCGTGCAGTACGGCAAGAGTTGGCGCACCATCGCCAAGCTGTCGTTGCCGGACCGGTTCCTCAAGGACACCCGCGACAACGCACCGGAGACGCGTAGCGAGCGGATGTTCGACGAGCTGGAGGGTTTCGGTGTCACCGATCCCGCCACCGGTAAGCGCCGTGGTCTGAAGACCGCCATCGCCACGGTGCGCGGCTGGCGGCAGGGCAAGATCGCCGCTTAACGTATCAACCCCTTACCGCGAGCGTGCGTGTCTGTCCCCAGACACGCCGCTCGCGGTTCGGCGTTCACGCACCTTCGCGGGGTCAGTAGCCGGCGTCGTTGAGGGTGCCGAGCAGCAGCCGCGCCGCGGCGACGCGGCCCGAGGCCGGCCCGGTCAACGTGTCCAGCGCGCACTCCGGATCGGCGGGCGCGCCCAGATGCCCACAGCCGCGCGGACATTCGTCGACCGCCTCGGCCAGGTCGGAGAAGGCCTGCACCACGTCATCGGCGCTCACATGGGCCAGGCCGAACGAGCGGATACCCGGGGTGTCGATCACCCAACCGGATGCGCGCAGCGGCAACGCCACCGACTGGCTCGACGTGTGCTTGCCCTTGCCGACCCCGGACACGTCCCCGGTGGCCCGTTCCGCCTCGGGCACAAGACGATTCACCAGGGTCGACTTGCCCACCCCGGAATGCCCCAGCAGCACGGTCACTTTCCCGGTCAGCAGCGGCGCCACCACGTCGAGCGGATCGTCGCGCCCGGCCGTCACCACCTGCAGATCCAGATCGGCGAACTGCGCCGCGAAGGGTTCCGGATCGGCCAGGTCGGATTTCGTCAGGCACAGGATCGGTGCCAGCCCGCCGGTATAGGCAGCGATCAGCGCCCGTTCGACGAACCCGGTGCGCGGCGGCGGATCGGCCAGCGCCACCACGATCAGCAGTTGGTCGGCATTGGCCACCACCACCCGCTCGGCGGGGTCGGTGTCATCGGCGGTGCGGCGCAACACCGTCCGGCGATCGCCGCGGCGCACGATGCGGGCCAGGGTGTCCGGCTTGCCGGACAGGTCCCCGACGATGCTCACCTCGTCGCCCACGACGATGGGTGTGCGGCCCAATTCTCGGGCACGCATGGTGGTGACGTGCCGGTTCGGGTCCCCGCCCAGTGCGCAGCCCCAGCGACCGCGGTCGACGGTGACGACCATGGCCTCCTCGGCGTCGGCGTGGTCGGGACGGGTCTTGGTACGCGGCCGCGAACCCTTGCCCGGGCGGATCCGGACATCGGACTCGTCGTACTCGCGAGATCTCAAATCGTGCCCAGCATGTCGGCCCACATCCCCGGGAAGTCCGGCAGCGTCTTGGACGTCGTCGCGATGTCCTCGACCTGCACGCCGGGGACGCGCAGTCCGACGATCGCACCGGCGGTGGCCATCCGGTGATCGGCGTAGGACCGCCACACACCGCCGTGCAGCGGTGTCGCAGCGATCTGCAGACCGTCCGGCGTCTCGACACACCTGCCGCCCAGGCCGTTGATCTCGGTGCTCAGCGCCGCCAGCCGATCGGTTTCGTGCCCGCGCAGGTGGGCGATGCCGCGCAGGGTGGACACCGAACCCGGTGCGGCGAGCGCGGCCAGCGCCGCGACCGCCGGGGCCAGTTCACCGATATCGTGCAGGTCGATGTCGATGGCCCCGTAGCTCGGTGCACCTTGGGCTTGTAAGTGGGAATCGGTCTGCTGGGCAACGACATTCACCCGTGACAGCAGATCCAGGATGGCACCCGAGGGCTGGATGCTGTCCGCCGGCCAGCGGCTGATCCGCACCGTGCCCGCGGTGACGGCGGCGGCGGCCAGGAACGGCACCGCATTGGACAGGTCGGGCTCGATGTCCCAGTGCCGGGCGGCGACGGCGCCCGGGGCGACCCGCCAGCGGTTGGGCGTGCCGTCATCGACGCTGACACCCGCGCCGCGCAACATCGCCACCGTCATCGCGACGTGCGGCGCCGACGGCACCGACTCGCCGGTGTGCACGACGGTCAGACCGTCACGGAAGGTGGTGCCGGCCAGCAACAGTCCCGAGACGAACTGCGAGGACGCCGACGCATCGATGTGGACCTCGCCGCCGGCCACCGAACCCGCACCGCGCACCTCGAACGGCAATCCGGCACCGTCGATGCGGACGCCGAGGCCGCGCAGCGCGTCCAACAGCGGCGCGATCGGGCGGGCCCGGGCCTGCTCGTCCCCGTCGAAGATCACGGTCTGGGTGCTCAGGGCGGCGACGGCGGGCAGGAACCGCAGCACGGTGCCGGCAAGCCCGCAGTCGATCCGGGTGCCGGCGGCCGGGGCGACCGCGCCGCTGGCGGTCAGCTCGGTGCCCTCGCCGGTCACGGTCACCCCCAGCGCCCGGACCGCATCGATCATCAGGTCGGTGTCGCGGCTTCGCAACGCGCCGCTGATGGTGGTGACGCCCTGCGGGGCGGCCAGCGCGGCCAGCACCAGCGCCCGGTTGGTCAGCGATTTCGACCCGGGGACCGCCACCGTGGCGTCCACGGGTTGGGTCATCGTCGGTGCCGGCCAGTTGTTCACGGCCTCTATCCTGCCTGGTATGTGTGGGCGATTTGCGGTGACCACCGACCCCGCGTTGTTGGCGGAGAAGATCAAGGCACTCGACGAGACCGTCGAGGCGGCCAAAGACGGCGGTCCCAACTTCAACGTGGCGCCGACCACGACCATCAGCACAGTGGTCAAACGGCACGATCATTCCCCGTCGCTTCGCTCGCCCGGCTCCGAACCCGACGACGAGTCGACCCGCCGGATCCGTTCGATGCGCTGGGGCCTGATCCCGCCGTGGGCCAAGACCGGCGAGGACGGCGGCCCCGATACCAAGAAGGGCCCGCTGCTGATCAACGCGCGCTCCGAGACGCTGACCACGTCACCGGCGTTCCGCGGGTCGGCCAAGAGCAAGCGCTGCCTGGTGCCGATGGACGGCTGGTACGAGTGGAAGCCGAACCCGGCCGCCGACGGCAAGAAGGCGTCCAAGACGCCGTTCTACATGTACGCCGGGGACGGTGAGCCGCTGTTCATGGCGGGTCTGTGGTCCACCTGGCGGCCACGAGAAGCCGGCCGAGAAGATGAGGCTGCGCCGCTGCTGAGTTGCACCATCATCACCACCGCCTCCGCAGCGCAGCTGGCCGATATCCACGACCGGATGCCGCTGACCATCAGCGCCTCGGACTGGGACCGCTGGCTGGATCCCGACGCCCCCATCGACGAGGGCCTGCTGCGCGGGCACGGCGATCTGGACCGCATCGAGATCCGGGAGGTGTCGCGGTTGGTGAACAGTGTCCGTAACAACGGTCCGGAACTGATCGAGGCCGTCGCGCCCGAAGCGGGCCTGTTTTGACCCTCGGACCGGTGGTGCTCGAGGCCCTCGGCGCCGATCTGCGGGCGGCTGGGTTCACCGTGGACGGGGTCGCCGAACTGCTGGGCGCCGACGTCCACGCGGCGCTCGGCCGGGGTGTGTGGTGGCCGGCGCTGCGCGCGACCGGGGCGGATCCGTTGTCGACGCTGGTGCGGTTGTTCCTGCTCGGCACCCAGGTGCCCCGCAGACAGGTGCACGAGGTCTTCACGCGGGTGCCGCTGGACGCGCTGGTGGCCGGTGGCGTGCTGGAACTGGCCGACGGCACCGTGCGCGCGGCACTCGACATCCGCCCGCACTCCGACGGCGCCCGCGACTTCCTGGTGGTCTCCGATCAGGACGCCGCGCTGCGGGGCGGGCCGCTGCGACGCGACCACGTGCTCGGTATCGGCGGTGCATCGATGTCGCTGGCCCGCGCCGTCATCCGCACCCCGGTGCGCCGGGCCCTGGATCTGGGCACCGGATGCGGGATTCAGGCCCTGCACCTGGCCGGACACTGTGACGAGATCGTCGGCACCGACACCAACGAGCGGGCGCTCAGGCTGGCTGCGGCCACTGCACGCCTCAACGGGATGTCCTGGGATCTGCGCTCCGGCAGCCTGTTCGAGCCGGTCGAGGGGGAGCGCTTCGACCTGATCGTGTCCAACCCGCCCTTCGTCGTCGGCTCCGGTGCCAGCGACTACACCTACCGGGATTCCGGTGTGGCCGGGGATGGCGTGTGCCGCACGATGATCGAGCAGGTCGGCGACCACCTGAATCCCGGCGGAACGGCCCAGATCATGGCGAACTGGATTGTCCGCGAGGGTGATTGGCGCGACCGCGTGCGGGACTGGCTGGCAGGCACCGGCCTGCACGCCTGGGTGGTGCAGCGTGAGCTGGCCGACCCGGTGAGCTACGTGTCACTGTGGCTGGCCGACGCCGGCGAGAGCCCGGAGCAGACCGCGCGGCGCGGCGGCGCCTGGCTGGACTGGTTCACCGAACAGGGCGTCACCGGGATCGGAATGGGACTGATCTGCCTGCGCCGGCCCCGCGACGGCGAGGCGCCCGAGCAGATCCTCGAAGAGATCACCGGCGCGGACGAACTCGTCACCGGCACCGAGGTGGAGGCCTTCTTCGCCCGCCGCGACTATCTGCGCGCCACCAGCGACGAGGCGCTGTTGGCGGCGCGGCTGTCCACGGCGCCGGTCTTCCTGGAGCAGCAGTCCCTGCCGGGGCCGCAGGGCTGGCAGCAGGTCGGTGCCGCGGTGCGGCGCCCGGGTGGGCCGGGTGCGGTGATCGGTGTCGATGAGGTGCTCACCGCGCTGTTGGCGGGCTGTCGGGGCGAGGTGCCGTTGGGTGCACTCATCGCGCTGCTCGCCGCCCATCACGGGGTGCAGGCCGATGCGCTGGCCGGCGCGGCGCTCCCGGAGGTCCGCGACGCGATCGGGCGCGGAATCCTGTACCAGGCGCGGTGACTAGCGCCGCCGCGCCGCCACCACCGCATAGGAGGCGTCGAAGGTGACCCCGTCGGCGGTGGCGTAGCGCTCGAATGCCGCGGTGAACGCCGCGGTCAGCCGGACGCGGGTTTCCTCGTTCGAGCGGGTGAACAGGTCCACATGCATGGGGGACTCCTCG
The DNA here is from genome assembly GCA_034520035.1 of Mycobacterium sp. Lineage (GTDB taxonomy): Bacteria > Actinomycetota > Actinomycetes > Mycobacteriales > Mycobacteriaceae > Mycobacterium. The sequence goes on along the minus strand of JAXHOA010000127.1, from coordinate 123,114 downwards.
GTGACGAATGCCACGGCGTCCTGCACGGACCCGAAAACCCAGGCGTGCTTGCCGTTTTCGATGAAGATCTCGTCGAAGTCGTCGGTCAGCCGGGTGGTGACGATGTCGGGCTCGCCCCACTGGTCCGGTGAGTACTGCGCGACCGGCGGCGTGCCCAGCACATCGATGATCGGGTTGTAGAACGGATTGTCGGTGTCGCGCACCCAGGTGGAGAATCCGAAGAAACCACCTGTGCGCAGCAGCCTGGCGATCTCGGCGACCTGGTTCACCGGTTCGACGAAGATGATGCCCATGTTGGATACCACCGCGTCGAAAGCCGCATCGGGCAATCCGGTGGCAGCGGCGTCGGCGGCGACCCACTGCACCGCATCGCCGCCGGCCTTGTCGGCGGCGATGGCCAGCAGTTCGGGGGTCAGGTCCACCCCGGTCACCTGCGCGCCGGCCGCCACGGCCGCCAGCGCGGCGTTACCGGTACCGCAGGCCAGATCGGCGACGACGGCACCGTCGAGCGGGCGCAACCGGTCGACGGTCTCGATCAGCCGGACGGAGATGGGCGCGATGCGTTGGGCGACGGCCTCGTACCGTCCCGCAGACCAGATTGACACTCGGCCAGCCTATGCCACGATGACGTAGTGGCAGCTCTGTCCGTCACCGCACCACCGCTGCCCCGGCCGGTGCTGGTCGGCCAATTCTGGGGCGATCTCACCTTCGTGCACTGGCCGGTGCGCCCGGACAGCGTCGCTCACCTGTTTCCGGAGGGCACCCGCCCGGATGTCTTCGACGACGGTTTCACCTATGTCGGGCTCATCCCGTTCGTCATGCGCCGCACCGCGCTGGCGGACCGGGTGCCGCTGCCGTTCTTCGGCGCCTTCGCCGAGACCAACGTCCGGTTGTATTCGGTGGATGACGCCGGGCGCCACGGTGTGCTGTTCCGGTCCCTGGAGACCGAGCGGCTGGCTGTGGTGCCGCTGACCCGGATCGGGCTGGGGGTGCCCTACACCTGGGCGAAGATGCGGGTGACCCGCTCCGGTGACCGGATTTGCTATACGAGCGTACGACGTTGGCCGCGAAGGGGATTGCGCAGCACACTGAAGGTGACCATCGGTGCACCGCTGCAACCGACGCCGCTGCAGGTGTGGCTGACCGCGCGCTGGGGTGCGCACACGCGTAAGGCGGGGCGCACCTGGTGGGTGCCCAACGACCATCCCGAATGGCCGCTGTACGCGGCCGAGATCGAGTATCTGCGTGACGATCTGGTCGCTGCGAGCGGTACCGCGGTGGCCGGTACCCGGTTGCCCGCGATGTTCTCACCAGGGGTGGCGGCCCGCTTCGGTAAGCCCGTGCCGGTGCGCTAGGAGTTCTCCAGCAGTTCCAGCACGGCCGGGGTCACCTCGTCGGCGCCGGCGGCGAACTCTTTTTCTTATTCTCCCCCTTCCCCTCGGGGTCTATTCCTTCCCCTCCTTCCCATCCCTCTTTTTCGTGGAAGATGCTCCCGGTCGTGTCGACGATTTTCTTATTCCGATTTCTCTCATCATATCTCAATCTTTTAACCCCCGGCCTTCCTAATGTCATGTCCTCACGGTCCGGTGTAGCCCGGCGGGTTGGCGCAATCGACCCAGAAGTCCACCCCCAGTTCCGATCCCGGAATGCAGTCGTACACCGAGAGATCGGTGACCCCGGCTTCCAGCAGCACGTCCTCGCACAGCAGCGTGTTGCCGGTGTAGCTGGAGGGCTTGTTCAGCACCACGTAGGCGGAGTCGGAGTACACCTCGGGCTTACGTGAGCGGCCCATCGACTCGTCGCCGCCGAGCAGGTTCTGCACCGCGGCGGTGGCCACCGAGGTGCGCGGCCACAGGGTGTTGGAGGCGATACCGTGTTGGCGCATTTCTTCGGCGATACCCAACGCGCACAATGTCATTCCGTACTTGGCCATCATGTAGGCGGTCGGGGTCAGCCATTTCTGTTCCATCCGGATCGGTGGGGACAGCGTGAGGATGTGCGGATTCTCCCGGCCGATCATGTGCGGGATGCAGGCCTGGGAGACCGCGTAGGTGCCACGCACCTGGATGCCGTTCATCAGGTCGAAGCGTTTCATCGGCACGTCCAGGATGGGGGACAGATTGATGGCCGAGGCGTTGTTCACACAGATGTCGATCCCGCCGAACCGTTCGACCGCCGCGGCGACCGCGGCCTGCACGCCATCGGGGTCGCGCACATCACCGACGATGGGTAGGGCCTGACCGCCGGCCTCCTCGATCTCGCGGGCCGCGGTGTAGACGGTGCCGGGCAGTTTGGGGTGCGGTTCGGCGGTCTTGGCCAGTAGCGCGATGTTGGCGCCGTCGGCGGCCACCCGCTTGGCGATGGCCAGGCCGATGCCCCGGCTGGCGCCGGAGATGAACATGGTTTTTCCCTGAAGTGACATGGCCACCAGCCTACGTGGCGCGAATATCCCCCGTAATGCCAACAGTAAGTCTTACGAGATCGGCCGGTGTGAGCGCGACGTCCCACCCGCGCTTACCCGCGCTGCACAGCACCCGGTCCCATTGCAGCGCCGAGGAGTCGATCACCGTCGGCAACGCCTTGCGCTGGCCCAGCGGAGAGATCCCGCCGAGCACATACCCGGTGGAGCGTTCGGCGGCGGCCCGCTCGGCCATCGCGGCCCTCGGCACACCGAGCGCCGCGGCCGCGGCCTTCAGGGACAGTTTCGAGGGCACGGGCAGGACCGCCACCGCCAGCCCGCCCGGGACGGCCAGGATCAGCGTCTTGAAGATCTGCTCGGGGGCGAGGTCATGTGCCGCGGCCAGCTCGGCGACCGCCTCCTCGCCGAAGGACTCCGCGCGCGGGTCGTGCCGGTAACGCAGAATTTCGTGGTCGGCGCCGTCGTCCAGCAGGGCGGCGATCGCCGGGGTTGCTGCTCTTGCCACCAGGCCAGCGTAGTCCGGGAATGCAGACCGCCGGAGCCGCCGTTGTTGCTTGCATCGACGGTGAACGGGCGCCCTGCGCCCGGTTGATGTCGGTCATTGCCTTTAGGATCGTCAGATAGGGGATTTTGGTGCCAACGGCCTGCCTGGATCGTCCGGTGTTCACACTGGAGCTGTTCGGTGATGCCGCAACAGAAGGGACGGTGTCTCCCGCGATGACCGATATCGACGAAGCGGCTCGGGCCGCAGAGACAGATGCCGAGCTGACCGCCCGGTTCGAACGCGACGCCATTCCGCTGCTCGACCAGCTCTACGGCGGCGCGCTGCGGATGACCCGCAACCCGGCCGATGCCGAGGACCTGCTGCAGGAAACGATGGTCAAGGCCTACGCCGGCTTCCGCTCGTTCCGCGCGGGCACGAATCTCAAGGCGTGGCTGTACCGCATCCTGACCAACACCTACATCAACAGCTACCGCAAGAAACAGCGCCAACCCGCCGAGTACCCGACCGACGAGATCACCGACTGGCAGCTGGCGGCCAACGCCGAGCACACCTCGACCGGTCTGCGTTCGGCCGAGGTGGAGGCGCTGGAGGCGCTGCCCGACACCGAGATCAAGGCGGCGCTGCAGGCCCTGCCCGAGGAGTTCCGCATGGCGGTGTACTACGCCGACGTCGAGGGATTCCCGTACAAGGAGATTGCCGAGATCATGGACACGCCGATCGGCACCGTGATGTCGCGGTTGCATCGCGGTAGAAAACAACTGCGGGAGCTGCTGGCCGATGTGGCCAGGGACCGCGGCTTCATCCGAGACCCACAGCTCGGTGCGCCCGAGGAGGTTTCGTCATGACCCAGTCGCCTGAGGATGAGCGCTGGTCGCCGCCGGTCGGCCCGGTTGATCCCGATCACCCCGAATGCGCCGCGGTGATCGCCGAGGTCTGGACGCTGCTCGACGGTGAGTGCACCGACGAGAGCCGGGACAAGCTCAAGCAGCACCTCGAGGAATGCCCGACCTGCTTGCGCCATTACGGCGTGGAGGAGCGGGTGAAGAATCTGATCGCCAGCAAGTGCCGCGGTGAGAAGGCGCCCGAGGGTCTGCGGGCGCGCCTGCAGATCGAGATCAGCCGGACCACCATCATTCGGGGCTGAGCGCCCCGTACCCGCACACAAAACAACCGCCCGGCTCTCGCTAGGAGAGCTCGGGCGGTTTGTTGTGTGCTGCGCCCCGATGGGGGCCAGGACAACGTGTCAGGCGTTGGGGCGACGGCCGTGGTTGGCCTTCGAGTGCTTGCGGTCGCGCTTCTTGCGGCCTCGCTTGGCCATGGTGAACCTCCGGATCAAATGAATACTTGGGCACCAGTATCTCATGCCGGAGGGACTGCTTTTCCCGCGTGGTCTTCGATGGGTCTTTCGGTGTTGTGGTTCGATATAGGCCGGCAAGGCGGATCAGCAGCCAGCCAAGGCGAAATGAGTGGGGTGAAGATGGCCGAGGATGTTCGCGCAGAGATCGTGGCCAGCGTGCTGGAGGTCGTTGTGCAGAAGGGCGACCAGATCGGTGCGGGCGACACCCTGGTGCTGCTGGAGTCCATGAAGATGGAGATCCCGGTGCTGGCGGAGGTCGCGGGCACCATCACCGAGGTGAGCGTGTCGGTGGGTGACGTCATCCAGGCCGGTGACCTCATCGCGGTGATCAGCTAGCCCGTCTGCGGTAACGGCTCATGTCGACTCTCGGTGACCTGCTCGCCGAGCACACCGTTCTTCCCGGTAACGCCGTCGACCATCTGCATGCCGTGGTCGGCGAATGGCAACTGCTGGCCGACCTGTCCTTCGCCGACTACCTGATGTGGGTCCGCAGCGACGACGACGTCCTGGTCTGTGTGGCGCAGGTGCGCCCCAACACGGCCTCCACGGTGCTGCTGGCCGATGCCGTCGGCACCGCCACGGCCGCCGCGGAGATGCCGGTGGTGCGCGCGGCGTTCGACTCCGGCGCGATCGGCCGGGAGAGCGATGTCAGCCAGCCGCGCGGTGACGGCCAATGGATGAATGTGGAGGCGGTCCCGGTTCGACACGCCGACCGCGTCGTCGCGGTGCTCACCCATCAGACCGCACTGGCCGAGGGCCGGACGTCCAGCCCGCTGGAACGCGCCTATCTGGACTGCGCCGCCGACCTGCTGCACATGCTCAGCGACGGCACCTTCCCGAACGTCGGGGACCTGCCGATGTCGCGGTCCAGTCCGCGCGTCGGCGACGGTTTCATCCGGCTCGGGGTGGCCGGTGAGGTCGCCTTCGCGAGCCCGAACGCCATCTCGGCGTATCACCGGATGGGCTTCGCCGCCGAACTCGAAGGGCACAACCTGGTCGCGGTCACCCGGCCGCTGATCTCCGATCCCTTCGAGGCCCAGGAACTGGCCGAACACGTGCGCGACTCGCTGGCCGGCGGATCGAGCATGCGCATGGAGGTCGACGCCGGTGGCGCCGCGGTGCTGTTGCGGACCATCCCGCTGCAGGTGGGCGGTGCGGCGGTCGGCGCGGCGGTGCTGATCCGCGACGTCACCGAGGTCAAACGGCGCGATCGCGCGCTGCTGTCCAAAGACGCGACGATCCGCGAGATCCACCACCGGGTGAAGAACAATCTTCAGACGGTCGCCGCGCTGCTGCGCCTGCAGGCCCGGCGGACCAACAACGCCGAGGGGCGCGAGGCCCTCATCGAGTCGGTGCGGCGGGTGTCCTCCATCGCGCTGGTGCACGATGCGTTGTCGATGTCGGTGGACGAAGAGGTCAACCTCGACCAGGTGGTGGACCGGATCCTGCCGATCATGAACGATGTCGCCTCGGTGGACACCCCGATCCGGATCACCCGCGACGGCGATCTCGGCGTGCTCGACGCCGACCGGGCCACCGCGCTGATCATGGTGATCACCGAACTGGTGCAGAACGCACTCGAGCACGCCTTCGACGGCGACGTGAAGAAGGGATCGGTGACCATCCGGGCCGAGCGTTCGGCGCGCTGGCTCGACGTCGTCGTGCATGACGACGGCCGCGGGCTGCCGGAGGGGTTCAGCCTGGAGAAGTCCGACCGGCTCGGTCTGCAGATCGTGCGCACGCTGGTCTCGGCGGAACTCGATGGTTCGCTCGGTATGCACGATGTGGATTCCGGTGGCACCGACGTGGTGTTGCGGGTCCCGATCGGCCGTCACCGCAGGGCCGCTATCTAGCTGGACGGCACAGCGAAATGTGATGTGACACACAATGTCTGACGGCTCACGCTCCATCCCAGACGAAAAGACTGCGGCCCCGACATCTCTGTCGGGGCCGCAGTCGAAGTCTTGCGGTGGGCCTAGACGCTGGTGCGTGCCTTGGTCCGTGCGTTGCGACGCTTGAGGGCGCGACGCTCGTCTTCGCTCATGCCGCCCCATACGCCGGCATCCTGGCCGGACTCGAGCGCCCAGCTCAGGCACTCGGTCGTGACCGGGCAACGGTTGCAGACGAGCTTCGCATCAGCGATCTGGGCGAGTGCCGGGCCGCTGTTTCCCACCGGGAAGAACAGTTCCGGATCCTCGTCGCGACAGACCGCCTTGTGACGCCAATCCATGCTTCTATCTCCTAGTCAGGTCGTTACAGAGGCGCTACAAAGACACCCTGAGTTTTTCGGCTGTTAACGCGCATGCATCGAATGTTTCTGCGCTGTTGCATCCAATGCTTGCACAGGCTGAACAGATGTCAATAGAAGTGCGTTAACACGTGGGCAATGTCACTGCGGTACCGGGTTACCGGACCGCTCACCCGTTTGTACTACACTCAACTCACTTGCGCTCTAAATCTACGCTGCTCACCGCGAACTCGCAGGTCAAGAAGTTTCTGTAGACGGCGCCAAGACGCACAGCGCGTCCGGAACCGACGTGAAGGTCATCGCATCACGTAAACCGATGTAGTCGCCGTCGATCTGGCAGGCCACCGGTGTGTCGCTGGTCACCCGCAGCCACGGTAGATCGTCTTCCCGGATCAGATGGGGCGCTGTGATATCCGGTCTCGACGACAACATCCGGCGCACCAGGCCGAGATTGCGCCATACGTTCATGTTCGTGATGGCGAACACCCCGAGCCCGGTTTCGAAGGTCGTATCGGGGTTCGTCCACACCGGGCGGGCATTTGCGTACGTCCACGGACTGGAATTGGACACGAACGCGAAATGGACGCCCGATGTCGCTTCGCGGCCGGGTAGTTCCACGGTCAGAAGGGGCTCTCTGCGGGCGCTGGCCAGCATTTCGCGAATGGCCACCCTGATGTACCGCGATGCGGTCACGGTTCGGCCCTTGGCGCGCTGAGCCTCCACGGCGGCCACCACGGCACCGTCGACGCCCATGCCCGCGGTGAACACGCCCCACCGCTCGCCGCAGTTCATCAGGCCGATGCGGCGCCACGGCACCCCGCGGCGATGGTCGCCGAGGATGTCGACGAGCTGATTGGTCGCCACGACCGGGTCCGGGCTGATTCCCAGCGAGCGGGCGAAGACATTGGCCGAGCCGCCGGGCACCACGCCGACGGCGGGGGCGCGTTCGGAGGGTTCCTGGAGCACGCCGTTGACCACCTCGTTCACCGTGCCGTCGCCGCCGTGCACGATCAGCACGTCGATGCCGTCGCGGGTGGCCTGGTGGCCGATCTCGATGGCATGGCCCCGGTGATCGGTGTGGATCACGGTCAGATCGACGCGGCTTTCCAGCGCGTGAGCCAGCAGGTCACGTCCCGCCGGGGTCGTCGATGTCGCGTTCGGGTTGACGATCAGCACGGCACGCACGGGGAACCAGCCTAACCGCGAATCCGCCGGTGGCGAATCGCCGGACAGCACATCGGGTGAACGGTCGGGGCATGCCCGATGATCGTCGGGTGAACTTCGGGGTCCCCGATCGCGTTGGCGTTCAGGCCGGTTGCGACGGCCGTGGTCAGTGCGCGCCTGCGGCGTCGGGCAGCAGCGCCGGGCAGGCGCCGAACAGGTCGGTGGTGAGCTCGAAATGCCATGTCTCGTTGGCGTAGATCTGGCACAGCCCGAAACGCGGGCCGTTGGTGATCATCCACTGGTCGGCGCCCGGGCCGCCGATGTCCACGGCCGCACCCACCACGTGGCGCGACTGTTCCGGAGTCTGGACGTACTGGCGGGCCGCGGCGTAACTGCCGTAGGTCACGATGGCGTCGTCGAGCAGCTGCTGCTGGAACTCCGGGGAGCGCCACCCCGAGGTCACCGTCACGGTGACACCCTCGGCCGCCGCGGCGGAGGTCGCGTTCTGCACCGCCGCCACCAGGGTCGGGTCCAGCCGCCCGATCGCCGGATCGGCCACATCGAAGGCGGTCAGCGCCGGGCTGTCCGGCACGGTCTCACCGGCCGGGTCGGCATGCGCCTGCGGTGCCGACAGCACGACGGCGACGGCCATGGTCGCCACGGTCAGCACGAAACGCATCAGGCCAGTTTACCGGCCGCCCCCGAAATCCCCGTCCACGTAACGCCAGGTGCCGTCGCGGGCCCGGCTGAAGCGGCTGCGTTCGTGCAGGATGCGCCGTTTTCCGTGCTGCAGGTACTGGGCGCGGAATTCGACGATCCCGGTGTCGTCGTCGGCGCCCCCGGACTCGGTGTCCACGATCTGTAGCCGCCGCCAGGTGAGCTGCTCGTCGAGATCCAGCCGCTCGGGCCGGGTGCCGGGATGCCAGCTGCTCAACAGGTAGTCGGCGCGACCGCGCGCGAAAGCGCTGAACCGCGAACGCATCAGCGCTTCGGCGGTGGCGGCGGCCGCCGTTCCGTCGTGCAGCGGTCCGCAACAATGGCGGTAGGCCCGCCCGGATCCGCAGGGACAGTGCCCGGTATCAGCCTCGGCCATCCGAAATTCCTATCGCACAGGCGATCTCGTCCACCGTGGCCTCGATCCGGGCCGGGTCGTGCAAGCGGTCCTGGCACCCACGCCAGCGCGATTCGGATCGGGGCCCAGGTGCTTTCGTCGATCGGGATCAGTTTGAACTCCGGGGGCGAGAAGATCCGGCCGATGGCCGATGCCGGCGCGTAGGTCACCATCGCGACGAGATGACGGTTGAACACCTGGGTCGCCATCTCCAGCTCGCCGCCGAGCTGATTGGTGGTCCGCACGATTCGGTGTACACCGCGGGCCGCAAGGCCGCGGGTCAGCCCGGCGAGCACCACCGGGTTCGGTCGGGCGAAGTCGATCACCACGTCACGGTCACGCAGGGCCTCGATGGTCACACTGTCGTCGGCGGCCAGCGGATCGTCGAAGCGGACGGCGATTGCGCCCGGGTAACTGGCAATCACCCGGTGGCACAATCGCCTGTCGGAGTGCGGCAGGTGGATCAGGCCCAGATCGAGGTGCCCGGACACCAGTTTGGCGATGACCTCCGCCGCCGACCCAGGCACACTGAACTCGGCCGGGGACCTCAGCGCGGCGACCGTCGTCTCCAGTCGGGCCAGGAAGTCCGATGGCGCGTAGGCGGTGGCACCGATCCGGACTGGCTTGGCGCCGTTGGTGATTCGTGATGCAAGGGCCTTGAGGTCGTCGACCCGGTCGAGGATGTCGCGGGCCGGGCCCAGCAGCCTCTGGCCCAGCGGGGTGAGCCGCACGTTGTGGTAGTCGCGTTCGAACAGTTGACCGCCGAGTTCGTTCTCCAGCAGCTTGATCTGCTTGCTCAGCGGCGGTGGGGTGATCATCAGGCGGGCGGCGGCACGTGTGAAGTGCAGTTCCTCGGCGACGGCGACGAAATAGCGGAGCCTGGTGAAGTCCACTTGCATGCGGGGCACGTCCGAAACAGGTCGAGGCTGATGTTGGCTCCGGCGATCTTAAGCCGGTGGCGCGGGCGAGGGGTCAGCGAGGCTGGGTGGCCACCTCGGCCACCGACTCCAGCACCCCGCGGGCCATCAGGTCGTCGATCTCGTCCTGGCTCAGTCCCAGCAGCTCGGCGGCCAGCTCGCGGGTCTGCTCACCCAGCAGCGGGGCCTGCCCCAGCGGCGGGTCCGCGATGCGGTCGGAGTGGATCTGGGCGTTCTCCAGGATGTAGGGCTCCCGGCCGTGTGGATGCAACTCCTCCCGGAAGGCGCGCCGGTCGATGTAGTAGGCCCAGCCGGGCACATCGGCGGCGTGCAGTACGGCACCGGCGGGCACTCCTGCGGTCTGGAGCAGTTCCATGGCCTCGCCTGCGCTGTGCTCGCAGGTCCACTCGGCCAGCGACCGTGCCCCGATGACGGTACGCAGGGCGCGGTCATCGGCATCGTCGCGGACGGTCACCGCGACCCAGGCGTCGTCCCCCTCTGCGGGGAACAGGCCCCACGGATGCGCGGGCGGCTGCTCGGGAAGGCCGAGCACCTTGCCGGCGATCTCGGCGGCCAGATGGCTGATCATCACCTCGGACTGGGCGACGCTGGCGGCTCCGCCGGTCCCGGTGCGCTCCCGGCGCAGCAACAGGGCCAGCGCGGCGAGCGCGCCGATCCGGGCGGCGACATGATCGGGGTAGACGGTGACGGCATCGCAGAACGCTGTCGCCCTGGGCGAGCGAAGCGACGGGGAATGATCCCGCTCGTCCGGGTAGGCCCACTGGTCGGTGAACCCCGCGGCGGCCCGGACCAGCGGGCCGTAGCCGAGCCGGTTCGCCCACGGCCCGGTCGGCCCGAACGCCGAACTGTCCACGACGACGATGCCCGGGTTGATCAGGGCAAGCGTGGCGTGGTCCATTCCGAGGGCGGCGGCGACACCGGGCTTGAAGTTGGTGAGGACCACATCGGCGGACTCGACGAGCCGGTGCGCCAGCGCCTGGCCTTCCGGGATCCGCAGGTCGATGCTGATCGACTTCTTGTTGCGGTGCCCGGCGGCATAGGTGTGCGATATCGACGCAAGGTTGCCGCGCAGTCCGTCCGGGAACGCCGAGTTCTCGATCTTGACGACGTCGGCGCCGAGGTCACCGAACAGCCGGCCGGTATCGCTGCCCACCACGATGACCCCGAGATCCAGCACCCGCAGGCCCTCCAGCGGCAGGCCCTCGTCGCGGCGGGTGCGCCCGCCCAGAATGGGTGCGCCCGCCGGCCGTCCGGCCGGCGTGGCGGGGGAGTTGAGCGTGCTGGCCCGGTGCCCGTCGATCTCGACGATGCCCACCGGAACCGGCGCCGTCACGCCCGTGCCGAGCTCGACGTCGCGAAACAAGCCGCGCTCTCTGACATGTTCGCTGCGCAGCGCCTCGGCGAGGGACAGCACTGCCGCGGTCGGCACCCGGTGGCGTTGGCCCTGCTCCTCCAGTTCGGCGCGCGTCTTGTCGGCGCAGAACCGCCCGATCGCGCCCAGTAACTCGACCGAGGTGAGGCGCTCTCGCAGGCTGTAGTACTTCGGGTCGGCGAATTCGGCTGGGCGGCCCAACCATTCGAACATGCCCTCCCACTGCCTTTTGGCCAGCAGGCAGATTCGTACGTGCCCGTCGCGGCACGCGATGATCGGATACCGCAACTGCTCGGCAGCCCAGTTGCGCTTCTGCGCGCTGAGGGCCACCCCCGCCGAGGCGGTACCGGCCGTGCCGTAGGGCGGATCAAGGGTCTGCATGGCGCCGTCGAGCACCGAGAAGTCGATGAGATCGCCTTCGCCGGTGCGTAATCGGTCCAGCAGCACGCTGACGGTGAACACCGCCGCCTGCGCGGCGGCGACCTGGTAGGGCAGGTGGCGTCCGGGTGGCACCAGGGGTGCGCGTCCGGGGATCCCGGACCGGGACAGCTCACTGGTCAGGGCGTGCAGCACCGGCGTGGTGGCCTGCCAGTTCCGGAATCGGGTGTCGCGGCCGAAATCGCTGATGGACAGGATCACCAGTGTCGGGTGCACCGTCCGGATCGCGCGGACGGCCAGTGCGGCTTCGGCAGCCGAGTCCGGCGCGGTGTTCTCGATGAGGATGTCCGCGCCGGCCAGCATGCGGGTCCAGGTGTGGGGGTCCGCCACGGTCACCATATCCAGGCCGTGCCGGTTCATCGCCGTGTCCAGCAGGCACCGGTTCGTCCTGGGAGCTGACTCCGTGCAGCGCAACGACAATGACGTGGGCGCCCAGATCGGCCAACAGGCGTCCGACGGCCGTCATCGGGCCGGTGGTCAGGTCGAGGACCCGTACGCCGGACAGTGGTGGGTCATAGGGCATGGGTTCTAGTTCCTCTTGGCCTGGCGGAACGGGATGTCACGGTCGACTTCGGGTTCTTTGGGTAGCCCGAGCACCCGTTCGCCGATGATGTTGCGCTGGATCTGGTCGGTGCCGCCGCCGATCGAGGTGAAGAACGCGTTGAGCGTCAGGAAGTTCACGTCATCGGATTCGGGGTTGTCGGGGCCGGCCAAGAGTGCCTGCGCGGCGATGATGTCGGTCTTCAGTCGCGCCTCGGCGTGCAGGATGGCCGACATCGCCAGCTTGCCCAGCGACATGACCGGGCTCGAGGTGCCCTGCTTGGCCTCGGCCTTCGCGCGGGCGTTGTTGAGTCCGTTGAGTTCTCGCAGGGCCAGCACCTCGGCCAGTGACCTGCGCACCGCGGCGTCGTCGAGTCGTCCGTGCTCGCGGGCCAGTTCGACCAGGCTGTTGGCGCGGGACTGGTTGCGTCCGGAGCGGCCGGCCGCGCCCATCAGGGACCGTTCGTAGGCGAGCGCGGTCTGCAGCACCCGCCAGCCGTTGCCGGTGCCGCCGACGACGTAGGCGTCGGGCGTCTTGGCATCGGTGAGGAAGACCTCGTTGAAGTGCGACTCCCCGGTGATCTGGTGCAGTGGCCGGACCTCGATCCCGGGTTGTTTCATTCCGATGATGAAGAAGGTGATCCCCTGGTGTTTGGGCGCGTCCCAGTCGGTGCGGGCGATCAGCAGCGCGTAATCCGACGTCAGTGCCCCCGATGTCCACACCTTCTGGCCGTTGATCACCCACTGGTCGCCGTCACGCACGGCCGTCGTCCGGATACCGGCCAGGTCAGAACCGGCACCCGGCTCGCTGTAGAGCAGGCAGGTCCGCGACCTCTCGGTCAGGAAGTCGCGCAACAGATCATGTTTGATCTGCTCGGTGCCGAATTTCAGGACGGTGTTGGCCGGGATGCTGTACTTGTCCTGGCGGGCGCCCGGGGCGCGGACCGCGCGGAACTCCTGCTCGATGACATTCGCGAGCTGGTTGGGGTACTCCCGGCCGTACCAGTCGCCGGGATAGGTCGGTGCGGCGTACCCGGCGTCGAGGACCTTCTCCAGCCAGGCGATACGTTCCGGGGAACTCGCCCACGGGTCATCGGATGTGGGCAGGGCGGTCCAGTGGGCGGCCAGCCAGTCGCGGACCTCGGCCCGCAGCTCGTCGGCGGAGGGCAGGGTGTTCTCGGTCATCTCAGGCGCCCTTCGAGAGCAGGTAGCGCTCGCGGTGTGCCGCGGAGTCGCCGAACAGTTGCAGACCGGTGCGCGCCCGGCGCAGGAACAGGTGCGCGGGATGTTCCCAGGTGAACCCGATGCCGCCGTGCATCTGGATGGCCTGCATGGCCGTCTCGACGTACGCCTCGGCGCACGCGAAGCCCGCCAGCGCGACGGCACCGGCGCGGGTTTGCGGGTCCTGGTAGCGGTCCGCGGCGTGCTGGGCCGCCGAGGTCGCCGATTCGACCTGCAGCAGCAGGTCGGCAGCCATGTGTTTGAGCGCCTGGAAACTGCCGATCGGGCGACCGAACTGGATGCGGGTCTTGAGGTAGTCGACGGTCATGTCGAAGATCCGCCGGGTGCCGCCGGCCTGCTCGCCGGCCATGGCGATCACCGCCAGATCCAGCGCCTGCTGCACCGCGTCCCAGCCCGCGGTGCCCATGCGCCGGGCCGGGGTGGCGGTGAAGGTGTAGGTGGACAGCGGACTGGTCGCATCCAAAACCGTTGCGGCGGTGCGCTGGAAGCCGGGGGCATCGGGGACGACCTCGAAGACGGCGGGACCGCCGTCGGTCAGCGCGATGACCAGGATGACCTCGGCGATCTGCCCGAAGATGACGTAGTGCGCGGTCCCGGACAGGGTGCCGTCCGCGCCGGCCCGGATGTCGACAGCGTCGGCGGTCCAGGTCCCGCGGGCCCCGGTGACGGCGACGGTGCCGATCGCGGTGCCGTCGGCCAGCCCGGGGAGCAGGCGCTGCTTGTCGGCCTCGGTGCCGGCCGACTGGATGAGTGCGACGGTCAGTACCGCGCTGGACAGGAACGGCGCGGGCAGCAGGGCGGCCCCGGTCTCCTCGGCGACGGCCTCCAGCTCCGGGGCGCCCAGACCGACACCGCCGTACTCGGGTTCCACCAGCAGTCCCGGCACGCCCTGCGCGGCCAGCTTGGCCCACAGTTCACGGTCGAAGCCGTCCGCGGAGGCCATCACCCGCCGCACGTCGGCCTCGGTGCATTCGTCGTGCAGCAGGGCACGGACCGCGGAACGCAGCTCGGCCCGCTCGGTCACGCTGATCGTCATGGCGTCCATGCAACGCGGTCGCCGGGGCTGTGTAAATCACGCGCGCCGACACCGGCACCTTTCCGATCGGGAAACGCCGGTGAGCCACGGACTTGGCGCTGCGCCCGCCGGCGTCGGTACCGTACTCACGTGACCGAACGCCGATTGCTGCTCGTGAACGGCCCCAACCTGAATCTGCTCGGGACCCGTCAGCCCGAAATCTACGGTTCCGCCACGCTCGCGCAGATCGAGCAGCGGTTCATCGAGGTCGCCGCTGAGCACGGCTTTGACGAGCGAGTCGTGCAGAGCAACCACGAGGGCGTCCTGATCGATGCCATTCATGATGCCCGCGCGGACTGCGTCGGCATCATCATCAACCCGGGCGCCTACAGCCACACCTCGGTGGCCATCGCCGATGCCCTGCGATCGGTCGATTTGCCGGTGGTGGAAGTGCATTTGAGCAATGTGCATGCCCGCGAGGAGTACCGTCGGCACTCCTTCGTCTCGGAGGTGGCCGACGTCGTGATCGCCGGTGCCGGGCCGGCCGGCTACGAGTATGCGGTGCGCTACTTCGCCGCAAGACTGTCGTGAACCTGCAGCCGCCGATCGTCCGCTACGTGGGGTTCCTGGTGGCGGCCGAGGGCGTGGCCGGGCTGATCATGGCCGCGCTGTTGCTGATCCGGGCCTTCGGCGGTGCCGACCAACAGATCGTCAACGGGTACGGCACCGCGGTCTGGTTCGTGCTGATCGGCGGTGGCGTGCTGGCCGGTGGCTGGGCGCTGATCACCGGCCGTCGCTGGGGCCGCGGGATCGCGGTGCCCACCAACCTGCTGCTGCTGCCGATCGCCTGGTATGTCATCACCAGTCACCACGTGGTCTACGGCGTCCTGGTCGGTCTGCTGGCGCTGACGGCGCTGGGCATGTTGTTCAGCCCCTCGTCGGTGCAGTGGATGGCGGGTAGGGACTAGGGCACTTCCGGCAGGCTGGAGCGGAGCGACCCGGGAATCAGCCTTGGGCCAGCGCCGTGAGTTCCGGCCCCGACACCCGGTAGGTGGTCCATTCGGTCTGCGGCTTACCGCCGACGGTGTCATACAGCGCGATGGCATTGACGTTCCAGTTGAGAACCGCCCAGCTCAGCCGCGTGTAGCCGTGGGTATGGCACTCGGCGGCCAAGGTGGACAACAACTTCCGGGCCAGACCGCGGCGGCGGAAGTCCGGCCGCACGTAGAGGTCCTCCAGGTAGATCCCGGAGACCCCGTCCCAGGTGGAGAAGTTCAGGAACCACACCGCGGTCGCCGCTGCCCGGCCGTCGATCTCGACGATATGCGCGTGCGCGGTCGGCTGATCGTTGAAAAGAGCCCTGCGCAGCGATTTTTCGGTCACCACACACTCCTCGGCGGCGTGTTCGAATTCGGCCAGCTCGCGAATCATCGCGACGATCTCGGCCTCGTCACCCGGTCGCGCGCGGCGGATCACTTCAGTCATGTGCGATTCGCTCCGCTGCTCGCCGATGTCATGCAATTGCCCCCAGCCCTGTCAGGATCGTCCGGAATTTCGTGGTCGTCTCGTCGACCTCGTCATCGGGATCGGACTCGGCGACGATGCCACCGCCCGCGTGGGCGAGGGCGCTGCGGCGGTCGGCATCCAGCACCGCGCACCGGATCGACACCACCCAGCGGCCGTCGCCGCGCGCATCGCACCAGCCGACGGCGCCGGCGTAGAAGCCGCGGTCGCCCTCCAACTCCGTGATCAGTGCGGCGGCCAGCTCGGTGGGCACCCCGCCCACCGCCGGTGTCGGGTGCAGGGCGAGCGCCAGATCCAGCGCGGTGGTCTGCGCCGACCGCACCCGGCCGCGGATCGGGGTGCTCAGATGCCACAGCGCGTCGGTGCCGTGCAGTTGCGGTTCGGCGGCGATCTCCAGGTCGGCACACAGCGGTTCCAGTGCCGAGCGCATCACATCCACGACCAGCGCATGCTCGTGCCGGTTCTTGCCGGACGCCGCCAGCGCCGCAGCATTGCGCGCGTCGACCTCGGGGTCGGCCGCGCGCGGTGCCGAACCGGCGAACGGCTGGCAGACCACGGTGTCACCGTCGCGGGCAACCAGCAGTTCCGGGCTGGCGCCGACGAGGAGGCGCCCCTGATACTCGGCGCCGGCCGCGGACAGGTCGGCCAGGTAGACCGTCGCCGCGGGATCGGCGGCGGCCAGCCTGCGCAGCACCGAGCGGGCGTCCCACGGGGTGTCGGCGACCAGCCGCATCGCGCGCGCCAGCACCACCTTCTGCAGCGGTGACTGCGCGGCGCGCAGCCGGCGCACCGCCTCGGCCACTCGTTGCCGGTGCACGGGGCCCGGCGGCAACGTGTCGCGGGTGTGGATCACCGGCGGGGCGGTGTCGGGCCATTCCGGCAATCCATCGGTCCGGCGGACGGTACCGGGCACCTGCAGGGCCGCGGGGCCGTTGAGGTCAAAAGGCAAGGCGCCCAACACCACCGGCGCGGCTCCGGTGCGCAGCGCGTGCTGCGCGGCGGCCACCTCCGAGAACCCGGTGTCGCTGCCGTCGGCCAGCACGGTGCCCGACGGTCCGGAAAGGACGAAGGTTGGGGTCACGCCGGGGGCAGGCACGGATTGGTGTGCCCGGTCAGGCCGAGCGCGCTGATCTGGCGGATGCCCTTCTCGAACCCACACACCGCGATCGAGGCGGCGGCCATCGAGAACCGCACCCCCTCGAAGATGGGCAGTTCGACCCACCGGCTCAGTACCGAGCGGGAGAAATGGCCGTGGCCGACGAACACCACGTCCCGGGATTCCATGTGTTCCAAGGCCAGGGCGATGGCGGCGTCGGCGCGGTCGGACACCTGGATGGCCGTCTCGCCGCCGGGGGATTCGTGCGTCCACACCGTCCAGCCCGGAACCGTCTCGCGGATCTCGGGGGTGGTCAGGCCCTCGTAGTCGCCGTAATCCCATTCGGCCAGCAGCGGTGAGACCTCGTCGACCGTCAGCCCCGCGAGTGCGGCGGTCACCTGGGCGCGCTGACGCGGGCTGCTGACCACCAGGGGGTGGCGCAGTTGGAGGTCGCCGATGACCTCGGCGGCCAGCACGGCCTGTTCCCGGCCGATGTCGAGGAGTTCGATGTCGGTGCGTCCGGTGTGCTTACCGCTGCGTGACCACTCGGTTTCGCCATGGCGCAGCAAGATCAACCGGTGCTGGTGGACGCTCACAGGTGCGATTCTGCCGCACGGAGCAGCCAACCGCCGCATCCGTGCTTGGATGGTGCTGTGACGCGAGTATTAGCGGTCGCCAATCAAAAGGGTGGGGTCGCCAAGACGACGACGGTGGCGTCGATCGGTGCGGCGATGGCGGAGAAGGGCCGGCGGGTACTGCTCGTCGATCTCGATCCGCAGGGTTCCCTGACGTTTTCGCTTGGCCACGACCCGGACACACTTGCCGTGTCGATCCACGAAGTGCTGCTCGGCGAAGTCGAACCGGGCACGGCGCTCGTCGAGACGCCCGAGGGCATGACGCTGTTGCCGGCCAATATCGACCTGGCCGGCGCCGAGGCGATGCTGCTGATGCGGGCCGGGCGTGAGTATGCACTCAAGCGCGCCCTGGCGAAGCTTGGGGTCGGAGCCGCGGGAGCGGCGACATCGGACGAGGCTTTCGATGTGGTGGTGATCGACTGCCCGCCGTCGCTGGGTGTGCTGACACTCAACGGGCTGACGGCGGCCGGCGAGGTGATCGTGCCGCTGCAGTGCGAGACGCTGGCACACCGCGGTGTCGGGCAGTTCCTGCGGACCGTGAACGACGTCCAACAGATCACCAACCCCGATCTCAAGATGCTCGGTGCGCTGCCCACGCTCTACGACGCGCGCACCACGCATAGCCGCGACGTGCTGTTCGACGTGGCCGACCGTTATCAGCTGCCGGTGCTCGCGCCGCCGATTCCGCGCACCGTGCGGTTCGCCGAGGCCAGCGCCTCCGGATCGTCGGTGCTGGCGGGCCGGAAGAACAAGGGCGCGGTCGCATATCGGGAACTGGCCGAGGCGCTGCTCAAGCACTGGAAATCCGGCAAGGCGCTGGGCACCTTCACCCCGGAGGTCTAGGGGTTCAGGATGATCCCAGCGCGACGACGGTGTCGCCGCGCTGCTCGACCAGCGTGGAGCCGGCCGCGGCCGGCACGACGGCGTTGTCCGTCGGTTCGCGGTCCAGGTCGATATGCCTTATGCCGGTCCCGGTTTCGGCGTTGAACACGTCGTAGCCGTCGGTGACCGGGACCAGCAGTTCGCCGGCCATCATGGTGCCGGGCCCGACCGGCGCGCCGCCGGGCGCGGGCGCGACGGTGTACTTGTAGCGCAGGCCGGCGGCCTCGAAGACCAGCACGGAATCGCCGGTCCACCAGGTGATCAGGTCACCGGCCCGCGACATCGTGGCCGCCGCCGAGGGCGCCTTGTCCAGCAGTGTGCTGGCGGTGACCGTGCCGGTGTCGTCGACGATATTGACCACCGGTTTCGGTGTCGGCAGGTACACGGCGGTGGTGGTATCGGAGACCGCGATCACCCGGGCGTCGGCATCGGATGAAACACCGGGCTGCTGTTCGTATTTGACCTCGGGGGTGTCTTCCTCATCGGACGGCCGAAGCAGGGTCAGGCGCATCTCGGTCTGTCCCGGGCAGGATTCGAGCACCGACACCGCGGCCGAACTGGCCGCCGCCGACACCAGCCGGCACAGCGGTGACTGCGGCACATCGGGCTTGACGCGCGCATCGAGCGTTCCCCACCCGAGCATGCGGACCATGTCCGAGCGCCACAGTTCCAGGCGGCTGTCGCCGGCCGAGAGCACCGTACTGCCGTCCGAGGACAGGTGCACCTCGGGATCGGCGTAGGCGGTGCGGGCCGGGCCGCGCTTGCCGGTCCCGGCATCGATGGTGCTGGCCTGCCCACAGCCCCGCGCGTCCGGGTAGACCGCGACGGCGTACTGATACACCGACGTCACGCCGCACAACTCGAGATCGCGGGTGTAGCTCCACAATTCCGTGCCGGTGAGCGGATCACGACCGGTGACGCCGTTGCCGTCGCCGGTCACCAGCGCACCGGCCACCACCAGCGGCATCGTGGTCTTCGCGCTCGGGGCCGTCCACAGCTGCCTGAGTGATCCCGGCACCTGGGTGGCCGGGGTCAGGCTCGGCACCGGTTCGGCGGCCGGCTTGCTGATGGTGGCCCGGGCATCGCTGGTCCACCAGACCAGCGCCGCGGTGACGGCGACGACCACGACGATCACCGCGGCCGCGATCAGATCGCCGCGCGTGCGGCGTTCCGGCGGCGGACAGGAGCGCGGCGACCTGGGATGTTTGTCAGCGACCACTTAGCCGGTGGCGGGAGTCGAGGTCTTGCGCGGACGACGCCGGCGGCGGCGCTTGGCCGGCGCGTCGGTGCCCTCGGAGTCCTGGCCCGCGTCGGCAGCGGGGCCCTCGGTGCTGTCCTGCGGCGCGGACTCGCCCTCGGGATGGCCGGTCGCGGGCTGACCGGCGCGGGTGCGCTGGCGGGTGCGATTGCGGTTGCGGGCCGGACGTTCGGTGCGCTCGACGCGTTCGGTGCGTTCACCTTCGGTGCGGGTCTTGGTCTTGCGTGGCGGTGCGGTCAGCGAACCGGTCACACCGGTCGGGATCTTCAGCTCCTCGAACAGATGCGGTGAGCTGGAATAGGTTTCGACCGGATCGGGGTTGTCGAGGCCCAGCGCCTTGTCGATCATCGTCCAGCGCGGCAGCTCATCCCAGTCGACGAGGGTGACCGCGATACCGGTCTTGCCCGCACGCCCGGTCCGGCCGATGCGGTGCACGTAGGCCTGCTCGTCCTCGGGAATCTGGTAGTTGATGACGTGGGTGATGTCGTCGATGTCGATACCGCGGGCGGCGACATCGGTGGCGACCAGCACGTCGACCTCACCGATGCGGAAGGCCTTGAGCGCCTTCTCACGCGCGATCTGGCCGAGGTCGCCGTGCACGGCGCCGACCTTGAACCCACGCTCGGCCAGCTCGTCGGCGACCTTCTGCGCGGTGCGCTTGGTGCGGGTGAAGATCATCGTCGCGCCGCGGCCCTCGGCCTGCAGGATGCGCCCGACCATCTCCACCTTGTCCAGCGCGTGGGCGCGGTAGGCGAACTGCTCGGTGGTGTCGTGGGTCTGCGAGGACTGTGGGGCCTCGGCCCGGATATGGGTGGGCTGGTTCATGAAGGTGCGTGCCAGCGTGATGATGGGGCCCGGCATGGTCGCCGAGAACAGCATCGCCTGCCGGTCATCGGGGGTGAGCCGGAGAATTCGCTCGATATCGGGCAGGAAGCCCAGGTCGAGCATTTCGTCGGCCTCGTCGAGCACCAGCACCGACAGGCTGCCCAGCTGCAGGTGTCCCTGCTGGGCCAGGTCGAGCAGCCGGCCCGGGGTGCCGACGACGACGTCGACGCCCTTGCGCAGCGCCTCGATCTGAGGCTCGTAGGGGCGCCCGCCGTAGATGGAGGTCACGACGAACTTGCGGTCGGCGTGCCCCTCCACATCGTCGGCGCGCAGGTATTTGGAGGCGAGTTCCAGGTCGTTGTAGACCTGCAGGCAGAGTTCGCGGGTCGGTACCACGATGAGCGCGCGCGGCGTGCCGTTGAGCGGGCGGCCGCCGTCGCTGGTGATCCGGTGCAGCAGCGGCACGCCGAAGGCGAGGGTCTTGCCCATGCCGGTGCGGGCCTGCCCGATCAGGTCGTCGCCGGCCAGCGCGAGCGGCAGGGTCAGTTCCTGGATGGCGAAGGCGTGTTCCTTGCCGGTCTCGGCCAGGGCACGGACGATTTCGTCACGGACTCCCAGTTCGGCGAACGAGATGGCCGGCTTGGTCTCGGGGACGGTGACGTCCACATCGGGTGTTTCGGGTGCAGTCAGGTCAGGTGAAGTCATATGTGTGGTCGGCGTAGCTTTCGCTGCCGTCAGCCTTTCGCTTGTCTTTCCTCGTCGCGTCCACGCGCGCACGACGATGACGAGTAAAAGGCGGGTATTCCCAGCTAGACGGGGTACACCGCTCCGTCGGGCCCTGCCGATCGAGGGCGGGCCGAACCACGTGCACGCACATTTCTCGGGTGGCGACCGGTCGAACAAGTCGTTTGCATAGCTCAGAAGGTCGCTACCCGAGTCCCATGATAGCTGGTCAACCCGCTACCCGGTCGCCACCTGGCCCGGAGACTAGAGTTGGACCATGATTTCTTCGACGCCGCCGACGTCGTCCACGCAGCCTGTCGTCTCCGTCGGCGAGACTCGGGCGCCGGGCGTGTCGGTCGATCAGCCGGGAGTCACCGAGCTGTTCGCGCTCCTGGCATACGGTGAGGTGGCCGCCTTCTACCGGCTGACCGAAGAGGCCCGGATGGCGCCCAATCTGGCCGGCCGCATCAACATGGCCAGCATGGCGGCCGCCGAGATGCGGCATTACGAGGTGCTGCACGATGCCTTGGCGGCCCGCGGGGTCGACACCGTGCCCGCGATGACGAAGTACGCTCCCGCGCTGGAGAACTATCACCGCCTGACCACCCCGAGCACCTGGCTGGAAGCGCTGGTCAAGACCTATATCGGCGATGCGCTCGCGGCCGATTTCTATCTGCAGATCGCCGATGCGCTGCCGCCCGAGGCCTCCGATGTGGTGCGCTCGGTGCTGGCCGAGACCGGGCACTCCCAGTTCGTGGTGGCCGAGGTGCGGGCCGCGGTCACCGCCAGCGACCGCCAGCGGCACCGGCTGGCGCTGTGGTCCCGGCGACTGCTCGGTGAGGCCATCACCCAGGCCCAGTTCGTGCTCGCCGATCACGACGAACTGGTCGATTTGGTCATCAGCAGCAGCGAGGGGCTGGCTCAGCTCTCGGAGTTCTTCGATCAGTTGCAGCGCACCCACACCAGCCGCATGCAGGAACTCGGTCTGGCCTGAGCGGCTACCGGGTGCAGGTCGTGATCATCGTGTTGTTGGCCTGAACCGCCACCGCGGCGCCGCTGCCGTCGACGATCGAGCAGTTGAGCTGCCCGCCGACGCTGGTTGCGGTCACCGAGGTCAGGGACACACCCGGATCCAGGGTGACGGTTTTCACCCACGGCAGCGCGACGTTGACGTCGGTTTGCAGCGCGCCCTGCTGGTCGGTGTAGATGACGGTGATCAGATCGATCAGTTGCCGGTTGCCGGTCACGTGGTAGGTCACGGTACGGGCTGCCAGGGCCGGGTCGGCCACCGGCGCCTCGGGCACGACGATCGGGGCCGGTGTCGTGGGGATCGGCGCGGGGGCGGGGGTTGCGGTGGCGCTCGGCGTGACCGTGGTGACGGTTTCGGGCGGCAACGCGGGAATGGCGGGTGCCGGCGCGGCGACGCTGGGTGCGACGGTCGCCGAGGGCTGCGCGGTGGGTTCCGCGTCCGCCGACGTGCTGGCTCCCGCGGACACGGTGCCGCTGTCTCCGCCGCCGAGGATGACGCCGGTGCAGATCACCGCGACCATCAGGATGACGCCCGCGACACCGGCCACCCAGATCCAGCGGCGGTCCAGCGGTTCGTGGTAGTCGGCCGGGAACTCGTAGTCGGCGTAGTCGGTGTCGGCCTCGTCGTCATAGACGGCCTCGTCGTAGTCGGGCTCGTAGGTGTCGTAGTTGGCGTACGTCGCGCGGGGGACGCGTCCGTAGCCGGCGCCTCGCCGGGCAGCCCGCCGACGCTCGCGGTCGCTGAGGTATCCGGGCTGCTGATCGGCTTCGGGGTCGGTCGGTTCGGCAGACCGGTAGCCGCTGCCCGAGTAGCTGTCACGGGTGGTCGAATAAGGGGCGTATTGCCTGCTCATAACCCATTTCCCAGATAGTTCCGGCACGTACTCAACCGATGTTAGTGGGGCAGATGTGACAGATGATGTTGACGCGGTCGCGGTCCGGTCACGGTCCGGCGTCGGTCTGATCAGGGGTGCTTCGCTCACGGCGCAACGACCACGGCGGCGGGATCGCGACCGCGTCCACTAGCCTTTGTCGAAGCATCGCCAACCAACCGAAAGGCCCGCAGCGTGGACATCAAGATCGGGGTCACCGACAGCCCGCGAGAGCTGATCATCAGCACCGCGCAGACACCCGACGAGGTGGAACAGGCGATCGTCAAGTCACTGGGTGACACGTCGGCCGTGCTCGCGCTGACCGACGAGAAGGGGCGCCGCTACCTGGTGCCGTCGGCGAAGATCGCCTACGTCGAGATCGGTGCCGCCGACAGCCGCAAGGTCGGCTTCGGGGTCGGCGCAGAGGCCATCAAGACCAGCTAGCTGTTGAACGTGAAGTCTGTTCCGTCGCGAACCTAGCCGAAGTGGACGTTGGTGGCGGTCGCTTCAAGTAGGCGCCGCGCGGCAGTATTGATGGTGTCGATCTGTCCGCAGAACCGCGTGTGTGGTGGCAGTTGGCTCACTGTCCAAATCGATGTCCGTGTCCGTGTCCGCGGCGGTGCCAGCGCGCGGCGATGAGCCCGGCACGTTCGTAAGCGCCGTCGAGACCCTAGAAGCTGGAGAATGTGCCGCATGGGGTGCCGCAGAAAGTGACAAGGCCGACAGCATCTGCAAGATGCCGCGGCAGTGCCGAGTTCAGGTTTTCTGCGCGGTGCTGGGGGTTGCCGAATCGCATCTTGTGATCTTCTGGAGAACACTGCGCGAGCAGTCGTTCAAGCTCATGCCGATCATCGGAGCTTGGACCGAGCCGACGAATCAGGACTCGCACTGTTGGGTTTCCGCTCAGGTCCGGGACAATGACGCTCACGGCCTAGGCATGATTCGGCAGATGGTCTGCTGGCCGACCGCCACCTCTGCACAGTGCTGTGGACCCTCGACGGTCACAGTCAGCGTGCAGACCGTCAGCGTCCGCCCAGCCCGCACGACGGTGCCTGTGGCAACCAACATCGCACCATGGGCTGGGGCGATCAGATTGATGGTCAGTGCCACGGTAAGGACGTCGGAGCCTGCGGGGTGGACCGACTGGGCGGCGTAACCGCCGGCCGTGTCGGCGATAGCGGTACTCACCCCTGCATGAAAGTAGCCGTGCTGCTGGGAGAGTTTCGGCGCGTAGGGCACCCGCACACAGACCTGCCCGGCGCTAACCGCAACAAGTTGGGCGCCGAGGTGGCTCATCAGTCCTTGCCGCGCGAAGCTGCTCCGGATCTCCGCTTCTACCGCCGGATCTGTTGGAGTGGAACGTGCTCGGTGTCGGTCAGAATCAGCGGTCATGGCGCAAGTCAACTCGCCAGGGCAACTCTGTGGACAGAGCCAATTGGTCCATTTCGCACTGTGCGGCAACGGAAAAGCGCCTGATTGGCCCTGTAGACACCGGCCGAGTCGCCGGTAGCCTCGGCGGAGAACAGGACTGAATACGATCGCCGCGCCCCGCCGGGCCACCCACACAAGGAGGAGCGCTGACAGCAGAAGAGGCGCAGTTGTTCGCTCAGCAGTGGGCGGCGGCGTGGAACGCCCACGACATCGAGCAAGTGTTGCGGCACTTCGCCGACGACGTCGTGTTCGCCTCGCCCTTGGCAGCGACGCTGCTTCCGGAATCGAGAGGGGTAGTCTGCGGCAAAGACCAGTTACGCCGATACTGGATGGCGGGGATCGAGCGGTACCCGGACCTCCATTTCCAGGTGCTGGATGTCTATGTCGGCGTCGGTGCGGTGGTCATCCGATATCTCAGCCAGCAGGGGCGCACGGTTTGTGAGTGCCTCGAGTTCGACGACACCAGTTCGGTCTTCATCAGGGGATTCGGCTGCTACGAGGTTAGCTCGGTCAACTGATAGCGTCGGCCGAATTGCATTCGCGCTGTGCGTTAGACGGTCGCGGCGACCCGGTGGGTGTACTCATGCCACGCGGCGGTCAGACGATCCACGGCGAGGTCGACAGTGGCGTCTTCGTGTCCGGTGGACAGCCAGATGGTGTCGTGATGCGCGCCGTCTACGCAGTACTGGGCACCATCCCCGATCTGGACTCCGAATCGGCGCGCGACATGGGTGAACGACGATGCCTCTGGAACGGGAAGCCGAACCCACAGGCCCGGTCCCTGACCGCCGGGCTCGGGTGCCCAAGACGGAATTGCCTGAGCCAGCTGACCTACCAGATAGGTCCGTTGCCTTGCGGAACGCGCCCTCAGATCGGCGAACCATCCGCCGTCGGCGGCCCGAAGAGCTCTGGCGGCCAGCAGCTGGCTTGGTACACCGGGGCTGCGAAACCTCTCAGGCAGGCGAAAGTTGGCCAGCTGTGGCTGCGGCATCCTTATCCAGCCTATTCCCAAGCCTGAGTGGAGCATTCGGTCGAGCTCTCCCACTGCGACCACCTTGTCAGACAACCCACAAAGCGGCGCCCCGACCCCATCTGGCTCAACGTGGTGCGCCGCATCGGAAATGTCCTCGATTGCCAAGACCGTGCCGCGTTCAAGGGTGTGCGCCAGTCGGTGCCGCCGAGATGCAGCGAGCGGGATTCCCGCTGGACCGTTCGTGGTCGACAACACCAGGACGGACTCCGGCGCTCGGCGCAGATGGCGTGCGGCGCCGTCGACGTCGAGGCCGTCGCCGTCGGTGCGCAGCGCGACAACGCGCCTGGCCCATTGTCCGCTTCCCGGGACAGCTTCCAGCCAGGATGGGCAGGCAATGGCAGCAGCGCGTCCGGCCAGCGACAGACCGCTCCAGAGGAGCTTGACCGACTCTCGGTTGCCACTGGTGACGAAGATCTGGGTTCGCTCTGTGGGCACACCCAGCACTTCGGACATGTAGTGCGCCAACTCATTCCGCAGAAGTGAAATGCCGAATGCTGGATCTCCGACGGCTGAGAGCGCGTCGGCATCGAACACGGCATCATAGCGCGGAAGGTTGTGTGGCGATGCCGGTCCGGGCCTGGAGAAGTCGAGTCGATCCGAGGCATCCTCGGGCTGTATATCCGATCGTGTCGAGAGGATCTCGCCGCTTCGCATCCGCACGTAGGTGCCTGATCCTTGAATCCGTTCGAGAAGGCCGGCGGCCACAAGCTCCTCGAATGCGCGCACCACGGTGCCCCGGCTGACGCCCACCAGGTCGGCGAGGACCCGCTCGGCCGGCACGCGCTGCCCTGGTATCAGCAAACGGCGCCCGATAGCGTCGTGCACGGCTTCGGCCAACTTTTGGTAGCGCGTGCCTCGACGGTCGGACCAGCCTTGCAGCGCAACAGTCGACCACCACACATTCTGGTCCATTCGGTCACATTGGCACTGTCGCGAGTGGGTGGTCAAGGGTCAGAGTGATGTCGGCGGCAAGCCGCAGGCGGGCGGCGACGATCATTGGTGAGGGAGACTGCAGATGGCAACACCCGCGGCGACGCTGGCGCGCCGACTATGGGAGGCGATCGAACCGCTGCATGCCGCGGTGTACTTCGCCCCTGCCGCCCGTGACGTGGCCATCGGACTCGGAATGAGCGGCTACTGGATGGGCTATTTCTCTGCCCGCGCGGCGCCTCTCGGGGCCATGGCGCCCGCCCCGATCGCGGCCATGTTCTTCAGCTTTGCCCCCGGCAGAGTCGGCCGGGCATTGCCACAAGCCTGGGTGCACGCGGACCCCGAAACTGTGCTGCAGGCGCGAATCCGGAC
This sequence comes from Mycobacterium sp., assembly GCA_034520035.1. Lineage (GTDB taxonomy): Bacteria > Actinomycetota > Actinomycetes > Mycobacteriales > Mycobacteriaceae > Mycobacterium. The sequence continues at coordinate 96,155 of JAXHOA010000127.1, read as the reverse complement.
CGCTGCCGAAGTCCTGGCACCCCATCTGAAGATGGTTGATCCCGGCGATCTCGAGAGATTGGCCGTGCTACTGGAAACTGCCGTCGCGGGCTGTGCCTTTGACGGTCGGCCACTGGCCGCTGGTTGGTCACAAGTGCCCCGACCCGACGCCGTGAGCGCCCGGATATGGCTGGCCGCCTCGGTACTGCGCGAACACCGTGGTGACGGGCACGTATTGGCTTGCGTGCGGGAAGGGCTCAGCGGTCTCGACGCGATGCTCTCTCACGTAGCTACCGGCACGGTGACCCGGGAGGTTCTGCAACTGAACCGCGGATGGACCGATTCGGAATGGGCCGCCGGGACACGTCAATTGCGAGCGCGCCAGTTGATCGACGTCGACGGCCGGCTAACCCGAGCCGGCGGAGCCTTGCGGCGTGAGATCGAAGACCGGACCGACCTTCTTGCCGGAGATCCGGTGACTGCGTTAGGCCCCGCCGGTGTCCAGAAGGTCATCGATATCGCCGCACCCATCAGCATGCGCCTGTTCGACAGCGCAGCGATGTCGGACCCCAACCCCATCGGAGTACCGCGTCCCATGGGACGCTAGGTGCAGCCACGCTGCCTGGTGGCCCACGCGGTGCTCCACCCGGCGGGCAGCTCAGACGAAGGTAAATTCGCCCGGCAGAGGTGCTCGGCCGGTCAAGGCCAACAGTGCAGCGTGACCATCGCCGCGCTTGTAGACAACCTCGGTTGCTAGCGCTAGAACCTCACTTGTGACGCTGCCGGGCAAGGCGTCGGGCACTCCCAGGCTCCGCGCCAGATCGACGCTGTGGACGGCAAGCTCGAATGTGCGCGTGGGCAGGTAGTCCGACAGCCGCATACCCCCCACCGCGGTCGAGATCAAAGGGTCGCCAACGGTGTTGGCTAGTACGTCGACTGCTCGGTCCCGCGATCGGTGCAAGAACTCCGCGGGCGCGTGGCCAAGCGCGATACCGGCTTGTTGCGCGCGCGAGGTGATGGCTTGCGGGTCGTTCCGTTCCGCCACCGCGAGGTAGTAGTCCGCGGCGCTGTGGATGTTGCACTCGGTGGCCGGCTGGCTCAGGTAGCTGACAATAGTGCTCAGCGCCCGACCGGTGTGTCCTGCCAGTGTTCGAACCGTCCAAGGGGCACACGTAGCAGGACCATCCCACCGGTCAGAGGGAATGTGGGAAACCAGCGCTACGAAGTGATCGGCCGCCGCACCGAAGGCTTCAGCGGCGGACATCGCGTGACCCGGGAAGCTGTCGTATGTGATGGACACATCCGCGAGTGAACACGACGATCCCGCCGCAAGGACAGAGCCATTCTGGCCGGCAATGGCCGATTGGACCCAGATGGCAGCTCGGGCGTGTCGTCCAGCGGCTGTTTGACGCTGAACACGATTCAGGGCACGCCGGACAGATCACTCCGATCGATAGCAGCCCAATGCCAGGATCCAGATCCACCGTTTGTCTGGCAGTCCCCGCTGGAGGTATTTGCCGCTGATGGGCTTGGACCACGGCTGCGACCCGCATGCGCTGCAGAACGCCCCCACCGCGGACCTGGTTCGCCCACCGGCGTGGCGGCGGTGACGCTTCCACACTGTCTGCCAGGGTTCGAACTCCGAACGCGAGAGGTCACGCCAAGGAATCCCGGTGCGAACCCCGAGATCGACCCAACTGAGCAGCACTGAAACACCGGTACCGCGAAGCCACTGTCACCCCGACAGCATCGCCGCGAAGCTCCGAGCTGTATGGGCGACACACTCAAGTTGCCGCCTGAACGCGGTCCTCAGGACCGTGTCAGCGGCACGTGTGACAGGCCGCCCCACGCGAACTGCACCGTGCCCTCGACCGCCGCGTCCTTGGAGATCGGGCGGTCGTTGTCCAGCCAGTAGCGCGCGCAGTCGACGCTGGTGGACACCAGGCCCACCGCGATCATCCGGGCGCGGTGTGCCTCCAGCCCGGAATCCCGGCTGATCAGGTCGAACACCGCGTCGGTGCACGATTCGGTGGCGACCTTCACCTGAGCGGCCACCTGCGGCTCGGTGACGTAGTCGTTCTCGAAGATCAGCCGGTAGCCCTGGCTGTCGTGCTCGACGAACTCGAAGAACGCCTGTACCGCTGCACGCAGTCGCTGCCGGTTGTCGGTGGTGGTGCGCAGTGCCTGGCGGACGCCGGAGACCAGGTTGTCGACATGGCGCTGCAGAACCGCGAGATACAGCTCCAGCTTCGACGAGAAGTGTTGGTACAGAACGGGCTTGCTGACCCCGGCCCGGTCGGCGATTTCGTCCATACCGGCGGCGTGGTAGCCGCGGTCGACGAAGACTTCGCTGGCCGCAATGAGCAGTTGGCCGCGGCGTTCGTCGCGGGGCAGACGGTTGCCGCGCCGGTTGCCGCCGGTGCCGGCCTTTGCACCCCGCGCCCCGGCGGCATTGGCGAGATCGCTCATTACGTCCTCAATTTCACAAAGTGTGCTGCTCACGCTCGTGCGCTGGTGTGCGCCTCGTCGGTGGATGTAGCTGCCGATCGACACGACATTACTACCGCACGCTGGGGGAGCGCCCGGTGTCGGTGCCCGTGTCGGTGGCGCGGCTGTGCCATCCTGGTTCGGTGACCTACGACCCGGGGCGTCGCGTCGGCGACCGTGCCCTGGGAGGGCAGGAGCGAAGCGACCCGGGAAATCGGTTCGGAGGGCAGGAGCGAAGCGACCCGGGAAATCGGTTCACCGGCGACTCCGGCCCCCGGTACAACGATCACGGGGTCCGGTACCGCGGGCAGGAACGCGGTCAGCGCGCCGGCCCGGACCGGGTGCCCGTGCGGCGCGACGATCAGCGTGAGCCGCTGCGCGCCCAGCGTGACCCGTTGGCCGATGACCAGGGCAGGCCGCGGGCCAACCGTGACGAGCACCAGCAGTGGCGCAAGCAGACCTGGCTGGGCCGCTTCGTCTCGACCTACGGATGGCGGGCCTACGCCCTGCCCATCCTGGCGGTGGTGACCTGCATCGTGCTCTATCAGACGGTGACCGGTACCGGCACGTCGCCGGTCGCGGTCAATGCCGAAGGACCCGTCCAGGGTCCGCCCACCATCGACGCCCCGAGCACCGGCATCGTCGGCGCACCGCCCAAGGGGCTGACCGAGTTCGACGCCAACCTGCCGACCGGCATCCTGCCCGGCGGCGGGCCGTTCACCCAGGCCGGCGCGAAGACCTGGCACATCGTGCCGGGCACCTCGCCCAAGGTCGGCCAGGGCACCGAGCGGACGTTCACCTACTCCGTCGAGGTCGAGGACGGTCTGGACACCGCGTCCTTCGGTGGTGACGAGGGCTTCGCCCGGATGGTCAGCGAGACCCTGGCCAACCCGAAAAGCTGGACCCACAACGCCCAGTTCGCGTTCCTGCGTGTCGACAACGACAGTGAAGGCCCACCGGACTTCCGGGTGTCGCTGACCTCGCCGCTGACCATCCGCGAGGGCTGCGGCTACGACATCCCGCTGGAGGCGTCCTGCTACAACCCGGCCTATCTGGGGGACCAGGCCCGGGTGTTCATCAACGAGGCGAGGTGGGTGCGCGGCGCCACCTCGTTCCAGGGCGATATCGGGTCCTACCGGCAGTACGTGGTCAACCACGAGGTCGGCCATGCGATCGGCTACCGCCAGCACGAGCCGTGCCCGGAGAACGGCGCGCTGGCGCCGATCATGATGCAGCAGACCTTCTCGACCAGTAACAACGACGGCGCCCGGTTCGACCCGGAGTCGGTGAAGGCCGACAACCTGACCTGCCGCTTCAATCCGTGGCCGTACCCGATCGCCTGAGTGCCCGATCGCCCCGGCCGTCCATGGTGGCGCACACCGGGAACGTAATGCCCTGAATTGCTGTTGAGTACGTGTGCCTGGTCTGATTGGCCCAGGAATTCGTCGTCGATTCGAGGAGCACACGGTGACGTCGTTGCCACCGCTGGTGGAGCCAGCCGCTGAACTGACCCGCGAAGAGGTCGCCCGCTACAGCCGACACCTGATCATCCCGGACATGGGTGTGGAGGGCCAGAAGCGGCTGAAGAACGCCAAGGTGCTGGTCATCGGTGCCGGCGGGCTCGGCTCGCCCACCCTGCTGTATCTGGCCGCCGCCGGCGTCGGGACCATCGGCATCGTCGAATTCGATGTCGTCGACGAGTCCAACCTGCAGCGCCAGATCATCCACGGCCAGTCCGATATCGGCCGGTCCAAGGCGCAGAGCGCCCGCGATTCCGTGCTCGAGGTCAACCCACTGGTCAACGTGGTGCTGCACGAACTGCGCCTCGAGCCCGAGAACGCCGTCGAACTGTTCGCCCAGTACGACCTGATCCTGGACGGCACCGACAACTTCGCGACCCGTTACCTGGTCAACGACGCCGCGGTGCTCGCGGGCAAGCCCTACGTGTGGGGCTCCATCTACCGCTTCGAGGGCCAGGTGTCGGTGTTCTGGGAGGACGCCCCCGACGGACTGGGCCTGAACTACCGCGACCTCTACCCGGAGCCACCGCCGCCGGGAATGGTGCCGTCCTGCGCCGAGGGCGGTGTGCTCGGCATCCTGTGCGCCTCGATCGCGTCGGTGATGGGCACCGAGGCCATCAAGCTGCTCACCGGTATCGGCGACCCGCTGTTGGGCCGGCTGATGGTGTACGACGCGCTGGACATGACCTACCGGACCATCAAGATCCGCAAGGACCCGTCCACCCCGAAGATCACCGAACTGATCGACTACGAGGCCTTCTGCGGTGTGGTGTCCGATGACGCCGCCGAAGCCTCCGCTGGCGCGACCGTGACCCCGAAGGAGCTGCGTGAGCTGCTCGAATCCGGGAAGCCGGTGGCGCTGATCGACGTCCGCGAACCCGTGGAGTGGGAGATCAACCACATCGACGGCGCCAAACTGATCCCCAAATCGGTGATCGAGGCCGGCGAAGGCCTGGCGACCGTGCCGCAGGACAAGACCGCGGTGCTCTACTGCAAGACCGGGGTGCGGTCGGCCGAGATGCTGGCCGTGCTGAAGAAGGCCGGATTCTCCGATGCCCTGCACCTGCAGGGCGGGATCGTGGCGTGGGCCAAACAACTCGAGCCCGACATGGTCATGTACTGACCCCTTGTCGACCGGAGCACCGCTTAGGCTGACGTGCGTGTCTGACGATCTGCCACCCGACCATGTGATGGCGGCGTTTGGTCTGACCGGCCTGTCGCCGGTTCCGCTGGGTTCCAGCTGGGAGGGCGGCTGGCGTTGCGGCGAGGTGGTGCTGTCCATGGTGGCCGACCACGCGCGCGCCGCCTGGTCGGCCAAGGTCCGCGAGACGCTGTTCGCCGACGGTATCCGGCTGGCCCGCCCGGTGCGCTCCACCGACGGCCGCTATGTGGTCGCCGGGTGGCGCGCCGACACCTTCGTGGCGGGTACTCCCGAACCGCGCCACGACGAAGTGGTCTCCGCCGCGGTGCGGTTGCACGAGGCCACCGCGAAACTGGAGCGCCCGCGCTTCCTGACCCAGCCGCCGGTGGCGCCGTGGTCGGATGTCGACGTGTTCATCGCCGCCGATCGCGCGGCCTGGGAGGACCGGCCGCTGCACGGGCTGCCCCAGGGTGCACGGGTGGCGCCGGGCTCGGCCGACGGCCAGAAGTCCGTCGAGCTGATCAACCAGCTGGCCGCGTTACGCACACCGACCCGCAGCCCCAGCCAGCTGGTACACGGAGATCTCTACGGCACAGTGCTTTTCGCCGGTACCGCGGCACCCGGCATCACCGATATCACCCCGTACTGGCGGCCCGCATCCTGGGCGGCCGGCGTGGTGGTGGTCGACGCACTGGCCTGGGGTGAGGCCGACGACGGTCTGGTCGAGCGGTGGAATCCGCTCCCGGAATGGCCACAGATGCTGTTGCGCGCCTTGATGTTCCGGCTTGCCGTGCATGCGCTGCATCCGCGGTCGACGGCGTCGGCGTTCCCGGGCCTGGCCCGCACCGCGGCGCTGGTCCGGCTCGCCCTCTAAGCCGCGATTTGTGGCGTTTTCGTCGGAATCATTCGGACGAAAACTCCACAAATCGATACTCGCGCAGCGGCACCCGGCCGTCCGCGGCCAGCACCCCCTCGGCGCGTAACCGCTCCAGCTGCCGGGTGGCCAGGTGCGGCGCCGGCCACCCGGAGGCCCGAATCACCCGGTGCCACGGTAGATCCGAGGAATCGGTGCGCATGATCCACGCCACGATGCGCGGGCTGGACAGCCCGGCCTGCTCGGCGATGTCACCGTAGGTGCTCACCCGCCCGGCCGGGATCCGGGCCACCAGCGCCCGCACCACCTCGACCTGATCCTCGGTGATCGGCGCCACGATCAGGCCAGGTGACCGCGGATGATCGCTGCGGTCTCGGCGGGCAGGGCCTGGGCGACCATGTGGTCACAGTCCACCTCGGCCAGCGTGAAGCTCGCACCGAGCGCGTCCCGCAGGGTGCTGATCAACGTGTCGCTCACATACGGTGGGGAGGTCCGGGTCGCCAGCATCAGCGTGGTGGGTGTTCCGCTGCGCGGCAACGGGATCGGGCGGGTCAGTTCACTCCAGTAGGACATCGCCGCCGGGACACTGATCCGCCAGCCCAGGCGCCCGTTGGGCAGCGCGATCAGGTGCTCATCGAGTTCACGGGCCAGCTCGTCGGGGAAGGTGGCGGCCACCTCGGCCCACGACCCGGAGAGTTTGTCGGCGGTGGCCTCCTCGCGGTCGGGGTAGTCGGGGGAGGACAGCATCGCGTCGGCGATCTCGGCCATCCAGGCGCCGTCCAGCGCCACCGCCGGATCCAGCAACACCAGCCCGGAAACCAGCTCGGGCCGGGCCGCCGCGAGGCTCAATGCCACCGCGCCGCCGAACGAATGCCCGACCACCAGCACCGGCCCGCCGCCCTCGGCGTCCAGCAGCGCCGCCAGCGCTGCCACATTGGCCTCGACCGTCCATGGCGCCGCCCAGGTGGACCGGCCGTGCCCGATCAGATCCGGTGCCAGCACCGAGAACTCGGGCAGATACTCGCCTGCCAAGGTTTCCCAGCGCCGGCCGTGTCCGGTGAGCCCGTGCACACCCAGGATCTGGGCCGGCCGGGGCGGGCCGTAGCGGTAGGTGTGCAGGGCATCGGTCACGCCTCGATCGTAGGTGCCGACCTCACATCCCGTGCTCGCCGGCCCGTCCGCGCAGGTCAGCGCAACTTGTCGGAGGTGCCTGGTGAAATGCTCGCATGTCCGCCCCGCACACCGATCTCACCCCGAACGCGCTCACCGCACCGGGTGTGCGCGGCACGGTGCGGGTGCTCGGTGGGGCAGGCACCGGCAAGAGCGCGTTGCTCGTCGACACCGCGGTGGCCCACATCGCCGCCGGTGCGGACCCGGAAAGCGTTCTGTTGCTGACCGGTTCGGCCCGGCTCGGGGCGCAGGCCCGCGCCGCGATCACCGCTGCACTGCTCACCGCGGGTGCGCGCGGCGTGGTGCGTGAGCCGCTGGTCCGTACCGTGCACTCCTATGCCTTCGCGGTGCTGCGCCTGGCCGCGCAGCGCAATGGCGATCCGCCGCCGCGGCTGATCACCAGTGCCGAGCAGCACGGCATCATCCGGGAACTGCTCGCCGGTGATCTGGAGGACGGCGGCGATGGCTGGCCGCTGTCGCTGCATCCGGCCCTGGGTACGGCCGGTTTCGCCACCGAGTTGCGTGATCTGCTGGCGCGGTGCGCCGAACGTGGTGTGGACCCGGTAGCCCTGCAGCGTCTCGGCAGGCTGTCGGCGCGCCCGGAGTGGGTGGCGGCGGGTCGGTTCGCCGCCATCTACGAGCAGGTGATGTTGCTGCGCTCGTCGGTCGGCATGGCCGCACCGCAGGCCACCGTGCCGGCGCTGGGTGCGGCCGAACTGGTCGGGGCCGCCCTGGACGCACTGGCCTTGGATCCCGCACTGCTGGCCGCCGAACGGGCCCGGGTACGTGTGCTGCTGGTCGACGATGCGCAGCAGCTCGACCCGCAGGCGGCGCTGCTGGTGCGGGTGCTCGCCGCCGGATCCGATCTCACGGTCCTCGCCGGTGACCCCGATCAGGCCGTCTTCGGTTACCGCGGTGGTGATCCGGCACTGCTGCGCGCCGACACCCCGGCCGTGGTGCTCACCGGATCGCACCGGTGCTCGACGGCGGTGGCCGCCGCGGTCACCGGGATCGCGCGTCGCGCCTGCCCGGAGCCGACGGCATGCGTGAGTTCACCGGGGCGCCCGGCCGGCCGGGTTCGGTGACGGTGAAGATCGCGGGTTCCGTGCACGCCGAGTCGACACTCATCGCCGACGCGCTGCGCCGCGCCCATCTGATCGACGGTGTGCCGTGGTCACGGATGGCTGTGATCGTCCGCTCGGTGCCGCGGGTCGGCGCCGGGCTGGGCCGCACCCTGAGCGCCTCCGGTGTACCCGTCGATCTGCCCGGCCCGGACGCCTGCCTGGCCCAGCAACCCGCGGTGCGCGCGCTGCTGATCGTGGCCGACGCGACCGCGAACGGGCTGACCGGTGCGGCCGCGATGGATCTGGTGACCGGACCCATCGGGCGGGTGGACCCGGTGTCCCTGCGGCAGCTGCGTCGCGCGTTGCGGCGCACCTTCGGCCATCAGCAGGAGTTCTCCGAACTGCTGGCGAAATCGGTGCAGCGCGTCCCCGATGGCCTGCCCGCCGACCTGGCGCGCTGCCTGCAGCGGGTGCAGGCGGTGCTGCGGGCGGCCAAGCAGAGCCATCGCGGCGGTGAAGATCCCCGGAACACGTTGTGGCAAGCCTGGAATCGCAGCGGCATGCAGAAACGCCTGGTCGCCCAGGCCGACCGTGGCGGTGCCGGGAGCGCGGCCGCCGAGCGCGATCTCGCGTCGGTCACGGCACTGTTCGACATCGCCGACCAGTACGTCACCAACACCACCGGGGCGACGCTGGGCGGTCTGGTCACCCACGTCGATGCGCTGGAGTTGCCGACCACCGGCACCCGCCCCGAGCAGGCCGGTGCGGTGGCGATCTGCAGCCCGCACGCGGCACTGGAACGGGACTGGGATTTCGTGGTGCTGGCCGGACTGCAGGAAGGGTTGTGGCCCAACACCGTTCCCCGCGGTGGGGTGCTGGGCACCCAGCACCTGGTCGACGTGCTCGACGGCGTGACGGGTTCCGACGATGGCCCGACGGCCAGGGTGTCGACCCGGGCCCCGCTGCTGGCGGAGGAACGCCGGCTGCTGATCGCGGCGATGGGGCGCGCCCGCGATCGTCTGCTGGTGACCGCCGTCGACAGTGATACCGGCGATGCCGCGCTGCTGCCGTCACCGTTCTGCGCGGAGCTCGTCGCCCTGGCCACCGAGGACACCGACACCGTTGACGAACGTGAGATCATCCCGGCGCCCCGGGTACTGACGCCCGCGGCACTGGTCGGCCGGTTGCGGGCCGTGGTGTGCGCCCCCGAAGGTGACGTCGAAGCTGATGCCAGATCCTGCGCGGCAACGCAATTGGCGCGTCTTGCGGAGGCGGGCGTGCCCGGCGCGGACCCGTCGCTGTGGCACGACCGCACCGAACCGTCCACGGCCGAGCCGCTGTGGTCGGGCGATGATCACGTGAGCACGTTGTCACCGTCCACGCTGCAGACGCTCGCCGACTGCCCGTTGCGCTGGCTGCTGGAACGCCACGGTGGCTCCGACGGCCGCGATGTCCGGTCCGCGGTCGGAACATTGGTGCACGCGCTGGTGGCGGACTCCACCAAGACCGAGGGCCAGATGCTCGCCGAACTGGAGAGCGTCTGGTCCGGAATGCCGTATGAGTCCCAGTGGTACGCCGACAACGAACTGGCCCGCCACGGTGCGATGCTGTCGGCGTTCGCGCAGTGGCGCCAGTCCACCCGCGACCAATTCAGCGAGGTCGGCACCGAGGTCGCCGTCGACGGCATGGTGGCCCCTGGTGTGCGGGTGCGCGGACGCATCGACCGCTTGGAGCGGGACAACGCCGACCGCCTGGTGATCGTCGACGTGAAGACCGGCAAGAGCCCGGCCACCAAGGACGATGCCCAGCGCCACGCCCAGTTGGCGATGTACCAGCTTGCCGTCGCCGAGGGCGTGCTGCCCGACGGAGATGAGCCCGGCGGCGGCCTGCTGGTCTACCCGGCCAAGACCACCGCGAGCGGGGTGACCGAACGCGCCCAGGACGCGCTCACCGCCGATACGGCCCAGCAGTGGCGCGATACCGTTACCGCGGCGGCCGCGGCGACCCAGGGCCCGCAGTTCGTCGCGCGCGCCAACGACGGGTGCGGGCACTGTCCGGTGCGTGCCATCTGCCCCGCCCAGAACCCGGAAGGCCGGTCGTGAACGCAGCGCAGCAGTACAGCCCCGCCGAGCTGTCCGACGCGCTGGGACTGTTCGCCCCGACAGCCGAACAGGCCGCGGTGATCGCCGCCCCGCCGGGCCCGCTGGTCGTCATCGCCGGGGCCGGCGCCGGTAAGACCGAGACGATGGCCGCCCGGGTGGTCTGGCTGGTGGCCAACGGATATGCCCGGCCCAGTGAGGTTCTCGGCCTCACGTTCACCCGCAAGGCCGCCGGTCAACTGCTGCGCCGGGTCCGCACCCGGCTGGCGCGGCTGGCCGGGACCGGCATCGGCCGCGACATCCGGGCTGAGGATCCGCCCACCATCAGCACCTATCACGCCTTCGCCGGGGCTCTGCTGCGCGATCACGGACTGCTGCTGCCGGTCGAGCCGGACACCCGGCTGATCGGCGCAACGGAGTTGTGGCAGTTGGCCTTCCGGGTGGTCTGTGACTATCCGCGTGTCCTGGACACCGAGAAATCCCCGGCCGCGGTGACCGCCCTGGTGCTGCGGTTGGCCGGTGCGCTGTCCGAACACCTCGTGGACACCGCTGCGCTGCTGGACACCCACACCGAGCTGGAACGTCTCATCCACCACCTGCCCGCCGGCGGCAGCCGGGCCGACCGCGGGCCGGCGCAGTGGCTGCTCAAGTTGCTGGCCACTCAGAACGAACGCACCGAACTGGTGCCGCTGATCGACGAGCTACACCGCCGCATGCGGGCGGAGAAGGTGATGGACTTCGGCGCTCAAATGTCGGCGGCCGCCCGGCTGGCGGTGGCTGCACCGCAGGTCGGTGCCGAGCTCCGGCAGCGCTACCGGGTGGTCCTGCTCGACGAATATCAGGACACTGGGCACGCCCAGCGGATCGCCCTGTCCTCGCTGTTCGGTGGCGGCGTCGACGACGGCTTGGCGCTGACGGCGGTCGGTGACCCCATCCAGTCCATCTACGGCTGGCGCGGCGCGTCGGCGACCAACCTGCCGCGGTTCGCGACCGACTTCCCGCACGCCGACGGCAGCCCTGCGCCCACCCTGGAGCTGCGCACCAGTTGGCGCAACCCGCCCGAGGCGCTGCACCTGGCGAACGCGGTGTCCGAGCAGGCCCGCCGGCGGTCGGTGAGCGTGCGGGAACTGCTGCCCCGCCCAGATGCCGAGCCGGGCACCATCCGCGCGGCGCTGCTGTCCGATGTCGTCGCCGAGCGCAACTGGGTGGCCGACCAGGTGGCCGCCCGCTACCGGGCGGCCCCGGCGCCGCCGACCGCCGCGGTTCTGGTCCGGCGCAACGCCGATGCGGCGCCGATGGCCGAGGCGCTGACGGCGCGCGGCATTCCTGTCGAGGTGGTCGGCCTGGCCGGGTTGCTGGCGATCCCCGAGGTCGCCGATGTGGTGGCCATGCTGCGCCTGGTGGTCGACCCGACCGGCGGTGCGGCCGCGATGCGGGTGCTGACCGGGCCGCGCTGGCGGCTGGGGGCCCGCGATATCGCGGCGCTGTGGCAGCGCGCCGTCGACCTGGATGTGCCCGCCGGGCAGCTGGGCCCCATGGAGCGCATCGTGGCCGCGGCTGCGCCCGATGCGGACACCGCGTGCCTGGCCGACGCCATCTGTGATCCCGGCCCGAGCGAGCTGTACTCGGTCACCGGGCATGCGCGCATCGTCGCACTCGGTCGTGAACTCACCGGTCTGCGTGCCCATCTCACGCATCCGCTGCCCGATCTGGTGGCCGAGATACGCCGGGTGCTCGGCGTCGACGTGGAAGTCCGGGCCGCCCGCCCGGTGCCCGCGGGCTGGGGCGGCACCGAGCACCTGGACGCCTTCGGTGACGTGGTGGCCGACTTCGCCGCCCGCTCCGACGGCGCGCCGGCCGGGTTGCTGGCCTACCTGGATGTCGCCGCGGACGTCGAGAACGGTCTGGCGCCGGCGGAGGTGACGGTCTCGGCCGACCGGGTGCAGATCCTCACCGTGCACGCCGCCAAGGGCCTGGAATGGCAGGTGGTGGCGGTTCCGCATCTGAGCGCGCGGGTGTTCCCGTCCACCGCGATGGCCCGCACCTGGCTCAGCGATGCCGGGGACCTACCGCCGCTGCTGCGTGGGGACCGAGCCATATCCCGTCGCTCCGCCCGCCCCGATGCCCCGGTGAACGAACATGGGGTCCCGGTCCTGGACACCTCGGATGTCAACGACCGCAAGACGTTGTCCGACAAGATCGCCGATCACAAGGACATGCTGGCCCAGCGCCGCGGCGACGAGGAACGGCGGTTGCTGTATGTGGCGCTGACCCGCTCGGAGGACACCCTGCTGCTCTCGGGGCACCACTGGGGGCCCACCGAGGCCAAACCCCGCGGACCCTCGGAGTTCCTGCTGGAACTCAAGGCCATCATCGACGCCTCGGCGGCGGCCGGTCAGCCCTGCGGGCTCATCGACGAATGGGCGCCCGACCCGCCCGACGGCGAACCGAACCCGTTGCGCGGCAGCATCGTCGAAGCGGTGTGGCCGGTGCCGCCGGCCGCCGGTCGCCATGCCGATATCGAGCGCGGCGCCGCACTGGTCGCGCGGGCCGCCGAGGGAACCGCCGGGGCGGCGCGGGACCCCGAGGATTGGGCCGCCGACGTCGACGCGCTGCTGGCCGAACGGGAGCGGGCCGCCGAGCAGGCCCCGGTAGAGTTGCCCGGACAGCTGTCGGTGAGCACCCTGGTCGACCTGGGTAAGGATCCCGCGGCCGCCCGGCAGCGGCTACGCCGCCGGCTGCCGGCCCGGCCGGACCCACATGCCCTGCTGGGCACCGCATTCCACGAGTGGGTGCAGCGCTACTTTCATGCGGAGCGGTTGTTCGACCTGGATGATCTGCCCGGCGCGGTGGACGGTGAGGCCGGGCGGGCGCACGCCGAGGAGCTGGCGGACCTGCAGGCCGCGTTCGCGTCCTCGCCCTGGGCATCACGCACCCCGATCGACGTCGAGGTGCCCTTCGACATGATCCTCGAGGGCCCGCGCGCCACCGTGGTGCGCGGACGCATCGACGCCGTCTTCGCCGAAGCCGACGGCGGCGCGGTGGTGGTCGACTGGAAAACCGGTGTGCCGCCGAGCACTCCGGAGTCTCAGCGCCACGCCGCGATACAGCTCGCGGTGTACCGGCTGGCGTGGGCGGGTCTGCGGGGGTGCCCGGTGGAATCGGTGCGGGCGGCGTTTCACTACGTGCGCAGTGGGGTGACCGTCATGCCGGACACGCTGCCCGGTGCCGAGGAACTGGCCGGGTTGCTGGAGGACGGTCAGGTGGTGCGGTAGATCTTGTAGGCCTGGGTGATCATCGGGATCTGTAGCGGGAGCCGGGCGACCGCGCCGATACGCATCCAGACGGGCTTGGCCGGCTCTTGGGACCACAGCCGCACCATGTTGACGTTGGCGGGGAACACCCCGAGAAACAGCGCGATCGACGCCAGTGCGCCGACCTTGCGGGTTTTCGGTGCGATCAGCAGTGCGCCGGCGGCGACCTCGGCGACCCCGGAGGCGTGGGTGTAGAAGCGGGCGCTGCCGGGCAGCTCGGTGGGCACGATGGTGTCGAACGGCTTGGGAGCCACGAAATGCAGGACGCCCATGCCGACGAGCCACCCGCCCATCCGGACGGCACGGGTGGCGGTTGCTTGCTTCTGATCTCCGGATGCGGGGCGTGTCATGGTTACATTGTGACGTGCCCACCCCGTCGCGATCGGTGAAACGTGGCCAAAGGTAGATTGCGCCGGCGGCTGGCGGCGGTGAACGAGAACCTGTCCTCGCGCCACGACGCCGACCTCGTCGACGTTCTCACCATCCCGGAGAAGTTCGTCAGCCCGTGGCGGCGCATCTTCACCCGGGTGCTGTTGGCCCTCGGTGCGCTGTTCGCGGCGGTGCTCATCGTCTACATCGACCGAGACGGCTACCGCGACAGCGCGAGCACCGGTCCCGACGACCAGCTGACGTTCCTGGACTGCCTGTACTACGCGACGGTGTCGCTGTCGACCACCGGCTACGGTGATATCACTCCGGTCACCGAGGGCGCCCGATTGATCAACGTTCTGATCATCACGCCGCTGCGGGTGGCATTCCTGATCGTGCTGATCGGAACCACGGTCGAGACCCTCACCAACCAGTCGCGTCAGGCGTTGAAGATCCAGCGATGGAGGAAAAGCGTGCGTAACCATACCGTCGTCGTCGGATACGGAACCAAGGGCCGCACCGCGGTGGCGGCGATGGTCGGTGACGATGTCGCGCTCGCCGATATCGTCGTGGTCGAGAACAACCCGGCCGCACTCGAGCGCGCCAAGAACGCCGGTCTGGTCACCGTGCGGGGCAGCGCCACCGATTCGGAGATCCTGCGGCTGGCCTCGGCGCAGCACGCCAAGTCGATCATCGTCGCCTGCAACAGCGATGACACCGCCGTGCTGGTGACCCTGACCGCCCGCGAACTCAACCCGCGGGCCAACATCATCGCCGCCGTCCGGGAGGGCGAGAACCAGCATCTGCTCAAGCAGTCCGGAGCGAACACCACCGTCGTCACCTCCGAGACGGCGGGCCGGCTGCTGGGCATCGCCACCCAGACCCCGAGTGTGGTCGAGATGATGGAAGACCTGCTGACGCCCGACGAGGGTTTCGCCATCGCCGAGCGCCAGGTCGAGCCCAAGGAGGTCGGCGGCTCACCGCGCCACCTCACCGACATCGTGCTCGGCGTCGTCCGCAACGGCGACCTGCTTCGAGTGGATGACGAACGGGTAGATGCTCTGGAGCTGACCGACCGGCTGCTCTACATCCGCTCCAAGGAAGACCGGTAACCCACCTTGAGTTTCACACTCCGGAACATTCCTCTGCTGTCCCGGGTCGGTGCCGACCGCGCCGACACCCTGCGCACCGATATCGACGCCGCGATCGCCGGCTGGGCCGACGCCCTGGTGTTGCGAGTGGACCGGCGCAACCAGGTGCTGATCGCCGGCGGCAGCGTGGTGCTCGGCAAGGCCGCCGGTCTCGGCGACGCGCCGCCCGAGCAGGCGGTGTTCCTGGGCCGCCTCGACGACGGCAGACACGTCTGGGCGATCCGCGGCGCGCTGGAGGCGCCCGAGGACCCGACCGTCGAATCCGAGGTGCTCGACCTGCGCCGTGCCGGCGCGATCTTCGACGATGTCAGCGCGCAGCTGGTGTCCACCGCGACCGCCCTGCTCAACTGGCATGACAATGCCCGCTACAGTCCGGTCGACGGGTCGCCGACCAAGTCGGTCAAGGCGGGCTGGTCGCGGCTCAACCCCGAGAACGGCCACGAGGAGTTCCCGCGCATCGATCCCGCGGTGATCTGCCTGGTGCACGACGGTCACGACCGTGCGGTGCTGGCCCGCCAGGCCGTCTGGCCGGAGCGGCTGTTCTCGATCCTGGCCGGATTCGTGGAGGCGGGGGAGTCCTTCGAGGCCTGTGTGGTCCGCGAGATCGCCGAGGAGGTCGGCCTCGACGTCACCGACGTGCAGTACCTGGGCAGTCAGCCGTGGCCGTTCCCGCGCTCACTGATGGTGGGTTTCCACGCGCTCGGCGATCCCGAGCAGCCGTTCGCGTTCAACGACGGCGAGATTGTCGAGGCGCAGTGGTTCACCCGCGCCGAGATCCGCGAGGCGCTCGAGAGCGGGGACTGGAGCAGCGATTCATCCTCGCGGCTGTTGCTGCCCGGGTCCATCTCGATCGCCCGGGAGATCATCGAATCCTGGGCGGCCCTGGACTGAGCGGCGCGACCCGCGCCGCTATTGGCCGGAGCGCAGTATCAGGGCGGTACCTTGTCCGCCCCCGCCGCACAGCGCCGCGGCACCGATGCCGCCTCCACGGCGGGCCAACTCCAGAGCCAGGTGCAGGGTGATGCGGGTACCCGACATGCCCAGGGGGTGTCCGATGGCGATCGCGCCACCGTGGACGTTCACCCTGGCCTGGTCGACGCCCAGTGCTGCCGCCGAGGCGATGCCCACGGCGGCAAATGCTTCGTTGATCTCGATCAGGTCCAGGAAGCTGGGCTCCACGCCGTCACGCGCGCAGGCCGCAGCTATGGCGTTGGCCGGCTGTAGTTGCAAGGTGGAATCGGGTCCCGCGACCACGCCGGCTGCGCCAATCTCGGCGATCCAGTGCAGACCGAGATCCTCGGCTCTGTGCCGGTTCATCACTACGACGGCGGCCGCACCGTCGTTGATCGGTGAGGCATTGCCGGCCGTGATGGTGCCGTCGGGCCGAAATGCCGGGCGCAGCGTGGCCAGCGACTCGGCGGTGGTGTCCGCCCTGACACTTTCGTCCCGGCCGAACAACGACGGTTCGCCACGTCGTTGCGGCAGCGACACCGGCACGACTTCGTCATCTAAGATGCCGTCCCGCCATGCTGCGGCAGCGCGTTGATGGGAGCGGGCCGCGAACTCATCTTGCTCGACGCGGGCGAGGTCGTTGGCATCTTCGGTCAGTGCCCCCATGGCCTCGTCGGTGAAGACGTCCCGCAGGCCGTCGTATGAAAGATGATCGGTGATCGCGACGTCGCCGTACTTGTAGCCGGCCCGCGATCTCGGCAGCAGATGTGGCGCCTGGGTCATCGACTCCTGCCCACCGGCGACCACGACGTCGGCGGCGCCCGAGCGAATCATGTGGTCAGCGAGGATGATTGCGTCGATTCCTGACAGGCAGACCTTGTTGACGGTCAGGGCGGGCACTGTCATGGGGATGCCGCCGGCGACGGCGGCCTGGCGCGCTGGGATCTGCCCGGCGCCGGCGGTGAGCACCTGACCCATGATCACGTGCTGGACCTGTTCGCCTCGGATGCCTGCTTTGGCGAGCGCGGCCGCGATGGCGATCCCACCGAGTTCGGCGGCACTGACATCGGCCAGTGAGCCCATGAGCCGACCGATGGGGGTACGCGCGCCGGCCACGAGAACCGACGTCCTCGCCCTCACGAGAGGTCCAACGGGGCGTCGGTCGCCTCAACCAGATCGGCGAAGTCGACACCCGGCGCCAGCTCACGGACCAGCAGCGTTCCTTGGGCGGTGATATCCAGGACGGCCAGATTGGTGATGATGCGGTCGACGACACGGGCCCCCGTCAGCGGCAGCGTGCAGGAACTGACGATCTTGGGTTGCCCGGATCGGTCGGTGTGTTCCATCAGCACGATGACCCGGTCGGCACCGTGCACGAGATCCATGGCGCCGCCCATGCCCTTGACCATCTTGCCCGGCACCATCCAGTTCGCGAGATCACCCCACCGGGAAACCTGCATGGCTCCCAGCACGGCGGTATCGATGTGACCGCCGCGGATCATGCCGAACGAGGTCGCCGAGTCGAAGAACGCCGCGCCGGGATTGACGGTCACCGTCTCCTTGCCCGCGTTGATCAGATCAGCGTCCACCGCGTCGTCGATCGGGTACGGGCCGGTGCCCAGGATTCCGTTCTCGGAATGCAGGGTGACTCGGACGCTGGGGTCGAGGTGGTCGGGAATCAGGGTCGGCAGGCCGATGCCGAGGTTGACGTACTGGCCGTCGACCATTTCGGCGGCCGCACGGGCGGCCATCTGGTTGCGGGACCAGCCGGGCAGGGTGGTGGTCATCGGCTCGTCTCCTTGCCGGTGCGCACGGTGCGCTTCTCGATCCGCTTGTCCTGGAGCCCGGTGTGCACCACCCGCTGGACGAACACACCCGGCAGATGAACTGAGCCGGGGTCGATCTCACCGGCCTCGACGAGGGTTTCCACCTGGGCGATGGTGACCTTGCCCGCCATCGCGGCCAGTGGATTGAAGTTCATCGCCGTCTTCTCGAACACGAGGTTGCCTGCGGTGTCGCCGAGGCGAGCGTGGACCAGTGCGAAGTCGGCGCGGATGGACTCTTCCAGCACATAGCGTCGGTCCCCGAAGACCCGGGTCTCCTTCGGCGGCGAGGCGATGAGCACTGATCCGTCGGGGGCATATCGCCACGGAATTCCACCGTCGGACAACGGTGTTGACACGCCGGCCGGTGTGTAGAACGCCGGAATGCCGGCACCTCCCGCGCGTAGCCGTTCGGCGAGGGTGCCCTGCGGCGTCAACTCGACCTCCAGTTCACCGGACAGATACTGGCGGGCGAACTCCTTGTTCTCGCCGACATAGGAGGCGGTGACGCGCCGGATGCGGCCCAGCGACAGCAGTATGCCCAGGCCGTGGTCATCGACGCCGCAGTTGTTGGAGAACACCTCCAGACCGGTGGCCGTCGCGTCGGCGATGGCTTGGATGAGTGCGTCCGGGATGCCGCAGAGGCCGAATCCGCCGACCGCTATCCGGGCACCGTCGCCGATATCGGCGACGGCATCTGCGGCGCTGGAGTACACCTTCGAGGCCATGTGATCACCATTTTCCGTCCATTGGTCAAACTGTTCTGTTTCCGTAGGAGATTCTGTATTGCTATGTGGCAGCGAGAAAGTAATCGGTACTGATTGCTTCAAAGCTGCTCGTGTGGTGGTCACGGTAGATCTATGCGTTCACTGGGTGAACGCCTATCCTTGGCGTGTGAGTGAGACCGCACACGTCCCCGGCGTGATTGCCCGTACCGGTGCGCTGCTGCGGGCGGTGGGTGCGAGCGAACCGGATGGCGCGTCCACCACCGAGGTCGCCCGAGCCGCCGGGTTGGCGCGGCCGACCGCGCACCGGCTACTGACGGCGCTGGGTGAGGAGGGCCTTGTCGATCGTGACCGCAAGACGGGGCGGTGGACGCTGGGCCCGGAGCTGTATCTACTGGGGACGAGTGCGGCCAACCGCTACGACATCGTTCCGCAGGCGCGTGACATCGTGGCGGAACTGGCGCGGGAATCAGGGGAGAGCGCGTTCCTGTCGGCTCGGCGAGGTGACGAGACGGTCTGCGTGTACGCCCAGGAAGGCAGTTTTCCGCTGCGGTCGCACGTCCTGCACGTCGGTGTCCGGTTCCCGCTGGGTGTCGCATCTGCCGGCCTGGCCATCCTCAGCCACCTCCCCGAACGAGAGGCCGATGACTACTTCGCCCGTATGTCGCCCGAAATCAGTTGGGGTTCTGTGCATTCCGAAACGATGATTCGGGAAAGGATGACGTCGACCCGGGCCACCGGCTATGCGGTCAATCCCGCGCTGTTGGTCGAAGGCAGCTGGGGAATCGGCGCCGCGGTGTTCGACCGGTACGGTCAGCCCGCGTGGGCGTTGAGTCTCACCGGGGTCGAGACCCGGTTTCGGCCCGATCGACGCCCTGTGCTGGGCGAAATGCTCTTGGCGCAGGCGCACCGGCTGTCGCTACGCCTGCGCGGTTAGTATCCCGGCCCGCCCAGCGCCGAAACTGTAACCAGACGGCGTGTACTCGAACTTCGGCTTACTGGTTACAGTTTCGGCAATGTGGGTGGCGGACTCAGCTCGGGGGAGTGAGGAGAACCTTCAGTGCGCCCGTCTCGGCGGCGTTGCCGAAATCCTGGTAGGCGCGCTCGAAATCGTCGAAGTGGTAGCGGTGGGTGATCATCGACGATGTGTCGAGCCGATCGGCCGCGACGAGGTCGATCAGGGTGGAGGTCGAACACGTGTCGACCAGACCGGTGGTGATGGTGAGGTTCTTGATCCAGATGTCTTCCAGGTGAAGCGTGGCCGGTCCGCCGTGCACGCCGATATTGGCGACGTGCCCGCCGGGGCGCGCCAGCCGCACCGCGAGTTCGAAGGTCGAGGCCAGCCCGACGGCCTCCATGGTCACGTCCGCGCCTGCGCCGCCGGTCAATTCGGCGACCAACGCCTCCGGGTCCTCGCGGCCGGGATTGATGACGACGTCTGCGCCGAACTTGCGAGCGGCGTCGAGTCGAGTGTCGGCGAGATCGATGGCCACGATGCGACTGGGACTGAACAGTCGTGACGCCATGATCGCGGCCAGGCCGATCGGTCCGGCACCCACAACGGCCACCGTGTCGCCGGGGCGGGTCCGGCCGTTCAGTGCCCCGACCTCGTAGCCGGTCGGAAGCAGATCTGCCAACGCGATCATCTTCTCATCGCTCACGCCGGGCGGAACGATATGTGTCGAGTTGTCCGCGAACGGAACTCGAACGTACTCGGCCTGGGTTCCGTCGACCCGGTGCCCGAGGATCCAGCCGCCACCGCCGGTGCATTGGCCATAGCTTGTGCGCCGGCAGTAGCGGCAACTGCCGCAGGCGCTGACGCAGGACACCAGCACGCGGTCACCGACCGATAGCCGTCGCACACCCGAACCGGTCGCGATGACCGTACCCACGGCCTCGTGCCCCAGCACGCGGCCCTTGTCGGCGGTAGGGACGTGGCCGCGCAGAATATGCAGGTCTGTCCCGCAGATGGTGGCCGCGTCCACCCGCACGACAGCGTCGGTCGGGTCGACGATCGCGGCGTCCGGCACCTCCTCCCAGCCGGCCTTCCCGTTCCCGCGGTACACCATCGCCTTCATATCTGGGCTCCTTTGTTGGTCGTGATTCTCGGTGTCAGGTGAGTCTTGCGAGTTGATCGAGGACGCGTTCCGGTGACGCCGACGCCGGGATCGAGGTGACGAGCACATCGGCGTCGGGGACGGTCGCGTCGGCGGCCCCCGTCCAGAATTCCGCACCGATCAGGCCGATGCTGGGATGCCCGTCCGCGGTGTCGATTCCGTCGTCATTCCACATCGCCGGTGTCCAGTCGAAGTGCGATGACACATTGGTCACGGCCGTATAGTCCGCCAATGTTTCTGCGAGCGGGGAGTTTCGAGCGTCCAGCAGGATCAGCGCGACCGGTAGCGAACCGAGCTGTCCCAGCCACTCGGCAATGTACATCGATGCGCTGTCGGCGCGGTCGGCGTCCACCTCGGAGAGGGGGTTGCCCGCGATCTCGTGGGCGGTCGACAGCCAGGATGCGGGCGATGGAATATGCAGGAGCAACTGACGCCGTGCGGTTTTGGCCACCGTCTCCAGCATCTCCTGGCTTGCGGCCAGCACATCGGCATCGGTCAACAGGGTGCGCAGCGGATAGCCGACGCGGGTGCGCGCACCCATCGCTGTGACGAGGTCCGGGCGGGCGTCGGTGTGCGCGACGAACAATCGCCTGATGTCGACCCATAGCGCATCGGGATCGAGCAACGCCCTGACCTGATCGAAATGTGCTGTCGCCAGGGTGGTGTCGATCCACGGAATCGGTGAACCCTGGCGGATCACCGCGGTGGAGTAATCGGCATCGTCGATCAACAGCGCTCGGCTACGCCCGCTCGGGGTGGCGACGGCCAGCGATTTCGCGCTCATGGAACTGCCTTTCCGGGTTGGTGGCGGTCCCGGGGGACATCCGGGACCGCCACCTGGTTCAGGTGAGTCGGGTGATCTGCTCGCCGTGCTTGGCTTCGAGCTCGGCGATGCGGGCCTCGAGCTTGCCGATCTTGACCTCGCGACGATCCGGGACCATCACGATCGGGAGTTCCGCCAGGGGTGCGCAGACCCGCTCGGGACCGTCGATGGAGTAGACGGTCGCGGTGATGTCCGGTTTTTCCGGTGTCCAGGTTCCCCAGGATCCGTAGTACGGCAGATCCTTCGGAGGCTCCGGTGTGACGAACTCCGCGCAGAATTCCGCGAACGGCTTACCCCGCTGCAGGCGCTGTTTACGTGCGGTGGCCCGGGCGGCCTCGGTGCCGGCCGCGTCGATGCGGAACGTCGCGGGATCGTAGCGAACGC
Source organism: Mycobacterium sp. (assembly GCA_034520035.1). GTDB lineage: Bacteria > Actinomycetota > Actinomycetes > Mycobacteriales > Mycobacteriaceae > Mycobacterium. Next base: position 74,164 of record JAXHOA010000127.1, on the reverse strand, counting down.
CGAAGATGTCCTCGGCCACCTTCTGGCTGATTCGGCCCAGTTCGGCATCGTGGATCACCGATTCCGGCCGGCGCTCCAGTGGGTCGCCGTATCCGCCGCCGGCACCCTGGCTGATCATGTACAGCTCGCCGTCCTTGGCCAGGTCGAACTGGAGGCCCATGTGGCCGGTCAGATATTTGCCGCCCTCGTAGGGCTGTTCATTCATCACGCGTTCGATGGACAGGTCGAACTGTGACGGATCTTTGCGGATGATGTCGTAGATGTTGATGTTCTTGACCATCGACAACGGATAGGTCGGGCATCCGTAGCCACCGAACATTCCACTGACCGACGAGAATTTCGATCCGGAAGTCACGGTCATGAACCCCCAGCTGGGGGTGCCGCGTGAGGCCACGATCATTTCGTAGCCCATTCCGCCGCGGTACTTGCCGAAGCCCTGATTGTCCTTGACCAGCCGCTTGGAGACCAACTGCAGGAATGGTACCTCCTCTTCCATGACCTCCTGCTCGGCGATATCGGCCATTGCGCAGAACAGGGGAGCGACGCCATCTTCGCCGTCCCGGAAAGCCTTCGCGCCTCCGCCCATTCCGTTCAAGTCCGCACACAGGTTGCCCACTTGCTCGCTGTGCTGGGTGGTTCCGCCCCACAGGAAGTTGTTGATCTGGTTGAACCAGGGGGCGATGACGTTCGAGTACTTGGTGGGTGCGGAGAATTGCAGCTTGGCATACGCGGTTTGCAGGGCCGAGAAACCACGGAACGAAGCCTGCAAGGATTGACCGACGGGCGCGTCGTATCCAGCGTCGGCCCAGGTGTGCTCCTCCGAGATGACCTCGATGGGCGAGAGCGCGCCGGTGCTGCGCGGCAGATCCGGCCACCAGTACGACAGAATTGCTTGGGTCATGAACGACTTGGTCGACCCGAGTGGCGAATTGATGGCCCTGTTGAGGATCTCGGGGCCAGTGCCGGTGAGATCGACGATCATCCGGTCGCCTTTGATGGTGATCGTGCAGGCGAACTTGATCAAGATGTTCTCCTTGAGAGTGCAGTCCATGAACTGGTCGAAGCGGGACCGTGCCGTCGGGTAGTTCGCTGATCCTGCGGCGGACTTCGACGTCGACATCCTCGACCGTGGTGCGCAGGGCGCCCACGAAGGTGTCGACACCGACCTCGTCGATCACGGCGTCGATGCGTTCCATGATCTTGCGCACCGCGGTGATCTTCACCTTGAGGTCGGCGAGTTGCAGTTTGGGGTCGCGCACCGAATGCTGCAGGAAGGTCAGCAGATCTCGGCGCAACTCGCCGCGCTCGACGATCTTGAACGGGCTCATCCGCAGCCCGTCGTCGAACGGAGTCTCCGAACCCGAGGGCATGCCACCCGGCTCGCACGCGCCGTTTTCACCCTCGTGGATGGTGGCCGCCACCCAGGCGATGATCTCGCCGTCGCGCATGATCGGCATGATCATCGACTGGTCGGTGTTGTGCACCATGCCGTATCGGGAATCGTTGTGGATGAAGCCATCTCCCGGCCGAACCCCGACGGTGGGTTCGTCCTTCCAGTACTTCATGATGTACCGGATCGGGTGGTGCAGGATCGCACTGAAGGCGATCACCCCGTGGCAGGACAGATACGAGACATCGCCGGAGGCGGTGTAGATGGCGGTGGTGAGGTCGCCCCATTTGGCGCCGGGTGCGGCACCTTGGGCCTCGCACATCTCGTAACCCTCGTCGAGGGCGCCCGCGATGCGCTTGCGGATGCGTTCGACCTGTAGCCGGTCCACGCCCGCGGCGATGGCCAGCTCTTCATGATCCGATCGGTCGGAAATGCTGGTGGTGTCGCATGATCTCGCGGATCTGGGCCGAGGAACAGGGTGGTCTCGTCCATGAACTTGTCCACCCACTGCTGCTCCTGTGCGCTGAGCTGTTGAGCGTCGTCGCGGTCCGTGGATGGTCCGCTGCTGCCGTTGTCCAAAATTGTCATGATGTTTGGCTCCTTAGAAAGAACTGGGGTTGATTCGACTGCTCGTCAGTCTTTGAGGAGCCAGACGGCACCTTGAACGGTCGGCTCGAGTCGCCAGCCCGGTTCGACGAGGTAGGTGGTGCTTTCCGTCGTCACGATTGCCGGACCGGCGATAACGTATGCGTGATTGAGCCAGCGGCACTGTCGTCGAACACCGGGGTGTCGATCGGCTTGTCGATACCGATGAAGTGGGCGCTGCGATGGCCGACCGGCTCCGGCGCGTTACGTCGCCCTCCGGCTTCGAGCGGTTCGAAGTTCACCACGTCGCCCTCCACATAGGAGGCCACTCGAATGGTGCTGCAACGGATCCCGGCTTCCGGTGCCGCCGATGACGCTCCGAAACGGTGGCTGTAGACATCGCCGAACGTCTTGATGATGTCCAGCACATCTCCGACGCCGGAGATCCGGTGGATATCGGACAGTGCCACCGCCTGGGTCAGCAGCTGGTTTCCGTAGCGCATGTCCAGTTCCAGGCGGTACTGGACGTCCAGCTCGGAGAATCCCTGCCGCACCAGGTCCTCGCGGCCGCGCGCCTCGAGTTCCGCGACGACGGCATTGAACTCGTCGTAGTTGTCGTAGAGCGCCCGAGTGGTGGCGTTGTACATGGTGACGTGCACGCCTCGCTCGTGGAAGTGCAACTGCTTCATGTTGCCCGCACCGCATGCCGAGAACACCGATGAGAAGGGTGGTGCCAGCACACGTTTGATACCGGCGTGCCGAGCAACCCCACAGGCGTGCAGCGGCCCGTTGCCGCCGTAGGCCAGCATGGTGAAGTCCTCCGGCAGGTAGCCGCGCACCCGCAGTTCCTTGCCGATGCCGATGGCCATCTGCTCGTCGACACCGTCCTTGATGACGCGTGCGACCTCGATCGGGTCCATATCGAGCGGGTCGCTGAGCTCCTCCTCGATGGCGAACATCGAGCGCTTGCGGTTGAGCTTGATGTAGCCGTTGGCGTAGTTGTCTGGGTCGAGGTAGCCCAGCACCAGGTCGGCGTCGGTCACGGTCGGCTTCAATCCGCCTCGGTCGTAACATGCCGGGCCCGGGTTGGAGCCGGCCGATTTCGGGCCGATCTTGACGGAGTTGTGGATCCGGTCGTAGCTCGCGATCGATCCGCCGCCGGCACCGAGGGTGTCCAGGTGCACCATCGGCACCGACACCAGCCAGCGGTCGATGGTGGGCAGGAAGTCGTAGTGTTTGACCCCGCCCTCGGGCACCAGGCCGATATCGAAGGAGGTGCCCCCCATATCGGTGGCGATGACATGGCCGAGCCCGGTCTCGTTCGAGAGGTGCTCGGCGGCTCCCACCCCGGCGATGGGGCCGGAGTGGATGGTCTGCAGGGCGTCGGTGGAGTTCATCTGCGCCATGCCACCGGAGTTGTGGATCACCAACATCGGCTTGTCATAACCGAAGTCGCGCAGGTTGGCCGACAGCTGGGCCAGCGCGTGGAACATGATCTCGTGCAGATATCCGTCGATGATCGTCGACGTGGCACGGACGTATTCGCCCTTGCGTCCCGACACCTGGTGGCCGAGCAGCATCGGGATGGCACCGAGTTCGTGCGGCGGGAACTCGTCGAGAATGATCTCCTGGATCGCGAGTTCGTGTTCGGGGTTCTCGGTGGCGTTGACCAACGACACCACGATGGCCTCGGCGCCGGCGTCGACGAGTTCGCGGACCACGGTGCGGACATCCTCGGGATCCAGCCGCGCGACCACCTTGCCTGCGGAGTTGATCCGCTCCCTGACCGATCGGATCAGCTGGCGCGGCACCAGGGGTTCCGGGCGTTCCGCAGCGGGCAGGTTCTGCTGCATCGCGTAGTCCAGACCCTCACCGTAGCCCCGGCCGCGCGACAGCGGGATGGTGTCCTCGAAGCCGTGGGTGACGATCGCGGCGACCTTCGGACCGTTGCGCTCGATGAGTGCATTGGTGCCGAGGGTGGTTGCGTATCGCACCGAATCGACCTCGGAGAGCACGGTCGAGCGGTCCAGCCCGGCGCGTTTGCACGCCAGGTCGAGGGCCTCGTTGAACCCGATGGCCAGGTTGTGATGGGTGGTGAGCGCCTTGGCGTCGACATAGATGTCGTCCCAGACGAAGAAGCAGTCGGTGAACGTGCCACCGATGTCGACCGATATTCGCTTCATGCCAGTGGATCTCCTGATTCTCGGGTCAGTGGGTGTGGCCGGCGGCCTTGAGTGCTGCGGTGTACTTCTGGGCGTCCTCGCCGGGGCCGTAGTTGTGCGCCGCTTCGGCATCGATGCCGCGTTGTTCCCATTGCTTTCGCAGCGCCGGGATGTCGACGAGGATGTCGACGGCCGGCGGGTGCCCCGGGGGGAGGTACTCGCATTCGATCTGGGTCGCGCAGCCGGGGCAGTAGTACTCCAGGATCCGGCAGTACGTGGGGTCGGGGCTGAAGGTGTACTCGTAGCGGTCGGGGTCGATGATCGGCTGGTGGATCTCGCGGGGATCCCGGTCGTACACCAGCGTTCCCGGCTTGTAGTTCTCGTGCGCCGAGCCCATGTCGTGGGCGCACACCCGGCACACCCACCGTTCGGAGTCGAGGTCGATCACGAGGTATTCGGTCATGGGGACTCGCATGAGAGTCCTCCTTTCTGAGTGCGGGTGTGGATCAGTGGTTGTCGGTGAGCATCAGGTCGCCGGCCGCCGTGACCCGGAATGACCAGTCCGGCAAGATTCGAGCGGTGAAGAACGGGCCCTCGATGATGGCCGGCCCCTCGCCGGTATGTCCGGGTGAGAGTTCATCGAGGACATGCACGGCGACGTCATCGATCCGGTCGGCGGTCGAACGAACCGCGCGCGTTCCCTGTGCCGGGGCGGCCACCGGCCGAATCGCGACATCCGTCTCGAGGTTCGGGTGAGGTAGGGGCGCAGCGGCATTCAACTGCAGCGATACCACGGCGCCGGGATAGTCGACCTCGTCACCGGGCTCATACGGCAGCTGTGACACCGTTGCGTCATCGGGGTTCTCGACCAGCAGCTGCCAGGTTGTGTGGCAGTCGGCCAGCGCATACCCTTCCTGGAACATGTCCCGTTCCGCGCGGGCCAGCAGCTCGGCGTGCGTCGCGCGGGCGGCGTCGGCGCTGGGCTCGTCGATCAGCACCTCGTAGGTCTTGCCGATGTCGGAGAACGAGATTCCGAAGGCGGAGAACACCGCTGCGGTGCGTGGGACGAGCACCTTCTTGACACCGGCCAGCCTGGCTGCGCCGGTGGCGCTCATCGGTCCGGCCCCGCCGAATGCCAGCAGCGTGGTGCCGTCACTGACCAGGTGCCCGAACGATGCCGACAACGCCTGGAAGTACGCGTGCTCCATCCGGATCAGGGCTTCCTCCAGCGAGATTCCGAGCGGGTCCGCGATCGTTTCGGCGATCACCGCACGGGATCTGGATGCGTCCAGGGTGAAGGTGCCGTCGAGGTAGGTGTCGGCGTCGAGGACCCCCAGCAGCAGGTTGACGTCGGTGATCGTGGCTTGTTTGCCGCCGAATCCGAAGCAGGCCGGCCCTGGTGCGGCACCGACGGACTGCGGGCCCACGGTGATGCTGCCGTCGACGAGCTGGATGACCGAGGAACCGCCGACACCCGCCGAGGCCACATCACTCATCGGATAGGAGATCTGCACACCTTCGATGGCGCCCCGGTCCGACACCGCCACCGATCCGTTTTCCACGACGCCGACGTCGGTCGTCGTGCCCCCGATGTCCATCATCAGTGCGTGCGACAGTCCGTACACCTTCGCCAGCGCCGCCGTGCCCTCCAGGCCGCCGCGAGGTCCGGACGAATATGTCTTGAGGGCAATCGATTTCGCCACCCGGGAGGAGGCGCCGTCGTTGCGGTAGACCAGCAGCGGATTGACCACCTTGTAGTCCTGCAGGCGCCGTTCGGCCCCGTAGAGGAACCGCTCCATCGTCGGGTGCAGGAAAGCGTTGACGACGCACGACCACACGCGGCGTCCGTCGTCGCGGTCGCCGGCCAGTTCCCAGCTGTACAGCAGCGGCACCGAACCTAGCAGGTGGCGGGGGAACTTGCGCAGCAGAATGTGCCGCAGTTGTCGTTCCTCGTCCGCACTGCCCGCAGCGATGACGACGCGGGCCGCCCCGAGGGTGGTGAGCCGGTTCACCTTCTGGACGGCGTCGAACTCGAAGTCCGCGGCCTCGGGGTCGATCGTCAGGAAGCGATCGGCAACCAACCCGGTGAACAGCTTCTCCTCGGCGGCGGTGTTCTGCATCCGGGTGTCGAGGGTGTTCAGCGTGGTGAGGATGCCGATCATCGGTCCGCGCCGCTGCACCAGGGCGTTCGTGCCCTGGGTGGTGGAATAGCGGATGTGTTCGGTGGCGTGCAGCAGCCGGGTGGTGTCGGCCTCGCCGTAGAGGGCGGTCGACGCCTTCTCGATACCGCTGAACAGGCATTCCGACAGGTCATGTGGGGTTGTCAGGGTCTTGGTGAAGGTGAACGCACCGCCGTCCCAGACGCAGATGTCGGTCAGCGTTCCACCGTTGTCGATGTTGATGAGGGTTCCCATGGCACTCCGTTCGTGGGATTCGCATATATGAATGCGTGGAGCGTGCGGCATCTGTGCTGTGCGCCACATCGCTCGTCCAAGCGTGAACTGTGTCTCACGGGGCGAGGTGTCCCAATATCGGACATCGGAAGACTTGGTGGTGATGTGTGTCTCGTTCACACTGGGTGATGACCAGTCAGGAGGTGGCCCATGCCCAACAGCGATACGCGGTTACTGCGGGTTGCTGCCGCACGGGCGGACTTCCTGGAATACGGCGGCAGCGGCGCCGCCGGCGTCTCCGACGTGCTCGCCGCATCGTGGGAGCGCAGCCAGGCGGCCGGGGTGGACGTCTCGCATCCGGACGTGCAATTCACCGATGAGATCGACACGGCCTCGCTGTTGGTCCGCTGCGCGCGACCGGTGCTGCAACAGCTGGAGATCGATACCGCCGATATGCCGCTGGTGATTGCGCTGACCGACAAGAAGGCCCGGGTGGTGGAGCGCATCGACAGTTCGACCGCCGTGGCCAGGCTGCTGGACCGGGTGCATCTGGCCCCCGGATTCAGCTATGCCGAGTCGACGATGGGCACCAACGGCATCGGCACGGTATTCGAGGCGGGTCAGCCGGTCAGTGTGGTGGGCCCCGAGCATTTCAGCGAGAACCTGCACCTGTTCGCCTGTACGGGCGCTCCGGTCATCGACCCGGTGACGGGCCGTCTGGAGGGAGTGCTCGACATCTCGACGCTGTCATCGACGTGGAGCCCGCTGATGCACACCCTGGTCAAGAGCGCGGCCAAGGACATCGGGCGCAATCTGCTGCTCGACCGGGGGCAGGCGCAACGGGCCATCTTCGACACCTATCTCAAGGTCACGGCGCGAGCCGCGCGGCAGGCGGTGTTCGCCTTCGGGGATTCGGTCTTCGTGGCCAATTCGGCCGCTCAGCAGATGTTCGACGCCGACGAACAACGCGTCGTCCGTGAGCACGCGATGTTCCTGATGGCGGGCAAGGACAGAGTCAGCGACACCATCACCTTGCCCGGAGAGCGCCTGGTCCGGATTCGGGGAACCCGGATCCTGGCCGGGGCGGAGGTGGCGGGCATGGTGGTGATCGCCGATGTCGTGGCCGTGCGTCAGCCCGGGTCGCCCGATGATTTCAGCGAGCAGCAGTTGCCTCAGGTCGCCGTCGCCACGCCGCAGACATCGCAGATCGTCGGCGGTCTGTCGCGCTCGCGTGACTCCATGGCGGGGGGCAGTTCGCCGGCCTGGGTACGTGCGTGCACGGATCTGTGTCAGGCCCTCGAACAGGGCCTGCCCGCGTTGGTCGTCGGTGAACCGGGATCGGGGAAGTTCACCCTGGTCGCCGAGTTGTTCCATGCGGTGTATCCGAGCGGGCGGGCCATCTCGGTGGACGCCACCCAGCTCGGCGTCGAGGGTCCGGCCTCCGACCTCGGCTCACTGCTCGGTGATCCCGCCGAACCGACGCTGCACATCATTCGTGACATCGACCAGGGCAGTACCGACGGCGTCGAGCGGCTTGAGTCGTATTTCTCGGCAGTGGCGGCGATGGAAGGGCCGGCCTGGGTGGTTGCCACCGGCTCCGATTTGGCGTCAACCGCCGATCTTCCGTTTCGTCAGCTGCTGCATCATTTCGAGGTTTCGATAGCGATTCCGCCGCTGCGTTGCCGCACCGACGATCTGGCGGCGCTCACCGCGGCGTTGCTGCGTGGGATCACGCCCGCCCGCAAGGTGCGCGTCAGCCCGGAGGCACAACGTCTGATCGCGCGATACTCGTGGCCGCGCAACATTACTCAGCTGCGTGAGGCGCTGGTGCATGCGGTGCGGCGCAGACCGGTCGGCGAGATCCAGGAGTCCGATCTGCCCGGCTACTGTCAGACCGCGTCCCGGCACGCGTTGACCCCCCTGGAATCCGCAGAACGCGACGCCATCGTGACGGCACTGCGCGACACCGGCGGCAATCGGGTCGCGGCGGCGGCGCATCTGGGGATGTCGAGGTCGAGTCTGTATCGGAAGGTCAAGGCCTACGGCATCACCGCGTAGCCCTGGCACGGCCAGAGCGGCACCGCCCTGGGTGGCGGTCAGTTCAACTTGGCCTTGACCTGCTTGACGTTCGGGTTGGTCAACGTGGACCCGTCCGCGAACTTCACCGTCGGCACCACATGGTTGCCGTTGTTCACCGACCCGACGAATTCGGCGGCGGACGGATCGGCCTCGATGTCGATTTCGTCCCAGGCGATGCCCTCGGCCTTCAGCGCCGTCTTGAGCCGGTTGCAGAAGCCGCACCAGGACGTGGTGTACATGGTCAGCTGGGCTTCAGAGGTGGGGGCCATGTCAGAACTAACCTATCGACGTCGGTGCGTATTTCCCCGCCAGCCTATGCGGGGACACGGGCGCTGCTGATGTCGGAGCCTCCTGCCATGATGGACGGCATGCCGTCCGTCGACAGTCTCCTCGGCGACCTCGACGACGAACAGCGCGAGGCCGTGCTCGCACCGCGGGGTCCGGTCTGTGTGCTGGCCGGCGCCGGCACCGGCAAGACCCGCACCATCACCCGCCGCATCGCCCACCTGGTGGTGGGCGGGCACGTTGCGCCCGGCCAGGTGCTGGCGGTGACGTTCACCGCCCGCGCGGCCGGCGAGATGCGCAGTCGGCTGCGGGCCCTCGGTGAGCAGTCCGGGGTGCCGACGGCCGCCGTCCAGGCCGTCACCTTCCACGCCGCGGCCCGGCGTCAGCTGCAGTATTTCTGGCCGCGGGTGGTCGGCGACACCGGCTGGCAACTGCTCGACAGCAAGTTCTCGGTGGTGGCGCAGGCCGCGAACAAGGCGGCGGTGAAGGCCAGTACCGATGACGTACGCGACCTCGCCGGCGAGATCGAATGGGCCAAGGCCTCGCTGATCACGCCCGAGCAGTACACCGCCGCGGTCGCCAAGACCCGCCGCGACGTCCCGATGGACGCGGGCACCGTGGCCAAGGTCTACAACAACTACGAGCGACTCAAAACGCACCGCGACGGCACCGCCCTGCTGGACTTCGACGACCTGCTGCTGCACACCGCGGCCGCGATCGAGAACGACGCGGCGGTCGCGAGTGAGTTCCGGGACCGCTACCGCTGCTTCGTCGTCGACGAATACCAGGACGTCACCCCGCTGCAGCAGCGGGTGCTCGACGCCTGGCTCGGTGAGCGTGACGACCTGACGGTGGTCGGGGACGCCAACCAGACCATCTACTCGTTCACCGGGGCCACCCCGAAGTTCCTGCTGGACTTCTCCCGGCGCTTCCCCGAGGCCACCGTCGTGCGCCTGGAACGCGACTACCGGTCCACCCCGGAGGTGGTGTCGCTGGCCAACCGGGTCATCGCCGCCGCGCGCGGCCGGATGGCCGGCAGCAAGCTGCACCTGATCGGCCAGCGTGACCCGGGCCCCAAGCCGTCCTTCGCCGAGCATCCCGACGAGGTGGCCGAGGCGGCCGGTGTCGCGAAGAAGATCAAGAAGCTCATCGAGTCCGGTACTCCCGCAGCCGAAATCGCGGTGCTGTACCGCATCAACGCCCAGTCCGAGGTGTACGAAGAGGCGCTCACCGAGGCCGGTATCGCCTTCCAGGTACGCGGCGGTGAAGGCTTCTTCAGCAGGCAGGAGATCCGGCAGGCGCTGATCGCGTTGCAGCGCAACGTCAACAGCGAGTACGGCGATGATCTGCCCGGCCTGGTCCGCTCGCTGTTGGAGCCGCTGGGCCTGACGGCCGAACCGCCCGCGGGCACCCAGGCCCGGGAACGCTGGGAGGCGCTGACCGCGCTCGCCGAACTGGTGGATGACGAAGTGGCGCAACGGCCTTCGCTGGATCTGCCGACGCTGCTCACCGAACTGCGTCAGCGGGCCGACTCTCGGCACCCACCGGTCGTGCAGGGCGTCACGCTGGCCTCGCTGCACGCGGCGAAGGGTCTGGAGTGGGACGCGGTGTTCCTGGTGGGGCTGGCCGACGGCACCCTGCCGATCTCGCATGCGCTGTCCCACGGACCCGACAGCGAGGCGGTCGAGGAGGAACGCCGGCTGCTCTATGTCGGCGTCACCCGGGCGCGGGTGCATCTGGCGCTCAGTTGGGCGCTGGCCCGCACCCCCGGCGGACGGCAGGGCCGGCGCCCGTCGCGGTTCCTCAACGGGGTCGCCCCGCAGTCCCCGGCCGACGCGGCGCCCGCGCGCCCGAAGCGCGCCAAGGGCGCAACGCCGCGCTGTCGGGTCTGCAACGGGGCGCTGAACAGCCCGACCGCGATCATGCTGCGCCGCTGCGAGAGCTGCCCGTCCGATATCGACGTCGAACTGTTGGCCGAGCTCAAGGACTGGCGGCTGCGCGTCTCCCAGGAGATGAAGGTGCCGGCGTTCGTGGTGTTCACCGACAACACGCTGATCGCCATCGCCGAGACGCTGCCCGCCGATGCCGCCGCACTGGTGGCGATTCCCGGTATCGGTGCCCGCAAGCTGGAGCAGTACGGCCCCGATGTGCTGTCGCTGGTGAAGGCCCGGTCCTGAAGACGGGCCGCCTCGGCCACGTTTCCTCCATATTCTGCCAAACCCGCTGGTCAGAAAATCGCTTGTGCGTTCGGGCTGTTAGGCTCTAGCCTCAAGATCACACGTTCTTCGGGGACTACTTTTTTGTCTGGCGAGAGGAGGGATTCGGCATCATGACGATTTTCACCATGCAGCAGCGCGTAAACGTCAGCGGTATGCCGCTGTCCGCCCGCGCCGTCGTCGGCATTCCCGCCGTGCATCGAGCTGGATGGGCGCCCGCTGCCGCCGCGCCGCAGCATAAGCGCCGCACCGCCGAAACGACCGCCGAGTCCGTGAAGTGGGGCACCACCTAGGTAAGCCCCAGAACCGCCGAAAAGGCCACGGACCCGCGCAACCGGATCCGTGGCCATTGTTTTCGGAACACCCGAACGCCCTGGTCGCCCGGTCCGGTCAAGTACACCGACACCGAAGAAACGACCAGGAAGTAGGGAAAGACATGTCCGTCCAGGCATGCCCTGAGCGAACACTGCCCGCGGTGCCGTGCCACGAGGCCGATCCCGACCTGTGGTTCGCCGAAAGCCCGACCGAGCTGGAGCGGGCCAAGGCGCTGTGCGCTGACTGCCCGATCCGGAGCCTGTGCCTCAACGAGGCGCTGGAACGTCAGGAGCCGTGGGGAGTCTGGGGCGGCGAGATCATCGAACGTGGAACCATCGTGGCGCGCAAGCGGCCGCGCGGACGCCCGCGCAAGGATGCTCGGGAGGGCCGGGCGGCCTAGCTTCGTGCTGGGCTGCCCGGTCGGCCCCGAACGCTAGGCGGCTTCGATGAAACCCGGAACCAGTTCGGTGGCAATGGCTCTCACCGGGACATGGGCATCCAGCTGGCAGCAGATCGCGATGGTCGACGCGATGACGCGCAGCGGGATGGCCAGGTTGGCCGGCAGATCGAGTTGACGCGCCATCTTGATGTGCGCCACCGAGTTGTCCATCTGGCCGGCGGCCATCCGCTGAATCCAGCGCCGCGTGTAGTGGAAGACCTCGGTCTCCACGGGTTCGACGTATTGGCGCAGCATGTCGTCGATCTCCTGAGCCGACACCTGCTCGCCCTTCTGGATGAATCCGGCGGCCTCCATCGCGGGCAACAACTCGACGTAGTTCTTGGCCCGGGCCAGCCGGATGCAGTTACCCAGCGACGCCGGGAATCCGCCGGGAAGCGGTGCGACAGCACCGAAGTCGATGACACCCATCCGCCCGTCGGGCATCAGCATGAAGTTTCCGGGATGGGCGTCGCCGTGCATCATCTCCAGGCGTTTGGGGGCGCCGAAGGTCAGCTCGGTGAGGCGGGTGCCCATCACATCGCGCTGCTCGGGGGTGCCCTCCCGGATGATGACCGACATCGGCACGCCTTCGATCCATTCGGCGATGACGACCTTAGGGGCACTCGCGATCACCGCGGGCACCACGAAATGCGGGTCGTCGGCGTAGGCCTTGGCGAAGGCCCGCTGGTTGTCGGCTTCGAGCCGGTAGTCCAATTCCATCTCGGTGCGCTCGATGAGTTCGGCGACGACGCTTTCGATATCGGCGCCCGGGGCGAGCTGCTTGAAAACACTGGTCAGCCGCTGGATGGTCTTCAGGTCGGCGCGCAGTGCCTCATCGGCGCCCGGGTACTGGATCTTGACCGCGACCTCGCGACCGTCCAACCAGATCGCCTTGTGCACCTGACCGATGCTGGCCGAGGCGATCGGCTTGTCGTCGAAGGACTGGAACCGTTCGCGCCATTTGGTGCCGAGCTGCCCATCGAGCACGCGGTGCACCTTGGCCGCGGGCAGCGGCGGGGCTTCGCGCTGCAGCTTGGTCAGCGCCTCGCGGTAGGGCTTGCCGTACTGCTCGGGGATCGCGGCTTCCATCACCGAAAGGGCCTGCCCGACCTTCATCGCGCCGCCCTTGAGTTCACCGAGCACCGTGAACAGCTGCTGGGCAGCCTTGTCCATCAGCTCAGCGGTGACTTCGTCCCTGGATTTGCCGGCCAGCCGCTTGCCGAACCCGAGTGCGGCCCGTCCGGCAAAGCCGACGGGAAGGCTGGCGAGCTTCGCGTTTCGCGCGACGCTGCCTCGTTTGATTTCGGACACCTAACCATCATCCACGACCGGCCTGAATATGCCGCAACGAACTGGCAACAAGCGATGTCAGCAACCGCAGGCGGGGTGCCGCGACCAGCGTCGTGTCACCACCGAACCGGTGCCGACGTCGAATTCGACGGTGGTGTCCAGCGTGATAGGCGTGTGCGAAGCGGCCCGCGAGTCGAGATCCTCACGAATGGCCCGGATCACCAGATCGACCTGGGTCAGCGCCAGCGCAGCGGTACCCAGCACGGTGGCCCGGTCGGCGGTGGTGACGGTGTGGCGTAGCTGCGCGGCCAGGGCCGGCCAGGCCGCGTCGCGGTCGCTGCGGTGCAGATCGGCGCAGGCCAGACACGAGGTCAGGCCGGGTATCACCAGCGGCCCGACCAGGCCGGTGCCGTCGCGCACCCGGACCGGGAGATGCGGCACCCGGGCGGTGTGCAGATCGCGCAGCACCCGCGGATCGGTGACCAGCGCATCGGCCAGCACCACGAGATCGGCGCGGTCGGTGGTCACCACCGCGTGCCTGCGGCTGCTGCGCGTCACCCGGGTGCCCGAGCAGCTCAGCGCCCCGGACAGTAGGTCCGACAGCGGGCCTCGGCCGTGCACCCGCACCGAGACCGATCGCAGCGAGGCACGGGTCCGGGTCACCACACCGTCGGCGACCAGCGCCTCCAACAGGTCCGGCACGGTAGCCGGTGGCAACCCGAAGTCCGCAGCGCGCGTGGTCAATTCATCGACGGTGGCGGGATCCTGCATGGAACGCAGCAAGGCGGCCAGCGCCGGACCGGTCGATCCGGCGGGCGGGTGCACCAGCACGGCGCGACGCGGATCCCAGCCGACCTGCACGGTTCCATCGGGCCGCAACAAGACCGGCATCGCCGGGTTGAGTGCGTAACGCCGCATCACCTGACGGTGTCACGACGGGCCCGATCGCCGCGTCAGTTATCCACAGGGCCGTCGGGGCGCTCGTTGCGCTCCAGGTCTTCGAGCAGCTGATCGATGCCGCTGGTGTCGCCGCCGATGGCGCGGTCGATGAAGGCGGCCGGCTCGTCGAGATCGGCGGCGCCGGGCAGCAGGTCGGGGTGTTGCCAGACCGCGTCGCGGGCATCGGAGCCGACGGCCTCGGTCAACTTCTCCCACAGCGCGGCGGCCTCGCGCATCTTGCGGGGGCGCAGTTCCAGCCCGACCAGGGTCGCGAACGTCTGCTCGGCGGGCCCGCCGGTGCCGCGGCGGCGGCGCAGCGTCTCGCTGAGCGCCTCGGTGCCGGGCAAGCGGTCCCCGAGCGCGGCGATGACGACGGTCTGCACCCAGCCCTCGATGAGCGCCAGCAGGGTCTCCAGCCGCTCCAGCGCGGCGGTCTGCTCCGGTGTCGCCTTGGGTTCGAACATGCCCTGACTGAGCAGCTGTTCCATGGCGGCCGGGTCGGCCAGCGACGCCGGGTTGAAGCCCTGGGCCATGTCCTCGATACCGCTCATGTCGATCTTCATGCCCTTGGCGAACGCCTCGACCGCGCTGAGCAGCTGGCTGGACAACCACGGCACGTGGCTGAACAGCCGGTGATGGGCGGCCTCGCGGGCGGCCAGGAAGGTCAGGACCTCGCTGCGTGGCTGCTCCAGACCCTCGGTCAGGGCGTCCACCGCCTCGGGCATCAGCGCGGCAACACCCTTGGGGCCCAGCGGCAATCCGATGTCGGTGGAGGTCAGCACCTCCTTGGACAACTTGCCCAGCGCCTGGCCCAGCTGGCTGCCGAAGGCCATCCCGCCCATCTGGGACATCATCGCCAGCAGCGGTCCGGCCATCGCCTGGGCCTCCTGGGGCAGGGCCGAGGCCCACACCGTGGAGATCTGCTCGGCCACCGGGTCGCACAACCGCTTCCAGGTGTCCAGGGTGTTGTCCAGCCACTCCGTCGGCGTCCAGGCCACGGTGCGGGTGGTGCCGGCCGGCAGCGCAGTGGCCCCGTCGAGCCAGGTCTCGGCCAGCCGCACCGCGTCGGTGATCGCGGACGTGGTGGATTCGGGTATCGGCGCCACGAAACCGATCGAACTGGTTGCCAGCTGGCGGGCCAGGTCGTAGTTGACCGGTCCGGCCTGCTGGCCGCCGGCGGCCATAGTGCCTGTACCGCTGAACATCTCGCCCAGCCGGGTGAAGATCTGGCCGAGGTCGGACATGTCGAAACCTTCACCGCCCAGCCCGAACGGATCCCCGGAGGGATCTTTCTTGCGCTTGTCAGGATCCGGGTCGTCTCCGTGAGAGAAGCCGAAGGGCAGGTCAGACATAGCGTCAACGGTACCCACCGACGGCGGCGCGGGTGGGGCCGCGGGTCACGCTGAGAGCGAATGGCCGCTCACCGGCGCTGCTCGGCGCCCCGCGCGCCGGTGAAATCGTGCTCGCGTGTCGAATCCGACCTACCGTGACCACAGGCGCCACGATCGGTGGCTGACACGGCTCAGGTGCTGGCCAGCGCCGCAATTTCGCATAGAGTATCCAATACTTGAGAGGAGGGGCCGATGCCACCGCGAGCCACAAAGCGCAGCCCCCGGGTTGCGGCTGTCGGCGCGAGCGCGAGTGCACGCTCGGAGTTCGTGCGCCCGAAGACCGCGAATCAGGCCGTCGCCGAGGCGATTCGTCGCGATATCAGCAGCGGCAGATTTCCACCCGGAAGCTGGATCGTGCAGGAAAGCCTCGTGGAGATGTACGGGGTGTCGCGAATTCCGATTCGTGAGGCGCTGAAGACCCTGGAGGCCGAGGAGTACGTCACCTACGTACCGCACAGTGGCTACCGGGTCACCGAACTCGGGCTCGAAGAGCTGCGGGAGATCTTCCAGCTGCGCGCCACCTTGGAAGAAATGCTGATCCGCGACGCAATGCCGCACGTCACCGACGAGATCGTCGACCAGATGCGGCTGCGGATGGCCGAGATGGACGACGGTGTCGCGACCGGCGACCTGGTCGCCGTCGGCCTGGCGAACCGCCAGTTCCACTTCCTGACCTTCGAGAAGAGCCGGCTGGCCCGCACCAAACGCATCGTGACCCAGCTGTACAACACGGCCGATGCCTACCGGCCGCTGTACGCGCACCTGATGAATCTGCCCAAGGTGAACACCGAACACATCCTGCTGACCGATGCGATCGCCGACCGCGATGTGGAGCGGGTCATCGCCCTGAACTACGAGCATCGCTCCCACGCGATCGACAACTTGACCAAGGCGCTCGGCGACGATGTGAAGGACGCGGCCGCCCAGCCGTGAGCTACCGCAGTGCGCGCACGGTCCGTCCGATGGCGAGGCCCAGGGCGACACCGGCGAGCGCGGTGACCGCGAGCACCAGGCGCTCGTCTGCGCGGGGGAGGTGGGTCTGCGCCGGCGTGCGCGGTGCACCGCGCACCGGTGAATCCGGCCGCTCGACGGGGCCGGCGATGACCTCGTTGAGACGATTCGCGAACTGCTTGAGGATCCGGTTGCTGACCTGAGCGATCACGCCGCTGCCGAACTGCGCCACGCGTCCGCTGAGCTCGAGATCGGTGGTGACGGTGACCGCCGACCTGCCGCCACGATCGTGCGCGACCATGGTGACCGTGGCCTCGGCGGAGCCGTTGCCACTGCCGTCGCGGGCCGTTCCGTGGACCACCAGCTGATGCGCGTCGTCGTCGCGATTCACGATCCGTGCCGTGCCGCCGAGAGTGAGGCCGACGGGTCCGACTTTCACCGTGACGTTGGCCCGGTGTTCGTCACCGTCGCTGCTCTCCAGCTCGGCACCCGGGATACACGCCGCCACCTGGGGAATGTCCGTCAGCACCGCCCACGCGATATCGATCGGTGCGTCGACGACGAACTCGTTGACCAGCTGCATCGCGCCGCTCCCTATCCCATGCACCTGTTGTCGAACCCGGTGCCGTCCGCTTTACTATTGGATATTCTATCCAACACGCACCGTATGGGAGTCGTACATGTTGAGCAAGGGCGTCGGACTGTTTCCCACCGAATCGGTGGGCGCCATGCGCGACTACGTCACACTCTGTGAGTCGCTGGGCTATGACAATGTCTGGTTCGGCGACTCCCAGAACATCTGGCGCGAGTCGTCGACCGTGATGGGCGCCGCCGCTGTCGGTACCGAGAAGATCGTCTTCGGCACCGGGGTGACCAATGCGGTGACACGGCATCCGTCCGTGCTGGCGTCGAGCTGGGCAACCCTGGCGGAGTTCACCGACGGGCGGGTGGCGCTGGGCATCGGCACCGGGGACTCGTCGCTGCGGACGATGGGGCTGCGCCCGCAGAAGCTGGCCGAGCTTGAGCGCTCGATCACCGACCTGCGTGCGTTGTTCCGTGGGGAGTCGGTGGCCGAGGCGAGCAGTGGCGCCGACTTCCACCTCAACTACGTCACCGAGCCGATGAACATCCCGATCTACATCGCGGCGTCGGCGCCGAAAATCCTGAAGATGTCCGGCCGGATCGCCGATGGCGTCATCGTGCTGGTCGGCACCGCACCGCATTTCATCGAAGCGGCGCTGCAGACCATCGAGGCCGGCGCCAAGGAGAGCGGTCGCACGCTCGATGACCTGCACATCGTGCTGTGGACGCCGACAGCCATCGCCGAGGACAGCACGGAGGCCCGGGATCTGGTGCGCGCGCACGTCTCGCGTGTCGCCATTCGTCCGCTGCCGGCCAAGGTGGACCCGGCGCTGGAAAAGGCGATCGATCGGATCCGGGACAGCTACAACTACTACGAGCACATGAATACCGAAGCCGCCCATGCGGACCTGGTGCCCGATGAGCTGGTCGACCTCTTCGCTCTCGCCGGCACCCCCGATGAGTGCGCACAGCGCCTCAAGGAAATCGAGTCCCTCGGGGTGAACCAGGTTTCGATCGTTCCCTTCGTGCGCCCCGGGCAGAGCAAGGAAGCCACCATCCGCACCTTCGCCGATATCGTCGGTGGTCTCGGACAGTGACAGACCGTCAGGGTGCGTCCGGCGCGGCGGTGTCGGGATTCCCGGCGCCGGGGAGTCGGGTCCCCGGGGCGCCGCCCGCGTTGAAGCGTGCGCTGACGGCGGCCGACGGGGTCCGGCATCCGCCCGCGGACGAGGTTCAGACGACCGCTGCGCCTGTGTCGACGGCGCCGCCCCGGCCCTCCCGGTCGAGGTTCACCGCGGCTGCCGCCATGGTGGGTATCGCGGCGGGTCTTGAGCTGGCCCGGCTGGCGTCCCGCGGCAGTGTGAGGTGTTATTTACGTCAAGTTAACGGGATCGGTTGACGCAAGTCACACCCACTTTTATAGTTGGATCCAATATGCAGTTAGTCCAAATGGAGGTGCTCCGATGTTGCGTCTAACCAAGTGTGTGACTGCGTCACTCACAGTCTTCGCCGTTCTGGCCGCCGGTGCGTGCGCGGACGAGGGGGCGGCGCCGCAGGGTGACGCGGGCACGAACACGCTGAGCATCTCGGCCACCGGTGTCGACAGCCTGCCGTTCATGGCCATTCTGCAGGCCGGCATCAACAAGAAGTGGTTCGAGGAGGAGGGGCTCACCGTCGACCTGTTCTCCGGCGGCGGCGGTGGAAACACCCTGCGGGTCGTCACCAGCGGCGACGCCGACGTGGCCATCGCGGGCAACAGCTCGGTGCTGTTGGCCGCCCAGCAGCCGAACTCCAACCTCACGGTGATCGCACCCTGGTTCCAGGTCAATGACTTCTCCTGGATCAGCCCGCCCGGACGAAGTCTGGAGGGCGCGACCCTGGGCTTCAGTTCCGCCGGCTCGTCCACAGAACTGATCGTCAAGGGCCTGCAGCGTGAACTCCCCGGAGTGCAGGCACAGGCAGTCGGCCCGATGGGAGACAACTGGACGGCGGCCAAGGCCGACCAGATCACCGCGGGCTGGGCCATGCAGCCCTTCATCGCCGACAAGCAGGCCACCGACAATGCCGAGGTGCTGGTGAATTCCCGGGACCTGCTGGGCGACCTGCCCGCCGATCTGGTGGCGGTCAACACCGAGTACGCCGAAGCCAACCCCGAGAACCTGCGCACCTTCTTCAAGGTGGCCGACCGGCTGAACCAGTGGGTGGTGGAGAGCCCGGATGAAGCCGCGACCGAACTGGCGCCGCTGGTCGGTGTGGACCCTGAGGTGATGAAGGCCGCCTTCCGCGACAACCCCGACCTCGCGAAGGGCTACTCGCTGAAGGTCGATACCGAGGGCCTGAACAATCTGTCCGATCTGATGGTCGAAGCCGGTCAGATCTCCGAACCGGTCAACTGGGCGGAAACCCTGGATCAGCAGTACCTGCCGGAGGACGCGCAGACGACCTTCTGAGCCGGGCTCGACCGCCTGTGCCGCACCTGTTCATGCCCGATCGTCCGAAGAGAGAGTGGAAACCGTGAACACTCAGGGAATTCAAATCGAGAACGTGTCGGTCGTGTTCGACACGGCGGCCGGGCAGGTGACGGCGGTCAAACAGATCGATCAGCACATACCGCCCACCAGCTTCGTGTCGATCGTCGGCCCCAGTGGCTGCGGCAAATCGACGCTGCTCGCCGTGATCTCCGGATTGCAGAAGGCCACCAGCGGGACGGTGACTGTCGCGGGGCGCCCGGTCAGCGGGCCGGACCCCAAGATCGGCGTGGTGTTCCAGGAGGACTCGACGTTGCCCTGGCGCACCGTCGAGGAGAACGTCGCGTTCGCGATGGAGATGATCGGGATCGACAAGGCGGCCAGGCGCAAGCGCACGCAGGACGCGATCGAGCTGGTCGGTCTACGAGGGTTCGAAAAGTCCTATCCCTCTCAACTTTCCGGTGGCATGCGCCAGCGCGTCGCGTTGGCGCGCACACTCGCGGTCCAGCCCGAAGTGGTGCTGATGGATGAGCCGTTCGCTGCCCTTGACCAGCAGACGCGCTTGTTCCTCGGTGCCGAGGTCCGCCAGATCTGGGCCCGCACGCATCAGACCATCATGTTCGTCACCCACGACATCTCCGAGGCCATTCTGCTGTCCCAGCAGGTGTGGGTGATGTCCTACCGGCCCGGAACCATCATCGATGTCGTCGATATAGACCTGCCCGACGAGCGTGACGCCAGTGTCGTCTCCACCCCGCGGTTCAACGAATTGCACAACCGCGTCTGGGGCTCCCTGCAGGCGGAGTCGATGCGCGGGTTCCAGCAGCAGGACACCAAGGAGAAGGCGTCGAAGTGACCACCTCCTATGTGGCGGCCGACGACCTGCCCTCGGAAACCCTGCACGGGCCGCAGCAGGACCCGCAGACCGGCTCACCGGGGTGGCGTCCGGGCAAGCTCACGGTCAGTGTGCTGTCGACGATCGGCCTGTTCGCGGTGTTCATCGCCTTCTGTGAAATCGGTGTACGCGCCGGCTGGTGGGGCGCCGGCATCCTGCCGGCCCCGTCGGTCATCGTCGCCGAACTGGGCACCCTGCTGACCGAGCCACAATTCTGGAATGACGCCGGCCGCACCGGATTCGAGGTGGCGCTGGCGATCGTGTTCGGCGGGCTGCTGGGATTCGCTGCCGGCCTGGTGTTCTGGAAGATTCCGCTGATCGGCCGGATCTTCGAACCGTATCTGGTGTCGTTCTATGCCGTCCCGCTGGTCTTGTTCTACCCGGTGATGATCGTGCTGGTCGGCATCAACGCCATGTCGGTGATCATCCTGGCGACCATCATGGCGGCCATTCCTATGGCGCTCAACACCGCGGTCGGCCTCAACACCATGCCGCCCGTCTACATGAAGCTGGCTCGCTCGCTGAAAGCCTCACCGCGGCAGACGCTTTTCGCCATTGCCATCCCGGCGGCCGGACCGTTCATCGTCGCCGGCCTGCGGCTTGCCGTGGTGTACGCACTGATCGGGACCATCGCCATGGAATTCACCACGGCCCAGGCGGGATTGGGGTACCGCATCCGCTACCTGTACGAAATCTTCGACAACGAACTGATGTTCGCCTACATCGTGATGGTTCTCGTGCTGTCCGGCATCCTCACCATCCTGCTGGCTCTGGTGGAACGGGCACTGCTGCGCGGAAGGAATCTGTGATGACCACCGTCGCCGGCCGGCATTCGGCCACCGGGCCGCTGAGGCCGCCCAGTAGGTTCCAGGCCCGCGCGATCGTGACCAGCCAGGCGTTCGGCGCGGTGATGCTGGGGTTCGTGATCCTTGCCGTGTGGCAGGTGATGTCGGGTGTCACCTTCGTCATCCCGTCGCCGGCCAACACCGTGGCCGTGTTGTTCGCCAATCTCACCGACCCCGCCTACCTGTTCGATCTGCGGGTGACGGCCCAGTCGGTGCTGATGGCGTTCGTGATCGGCACCGCGGTGGGCGGCGGCATCGGCCTGCTGCTCGGCTTGTCGGCACTGCTGCGGACGGTCCTCGAACCGACGATCATCATCCTCAACGGCATCCCGAAGATCGTCCTCTACCCGGTGCTGCTGCCCATCTTCAGCCTGTCGGGATCCAAGGTGGTCATGGGTGTGCTGTTCGCCCTGTTCCCGGTTCTGATCAACGTCTCGACCGGTGTCCAGGAGATCCCGCGGGTCTACTGGAAGCTCGCCAAGTCGGTGCGGGCGAATGCCTGGCAAACCCTGGCGCACATCATCTTTCCCGCCATTCGCCGTCCGCTGCTGACCGGTATCCGGCTCGCGGTGAGCCTGTCCGTCGTCGGCGTGGTGCTCTCGGAGTTCTTCGCCACCCGCCGCGGATTGGGCCGGGTCGTGTTGCAGTCCTACAGCCACGGCGAATACCCGTCGATGGTGGCCACCATCATGCTGCTCATCACGATCTCGTTCGGCATCTCGATCGCGCTGTGGCAGTGGGAAAAGCGGCTCCATTGAGTGCGGAAGCGGGCGCCGGGCACTACATCGGCACGTCGGTTCCGCGCCGCGAGGATGACCGGATGCTGCGCGGGCGGGGCCGGTTCCTCGCCGACCATGCCGCCGGTGCGCACCACATCGTGTTCGTCCGCTCCAGCCATGCGCACGCCCGGATCACCCGGATAGACACGTCGCGGGCTGCGGCGATGCCGGGGGTGCTGGGCGTCTTCCTCGCTGCCGATCTGGGGCTGGCGGACACCCCGATCACCGGATTGACCACACCGGATCCGGCGTTCAGCGCGGCGACATCCTGTGTGCTGGCCGAGCAGCGCCTGCCGATTCTGGCCACCGACCGCGTGCACTATGTCGGTCACCCGATCGGGGTCGTGGTGGCCGATGACCGCTACCGGGCCGAGGACGCCGCCGAGCACGTAGAGATCGACTATGAACCGCTGCCTGTGCTCACCGACGCGGTGGCCGCGCTGGAACCGGGGGCACCGGTGCTCTTCGATCACCTCACCGACAACGAGGCGGCCCGAATGCACTACGCCTTCGGGAATCCCGACGAGGCCTTCAGCCGGGCCCATCACATCGTCGAGGCGACCTACCAGATGAGCCGTCATGGCGCGGTGCCGCTGGAATGTCGAGGTGTGGCAGCCCAATTCGATGCCCGATTGCAGCGTGTGGACATGCTCACCTCCACCCAGGTCCCGCACATGGTGCGCAACGCGATCTGCGGGGTGACGGGCTGGGCCCGCGACGACATCAAGGTATCGGTACCCGACGTCGGCGGCGGATTCGGCACGAAGGCCAACGTCTACGGCGAGGAGATCATCGTCGCGGTGGTGTCGCGGCACACCGGCTTCCACGTCATCTGGGTGGAGGACCGGCAGGAGCATCTGGTCTCCAGTGCCCAGGGACGCGACCAGCTGCACAGGATCCGGCTGGCGGTCGACCGCGATGGCCGCATCCTGGCGTGGCAGGACGATTTCATCGTCGATATCGGCGCCGGGAGCCTGTGGGTCGCCGGGATCGTCGCCAACACGGCCATCCACCTGCTCGGCCCCTACCGGGTACCGGCCGCGCGCATCAGCGGCAGGGCGGCGTTGACGAACAAGACCCTGGTTGCGCAGTACCGCGGCGCGGGCCGTCCCGAGGCCACCTTCGCCCTGGAACGCGGCCTGGACGCGGCGGCTCGCGAGCTCGGTCTCTCGACCGTGGAGATCCGCCGTCGCAATCTGCTGACCGCCGACGACCTGCCGTATCCGCGCCCGATTCCCTACCGCGACGGTGTGCCGATCGTCTACGACGGCAAGGACTACACCGCCTGCCTGGAATCCGTGCTCACCTCCCTGCCTGCCTCCGAGGCCGACGCACTGGCCGACGCCTACCCGGATCACCGGATCGGTTACGGCCTGGCGTGTTACATGGAGGCCACCGGGCGCGGTCCGCACGAGACCGCTCGCGTGCGGTTGTTGCCGAACGGCCGTTTCGAGGCGACCGCCGGCGCGGCCTCGGCAGGGCAGGGGCACGAGACCACCTTCGCGCAGATCGCGGCCGACGCGTTGGAGGTGCCCTTGGACCGGGTGCGTTATCAGGCGTCGGACACCGACCGGCTGCCGGACGGCGTGGGCACCTTCGCGAGTCGCTCGGCGATCCTGGCCGGCTCGGCGATCCATCAGGGTGCCCGCGAACTGATCGAACTCGCCGCGGCCCGGGCGGCTGTTCTGCTCGGGGCCGCCGATGTGACCTACCGGAACGGCCGGTTCGTGGCCGGGGACGACGCCGTGGGCTGGGACGAGTTGGCCGCCGCGGTGCGGACCGGTGCGGCGCTGGATGTCAGCACGGTCTTCCGGGTGGACACCGTGACCTGGACGATGGGCGTGCACGCGGTGGTCCTCGGGGTCCATCGGCACACCGGGATCGTCAAGGTGCTGCGTTACGCGGTGTCCCACGAAGGCGGGCGCGAGATCAACCCGAAGATCGTCGAGGGCCAGGTGATCGGCGGTGTCGCGCAGGGCATCGGCGGCGCGTTGTTCGAGAACTGGGCGTATTCGCCTGGCGGCGAACCACAGTCGACCACCTTTGCCGCCTACCACCTGCCGCTGAGTACCGATGTGCCGAGGGTCCGGGTCGCCCATCTGCATGTCGACACCCCGTGCAACCCGATCGGTGTGCGGGGTGCGGGGGAGAGTGGCGCGATCGCGGTGTACGCCGCGGTCGCGGGGGCGATCGACGATGCGGTCGGCGCCGGCATCCACATCGATCGCACACCGATCAACACCGGTGACATCTGCCGCGCCCTGGACAGGATCGCCTCGTGAAGCCCGCAGAATTCGACTATGTTCGGCCGCAGACGGTCGCGGAGGCACTGGGCCTGCTCGCCGAGAACCCGGAGGCGAAGGTGCTCGCCGGCGGCCAGTCGCTGCTGACGTTGATGAACCTGCGGCTGGCCCGTCCGGCCATGCTGATCGACATCGGTGCGCTGGACGAACTGCGCCGGATCTTCGATGACACCGACGAACTGGTGCTGGGCTCGCTGATCACCCACCGCACCGTGGAGACCGACCCCCTCATCGGCGCCCGCGCGCCGCTGCTGGCCGACGCTGCCCGCCATATCGGCCATATCGGAATCCGGAATCGGGGCACCATCGGTGGTTCGGTGGCGCACGCCGACCCGGCAGCCGAGATGCCGCTGGCGACCCTCGTGCTTGACGCCACCTTCCACATCGAGTCGGCCGCGACCGGTCGCCGCGAAGTGTCCGCCGAGGACATGTTCGTGTCGTTTTACACCAATGCCCTTGAGCAACACGAGCTCCTCACCTGGGTCTCGATACCGAACACCCGTCCCGATCAGGGCTGGGGGTTCGTCGAGTACGCGCACCAGCACGGTGATTACGGCATGGCCGGGGCCGGGTGCGCCCTCACGCTGAGCGCCGACGGCCGGGTGTCCGGCATTGCGCGCAGGTGTGCTCGCCGCCGCCGACCGGCCGCTGCTGTTCGTCGGCGACGAGGCCGTCGGGTCGGTGCCGTCGGCGACGCTGTGGGCCGAGCTCGCCGGCGATTGGGCGGCACGCACCGAACCCGCGGCCGACGACGCCGACTATGCGCGCCGGCTGTGCGCATCGGCGTTGCGGGAGGCCATGACCACCGCGCACCGACGCCTCATCGACCAGGCAGAGGAGGACCACCGCGATGTCAGCTGATTCTCGGCACTCCGGTTCCGTTCCGGTGTCGATCTCGGTCAACGGTCGCCTTTTCCGCCGCACCGTTCCCGCCCGCCTGACCTTGGCGGATTTCCTGCGCGATCATCTCGGGCTGACCGGAACCCACCTCGGCTGTGAACACGGGGTGTGCGGTGCCTGCACGGTGCTCGTCGACGGGCGCAGCGCCCGTTCATGTCTGATGCTCGCGGTCCAGGCCGACGGGGCGCGATTGGACACGGTCGAAGGCCTCGACCGCTACGAGCAGTGTGACCGCCTGCGTGCGGCGTTCTCCCGCAACGGGGGACTGCAATGCGGCTTCTGCACCCCGGGTTTCCTCGTCACCGCACTGGAATTGCTTCGCGACCCCGACGCCGAGAAACCGCTCTGCGAGCAGTCGGTGCGGGAAGCGTTGTCGGGCAATATCTGTCGGTGCACCGGCTACCAGGGAATCGTGCAGGCCGTCCTGGACGCCGGGTCGCCGCCCGATCCAGATCCCGGGGCCGAGCCCGAGTAGCGCGGGTGTCCCGGAGGTGGGCCGGCGTGGCCGTGCTGATGCGCCCGGTCGGTCAGGCGCAGTGGGCGATGGCGGCTTGCCTGGCGTTGACGCTCGGCGCGATTCTTGCCGTCAGTGCGGCACTCGGTCACGCAGAGCTGGGTTCGGCGGTGGGGTTGGGATTCGTGCTGACCGCGGTGCCGTCGCTGCCGCAGGGGTGTGGCGCGGGGCTCGGCGTGATCGCGCTGCGTACCCTCACGGTGGCCGTCGGTGTCCTGGTGGTGGCGCTCACCGCCGAGTTTCCGGGAGTGCATGCCGTGGCCGTCGTGGTGGCGGCGGTGTGTGGTGCACTCGTCGACAAGATCGGTCCGACAGCGGGTTTGGTGGTCGTACTGGCCGCCATAGACATCGGGCCATCGGAGGCCGCGCACGGCCTGCTGGGGAATCTCTGGCCCTACACCGTGGGCTCGCTGACGGTCCTGGTGGCGTGGTCGGCGTGGTGGTGCGCAGCACGCAGCCGACGCACGAGGTATGAGCCCGTTGTGCCGGTCCATACCGCGCCGCCCGGCCGGCGTGGGCACGCGGCACGGGTGGCGGTGGCCGTGTCGGCGGCGGTACTCATCGCCGGGGCGCTGCCCGACGATCTCGTGGGCGGGCAGTGGTTGGTCACCAGTGTGCTGCTGACCATCCAGCCGCACCGCGACCAGACGCGTACCCGGATCGCGCAGCGGCTCGGCGGAAACACCGTCGGCGCACTGATCGCGGCCGCCCTCCTGGGGGCGCAACCGCCTGCGCCGGTGCTGATCTCGGCGGCGACCGTGCTGTTCCTGCTCGCCATGGCGCTGCGCCCGGTGAACTACACGTGGTGGGCCGTCACGGGTCCGCCGGTGCTGTTGATCGTCAGCGAGTACCCCGAGCTGTTCCCGTGGTACGAGGGCGGTGTACGGCTGGCGATGAACCTGGCGGGAGCGGCGATCGTCGTGCTGGTCGTCTTCGGCCTGCCCCGGATGACACCGTGGGCGAACCGCGGATCCGCAGAATCGGATAGTGTATCCAAAACGACGAAAAGGGGTCTCGGGTGACGACGCTGTTGATTGACGACATCGGCCTGCTGGTGCACGGCGAGGGTTCCCGGACTCCGATCCGGGACACCACCCTTCTCGTCGAGGACGGTGTCGTCGCCGGAATCGGACTCACCCATCCCGCACCCGATGCCGTGCTGTCCGCGGGCGGGCTGACGGTGATGCCCGGCCTGGTGGACGGCCACGTGCACCCGACGTTCGGCGAGTGGACCCCGGCGCAGAACTCGATCGGCTGGATCCACAACTATCTGCACGGCGGCACCACCTCGATGGTCTCGGCCGGTGAGCTGCACATTCCCGGACTGGATTTCGGCGCGCTGACACCGGAACTCGTGCTGAGCATCGCCATCGTGTCCAAACACACGACCGGCCGGATGCGTCCCTCCGGGGTGAAGGTCAACGCGGGCACCGTGTTGTTGGTTCCGGGTATGACCGAGGCGCATTTCGACCGCGCGGCCGCCGAGGGCATCGATCAGCTCAAGTTCATCTTCTACGACTGGAACAGGCTGGGCGACGGGGAAGCTCAGCAGTATGTCGAGTGGGCACATCAGCGTGGGATGACGGTGAAACTGCACTCGGGCGGCGTATCCCGCTCGGGCAGCAGCCGCGTCGCCGGCGCTGATGTCGTCGCGGCCGTCCAGCCCGATATCGTCGGGCACGTCTCGGGGGGGCCGATTCCACCCCCGGATGAAGACATCGTCTCGATCATCGACGGCGTGCCGTCGGCGAGCCTGGAAGTGTGCAGTTCCAACAACTACCGGGCCACCAAGCTGGTCGTCGACGAGCTGACCGCCCGCGGCCGGCTCGAACGCCTCACCATGGGCACCGATACGCCTGGCGGCACCGGGGTGATCCCGCGCGGCATGATGCGTGCGCTGTGCTTCCTTGCCTCGGTGTGCGAGGTCGATCCGGTGACCGCGGTGGCGGCAGCCACCGGCCAGACCGCGCGGGCGCATGGCCTGAACACCGGTGTGATCGCCGAGGGAATGCCCGCCGACCTTCTGGTCCTCGGGCCGATCACCGGCTCGATGGCCCGCGACGGACTGGAATGCCTTGCGCTGGGCGATCTTCCCGGGATAGCGACCGTCCTCGTCGACGGCCGCCCGTTGGTGCCCACCCGCAGTGAGCAGACCCCGCCGCCGAGCCGTTCGGTCACCTGGCATGGATCACCGGAGGCCCTGGGGTCCACGGTCGCGGTCCCTGCGGGTGCCC
This sequence comes from Mycobacterium sp., assembly GCA_034520035.1. GTDB lineage: Bacteria > Actinomycetota > Actinomycetes > Mycobacteriales > Mycobacteriaceae > Mycobacterium. The sequence goes on along the minus strand of JAXHOA010000127.1, from coordinate 46,209 downwards.
CGCGCACCGGTTGCTGCTGACCGCCACACCGGAATACGTGATGACCCACGGGGTGGGAGTCACATGCATACGCTGGTCAACGGTCACGTCCACGCCGGCGGGGCCGCGCTGAGCCGCATCGGAAAGTGAGGGTTGTCCGGTGGTCGAACCTGTCGATACCTACTTCCTGGAGACGATCGCCGGCGCCACTGCCCAGCCGGGCCGCCACGATCGCGGTCCACTCGATGACCGGCTCCGGCTGGACCTGTTCGACGCCCAATTGGGTAGTCGTCATCTCGACCTGGCGGCGCGGTGGCTTCGAGCCAACGGCAAGGGTTTCTACACGATCGGGTCTTCCGGGCACGAAGGCAACGCGGCCGTCGCCGCGGCGCTGCGCCCCACCGACCCGGCACTGTTGCACTATCGCTCCGGCGGTTTCTTCCTGGCCAGGGCCCAACAGGTGCCCGGCAGTGACCCGTTGCGGGATGTCCTGCTCGGACTGGTCGCTGCGACCACCGAACCCATCGCCGGCGGACGGCACAAGGTGTTCGGCCGTCACGACCTCAACATCATCCCGCAGACGTCGACCATCGCCTCGCACCTGCCACGTGCAGTCGGGGTGGCGTTCTCCATCGCACGCACCAGAAAGCTGGGCGTCGGGTGCCCGTGGCCGGCCGACGCGCTGGCGGTCTGTAGTTTCGGCGATGCCTCGGTGAATCACTCGACCGCGGTCGGCGCCATCAACACCGCGGCCCACACCGCCTACCAGGGGGTCCCGCTGCCGCTGCTGTTCGTCTGCGAGGACAACGGCATCGGCATCAGTGTGAAGTCCCCGCCGGGCTGGATCGCGGCGAACCATGCCCACCGCACCGGTCTCGAGTACTTCAGTGCCGACGGCTCCGATCTCGCCGAGACCTACGCCGTCACCGCCGCCGCGGCACAGTGGGTGCGTACCGAACGCCGCCCGGCGTTCCTGCATCTGCGCACCGTGCGGCTGATGGCCCACGCCGGGTCGGACTACGAACAGGCTTATCGCTCACCACAGGAGATCGCCGCGGACTACCACCGCGATCCGGTGTTGTGCACCGCACTCGATCTGGTGCAGCGCGGACTGCTGACCCCCGATGAGGTGGCGCAGCGATATCAGGCAAAGCGGACCCGCGTGCTGGAGCTCGCCGCCGAGGTGGTCGAGCACGAGCAGCTCGGGAGCGCCGAGACCGTGATGCGGCCGCTGCGTGTCGCTCTGGACGATGCGGTCACCGCGTCGAGCCACCCGCCAACGGGAGGCGACACCGGGTCGCGGGCCGATGACACACCGTTGACGCTCGCACTGTCGATCAACCGGGCGCTGACCGAGGTGATGGAGAGCCACCCCGAAGCGGTGTTGTTCGGCGAGGATGTCGCGGGCAAGGGCGGCGTGTACGGAGTGACCCGTGGGTTGCGGGCCAAGGTGGGCCGGGCCCGGGTCTTCGACACGCTGCTCGACGAGCAGGCGATTCTCGGCCTCGCGCTGGGCGCCGGGGTGTCCGGACTTCTCCCGCTGCCCGAGATCCAGTACCTCGCCTATGTCCACAATGCCGCCGATCAGATCCGCGGCGAAGCCGCCAGCCTGCAGTTCTTCTCCGATCGCCAGTATCGAAACCCGATGGTGATCCGCATCGCCGGCTACGGCTACCAGAAGGGGTTCGGCGGCCACTTCCACAACGACAATTCGATTGCCGCGCTGCGTGACATCCCCGGCGTCGTCATCGCCTCACCGGCGCGACCCGATGACGCCGCGGCCATGCTGCGCAGTTGCGTCGCGGCGGCCTCGACGGCCGGGGCGGTGTGCATCTTCCTGGAACCGATCGCGCTGTATCACACCCGCGATCTGCATCAGGACGGCGACGAGGGTTGGCTCGCGCGGTATCCGGACTTGGGCAGCGGTGTTGACGCGCGGATCGGGCGAGCACGTGTCCACGGGCACGGCACCGACCTGACATTGTTGACCTACGCCAACGGACTACGGATGAGTCTGCGGGTCGCGCGTCGCCTGCAGCGACGCGGTATCGGTTGCCGCACCGTTGATCTGCGCTGGCTGTCCCCGCTGCCGGTGGACGACATGGTGCAGGCGGCGAACGCTACCGGTCGCGTGCTGATCGTCGACGAGACCCGCCGGTCCGGGGGCGTCGGCGAGAGTGTGCTTGCCGAGCTCGTGAACGGCGGATTCGGCGGGCGCATCGCCCGCGTCTCGAGTCAGGACAGCTTCATCCCGCTCGGCGACGCCGCCCGCCACGTCCTTCTCGATGAGGACACCATCGAAGCCGCCGCGCTGAATCTCCTCGGAAACCGCTGAGCGGCACCGTAGACACGGAGTCAGCCGGCGATGCCGTCGAGCCGGGTGGCCAGCACCTGCGCGAGGTGGACCCCGTGGCGGTCGGTCAGATCGGAGAGCTGGGTCCGGCAGGAATAGCCGTCGGCGAGGATCGTGGTGCTCGCCGCCGCGTGTGCGACCGCGGGCAGGAGCTGCTGCTCGGCGACGGCCACGGAGACCTCATAGTGCCCCTTCTCGACACCGAAGTTGCCGGCCAGGCCGCAACATCCGCCCAGGCGCTGCACGTCGGCGCCGGCCCGGCCCAACAACTCGGCGTCCGCGCCCCAGTCCATCACCGCGTGATGGTGGCAATGCGGTTGCGCCACAAAGGCATCTCCGTCCAGGCGGGGCGGTTGCCACCCACTCTGGTTGAGCAGTTCGGCCAGGGTGCGGGTGTTGTCGGCGACCGGTTCGGCGATCCGTGCGCCGAGCAGTTCGGCCGCATCCGAGCGCAGCACGGCCGTGCACGAGGGCTCCATCCCGACGATCGGCGTGCCCGCCGCGGCGTATTCGGTCAGGGCGCGGACGGTGCGGCCCAGGATCTTTCGCGCAGCGGTGAGTTGACCGGTGGAGATCCAGGTGAGTCCGCAGCACAGCGGTTCGGCGGGAAGTTCCGGCCGGAACCCGGCGTCCTCCAGCACGCGTACCGTCGCTCGTCCGATATCGGGGGTGAAGTAGTCGGTGAAGGTGTCCACGAACAGCACGACGGACTGACCGGATTGTGCCCGGTCGGCGGCGGTCGCCTCGAACCAGTCCCGAAAGGTCTGCTCGGCCAGTGGGGGGATGTTGCGGCGGCTGTCCACGCCGCCCAGCGAGAGCGCCAGTCGGCCCGCACCCGGCAGTCGGGTGGCCGCGTTGGCCAGCCTCGGTGCCCGGCTGGCGATCCGGGCCCACCGCGGCAGCCAGCCCAGCGAGTAATGCGCGGCCGGACGGATCCGGTTGCGGTAACTCTGGTGCAGGACCTCGGATTTGAACGACGCCATGTCGACCCCGGTCGGACAGTCGGACAGGCAGCCCTTGCAGGAGAGACAGAGATCCAGCGCATCGTGCACCTCCGGCGCGCGCCATCCGCCGGTGATCGCGGTGCCGTTGATCATCTCCTGCAGGACCCGGGCGCGACCGCGCGTGGAGTCCTTCTCCTCCCGGGTGGCCTGATACGACGGGCACATCACACCGCCCGTTGCGGTGTTGTCCGCCCGGCACTTTCCCACCCCGGTGCACCGGTGTACGGCCTGGTTGAAGTCACCGGCATCGTGGCGGTAGGACAGGGCCAGATTCGTGCGTGCGGCCGATGGGACGGGCGTTCTCAGGTCGGCGTCCACGGGCCGGGGGTCGACCACCACGCCCGGATTGAGGACGTTGTCGGGGTCGAACACGTGCTTGACCGCGGCGAACAACTGCAGCGCGGCGGGGGAGTACATCAGCGGCAGCAACTCGCTGCGCGCGCGGCCGTCGCCGTGCTCGCCGGACAGCGAACCGCCGTACCGGGACACCAGGGTGGCGGCGTCGGCCAGAAATCGGCGAAACACTGCGGTGCCGCCGGGATCGTCGAGGGGAAGGTCGATGCGGATGTGCAGGCAGCCGTCGCCGAAGTGTCCGTACGGCAGCCCGGTCAGCCCGAAATCAACCATGAGAGCGTCGAACTCGCGTAGGTAGGGACCGAGAGAGCCGGGCGGCACCGCGGCGTCCTCCCAGCCGGCGTGCGCGGGCAGACCCGCCGGGCTGCGGCCGGCCAACCCGGCTCCGTCGGCGCGGATCCGCCACAGCGCCCCAGCGTGGGAGACATCGGTGACGATCAGGAAATCGGCCGCACCGCAGCCGGTGCCGATGTCGCGGGCGCGGTCCACGACATCGTCGAACTCATCGCCGGCCACTTCGACGAACAGCCACGCGGCACCGTCGGGAAGCGCAGGAACCGCGCCGGGGCCTCGGCGCATGCGCACGACCTCGACGATGCGGGAGTCCAGGCCCTCGCAGGCGGTCGGGGAGAACGACAGCACCGCCGGTGCCGCGTCACCGGCAGTGGCGATATCGGGATAGCCGAGTACGACCAACACGCGGTGCGCAGGCTCGGTCACCAGGCGCACGGTCGCCCCGGTGGTCACCGCCAGGGTGCCTTCGCTGCCCACCAGCATCCGGGCGACGTCGAACGTGTGCTCCGGCAGGAGATGTTCGAGCGCGTACCCGGACACCTGGCGACCGAAGGTGCCGAACTCGGTGCGGATGGTGCCGAGTCCGGCGCGGGTGACCGCCTGCAGTTGCGACAGCGTGGGCGACGAGAGCGGTCGGGCGCCCGATTCCAGCCGCAGCGCCGCACCGCTTCCGGTCAGGACGTCGAGGACGAGCACATTGTCGGAGGTACGTCCATAGCCCAATGTCCTTGAACCGCAGGCATTGTTGCCGATCATCCCGCCGATGGTGCAGCGGGTGAACGTCGAGGGGTCCGGCCCGAAGCGCAGGCCGTGCGCCGCCGCGGCCCGCTGCAGCGCGACCTGGACGGTTCCGGGCTCGACTGTGGCGGTCCGCGCGTCCGGATCGATCGAGAGCACCTTGGTCATGTGCCGACTGAAGTCGAGCACCAGGCCGGTCCCGACCGCATTGCCGGCCACCGATGTGCCGCCGCCGCGGCTGACCAGCGGCACACCGTGCTCGCGGCAGACGGTCAGTGCGGCAGCCACCTCGTCGGCGTGCCGGGGCCGGGCGATCACCAGCGGGCGCACCCGGTACAGCGATGCATCCGAGGAGTAGGCGGCGCGGGAAGTGTCGTCGGCGAGCACGTCGGCCACTCCGGCACGGCGTAACCGGTCGGCCAGGGACGCGGCCGACGTCACGGGCGGGCCCGCGTGGGCGGCACTGCTCCGCCGACGCCCGGTGGTGAAGCCTCGAGTTCCATGCCGAGTTCGTCTGCGACTGCCGCCACGGACCGGGAGCGTTGCGCGGAGTAGAGATCGTTGGGGTCTGCGACCTGGCGGTCGAGAATGTCGGACAGCCAGCCGATGTCGCGCGACGATCCCGCCAGCGAGGTGTCTTTTGTCCCTTCCGAGGTCAGATTCGACTGGAAGATACCGGCCGCCGATCGTGGCAGGAAGTCCTCGTAGACGATCGGCTCCGGGATGACCCAACGATGTTCGATCAGGCTGGTCAGATTCGGTTCGGCGGGTCCGGTGCGGGCCGATTCGTCCGCGACGTGGAAGGTGAAGTAGGCGAGATCCTGCTGCGCCAGTTCGTGTTCGGTGGACGGGAGGTGCTCCGTCCAGACCGCCCTGGCGATGTCGTGGCGGCTCGAGTCCGGATTGTCGGCCACCCGCGCGTCGGTCGTGGCCACCATCGCGTCGTAGAGGTCGCGGCCCGCCGGTGTCAGCGCGACGCCGCGGGCCTCGACCTCGCCGAATCGCACGCGCAGCGAGCCCGTGCAGATGTGCCCGTCGTGGCCGCGAAACCGGCGGGGCTCGGCGAGCGCGCGAAACGACGTCTGTCGCAACAACACGTCGGGCCCATCCCACCGCGGCGGACCCTGGATCTCGTCGATCATCGCGATCCCGCGGCTCTGCATGCGCTCGTAGAGCTCATCGATGTCGAGCACCCGGGGCGTCAGGTGGTTGATGTGGGTGCTGCGCACGCCGCCGATATCTGCGGCGACCGACGAGATGGCCTCCAGCGTTTCGTACCACGAGCGGTCCACGGGCTCGGCAGCCAACTCGAAGGCCGCGGTGGCCAGCGCGACGAACCGGCCGGCATGGGGCCGGTCGAGTCCGCCGTGTGCCTGCGCCCGGTGGGCGAGTTCGAGCAACTCAGGCCCGAAGAGCCGGCGTTCGCCGAGGAACGCGGTCAGTCGTTCGGAGATCTCCGGCGAGAAGAACCGGCGGTCGTCGACCACCAGCATCGAGGTGAACACCCGGAACGGATTGCGGGCGAGTTGTTCGGTGTCGACGGGGCGGAACGCGGTGGACACCACCGGTACGGCGCTCGTGGCGGCATCGCGAAGGTCGTAGAAGCCGACGGGATGCATCCCGAAACCGGCGAAAATCGTTGCCGCCTGCTGCATTTCCTGCGGCGTACCGACGCGGATCGCGCCATGGCGTTCCTCGGCCACCCGACCTGCGGTGCCGAGCCGTTCGGCCCCGGCACCGTCGCGGATCAAGACGTCGCGGTTGACCTCGGCCGCCACTTCCACCAGGTCGGTGTAGGCGGGCACTTCCTTGCCGTACATCCGCGACAGCGACTGCGCGAATTCGGCCCGCAGTTCCCAGGCACTGACAAAGGTCATTCGGCGGGCCTCCTCGTGGCGATGGCGCGGACGTGCGTCGGGGCAGCTTCTCCGCGGGACACTGGGCAGAAGTGTATATCGGATCCAATTGTGGGGATAGTGGGGTGCGGGCGGGGATTCAACCGTCCACGGCGGCGACGAGATCGAGTTCCACGCAGGCTCCGCCCGGGAGCGAGGCGACGCCGATCGCCGTGCGGGCGTGGGCGCCGACCTCCTCGCCGAAGACGGCCAGCAGGAGGCCGGACGCACCGTCGATGACCGCCGGGTGGTCGGTCAGCGTCGGCGTGCCCCGCACGTATCCCCGCACGTGCAGCACGGCCGTCACGGCGTGCAGGCCGACCGCGGCATCGATGGCCGCAAGCAGATTCAGCGCCGCCATCCGGGCCTGATCCTGCGCCTGTTCCACGGTCACGTCGCCGCCGACCACGCCGACCACTGCGGGGCCCGCCGGGGTGCGGGCCGTCGCGCCGGAGACCCACAACTGCCCGTTGTGCCGTCGGGTCGGGAAGTAGTTGCCCTTGGGTGGGGGCGGCGGCGGAACGGACAGTCCGAGTGCGGCGAGGCGGGCGTGTGGTGAGGTCACGTGGGTTTCTCCGTCGAATCGGGCGGCCTGGTGAGTATTGGATACTATATTCAATCAATCGGGAGTGTCGTCGCTCGGCTCCGCCCCGCCACGTGCGGTACACCCTGGTCGCGAACCTCTACTGTGGGCGGCGTGAACAGGCGGATTTTGACGCTGGTGGTCGCGCTCGTGCCCATCGTGGCGTTCGGGTTGCTGCTGTCGGTGGTGACGGTGCCCTTCGTCGCGTTGGGGCCGGGTCCGACGTTCGACACCCTCGGCGAGATCGACGGCAAGCAGGTCGTGGAGATCAAGAGCACCGACGGGGTGGCCGGCGAGATCACCCATCCCACCTCCGGTCACCTGAACATGACGACGGTGTCCCAGCGCGACGGACTCACCCTCGGCCAGGCCCTGGTGTTGTGGATGTCGGGCCGCGATCAGCTGATCCCGCGGGAGCTGGTCTATCCGCCGGACAAGTCGAAGGACGATATCGACAAGGGCAACACCGCGGACTTCAAACGGTCCGAGGACGACGCCGAGTACGCGGCCCTGTCCTACCTGAAGTACCCCAAGGCCGTCACCGTCGAGACGGTGGAGGACAAGGGTCCCTCGGCGGGCAAGCTGCAGCCCGGGGATGCCATCGACATGGTCAACAACGTCGAGGTGGCCGACCTCAAGGCGTTTCAGGACGTCGTGAAGAACACCAAGCCCGGCGAGCAGATCGTCATCGACTACCGCCGCAAGAACGCCCCGGCCGGCACCGCCACCATCACGCTGGGCGAGCACCCCGAAGGCAAGCAGGGGTATCTGGGAGTCGGCGTGCTCGACGCGCCGTGGGCGATGTTCGACATCGAGTTCAACCTGGCCAATATCGGCGGCCCGTCGGCGGGGCTGATGTTCAGCCTGGCGGTCGTCGACAAGCTGACCACCGGCGAGCTCAACGACGGCAAGTTCGTCGCAGGCACCGGCACCATCGACGCCGAGGGCAAGGTGGGCTCGATCGGTGGCATCACCCACAAGATGCTGGCGGCCCGGGAAGCCGGGGCGACGGTGTTTCTGGTCCCGGCCGACAACTGCGCCGAGGCCGTCACCGCGCACCAGGACGGCTTGCAGCTGGTGAAGGTGGACACGCTGACCACAGCCGTCGACGCGCTGAACACGATTTCTGCCGGTGGCGAACCCCCCACATGCTGAGAGGTTCCTTGGCAGGCACTGCGTAGAGTTGGGGCAAGACGTGGCCCCCTCCTTGCTGAGGCCACCGACCATGGACTGGAGTTGAAGAGTTGGGTATGCGGCCCGCGGCACGAATGCCGCAGCTGACACGACGGAGCCGGGTTCTCATCGGCGTCGCGGTAGCTGTAGTCCTGTTGTTGTTGGTGGGCCCCCGGTTCATCGACGGGTATGTCGACTGGCTGTTCTTCGGCGAGCTCGGTTACCGCTCGGTGTTCACCACGGTGCTGTTCACCCGCATCGTGCTGTTCCTGGTGGTGGCGCTGCTGATCGGCGCGGTGGTCTTCGCGGCCATGACACTGGCCTATCGCACCCGCCCGGTGTTCGTGCCGACCGTGGGCCCCAATGATCCGGTGGCCCGCTACCGCACCACCGTGATGAGCCGGCTGCGGCTGTTCGGTATCGGCATCCCGGTGTTCATCGGTCTGCTGGCCGGCATCGTCGCGCAGAGTTACTGGCCCCAAGTCCAGCTGTTCCTGCACGGCGGCGAGTTCGGGATCACCGACCCGCAGTTCGGCATCGACCTCGGTTTCTACGCCTTCGATCTGCCGTTCTACCGGCTGGTGCTGACCTACCTCTTTGTCGCGGTTTTCCTGGCGTTCGTGGCCAACCTGTTGGGCCACTACCTGTTCGGCGGAATCCGGCTGGCCGGGCGCTCGGGCGCGCTGAGCCGCGCGGCCCGCATCCAGTTGATCGCACTGGCCGGCACCCTGGTGCTGCTCAAGGCCGTCGCCTACTGGCTGGACCGCTACGAACTGCTCAGCAACACCCGCGCCGGTAAGCCGTTCACCGGTGCCGGCTACACCGATATCAACGCGGTGCTGCCGGCCAAGCTGATCCTGCTGGCCATCGCCGTCATCTGCGCGGTCGCGGTGTTCTCCGCACTCTTCCTTCGTGATCTGCGTATCCCGGCCATCGGTCTGGTGCTGTTGCTGCTGTCCTCTCTGGTGGTGGGCGCGGGCTGGCCGCTGGTGGTCGAGCAGTTCAGCGTCAAGCCCAACGCGGCGCAGAAGGAAAGCGAATACATCAGTCGCAGTATCGACGCGACCAGACACGCCTACGGCCTGACCGATGAAGTGGTGACCTACCGCGATTACAGTGGCGACGCCAACACGACGGCGCAGCAGGTCTCGGCGGACCGGGCCACCACGTCGAACATCCGGCTGCTGGATCCGACGATCGTCAGCCCGGCGTTCACCCAGTTCCAGCAGGGCAAGAACTTCTACAACTTTCCCGATCAGCTGTCGATGGACCGCTACACCGGCCCGGATGGTCAACTCCGTGACTACGTGGTGGCCGCCCGGGAGCTGAACCCGGACCGCCTGATCGACAACCAGCGCGACTGGATCAACCGGCACACCGTCTACACCCACGGCAACGGCTTCGTCGCCTCGCCCGCCAACACCGTGCGTGGGGTCGCCAACGATCCCAACCAGAACGGCGGCTACCCGGAGTTCCTGGCCACCGTGGTCGGCGCCAACGGCACCGTGGTGTCCCCGGGACCGGCGCCGCTGGACCAGCCGCGGGTGTACTTCGGCCCGGTGATTGCCGCCGCGCCGGACGACTACGCCATTGTCGGCAAGAACGGTGATGTCGACCGCGAATACGACTACGAGACCAACACCGAGACCAAGAACTACACCTATCGCGGGCACCGGCGGTGTGCCCATCGGCAACTTCTTCAACCGCAGCGTGTTCGCCGCGAAGTTCGCCGAGCGCAACTTCCTGCTGTCCAACGTGATCGGTGAGAACAGCAAGATCCTGTTCAACCGTGACCCGGCCGCGCGCGTGGAGGCGGTCGCGCCGTGGCTGGACACCGACAACGGGGTCTACCCGGCGATCGTCAACAAGCGGATGGTGTGGATCGTCGACGGCTACACCACGCTGGACAACTACCCGTACTCGGAGCTGACCACGCTGTCGAGCGCGACCATCGACTCCAACGAGGTGGCGGTGAACCGGTTGTTGCCGGACAAGCAGGTGTCCTACATCCGAAACTCGGTGAAGGCCACCGTCGACGCCTACGACGGCACGGTGACCCTGTACGCCCAGGACGAAGCAGACCCGGTGCTCAAGGCGTGGATGTCGGTCTTCCCGGACACGGTGAAGCCCAAGTCGGAGATCTCCGAGGATCTGCAGGCCCACCTGCGCTACCCGGAGGACCTGTTCAAGGTGCAACGCGCACTGCTGGCCAAGTACCACGTCGACGATCCGGTGAAGTTCTTCACCAACGCCGACTTCTGGGATGTGCCACTGGATCCCAACCCGACGGCCAGCAGCTTCCAGCCGCCGTACTACATCGTGGCGAAGGATCAGGCGCTGCAGAACAACCAGGCGTCCTTCCAGCTGATCACCGCGATGAACTGGATCAGGCGTGACTTCCTGGCCGCCTACATCAGCGCGAGCTCGGATCCGGATTCCTACGGCAAGTTGACCGTGCTCACCATTCCGGGCCAGGTCAACGGTCCGAAACTGGCCTTCAACGCGATCAGCACCGATACCGCGATCTCCACGGAGCTCGGGCAGATCGGTCGTGACGGCCAGAACCGGATTCGCTGGGGCAACCTGTTGACCCTGCCCATCGGCAACGGCGGTCTGCTCTATGTCGCACCGATCTACGCCTCCCCGGGCACCGGTGACGCGGCATCGACCTACCCACGCCTGATCCGGGTGGCGATGATGTACAACGACAAGGTCGGCTACGGCCCGACGGTCCGCGACGCCCTCGATGAGATCTTCGGCGCCGGCGCGGGTGCCACCGCGACGGGTCCGGCGCCCGCCGATGGTCAGCCGGCCGCACAGCCTCCTGCACAGCCCGCGGCCAACCCGCAGGCCACCCCGCCGCAGCAGGGGAGTGCGCCCGCAGCGACGCCTCCGCCGGCCGCGGCGGTGCCGGGTGGTCCGGTGCAGTTGTCGGGGGCGAAAGCCGCTGCGCTGCAGGACGTCAACGCCGCGCTCGACAACATGGCGCAGGCCCAGACCAGTGGTGACTTCGCCGAGTTCGGCGAGGCGCTGCAGCGCCTGGACGATGCGATGAACAAGTACCGCGAGGCCAGGTAGCCAGTCCTGCCGAAAGTGCGGCCCCATACGCAACGCGCCGAGCGCATGCGGATGGGGCCGCACTTTCGTATGGGTAGGGCGGCACCGGGCTGACTTGCGGATGGCTCCAAGAAGATGCCAAGTGGGCCGGGGGATGGTGGGGCCCGATAACAGCCCTGCCCGAAAGGACCCTCGAATGACCCTGGCCGAATCGGTCGACAGCGGCGTGGTGGCGACACTGCCCGACCATGTCAGCGCCCTGGTGGCGCTGCCCGGCGAGCCCGGCTACGAACGCTGCACCCCGTGGAACGTCGCCGTGCCCGTCCGGCCCGCCGCCGTGGTGCTCGCCACCTCCCCACATCACGTCGCCGAGGCCGTCCGGTTCGCCGCCGGCCACGATCTGCGCGTCACCGTGCAGGCGACCGGCCACGGCGCCACCCCGGTGGGTGCTGACACCATCCTGGTGCAGACCAGCGCGATGACCGACTGTGTCGTGGACCTGCCCACCCGAACCGCCCGGATCGGTGCGGGCGCGCGGTGGCAGCACGTGCTGGAGGCGGCCGCACCGCACGGGCTGGCGCCGCTGTGCGGATCGTCACCCACCGTGGGCGTGGTCGGATTCCTCACCGGTGCCGGCGTGGGCCCGTTGGTGCGCAGCGTCGGGGTGTCCTCGGACTACGTGCGTTCCTTCGATCTGGTCACCGGTGCGGGGGAGTTGCTGCATGTGACGCCCGAGGAGCACGCCGAGTTGTACTGGGGGCTGCGCGGCGGCAAGGCCACCCTGGGCATCGTCACCGGTGTGGAGATCGACCTGCTGCCCATCTCCGAGTTCTACGGTGGAGCGCTGTATTTCGACGGCGCTGACGCCGCGGCCGTGCTGCGCGGGTGGCAGCGGTGGAGCGTCGGGCTGCCGGAGAACATCAACACCTCCATCGCCTTTCAGCAGCTGCCGACGCTGCCCGGGGTTCCCGAACCACTGGCGGGCCGGCTGACCGTCGCGGTGCGCTACACCGCACTCGATGATTTCGCCGAGGCCGCAGCGCTTTTGGCGCCGATGCGGGAGGCCGCGACGCCGGTGCTGGACACCGTCGGGGTGCTGCCGTACGCCGCGATCGGCGCGGTGCACGCCGACCCGGTCGATCCCATGCCGGTGCACGAGGAGCAGGTGCTGCTGCGCGAATTCGGCGCCGAGGCAGTCGATATTCTGCTGGCCGCCGCGGGCCCGGGTTCGGCGTCGGTACAGACCATCGTGGAGGTACGGCTGCTCGGCGGGGCGATGGCACGACAGGCGCCGCACCACAGCGCGTTCTGCCACCGCCAGGCGGCCTACGCGGTGACCGTCATCGGGGTGCCGGCCGGCCCGGCCGCCGAGCTGGTGCCGGCACAGGCGCGCGCCCTGGCACACGCCCTGGCGCCGTGGTCGACGGGTGGAGTGCTGCCCAACTTCGCGCCGTCGGCGGACCCGGCACGGATGGCGCGGGCCTACGACGAGGACACCCGGCACCGGCTGGCCGCGCTGGCGGATCGATATGACCCCGCGGGGGTGCTCAACACCGGGCAGGTGGTGCGGTTCTCGGGCTAGAAACCGGCGCTGAGCACCCGATTTGGTGTGTTGCATCCCCTTGGGTAATGTTGTGTTTACCGACGCGGGGTGGAGCAGCTCGGTAGCTCGCTGGGCTCATAACCCAGAGGTCGCAGGTTCGAATCCTGTCCCCGCTACTAGATGGAAACGGCCCTCGGAGATTTCTCCGGGGGCCGTTTTCGTGCCCTGCTGAGCGAATTGGTGAACGGCACGATTGTCGGCGCGGGGCGAAGCCCCTGTCACAGGGCGAATCGGCAGGCGAAACATTCCCGCGGCGAATGATCAGAGCGCACGTTCGTCCGTCCAGGCGGGCATTCGCTCGACGCGAAAGACCGGGCAGATCCCCCTGCGGGAGCCCGTCGCGATCGGCTCATCACCCCGCCACTGCCAGTACGCCGGCGAAGACTACCTACTAGCCGTTGAGAATCCATGACATCCGGCCGAAGCCTGCGCCGACGAGATGGCGTCGCCTCGCCGATCCGATTTCGGCGTTGCTCGCCGACGTCATCCATCACTCGGCGTCAGGTCGTCGCTGATGGCCACCCCGATACCGCGCAACATCAACGCCACCTTGCGGTCGAGAAGCGCGCCGGTTGCGGCCGTCCCTGGATCATCAAGTCCTGCAAAGACCGTCGACGGCTGATCGATCGCGAAGACTGCGTCGCCCGCATCGTCACTGAGAAGTAGTACGCGAAGGGGCGCATATAGCAGGGCAGCGCGGTCGAGTCGGTACATCGTTTCGGCGATGACGTGATTTCCGATCAGGTACTCGACGGCGTGGCCGGTGTGACCGGCCAGTTCCATCAGAGGTGTGGCCTCGATGACTGCGTAGCGCAGAAGGCCATACGGTGCGCTTGCTGCAACCTCTGCTTCGACGTCGGTCCATGTACTGTTCGTGCGAACGATGTTCATGTGCGGCGTGGGATCAAAGGTGGGCACCGCCTGCTCCATTGCGGCGCGAAAATCCTCGAACGGGATGCCGGTGGCGATGGTGAGCCGCGTCAGGACGTGGTCGACTCTGAGGACCGTGACTCCGCTCATATCGGGATCCTTTCAAGGGGTTTGACGAAGTGCCGTCGTCGCGGCGGCCGATTTCCGGCGACTACCGTTGGGGGACAGGAGCACTCGTAGTAGCGCGTTCGAGTACGTGAATCGCCTCGAACTGGCCCGCCTTCACCTCGCACGCCTCGTGCCACACCCCGACGTTGCCGTTGTACGCAGTCCGGCTGACGAAGATCGCCATTTCCAAGCCCTCATTTCCCCACCGCGAGCGACTTGCGTAACTGCTCGTCGAAGACTCGTCGGGGTGCGAAACGGCGTAGCGCACTCAGCCGTCGCGCGGAGCCGGCCGGATAACGCAGTTTCGGACTCGTGTCCGTCGCGGCGGACACGATGGCCTTGGCGACGACGAGGGGGTCGTCACCGTTGTTGACCTGATCGGCCACAGCTTGATTCGAACGCCGCCGCCGATGTTCGTAGGCCGACAGCGGGTTGTCCGGCTGGGCGGTGTTGTCGTCGAACCCGGTTCTGGTGCCGCCGGGCTCGACGAGAACCACGCGGATGTTGTCGTCACGGACCTCGTGGTCGACGGACTCGGAGTATCCCTCGACGGCAAATTTGGTGGCGCTGTAGGCAGCCATGAAGGGTGCGGGCATCAGCCCGAAAATCGACGAGATGTTCACGATTCGCCCGCTGCCCTGCCTGCGCATATGCGGTAGGACGGCGTTGGTCATCCGCATGACACCGTAGACGTTGATGTCGAAAAGCCGCTGCGACTGGGTGATCGAGTTCTCTTCGCTGGCCCCGTTGAGGCCCATACCGGCGTTGTTCACCAGAACGTCTATCCGTCCGAACCGTGCGATCACCGTGTCGACCGCTGCAGCCACGGACTCGTCGCGGGTGACGTCGAGCTCGAGAAAGGACAGATTCTGTTCATCGTCCAGCCCCTCGGTGTTGCGGCTGGTGCCCACGACCTGATAGCCGGCGTCGAGCAGGGCGCGGGCGGTGAACCTGCCGAGGCCTGATTTGGCGCCGGTGACGAGAGCAACCGGTTGTGGTGTTGTCATGCGTAGCTCTTCCTTTGTTGGTGGCGGTATGTCAGGCCGGCAGGAGCTGCATTACCTCGGTTGTTGTCACACCTCTGACTGTAGTGGTGTCTAGTCAGACCGTAGCGTGCTGGCTTTACTGAAGGCAAGCCAGCGTGGCACGATGTCCGGCATGACTTCCGCGACACTGGTCGGTCGACTCAGCGATCGTGACTCCTGGCAGGCGGACGGCTGCTCCATGGCGGCGGCGCTCGACATTGTCGGGCGCCGGGCCAGCCTGCTGCTGCTTCGTGAGGCGTTCTACGGGGCGCATCGCTTCGATGAGTTCGCGCGCCGGGCGCAGCTCAGTGACAAGATCACCGCTACCCGGCTTCGTGAACTCGCTGATGAGGGCATCCTGGAGAAGCGTCCGTATCACGAACCCGGACAGCGCGCCCGGGAGGAATATCACCTCACCGAGAAGGGCGAGGAGCTTCTCCCCATTCTGCTGGGTCTGATGCGCTGGGGGGACCGATGGGCTCGCCCCGGCGGGGGCCGCGTAGGGCTATCGCACATCGACTGCGGATCGCCCATCGATGTCGAAGTGCGTTGCCGCAAGGGGCATTCAGTAACCGCGTGCGATATTCAAGCTGAGTTGCGCGGCTGAGACAGAGTGCGGTGGAACGCAAGAAACCGCGAAATCGCAGCCGAACTGCACATCGGCGACGCAGAGTGCAGCACGGGACTGCAACTGACCGGCTCACAACCCAGAGGTCAGAGGTTTGAATCCTGTCCCCGCTACTAGAAAGAACGGCCCTCGGACTCCGGTCCGGGGGCCGTTCTCGTGCCCGCAGGGAGCACTTTGGGAAGTCCTGGTCGCGACTGGACAGCGGACGGCTGAGCGGGCTTTATCCCGGACGCTCTGTCGAACCGGATAAAGAGCGAGTCAATTTCCCATACGATCGGCCAAGAAGTTCAGACGGCCGTCCTGTTTGCATGATCACCACGACGAGCGCATCACGGGAACCTTCGACGGAACGAGAAATCTATGTCCGACTCCGCGTTTCAGGTTCTGGCGATCGGGCTGTACTTCGCTCTGATGCTGGCGATCGGCTTCTACGCCTTCCGGCAGACCAGCGACCTCGACGACTACATGCTCGGCGGCCGCAGGCTCACCCCGACCGTCGCCGCGTTGTCGGCCGGTGCTTCAGACATGTCCGGATGGCTGCTCCTCGGAGTGCCGGGCGCCATCTACGCCTCCGGCCTCCTCGAGTCGTGGATCGTGATCGGCCTGGTGATCGGAGCCTGGCTCAACTGGAAGTTCGTCGCACCGCGACTGCGGGCCTACACCGAGATCGCCAACAACTCGATCACCGTGCCGAGCTTCTTCGAGAACCGGCTGCGCGACAAGTCGCATGTCCTGCGGATCGCGGCAGGAACGATCGTCCTGGTCTTCTTCACGTTCTACGTGTCATCCGGCATGGTCGCCGGCGGCGTGTTCTTCGAGACGTCGTTCGGCTCGTCGTATCTGGCAGGGATGCTTCTGGTCGCCGCAATCACCATGTCCTACACGCTGTTCGGTGGTTTTCTGGGCGCGTCGCTCACTGACGTTGTGCAGGCGGTGTTGATGTTCGCGGCGCTCGTCACGATCCCCGTCGTCACGATCATCGCGACCGGCGGACCGGGCGAGATGGTCAATCTGGTCCAGGCCGCCGACGCCGCACACAACGCCGCCAATCCCGGTGACGAAATCCACCGCACGTCACTGTTATTCGGCGGAAGCTTCCTCGCCATCGTGTCGGCTGCGGCCTGGGGACTCGGCTATTTCGGCCAACCGCACATCATCGTCCGGTTCATGGCGATGCGTTCCCCGGCCGATGCGAAGGCCGGCCGTCGGATCGGCATCAGCTGGATGATCCTCACCTCGGCTGGTGCGATCACCACCGGCTTCGCGGGCCTGGCGTACTTCTTCCGAGAGGGAGTGACGCTGGACAACCCCGAGACCGTGTTCCTCCAGCTGGCGCAGGTGATGTTCCATCCCCTGATCGCCGGGATCGTGCTCGCCGCAGTGCTGGCGGCCATCATGTCGACGATCTCGTCGCAACTCATCGTGTGCTCGTCGGCTCTGGTCGAGGACATCTACCGAGCGTTCGGAAAAGAGGCCAGTCCGGCGAGGTTGGTCACCTACGGTCGGCTCGGGGTGCTGACGGTCGCCGTGGTGGCGGTCCTGTTGGCGCTCAACCCGGATGGGACGATCCTCGACCTTGTCGGCTTCGCGTGGGCCGGCTTCGGCGCCGCGTTCGGCCCCCTGATCATCCTGTCGCTGTTCTGGCGCAAGCTCACCTCGGCCGGTGCGATCGCGGGCATGATCGGCGGTGCCGTGGTGGTCGGCATCTGGGGCCAGACGGAGTCGCTGTCGAGCGCGATGTATGAAATCGTGCCCGGCTTCCTCGCCTGCCTGGTCGTGGCCGCGGTTGTATCGTTCATGACTGCCCGCGAGGACGACGAGATCCAGCGCGAGTTCTCCGATATGGCCGAGAAGGCTCACGAACCCGCGGCGCCTGCCTGATGTGCCGCCTCCCCTGATCGAACCGGGCACGCGATTGTTCGACCGCGGCGTGAAAACTTTTATCAGGGATGGCTTTGCGACGTGCAGACTCCCAAGCGTGCCTCGTGCGCCACGAGTACGTCGGTGACCACCGCGGTGACGGTTTCGGTCAACGCGACGCGGCCGCCGGCCTCGGTGTCGTAGAGGAAGTGCGAGGATGCCACACGGGTACCGCAGTACTCGAAGATGCCGTGTTCGATGCCGGTCCGCATGGACTCGGTGTAGCCGTGTCGTTGGTAGGTGCCCGGGTCAGTGCCGGCCAGTGCCAGTAGGTGAATGTCACGGCGGGTCAGTGCATCTGCTGACACGACGTCGTCTCCATAGGCCCAGCCGTAGTTCAGCACGCGGTCGATCCAGCCCTTGAGCAGGCCCGGCATGCCCCACCAGTAGACGGGGTAGACGAGCACGACGACGTCGGCGTGTTCCACCCGTTGCTGTTCGCGGCGCACATCGCCGGGATAGGGTCCCTCGCCACGCATCGCGGCCAGATCCTCGGCGGTGAAACGAGGGTCGAACTCCTCGGTGGACAGATCGGCGACCTCGGCGGTGTGACCGGCGGTCGCGCTGAGTTGCGCTGCCAGCATGCGTGCGGCCGAACCCGTCAGCGACTCGGATTGCGGATGCGCGAACAAGACGAGTGTGTGCACTGTTGCTCCCGGTATTGTCGACACAAGAAAAGTTACAGTTAGTAACTTACTGATGGTAACTTAGGTCGTCAAGGAGGGTCGGACGTGGCAGCGGTGACGCAAAAGCGCATGTCGAAGTCGGAGCGGCACACTCATCTGCTCGACATCGCCCAAGAACTCATTCGCGTCGACGGCAGCGACGCGTTGACGCTCGCTCGGATCGCCGAACGGGCCGGTGTCACCAAACCGCTCGTATACAACCACTTCGGCACGCGGGCGGCGGTGCTGGCCGAGCTCTACCGCGCATTTGACGACCGCCAGCATGCGGCCCTCGATGCGGCACTGGCCACTTCGCCGGGCGATCTGGACACGGTGGCGCGCACGATCGCCGACGCCTACGTGGGTTGCGCATTGAGTGAAGGCACGGAGCTGCCCGGACTTGTTGCGGCGCTTGCCGGTTCGCCGGAACTCGAACGCCTGCGCCGCGACGCGGATCACACCTTCGGCGGCAAATGCCGAGCCGCGCTGTTGCCCTTCGCTCGCAGCGGTGAGATTCCGGATGCGGCCATCCACGCGATCCTGGGCGCGGCCGACGGCGTCGCGCGCGCGGTCATCGCGGGGGAGATCGCCGCCGGGGACGCCCACGCGGCGCTGTCCACCGCGATCGCCGCGCTGGTCAACCAACGCTGATCAGCACCACACCGACCAACACCACGGCCGACGCGATCGCGCGCCGGCTCCCCAGGTTCTCGCCGAGAAACACCGCAGCGATGAGCGCGCCGAAGATGATGCTCGTCTCCCGCAGCGCGGCGATCGGCGCGAGTGCCCCGCTGGTCTGCGCCCACAGCACGATCGAGTAGGCGGCCAGTGAGATCGCACCGCCGGTGATCCCCGCCCCTGCCGATGCACGCAACGCCGGTCCCAAGCCGGCCGCGGCGACGGATCACCGCCAGCACCGCGATCGGCGGGCCCTGCAGCAGGAACATCCACCCGATGTAGGCGGCCAACGGCGCCTCCCGCACGCCGAGCCCGTCGACCACGGTGTACGCGGCAATCATCACGCCGGTGAGCAGTGCCGCCGTCAGGGCCGGGATGTCGCGGCGGCCCGGCCGGCCGCCCATGAACACCAGCGCGCCGAGCCCCGCGGAAATCGCGATCACCCCGGCCAGTTCGCTGGGCGGGAGGTCGTTGCCGAGCACCACCACCGACACCAACGCCACGATCCACGGTGACGTACCCCGCGCCAGCGGATACATCTGGCTGAACTCGCCGAGCTGGTAGCTCGCCAGCAGCAGCAGGTTGTAGGCCACGTGCAGCGCCGCGGACGCGATGATGAACGGCCACGCGCCGGCCGGCGGGAACCCGGCCACCAGTGCCAGCGCGCCGCCGCCGACCATGTCGACCGTACCGATGAGTGCGAAACCCACCAGCCGGTCGTTGACGTTGTGCGCGAGGGAATTCCAGATGGCATGCAGCAGCGCCGAGAACAGCACGGCGAGGGCAATGACCGGCGTCATCCGAGGACCTTCCCGGTGGCACGCGCGCGCCACCGCAAGATCCTCCAGGCTTTTATCCGTTCAGATGACCGCGAGTGGTTCGGAACTCCCGGTGGCGACGCTCGGACCAGTCGCGTGTGACCGCCGGAACCCTAGACGCTATCGGCGACAGACTCTACCCGTGCGCGTCCCGTCGTCATAGTCGATACCCCACGAGGCGGACAGCGTCTCGTCGGGCGCCAGCCAACGCACCCCGACCCCGCTGTTGAACGCATCGGCGGGCGCGGTCATTGGTTCGAGCGCCACGGCCGTCACGACATTCTCGGCGCGGGGGAACTGCCGGGTGATGAAGACGTGCACGAATCCGAAGCTGTCGTCAGCCCACAGCGAGACGGTGCGGCCGTCGGGGGAGCGCAGAGTGTGCACGCTGCGACCGTCCGCCGTCGGCACCGACCACGCGTCGTCGAGGGCGAGGTCGGCGATGGCGCGTCCACCGCGCAGGTCCCATTCGGTGCCCGGCACCGCAGTACACCCGGTGGGTATGAGCCGGTCGTCGACGTCGATGTGGTGCGACGCGTTCACGGTCAGCGTCAGCGTCTCGGCGGGCACGTCGCCGATCGCCAGAAAGGGATGGGCGCCGATCGCGACTGGGGCACAGTCGGATCCGACGTTGCGCACCGTGTGCGTCGTGGTCAGGCCGTCGGCCACCAGATGGTAGGTGACCTCGGTCTGCAGTCGGAAGGGGTAGCCGTGTTGCGGAAGCACCGGCGCCCCGAGGGTGATCGAGGAGGCCGACCGGGCCAGCACCCGATGCGCCGTGTCGTGCAGCAGCCCGTGCAGTGCGCTGCGATGGCGGGCGTCGTTGATGTCGAATTGGTGTGTGCGCCCGTCGTGCACCCAGCGGCCGTCGCGCACCCGGTTGGGCCACGGGACCAGGACCGCACCGCAAAAGAACGGCACGGGCCCGCGGTCGTCGAACCCGGCCGTGATCTCGACGCCGTCCACGCTCAGTTGCCGAATGGCCGCACCCGCCTCGGCGATCACCGCGCGCACCGGGCGGCCACCACTGTGCAGGACGAGCTCGAACTGTGCCATGCGGTTATCCGCCGGCGCCGTGGCCGGCATGGGTCGCCACGATCGTCGGTTCACGGTGGCCGTGGTGGCGCGTTGCGGCGCGCACCGCGTCGCCGACGGCCTGGCATCGCTCGGCGGGTACCAGCGCGATCACGCAGCCCCCGAAGCCGCCACCGGTCATCCGTGCCCCCAATGCCCCTGCCTGCACCGCCGTTTCGGCGATCAGATCGATGTGCTCGGTGGTGATCTCGAAGTCGTCGCGCATCGATGCCTGCGACGCGGTCAGTAGCCGGCCGACCGCGGCGAAGTCGGAGCTGTGCAGCGCCGCCACGGTATCGAGGACGCGCTGGTTCTCGGTGAGGATGTGCCGGGCGCGCCGGCCTTCGTCGGAGTCCGGCAGCGCCGTCACGACCTGTGGCATTCGATCCTGCAGGTCGCGCAGCGTGCCCACACCCAGTGCGGCCGCGGCGCGCTCACAGGCGGCGCGGCGGTCGGCATATTCGCCGCCCGCATGCTGATGTGCGGCATGGGAATTGATGAGCAGCAGCGCGACGCCGTGGGCCTCGGGTTCAAACGGCACCGCGTGCACGCTGAGATCGCGGAAATCGATCAGCTGGGCGTGCCGCCGTTGGGCGAACAGGATGGCCAGCTGATCCAGCAGGCCCGTCGGCGCGCCCACATAGTCGTTCTCGGCGCGCTGCGCGATCCGGGCCTGCTCGACGCGGTCCAGCGTCAGGCCGGACGCGGACAGGATCGCGCCGAGCACCGCGCACCCCAGTGCGGCGGACGAGGCCAGGCCGGAGCCGGTCGCCACACCGCCGGTGACCGCCATGGTGCCGCCGGGGACGTGGTGACCCGCGCTGTGCAGCGCCCACACCACGCCGGCCACGTATGCGGCCCAGCCGCCGACATCGCCGGGCACCGTGCCCAGCGCCAACCGAACCGGCGCCGCCTCGCGGTCGCTGCGCACCACGAGTGTGTCGGTGTCCTCGGGCCGAAAGGTCACCGTGGTGCGGTCGGGCAGCGCAATGGGCAGCGCGAATCCGTCGTTGTAGTCGGTGTGTTCGCCGATGAGGTTGATCCGGCCGGGCGCGCTGTACTCGACAGGCTTGGTCATAGTTCCCGCAACCTGCCCGCGACGATCTCGGGTGTGGTGTCGTTGATGAACGCGCCCATCGCCGACTCCGAACTGGCCAGATACTTGATCTTGGTGGCCGTCCGCCGTATCGAGAGCAGCTCGACGTGGAAGTACCCTTCGCGTTGCGCGTCGTCCTCGGTGTACTGATGCAGCGCCGACATGTAGGGCAGCGGTGCGTCGTACAGCCGGTCGAACCGTCCGAGCACGTCGAGGTAAATCCGCGCGAAGCCCTCGAGTTCCGCGTCATCCAGGTCGGTCAGGTTGCGCACGAACCGGTGCGGATAGATGTGCACCTCCAGCGGCCACCGGGAGGCGAAGGGTACGAAGGCGGTGAACGAATCGTTGCGTGCCACGATTCGGCTGCCCTGGTCGACTTCGTCGGCGAGAATGCGCGCGAACAGGTTGGTGCCGTGCCGTTCTCGGTGCAGGCGGGCCTGCCGCAGCATCGTGGCGGTGCGCGGTGTCAGGTACGGGTAGGCGTAGATCTGACCGTGCGGATGGGTGAGTGTCACGCCGATCTCCTCGCCGCGGTTCTCGAAACAGAAGACCTCTTCGATACCCGGCCGCGCCATCAACTCCGCGGTGCGGTGCCGCCATGCCTGCACGACCAGCAGTGCGTGGTCGACGTCGAGGTCGGCGAACCGGCCGGTGTGGTCGCTGGAGAACGCGATGACCTCACAGTGGCCGTGGCCCGGTGCGGAGGTGAACCCGTCGACGGCGTCGGGAAGCCCGCAGGAACCGTCGCCGGCCAGACTGGGAAACCTGTTCTCGAACACCACCACGTCGTAGTCGGGTGCCGGTACCTCGCTGGATATCCCGGACGGTCCCGGGCACAGCGGGCACTGGTCGGGAGCGGGCTTGTAGGTGCGGTTCTGGCGCAGGGCCGCGATGACCACCCATTCGCCGGTCTGCCGGTCCAGGCGCAGCTCGGTGTGTGAGCCGGTCCGGCCCGGCAGCACGCGACGGTCGGGAAGTGGGGCGGCACCGTGACCCGGCAGCGAGAAGAACAGCACTTCGCGTCCGTCGGCCAATGGCCATCGCTGCGGCTCGATCCTCACGTGCCGATCATCCGAGCACTGTCGCGCGAGGCCTGGACCCGCCGCCAGGGTTGCGCGAGTTCCTGGAATTGCCGGGCGTTCTCGGCAGCGATGATGTGGTCGATCCGTTCGGCGAGCTGGCCCGGCGTCAGGCCGAACTCCGCGAGAACCTCGTCTGCGGGTGGGCCGCCGTAGGGGGACCAGCTGCGCACGTAGTCGAGGATCTCGCGGTCGAACCGGTCCATGGCGCTACGATCCACCCTTCTTCTTGTTGTAGACGTCGAATCCCACCGCGGCCAGCAGCACCAGACCCTTGATGACCTGCTGGACATCGCTGCCGATGCCGATCAACGACATCCCGTTGTTCAGCACGCCGAGGACGAAACCGCCGATGATGGCACCGAACACCGTGCCGACGCCGCCGTTGGCCGAGGCGCCACCGATGAACGCCGCGGCGATCGCCTCCAGTTCCATGCCGATGCCGGCCTGTGGGGTGGCCGAGTTGAGACGCGCGGCGAAGAGCAGACCGGCCAGCGCGGACAGCAGACCCATGTTGACGAAGACCAGGAAGGTGACGCGCTTGGTCTTGACCCCGGAGAGCCGGGCGGCGGCCACGTTGCCGCCCACGGCGTACACCTGGCGGCCGAACACGCTGCTGCGCATGACGAAGGCGTAGATGACGAATGCCACCGCCAGGATGATCCCGACCACCGGCACACCGCGATAGCTCGCGAGCAGCAACGTGAACGCGGCAAGGGCGGCCACGATGGCGGCGCATTTGAAGACGAACCATCCGAAGGGCAGAACGTCGAAGTCGTAGCGGGTCTGCGTGCTTCGCTGGCGGACCTGCTGCCACAGCGCGGCGACCATCACCAGCGCGCCGAGGATGAGCGTGGGCAAGTGATAGAGGCTGCTGCCGCCGAGTTCGGGCAGGAACCCACTGCTGACCTGGCTGAAGCTGCGGGGGAACGGCGCGATGGACTGTCCCTCCAGCAGATATTGGGTCGCGCCGCGGAACACCAGCATGCCGGCCAGGGTCACGATGAACGACGGAATGCCGACGTAGGCGATCCAGAATCCCTGCCACGCTCCGATCAGCGCGCCGAGCAGCAGGCACAGCCCGACCGCGACCGGCCAGGGCATGTCCTGCCGGATCATCAGCACCGCCGACATGGCGCCGATGAAACCGGCGATGGAACCGACCGAGAGGTCGATGTGGCCGGAGATGATGACGATGACCATCCCGATCGCCAGGATCAGGATGTAGCCGTTCTGTTGGACGATATTGGTGACATTGAGGGGTTTGAGCAGAATCCCACTGGTCCAGATCTGGAACAGGATGACGATCAGGACCAGCGCGACGACCATCCCGTACTGCCGGAAGTTCCTGCGTACGATCGCTGCCAGCCGCGCTGCGCCGGAGTCCGGCGGCGGGGCGGGTGCCCGCGAGCCCGCATCCACCGTGGAACTGGTGGTCATGAGGTCGATCCCTTCATCATGTAGTGCATCAGTGTTTCCTGCGCGGCGTCCGCGCGGGCCACCTCACCGGTGAGCCTGCCCTCGTTGAGGGTGTAGATGCGGTCGCACAGGCCGATCAGCTCCGGCAGCTCGGAGGAGATCACGATCACCGACTTGCCCTGGGCGGCCAGCGAATTGATGATCGTGTAGATCTCGTACTTGGCGCCCACATCGATGCCGCGGGTGGGCTCGTCGAGGATCAGCACGTCCGGGTCGGCGAAGATCCACTTGCTCAACACCACCTTCTGCTGATTGCCTCCGGACAGGTTGCCGGTGGTGGCCCGCACCGAGGGAGCCTTGATGTGCATGTCCTTGCGGAAGCGCTCGGCGACGACGGTCTCTTCGTGTTCGTTGATGACGGTTGCTCTGCTGACCTTCGGCAGCGAGGCCAGGGTCACGCTGCGGGCGATGTCATCCATCAGGTTGAGTCCGTAATGCTTGCGGTCCTCGGTGGCGTAGGCGATACCGTGCGCGATCGCCTCGGACACCGTGCGGGTGCGGATCTCCCTGCCGTCCTTGAAGACCGCGCCGCCGCCCTTCTTTCCATAGCTACGCCCGAAGACGCTCATCGCCAGCTCGGTGCGGCCCGCTCCCATCAGCCCCGCCAGGCCCACGACCTCGCCGCGGCGCACGCTGATCGACACCCCGTCGACGACCTTGCGCTCCTGGTCGAGCGGGTGGAAGACGGTCCAGTCCTGGATCGCGAAGGTGACCTCGCCGACGGGATGAGGGGTGCGCGGCGGGAAGCGGTCGACCATATCGCGACCGACCATGCCGCGGATGATGTGTTCCTCGGTGAGTCCGGCCTCGACCGGCCGGGTCTCGATGGTCTGGCCATCGCGCAGGATGGTGATGGTGTCGGCCACCCGCATCACCTCATTGAGCTTGTGCGAGATGATGATGCAGGTCAGTCCCTGCC
Organism: Mycobacterium sp.; assembly: GCA_034520035.1. GTDB lineage: Bacteria > Actinomycetota > Actinomycetes > Mycobacteriales > Mycobacteriaceae > Mycobacterium. The sequence continues at coordinate 20,757 of JAXHOA010000127.1, read as the reverse complement.
CGGCGAGCTCGACGATGAGGTCGAGCAGGTGCCTGCTGTCCTCGTCGTTGAGGGCCGCCGTCGGCTCGTCGAGGATGAGCAGCTTCACCTTCTTGGACAGCGCCTTGGCGATCTCGACGAGTTGCTGCTTACCGACTCCGATGTCGGAGATCAGGGTCTGCGGGTTCTCGTTCAGGCCGACACGTTCGAGCAGTTGCTGGGCGTGACTGGTGGTTTCGTGCCAACTGATGATTCCTCCCGATGCGTGTTCATTGCCCAGGAAGATGTTCTCGGCAATGGACAGCACGGGCACCAGGGCGAGTTCCTGGTGGATGATGCCGATACCGCGCCGCTCGCTGCTGCGGATGTCCTTGAACTCGCCGGGCCGGCCGTCGAAGACGATGTCGCCGTGATAGCTGCCGTGCGGGTAGATACCGCTGAGCACCTTCATCAGCGTGGACTTCCCGGCGCCGTTCTCACCGCAGATGGCATGGATCTCGCCGTGGCGCACCGTGAGGTTGACCTCGCTCAGAGCCGTGACGTTGCCGAATCGCTTGGTGATGCCCCGCATCTCGAGCAACGGCGCCGCCGTCACCCCGGTCACGCGAGTTGTGCCGACGTGTAGTAGCCGGAGTCGACGAGCACCTTCTCGTAGTTGGTTTTGTCCACGCTGACGGGATCGAGCAGGAACGCCGGGACCACCTTGATCCCGTTGTCATAGGTGGTGGTGTCGTTGACCTCGGGCGTGCCGCCGGTCAGCAGCGAATCCACCATCTGCACAGCGGCGTTGGCCAGCTCGCGGGTGTCCTTGAACACGGTCTCGGTCTGCTCGCCGGCGATGATCGACTTCACCGAGGCCAATTCGGCGTCCTGGCCGGTGACGATGGGCAGCGGGTTGGCGGGCGTTCCGTAGCCGGCGCTCTTCAACGCGGAGATGATTCCCAGCGACATCCCGTCGTAGGGGGAGAGCACGGCGTCGACCCGCCCGCTGGTGTAGGCGCGGCTGAGCAGGTTGTCCATGCGGGACTGTGCCAAACCGCCGTCCCAGCGCAACGTGGCCACCTGATCGAAGGATGTCTGACCGCTCTTCACGACCAGCTTTCCGCTGTCGATGTGGGGCTGCAGCACGCTCATGGCGCCGTCGAAGAAGAAGGTCGCGTTGTTGTCGTCGGGGGAACCGGCGAACAGTTCGATGTTGAAGGGACCCTTGCCCGCTGCGACGCCGAGCTTGTCCACGATGTAGGTGGCCTGCAGCACGCCGACCTTGAAGTTGTCGAATGTCGCGTAGTAGTCCACGTTCTCGGTGCCGCGGATCAGCCGGTCGTAGCTGACCACCGGGATATCGGCGTCCGCGGCCCGTTGCAGGATGTCGGTCAGCGATGAGCTGTCGATGGGGGCGATGACCAGAGCCTTGACACCCTTGGTGATCATGTTCTCGATCTGGGACACCTGGTTCTGCACGACGTCGTCGCCGTACTGCAGGTCGGTCTGGTATCCGAGTTTCTGGAACTGCGTGGCGATGTTGTCGCCGTCGGCCACCCAGCGTTCGGATGACTTGGTGGGCATCGCGATGCCCACGGTGCCGGTGCGTTCACCGCCGCTACCGCCGGCGGCGTCCGTCGCGTCCGGGCGCCCACAACCGGCGCTGGTCAGTGCCGCTACCACGGCGAGGGCGCCGACGGCGCGAGCAAGGCTCTTACGCATGAAATCCTCCGAAAGGTATCTGCTCGGAACGCACGACCGGCCGTGCCGGCCGCGGCGATGTGAGCGCTAACATTGAGAAGTGTGTGACGGGGCTCACGGCTTTGTCAAGGTCTCGAACGAATCGATGTGAGCGCTCACAGGCCGTTGACATCCGCTGAATGTGAGCGTTAACATTCGAACGGTGTAACGCCGGTCACAGCACAGTTCCGTCGTCCCGGCCGGCCCCAAATCTCCGCGAATCGCGGCCCGATCTCGGCAAACAGCGACACTAGAGGAGTTACCGTCATGAGGATTCGCACTGTGGTCGTGGCCGCGGCGTCGGCCGTCCTGCTGGCCGGATGCGGCAGCGGGCAGGCACCCGGCGGCGACGCCGGATCCGGCAGCGACGGGGGAGCGCTCACCATGGGCTTCTCGCAGGTCGGTGCCGAGAGCGGTTGGCGCACCGCGAACACCAAATCCATCCAGGACGCAGCCAAGGACGCCGGGGTTGACCTGAAGTTCTCCGACGCCAACGGCGAGCAGGAGAATCAGATCTCCGCCATCCGCTCCTTCGTCCAGCAGGGCGTGGATGTCATCGCGTTCAGCCCCGTCGTGCGCACCGGCTGGGACGCCGTCCTGCTCGAGGCCCAGAACGCCGGTATCCCGGTCATCCTCACCGACCGCGCCGTCGACACCCAGGAGCCCGGCGTCTACAAGACGTTCCTGGGCGCGGACTTCGTCGACGAGGGCCGACGCGCCGGCGAATGGGTGGTCCAGCAGTATGCCTCGGCGCCCGGACCGGTCAACATCGTTCAACTCGAGGGCACGACCGGCGCCGATCCCGCCATCGACCGCAACTCCGGTTTCGCCGACGCCATCTCCGCCAACCCGAACCTGAGGGTGATCGCCTCGCAGAGTGGTGATTTCACGCGCTCCGGCGGCAAACAGGTGATGGAGGCGTTCCTGAAGGCCAACCCGCAGATCGACATGGTGTTCTCGCAGAACGACGACATGGGCCTGGGCGCGATGGAGGCCATCGAAGCGGCCGGGAAGACACCCGGCCAGGACATCAAGATCGTCACCATCGACGCCACCCATGACGGCATGCAGGCGCTGGCCGACGGCAAGTTCAACTACATCGTCGAGTGCAACCCGCTGCTCGGACCGCAACTCATGGATCTCGCCGAGCAGGTCGTCGCCGGTGAGCAGGTCCCGGAACGGGTGGTCACCCCCGACGAGGCCTTCGACCAGCAGCAAGCGGCCGCGGTGCTGCCGGACCGCAAGTACTGATGACCGCGTCGCTGTCGGACACCGCTGTCCAGCCGGTGATCCAGCTGACCGGTGTCACCGTCGAGTTCCCGGGGGTCAAAGCCCTCGACGGCGTCGACCTGCGGCTACTCCCCGGCGAGATCCATGCGTTGATGGGCGAGAACGGCGCCGGCAAGTCGACCCTGATCAAGGCGCTGACCGGCGTGCACGATATCGCCGCGGGGACGATCACCGTCGACGGCGCCGACCGCCGGTTCAGCAGCCCGCGGCACGCGCAGGACGCCGGCATCAGCACCGTGTATCAAGAGGTCAACCTCTGCCCGAATCTGACGGTGGCAGAGAACATCCTGTTGGGCCGGGAGCCGAGGCGCCTCGGGCGGATCGACCACCGCGCCATGAACCGCCGTGCCACAGAACTGCTGGGCGAGCTCGACCTGTCCATCGATCCGGCCGACACCCTGGGGGTACACCCCATCGCCGTGCAACAGCTGGTGGCCATCGCCCGCGCGATGGCGGTGTCGGCGCGGGTACTGATCCTCGACGAACCCACCTCAAGCCTCGACGCCGATGAGGTCGCCGAGTTGTTCCGGGTGATGCGCAACCTCCGCGAGCGCGGCGTGGCGATCCTGTTCGTCTCGCACTTCCTGGATCAGGTCTACGAGATCTCGGACCGAATGACCGTGCTGCGCAACGGGCGGCTGGTCGCCGAGCATCGGACCGCAGAACTCGACAAGGTCGCCCTGATCGCCGCCATGCTCGGCCACGAGCTCGATCTCCTCGAAAACATCGAGGAGGCGGTCGCCGCCGGGAGCGGCGCCGGCGCCGATGAGACCGTGCTCAGCGCGCAGCAGATCGGGCGTGCCCCCGGCATCCACCCGACCGATGTCGACATTCATCGCGGCGAAGTGGTCGGTCTGGCGGGGCTGTTGGGTTCGGGGCGAACCGAACTCGCCCGGTTGCTCTTCGGCGCCGATCGCGCCACCAGCGGACGCATGGTCATCAACGGAAAGACCGTGCCGATGCGTTCGCCGCGGGCCGCCATCGCCAGCGGCTTCGCGTTCTCCTCGGAAGACCGCAAAGGTGAGGGCATCATCGGCGAGCTCTCGGTGCGGGACAACATGATCCTGGCGCTGCAAGCCCGCCGCGGCTTCGCCCGGCCGCTGTCGAAGAAGACCAAGGACGATCTGGTGGCACGGTACCTGGAGGCGCTCGACATCCGTCCCCGCGACCCCGCCGCGCTGGTGAAGAACCTCAGCGGCGGCAACCAGCAGAAGGTCCTGCTGGCACGGTGGCTGATCACCGAGCCGCAACTGTTCATCCTCGACGAACCGACCAGGGGCATCGATATCGGTGCCAAATCGCAGATTCAGAAGCTCGTCACCGACCTGTCGGCCGACGGCATGGCGGTCCTGTTCATCTCCGCAGAACTCGACGAGGTGGGGCGGATCAGCGACCGCATCCTGGTGCTGCGCGACGGACACTGCGTCGAGGAAGTCGGCAACGACTGCACGGTCCAGCGGCTGACCGAACTCATCGCTGGGGCGGTTGCATCGTGAGGACCAAGGTGTTGGCATCGCCGCTGCTGTGGCCGGCGCTCGCGTTGATCGCCCTGCTGGCGGTCAATGTCATTCTCACACCCAGCTTTCTGACGCTGCGGGTGCAGGACGGTCACCTGTTCGGCAGTCTGATCGACATCCTGCGCAACGGCGCCCCGACGATGCTGATCGCGCTCGGCATGACCCTGGTGATCGCCTCCCGTGGCATCGATCTGTCGGTGGGGGCGGTCGTCGCCATCAGCGGCGCGCTGGCCTGCGCGCACATCGCCGCCGCCGCGGACCCGGGCAGTCCCGGCACCGTCATCACCGCGATGGGGATCGCACTCGGCGTGGCCGTGGCGCTGGGGTTGTGGAACGGGGTGCTCGTCTCGGTGTTCGGCATCCAGCCGATCATCGCGACCCTGGTGCTGATGACGGCCGGTCGCGGGATCGCCCTGCTGGTCACCGACGGCCAGATCGTCACGGTGACCAGCGCGCCGTTCAAGATCCTCGGGGCCGGTTACGCGTTCGGGCTACCGGTGGCCATCCTGGTGAGTCTGTCGGTGTTCGCGGTGGTGGCCCTGCTGACCAGGTGCACCGCGCTGGGCATGCTGCTCGAATCGGTGGGCATCAATCCCGAGGCCAGCAGGCTGGCCGGTGTGCGTCACCGCTCCATCGTCTTCGCGGTATACGTGTTCAGCGCCTTGTGCGCAGGTGTCGCCGGCCTGATGATCGCGTCCAACATTTCCGCGGCCGACGCCAACAACGCGGGGCTGTGGATAGAAATGGACGCCATCCTGGCCGTGGTGATCGGTGGAACATCGCTGCTGGGCGGGCGATTCAGCCTGACGGGGACGATCCTCGGCGCGCTGATCATCCAGACCCTGACCACCACCGTCTACACGGCGGGGATCACCCCGGAGACCACGCTGGTGTTCAAGGCCCTCGTGGTGGTCGCCGTGTGCCTGCTGCAGGCTCCGAAGTTCCGGGCGCTGCTGTCGCGGCGCCGGACCCCTGGGCCCCCGGCGCCGACAGATCCACCGGAACCGGTACCGGCTCGCTGCGGCTCGTCGCCGACCTCGACGCCGCGGACGACGGCGGTGGTGACCACATGAGCATCCAGACCGCCGCGCGACCGCGTGCCGTCGGCGCCGAACTGATCCGGCGGGCGCGGGGGCGCTACCTGTCGCCACTGGCTTCGCTGGTGCTGTTCGCGGTGCTGTTCCTCGCCGTCATCGCACGCTATGAATTCGCCAGCCCCGCACAGGTATTTCTGAACCTGCTCGTCGACAATGCCTACCTCATCGTGCTGGCCGTCGGCATGACGTTCGTGATCCTCACCGGCGGCATCGATCTCAGTGTCGGCGCGGTGGTCGCGCTGTCCACCGTCATCCTGGCGACCACGTTGCGGGCCGGCTGGCCGATGCCGCTGGCCGTGGCCGTGGTGCTGGTGGCGGGCCCCACCCTGGGGCTGATGATGGGACTGGTCATCGAGTACTTCGACGTCCAGCCGTTCATCGCGACGTTGGCCGGCATGTTCCTGGCCCGCGGCCTGTGCTACGTGCTCAGCGTGGACTCGCTACCCATCAGGGATCCCGCGCTGCGCGTCTTCGGGCTCAATTACGTCTACCTCTACGACGACAAGTTCATCCGCTGGACCGTCGTGGTCGCACTCGTCGCCGTGGCGGTCGGCGCGTACGTTCTGCACAAGACCCGATTCGGTCGCACCGTGTACGCGGTCGGCGGCAACCGGCAGTCGGCCCAGCTGATGGGGCTCGACGCCGCCCGGGCCAACGTGTCGGTGTACGCCATCAGCGGGCTGTGCGCGGCGATCGCCGGTCTGCTGCTCGCCGTGCAGAAACTGTCCGGATACAGCCTCAACGGTATCGGGCTGGAACTCGACGCCATCGCCGCCGCGGTGATCGGTGGCGTACTGCTCTCCGGCGGTGTGGGTTTCGTGCTCGGGTCCGTCATCGGCGTGCTGGTGCTCGGTACGATCCAGACGTTCGTCACGGCCGCGAACCTCGATTCGTACTGGACGCGCATCATGACCGGCGCCCTGCTGCTGGTATTCGTTCTCGTACAGCGCCTAGTGGTGAGGAAGACCGGATGAGCAGTCAGCCCAATCAACCGATCCCCGGCAAACCGGTCATGGCCGACGTCGCCCGTCTCGCCGGCGTCAGCCACCAGACGGTGTCACGGGTGATCAACGGGTCACCCAGTATCCGGCCCGCCACCAAAGAGCGGGTCGAGCAGGCGATCTCCGAACTCGGGTACCGGCCCAACACCGCGGCGCGCGCCCTGGTGACCCGACGATCCAGGATCATCGGCATCGTCGGCACCAATGACGCGCTGTACGGGCCGTCCAGCATCCAGCGGTCGGTGGAGGAGGCCGCCCGCGCAGCCGGCTACTTTTCCAGCATGGTGCCGCTGGCCGACCTGACGCGGGAGGCGCTGCACGATTCCCTGGACCACCTGGCCCGCCAATCGGTGGAGGCGATCGTGATGATCGCCGCGCAGGAGGATGCCCTCGCCGTCGCGCATGCCGCCGACCCCGGTGTGCCGTTCATCGTGGTCGAAGGTGATCTCTCCGGTCGTGGACTCAGCGTCGGCGTCGACCAGATCGCCGGTGCGCGCCAAGCCACCCAGCACCTCATCGACCTCGGTCACCGCGCCATCGACCATGTCGCGGGCCCGGCGACCTGGACCGAGGCGAAGGGGCGCCGCGTCGGCTACGAGGAGGCCATGCGCGACAACGGTCTTGCGGTGCGGGAGTCGTTGTCGGGGGATTGGACCCCGGCCCGCGGCCACGAGATCGGTTGCGAGCTGGCGCGACGCAACGAGGTGACGGCGGTGTTCGTGGCCAATGATCAGATGGCCATCGGCGTGCTGCATGCTTTCGCGCAGAACGGGATCCGTGTTCCCGAGGATGTGAGTGTCGTGGGATTCGACGACATCCCCGAGTCCGGCTACCTGAACCCGGCGCTGACGACCATCCGGCAGGACTTCAAGGCTGTCGGACAACGCGCGATCGAGCTGGTGATGGCCACGCTGGACGGAACGTCGCTCGACGTTCCGCTGCTATCCCCCGAGTTGATCATCCGCGACAGCACCACGACGACGCAGGAGAGTTCATGAGCACCGAAAAATACACGGTTGGTGTCGATTTCGGCACCTTGTCCGGCCGGGCGGTGGTGGTTCGGGTCAGCGACGGCCACCAGCTCGCCGGCGCCGAGCATGCCTACCGGCATGGCGTCGTCACCGACACGTTGCCCGGCAGCGCGATCCGCCTGCCGCCGCAGTGGGCCCTGCAGGTCCCCGAGGACTACCTGGACGTCCTGCGTAGCGCCGTTCCCGAGGCCGTTGCGAAGTCCGGTGTCGATGCGAGTGACATCATCGGCATCGGCACCGACTTCACCGCGTGCACCATGGTGCCGGTCCGTCGCGACGGGACACCGCTGTATCGGCTGGCGGAGTTCGACGATCACCCGCACGCCTACGGCAAGCTGTGGCGTCACCATTCGCCGCAACCGCAAGCCGATCGCATCAATTCAGTTGCCGCCCAACGCCGTGAGCCATGGCTGTCGCGGTATGGCGGACTCATCTCCAGTGAGTGGGAGTTCGCGAAGGCCTTGGAGATCTTCGACGAGGATCCGCAGGTGTACCAGGCGATGGATCACTTCGTCGAGGCCGCCGACTGGATCGTCTGGCAGCTGTGCGGGACCTATGTGCGCAATGCCTGCAGTGCGGGCTACAAGGGCATCCGGCAGGATGGTGAATACCCCTCGCGGCAGTTCCTGTCCGAAGTCCGGCCTGGCTTCGGTGATTTCGTGACCGAGAAGCTGGCCGCCCCGATCGGGCGGCTCGGCGACCGGGCCGGTGCGCTGACCGCGCAGGCTGCGGCGTGGACCGGGCTGCCGGAGGGCATCCCGGTCGCGGTGGGCAATGTCGACGCGCACGTGACGGTCGCGGCAGCCGATGCACTGGACACCGGGCAGCTGGTCGCGATCATGGGCACCTCGACCTGTCACGTGGTGAACTCCGACGTGCTGCGCGACGTACCCGGCATGTGCGGCGTCGTAGATGGGGGAATCTCCTCGGGCAGTTGGGGATACGAGGCGGGACAATCCGGTGTCGGTGACATCTTCGGCTGGTTCATCGAGAACTGCGTCCCCGAGAGTTACCACGTCGAGGCGCGCCGGCTGGGGGTCTCACTGCACGAGCATCTGACCGAGCTGGCGAGCCACCAGCAGGTGGGAGAACACGGCCTGGTGGCGCTGGACTGGCACAGCGGCAACCGTTCGGTGTTGGTCGACCACGAACTGTCCGGTGTGATGATCGGGCAGACCCTGCACACCACGTGCGTCGACATGTACCGGGCGCTGTTGGAGGCCACCGCGTTCGGCACCCGGATGATCGTGGAGACGTTCGTGAACTCCGGTGTCCGCATCGACGAGTTGGTGGTTGCCGGAGGGCTGCTGAAGAACCAGCTGCTGATGCAGATCTATGCCGATGTGGTCGGGCTGCCGCTGTCGACGGTGCCGTCGGACCAGGCGCCCGCGCTGGGATCGGCGATTCACGCCGCGGTCGCGGCGGGCGCCTACCTCGACGTGGGCGCGGCCGCCCGGCAGATGGGCACGCGGACCCGCAACGCCTATCTGCCCATCGCGCACAACGCCGCGGCCTACGACCGGCTCTACCGCGAATACGTCGCGGTCTACGAGTGGTTCGGTCGCGGTAACGACATGATGCGCCGGCTGCGGCGCATCGCCACTGCGGAACCGGTAGGAGCCACCCGATGACCATCACGTCGGACATCGACCACGTCATCGCCGAACTGCGGCAACAGGTGTGCGATCTGCATGCCCTGCTGACCCGCTACGAGCTGGTCATCTGGACCGCGGGAAATGTCTCGGCCCGGGTACCGGGTCGCGACCTCATGGTCATCAAACCCTCGGGGGCCGAGTACGCCTCACTACGCGCCGAGGACATGGTGGTCTGCGATCTGCACGGCAATCTGGTCGACGGCGCGCTGGCGCCGTCCTCGGACACCGCCGCCCACGCGTACGTGTACCGGCACATGCCCGAGGTGGGCGGGGTGGTACACACGCACTCCACCTACGCGACCGCGTGGGCCGCCCGCGGCGAGCCGATCCCGTGTGTGCTCACCATGGCCGCCGACGAATTCGGCGGCGAGGTCCCGGTCGGCCCGTTCGCCCTCATCGGTGACGACTCGATCGGTCGCGGCATCGTCGAGGTGTTGCGCGACAGTCGATCCCCTGCGGTGCTGATGCGCAACCACGGTCCCTTCACCATCGGCCGGACCGCGCGTGATGCAGTCAAGGCCGCCGTCATGGTCGAGGACGTGGCCCGCACCGTGCACATCAGCCGGCAACTCGGCGCCGCGCCGCCCATCGACGCCGCCGACGTCACCGCGCTGTTCGACCGCTACCAGAACGTGTATGGCCAGAGCGGCCAGCTTCCCGACGTCCACCAGGAGAACCCATGATCGCGTCCCGACTCGCCACCAGCCAGGTGTGGCTGATCACCGGCAGTCAGTCGTTGTACGGACCCGATGTGCTGAACCAGGTCGCCGACCAGTCACGCCAGATCGCCGAACGGCTCGACGGCAGTAGCGAGATCCCGGTCGAGGTGCGCTGGCTTCCCGTCGTCACCGATGCCGAGCAGATCGCCCGGGTGCTCAGCGACGCCAATACCGCGCCGGAGTGCGTCGGTGTCATCGCCTGGATGCACACCTTCTCGCCGGCGAAGATGTGGATCCGGGGACTCAAGTCGCTGCGCAAACCGTTGCTGCATCTGCACACCCAGTTCGGTGTCGAGTTGCCCTGGCAGACCATCGACATGGACTTCATGAACCTCAACCAGGCCGCGCACGGTGACCGTGAGTTCGGTTACATCCAGTCCCGGTTGTCGACCTCGCGGAAGACGATCGCCGGGCACGTCAGCGATCCCCGCACCCAGGTGCGCATCGGGTCGTGGGCGCGCGCGGCACTGGGCACCGCCGAACTGTCCACGCTCAAGGTGGCGCGGTTCGGCGACAACATGCGCGGTGTCGCGGTCACCGAGGGCGACAAGGTCGAAGCGGAGGCACATTTCGGCGCCTCCATCGATGCCTTTGGTGTCAATGACCTTGTCGGCGCCGTTGAGCGAGTGCAGTCGGCTGATATCGACAAACTGGTGCGCGAATACGAACACACCTACCGGGTCGATCCGGACCTGTTGCCCGGCGGTGACCGGCATGTCGCCTTGCGGCATGGCGCGCAGATCGAGCTCGGGCTACGAAAGTTCCTGACCGACGGCGGGTTCCACGCCTTCACCACCAACTTCGAAGACCTCGGCGGGCTCCGTCAGCTGCCGGGGCTGGCGGTGCAGCGGCTGATGGCCGACGGCTACGGTTTCGGCGGCGAGGGCGACTGGAAGACCGCGATGATGCTGCGCACCGTCAAGGTGATGGGCGAGGGACTGCCCGGTGGCACCTCGTTCATGGAGGACTACACCTACGACCTGACGCCCGGCCGCGAGCGCATCCTCGGTGCGCACATGCTCGAGGTGTGCCCGAGCATCGCCGCGTCGACCCCCACCCTGGAGATCCACCCGCTATCGATCGGTGATCGTGACGACCCCGTGAGGTTGCGGTTCACCGCCGCGCCCGCCGATGCCGTCATCATCGGGATCTGCGATATGGGCAGCCGATTCCGGCTGGTGGCCAACGAGGTTCGGGTCATCGAACCCACCGAGGACCTACCGAGTCTGCCGGTGGCGTGCGCGGTGTGGGAGCCGTCGCCGTCCTGGTCGACCTCGGCGGAAGCCTGGTTGATGGCCGGTGCACCGCACCACACCGTTCTGACCACCGCCGTCGGCACCGAGGTGATCGAGGACTTCGCGACCATGACCGACACCGAACTGCTCGTCATCGACGACACCACCACGGTGCGCAGCTTTGCGCACGAACTACGGTGGAACGACGTCTATCACCACGTCGCCGCCGGGCTGTGATCGCCGCCCGGTTGCACGCGGTCGGCGATCTGCGGGTCGCCACCGAGGACGGCCCCGGTGAGGCTCCGCCGGGGTGGTCGCTGCTCGCGGTGACCTCGGTGGGCATCTGCGGTTCCGATCTGCACTGGTTCACCGATGGCGGTATCGGGGAGAACCGGATCGAGCGTCCCGTGGTGCCCGGCCATGAGTTCGCGGCGCGGGCCGTCACCGGCCCGCACGCCGGCCGCCGCGTGGCCGTCGACCCGGCCATCCCGTGTCGAACCTGCGAATTGTGTCTCGCCGGTCACCACAACCTCTGTCCCACAGTCCAGTTCGCCGGGCACGGCACGCTCGACGGCGCGCTGCAGGAGTATCTGGTGTGGCCGGACCATCTGCTGCATCCGCTACCCGACGCGCTCAGCGACGATGCGGGGGCGCTGCTGGAACCCCTCGGTGTGGCCATCCACGCGGTCGACGTGAGCCACCTGCACCCGGGCGACGACGTGTTGGTGGTCGGTGCCGGCCCGATCGGTGTCCTCGCCGTCCAGGTCGCGCTGCGTGCCGGGGCGTCGCGGGTGTTCGTGACCGAACCACTTCAGCACCGGCGGGCCACCGCGCTGCGCCACGGTGCCACCGCCGCGTGGTCACCCGCCGACGGCGCCGCCGAAATCCTGGACGCCACCCGCGGACGCGGGGTCGACGTGGTGATCGAACTGGCCGGGACCGACGCCGGGATCGCCACCGCGGTGGCCGCCGTCCGGCCGGGCGGACGGGTGGCGCTCGCGGGCATCCCGTCCGAGGATCAGTCGTCGTTTCCGGCCGCGGCGGCACGGCGTAAGGGCCTGACGTTCGCGATGGTCCGCCGGATGAAGGACACCTACCCGCGGGCCATCGCCCTGGCGGCCGACGGGGTGGACCTCGATGCGCTGGTCACCGGACGTCATCGCCTCGATGACGCGGGTGAGGCTTTCGGCGCGGCGGCTCGGCGCGAGGGCGACAAGGTCGTGGTGGCGGTGTCCGCTGGCTGACAGGTTGTCAGGGTAAGTTACCGCTCAGTAGGCTCGAAGGGCCGACGGGTGGGAGCTGCAGTGATCGAAACGAAGTTCATCGAGATTCATGGCATGCGACAAGCGGTCGTGGACGAGGGTGACGGTGACGAAGTCCTGTTGCTCATCCACGGCATGGCGGGCAGCGCGCAGACCTGGCGCGCGGTGTTGCCCCAGCTCGCCAAGAAATACCGCGTCATCGCCCCTGACCTGCTCGGACACGGCCAGTCGGCCAAACCGCGCACCGACTACTCGCTGGGTGCCTTCGCGGTCGGCCTGCGTGATCTGCTCGACGAACTCGGCGTCGAATCGGCGACCGTCGTCGGCCAATCCCTGGGCGGCGGCGTCGCGATGCAGTTCCTCTATCAACATCCCGACTACTGCCGCCGACTCGTACTCATCAGCAGTGGCGGACTTGGTCCCGATGTCGGATTGATTCTGCGCCTGCTGGCCGCGCCCGGAGCCGAGTTCGTGATGCCGGTGATCGCGCCGTCGCCGGTGCTGCGGGCCGGAAACGCCGTGAAGTCCTGGCTGAGTTCGGCCGGTCTGCGCTCCCCCCGGGGCGCGGAAATGTGGAGTGCGTACTCGTCGTTCGGGGACAGCGAGACGCGTCAGGCGTTCCTGCGGACCCTGCGGTCGGTGGTCGATTACCGCGGCCAGGCCGTGAGTGCCCTGAACCGGCTGAATCTGCGCGAAGGTTTACCGATACTTGCGATCTGGGGCGAGGAGGACAACATCATCCCGGTCGACCATGCCTACGCGGCATTGGAGGCCCGCCCGGACTGCCGCCTCGAAATCCTGCCTGGTGTAGGGCATTTCGCGCAGGTCGAAGCACCCGGAAAAGGTGATCGACCTCGTCGACGAGTTCATCTCCACGACAGAGCCCGCCCACCCGAGCCGCTGATTTTCGGCCTCGCCTCCCGTGAGGCCCAGGCGGCCTCGATTACGAGACTCTTGAATTCCGGAACCCAGTAGTCCAGGATTGAGGTGTGACGGCCAGCACACCGACAGCGGCGCCCCGCCGAGGCAGGCCCCGCGACGAGCGGCTGGATGCCGCAATCGTGGCGGCGACGGTCGCCGAAGTCGGCGCCAAGGGGTGGGGTGGTGCGACCATCGAAGGCATCGCCGCCCGCGCGGGTGTCGGCCGCGCCTCCATCTACCGGCGTTGGGGCAGCAAGTACGAACTGTTCCAGTACGCCGCGGTGTCGATCACCCAGCCGTCCGACGGTGTGGACACCGGTTCCTTCGTCGACGACCTGTTCGCGGCGCTACTGCCCATCGCGGACATGCTGACCCAACCCGAACTCGCCGCACTGCTGCCGTCGCTGCTCGCCGAGGCCACCAACGACGAGGCGGTGCGCTCCACGGTGCGCACCTTTGCCGGGCGGTGCCGGCAGCAGGCGATCGACGCGGTCGAGCGGGCCCGCGCACGCGGGGACGTCGCGGAATCGACCGACGCCGATGCCCTTGTCGACATGCTCGCCGGCGGGCTTGTCTACCGGCGGCTGCTGCTCGGCGAGGCCGCCGACGCCACGGCCGTGCGCGCACTGATCCGACAAGCCCTGGGGGAGCAGACATGACCCACGTCCTGGACGTCGATCTCACCGATCCGGCGCTCTACACGAATGGCTTCCCGCACGAGGTCTTCACCGAATTGCGCCGTCGCGGTGCGATACACCGGCACCTGGCCGTCGAGGGTCGACCGGGGATCCCGTCGATTCCGTTCTGGTCCATCGTCACCCACCCGGAGATCCAGCAGGCCAACCGCGACTGGAAGACCTTCGCGGCCACCGGCGGGCCGATGATGGAACCGAACCCGCTGCTGTCGGCGGGACGGAACTTGGTGTCGATGGATCCGCCCGATCAGGCCGAGATGCGCCGGATCATCACCTCGGAATTCACCCCGCGGATGATCGGCAGGCTCGAGCAACTCATTGCCGCCCGCACCGCCCAAATCCTCGACGCGGCGTCGGGCGCCACCAGTGATTTCGTCCGTGACATCGCCTATCAGGTGCCGATGCACCTGATCGCCGACATCGTCGGCATCCCCGAATCGGACCGGCCGTGGGTGTTCGAGCGCGTCGACCATCTGCTCAAGTCCGGTGATCCGTACCGCGGTTACACCGAGGACGACCGGCTGGGATTCCAGGTCGAACTGTTCGAGTACGCGCAGGGGCTCAGCGCCGAGAAGCGGGCGCACCCGACCGACGACGTGTGGACCAAGCTCGCCGCGCAACTCGACGGGTTCGAGCTGGACATGTTCTTTCTCATCCTGTCCATCGCCGGCAGCGAGACCACCCGAAACGCGTTGACCCAGGGCCTGATTGCGCTGCTCGACAATCCTGACCAATGGGCGCAGCTGCGGTCGGACCAGCACCTCGCCGCGACCGCCGCCGATGAGGCGATCCGCTGGGCCAGTCCGGTGCTGTTCTTCGGCCGCACCGCCACCTGCGACGTGACCGTCGGTGGGCAGGACGTGAAGTCCGGTGACCGCGTGCTGTTCTGGTATCCGTCAGGCAACCGCGATGACACCGTGTTCGCCGATCCCTTCCGGTTCGACATTCGCCGCTCGCCCAACCCGCACCTGTCCTTCGGCGGGGGCGGCGTGCACTACTGCCTGGGCGCGAACCTGGCGCGCAAGGAGGTCCAGGTGGTGCTCGGGGCGCTCGCGGCCGGCTACGACATCGAACTGGCCGGACCCGCGGTGTGGGCGGGTGGCGGGCCTGTGCACAACGTCGGCATCGGGATCGACTCGCTACCCGTGCGGGTGACCGCGCGCCGCTGATCGCGTTGTTCAGCCCTGACTCGACGGGGCTAGAGCGCAGGATCTGGACATGCAGGTACCGACGTGGCATGCCACGGATACCGTTGCTGGTACAGACCTGCGGGCGGTGGCTGATGCACTTCGCCGCCGTAGCCGCGCGGAAGGGCAGGGTTTACGGCGGCATGGCGGCACTCCCATTGAGCGAAACCGGGGTCGTCCGGAAGCGGCGGCGGTGGCTGAAGATGCTCGCCGCAGTCATCGGGGTGGTAGTGGTCGCACTCGGGGCGGCTACCGCGGCGGTGCAGCACGGTCTGCCGTGGTGGACGGGGGACCGGGACCACCATCATGTGTTCGACGGGCCCGCCGGAAGCCTGCGTTACCAGGTTCATCTGCCGCCGCAATACGACAGCGGCACTGCACTCCCGGTGATCATGGCGATCCACGGCTGCGGGATGACCGGCTATGGATTCAACTCCATGAAGTCGATGACACAATTCAACTCCCTGGCCGACCGCGAAGGTTTCATCGTCGTCTATCCGACTCAACGGATGTTCCAGAATCTGCTGAACTGCTGGGAATCCAACGATCCGCGGCAGCAACGCCGCAACACAGGCGAACCCGCGCTATTGGCCGGCGTGGCGCGCCGGGTGATCGACGAGTACAACGCCGACGGCGATCAGGTGCACGTGGTGGGCGCGTCATCCGGTGCGGGCACCGCGGTCATTCTTGCTGCGACTCACCCGGACCTCTTTGCCACCGCCACTTCGGTGGCCGGCGGCGAGTACGGGCTCAACCAGGTGGATCCCGGTAACCCGGATGCCACGCCGCCGGAGCGCACCGCCCGCCAGGCGTGGGCGCAGATGGGTGACCGCGCCCGGCATGTCCCGCTGCTCATCGTTCAGGGCGAGCGGGACACCGTGGTGCCCCCCGTCGTGGCCACTCGGCTCTTCGAGCACTGGTCGGTGGTCCATGACTTGGTCGACGACGGATTGCTCAACGACAGCCTTGGGTGGGTGGAGGAGGTGGCGACGGTGCCGGCTGCGCCCGGCACGCACCCGTTCACCCGCACGACGCTCAGTGGCTCCGACGGGTTCGCGTACATCGACATGTACCTCGTCGAGAACATGGGTCATGCTTATCCTTCACCGACAGGCGAGGGCCTTTTTGCGGAGCGGTCCGGACCAGATGCGAGTTCTCTGGCTTGGCAGTTCGCCGAGAAGTACGCCGCGCGGCCCTGACCTGGCGGGCGTGAATGCCCGCCGATTGAGCGGCGGGCCTAGGCTGGTCTCGATGTTCGCGATCACGCCCACGACGCTCGCCACTGCCGGCTCCGCGGAACGCTTCCCCGTTCGCCGGGTCTATTGCGTCGGCCGCAATTATGCCGACCATGCCCGCGAGATGGGCGCAGACCCGGATCGGGAGCCGCCGTTCTACTTCACCAAGCCCTCCGACGCGGTCTTCACGGCGTCGGAGGGACACGGTGGCGGTCCGGCGCACCGGGTTCCGTACCCGCCCCAGACGCAGAAACTGCATCACGAGATCGAACTCGTGGTGGCCCTGGCCGCCGGCGGCGCGGATATCGATACTGCCTCTGCGCTGCAACATGTTTGGGGCTATGGGGTCGGTGTCGATCTCACCCGTCGCGACCTGCAGGACGTGGCCAAACAGACCCGCCGGCCGTGGGATCTGTCGAAGGGCTTCGATGCGTCCGGCCCGGTGTCGGAACTGGTGGCTGCCGAATCGGTGGACCCCACCCGCGGACGGATCTGGCTGAGCGTGGACGACGATCTGCGCCAGGACGGTGACCTTGCCGACCAGATCTGGCCGGTCGCCGATGTCATTGCGCATCTGTCGAAATCGGTCACGCTGGCACCCGGTGACCTGATCACGACGGGAACCCCGGCGGGCGTCGGGGCGATTTCCCGTGGGCAGCAGGTTCGGGGCGGCATCGACGGTGTCGGTGAGATCTCGTTCGTTGTCGATTGAACCAGGCGCCGGGACCTAGTTGTCCGACGGTGGCGGTGGTTCGTAGGGGGTGTACCACCACCATTGCGCGCGTTCGCCTTTTGGTCCGGGACACGGCGGTACATCCGGTGGGGGTGTGGTGGGCGGTCGGGCCAGTGACGCGTCGGTGAGTAATTCGCCGTCTTCGTCGGTGACTTTGAGGTGTTCGGCGGGCCCGGTCAGGGTGATACCGCCTTTGTGGTGCAGTCGGTGATGAAAAGGACACAGCAACACCAGGGTTTGACAGTTCAGTGGGCCCGCCGTTCTCCCAGTAGGCGTCGGCGGCGGGCGTAGTGGCCGGGCTTGTCGCCCGGGCTATTTCCCGCCGCCGCGCCCCCGAACCGGACGTGCGGCTTTCACCGCATCCGGCTCTCCGTAGGTCAGGCTGGGACGACGATTGATGTTGTTGCCCATGGTGTCGGGATCTTGGAGCCCCGGTAACGGTAGCGCTGGATGCCCATCGTGGTGGGGTTGTAGAGCCGGACACCTTCGTACTCTGGCCATCGGCGCACATGGTGTCGAGCCCAGAGGGCCCGTTTGCCGGTGCGTGGATGTTTATGCATCAGCCAGCTCCATACCCGCCACCAAAGGTAGTGGGCGATATCGGAGTAGGCCTGGCTGGCTGAACTGTGCCGGAAGTATTGGGCCCAGCCGCGGACCATCCGGCTCAATTGCCGAAACAGCTGGTCAGCGGATTGGTGGGTAATCCGTTTGGTCACCGTCTTGATGTTGCGTCGCATCCTCTGCAGAGATGTGCGCGACGGGTAGCTGTAGACGTATGCCCGGTTGCTTCCCCGCTGGTGGTGCCGCTGGATACGGAATCCCAGAAAGTCGAAGCCCTCGTCGATATGGCTGACCTGCGTCTTGTCCGGGGCCAACCGCAGCCCCATCGGTGCCAGCAGATCGGTCATGTGATCCCACAGTTGTTCGGCGTGCCCGCGTTCACCAAAGACCAGAACCACGAAGTCGTCGGCGTAGCGCACCAGGCGATACGTCGCTCCTCCGCGCTGTCGGTGGCGTCGGCGGGCATACCCGCTACGGTGGGCCGCCCATTGGGCATCGAAATGGTCATCGATGACCGACAGGGCGATATTTGCCAGCAGCGGCGAAAGGATGCCGCCCTGGGGAGTTCCGGTATGGGTGTCATAGGTGTCGCCGTCGGTATCGAGCACTCCGGCCTTCAGGAATGCCTTCACCAACCCCAGGATGCGTTTATCGCCGATCCGGCCTCGCACCCGCTGCAGCAGGGCACTGTGGTCGATCTCGTCGAAACACGCTGCGATGTCGGCTTCGAACACCCACTCATAACCTTCACGAGCAGACTTGCGAATGTCCTCGATCGCGTCCTGGGCCCGTCGCTTCGGCCGAAACCCATAACTCGAATCGGAAAAATCTGATTCGAATATGGGCTCCAACACCAGCTTCAGCGACGCCTGTACCACCCGATCGGCCACTGTCGGGATACCGAGCTTGCGGACCTTGCCGCTCGCTTTGGGGATCTCGACTCGCCGCACCGGTACCGGTCGAAAAGTGCCGGAGCGTAGCGCTTCCCGCAACTGTTCAAGGAACCCGGCGACACCGTTGTCACTGGCCTCTATACCGCGGGCGGTGCGTTTATCGATCCCCGCACTGCGGGCACCGGTGTTCTCCCGGACCCGTGTCCACGCCACCGCGAGGAAACACGGGTCCGCTACGAGGTTGAACAGATCATCGAACCGACGACCATGATCGGCCGTCGCCCAGCAGTGCAGTTTGGTCTGCATCCTCAGTACCCGCCGGGCCGCCACCATCGGCAGGTCCAGCGCGGCACCGATATTCATCGGCGCGTCTTCTGACATTGCACTCTCCTGTTCTGCGTGTCCTACTGCCGCCCTTCCCGATGTGACCGGCTTTCCCGGCCTCGCAGTACTACGGCGGCTCCGCCCCATTCAGGTGCCCTCGGTGGGCATCGACACCTACCCGCCGCACCCCCGGACGGGATACGGGAAGGGAAGCACCCGAATGGTTCCCGTGTTCACGTGTATCCGATTGGCGAGGCCGGCACCCAGCTTTGCCCCGATGGCCCCGGTAGGTACGCCACAGACAATTCCCCACCGGCTGCTACCCGCCCCTGGCTGAGACAGACAGCGGACGCTTCCGATTCATCACTTCCGCGTGCACCACAACACCGGTCCGATATCCGCCAGGTTTGCAGACCAGTTCCACCTAACGAGGGTTCTGACACTGGTTCCTCACGTATGCCCTCTCACCTTGCTCACCACGCGCCATGTCATCTGGCAGTACTGACACGCCGTGGCTTTGTCAGGGCCGCTTGCCACCGAATCCCTCTCGATCCCTGCGAGATCCAGCTACCCTCAGCTTTCATCCGACCGCTGTGACGGCCGAACATCGGAGGTCTCTCACCTCCGATCGGAAAACACGCGCCTCACGGCGCACGTGCACGAGGTGATGGGCATGCAGCCCGCGGGTGGCCCCGCAGCCGGGCACCACGCAGGTCTGGTCGCGGTGCTCCAGAGCGCGGCGCAGCCGCCGGTTGATGGTGCGGGTGGCCCGGCCCACCCCGATCGGGCGGCCGTGGCGCTCAAACCACACCTCACACGTCGCATCACAGAGCAGATACCGGCGGTCCTCGTCTGACAGCGCTGGGCCCAGATGCAGGGCCGCGACCCGTTTCTCGAGATCGAGGTGCATGACCACGGTGGTGTGCTGGCCGTGCGGGCGGGCCGCCACGTCGGTGTCCCAGCCGGCCTCGATGAGGCTCATGAACGCATCGACTGCGTCGGGGAACGGGGGCGCCTGCGCAGAAACCACGTCCTCGGCCTCGCCGTCGCGGGCCCAGCCGTCTTCGGGGTCGATGCTGTCGTGAGTGTCGTGATCGCGTTTCCAATCGGCGACCAACGCATCCCGATGGGATTGCAGGCCGGCCTCGAGTTTTGCGGCCTCCACCTTGGGCAGGGTGATTCTGTAAGTGGTGGAGCCCTCGCCCTCGACCCGGGAGAAGGATCGCTTGGGTTCGGGCTTGGGATCGGGGTCAGGCCGTGGTTCCTGTTTGACCGCGGTCCGCAACTGGCTGACGGTGGCGACCGTCACCAACTCCGCGTAGTGCTCATCGCAGCCCTGGCCGCCGCCTTCGGCGATCACCCCGATCTGATCCAGTGACACCCGACCCTCCCGCAAGCCCTGGGTGCAGCGGGGAAGTTCGTCGATGCGATGCGCGACGGCGACCATGGCCTCGGCCCGGCGGGGGCTGACCCCGGTCTTCCACGCCACCAACGCTTCGATCGATCGGCATCCGGTGGCACCCCACAGGGAGTTCCCGTCATCGGTGCCTCTGCCGTCGATCTCGGCGACGATCTCCACCAACCGGCCATCGATCGCATTACGCTGCCCCGTCAACTCCGCCATCTCCTCGAACAACACCTCCAACCGCGACACCCGAGGTGCGTGTGCGGCGAAAGGTGTTGTCGGCGGCGGCATACCA
>JAXHOA010000018.1:0-4581 GCA_034520035.1 Mycobacterium sp. | reverse complement strand
TGTGGCAGCGGGTCCGGCGGTGTGTTCTGCCGCCGGACCCGCTGGGCGGGCGGTGTTCTCTGTGGAGTTCTTACGAAATCAATGGTGACTACCGCTGGTGACCACAGGCCGGGCTGGCCGTTCGTGTGGTGTTGAACGGTCGGTGGTGTGAGATCGAATTAGGCGGTGTCGTCCAGTGGTTCGAGGGTGACGCGGTAGCCGAGAGTTTCAAGTTGTCGGATCGCGTGGTTCTTTGTGGGTCCGGGGCGTCGGGTGGCGAAGTAGTCGGCTCCGGGATCGCGGTAGAAATCGCCGTTGGTGAGCATCTCGTGCGCGGCCACGAGCATGGCCCGCTGGACCGCCACAACGGCTTTCATCGGTCCGCGCCGGGCACTGAGCCGGCGAAACTTGGCTCCGTAGTACGTGGTTTTCGATCGTGACGCCGAGAGCGCTGCGACGCCGAGAGCACCCTTGAGGTGGCGGTTGCCCTCTCGACATTTGGTGGACTTGACCTTGCCTGCCGATTCATGGCTGCCCGGGGCGACTCCTGTCCAAGAGGCCAGATGGCCGGCCGTCGGGAACACGCTCATATCGCCACCGGTTTCGGCGAGAAAGACTTCAGCCACTGTCGTCGACCAGCCCGGGATGCTGCACAGCAGGTCCCGGGCGGCCAGTAAAGACGGGGACAGCTCGGCGGTGATCTTGGCTTCCAGATCGGCCAATGCGGTGGTGTATGCGTCGAACAGCCTCAGATGTGTCTGGATCAGGTATCCGTGATGGGCGGTGAATCGACCGGCCAGCGCCTCGGTCAGAACTGGGATCTTCGATCGCAGCCGACTTCTCGCGAGGTCGGCCATCGCTGCGGGATCATTGTTGCCGGCGATTAGCGCCTCGAGCATCTTCCGCGGTGACTGTCCCATGATGTTGGTGGCCACCGAGGACAGTTTGATCCCGGCGTCCTCGAGGATCTTTTCGATCCGCTGAATTTCACGGGCGCGGTCTCGCCGCAGTGTGGTCCGCGTTCGCGTCAGATCACGCAGCCGGCGGATCGGCGCCGGTGGGACCAGCGAAGCGCGCAGCAATCCATGCGCGCCGAGATCGGCCAACCACGCGGCATCAGAAACGTCGGTCTTGCGCCCGGGACGGTTGCGTGCGTCGCGTGCGTTGACCAGCATCACGTCCAACCCATCTTCGAGCAGGTAGTAGAACGGTTTCCAGTAATCGCCGGTGGACTCCATTACTACGCATGTGACTTTCTGCTCGATCAGATGATCACGCAACGCCAGAATCTGGCTGGTCATCGATCCCCACGTCGTCACAGTTGACTTCGTGGCGCGGTTTCCTGAACCTTGCACCCGCACACAGACTTTGGCGTCTCTCTTCGAGATGTCGATACCGGCGCATCTCGTGTGCACTACTTCCACCGTTCTCACCTCTGTTCACATCGAACCGGTTGTCGGGTGCGTGTCACGGGGAGGCGAGTAAATAACAGGAGTTTCCTACACGTGCTCGAAGCAACAATCCACGGTTCCCGCTCGGGACGAGAAACCGTCCTACCTCCACCGCCACGTTGTCAAACAAGCTCGCAGCATCACAAATAAATCGGGGTCGTCCGCGACACGCACCCTTCCATGGTGCGCTTCTCGACACCGCTGGGAGGCAACTTCAGCACAAGATTTCTCCCTCCATGGAGGACGGCGAAGCCGCCCTGAGCCGTTGTCAAGGTGCCGTGCGAGGTTTGATTATGCGGCGGTGGGTAGGTCGGTCATGGTGCGGCGGGCGTGGGATCTCAGGTGCGCCGGTTGGGGTTCGGTCGGGTCGTGCGGTGGGATGAACCAGGGGTGGCGGTCGGGGCCGAGGTAGACCTGCCAGCCGCCGTGATGGATCGCGCTGTGGTGCAGTCGGCACAGCAGCACCCCGTTGTCGATGCAGGTGGTGCCCCCGCTGCTCCAGGGTTGGATGTGGTGGGCGTCGCACCAGGACACCGGCCTGCCGCAGCCGGGGTGCGCGCACCCACCATCGCGGACCGCCAACCCTTTACGGATCAGGGGTGTAAACAACCTTTCACTGCGTCCGACGTCCAGGGGTGCCCCGGCATCATCAACGGTCACCACCCCCACGGTGCTGTCGCAGGTGACGAGGTCGGCGGTGCGGGTGCTGACGGGCCCACCGAACCCGAGAAAGTCCACGGATCCAGCTGCGGTGGGGCGGATCAGGGTGACGTGCGGCAGCACACCACCGCTCATCGGGCGCTGCGAGCCCCGACAGATAGGTACGCATGATCTGACCGAACGCGTCGGCGCGACGCTTACCCACCGGGCGTGGGTCCGGGGATCCGTCGGGCAGCGGGACGGGCCGGCACAACGGGTCCAGTGCGGCCAACAGTTCTTCGGCCGTCAGCGCGTCGAGATCCAGGGCGGCACTGACCCGCCCGTCCTCGGTCTGCACCAGCGTCATGTCGTTGAGGTCGGTGTTCTCCGCAACCGGCACCGCCCCGTCGTCATGCGGCTGAGCGGCGGCTTTATCGATGGCGATCTCGCGGGCCTTCTTCCTGACCCCCGAGGGGGCGGTCTGGATCATCAACGTCGTCACCACGGCGGCCCGGTCCTCCTCGGACAACGGCACCCGGGCATCGACGTGGGCGACGCCGCGCCCGACGGCGTCGGCGAACTCGATACCGATCCCGCCGAGGCGCTGGGCCCGGGTCAACGCCGGCAGGGTGTGCGCGGCCCGGCCCACCCGCGCCGCCCGGTGCGCCGCACCCGGGGCCACCCCCAGGGCCGTGAGCAGATCGGCTCCCGTGCGCAGGTGCTTGCGCGCCGGGACAGCGGCACGCTCAGCGGCCGCGACCGCCTGGGCGATCACGTGGTCGACCAGGTTGCGTGCCGTCACGGCGGCCGCCAGCACCGCCAACAGGGGCTGCTCATCAACGATCCGGCGCGGAGCGTCGAGCAGATGAAACAGAGTGCGATCGGCATCATCCTCGGGCACAGGCGAGGGGGTGAGGTCATCGATGAGCGCATCAACAAACGTGTCGAGATCAGTGGCGTCCATATGGATACCGGCTTTCACAGAAGGCACCCCAAGCGGGCACGATCAGGCAATACGGTCCGCACAACCCCTAAGGGGCCATCGAACCTCGCGGCGACCGAAGTCGCGGTCTGTGCTCACCGGATGACGATGGGAGCAACGTCGCATTCGAACTTGTGTGGCGCTCCTAGTGTTCTAGTGGGCGCTTTTCTGCTGTTCAGGGTCGGTTCATACTGCAGCGCAGGTGCTCTCGGCGTGTCAGCGGTGAGGTGAAGGACGCACACGCGGTGTGCCTCTAGGTTTCGGGGTTACCACACCAACCTCAACCAGAGGAACGATCCGCGTGCGCGTCAGTACTGCATTTAACCGTCTTCTTCAGATTCCCGGCGCATCGGTCACCGACGTGTCGATCGGCGACCATGATGTCGAGGTCACCGTGCGGCCCAAGGCTCGGCTGCTGGCCTGCCCGTGTGGCAAACGAGCCCGTGCCGTTTATGACCGGCGCTCACGGCGCTGGCGCCACCTCGATCTGGCCGGCGCCAAGCTGTGGTTGGTCTATGAGATCCGCCGCCTGGACTGCCCGAACTGCGGCGTAGTCACCGAAGACGTTCCGTGGGCACGTCCCGTCGCCCGGCACACCCGCGATTACGAAGACACGGTGCTGTGGCTGGCTCAGCGCACCGACCGCACGACGGTGTCAACGCTGATGCGCTGCAGCTGGGAAACGGTCACCTCGATCATCAACCGCGGCGTCGATGAGCTGCTCGATCAACGCCGCCTCGACACGCTGTACCGCATCGGTGTCGATGAGATCTGCTATCGGCACCCGCACAAATACTTGACCATCATCGGCGATCACGACACCGGAACGGTCATCGATATCCAACCCGGACGCAGCGAAGACTCATTCTCCGCATTCTTTGAACACCAACCCGATTCAGCCCTGCAGACCATCGAAGCAGTCAGCATGGATGCCAGCAAGGCCTACCAAGCAGCCGCCCGAAAACATGTACCGAAGGCCACCATCTGCCTTGACCCGTTCCACATCATGCAGTGGGTCAACCGGGCACTGGACCGCGTCTTCGCCGACGCCGCCAGCGGACCGAACAAAGTCACCATGACCTCCGCACAATGGCGCCAAACACGATGGGCCCTGCGCACCGGAGAGAACAAACTCAACGCCACCAAACGAGAACTGGTCAACCGCATCGCCCGCGCCAACCGCCACGTCGGACGAGCCTGGACCCTCAAAGAACAACTACGCGACCTCTACCGACACGAGCACGAACCCGACGCAGCCCGTGGACTCCTCAAGGCCTGGATCACCGCCGCCAAACGCAGCCGCATTCCCTCATTCGTCGAACTCGGCAAACGCCTGCAACAACACTTCGCAGCGATCATCTCCGCCGTCGAACTCGGCATCTCCAACGCCCTCAACGAAGGCATCAACGCCAGAATCCGCCTCATCAACGCACGCGGCTACGGCCACCACTCCGCCCGAACACTGACCTCGATGATCTACCTCTGCATCGGCGGACTACACCCTCAACTACCCATGAAAAGGTGAGGAGT
>JAXHOA010000081.1:0-10385 GCA_034520035.1 Mycobacterium sp. | reverse complement strand
GTGCGACTCCTCACCTTTTCGTGGGTAGCTTTGGGTGTAATCCGCCGATGCAGAGATAGATCATTGAGGTCAGCGTTCGGGCGGAGTGGTGGCCGTAGCCGCGTGCGTTGATGAGGCGGATTCTCGCGTTGATGCCTTCGTTAAGGGCGTTGGAAATGCCGAGTTCGACGGCGGAGATGATCGCTTCGAAGTGTTCTTGTAAACGTTTGCCGAGTTCGACAAACGAGGGAATGCGACTGCGTTTGGCGGCGGTGATCCAGACCTTGAGGAGTCCACGGGCTGCGTCGGGTTCGTGCTCGAGGCGGTAGAGGTCGCGTAGTTGTTCTTTGAGGGTCCAGGCTCGTCCGACGCGGCGGTTGGCGCGGGCGATGCGGTTGACCAGTTCTCGTTTGGTGGCGTTGAGTTTGTTCTCTCCGGTGCGCAGGGCCCATCGTGTTTGGCGCCATTGCGCTGAGGTCATGGTGACTTTGTTCGGTCCGCTGGCGGCGTCGGCGAAGACACGGTCCAGTGCCCGGTTGACCCACTGCATGATGTGGAACGGGTCAAAGCAGATAGTGGCCTTTGGCACGTGTTTTCGGGCGGCTGCTTGGTAGGCCTTGCTGACATCCATGCTGACTGCTTCGATGGTCTCCAGGGCCGAATCGGGTTGGGATTCAAAGAATGCGGAGAATGAGTCTTCACTGCGTCCGGGCTGGATATCGATGACCGTTCCGGTGTCGTGATCGCCGATGATGGTCAAGTATTTGTGCGGGTGCCGATAACAAATCTCATCGACACCGATGCGGTACAGCGCGTCGAGGCGGCGTTGATCGAGCAGCTCATCGACGCCGCGGTTGATGATCGAGGTGACCGATTCCCAACTGCAGCGCATCAGCGTTGACACCGTCGTGCGGTCGGTGCGCTGAGCCAGCCACAGCACCATGTCTTCGTAATCACGGGTGTGCCGGGCGACGGGACGTGCCCACGGAACGTCTTCGGTGACCACGCCGCAGTTCGGGCAGTCCAGGCGGCGGATCTCATAGACCAACCACAGCTTGGCGCCGGCCAGATCGAGGTGGCGCCACCGCCGTGGGCGCCGGTCATAGACGGCCCGCACGCGTTTGCCACACGGGCAGGCCAGCAGCCGAGCCTTGGGCCGCACGGTGACCTCGACATCGAGGTCACCGATCGACACGTCGGTGACCGATGCGCCGGGAATCTGAAGAAGACGGTTAAATGCAGTACTGACGCGCACGCGGATGGATCCTCTGGTTGAGGTTGGTGTGGTAACCCCGAAACCTAGAGGCACACCGCGTGCGCGTCCTTCATCTCTCCGCGGACACGCCGAGAGCGCTTGTGCTGCAGTATGAAACGACCCTGAACAGCAGGAAAGCGCCCACTAGAACACTAGGAGCGCCACATATGTGCGACTCCTCACCTTTTCATGGGTAGCTTGGGGTGTAGTCCGCCGATGCAGAGATAGATCATTGAGGTCAGTGTTCGGGCGGAGTGGTGGCCGTAGCCGCGTGCGTTGATGAGGCGGATTCTGGCGTTGATGCCTTCGTTGAGGGCGTTGGAGATGCCGAGTTCGACGGCGGAGATGATCGCTGCGAAGTGTTGTTGCAGGCGTTTGCCGAGTTCGACAAATGAGGGAATGCGGCTGCGTTTGGCGGCGGTGATCCAGGCCTTGAGGAGTCCACGGGCTGCGTCGGGTTCGTGCTCGTGTCGGTAGAGGTCGCGTAGTTGTTCTTTGAGGGTCCAGGCTCGTCCGACGTGGCGGTTGGCGCGGGCGATGCGGTTGACCAGTTCTCGTTTGGTGGCGTTGAGTTTGTTCTCTCCGGTGCGCAGGGCCCATCGTGTTTGGCGCCATTGTGCGGAGGTCATGGTGACTTTGTTCGGTCCGCTGGCGGCGTCGGCGAAGACGCGGTCCAGTGCCCGGTTGACCCACTGCATGATGTGGAACGGGTCAAGGCAGATGGTGGCCTTTGGTACGTGTTTTCGGGCGGCTGCTTGGTAGGCCTTGCTGGCATCCATGCTGACTGCTTCGATGGTCTGCAGGGCTGAATCGGGTTGGTGATTCAAAGAATGCGGAGAATGAGTCTTCGCTGCGTCCGGGTTGGATATCGATGACCGTTCCGGTGTCGTGATCGCCGATGATGGTCAAGTATTTGTGCGGGTGCCGATAGCAGATCTCATCGACACCGATGCGGTACAGCGTGTCGAGGCGGCGTTGATCGAGCAGCTCATCGACGCCGCGGTTGATGATCGAGGTGACCGTTTCCCAGCTGCAGCGCATCAGCGTTGACACCGTCGTGCGGTCGGTGCGCTGAGCCAGCCACAGCACCATGTCTTCGTAATCGCGGGTGTGCCGGGCGACGGGACGTGCCCACGGAACGTCTTCGGTGACTACGCCGCAGTTCGGGCAGTCCAGGCGGCGGATCTCATAGACCAACCACAGCTTGGCGCCGGCCAGATCGAGGTGGCGCCAGCGCCGTGAGCGCCGGTCATAAACGGCACGGGCTCGTTTGCCACACGGGCAGGCCAGCAGCCGAGCCTTGGGCCGCACGGTGACCTCGACATCATGGTCGCCGATCGACACGTCGGTGACCGATGCGCCGGGAATCTGAAGAAGACGGTTAAATGCAGTACTGACGCGCACGCGGATCGTTCCTCTGGTTGAGGTTGGTGTGGTAACCCCGAAACCTAGAGGCACACCGCGTGTGCGTCCTTCACCTCACCGCTGACACGCCGAGAGCACCTGCGCTGCAGTATGAACCGACCCTGAACAGCAGAAAAGCGCCCACTAGAACACTAGGAGCGCCACACACGTTCGAATCCGACGTGGCTCCCATCTTGACCGGTGAGCCGCAGACCGCGACTACGGTCGCCGCCAGGTTCGACTGCCCCTTCACGGGCCAGTCGGACTGTACTGACTGATCGTGCGCTGTGCGTACCTTCTGTGAAAGCCGGTATCCCTATGGACGCCAACCATTTCAACACCTTTATCGATTCGCTCCTCGACGACCTCACCCCGGCGCCCGTCCCGGAGGATGACGCCGACCGGAGGCTGTGTCACCTGCTTGATTCTCCTCGGCGCATCGTGGATGATCCGGCGTTGCTCGCGGTACTGGCTGCTGCAG
The DNA here is from genome assembly GCA_034520035.1 of Mycobacterium sp. Classification (GTDB taxonomy): domain Bacteria; phylum Actinomycetota; class Actinomycetes; order Mycobacteriales; family Mycobacteriaceae; genus Mycobacterium. The sequence continues at coordinate 7,266 of JAXHOA010000081.1, read as the reverse complement.
TCACGGCGCGCAACGTGTTCGACCATGTGATCGCCCAAGCCGTCGCTGCCGCGGAACGGGCCGGTATCCCGAGCCGCAAGCACCTGCGCTCCGGCGCCGACCTACTCAGCCAACTGGGGATGTCACCGGGTGCGACGTGGCGGGCGGTCCGGGTCGGACGTGCGGCACCCACCCTGCCGGCACTGACTCAGCAACAGCGCCTCGGTGCGGTCGGGATCGAATTCGCCGACGCCATCGGCAAGGGAATCACTCACATCACCGAACGGGTCCCCTTGTCCGACAACGACCGCACGAAGATCGTGACGAAATTGATGATCGAGACCACCCCGTCGGATGTGGCCAAGAAGGCTCGCACAATCGCCATCGACAAGGCCGCCGCGGCACCCTTGGCCGAGGATGTCGTACCGGTCGCGGAGAATACCGACCTCAACGACATGACCCTCGTTGTCAACGACGAAGGACGGGTCAACGTGGCCCTGGACCTCGACGCGCTCACCGGCGAGGAACTCATCGCAGCGCTCGATCCGTTGTGCCGGCCCGTACCGCTGCCCGACGGCTCACTCGACCCGAGGCCGGTCGGTCGACGCCGCGCCGACGCCTTCGGACAGATCATGCGGACCTACCTATCGAACTCGCAGCGCCCGATGTCGGGGGGCGTACTCCCGCACGTCACCCTGATCCGGCCCGCCCCGCAAGGCGTGGACACCCTCGGGTTCGGTGGCCCGGTCAGCGCTGCGACCGCTGAGCTGATCGCCTGTGACAGCACATTGACTTCGGTGATCGTCGACCACTCCGGCGCACCACTGGATGTGGGGCGCAGCGAACGGCTCTTCACGCCCGCGATCCGCAAAGGGCTGGCGGTCCGCGACCGCGGCTGCGCGCACCCCGGCTGTGGGCGGCCGGTGTCCTGGTGCGATGCCCACCACATCACCCCCTGGGAACACGGCGGCACCACCAGCCTCGACAACGCGGTTTTGCTCTGCCGACTGCACCACACCGCCATCCACCACGGCGGCTGGCAGGTCTACCTCGGCGCCGACCGCCACCCCTGGTTCATCCCACCGCACGACCCGACCGGACCCGAACCGGCGCACCTGCGATCCCACACGAGGCGCACCATGACCGACCTACCTGCCGCCGCATAACCCAAAGATTCACGGCACCTTGAGAACTGAACAGAGAACCGCGAGGCCACGTGTCCTGAGTCGTTGATTCGGCTCGGATCAGCGACTCAGGGCACTAGCGGACTGACTTCCTCCGGCCGCCGACACCGGGTTCGGCGCCGATCACGCCCTGCTCCTCCAGAGCATCGATCTCCGCGCCGGTCAGACCGAGCTGATTGAGCAGTTCATGGTTGTGCTCGCCGAGCAGGGGTGCCGGTTCCCGATGAAAGACGTCCGGGCCGCGGGACACCGATATCGGCAGCGTGCTGTGCGGGGCGGCGATGTTCACCGGATGGCCGACGTACTCGAAGAACCGCCGATGCCGAAGTTGGGCCAGTTCGGTCTGCCGGTGCGGCTGCATCACCTTGGCCACCGGAACACCTGCCGGCCAGAGTGTTTCGATGATCTCATCGGCTGCCCGGGGCTCGCACCAGGCAGTCAGCTCCTCGTCGATCCGGTCGTGATGTGCACGGCGGCCGGCGGCGGTCGACAACTCGTCGGCCATCGCCCAGGCCGGTCTGCCCAGCGCGTCGCGCAGCGCCACCCACTGCGCGTCGGTCTCGACCGCGACGGCCACCCAGCTGTCGGCACGGCCGAATTCGTCGATATCGGCGCTGCGGTACAGATTCTGCGGCGCGGCCACCGGGCCGCGATTCCCGTCGCGCTGCAACAACGCGCCGTAGGCGGAGTATTCGATCACCTGCTCGGCGGCGATGTTGAGCGCCGCGTCCACCATCGCCGCCTCGACCAGCACCGCCTCGCCGGTCCGGCGGCGATGCTCAAGCGCCAGCAGCAGCGCATTCAACGCGTGGACACCGGCATTCGGGTCACCGACAGAGTAGGGCTCGAATGGCGTGCGGTCGGGGTAGCCGGTGAGCCAGCTCAGACCGGAAGCGTCCTCGATGATGTAGGCGAACGCCGGGTTGTCGCGCCACGGGCCGTCCAGCCCGAATCCGGGCATCCGCACCATGATCACCCCGTCGCGCAGGGTGCGCACCGTCTCGAAGTCCAGCCCGATCTGGTCGATCACCCGCGGGGTGAAGTTCTCCACCACCACATCGCAGGTGGCGATCAGCCGGCGCAGCAGATCACGGCCCCCCTCGGTTTGGAAGTCGAGGGTCAGGCCCTTCTTGTTGGTGTTGAGTGCGGAGAAGATCGGTGACCGTTCCCACCACTGTTCCTCGGTTGCCGGGATACCCGCGATCAGGCGGGTCCCGTCCGGGCGTGCGGTCGACTCCAGGTGGATGACCTCGGCTCCGAGCATACCGAGCACATGGGTGCATGACGGTCCCGCCCAGAAAGTGGTCATGTCCAGGATGCGGAGACCGCTCAACGGTAACCGGTTCCGGTCCGGTTCGCCGTCCGGACCGGACCGCGGCCGCAGGTCCAGGGCGGCCACCTCATCGGTGTGCTGACCCAGGTCGGGCGACTTCGCCGGCGGGCGCAGCTGAACACCGCCGAGTCGGTACGGATGGGCGGGCTGCACGAACTGCCCGCCCGGGTGCTCGACGAAGGCACCGCGTTGTGCGAAATGGTCCATGGCGGTGACGTTCGCACCGTTGCCCACCGGCGCATTGGGGATGCGGAATGCCGTGGCCAGATCCCGGAGATCGTCGGCGTTCTGCTCGCGCACCCAGGCGTAGAGCTCCTCGGCGTGCAGGTTGGCCTGCTCGGTGATGGTCAGGGTGGTGTTCTCGTCGATCCACTCATCGTGGCCGGACATGGCGCACAGGTCGTGCCACTGCTGGGCGGTGCCGCAACCGAGGGCCACCAGTCCGTCCGCGGCCTCGGCGACACCCGGCACGGTGGGCCGCCGCTCGGTGCGCCACGGGTGACCGAGCATCTCGAAGTAGGTCACCGGATAGTAGGTGAGGCACAGGATCTGCGCCTCCAGCGCGGAAAGGTCGATCAGCTCTCCGTACCCGTCTCGCAGGGCACGCATCCGGAACGTCTGCGTCATCGCGGCGGCGTAGGCGCCGGTCACCCACTCCCCCGGCCGACCACCGACGTGAGCGGGAGCCCGGTCCTGGGATCCGCGCCCGATGCCGATGGCACCGCCGGACCAGGCCTGCAGGGTGAACTCGGTGGCCGGCCGGTCATGCCAGGGTCCGTCCAGACCGAACGGCGTGATCGCGGTGATGACCAGATGCGGATGGCGTCGGTGCAGCTTCCGCGGTGAGATCAGCTCCGCGACTGCAGATTCCGGCGACCACACGACCGCATCGGCGGCGGCCAGCAACCGGTCGAGCAGGGAGGTGCCGGCTGCCGGGTCGATCACCACACTCCGCTTGGCTCCGGCCAGGAACGTGAACAGAGCACCGCTGTCCCCGGCGGCGATGGTCGCACCCGAGGCCGACCAGCGCCGCAGCGGGTCGCCCTCCGGTGCCTCCACCTTGATGACCTCGGCGCCGCCGTCGGCCAGGAGTCTGGTGCAGTAGGCGCCGGCGATACCTGTGGACAGGTCGATGACGGTGTAGCCGGAAAGTGGTGCAGTCATATCCATTCTTTCGCCGAAACTGTATTCCAGCAGGCCAGCACTCGGAGTTTCCCTTCCGGAATACAGTCTCGGCGCTATTCGGGCTTGCTCCGGTTCTTCTTGGACAGCCGGAAGTCCGGCGGGAACTTGCTGTCGTTGTCGTTGACGGCGGCCGACAACCCGGAGTCGATCGACTCGAACATGTCGAGATCGTCCTCGCTGTCGTTGGCCACGCCGTTGCCCATCGACTCGAAGAAGGCGCTCAGCAGGCTGCCCATGTACTCGCCCTGGTGCTGCTTGAAGATCTCGAAGAACATCTTCTGCTGGAACACCGTGTCCACCGGCCGGTTCCGGGTACAGGCCTGGGCATACTTCTGCGTCTCGGCTTCCAGCTCATCGCGGGCCACCACCTTGTTCAGGAAGTTGCAGTCATACATCTCCGCGGCGGTGAACGGACGGCCGGTGAACACCATCTCCTGGAATTTGCGTAAGCCCATCATCTGCACCCAGGTCCACATCCGCGGACCCCAGCCGTGATAGCGGAAGGACGGGTGACCGAACAGTGCGTCGTCGCTGGAGATCACCAGATCGGCGTCGGCGCACTGGTAGAAGTGCCAGCCATAGCAGTAGCCCTTGGCCTCGACGATGCTGATCTTCTTGAAATCCTGCAGCGCGCGGTTCCCGGCCTGCGAGTTGGCGTACCACGAGCTGATGGTCGCCCCGTTGCGAAACGTCCCCTTGGGCGGGTAGGTCACCTCGCCGACGCCGTCATCCTCCAGTCGCAGTTCGGCCAGCCGGGCCGCCGGATTGTCGTTGCCTTCCATGAATTCCGGGAGATCCGCGCCGCTGCCGAGGTTGTCGCCCACACCACGGATGATCACCACCTTCACATCGTTGTCGGTGTTGGCCGCTCGCAGGATGTCGGCGTAGCGCAGCCGGGCCATCGACGTCGGCGCGTTGAGGAACTCCGGCCGGTCGAACGTGATGGTCGCGATCTTGGTCTTCGGGTCCTTCTCGTAGCGGATGATCTCTTCGGGGGACGGACGATCCGCCATCAGCGGGCTCCTCTGCGGCAGTGATGGATGGAGTTCAACTCAGGGCCGGTGCGCCGGCACCGGACGGGGCACGGGTCAGCACCTGCGGACCGTCGGCAGCGATGAGGACGGCGTCGCGGGTGAACACGGCACCCACGCCCTCCTCCCAGACATAAGCGGTCAGCGCGAGGACCATGCCCTCCTCCAGGACCTCGCGCTCGGCGGTGGCCCGCAGGTGGGGCGTCACGACGGGAGGATCGAACCCCAGCCCGAGTCCGTGCGCCACCGGCATGGCCGGCAGCCGCTCACCGGCCCGTTCGTAGGCCGCCAACAATGCGCTGGCCCTGTTCCCGGTCCGGCATGCATCGAGCAGGCCGTGCCACAGTGCATCTCGGCGCCGGTACAGCGAGTCCACCGCGTCGGTGGGTTCACCGGCGCAGTAGGTACGGGCCAACTCACCGACGTACCCGTCGGCGAGCACCCCGGCCGACAACGCCACCAGGTCACCGTCGCGCACCCGGCCGTCGACCTGGTCGCGCCGCCACGGGTGCTCTTTCGACGTCACCCACGCGGCGTCTTGGGTTGCCGGTGTGCTCACCCCTCCGGCGGCCTCACCCTCGAGGATCACGCCGGCCAGGTGCTGTTCGGTCGTCCCCGGGTTCAGTTCGGCAGCCCCCTTGGCCAACCCCAACTCGGCGACGCTCAGGGCGCGGCGCAGGGCGGTGACCTCCTCGGGGGTCTTGACCCGCCGGGCGGCCCGCATGGCCGGCTCCGCGTCGACCAGTTCGGCATTCGGGAACACCATCGGCAGCAGCGTGGCGAACATCGGTGTCAGCGCGTCGGTTCCGACCCGCCGCGCGGTATCGGCACCCTTCATCTTCTGCATGATGCCGACCAGAGTCATCGGGTTCCAGGCGAAGCCGTACAGATTCTCGTGCGGAATCTCCTCGGGGATGCCCTCATCCCAGGTGCTGTTCAGGTGGATCTCACCGGTCTCGCGGACGTAAGAGCAGATCGGCCCGAACGGCCTGGTTCCCACCACCCACAACTGTGGCGCGCCAGAGATGTAGCGCACGTTGGCCTGCCGTCCCAGCACCAGGATGTCGAGGTCGTGGACCTCCATCTGCGCGATGGCACGCTCCCTCCGGCTGACCCGCAGCGCCCGGCCGTCGGCCTCGATCTCAGTTCCCACCGCGCACCTCGAAGGGGTCGTAGGGGTAGGAGGTCAGCGGCATCCAGCCGTCCTCGGTGACCACCACGATCTCCTCGCCGCGGTAACCGCCGGTGCCGTCCTCCCACACCACTGGTTCGAACACCAGCAGCATGCCGGCCGGGAACACGAAACTGTCATCCCACTGCTGGCCGAGATCGGTGCCGATCATCGGCATCTCGGCGGCGCTGGTGCCGATACCGTGGCCGAGATAGAAGTGCGGCAGCCACGGTTTCTCGCCGCCGGCAGCCTCGGTTGCCGCACGCCCGAGGTCACCGCAACTGGCACCGGCCCTGGTCACCGATAGCACCGCATCGACGATCTGGCGCCACGTGTCGAACTGCTGTTGCTGGCGCGGTGTGGGATCCTGTCCGACGATCCAGGTGCGCCCGTGATCGGAGCAGTAGCCGTGGTAGGCAATGGACACGTCGGTCCACAACACATCGCCGCGGGCAACCTCACGTTCGGTGGTCAGCAGCGGGAGCGCCAGATCACCGGTGGTCGTCCAGGTGCCTTCGGCCTTCGAAGCCGGCATCACCTGCCAGATGGAGTCGAACATGTTGGTGGTTGCGCCGAGTTCGAAAGTACGACGGACGAATTCGGCGGAGAGGTCGATCTGGCGAACCCCGGGTGCCAGCGACTTCTGGATCTCGGAGACGGCCTGCTCGGTGATCTGCGTCGCACGGCGCAGGCAGGAGATCTGGTCGATGGTCTTGACCAGTTTCGCTGCGCCGACGACCGGTGCGGCATCGACCGGTGGCCGGGGGAACAGCCGGTTGCCGGCCCTGCGCATCGAACCGGTCAGCTCATCGACACCGATGGTGGCGCCGGCGGGCACCAGCCCGGCCAAGATGCCGGCGAACTGGTCGACGCCTTCGTCGAATTCGAGGTAGATCGGGCCGTTCCGGTGGTCCTCGGGCAACTCGGTTTCATCCACTGCCCCCTCGCGGAACGGCAGGAACAGGTGCGGGTATTCGTCATCGGCCAACACGATCGCGACGGGACGCTCGATGTGGGACAGCCCGGCGTCGGCCAGCGGCCAGCTGATGCCGGTGGCATACATGACGTTGCTGTTGCCGAGCAGTACCAGGGCATCGACACCCTGGTCGGCCATCGCGGCATGCAGACGGGTGCTGGTCTCGCGGCGCATCCGGGTGAGGTCGGGCTCGTCGGGAATGTCGAGCCAGCTCAACCCGGTCCGCGCGATCTGGGTCACGCCGGAACGAGTCGCTGTGGTCATGCCGGCAACAGCCCCAGGAACTTCTGGATATTGGTTGAGACGATCTTGGTGGCGTTCTCCGGGCCGACCCGCGTCGATGACGGTGGCCAGCAACTTCTCCGGAGTAGCCGAACGTGGATTTCGTTGTGCGGATAGTCGCTGGA
>JAXHOA010000019.1:0-45839 GCA_034520035.1 Mycobacterium sp. | reverse complement strand
GGTTAGCGTATGTTGGATTTTAGCGGTGCGTACCCGCCGGATGCGGTGGCACGCCGGCTACCGGATACCCGCCGGAATGTACGGGACGGTTTGCCGCCCACCTGCGCTACGCGGCGGCGGGCGCCTGCGGTGAGCCCGCCGCGGCCGGACCGGTGGGCGCGGCAACGAGCCCGCCGACGGGGCGGTGGCCGCCGACGACCGCGCCGTGCTGGTGCAGCCCTGTAGACCCGCGGATCGGCGGGACCGTGCCGCCAACGTATTCCTCCCACGCCCACCGCGGTCCTGCCGGCCGCCGGGCGCGGACGGAGTTCGAGCAGACCGGGATGTCGCGGAGCGCCGCCGACCCCGGCCGACGAGTTCGGTCGCGGTGTTGCAACCCGGTCTCGGCACGCGCAGGCGTCGATCATCGGTGTTGATCCGCGGCTGCTGGTCGAACGTCGGGTCTCGCTGGCGCGTCGGCGGCGCCGAAATCGGCGCGCCGGCAGGGTGTTCGAAGCCTGCTCGGTCCGCCGTCACACCGTCTGTTCGATGCCGACGGTCTGGGCGCACGTGCACCAGTCGTTGCCCGAGACCAGGGAGCATGGCGCCGGGACACCGACACGCCCGACGCGGCGCCACCGTGTTCGACGATCGAGGGTCATTTGCGGTAGCCGCCTTGATCGCGGCGAGCCGTCGCCGAGCCGCAGCAGTTCCGGTGCCCGCACAGAAAAGCCATCGGTGGGGCAGGCAGGGTGGAGGACGCCGGTTGCACGAGCTGGAGGCAGGTCCGCGGACTCGCCGCCGGGTTGCCGCGCCCCGCCAGACCGGGGTCTGCCAGGGCCGAAGGTCACGCGGCCAACTCGACAGGGCGCCCACGGTGACATACCGGTGCCGCGCGCCTCGACGACGCTGGTCACCGGCGGAGCGAACCGTCGGCTCGCGGCCCGAGTACTCGACGAGCTGACCACGGACGGGGTGATCAGGGCCAGTCGGCTCCTCGAGCACACCGATGGGGTGACCGTGAATTGCTAATATTGGTGTGGTTGCCGGGCTGCCCATCAGGCCTACTCCTCTGTGTGCCGCCTATTTAAAAAAAAATTTAGGGAATGGGCCGAGCCGGTGAAGGACCTCCTCGGGCGGGAAGAATCAATGATCTGGAAACTGACAGCTGTGTCTTTCCTGGAATGGTGACGGGAGCGGAGGGGCTCAATGGCCGGGGCCGCAGGTGCAAATGCCCTGGTGTCCAGACACAGCGGTCCACTGCGGCGGATGATCAGCCCGGCGCGCCCGGCCGGGAGACTTACAGCCATGCGCTCCAGTTCAGCGGATGGTGCCAAGGGGGCGCGCCTGCTGCTGGCGGTGCGCTTGCAAAACGGGCAGATGTTCTCCGGCATGATATGTGGATAGAGCGATATCGTGGTCCTTGGTGTCGAAGTGTGAATACACGTGGAGAGCCGGAGTCTTCGAGGCCGGTTAGTATGTGCAGTGACGTAGTTGCAGCGGATGTCCGGCACTTCCGTCCAGCAGCGCCGTTAGTTTCCGTACACTGTGTCTGGAATGGCTCTCGGCACGATCTCGAACAATTCTGTCGACCTGGAGTGCACGATCTTGGCGCCTACACTGTGACGCGGCTGACTTGGACCAAGTGCCTGCTGGAGTTCGTGATGATCATGATCGTGACTGCTGTGAGAGCGTGCTGAGATGGGTTCACCGAGTAGATCGGCAAGTGTTGCCGGGGGTTAGATCACCCGTGGGGACGACCGTGTGAATCCCGGAAGAGGCCGGGCATGATACGGTATACCGTGTCAATAGTCTCGACAGTCCGTCTGTGTTTAGGGTGGGCAGCCTCCGAGTTGTCGACCGTGTCCGTGTGACCAGCGGCAGCACGAAAAGAGAGGGTGCCGGAAGATCACCGGTGCCAGGGTGTCGGTCATCCGCAGTGCCTGCGCCATGGTCAGGAACGGGAACACCATCACTGCCGGGTGGAACCACCTGCGCGGCCAGCATGCCGAATCGGGTCAGCGATCCGCCGCCTTGTACTTGGCGATCACGTAGCGCCCATGCTGCCGACCACCAGGCTGATCGCGACGGTGATGACGCGACCAGTGCGCTGCGCACGGCGGCGGCGAACACCCCGGACCTGAACACGCCCGCCAGTTCGCCGCTGGGAACGAAGGCGAACAGGAACGACCGACCCGTCGGGGTGTCCTTCAGCTCGCCAGCGCCACCCAGACGATGGGGAACAGCACGAAGACGAAGGCCGCGGTGAGCACCGCGAGGCGCAGGACTTCCAGCGCCGCCGCTCGCCCGGGACCCTTTCCCGTCGCTTCGCTCGCCCGGGCCCGCTGGAAGTCTCCTGCGCCTCGCGGTGGTGCTCACCGCGGCCTTCGTCTTCGTGCTTCGTTCCCCATCGTCTGGGTGGCGCTGGCGAGCTTCAAGCATTCCGACGAGATGCCGAACTGTTCCTGTTCGCCTTCGTTCCCAGCTTGGCGAACTGGCAGGCCGTGTTCGAGTCCGGGGTGTTCGCCGCCGCCGGCCGCAGCGCACTGGTCGGCGTCATCACCGTCGCGATCAGCCTGGTGGTCGGCAGCATGGGCGCCTACGTGATCGCCAAGTACCGGGCCGGCGGATCGCTGACCCGATTCGGCATGCTGGCCGCGCAGGTGGTTCCGCCGGCGGTGATGGTGTTCCCGTTCCTGACCATGGCGCAGGCACTGCGGATGACCGACACCCTGGCACCGGTGATCTTCGCGCACCTGTCCTTCGTGCTGCCGCTGGTCACCTGGTTCCTGATCGGCTTCTTCGAGGCGGTACCCGCCTCGCTGGAGGAGCAGGCCCGGGTCGACGGATTCACCCGGTGGCAGGCCTTCCGGATGGTGGTGCTGCCGCAGGTGTACCCCGGTATCGGCGCCGCAGGCATCTTCGGGTTCACGCTGTCGTGGAACGACCTGTTCTACGGGCTGATCCTGGCCCCCGGCAACGCGGCGATCCTGCCGGTGGCCATCGCGAACTTCAACACCTTCCGCGGCGTGCAGATCGGCACCATGAGCGCGGCGATCATGATCGCGATCATTCCGGTCGTCATCGCCAGCTTCTTCATCCAGCGACGCCTGGTCCAGGGGATCAGCGGCGGCGCGGTCAAGTACTAGACAAGCGAGGTTGTACAAGCATGGCATCGGTCACTTTCTCCAAGGTCGGCAAATCATTCGGATCGACCAGCGTGGTGTCGGACCTCGATCTGGAACTCGCCGACGGCAGCATCACGGTGCTGGTCGGACCGTCCGGCTGCGGTAAGACCACGTCGCTGCTATGCCGGCGGCCTCGAAAGAGGTCAGCTCCGGCACCATCCGGATCGGTGATCGTGATGTGACCGTGCTGAAACCGGCTGACGCCAGCGGGCATCTTATCGCCATGGTGTTCCAGAACTACGCGCTCTATCCGCACCTGTCTGTGCGGGAGAACATCGCCTTCCCGTTGCGGGCCAAGAAGATTCCCCGCACCGAGGCACTCAGGCGGGCCGACGAGATCGCCGAATCGCTGGGCTTGGGCGCGCTCGTCGAACGCAAGCCCAAGGATCTCTCCGGCGGGCAGCAGCAGCGGGTGGCGATCGGACGGGCCATCATCCGCGAACCCGCGGTCTTTCTCTTCGATGAACCGCTGAGCAACCTGGACGCCAAGCTGCGCGTCGAGACCCGCACCGAACTACTGCGGTTGCAGCGCCGACTGGGCATCACCTCGCTCTACGTCACCCACGACCAGGAAGAGGCGATGACACTGTCGGACCGGATCGTGGTGATGCGCGAGGGCCGCATCGCCCAGGCCGGCCCGCCCGCGGAGGTCTACCGCCGACCGGCCGACACCTTCGTGGCCACCTTCGTCGGCAGCCCGAAGATGAACCTGATCGACGGCGCGGTCACCGGCGGTGAACTGCGTACCGAATCCGGTGTGCGGATCACGGTGGGCGGCCCCGATGCGGGTGCGGTCACGATCGGGGTGCGGGCCGACGACCTGATCCTCACCCCGTCCCCGGGCGGGGCCACGGTGGTCGAACTCGTCGAACTGCTCGGGCCGCGGGCCATCATCACGGTTCGCTCCGCCGATCAACAGCTGACCAGCGTCGTCGAGGCGGCGGCACTGGCCGATGTCACCGTGGGCGCCACGGTCGAGTTGTCGGCGCGTGACGTGCACCGGTTCGACGTACGCACCGGGGTGCGCCTGGCGGACCCGGTCTAGCGGGGCACTGAACACGGCAACCCGGCAGTCAGCAGTCCGCGAGGTCGGTGAGCCTGCTCGGGGCCGCCTGCCGCCAGGAGTCCAGCAGAATGTCGTGCAACTCCCGCGCGTCCTCCAGCGCGTCGAGCCGCACCCGCACCCACGCCGATGGCGCTTCGTGTGCGGGCACCCAGAACTTGTGCGGCTCGGCGGCGATCAGCTCCTCGCGATCAAACCTCGGGCAGCGCACCGCAAATGACGTCTGATCGTCGGGCACGGTGAGGAACATCTTGCCCGCCACGTCGAATGTCGGATGTCCCCAGCGCTCCTTCTCCCTGGTCTCGGGCAACGACAGTGCGATGCGCTGGACATCATCGGCATCGAACAAGGCGATCACGCCCCGCGGTGTGACAGCGGACCGAGTCCGAGCCGGATCAGGGCCGCCTCCACACCGAGCGCGTAGTCACGTTCGGCGCGCCGCTTTTCGGTTGCGCCGAGTTGACGGAACCCGAGCGACGGTTCGACGAGTTCGAGTTCCAGCAGCCGCGGATCAGCGGCACCGCCGATGACGTCGACGCGCGCGTAGAGCAGATCGCGTGCCGGGATGCCGAACCGTGTCGTCGCCGCGGCCACCGCGGCGTGACCGACCTCCCACACCTCGTCGGCGGGATCGGCGGCGCCGAGTTTCTCCGCGGCGAACGTCCCGGTCTGCTCGAACTCCGGTCCGCGCCCGGCCGGCGGCAGGATCGGACCCTTGGTGAAGGCGTGGGAGGGCTCACCGTTGAGAAACACCAGCGCGGTCTCCCCGCCGGAGATCCGCGGGTCATAGGGCTGCACCAACACGGCGCGGTCGTCGGCCTGCAGCGCTTCGGCATGGGCCACCGCCGCACGGGGGTCGACGAACCGTTGCGCGCCCACCGATCCGGCGCCGACGGCGGGTTTGACCACCACCTCACCCTTGGGCGCCCGCACCGTATCGCCGACCGCGTAGTACCGGGTGGGCACGATCGGCAGACCGTCCTGCGCCAGATCCAGCAGATAATGCTTATCGGTGCTCCATGCCACCACGTCCGGCGGATTCAGCAGGTTGCGCACCGCTCGCGTCCAGGCCAGGAACTCGTCGAGACGCTCGCTGTAGTCCCACGTGGCGCGCAGCACCACCAGGTCGGCCTCCAGCGTGGCCGGGTCATCCCAGGACTTCCAGCTGACCGGCAGGCCGCGCGTGCGCAGGGCCTCGACCAGGCCCTCGTCATCGCTGTCACCTTCGGGAAGTGCCGCGCAACTGGCGAACACGATGCGCGGATGGAACACGTCGGGGCGGGCCAGCTTCACATATGGATGATAGAGATATGCATGCCATCGAAGTTGCCCAGACCGGCGGACCCGAGGTCCTGAACTACGTCGAGAAGGATGCGCCGTCGCCCGGCCCCGGTGAGGTGCTGATCAAGGCCGAGGCCATCGGCGTGAACTTCATCGACACCTACTTCCGCTCGGGGCAGTACCCGCGCGAACTGCCGTTCGTCTCGGGCAGCGAGGTGTGCGGCACCGTTGCCGCCGTGGGTGAGGATGTCGCGGCGCTGACCGTCGGGGACCGGGTGGTCACCGCCAACGCCGTCGGCGCCTACGCCGATTTCTCCGTCGCCCCAGCCGATTACGTCGCCTACGTGCCAGACGGGGTGGCGCCGGACGCGGTGGCATCGGCACTGCTGAAGGGGATGACGGCGCACTACCTGCTCAAGTCCGTGTACGCCGTGCAGTCCAACGACACGATTCTGGTGCACGCCGGTGCCGGCGGTGTGGGTCTGATCCTGACCCAGTGGGCCACCAGCATGGGGACCCGGGTGATCACCACCGCGTCCACCCCGGAGAAGGCCGAGCTGTCCCGGCAGGCCGGCGCGGTCGAGGTGTTGGAGTACCCGGAGGACGCCGAGGAGTTCGGCGCCACCGTCAAACGGCTGTCGGGCGGCGGGGTCGCCGCGGTGTACGACGGGGTGGGAGCCTCCACCTTCGAGGCCAGCCTGGCCAGCCTCGCGGTGCGCGGCACGCTGGCCCTGTTCGGCGCCGCCAGCGGGCCGGTGCCCGCGTTCGATCCGCAGCGGCTCAATACGGCGGGTTCGGTGTTCCTGACCCGGCCCAGCCTGGGCGCCTACACCCGCACCGCCGACGAATTCGCTTGGCGGGCAGGCGAAGTGATCAACGCCATTGCCGACGGTTCGATCACCATCACGGTCAGCGAGCGCTACCCGCTGGCCGAGGCGGCACGGGCGCACACCGACCTGCAGGGCCGCCGGACCGTCGGCTCCGTCGTGCTGGTGCCTTAACGGCGCGCGCGCACCAGCCGGTACAGGCCGAACAGCAGGGCCAGCCCCACGATCGCGGCGCCGGCCCAGGGCAGCAGCAGGCCGACGAGCAGCAACAGGTTCGACCCGGTGTCGACCAGCGCATCCCAACCGCGTTCCATCTGGCCGAGGAAACCCCGGTATTCCTCGGGTGCCGGACCGCCGGTCGCATCGGCCACCAGGTCGACGGTGATCGTGCTGTAGCTGATCTGCTCCCCCAGCGCGGCACGTTGCGCGCGCAGGCTGTCCAGATCCGCCTGTCGTTGCGACAGGGCGCTTTCCGCCTCGATCAGCGCCGACGGGTCCCGGGCGTCGCGCATGATCGCCAGCAGACGGTCCACCGAGGTCTGCAGCGCCTTGATGCGGGCGTCGAGGTCGACGCGCTGACTGGTCACGTCCTCGGCCTGCATGTCCAGTGACTCGACGGTGCCCAGACCTTTCAGGCCGTCGATGACACCGTCGAGCTTGTCGGCGGGCACCCGCAGGGTGAGGGTGATCCGGGCCCGGTCCAGGGCCGACCCGCCGTACTCCGTGCGACCGTCCACCCGCCCGCCGGCCTCGGTGGCGATCGCCGACGCCCGGTCCGCCGCGGCCGGCGGGTCATCGGCGGTGACCGAGATGGTGGCCGTCTTGACGACGTCGCGTTGCACCTGCGGCGGCGCCTTCGGCGCGTCCTGCGGCACCGGGCCGGTCAGCGGCATGGTCTCGGCGGCGGAGCCACCACCGGCCTTGAAATCCTCGGCCGTGCCCGGCGGACCGGGCGGGGATCCGGCCGAGCACGCCGCGAGGGCGAACACCACGACGAGGCCGGCCATGGCCCTCAACAGCCACCCGATGATCATGATCGTCATGGTAGACATTCGTCACACCGGCACCGCTGCCTATGGCCGCGGAGCGGTCCGGCCTCAGACGGGCTGCGCCGCCGGAAATGACCAGGTTCCGTCCAGGATCTCCGGGCGCGGCCGGTACATCCGCACGATGTAGTTCCAGCCCTCGGTGATCGGCAGCAGATTGGGCCCCTGCTCGCCACCGAACCGGACGATGGTGCTCCCGTCGGCTTCCCGGATCGCGGTGATGTTGTTCACCGAGTAGGCGTTCTGCGGGTTGGGCGCGAAATAGCCGCTCTTGTCGTAGACGGTGACCGACCAGAAACCATCCACCGGAACGTCTCTGACGACGAGTCCGTGCACGGTGGCGCCGTCGTTGGCAGCTGGGACGACCGAGAGGTAGAGCGCGTCGCGCTCGGGGTTCCCGCCCCACGCGTAGGCCGCCCCGATGAGGTGGCGCACCGGATCGACCTGCGATTTCTCCCCGAAGGTGCGCTTACTGTCGGGCACTGTCGTCGACAGTGTGATCAGCGCGTCGCGCACCGTCTTCTGGCTGACCGGATCCCAGTCCGGCACCGCGAAGCTGCCCGGTCCGCCGGGCTGAGAGACGACTATGGAGTCCTGCAGTGCGTGTACCGCGGCGAGGTCTGCGGCATCGTCGGGGTCGACCAGGGTGCGCAAGGCCGTGGCGATGTACCGGGTGCCGGCGTCCGCCCGACTGATGGTGAGTTCGGCCGGCGCGTAGACGACGGCCGGCACATAGTGGTCCTCGGTGATGACCTGCAGGGACATGAAGCGCCCGGCGCTGTCGGGCAGCGTGACGGTCACGGGACCGGCATCGAGGTCGAACACCCCGGCCGAGTACAGCGTGTCGCGATTCTGCCGGATCACCAGCTGTTCGTCGACCGGGCTCAGCTCCCGGAAGTGGTGCAGCGCGCCGAAGCCGTCACCTCCGACGATATTGCCGAAGTACAGGTCGGATTCCGCGCGGGCAAAATTATCGGGGCTGACAGGCACGGTCATACACGGACCGTACTGGTCAGAACAGCTGCGGCAAGGCCATTGCGGAATCCACGGCCAGCGCACAGAACACGACGGCGAGGTAGTTGTTGGACTGCAGGAACAGCCGCAGCGGCTTGACCGGCTCCCCGCGTTTCACGCCCGCGTAGAGCTGATGGGCCATCAGCAGGAACCAGGCACCGGCAAGGGCCGCCACCGACGCATACAACCATCCGGTGGCCAGTGCCAGGCTCAGCGTGGTCAGCACCGTCAGCCAGGTATAGATCAGGATCTGGCGGGTGACCTGGCGTTCGGTGGCGACGACGGGCAGCATCGGCACCCCGGCGGCTTTGTAGTCTTCCTTGTAGCGCATGGCCAACGCCCAGGTGTGCGGCGGCGTCCAGAAGAAGATGATCAGGAACATCACCAGCGCCGGCCACTGGATCGTGCCGGTGACCGCCGACCAGCCGATCATCACCGGCATGCACCCGGCGGCACCGCCCCACACGACGTTCTGCGAGGTGCGCCGTTTGAGCAGCAGGGTGTAGACGAACACGTAGAAGGCGATGGTCGCCAGCGCCAGCACGCCGGAGAGCAGATTGGTGGTCCACCACAGCCACGCAAACGACCCCGCGGTCAGCACCAGTCCGAAGATCAGCGCATGCCGGGTCGGCACCGACGCCTTGGCCAGCGGCCGCAGAGCGGTGCGCTTCATCACCTTGTCGATGTCGGCGTCGGCGACGCAGTTCAGGGTGTTGGCACCGGCGGCGGCCATCATGCCGCCGATCAGGGTGTTCAGGATGAGCAGCGGGTCAACGGTGCCGCGATCGGCCAGCAGCATGGCCGGGATCGTCGTGACCAGCAACAGCTCGATCACCCGAGGCTTGGTCAACGCCAGGTACGAAAGGACCGTGGTTCGTATCCGATTCGGTGCGCCACTGACCGGCCGGCGCTCGCGAATGCTCACGCAAATAACTCCTCGGGCGACGGTCACGCGGGCTTCTACTACAGACGATGGTAGACCGCACTGCAGTCGGCCCCGCACCGCAGGGTGGGTGTGGGGAGTTCGTTCAGCGTTAACAGACACCAAAACCTGCACCAACCGGTCTGCGGTGGATGACTCCGCCGCACTAGGGTGTTTGAGGTAGCGACGTCCGCAGCGCAGAGAATTTAGGAGTGAAGGTAGTGACCACCGCCGAAGAGATAACTGCCCTCACACAACCGAACCACCCCGACGACTGGTCCGACCTCGACACGGTCGCGGTGGACACCGTGCGCGTGCTGGCCGCCGATGCGGTCCAGAAGGTCGGCAACGGGCATCCCGGTACCGCGATGAGCCTCGCCCCGCTGGCATACACCTTGTTCCAGCGCCAGCTGCAGCACGACCCGTCCGACACCCACTGGCTGGGCCGCGACCGTTTCGTGCTGTCGTGTGGGCATTCCAGCCTCACCATCTACCTGCAGCTGTTCCTGGGCGGCTTCGGTCTGGAGATCGAAGACATCGAGGCGCTGCGCACCTTCAAGTCCAAGACCCCGGGGCATCCCGAGTTCCGGCACACCAAGGGTGTCGAGATCACCACCGGCCCGCTGGGCCAGGGACTGGCCTCGGCCGTCGGTATGGCCATGGCCGCCCGCTACGAGCGCGGCCTGTTCGACCCCGACGCCCCCGCCGGCGAGAGCCCGTTCGACCACCACATCTACGTCATCGCCTCCGACGGTGACATCGAGGAGGGCGTGACCAGCGAGGCCTCCTCGCTGGCCGGCACCCAGCAGCTGGGCAACCTGATCGTCTTCTATGACAAGAACCACATCTCCATCGAGCACGACACCGACATCGCGTTGAGCGAGAACGTGGCCGACCGCTACCGCGCCTACGGCTGGCACGTCCAGGAGATCGTCGGCGGCGAGAACGTGGTCGCCATCGAGGAGGCCATCGCCGAGGCCAAGAAGGTGACCGACAAGCCGTCGTTCATCGCCATCCGCACCATCATCGGCTACCCGGCCCCCACCAAGATGAACACCGGTGGTGTGCACGGCTCGGCGCTCGGTGACGACGAGGTCGCGGCCACCAAGAAGATCCTCGGCTTCGACCCGGACAAGAAGTTCGAGGTCCGCCCCGAGGTGATCGAGCACACCCGCAAGCTCGTCGACCGTGGCCGCGCGGCACATGAGAAGTGGCAGACCGGCTTCGACGCGTGGGCCGAGCGTGAGCCCGAGCGCAAGAAGCTGCTGGACCGCCTGACGGCCGAGGAACTGCCCGAGGGCTGGGATGCCGACATCACCTACTGGGAGCCCGGCTCCAAGGCGGTCGCCACCCGCGCCGCCTTCGGCCAGGTACTCAACGACGTGGCCCCGAAGCTGCCCGAATTGTGGGGCGGCTCAGCCGATCTCGCCGGCAGCAACAACACCACCATCAAGGGCGTGAAATCGTTCGGTCCGCCGAGCATCTCCACCGAGGACTTCACCGCCGACTGGTACGGCCGGGTGCTGCACTTCGGTATCCGCGAGCACGCCATGGGCTCGATCCTGTCCGGCATCGTGCTGCACGGACCGACCCGCGCCTTCGGCGGAACGTTCCTGCAGTTCTCCGATTACATGCGGCCCGCGGTGCGACTGGCCTCGCTGATGGTGATCGACACCATCTACATCTGGACCCACGACTCGATCGGTCTGGGTGAGGACGGCCCCACCCACCAACCGATCGAGCATCTGTCCGCATTGCGCGCCATCCCGAACCTGTCCGTCGTCCGCCCGGGTGACCCGAACGAGACGGCCTACGCGTGGAAGAGCATCATCGCCCGTGGCAACACGGCAGGCCCGGTCGGATTCATCCTCACCCGCCAGGGCGTTCCGGTCCTGGAAGGCACCGACTCCGACGGTGTCGCCAAGGGCGGATATGTGCTCGGCGGTGACAACGCGGCCGATGCCGAGGTGATCATCATCGCGACCGGGTCGGAGTTGCAGCTTGCCGTGGAGGCGAAGAAGTTGCTCGCCGAGAAGGACGTGGTGGCGGCTGTCGTCTCCATGCCCTGTGTCGAGTGGTTCGAGTCCCAGCCCAAGGAGTACCGCGACTCGGTGCTGCCGCCCGACGTGTCGGCGCGCGTCGCGGTCGAGGCCGGGATCGCGCAGTCCTGGCACAAGCTCGTCGGCGACACCGGCGAGATCATCTCGATCGAGCATTACGGCGAATCCGCCGATGACAAGACGTTGTTCCGTGAGTTCGGTTTCACCGCTGAAGCCGTCGTCGCTGCTGCCGAACGCACTTTGGACAACTGACCGCCCGGCGGTCGGAAGACAACTAGGAAGTAAGGCCAAACATCATGTCTCAGAACCCGAATCTCGCAGCACTCTCGGCCGCCGGCGTCTCCGTCTGGCTCGACGACTTGTCTCGTGAACGCCTGCAGACCGGCAACCTCGCCGAACTGATCGCGACCAAGAGCGTCGTCGGCGTCACCACCAACCCGTCGATCTTCCAGGCCGCCCTGTCCAAGGGCAACGCCTACGACGAGCAGGTCAACGAGCTGGCCGCGACCGGCTCGGATGTGGACGCCACGATTCTGGCCGTCACCACCGACGATGTCCGCAATGCCTGCGATCTGTTCACCAAGCAGTACGAGGACTCCGACGGTGTCGACGGCCGGGTGTCCATCGAGGTCGACCCGCGCCTGGCGCATGACACCGAGAAGACCGTCGAGCAGGCCAAAGAGCTGTGGAAGATCGTCGACCGGCCCAACCTGCTCATCAAGATCCCGGCGACGCTGGCCGGTCTGCCCGCGATCACCGCGGTGATCGCCGAGGGCATCTCGGTGAACGTGACGCTGATCTTCTCGGTGGAGCGGCACCGGGCCGTGATCGACGCGTACCTGAGCGGGCTGGAGAAGGCCAAGGACGCCGGTCACGATCTGTCCAAGATCCATTCCGTCGCTTCGTTCTTCGTGTCCCGGGTGGACAGCGAGATCGATGCCCGGTTGGACAAGATCGGCACCCAGGCGGCGCTGGACCTGCGGGGTCAGGCCGGTGTGGCCAATGCCCGTCTCGCCTACGCCGCCTACGAAGAAGAGTTCGGCGGTGAGCGCTTCGCCGCGCTCAAGGGCGCGGGGGCCCGGGCGCAGCGCCCGCTGTGGGCATCCACCGGCGTCAAGAATCCCGACTACTCGGACACCCTCTACGTCACCGAACTGGTGGCGCCGAACACGGTGAACACCATGCCGGAGAAGACTCTCGACGCGGTCGCCGACCACGGTGTGGTCACCGGTGACACCGTCAGCGGGACCGCTGATGCCGCCCAGGGCGTGTTCGACGGACTGGTCGAGGTCGGTGTCGATCTCGACGATGTGTTCAAGCTCCTCGAGGAGGAGGGTGTCGAGAAGTTCGAGAAGTCCTGGGCCGAGTTGCTCGAGGCCACCCAGGGACAGCTCGACGCCGCGAAGAAATGACCGAGACCGCCGCCGCCTGGCGAAACCCGCTGCGGGACAAACGCGACAAGCGCATGCCCCGGATCGCGGGGCCCTGTGCGGTGGTGATCTTCGGGGTCACCGGAGACCTGGCCCGCAAGAAGCTGATGCCGGCGATCTACGACCTGGCCAACCGCGGGCTGCTGCCGCCGAGTTTCGCGCTGGTCGGGTTCGCCCGGCGCGACTGGGCGGACGAGGACTTCTCCAAGGTCGTCTACGACGCCGTCAAACAGCACGCACGCACACCGTTCCGCCAAGAGGTGTGGGACCGCCTCGCGGAGGGGTTCCGGTTCGTCCAAGGCACTTTCGATGATGACGAGGCCTTCGGCCGGCTCGCCGAGACCCTGCACACCCTGGACACCGAACGCGGTACCGGCGGCAATCACGCGTTCTACCTGTCGATCCCGCCGAAGGCATTCCCGCAGGTGCTCGAGCAGCTGTCCGGGTCGGGTCTGGCCGAGAAGCCCGGTGACACCTGGAGCCGCGTCGTCATCGAGAAGCCGTTCGGGCACGACCTGTCCAGCGCCGAGGAACTCAACGCCCTGGTCAACAGCGTCTTCCCGGAGTCCTCGGTGTTCCGCATCGACCACTACCTGGGCAAGGAGACGGTGCAGAACATCCTGGCGCTGCGGTTCGCCAACGAGATGTTCGAGCCCATCTGGAACGCGCACTACGTCGATCACGTGCAGATCACCATGGCCGAGGACATCGGCCTCGGTGGACGTGGCGGTTACTACGACGGTGTCGGCGCCGCGCGCGATGTCATCCAGAACCACCTGATCCAATTGCTCGCGCTGACCGCGATGGAGGAGCCGGTCAACTTCTCCCCCGCCGAGTTGCAGGCCGAGAAGATCAAGGTGCTCGGCGCCAGCCGGCTCGCCGAACCGTTGGACGAGACCACCTCCCGCGGTCAGTACGCGGCGGGCTGGCAGGGCGGCGAGAAGGTGGTCGGGCTGCTCGACGAGGAGGGGTTCTCGAAGACCTCCGGCACCGAGACCTTCGCCGCCATCACCGTCGATGTCGACACCCGCCGGTGGGCGGGCGTGCCGTTCTACCTGCGTACCGGAAAGCGCTTGGGCCGCAGGGTCACCGAGATCGCTCTGGTCTTCAAGCGGGCGCCCCACCTGCCCTTCGACGCCACCATGACCGAAGAGCTGGGCAAGAACGCGCTGGTGATCCGGGTACAGCCCGATGAGGGCATCACCCTGCGGTTCGGCTCCAAGGTGCCCGGCAACGCCATGGAGGTCCGCGATGTCAGCATGGACTTCTCCTACGGCTCGGCGTTCGCCGAGGAGTCACCCGAGGCCTACGAACGGCTGATCCTGGACGTGCTGCTGGGCGAGCCGTCGCTGTTCCCGGTCAATGCCGAAGTCGAATTGTCCTGGAAGATCCTGGATCCCGCGCTGGAGTACTGGGCGTCGCACGGCACACCGGACACCTACGAGTCGGGCACCTGGGGACCGGAGTCGGCCTTCGAGATGCTGCACCGGACCGGGCGCGAATGGAGGCGACCGTGATGAGCGCTCGCGCGAAGAACCGAGGATCCCGATGATCATCGATCTGCCGGACACCAACACCGGTGCCATCAACAAGAAGATCGTCGCCCTGCGTGAAGAGGGTGGCGCGATCACCCTGGGCCGGGTGCTCACGCTGGTGATCGCCCCGGATACCGAAGCGGTCCTGGAGGACTCGATCGAGGCGGCCAACGCCGCCAGCCGCGAGCACCCCTGCCGGGTCATCGTGGTGATCCCCGGGGACCGGTTGAGCACCGACGCCCGCCTCGACGCCCAACTGCGGGTCGGCAGCGATGCCGGCGCCAACGAGGTCGTGGTGTTGCGACTGTCCGGACCGCTGGCCAACCACGCCGGCAGCGTCGTCATCCCGTTCCTGCTGCCCGACACCCCGGTGGTGACCTGGTGGCCGGATCTCGCGCCCGAGGTACCCGCGCAGGATCCGCTGGGCCGCTTGGCGATCCGCCGGATCACCGACGCCACCAACGGCGAGAACCCGTTGGCCTGCATCAAGAGCAGACTTGCCGGATACACCGCCGGCGACACCGACCTGGCCTGGAGCCGGATCACCTACTGGCGCGCCCTGCTGACCGCCGCGGTGGACCAGGCCCCGCACGAGCCGATCACCGGGGTGGTGGTGTCCGGACTGCGGGAAGAGCCTGCGCTCGACATCCTGGCCGGCTGGCTGGTCGGCCGGCTGGACTGCCCCGTCACCCGCGCGGTCGGCGAGCTGAAGATCGAACTGACCCGGCCCAGCGAGACGATCACCCTGAGCCGTCCCCAGGAAGGGGTGACCGCGACGCTCACCCGCACCGGCAAGCCGGATGCCCAGATTCCGTTGGCCCGTAGGGAGACCCGCGACTGCCTGGCCGAAGACATGCGGCGCCTGGATGCCGATGAGATCTACTTGGAAGCGTTGCGCGGAATCGACAAGGTGACTTATGTCTGAACAGGTGATCGAGACCTACGTCGACGCCGGGGAACTGGCCGCCGCAGCCGGAGCCCGGCTGGTCGGCGCCATCACCTCGGCGATCGCCGGCCGCGGACACGCGGTGATCGTGCTGACCGGCGGCACCGTCGGGATCGCACTGCTGCGCCATGTCGCGGCCTACGCCCCCGATGTCGACTGGTCCAAGGTGCAGCTGTTCTGGGGCGATGAACGGTTCGTGCCCGCCGAGGACCCCGACCGCAACTACCGCCAAGCCCGCGAGGCGCTGCTGGAGACCATCTCCATCCCGTCGGCGAATGTGCACGAGATGGCGGCCAGCGACGGGGAGTTCGGCGACGATATCGAGGCAGCCGCGCAGGCCTACGAGAAGCTGCTGCCCGAGGAGTTCGATGTGCACCTGCTCGGGATGGGCGGTGAGGGCCACATCAACTCGCTGTTCCCCGACACCGACGCGGTGCGCGAGGACGCACGGCTGGTCATCGCCGTCACCGCATCCCCCAAGCCCCCGCCGCGCCGCATCACGCTGACGCTGCCCGCGGTGCGCCGGGCCCGTGAGGTGTGGCTGGTGGTGGCCGGAGCCGAGAAGGCCGAGGCGGCCGCGGCCGCGATCGGCGGTGCCGCGGCGGTCGATATCCCCGCGGCGGGCGCGATCGGCCGGGAGGCCACCGTGTGGCTGCTGGACACGGCCGCCGCGAGCAAGCTGCCGGGGTAGACCCTAGGCGTTCTTGCCCCTGGCGACCAGCTGCCACCGGGCGGTCACCTGACCGTCGTCGACGACGACGTACTCGTCGAACAAGTTCACCGCCGTGCAGATGTGATTGGGCAGCACGGAAACCATGTCTCCGACGGCGAGGCCCGAGATGTCCACGTCGTCGAGCATGCCGTGATGCTCCGAAACCCTGGTGACGACCGCATTTCCCAGCTCGGGGACGATTCCAAAGCCATCCAGCCAGCTCGGCCGTTCACCGGTGAGCGCTTTCGATCCGGCATCGATGACCACCCGTCCATCGCGGCAACTGACCACGGTGGCCGCGATCCAGGCGGCGCAGCCGTCGTACCGCTGGGCGTCCAGCGCGACCTGTTGACGATCCCCGAACACGTAGGTCCCCGGGCGCTCTTCGGTGACGACGGGTGGGCGGGCAGCACGCCAGGTGGGTGTCGACCCCGCGCTCACCACCGAGACGGCGAAACCCGCGTCATTCAGCGCGCGTGCCGCGTGTTCCAGGTGATCTCCCTCGTCGGTCCCGGCGGCGTGCGGTGCATCGGGACCCGCGTACGCGTGGCCACCGTGGGTGAAGACACCGGCGACGCTCAAACCCACTCGCCGGCACTGCTCGGCGAGCGCGACCGCGTCCGGCGCGCGCACCCCGGTCCGGTGCTGCCCGCTGTCGATCTCGATCACCACCGAGACGTCTGCGCCCCGGGACGCCTCGGCGATGGCCGCGGCACCCGCGGCACTCTCGACCCCGACACGGAGCGTGACACGCTCGGCGAGTTCGCGGAAACGCCCGGCCTTGGCGCCGGTAGGCACCACCGGGTAGGCGATGAAAATGTCCTCGATCCCGTGACGGGCGAATGCCTGCGCTTCCGAGACCGTCGCGACGGTGATGCCGACTGCGCCGGCCGCCATCTGGAGCTCGGCGATCTGGATGCTCTTGTGCGTTTTGGCATGCGGCCGCAGATCGACCGCCTTGGCACGTGCACTTTCCGCCATCGCCGTCACGTTGGCCTTGAGCCGCCCGAGATCGACCACCAAGGCCGGTGTTTCGACATCGAGCGGTCGCGTCAGCACCGTCGCCATTCAAGCAGAGTTCTCACTCGTCGGGCTGGAGTTCCGGGCACTGGTCGGCCAGCGCCTCGCCATAGCCGGCCAGATAGTCGGCGACCGCCCGGGCCGAACCGGCGTCGGGACGCAGCCGCGGGCTTCCGTCACAGAAGTTCGCCATACAAGATCAGACGCACCCTGGCGCGTTTTGGTTCCCTGGGCCGCCATACTGACCCCATGGCAGACAAAGGCGACGGCCGTACCCGTCCGGCGACGCGGCGCATCAAGACGCTGACGCAGGCGGCCCTGAACGCCGACGCCACCGTCGTCCAGGTGGAAACACTGCTCACCGACCTCGACCGCACCGTGGTCACGCTGAACAATTCGATCGGTGACCTCGACGTCACCCTCGACCGGTTCAACAAGACCATCACCAGCATCGACGAACTGGCACCGCGCCTGATCGCCATGGTGGAACGGCTCGAGCAGATCGTGTCCCGGGTGGAGGCCATCGTCGAGATCGGCGAGGCCGTCGCGTCGCCGCTGGCCACCGTGGAGGGTGCGATCCGCGGCGCCGTCTCCCAGGTGCGCCGGGTGGCCCGACTCTGAGATCTCAGCCGGAGTTACGCAGCGCGCTGGCCAGCCCGCTCATGGTCAGCAGGATGCCACGCTGCACGAGTTCGTCCTCGTCACCGGACCGGAACCGGCGCAGCAGTTCGACCTGCAGGTGGTTCAGCGGCTCCAGGTAGGGGAACCGGTTGAACACCGACCGGGCCAGCGCCGGGTTGTCGGCCAGCAGGTCATCCTGGCCGGTGATCAGCCCGTGGATCCGCACCGTGCGCTCGTGTTCGGCGACGATCTTGTCGAACACCCGGGCCCGCAGATCCTCGTCGGCGACCAGTTCGGCATACCGGGCGGCCAGGCCCAGATCCGATTTCGCCAGCACCTGAGCCATATTCGACAGCACCGTCCGGAAGAACGGCCAGCGCTGGTAGAGGTCGCGCAGCGTGTCCAGCTTGGCGTCGTCGCCGGCGATGTACTCCTCGAACGCGGTACCGGTGCCGTACCAGCCGGGCAGCATCACCCTCGACTGGCTCCAGGCCAGCACCCAGGGAATCGCCCGCAGATCCGAGATGGCGGTGGTGGGTTTGCGCGAGGTCGGGCGACTTCCGATGTTGAGCGCCCCGATCTCACTGACCGGTGTCGATTCCTTGAAGTACTGCACGAATCCCGGTGTCTCATGGACCAGTTCGGCATAGGCCCGCTGCGCCCGGGCGGCCAGATCATCGAGCACCGAGTAGGCACTCTCCGCGAAGTCCCCCAGCCCCTCCGTATCGAGCAGGGTGGATTCCAGCGTCGCCGCCAGCAGCGTCTCCAGGTTGCGATGCGCGATCCTCGGCTCGGCGTACTTGGCGGCGATCACCTCACCCTGTTCGGTGATCCGCAACGACCCCTTCACCGCACCGGGCGGTTGCGCCAGGATCGCGTCATAACTGGGTCCACCACCGCGCCCCACCGTGCCGCCACGACCGTGGAAGAGCCGCAACCGGATTCCGGTCTTACGCGCCGATTCGACCAATTCCAGTTCCGCCCGGTACAGCGCCCAGTTCGCCGCCAGGTAGCCGCCGTCCTTGTTGGAGTCCGAATAGCCCAGCATCACCTCCTGATGACCGTGGCGCGCGGCGACCGCCGCGGCATAGACCGGTACGTCCAGGGCCGCTTCCAGGATCGCGGATCCGCGCTGCAGATCGTCGATCGTCTCGAACAACGGCACGATGCCCACGGGTGCGTAGGGTCGGCCACCGGACACGGCATCCTGGCAGACATCGAGCAGGCCTGCCTCCTTGAGCAGCACCGCCGCCTCCAGCATGTCCGACACCGATTGGCACATCGAGATGATGTAGTTCGGAACCGCTTCGCGCCCGAACACCGTCACCGCGCGCGCCGCCGCCGTCACGATGCCCAGTTCCTTCGCGGCCAGCTCCGACAGATCGGCGCCGGGACCGATCAGCGGACGCCGGGTGCCGATTTCGGCGGCCAGCAGCGTCACCCGCTCATCCTCGGGCAGCGAGGCGTAGTCAGGATGGACGCCGGCCCAGGCCAGCAGCTCCGCGATGACCTGTTCGTGCACCTCGGAGTTCTGTCGCATATCGAGTCCGGACAGGTGAAAGCCGAAGACCCGCACCGCTTCCCGCAACCGGCCCAGCCGATCGTCGGCGAGCACGGCAGAACCGTTGGCACGCAGCGATGCGTCGACGGCGTCGAGATCGTCGAGCAGCTGGGTGGGCGTGTCGTAGGCCGGCAGCCCCAGATCGAGTCCGCGCTCGGGCCGGCGGTCCAGGATCTGCGCGGCGGTGGCGGTGAGCCGGGCGTGGATGACCCGCAGCGCTCGCCGGTACGGCTCATCGCTGCGGGCCGGCTCGGCGCAGGCGTCCGCCAGCGCCTCCACATCGGCGCTGACCCGCACCAGCCGCGCCGACATCGACAGTTCCTCCTCCAGCGTGGTGATCTCGCCGAAGTAGTGGGTGAACGCCGTGAACGCGGCCCGTCCGGTGGCCAGCCGCACCACGTCGGCGGTCACGTTCGGGTTGCCGTCGCGGTCACCACCGATCCAGGAGCCGGGCCGCAGGATCGGCTCGGCCAACAGCGCCGTATCCGGGAACCGTTCCTGCAGTGCGGTGCGGACCTCGGCGTTCACCCGCGGGATGACGTCGAGGAATGCGGCCGGGTAGTAGCGCAGCCCGGTCTCGATCTCGTCGGAGATCTTCAGCCGGGACAGCCGCACCAGGGCGGTCTGCCACAACGTGAGGATGTGCCTGCGCAGTTCGGTCTCGATATCGCGGCCGGCATCGGTGCGGGTGTGCCCGTGCAGGCGCAGCCGCATCAATTCGGTGATGTGGTGTTGGGTGTCGAACACGGTGCGGCGACGGGTCTCGGTCGGGTGTGCGGTGATCACCGGCGACACCAGCGCACCGGTCAGTGCGTCGGCGACCGCGGTGGCGTCGAGCTGTGCGTCGTCGAGCTTGAGGTAGGTGGCGGCCAGGCTGCTGTCCTGCGGCGGTTCGCCGGCGGCCTCGTGCACCGCTCTGCGCCGCTCCCGGTGGATGTCCTCGGCCACGTTGGCCAGCAGGGCGAAATGGGTGAAGGCCCGGATCACCGGGATGGCCTGGTGCACGTCGACATCGCGGAACAACCCGGCCAGCTCGCCGCGGTCGATCTCGGAGCGCCGCACCCGGAAGGACTCCACCCGGGCCCGTTCCACCAGATCGAACACCGCATCACCGTTCTGGTCGCGGACGGTGTCGCCCAGGATCGCGCCGAGCAACCGGATGTCCTCGCGCATCGGCTCGGTGGCTTCACGTCCGACCTGCGTGCGATGTACCGATCCCATGGGGGCGAGCGCGATGTCAGTGCCGTCAGCCATCCACCGATTATCGACGCCGGCCGGCGTGCCCGCAGAACGAGGGGTGATCAGAGGATGATCGACAGCATCAGCAGGCTCACCACGACGCTGACCGCCAGCACCACCAGGATCGGGATCAGCCCACGGTAGCGCTGCGGGGGCGGACCCAGTGAGCCGTTGCCGAGGGTCCACAACGGTGGTTTGTACTCGATCTCGGTCCACTGCCCGGCGCCCACGTCCGCCTCATAGTCGGCGGGGCCCATCCGGGCGGGTACCAAGTAGCGCAGGTGCACGTGAATCTGATACCGGCCCGGCGGCGCGGGAATCACGTTGCGGCCCTGGCGCGGTGCCGGCAGCGGCCACCCGTTGACATAGATCACCGGCGGCATCAGACGCGCCCACGACACCGGAATCGGCGGTGACTTCAGGGTGAGGATCACACCCTCGCCCGGCTGCGGTCCGAGCCGCTGTGGGTCGGTCAAACGTTGTACTTGATGCGCAGCGCCATACCGACGATGGACACCACCCAGATGCCGATGACGAACAGCGTCAGTCGGTCCAGGTTCTTCTCCACCACGGTCGAACCGGACAGGCTGGACTGCACGCCACCACCGAAGAGTGTCGACAGACCGCCGCCCTTGGCCCGGTGCAGCAGCACGAGCAGCACCACCAGAAGACTGGTGATGATCAGCACGATCTGCAGCGCGAGTTCCATGGCGCAGAGTTTACCGGGTGCGATTCCGTCTTTCCGGAGCGACCCGCGTTACGGCAGCGGCCCCCCGGCAGCGATCGCGGACAGGGTGGCGAACTGCTCGCCGTCCAGTGAGGCGCCACCGACCAGCGCACCGTCCACATCGGTCTGGCCGACGATCTCGCCGACGTTCTTGGCGTTGACCGATCCGCCGTAGAGCACCCGCACACCGGCGGCGATCTCCTTCGAGGACAGCGCAGCCAATTCCGTTCTGATGGCCGCACACACCTCCTGCGCGTCGGAGGCACTGGCCACCCGGCCGGTGCCGATCGCCCACACCGGCTCGTAGGCGATCACCACCTGCTTGATCTGCTCCGCGGACAGCCCGGCCAGCGAGCCGCGCAACGAATTGACGTTGAACTCGACGTGATCGCCGGCCTCACGCACGTCGAGCTGCTCACCGATGCAGACGATTGGGGTGAGCCCGTGCTTGAGCGCGGCGAGAGCCTTGGCCGCCACCAGCGCGTCATCCTCGTGGTGGTAGGTGCGACGCTCGGAATGCCCGACGACGGCGAAGGTCACACCCAGCTTGGCCAGGAACGCGCCACTGATCTCACCGGTGTAGGCACCGGAATCATGTTGGGACACATCCTGGGCCCCGTAGGTCAGCCGCAACTTGTCCCCGTCCACCAGGGTCTGCACACTGCGCAGATCGGTGAACGGCGGGATGACGGTGACATCGACCTTGTCGAAGTACTTGTCCGGCAACGCGAATGCGATTTTCTGCACCAGCGCGATGGCCTCGAAATGATTGAGGTTCATCTTCCAGTTGCCGGCGATCAGCGGCTTACGGGCCATGATTCACGACTCCAGGACGTCTATACCGGGCAGGGTCTTGCCCTCGAGGTATTCCAGCGACGCGCCGCCGCCGGTCGAGATGTGCGAGAAGCCGTCCTCGGGCAGGCCGAGCTGGCGCACCGCCGCGGCCGAATCGCCGCCGCCGACCACGCTGAACGCGCCCTTGCCGGTGGCGCCGATGATCGCCTCGGCGACGCCCTTGGTGCCGGCGGCGAATGCCGGGAATTCGAACACGCCCATCGGGCCGTTCCAGAACACCGTCTTGGCGTTGGACAACAGCGCAGTGAAGCGCTTGACCGACTCGGGGCCGATGTCCAGGCCCATCTTGCCGTCCGGGATCTTGTCGGCAGCCACCGTCTCGTGCGGCGAATCCGCGGCGAACCCGTCGGCCACCTCGATGTCCACCGGCAGGTGGATCACGTCACCGTAATCCTCCAGCAGCTTCTTGCACGTGTCGATCATCTCTTCCTGGCACAGCGAGTTACCCACCGAAAGCCCTTGCGCGGCAAGGAAGGTGTAGCACATGCCGCCACCGATGACGATGCTGTCGGCCTTACCGGCCAGGTTCTCGATGACCGCCAGCTTGTCGGACACCTTGGAACCACCGAGCACCACCGCATAGGGCCGCTCGGTCGAGCTGGTCAGCGCCTCGAGCACCTTGACCTCGGTGGCCACCAGGGTGCCCGCGTAGTGCGGCAAGCAGTGTGGCGACGTCGAACACCGAGGCCTGCTTGCGGTGCACCACGCCGAAACCGTCGGACACGAATGCCCCCGGCGAGCCGTCGGCACCCTCGACCAGTCCGGCCAGCGCCTCGGCCAGCGCGCGGCGCTCGGCGTCGTCCTTGCTGGTCTCGCGCGCATCGAAGCGGATGTTCTCCAGCAGCAGCACATCACCGTCGGTGAGGCCCTCGGCGCGTGCCAAAGCGTCACCGCCCACAGGGGACAGATCCGAGCCACCGGCGAGCTGGACGTGGCGTCCCAGCTGCTCGGACAGCGCCGCGGCCACCGGGGCCAGCGAGAACTTCGGGTCCGGCTCGCCCTTGGGGCGGCCGAGGTGCGCGGTCACGACGACCTTGGCGCCGGCCTCGGCCAGCGCCTTCAGAGTCGGCACCGAGGCGATGATGCGGCCGGGATCGGTGATGGCACCGATGTCGCCATCGGTGTATTCGAGAGGGACGTTCAGGTCGGAGCGCACGAGCACGCCCCGACCTTCGACACCCTCGGCCAACAGGTCGGAAAGTGTTGCAACCACTGTTTCTCTTTCCCGTCGCTTCGCTCGCCCGACTAGAGCGACTTGCCGACCAGCGCAACCAGATCCACGAGGCGGTTCGAGTAGCCCCACTCGTTGTCGTACCAGGAGACGACCTTGGCCTGGTTGTCGATGACCTTGGTCAGGCCCGAGTCGAAGATCGAGCTGTGCGGGTCGGTGACGATGTCGCTGGACACGATCGGCGCGTCGTAGTACTTGAGGATGCCCTTGAGCTTGCCCTCGGCGGCGGCCTTCATGGCGGCGTTGATCTCGTCGGCGGTGGCCGACTTCGCGAGCTCGACCGTGAGGTCGGTGACCGAACCCGTGGGGATCGGCACGCGCAGCGCGTAACCGTCGAGCTTGCCCTTCAGTTCCGGCATGACCAGGCCGATGGCCTTGGCGGCGCCGGTGGAGGTAGGGACGATGTTCAGGGCGGCGGCGCGGGCGCGACGCAGGTCGCTGTGCGGGCCGTCCTGCAGGTTCTGATCCTGGGTGTAGGCGTGGATCGTGGTCATCAGACCCTTGACGATGCCGAACTCGTCGTTGAGGACCTTGGCCAGCGGGCCGAGGCAGTTCGTGGTGCACGACGCGTTGGAGATGATGTTCTGGCTGCCGTCGTACTTGTCATCGTTCACGCCGATGACGATGGTGATGTCGGGATCGGTGGCGGGCGCGGAGATGATGACCTTCTTGGCGCCGGCGTCCAGGTGTCCCTTGGCCTTGGCGGCGTTGGTGAAGATGCCGGTGGACTCGACGACGACGTCGACGCCCAGATCGCCCCACGGCAGCTCCGACGGCCCGGCCTTGACCTCGAGAGCCTTGATCTTCATGTTGCCGACGACAATGGTGTCGTCGCCTTCGAGGCTGACGTCATACGGCAGCCGGCCCAGGATCGAGTCGAACTTCAGCAGGTGCGCGAGGCTCGCGTTGTCGGTCAGGTCGTTGACCGCGATGATCTCGATGTCGGTGTTGTTGCCCAGCGCCTTCTGCGCGTCGAGTGCCCTGAAGAAGTTGCGTCCGATTCGGCCGAAGCCGTTGACGCCTACCCGAATGGTCACAGTGTCTCTCCTAGATCGTCGAGGGAAGTCGCGATGAACTGCTCGCATGTCAGCCTAGTGGTGCGAATTTCAGAACGCGCACGGGCCGATCACCCGATGCTCGTCGCCACGGACCCGTCGTTGCCCGCCCGAAGGCACAACGGCAGCGACGGCCGCTCTCGGCCCGTCGGGAATGGCGAACTGGCCTAATTGCACAAGCGACGCGCAACAGCAACATCGGATGCGCCAGCACGCGAATTTGACAACCAATCAGTACGCATGGACGCATTAAATGGATATCCGGAGAGAAGCAATTTATTGCCAGTCTGAATCCATAGCTTTCGTCTCATTCTATGAGTCAGCTGTGCCTTCTCAATGAATTATCTGAGGATCCTCTCGCGGTAGCTGTATCACGTTGCTGATATTTCGCTTGCCGTCATGAAATATCTCTTATTGTGTAGTTAGATGGCGTTCCAGCACCGCGGACCGTGCCAAACATTGATTTGCCATAAAGCGCCGATTGGACACGTTCAAAGCGATTTTTGATCGACTTCATTCGCTAGCTTGACGTTAGCTGTCAAAGGGCTTTAGATCGCTCTACAGCCCAGTGGAGAATGGATGTCACCATGAACATGCGGTTCCATCGAATGGTCAGAGGGATTCAATTGGCCATCATTCCCATCCTGGCGATCGCACTCGTCAGCGCCGGAGTGGCGCACACCCAAAGAGATCCGGCGCGACTGCGCGTGCAGTCCCACCCGACGGTCCTCATCGCCACTATTGACACGTCCTCTTCGACGGTCGGTATCGCCGATTCCGGCCTGTACTTCATGGAAGCCGAGGAACTCACGGTGGCGATGGAGCAACTGCAGAGTCTGGGGATCACCCAGATCCGGGTTTTCCTGCCGTGGCGAGCCATCGAGACATCCGACGACTCCTACGACTGGACACAGGCCGATCTGCTTCTCGACACGGCAGCGTCGTATGGGATCGCGGTGGTCGCAGCCGTCACGAGTACGCCCACCTGGGCCTCGGATTACGGCGGGTTGGTCGCGAACGGGGAACCGAACTCCAGCACCGCCTATGCCGATTTCGTCGGTGCACTCGCCGAGCGGTACGGCACCGCCACCAACGACGGTGACGCCAAGATCTCGGCCTACGAAATCTGGAACGAGCCGAATGGCTTCACCGGGTGGTATCCGGAGCCGGATGCCGAGCAGTACACCGCACTACTCCAAGCCGCCTACACGGCGATCAAGGCCGTCGACCCCGCCGCCACGGTGATCGCGGGTGCACTGGGAACCGGCATTTCGATCGGAACGCTCACCGTGAACCCCGTGACGTTCCTGACCGAGATGTATGCCGCCGGAGCCGCAGGCTACTTCGACGCGCTCTCGTTTCATCCCTACAACTACACCAGCATGTTCTCCGAAGGAATCTCGTTCGCCAACTCGGCGATCAAACAGCTGGCCGAACTGCGCGAGATCATGGATGCCCATGGCGACAGCGATCTACTGATTTGGGTCACCGAGTACGGCCAGCCATCCACCCAGGTGAGCGAGGCCAACCAGGCTGCCTACATCGCAGACTTCCTCGCGACCTGGTCCGAGCTGACCGGGGTCGGACCGGCCTTTCTGTACTCGCTGATCGACACCGCAACAGGATCGGCTACGGCCGAGGACAACCTCGGCCTGTTCACCGATGACTGGACCGCCAAGGCGGTTGTCGAGGTGATCAAGGCGTGGATCGCCGGGCAACCGGTCACCGTCGATCCCGGCGAGTCCTCGTCCGGTAACAGCGTGTCCGAACTGCTGTCCGCGCTGGCCAGGGCCGCACAGAGTTTCATCATTGCTATCACGGAAATGGTGTTGACGCCCTTCAACGGCATCGCTCAATTCATCCAAGGGGTCGTGGACGCGGTGGTCGGCCTGATCTCCACCGTCAGCGGCGCAAAAACCTCCGCGACGACGACCACGCCGACGGACACGACAGTCAGCGCTGCGTCGGACACCGCCGACAGCGGCGACACCGTCGAAAAGGCAACCGCCACCGAGGATGACGCCCCTGTGCTGGTTGCCCAGCAGCTCGAATCGGACGACCACGGACCCGATGCCACCGACGTCGTCGCCACCGCGGCCTCCGAAGACGTGGCTGACTCAGTCGTCGCCGTGGCCACAGTCGACGTACCGGCGACCGACGTCGTAGTCGACGTACCGGCCACCGAAGTCGTAGTCGACGTACCGGCGACCGTGACCGACCAGCACGGAACCGAATCGGACGCCATCGAGGAGACCATCGCGGCGGATCCCCCGCAGCTCAACCGGCCGTTCAGGCATGCACCCGGTCAGCGCCGGCCGCTTCCCGCCGCCGAGGTGGCCGCGGAGAACGCGACCGACAGCCGACCCGAGCGGCCCTCCGTCCGGCATCACGTCAATCCGGCCGGCGAGCGCCCCGCTAGCCGCGAACCGATCAGGCGTCCTCAAGCAGATCGGGGGTGACCGCCGACTCGGTATCGGGAATTCCGTCCTGCTTGGCCTTGCGGTCGGCCATCGACAGCAGCCGCCGAATCCGGCCTGCCACCGCGTCTTTGGTCATCGGCGGCTCGGCCAGCCGGCCCAGCTCCTCCAGCGACGCCTGCCGGTGCTCGACCCGCAACCGACCGGCCTGCGCCAGATGGTCCGGGACGGTGTCACCGAGGATGTTCAGCGCCCGTTCCACCCGGGCCGCGGCGGCGACCGCCGCCCGCGCCGAGCGCCGCAGGTTGGCGTCGTCGAAATTGGCCAGCCGGTTGGCGGTCGCCCGGACCTCGCGCCGCATCCGGCGCTCCTCCCAGGTGAGCCGGGTGTCCTGGGCGCCCATCCTGGTCAGCAGTGCCCCGATCGCCTCGCCGTCACGCACCACCACCCGGTCGCTGCCACGCACCTCGCGGGCCTTGGCGCTGATGCCGAGCCGGCGTGCCGCGCCGACCAGTGCCAGTGCCGCCTCCGGGCCCGGGCAGCTGACCTCCAGCGCCGAGGAACGCCCGGGCTCGGTGAGCGAACCGTGCGCCAAAAATGCACCCCGCCACGCTGCCTCGGCATCATTGACACTGCCGCCGACCACCTGGGCGGGCAGCCCACGAACCGGGCGGCCACGCAGATCGAGCAACCCGGTTTGCCTCGCCAGGGCTTCACCGTCTTTGGCGACCCGCACCACATAGCGGGTGCTCTTGCGGATACCGCTGGCCGACAGCACGTGCACCACGGCGCTGTAGCCGTACAGGTCGTGGATGTCCTTGCGCAGTCGGCGCGCAATGATGCCCAAGTCCACTTCGGCCTCGACCACGACCCGGCCGGCGACGATGTGCAGCCCGCCGGCGAACCGCAGCAGCGCCGACACCTCCGCGCGGCGCGCACTGACCGAATTCACGACCAGGCGGCTCAGCTCGTCCTTGACCTCAGCCGTCATCGCCACAAGTCGTCCCCCCTTGGTCCGTTCACTGTCTGTTGTCCGTCCTGGTCGTGCCCACCGGGCGGGCCGGGCCCCCGGCCGCGCACTCGCACCCCTTCCAGCGCTGCTGCCAGCATCGACGGGTCGTGTAACTGTGTACCAGGTCGGGATACGGCGGCAAACTCCACGTTCGCGCCGAGTAGCGTGGCGGTCCGTGCCAGTTGTTCGCGCTCCCTGTCACTGGGTACCCGCGACGCATCGATGATGATGTCGTCCACCTGAAATCCAGGAGCGTGCTGGGCCAGGACGTGGATGTGACGTTCGGCGGAGAATCCTGCGGTCTCCCCCGGTTCGGCCGCCAGATTCAGTACCAGCGCCCGCCGCGCGGTGGTCGCATTCAGTGCCGACGCCAACCCGGGAACGAGCACGTGCGGAATCACACTGGTGAACCACGACCCGGGCCCCAGCACCACCAGATCGGCGGCCATGATCGCGTCGACCGCCTGCCGCGTCGCGGGCGGATCGCCCGGTAGCAACCGTACCCGGCGCACCTGGCCCACTGTGGTCGCGACGGCGACCTGCCCGCGGATCACCCGGAACATCCGCGGATCGGATTCCAGCCCCGCCACATCGGCCTCGATCTGCAGCGCCAGCGGGCACATCGGCAGCACCCGGCCCTTGAGGTCCAGGATGCGACCCAGTTCGTCGAGCGCGGCCACCGGATCGGCGAGCACCTCGCTGAGACCGGCGAGCAGCAGGTTACCGATCGGGTGACCGGCCAATGCGCCGCTTCCGCCGAAACGGTGCTGGATGATCGTCGCCCACAACCGCCCGTGTGGTGAGTCAGAGGCCAACGCGGCCAGGGCCATTCGCAGATCACCGGGCGGCACGATATCGAGTTCGCTGCGCAGCCGCCCCGAGGAGCCACCATCGTCGGCGACGGTCACGACGGCGGTGACATGCGGGGTGAGCCGGCGGGCCGCCGACAGCGTCGCGTACAGGCCGTGGCCGCCACCGAGCGCGACGATGCGTGGTGTCATGACGCGACTCCCACTCGCTCCGGTCCTCGCTCGTACCTCGCTGCGATCCTCACTCGCGCTCGTCTGCGTGCCGTCATTCGCGACCCAGGTCCCGGTGCAGCGCCCGCACCGTCAGATGATCATCGGCTTCCAGGCGACCGGCCAGCGCCTCGGCGATGGCCACACTTCGGTGTTTGCCGCCGGTGCAGCCGATGGCGACCGTCATGTACCGCTTCCCTTCCCGGCGGTAGCCCTCGATCACCACCCCCAGCAGCCGATGATAGGTATCGAGGAATTCCGCGGCACCGTCCTGACCGAGCACGAAGTCGCGCACCGCCGGATGCTGTCCGGTGTGCGGGCGCAAGTCGTCCACCCAGTGCGGGTTGGGCAGGAACCGGACATCCATGACGGTGTCGGCGTCCATCGGCAGCCCGTACTTGTACCCGAAGGACTCCACGGTGACATTGGTGTGCGCGACCGCCTCGCTGCCGAAGGCGCGTTCGATGCTCTCCCGCAGCGCGGGCACCGCAAGCGTCGTGGTGTCGATGACCAGGTCGGCCACCGCGCGCACCGGGGCCAGCATGGCCCGCTCGGCGGTAATGCCTTCGGCCAGAGTCTGATTGCCCTGCAACGGGTGACTGCGGCGGTTCTGCTCGTAGCGGCGCACCAGGATCTCGTCGGCGGCTTCCATGAACAGGACCCGGGGCCGGATACCGCGGGTGGCCAGCTCGTTGCGTACCGAATCCAGGTCGCCGGTGAAACCGCGCGACCGGACGTCCATCACCAGGGCCAGTTGGGTGATGCGGGAACCGGCGGCCAGACCCAGGTCGACCATCCGCGCGATCAGTTCGGGTGGCAGATTGTCGGCGACGTACCAGCCGAGGTCTTCGAGCACTTTGGCGGCGGTGCCGCGGCCGGCGCCCGACAATCCGGTGACCAGGACGACTTCGATGCCTGATTCCTCGCTCATTCGCTGGTCTGCCACTCCGATTTCTGTTCTGAGTTCTTCTCGGCTGATCGTTCGGTCGGTGGGTCTTCGGCTCGATCATCGTGCAAAACCGGCTCGGGCGTGTCCGAATCGATGGGCGTGTCCATCTCATCACCTGCCGACGCGGATGCCGCAACCCCCAACGCTTCCAGCACCGCCTTGGCCGTCGCGACGCCGATACCGGGCACCGTGGTGATCTCCTCGACGCTGGCCGCGCGCAAACGCGATACCGAACCGAAGTGCGTCACCAACGCCTTTCGCCGGTGTTCCCCCAATCCTCGCACCGAATCCAGTGCCGAGGCGGTCATCCGCTTGGACCGCTTGCTGCGATGGAAGGTGATCGCGAAGCGGTGGGCTTCGTCACGGATGCGCTGCAGCAGGTAGAGTCCCTCGCTGGTCCGCGGGAAGATCACCGGCTCCGCCGACGGACCGGGCACCCAGACCTCTTCCAGCCGCTTGGCCAACCCGACCACGGCGACATCGGTCACCCCGAGATCCCGCAGCGCGGCGGCCGCGGCGTTCACCTGCGGCGCGCCGCCGTCGACGACGTAGAGGTTGGGCGGGTAGGCGAATCTTCGTGACTTGCCCTCGGCCACCATCGGCTGTTCGGCATCGGCGACGTGCCGGGCGAACCGGCGCCGGGTGACCTCGGCGATGGACGCGACGTCATCGGAGCGGCCGTCGCCCGCCGCCTCCCGGATCGCGTAGTGCCGATAGTCGGATTTGCGCGGCAGACCGTCCTCGAAGACCACCAGCGAGGCCACCACATCGGTGCCCTGGACATGGCTGATGTCGACACATTCGATCCGCAGCGGTGCGTCGGCGAGATCCAGCGTTTCCTGGATATTCTGCAGCGCTTCGGATCTGGCGTTGAAGTCACCGGCCCGCTTCAGTTTGTGCTGCGCCAGCGCGTCCTGGGCGTTGCGCTGCACCGTCTCGGCCAGCGTCCGCTTGTCACCGCGCACCGGCACCCGAAGGTCCACCCGGGACCCCCGCAGCCCGCTGAGCCAGTCGGTCAGTTGCTCGGCGTTCTCGGGAAGCACCGGCACCAGTACCTGCTTGGGCACCGGGTTGGTCGCCTCGTCCTGCGGACCACCGATGGCCCCGAGTTCGGCCTGATCGCCGTAGAACTGGGTGAGGAACTGCTCGACCAGACGTGCCTCGCCCGAATCCCCTGGCTCTGCACCCTTTTCGGCCGTCTCCGGCTCCGTGGCCTTTTCGACCACCCAGCCGCGCTGCCCGCGCACCCGCCCGCCGCGCACGTGGAACACCTGGACCGCCGCCTCCAGGTCGTCATCGGCGAAGGCCACCACATCGGCGTCGGTGCCGTCGCCGAACACCACGGTCTGCTTTTCCAGCGCCCGTTTGAGCGCGCCGATGTCGTCGCGCAGTCGGGCCGCCCGCTCGAAGTCGAGTTCCTCGGCCGCGGCGTTCATCTGCCGTTCCATATCGCGGACCAGCCGGTCGGTCTTGCCCGCCAGGAAGTCGCAGAAGTCCAGCACGATCTGCCGGTGCTGTTCAGCGCTCACCCGCCCGATGCACGGCGCCGAACACTTGTCGATGTAGCCGAGCAGGCAGGGCCGGTCGATCTGCCTGTGCCGCTTGAACACTCCGGCCGAGCACGTGCGTGCCGGGAACACCCGGGTCAGTAGATCCAGGGTCTCCCGGATGGCCCAGGCATGGGAGTACGGCCCGAAGTAGCGCACTCCCTTGCGCCGCGGCCCGCGATAGACGAACAGCCGCGGGTACTCCTCGTTCAGCGTCACCGCGAGTACCGGGTAGGACTTGTCGTCACGGTAGCGGATGTTGAACCGTGGATCGAACTCCTTGATCCAGTTGTATTCCAGTTGCAACGCCTCGACCTCGGTGGTCACCACGGTCCACTCGACGCTGCCCGCCGTCATCACCATCTGGCGGGTGCGCGGCGCCAGGCCGGAGATATCGGCGAAGTAGGAGTTGAGGCGGCTGCGCAGGCTCTTGGCCTTGCCGACGTAGATCACCCGGCCGTGTGGATCACGGAACCGGTAGACACCGGGTTCGACGGGAATCGAACCCGGCGCGGGCCGGTAGGTCGCTGGATCGGGCACGGGTCCAGGTTAGAGCGTGTCTATGACGTCGATATACCCGCAGTACACGGCGGCTTTTTCTTCGTAGTTACGGAAGATGTCGTAGCTTGCGGCCCCCGGGGACAGCAGCACCACATCGACGTCGGGGACCGCCGCGGCCACCCGGACCGCGTCTTGCAGGCTGTCCACCGGATGCGTGCGATCGGGATGCGCCGCGGCGAATCCGGTACCGATACGCGCACCGTTGGTCGGGCCCTGGATGAGGGTGACCCGGCGCAGGCGGCTGCACAGGTACGCGTCGAGTTGCCGGTAATCCAGCGCCCGGTCCATGCCGCCGACGATCAGCGCGATCTCCTCATCGGATCGCATCGCGGTCAGCGCGGCCACCACCGCCTCCCCGGTGGTGGCCAGCGTGTCGTCGATCCAGCGGATACCACCGGTGCGCCGAACGGTCTGCAGCCGGTGCGGCAGACCGCTGAACGTGGCGGCCGCGGCATCCACCTCTGCCGCGGTCACCGGGCGGCCGAGCACCTGCTCGGCGGCCAGCGCCGCCAGCGCGGCGTTGACGGTGTTGTGCGCGTAGGACAGCACAGAATCCCCCGCCGGCGTCCTGACCGTGCCGGGGTCGAGTTCACGCAGCGGCGGAAAATCCGAGATGCCGATGCGTCGAAGTGATTCCACGACGTCGGGTGTCGTGACAAGGCAGCGCGTCGCAGCGCCGAACACGTGGGATTTCGCCTCGTAGTAGGCGGTGATGTCGCCGTGGAAGTCCAGATGATCCTGGAACAGGTTGGTGATCACCGCCACCGCGGGCGGCGTGCGCAACAAAGCGCACTGCTGACTCGACAGCTCGGCCACCACCCACTCGCCTGCGGCCCCCGAAAGATCCGGCTCCTGCCAGGTCCGACAGCGGTGTGCCGATATTGCCCGCCGCCACCGCGGGCACACCCAGCCCGGCCAGCAGATGCGCCAGGAACGCGGCGGTGGTGCTCTTGCCCTTGGTACCGGTGATCCCCACGGTGCGGGCACCGTGGCGCGCCATGAACCAGTCGGCGGCATTCGACACCGCGGGCCCGGTCTCACGCATCTGCGCGAACACCGGGTGCCGCCAGGGCACGCCGGGGCTGACGAACACGATATCGGTGTCGCGCAACCGTTCCGGGGCGTCGGGACCGTTGCTGACCGTCAGGTTGGGGATGCCGGCCGTGATGATGCCGACGCGATCGTCGACCGCGACGATGCGGGCGGCCCCCTGGGCTGCGGCGGTGCGGGCCATGGACAGCCCCTCCTTGCCGAGCCCCCAGATTCCGACGACCCGTCCGGCCAGCTCAGTCATCGACCGGCTTCGTATCGAGCAGGTTGGCATAACGCTCGGGCACATGATGTTCGGCCGGCGACGGATCCGGGTCGACAGCGACCACCGCCAGTTTCGCGCGCTGCTCCGCAAAATCGTCGACCAGTTCCAGACCCTGCCACTGCGGGTCGTCGATCACCGCGAGCATGGCCTCGGCGGCCTCGTGGTACTCCCCCACACATTCGAACGGCTTGTGCACGCCGATACCGAGGATGTCGGCCATCCCGTCCCGGTTCCCGGTGTCGGCGAACAGGTTGCGGCCGAAGATCTTCTCCAGCGTGGGCCGGCCCAGTCGCGGCGCCAGCAGCACGAAGACGAACTGGCATTTCGGGCAGTGCCCACACCAGGAACTGGCGCGCCGGCTCGGATCGAGCGCGAACAGCCGGTTGCAGCTCGTGAAGACGCCGAAATACTCTCCGCTGGTGGCGAACCGGTCGGCGATCTGGGATTCCGACAGCCCGCGCAGCAGGGAGAAGTAGCGGTCCGGGTTGAATCCGTGGAGCGCCAGGGTGCCCCGCAGCAGCGTCTCGTACGCCAGGCTCTTGGACCACTGGTGGTTGATATCGCGGCCGAGCCACTCGACGTTGCCGACGTTGGAGGACCGCTCGTTGGACAGCACCACCGGACCGAAACCGTTGGCGTCGGCCACGATCAACCCGATCACGCTGTTGATCGCGGTCACCGGAACATGCCCGTTGTAGGCGCCCTCGGCGTTGGCCTGGATGAGCCGGCGGTCGATGTGGCGGCGCACGTGCACACTGTTGAGACCGCTCACCTCGATGCATCGGTCGATGGGGTCATAACGGTTGACACTGAACAACATCGGCGCCACGCCGTGCCGACGGAACGCCTCGATGCTGACCACCGAATCCTTCCCGCCGCCGACGGGGACCAGCGGGGTCGCCGCCGGATCCCAGTCGTCACCGTCGCGGGGCCCGTCGGTCGCCACCGGACCGTCGATCTCGGGGGTCAGCGCATCGGGCAGCTGGTTGGTGTACGCGAACTCACCCAGACCGCCCTCGATGAGCGCGCTCAGGTACCGCTTCTCGAAGTCGTGGGTGGGGAAAGCGATCTCGATCCGGGGCGGGGCCGCCGCCTTGTAGTAGCTCAGCGAGCAGGTGAGCGTCAGCAGCCGGGCCAGCAGCGGATCCGGGGCGGCACCGGTGTCACCGAAATCGATCACCTCGGTGAAGCTGACCGGATCCCGACCGCGCAGCGTGTAGTGCAGCTCCAGTCGGCCGTCGACCCAGTCGTTGCCGTCGATCACCAAGGCGTCGAAGGATTCCGGACGGAATGACTCACTCATGTCGGCGCCACCTCGAAACGACGGGCGCCGATGGCGCTGACGGGATGGGTCTCGAAACGCGGTGACACCCAGTGCGCACGGGCATCGCCGGAGACCGGGACGGGCGCATCCGAGTAGCGCACACCGTCCAGCAGACCGGCGACCCGCAGCAACTCCAGTATTTCGGCGCCGGTGCCGACGGCACCGCCGCCGGTGTCGAAGACCAACGCGCCCAGTCGCGGAGGGTGCACCAGTTCGCCCTCGGCGACAACCTCGTCGACGTAACCGGCGGCCCGTAGCTCGCGTTCGGCGAGATCGGCCTCGGCCTGACTGCCGGTGCGCCCCGCCATCTGGCGCCAGTGCGGCAGCGGCCCGTCTTCTCGGCGCGAGGTGACGGTCAGCGCCACCGGCTCGTTGCGGACCGGGTCGATCACCGACGCGGACACCACGAACCGGGACTGCCCGTCGATCTCGGCGACCATCACCCGCGCCGCCAGGGTGACCTGCCCGTGCCGGGCGGTCGCCTCGTCGAGGAAGCCCGCCACGGTGTCACGCAGCGCCGTGACCGGCGGGACGTCGATGCCGAAGAAGCGGGCCGTTTCGTCCAGTCGCGCCCAGATGAGCCCGGTGCCGGGCTCGCGGCCACTGACCAGCGGCACGGTGAGCGCCGGTTGGGTGCCCAGCGCCGCAACCAGGGCGGGTGCGCAGACGAGTGGCGCGTCGCTTTCGGCGATGCCGCCGGCCGACGTCGACACGAATTCCAAGGTACTCATCGACTTGCCGATCCTACCGCAGCCGGCAGCGGCGATACTGATGCGATGGGGATGGCGCAGGCGCGGATCGCGCGGCTGACGGAGACGGACTGGCGGGCCTTCGCGGTCGTGCGGCTTCGCGCCCTCACCGACTCGCTGGGCGCCGAGGACCCGCAGTACCGGCACGAGTCCACCTTCACCGCGGCTCAGTGGCGCCGCCGGCTGCGCGCCCACGCGCAGTTCGCCGCCGTCGTCGACGGCCGCCCGGTCGGCCTGATCGGCGCGCAACGCCAGAGCCCGGAGGCGGTGTATCTGTACTCGCTGTGGTTGGACCCCGCGGCCCGCGGGCGCGGACTGGGCCGCACGCTGGTCGCCGAGGCGGTGGATTGGGCCCGCAATCAGCGGGTGCAACGGGTGACGCTGCGGGTGCACGCCGCCAACGAAGCGGCACGCGCCGTCTACGACAGCCTGGGGTTCACCGTCAGCGTCGGCGACACTGCCGGGGCCGCCGGTGAGATCACGATGATGCTGAATGTGAATTGAGGTCGGGGCGGTAGCGATCCATCAGCGCTCGCAACCGGTCCATCGCCTGCACCGCGCGGTCCTTGTCGACGGCCTGGATCGCCATGATCGCGGTGTACTCGTCATCGGGCAGGTCCACTCTGGCCCACCGCGCGCCCACCGGAAATGACACGTCGACCACATCGGACCACGGGATCAGCTTGTACGACAATGCATTGCGCACCGAGATTCCCGCCGCTCCGGCGCGCAGCCGCGGGCGGGCCAGCAACAGGGTCACACTTGCGATGGTGATCCCGACCAGTGCGATGCCGACCTGGTCTGCGGTGCGGAACACCACACCGCTGGAACCGACCTTCAGCAGCAAACCGACACCGATGTGGGCGGCCGCAATCAGGAAGGCCGCCGCGTAGACGAAGTACGGCGTCAGGTGCGGCCGGACCTCCAGCTCCCAGGCGACATTCCCCGGGTCGCTCCGCTCCTGTCCGCCGGAGTCCTGGCTCATGACGCCAGATCGCGCAGCACCAGTGCGGTCGACAGGGCCGCGGCGGCGGCCTGGGCGCCCTTGTCCTCGCTGGAGCGCGGCAGTCCGGCGCGGTCGAACGCCTGCTGCTCGGTATTGGTGGTCAGCACCCCGTTGGCCACCGGCGTCGCGAGATCCAGCGACACCCGGGTGAGCCCCTGGGTGACCGCGTCACAGACATAGTCGAAATGCGGTGTCTCGCCGCGGATCACCACACCGAGGGCCACCACCGCGTCGTACTTGCCGGCCAGCGCCTGCGCGACGACCGGGATCTCGATCGCGCCGTGCACACGCACCACGGCGGGATCGGTCACGCCGAGCCGTTTGGCCGCCC
Organism: Mycobacterium sp.; assembly: GCA_034520035.1. Classification (GTDB taxonomy): domain Bacteria; phylum Actinomycetota; class Actinomycetes; order Mycobacteriales; family Mycobacteriaceae; genus Mycobacterium. The sequence goes on along the minus strand of JAXHOA010000019.1, from coordinate 9,297 downwards.
GTAACGCCCCGTCGAGCAGGGCGTCGCAGATCTGAGCGTGCCAGGTGCTCACGACGATGCCCAGCGAGACCGAGGAGGCATCGATATCGGGCAGGTCGGGGACCGCCCCGGCCGCGCCGCTCATCGGGCGCCACCGAGCTCGCCGGGGGCCAGCTCGTCGTAATCCTCGAGGCCGGTCAGGTCATGGCCCATCCGGTCGCGCTTGGTCATCAGGTAGCGGATGTTCTCGGCGTTGGCACGCACCGGCAGCGGCACCCGCTCGGTGATGTGCAGGCCGTAGCCGTCCAGCCCGACGCGCTTGGCCGGGTTGTTGGTGAGCAGACGCATCGACCGGACGCCGAGGTCGACGAGGATCTGCGCACCGATACCGTAGTCACGCGAATCGGCGGGCAGCCCCAGCTCCAGGTTGGCATCCACGGTGTCTGCCCCCGCATCCTGCAGCTGGTATGCCTGCAGTTTGTGCAGCAGGCCGATCCCCCGGCCCTCGTGGCCGCGCATGTACAGCACGATCCCACGGCCTTCCTGGGCCACCATGGCCATCGCGGCGTCCAGCTGCGGACCGCAGTCGCAGCGGCGCGACCCGAACACATCTCCGGTCAGGCATTCGGAATGCACCCGGACCAGGACGTCGTGACCGTCGAACTCCGGTCCGGAGATGTCCCCGCGCACCAGGGCGACGTGTTCGACATCCTCGTAGATCGACGTGTAGCCGACCGCCCGGAACTCACCGTGCCGGGTCGGGATCCGGGCCTCGGCGATCCGCTCGATGTGCTTTTCGTGCTTGCGGCGCCATTCGATGAGATCGGCGATGGAGATGAGCGCCAGGTCATGATCGTCGGCGAAGACCCGCAGCTCATCGGTCTGCGCCATGGCGCCTTCGTCCTTCTGGCTGACGATCTCGCAGATGGCGCCCGCCGGCTGCAGACCGGCCAGGCGGGCCAGGTCGACCGCGGCTTCGGTGTGCCCGGGGCGACGGAGCACGCCGCCGTCCTTGGCGCGCAGCGGCACCACATGGCCGGGTTTGGTGAAGTCTTCGGCGATGGCCGCCGGATCAGCGAGCGCACGCATGGTGGTGGCCCGGTCGGAGGCCGAGATGCCGGTGCCGACGCCCTTCTTGGCATCGACGGTGACCGTGTACGCGGTGCCGTGCTTGTCCTGGTTCACCGCGTACATCGGCAGCAACCCGAGCCGGTCGCAGACCGCGCCGTCCAGCGGCACGCACAGATACCCGGAGGTGTAGCGGACCATGAAGGCGACCAGCTCAGGGGTGGCCTTCTCGGCCGCGAAGATCAGATCGCCCTCGTTCTCGCGGTCCTCGTCGTCGATGACCACGACTGCCTTGCCCGCCGCGATGTCGGCCACCGCCCGTTCGACGGAATCCAGCCTTGTCATCTTGTGCCACCTTCATCAGATTCGTGAGCGTCGACCTGTGCGCACGCGCGGGTAGGCCGGTCCCATCAGTATGAACCACAGACCCTCAACAGTTATTGCCCGCCGGTCCCGGAGGGGACCAGCGGGCAATCCGGCGGGGGTCTGGGCGATCTAGAACAGGTATTCGGCGGTCACGGCCGCGGGGGTTCCGTCGGCCTTGAGGTGCCCGTCGTAGAAGGTGATCGTGAAGCTCTCGCTGGGATACCAGGTGCCTGCCCGTACCGATGTCGATTCGTAGCGCACGGTGAACGCGCCGACCCGGTTGCGGCTCACCGACACCACGCCGGTGGGGTTGCGCTGGGTGATGCTGTAGGTGATGTCGTCACCGTCGACGTCGACGACGCTGGTGGTCCAGTCGCCGGTCCGCAGGCCACGGGTGCGGCCACTACCGCCGGTCGTGCCCTGCGTCGGGGTGTTGTTGTACGGGTGCAGCTGCACCGTCACCAGAACCGGGGTGCGGCGCCCGTCGGCGTGCTCGGCGAGGACGGAGAAGGTGTCCGCCTTGTCCGCGGCCAGCGCGTCGACCGCGGCGGCGCCATGCCCCACCCCGAGGTTCTGCGCGCTGGAGTAGGTGAAGGTGCCGTCCTGGGCGATGTAGGCCGAGCTGCCCTTGGTCGACAGCACGGTGCCGCCGGTGAAGCGTTCGGCGCCGGGAGCGGCGATCATGCCCCTGGTGGTCTGGTCGCCCATACCGTTGACCGTCGACTCGAACACGACCACTGTGGCAGCCACCGGCGCCGCGGTCGTCAGCGGCGGGCACACCGCCACGGCCGCCACGGTGATCGAGCGGCCGTAGTCGTCGGTGCCGACGATGGTGAAGCTGTCGGCGGCGGTGATGCCGTGGCCGAGCCCGGGGGTCCGCGTGTAGACGTAGGCGCCGTTGCGGTCCACCTGCACGGTGCCCTTGCGGGGCCCGGTGCCCACGCGGAACGACAACGGACCGTCCGCGCTGACCGCCAGCCTGCCGCACTGGACATCGGGGGCGGTGCTCACGGTTTCCACACCGATCGTCAGGTGCGCCAGCGGATTCACCGTCACATCGGCGGAACCGCCGAGGGTGTTGGTCACCGTCACCGTGAACGTGTCGGTGTCCAGGCCCGGGATGGTGGCCTGCGAGATCGTCGGGACGAAGACGAAATGGCCGGTCGCCGGATCGAGCTGCACCAGTCCGCCCTTGCGCGAGTATGTCGATTCGTCGGTGCAGCCGGCCGGGTTCGATGAGTTCGCCAGGCTGTACACGAGGGTGCCCCCGTCGCGGGCGGCGCCCTGGATATGTCCGGTGACCACGCCGTTGGCATCCGGGAGCCGCAGGACCGGAGCACCGATCGGCGGTACCTCGGCGGCGAGGATCTCCACCGTCACCGGCACATCGGTGGCGCCACCGTACAGATCGGTGACGGTGACATCGAAGGTGTCCACCCTGTCGTCCAGATCGGCACTCGACGTGGCCAGCACCCGAGCCTGATCCGATGGGGTGTAGCTGAACCGCCCGGACAGCGCGCCCACCGAGACCAGCCCACCCTTGGCGGTGGTGAACAGCACCGGGCCGTAGCTGAGCGCCCCGGTGTTGCGGCTGATCACCGCGCCGGCCACTGTTCCGTTGGGCCGCTTGGGGTCACCGACCTCGGCGAACGCGGTCGGCGGGGTGTCGGCGCGCACCACCATGTCCACCACGTGTGAATGCGTGGAGAACGCGGTGGGCGCCTCTAGGTGGGTGCCGATATCGGGTCCGAGGTTCACCGCGATCGAGGAGTCGAAGCTACCGCGGTGAATGTCATCGATGGTGATGGTGCAGATCTCCTTCTATCAGCTGATTTCGGCTCAGTAGGTGTAGGGGCGATCGGTGTGAAGCCCGTGCGGGTCCGTCACCCGCAGCACCACGTTGCCGGCCGGCCCCTTGTTGAAATAACTGCCCCCGCAGGACGTGAACGTCAAGGTGTGGTCACCGGCCGGTCCGACGCTGAGCGAGGACGTGCCACCCGATGTCGAGAGGATGCTCACGGATCCGCCGTCGATGGTGATCGGGGACCACTGCACCTCTTTGGCACCGAGCATGGTGTTGGTCTTCAGGCCACCACTGGGCCGCGCCGCACGGTCCGCGCAGGCCCGGCTGCCTGGTGCCGCTCCGCCGAGCGGGACGTGCGCGGCGATGATCTCGACAACGACGTGTGCCTCAGCCCGGGTGCCGTGGGCGTCGACGACATCGACGGTGAACGTATCGACCTTGTCCCGGTAACTGGCACTGGCGCCGGAGGCCTGCCGGGCCGCCACCGACGGGGTGTAGGTGAAGCGTCCGGTCCGGGGATCGACCGCAACGAGGCCACCCTTGGCGGTGCTGGACTGCTCGGGACCGAAGCGCACCGCGCGGTCACCCTGCTCGACGATCCGCACCGACCCGCGCACCAGACCTGTCTGCCGGTCCGGATCGCTGAGATCGACCCACGGCTCAACCGGGGCCGGGCTGCGCGACAGGCCGTCGATCGTCATGGTGCGAATCTCTCTGCGTGAGTACGAGTCTCGGGCGCTCGGCCTACCAGGTCTTCGTCACGGTGGACGGAGTTCCGGTGACCACGCCGTTGACGACAACGTAGTAGCCGTCGGTGACGGTGAGCCGGTCTCCGCTCCACAACGTGCTGGTGTCCAGGCCCCGCCCACCGAAGGTGAAGCTCGACCCGTTGTGGCTGAAGGTCAGGGAGTCGCCGTCATCGTCATCGACGTTGATCCCGCTGACCGTGCCCAAGAACTTGCTGCCGCCGGAGATGGTCGGGGTCTTGTTGATCGCGTAGATCGACACCGACACCGAGTAGGTGGTGCTGCCGCCGAACCCGTCCACCGCGGTGGCCGAGAAGGAATCGGCGACCGCGCTTCCCGAAGCACCGATCTTGGCCGCCCCGTGGTAGTACGAGTAGCCCTCGTCGATGGTGTAGGTGAAGGTGCCGTTGGCATTGACCACCACGGTGCCGCCGTTGGCCGTCGAGAACGAGCCCGCCGTGAAGCTCACGGTGTCCCCGTCGGCGTCGGTGGCCTTCAACTTCCCGGTGGTGGTCTGCTTCAGGGTGCCGATGCCGAGGATCCTGTTGTCATCGATCGACGAACCGGTGAAGTCCGTGCTGCCGGCCACCGGTGCGGCGTTGGTCACCGTCGGGGTGACGTTCACCGTCGCGATGATCACCGAGTTGCCGTCGGCGTCGGTGGCCCTGATGGTGAACGTGTCGCCCGGCGTCTGGGTATGGCCCAGCGCACCGTTGCGCGTGTAGGTGAAGGCTCCGGTGGCGGACACCGTCACCGTGCCCTTGGTCCCCTGACCGCCCACGCTGTAGGTCAGCCCGGTGTTGCCGGCCGTATTCAACTGTCCGGTCACCACATTGGGAGTCGCGGTGTTGACATTGGTGGTCGGCGACGGCGTGCCGAGCCCGGTCAGGCTGATGGTGGCCGTCGAGACGCCGCCGTGGCCGTCGTTGACCTGCACCTGGAACGAATCCGTGGTCTTGCCCGCGGTCGGGATGTAGGTGAACGAGTTTCCGCTGAACCGGATGATGCCGCCGTTGGCGGTGGACGCGGTCCCGTTGGCCCCGCCGACCAGGGTGTAGGTCAGCGAGTCGCCGTCATCGTCGGAACCGCTGATCGTGCCGCGCACCACACCCAGTGCGTCGGTGGTCTTGCCGCCCACCGACACGCTCGAGGACGGTCCGTCGTTCAGCTTCTCGATCGGGATGGACACCACGATGGTCGAGCTGGCGCCGAAGGAGTCGGTGACCGTGATGCTGAAGGTGTCGTTGGCGACGTTGCCGGAGGCCCCGATCGCCGCCGCGTCGTGGTAGTAGGAGCGGAACTTGCCGATGCGGTAGGTGAACGATCCGTCCGAGGACACGTACACCAGGCCGCCGTTGGTGGTCGACTTCCCCAACGGTGTCGTCTGGTAGTCCAGCGCGTCGCCGTCCGCGTCGACTGCGTTGATGTTGCCTTTGGATTCCTGCCAGTACACGCCCAGCACGTTGGTCACATCGGACTCGGTGATGGTGGTTGAACCGGGGGCCGGTGCGGCGTTGGAGATGATCGGGGTGACGGTGACGGTGGCGACCGTGATGGTCAGCCCGTAGGCCGTGCCGATGATGTCGAAGGTGTCGCTGCTTCCGCCCACATGCCCGGTGGAGGTCCGGGTGTAGGTGTAGGTCACGCCGTCGAACGTCACGGTGCCGTGGCTCGCGCCGCTCCCGGTGAACGAGCTGAACAGCCCGTTGTTGGCCGACGATCCCAGGCCGACCGAGCCGGTCACCACGCCGGGCGCGCCGTTGGTCTTCGTCACGGTGACGCCGTCCAGCGACGGGGTCGGGGCGATGACGGCACCCAGGCCGACGAGCACGTTCGTGGTTCCGCCGCGGCCGTCGTCGACGGTGACGCTGAACGAGTCGTAGTAGCCGAGCGCTCCGCCGAGTCGCGGGACGTAGACGTAACTGCCGTCCGCGTTGACGTGGGCGATGCCGCCCCCGTCGGTGTACGCGGTGCTCGCGCCGTTGGAACCGGTGATCGAGTACGCCAGCGGATCATCGTCGAGGTTGATGACACCGGTGATCTGGCCGCGCACCACGCCATTGCTGTCGGCGATGATGTTGGACGCCACACCGCCGGCCGGCGGCAGGTTCCACTGCGGGATCGTCACAGTGACCTGCACGTCGACACTGGCGCCGGCGGGATCGGTGACCGTGATGGTGAAGGTGTCGATCTTGTCGACGGCCGACGCACCGCTCGCACTGGCGGCGTTGCGCGCCGCGATCGAGGCGGTGTAGGTGTAGTCGCCGGTCAATCCGCTCACCAGGACCGAGCCCTTGTCGGTGGTGATGATGAGCGGTGTGTAGGTGTGAATGAGGTCGTCGTCGGTGGTGACGATCGTGCCCGTCACCGTGCCGAGAAGGCTGCTGCTGCCGGTGTTCTGGTAGGTCGCCGACGGGGTCTGGTTGACCTGGGTCGAGAGCTGGACGAGGAACGTCGCGCTGTCGCCCGAGAGGAGCCCGCCGTCCCATGCGGTGATGGTGACCAGGTCGGTGGTGATCGCCAGCGGCAGCGACGCGGCATGCGGGTTGTAGGGCGTGTAGGTGAAGGTGTAGGTCACCCCGTCCGCCGCGGGCGTCGGATCCACCGCGATGGTGCCCAGCAAGCCCACACTGGTGAACGTCAAGGTGTCGCCGTTGTCATCGCGAACCTGGAACGTGCCGGTCAGCACACCGGTGGTGTGATCGGTGTTGGTGATGGTCGGGGTCGACTCGAAGACCGGCGCCACGTTGATCTGGGCGATGGTGACCGTGATCGACACCTGGACGGTGCCGCCGTGCCCGTCATCGGCCGTGACGGTGAAGGTGTCCGTCCCGCCCTGCGCGCGCGCCTGCAACGACGGCAGGTAGGTGTAACCGAGCCCGGTCACCGTGACCAGGCCACCGCGGCCGGTGGTCAGCAGTCCCGGCGAGAACGTGACGAGATCGTTGTCATCGTCGTCGATGTCGAATCCACCGGCGATCAGGCCGGTCAGCGGATCGGAGATCGCGGGCGGATTCACGGTGACCGTGGGTGCGTTGTTGACGCCGATGATGTCGACGGTCACGGTCGTCGGCAGCAGGGTGATCCCGCCGCGGCCGTCATTTGCCCAGATGCTGACGAGGTCCTTGTTCAGCCCGAGCGCCGCGGCGAGGTCGCCGGCCGCGGCGTGGCGGGCGGCGTCGTTCGGGGTGTAGGTGAACGTGCCGTCCTCGTTGCGCGTCACGGTGCCGAACAGCGCGGTGGCCGTGTAGGTCAGCAGGTCGCCGTCCGCGTCGGTGGCCTCGGCGCTGATGGTGACCTTGCCGGTGGTGCCGTCGCTGCCGACCACGGTGGCCTGACCGGGCGCCTGGAAGACCGGCAGGTTGTTGATGCCCAGACCCGGGTAGCGGAAGGACACGGTGTAGAACGCATCGTTGCCATCGGGGGTCAGCGGATGCTCCAGGAAACCCAGACTGTCGTTCACCCGGACCGTGAAGGTCACGTCGGTGCCGTTGTTCAGGTCCTCCAGCGATGTGGGGACGAAGCTGAACGTGCCGTCCGGGCTCATCGTGATCAAGCCGTTGCTCGGCTGGCCACTCAGGCCCACCGAGTAGACCAGCGGGTCGCCATCGGGGTCGACGCTCTTGAGCTTCCAGGTCAGCGGCAGCGGGCCGGCGGAGATCGTGGGCTCACCCGGCAACTGGTTGGTGGCCAGCCGCTCATAGCGAGCGTATGCGGCCGTCACGAGAACGAGGGCACCGAAGGTGAACGGCGTCGGCTGGCCGTTCCAGTAGGTGCCCTGCAGGCCGGCGAACAGGGTCATCACCCAGCCTCCGGCGACCTGGGTCGGATTCAGGATGGGGTCGGACTCATACGGCGGGAAGATCTGATCGACCCAGGCGGCCAGGCCGTTGATGATGCCCATCAGCGGCGCGAACGCCGGAATCACCGGCGGTTTGGGCACGATGTCGAGATCGATGTCGAGCAGCGCCGAGGCCAGTGCCGTCGGGGTCGGCGACGGGTCGGACCCCTTGAGTGACAGCGAGGAGGCCGACTGATCCGAGGACGGAATCTCGATGACGTCCACCACCGGGCTGGTGTCGGGGGTGTCCGGGGTCTCGACGACCTCGGGCTCAACGGCGACCGGCTCGACGACGACGGGCTCGGAGACCTCCGGCTCAGCGATGGCGGGCTCTTCGCCGGCGGGCGCGGTCACCTCGGGCTCGACCACCTCGCCTCCGGTCGAGCCGGTGCCCGTCCCGGTGACCGGCGGCGCGTCTTCTTCACCCTCGCCGGGTCCATCGCCGTCGCCGGCCTCGATTTCGGTTTCGGTGTCGACGCCGGTCTCGGCGACCTCGGACTCGTCGTCGATGTCCTCGCCCTCGAGGGGGGCGTCTTCTTCATCCTCTTCGGCGATGACGGCCTGGGTGCGAAGCGGAGTCCCGTTGCCGGCGCCGGTCTTACCGGTCTTGGCCGTCTTGGGTCCGGTCTTCACCCCGGTGGAGTTGGACGCGCTGCCCTTGTCCGCCGAGGGGCCGGTGGTGGACGGGCCGTCGGAGGTGTCGGCTGTGGCGATGGCCGGCGCAGCGGTGACCGCGAGGCCGAGGAACGCGGCGACAGCGAATTCGCCGGTGCGGATCCGTTTCTTCGCTGACGTCTTCCGATGTGTCGCCATGTTGCTCCTCAACATTCCACCGCCCGGCCGGGCAATCGTTGCCGTGACCGAGCGCACAGTCCTATTGACTGCGCCGTAAGTTAACACGGCCGTTAATAACTGGAAAGTACAAACTGAGGAAATCCTGAGGTGATTTCGGCCGTGTCCACCGATCAGCCGACACGCGATCACCGGGCTGCGTCGGGCCTCGGCGGGACGCCGGCGCCACAGCCGTCCACCGGCACCGTCTGCCAGCAACGATGCCGCGCCGCACACGCCACCGGCGCCGTAGTTAGGCCACCACTCCGGCTGCCATGGAGGTCAGCCCGGCCACACCAGCCCATCCCCCGCACCGACACTGCCACCTGCGCAAATGATGCCGCCGAGATCGGGCGTCGCGCGATGCGGGTGACCGCCCGGCATTTGCGGAATCCTGTTCCGGTGCCGACACCCGACCGCGGCTGCGGATTGCGCAGATCCTTCCGCAATCAAGTGACTGTCACCGACATTTTCGCGGACCCAACCGGCGGCCGCAGCACCCGATCCGGCGGTCGCCGAAAGGGCGAGAACGACACGGTCGGCGAGTCGACACGCCGGGGTGAGATCCGTTGCTGATCGTTCGGGGAGCAAATATCAAACGATCGCCCGGCTCACTGCCCGCGGTCGGCCATCAACCGTTCGACGTATTTCGCGATGACGTC
>JAXHOA010000045.1:0-8089 GCA_034520035.1 Mycobacterium sp. | reverse complement strand
GATGTATATATTACAGCACAACTGTATCGTGGAGAGAATGGTGGGTCAATGTCTTCCAACCTGATGAAGACTCTAGAGCTTGGAGCCGTCACTTCCAGCACAGACCAGCCGAGTGTTCAGCGACGGTTGATCCATTTGCTGGCACGGCGTGTCTCCACCGCCGGCGGCCGGGTCGGCGCGGCCGGAGCCGGAACCGAGTGCGGATGTGCCGGGCGGGGGTCGGGGTAGCGGGAAACGGGCGGCACACTGACGGAGGCAGACCTCTGATGCCCAGACGAGCACAGCTGCATCCGGAGAGTGTGTCGCTGTTTTGGTGGCTGCGGAGCAATGAGTGTGAACGGCTGATTTGCGGTGTCCTGATACGGTGCATCTGGCGGCTGGCGCCGGTGCCTGCGGCATTCCGCTGAGTGTCGATGTCCGGTCGAGGTGTCGGGTATACCCGGTGGCTGGCAGCTGCAGGCCAGCCGAGGCGCATTTTAAGACCTGGAGCGTCCGTCGCTGGTCGAGCAGCCAGCCGAGGAGTGTGTGTTCGGGGTGGAGGCGGCGCCTCGGGGCGCGATGGTCGGCTGGATGAGGTCGTGAACCGCGCTCACTGTCGCGGGTGCCGGTGGTGGCTCACTGCCGTGTCGGCTGGGATACCTCGAGATCACGGTCTCGATCACCCCGGTCACGAGCTCATCTGGCTTCGGCCCGAGGCGCCATCCTCAGCCTCCCGAATATACCGGATGCGCCTCAGCCAGCTGTTTGTCTAGCCTGAGCAGGTCGTCAGCGTGTTAATGTGTCGATGATCTGGAGCTGGCACTGCCAGCTCCCGGGCGGGTCGTGTGCAGCCTGCCGACCGGGGTGGGTGGACTGGTAGTGCCGAGACGGTTTGCTGCGGCCATGCCTACAGGCTGCTGTCAGTGAGCACAGTGCTGCTCGAGCTTCGACGAAGGGGGTCTGGAGGCGAGGTGGCTGTGAACACGTCTCGAGCGGAAGAAGGCGATGCTGCACATCTCGCATCGGCGGTTACGCCAGTTGTCGGTCGTCGACTCGTCGAGGCCGGACGCACAAGACGGTGTCCATATTCACGCATGGCTCGGACCGGCACGCGAGGTGGTCGCCCACCGATCACCAAGATCGAGCGCTGGTTGGCTGCTGCCGCAGAACACGCAGGTCGTGATCCGGATGCGTGCTGGAATTGGTTGGTGGTTACGGGAGTCGAGCGCGGCCGCAGCCGTGGCCGCACACGGCGGGGCCACCATGTTACGGGAGGCCCCGGAGCAACGCGCAACCGACCGAGCCGGAGACGGGGGCCCGCCCGGCCGGGGATGTCGGGGTCCCGGGGTGCCGCGCCGTGGTGTCGGGGTAAGACGACGTACCGGCCGGAGGAACGGGAGCAGAACGAAGTTGCCGCGATCGTGAGTTCTTCGGTCGCCCAGGGCTGGTAGGACCGCCGATGTAGATCATTGACCACGGCTAGAGCGGGCGGCCGCCACAGTCGTCAATAGGCCCGATGTACTGCAGCGGTGACCGAGGTACGTCGCGGTCCGGGGACAGTGAGCATAACGGGTGTCGTGATGATCTTGTTGCCTGTAATTGCCGTTATTCGACGTCAACGGTCGATCGTCGGCGTCGACTCGATTACCGTGGGGCCCGGCCGCGACGACCTTGGTGATCGGGTGAATGCGGAGGCGGCGTTAAACGCCTTGATCGTCGACAACGGTTGGTAGCCGGCGGCTCGCTTGTTAGCCTACATCGGCCACCGCCTTCAGGTTCCACCGGGACGACCGGGACTGTCGACTTCGTCACTAAAACATCACGATCGACGTCGACCAGGTGCCGTTCTAGTAACTGCCTACTGGTCATCGAGCCGAGAATCGGCCGGTGTCGGTATCGCTTGTTCCGCGGTCGGCGGCCCACGGGTAGTGATCTTCGGCCTGCACGCCGCGGCCGTTCGATTCGTCGAGCAAGCCCGCGGTACCCGCCGTTTGAAGTTCAGGTCCACAGGTCGATCATTACCGGTGACAGTTCAATCCACCAACGCCGGAACATGAAGTGTTGGTCCGAGAGCGGGATGGGGGAGAAGCCCGGCAGCGGTGGCCAGGACAGACGAGCCGAGCAGAGGTGACCAGCCCATGCTGCCGGAGTCTGCCGAGAATGGGGCCGGTCGGATCCCGATGCTGGCCGAGCTCCGGCGCCACCCCACCCGGAGGTTGAAATGGAAGTCATCACGCCCGGAGATGCCGCTGCCCGGCAGAGGTCTCGCAGAGGCGGGTGGTGGAATGCGTCTCCCACTGTTCGTGCAACGAACTTGACGACGGCCGAGTGGGCGGGATGGTCCTGATCTCGAACACTGGGCCGGGCTCGACCGGATTGCGCACTGTGCACAGGCCGCATGTGCCGCCGACGGCAGAGCTCGAGAGCGCGTCGACCTGTTGCGGAGAGACGGGGCACGGCGTGTCGGTGCTGGAAGCTAGCTCCCGTACCCCCGGACGAGTACAACTGGCCGAGTCGTGCTCGATAGGCGTCCAGACGCGTCAGACCGTGCCGGAGCAGAATTGAACGGGCGGCCGAGAGGTTCGTGCAGGCAGCCGGCGGCAGCGCTCGTGTGTGGGCCGGGCAGCAGGCGGAAATGCAGAATCGGCTGATGGTGGCGCACGATCGTCCCGTATTTCGTGGTCTTGCCTGACTGTGTCGGCGCGGGTCAGCTCCCTATGGCCAGGCAGGTCGCCGTGCCGTCACTGCATGTCGGCTCCGTCTGTCATGCTCAAGCGAGGTGCTGCATCGCAGCGGGTGCCCAATTCGAGCGTGCACGTCGACGGTCGGGTGCGGGGGGGTGGAAGAACAGCGGTTGGTGCTACTTTTCCGAGTGGCGGGGCACGCCATGAGCGCAGGGGTCTTGCTGTCGGACGATGCGGCGAGAGCTGTCGGATGAGGCGAGGACGCACTGTGCTCACCGCCCGCGAGCGGCGCCAGCTCCGGCAGTGTAGCTCCGCACACGGTGCCGCCGCGAGGTGACGATGAGAGCGGACGGGGGACGGAATACGAGACGGTGGTGGCCCGAGCGTCGGCTCCTGCCAGTTTTTAGTACAGCCGGTGGTGGGAGCGCAGGAGCGAACAGGTGGATGACCAGGCGTCATCCACTGGATGGTGGCCTGCTGAACCGCCACCCCTGGTTCATCCCACCGCATGACCCGACCGGACCGGAACCGGCGCACCTGCGCTCCCACTCGCGACGAACGATGACAGATCTGCCCGCCGCCGCATAACCAGCGCGGGCGCACCTTGAAAACTCCATAGAGAACGCACACGCGGCGGGAGCCGGCGAAGAAAACGCCGCCGGACCCGCCACGATGAATCCCGCCGTGACCCATGCGACGGCCAATTAGCTGCCCGTCCTGCCCGTCGGCTATGGGCATTCCTCGGAATCGATCCGCACCACACCGAAGTCGATCGTGGTGCTCACGGTGAACGTGGCACCCGGCGCCGGCGTCGAACTGCACACCTGCCAGTTGCGGTCGCTGAGCTGCGCCCGATCCTGACCGGTCAGGTCGGTAGAACTGCTGAACCACACCTGCCCGCCGCTCACGGACTGGATCGCATCCTGCGCGCCCTGTAAATCCATCCCGATCAGGTTCGGCATGGTCCACGACGGCTCCGCCGACGCGGGTGCGCTCGTCGCGATCGCCACACCTACTAACGCGGCTGCCACAACAACACTTCTCATCGATTTCTCCTTGGCTCGAAGTAGCCGCGCATGGTCGCACCCGACACCGACAAGCCGTTCACTATGCACTCATGGCGACACTCACTCGCACATCTGCGCCGCGCCCGCTGGGTCGACTGACCTTATCCGCGACGCCGGTGTTCCGGGGATAACTTCGACCGGAGGGGCCAATGCGCACCGACCTTGTACCCGACGAAGTACGCGAGGACAAACACACCAACCGTGATCACACCTGCAACCACAAGCTGCACAATCTGGCCCCGCGCCCCTCCATATCCCCATGATGCGTCCTGATGACCGATCATCAGCGGCAGCAGAACGACGACCAGCGCAGATCCTGCCGCATACCACCTACCTTCAGATGACGCGAGGTACATCGCGACAATCAGCGCACACCCTCCCGTAACGACCGTGAACAACCACCACATCTTCGGCGCAGTGGCGAAGCCGGCGTAGGTGTCTACCGCACGATGAGACGAATTTTGTTCGGAGTCACTGAGATTGAAGGCGAACGTCCGACCGCCGATTCGCAGGTACGACGTCGTCATGTACGCGCGTAGCACCAATACCCCTGCAATTGACGACGCGAACACAAGTCCGCCGCGCCAGTCCGGTGGGTAAATCGTGAAGAAGGCCGCAAAGACAGCCAAGGCTGCACCTGACCAGTACAAGCGTCGCTCCGCCGACGAACTCTTGGTCGGCAGGATCGGAAGGGCAAGACCCGCAAGCATCATCGCTGCGAAGAACGGGTTGATCATCGTTACCTCGTCGCCACCCGGTAGCCCTGCTGCCCAGCCCATTCACCGGCGAATGATCCTGCGACTCCGCCGACGAGTGCCCCCACAAAGACTCCAACCGGGCCGCCTGGCGAGCCCACGAAGGCTCCCGCCTCAGCCCCTAGCCAAGTGCCTGCCATGCCGCCACCGAACTTGGAGGCCACCTCACCAGCAGGAACTCCGTTGTTCAGTTCGTAAATCGCGACGGCCGCCTCCAGTACCGTCCCGACGTGTCCAAGCTTGCCGGATACGTTCTTGAGAGATTCGAGGTCTTCCGGGGTGTAGGCAACGCCGGGCTTCCAGTGATCGCCGGTCGGGACCTTCTCGCCGTAGTGCTTGAACGCTTCCGACTCGGCACCAGCGACCTTGCTTCCGCCCTGAGCCAATGCGACGAGCTCCTGCGGAACGGCGCCTTGCGCCATGGCTTCAGCTGTCGCGGCCGCGCCTTCCGGCGACATACCGGCGCGCTGCAACTCATCCTGAAAACGCTCGAGCACGATTTCACGACCGGTGGATTCACTCTGATTGAGCCATTCGGTTGCCTCGTCAGGGGTCATCGCCGCAGAGCCCACAAAGCCTCGTTCCAGCTTCTGTTGCCAGTCAAGCCGCGTCTGTGCTCGCGAGCGGGCGTCGCCACCCAATATTGGGTCGACTGGCAGCGGGCCGCTGGCGTTGGCCGTATGGAAGTCGTCGAGCCGTTGCCCCGCATACATGGTCGCATCCACGTCTGCCGTTGCGTCATTGATCGTGGCGAAATCACGAAGCCGAGAGGCGGCGGCCTGCTTCTCAGGGGTCCACGGTCCTGGTGAGTTCACGAGTGCCTGATCAGTTGAACGTTGGCCCGAGTCGTACTTGTCTGCCGCAGCCTGCGCCCCCGACGCGAAGTCGGGGTTCTGCCCATCCGAGCCCTTCAGCGCACCGGTTGTATAGCCTTCGGCCGCCATCTCAGCACGCGATTGGTCAAGTTGTTCGCCATAGCTGCCGCGAACTGCTTGAACCTCCCTGAGTGCTACGACGGTGCGGTCCACCGCCGCTTCTCTAAGTTGCGAGACATCTGCAGTTTCGCCGTTAGCGGCGGCGACTCTCAGTGCGTGATCGATCTGTCCGTCGATGGCCTTCAACGCAGCCTCGAGGTTGCCGATAGAGATAGCGCCGCTGCGTTGGGCTTCGGCCAAGGCAGCGGCGATGTTCTGGAGATCGACAGCCACTTTCGCCAACTTGTCGCGATTGTAATTCATCGAGTCAGTGGCACGCTGAACCTCGGCGGAGTCGTTGATGGGATGGTCACCCCCGTCTTGCCGATCCCACGCCGACTCAAAACGGGCTTTCGCTGCGAGAAATTCGTCTGTGGTTTCCTGGCTACAGCTGCTTGCTTGGCGGAAGGCCGACGCGAGCTCGCTGATTTCCCCAGGAGCTCCGGCTTGCACCGTCCGGTCCAGCTCCCACGGATCGCCGCCCGCTGAGCTTATGAGATTCTCAACGTTGAGGTGCTGTAGTTGAACTGTCACCGAGCAATGATCAGAACCTGTGGATGACCCCTGGGCTGGGCGGCGTGAAAGTGGGCGCACCTTCCCGGGGATGATCTGAATTCCAAGGTTCTCTGATCAAGACCGGCGTTGGCGCGCTGGTTGGGAAGGTACGCCCATGCTCACCGTAGTTCAGGATGGCGAGGAGGCCAACGGCAGCGAGACTGGCCAGCGGTCGTTGCTCGATGAGATCGTCCGCGACGGGGCCCGGAAGATGTTGGCCGCGGCGTTGCAGGCCGAGGTCGCCGCCTACGTGGAGCAGTTCGCCGACCACGTTGACGCCGACGGCCGCCGGTTGGTGGTCCGCAACGGTTACCACCACGAACGCGAGGTGCTGACCGCCGCGGGTGCGGTCGAGGTCAAGGCGCCGCGGGTCAACGACAAGCGCATCGACGCCGACACCGGTGAGCGGCAGCGGTTCTCCTCGGCGATCCTGCCGGCGTGGGCGCGCAAGTCCCCGCAGATGACCGAGGTATTGCCGCTGCTGTACCTGCACGGGTTGTCGACCAGTGACTTCGGGCCGGCCTTGGAGCAGTTCCTGGGTTCGAGTGCCGGACTGTCGGCGACGACGATCACCCGGCTCACCAGCCAGTGGCAGGACGAGGCGAAGTCCTTCGGGGAGCGGGATCTGTCGGGCACCGATTACGTGTACCTGTGGGTCGACGGGATCCACCTCAAGGTCCGTCTGGAGCAGGAGAAGCTGTGCCTGCTGGTGATGATCGGAGTGCGTGCCGATGGCCGCAAGGAGCTCGTCGCCCTGGCCGACGGGTACCGGGAGTCGACCGAGTCGTGGGCCGATCTGCTGCGGTCGTGTCGCCGGCGGGGAATGACCGCCCCGGTGCTGGCGGTCGGCGACGGGGCGCTGGGGTTCTGGAAGGCGGTCCGGGAGGTGTTCCCGGCGACCCGGGAGCAGCGGTGCTGGTTTCACAAGCAGGCCAATGTGCTTGCTGCGCTGCCGAAGTCAGCCCACCCAGCTGCGTTGTCGGCGATCAAGGAGATCTACAACGCCGAGGACATCGACAAGGCGCAGATCGCGATAAAGGCGTTCGCGGTCGACTACGGGGCCAAGTACCCCAAGGCGGTCGCGAAGATCGTCGACGACGCCGACGTGCTGTTGGAGTTCTACAAGTATCCAGCAGAGCACTGGATCCATCTACGCACCACCAACCCGATCGAGTCGACGTTCGCCACCGTCAGGTTGCGCACCAAGGTCACCAAGGGGCCCGGCTCCCGCGCGGCGGGAATTGCCATGGCTTACAAGCTGATCGACGCCGCACAGGCCCGCTGGCGGGCTGTCAACGCCCCGCATCTGGTCGCCCTGGTTCGTGCTGGCGCAGTGTTCCACAAAGGCAAGCTGCTGGAACGTCCCGTCGACATCACACCGCCCGAAACGGACGCCGGATCAACCGAAACGGAGGTCGCCTGAAACACCCCGATCCACAGGTCTTGACAATATCTCACTGTCACCGCTGGTTAGGAAAGTAAATTGCCGGCGGTCGTTACGTTGCCCGCGGCCGTCTCATCCTGTGCGACGAAGGTCGCGGCCGCGACGTTGGCCTTGTCGGCAAGTACGCCGAGTTCACTGCAGTGACTCTCCATCAGGTCAATGTGCGCCTGATGTGTGTTACTGAGCGCAGCATGGAGGCTGTCGGCTGCGTCGAAGTCGCCGAAGACTCCGGACCGCAACTGTGTGGCGGCGAAGTTTGACGCGCCCTTCTGCACGATGGACGCTGCGCTGTTCGAGTAGTCCGCGCCCATCCGCAGCAAATCTGTATCAACGATCATCTCGCTCCCCCTCCTCAATATGATGCTACCGGCGGGCGGACCACTGGCACTGCACCAATCTCACTAGGAAAGCGCGAACCCGAACCGCTCCAGAGGCTCCAACGACGCAGGGTTCGGGCCCTCGACGACGAAAACCCACGTTCGACCGCTGTCGTCAACACGTGTGGCGTAGCCATGCTCCGCTCCGACCCGATCCATGTCCGTCCTCGCCGTGGCCGCGTCGTCGTACACCCCGACCAGAACGCCTTCGCGACCCGGCGGCGTAAAGCACATTGCCACCGGCGCTGCGCCCG
>JAXHOA010000055.1:0-9936 GCA_034520035.1 Mycobacterium sp. | reverse complement strand
TGGGGCAGACCCGGTGGCACTGTGCATTACTCCGCCAGGGCGAGATGGCGTTCTGGTCGGTGTTTACGAGGATCCCGCGGCGGCAGCCAGTGACGTGGGCACCATCGGCGTCGAGCATGGCTATGCCACCCGCACCGACGACCGAGGAAGAACGTGGGTGTTCGTCGCCGTTGAAAGCCGCGAATCTGCGCCGCTCGCGTCTCTAGAGCGGTTCGGCTTCGAGCTCTCCTAGGGCTCTGCCATGGTCTTGTCGGTACCGGATGCGACGATGTCCGGCTACTTCAAGCCAAGGAGATTGAGATGAAAAGTGTTGCGATGGTCGCGGCGATGGTTGGTGTGGCGATCTCGATGAGCCCGGCTGCGACGGCGGAACCGTCGTGGACCATGCCGAATCTGATCGGAATGGACCTGCAGGGTGCGCAGGACGCGATCCAGTCGGTCAGCGGCGGGCAGGTGTGGTTCAGCAGTTCGACCGACCTCACCGGTCAGGATCGTGCGCAGATGAGCGACCGCAACTGGCAGGTATGCAGCTCGACCCCGGCGCCGGGTGCCACGTTCACGGTGAGCACCAACATCGACTTCGGTGTGGTGCGGATCGACTCCGAGGAGTGTCCGTAGGGCGGTCTGGCAAACGAACGGGTGAATGCAATCCCGTGCACGTACTCCGAGGTCAGCGTAGTTTGTCCCCAGGTTGTTGTAGGGGGATAAGACAATGACGGACGCGTGGAGTCGGGCGGGTGACTCGTCGGGGACGGTGCTCTGTCCGCAGGGGCACGCGAACTCACCGGCGTACAGGTTCTGCAGTCTGTGCGGGTCACCGATCGGTGTGGTGCCATTTCCGGCCGATGAGGACTCGCGCGAGGACGGCACGGCCCAATCCACACGGCGGCTCGGGTTGATCGTCGGAGTCATTGCCGCGGTGGTGGCGACGGTCGCCGGTGTGACCGCGGCGGTGCTGTTCACCAGGTCGCCGGGGGATGAAGCCAGTCCGGATTCTGGGGTATTCGATACCGGCACGCCGCCCGCCGCACCCACGCAGGCTGTGTGTACGGAGCCACCCATTCTGGAGACTGAGTCGTTCGATATGACGGCCGAGGGGATCAAGATCGGTGCAGCCTTCTTCTCGGGATGTGCCGGCGGTGACGTCGAAGCGGGCAAGGCGGTCCGGGTGACGGTGGCAGACGGCCAACGAGATATCGCGGCAGGCGAGTTCGATTTCTCGGCATCGCCGGTCGAGATGAAGGCCGGCGTGCCGGACCACCGCACGCTGGTGTTTCCGCACGGGATGTACTGGAGGACTCCCGACATGGTGGGTGGCAAACCGACGCTCACTGCGCATCGGTCAGAAGACCGCACAGCGACGCCGGTTGCTTCGAAGTCGGGCGCCGAGGAGCTGGTCGCTGTCGGACCCGCGGATCCAGAACACGGGAGCGTGGACGGTGTGGCCAAGGCGGTTCTCGGGGAGTTGCGGGACGCCGACTTTGCCGATCTGCGAAGCAATGCGTTCAACCGATGGGTACCGCAGGTCAGTTCGAAGCGGGCCGGTCTGGTGGTCGACGGCCGGGCGCTGACCGACGCCGACGTGCTGCGCGATCATCTCAACTTTCGGCAGCGATTCGGCCAGGCTCGCCTCGTGTACTCGGGTCAGTGGTCGACCTTCAGCGACACCGATTGGTGGGTGACTGTTGTCGGGCCTTCGTGGACCTTCCCCGAGAACGCCAACCAGTGGTGCGACGAACAGGACTTCGGGGTCGACGACTGCTTCGCCAAGTTCATCAGCTCCATGTTCGGCCCGGAGCGCACCACGGTGTACCGAAAGTGAGTGACGCGACCATGGGATTCTGTGTGTTCTGCGGGGCCGCGCTGAGCGATTACTCGCGGTGCGGATCGTGCGGCGCCGTCAAGGTGGGCGACACCTGGCATGAGGCGGCGGTCCCCGTCGTCAGCGAGGCCAGTGACACCGGGTGGCGGCCTGACCCGACCGGACGGCACGAAGGCCGCTATTTCGTCGGTGGGCAGCCGACAGACCTGACTCGCGACGGCGGTGGCGAGACGCTCGACCCGATCGGAAAGCAACAGCTGGAAGGCGCTGTTGCCGAGTCTGATTCACGTCCGGTGCAGAAGGAAACCAGCAGTCGACGCCGAATGTGGTTGGTGGCGTCGTCGGTGATGGCGATGGTGGTGCTCGCTGCTGCAGGTGTCGGTGCGTACCTGTATCTGAACCGCGAGCAGGTCAACCCTGATGAGGAGTATCTCAAAGCCCTGAAGCAGTCCGACTACTCGGGCGAATTCAATTCGGATGCCAACGCGGTGGCCCACGGCAAGCAGGTCTGCCGCCAACTGAGCGAGGGTGCTGCGCAGCAAGGAATGCCCGCCGATGAGATTGCGGTGCAGCACTTCTGCCCGGAGTTCAGTGAAGGGTTTCACGTCCTCGAGACCGCGACGATCACCGGTAGTTTCACCCTCAACGACGACTCGCCGAGCACCTACTCGCCGTCGATCGATGTCGACGGATCTGATTGCGAAGGAACGGGCGGTTACAGCGACGTCAACGCCGGCACGCCCGTCACCGTCAAGAACGGCAAGGGCGAGATCCTGACGACGACCTACCTGGAGCAGGGGCGAGGCGGTCGGTACATGTGCACTTTCGGGATCACCTTTGAGATCACGGAAGGGCAGGATCGCTACGTCGTGAATGTAGGGCGACGCGGTGAACTCAGCTTCTCGTTCGCCGAACTGAAATCCAACGGTGTGTCGTTGGTGCTCGGCGGAGGCTAGTTGGCAGTCCCGTGGGTCACGGCAGGATCCATCGTGGCGGGTCCGGCGCCGTGATCTTCGCCGGTTCCCGCCGCGTGTGCGTTCTCTGTGTAGTTTTCAAGGTTCCGTGAAGCTGATGCTGAAGCTATGCGGCGGCGGGCAGATCGGTCATGGTGCGCCGTGCGTGGGATCGCAGGTGCGCAGGTTCTGCTTCACCGGGCTGGTGGGGTGGGATAAACCAGGGATGCCGGTCTGCGCCGAGGTAGACCTGCCAGCCGCCGTGGTGGATGGCGGTGTGGTGGAGCCGGCAGAGAAGTACTCCGTTGTCGAGGCAGGTGGTTCCGCCGTGTTCCCACGGTCGGATGTGGTGGGCATCGCACCAGGACACCGGTCGCCCGCAGCCGGGGTGCGCGCAACCACCATCACGGACCGCCAACCCTTTACGGATATGGGGCGGGAAGAGCCGTTCGCTGCGCCCCACATCCAGGGGTACGCCCGACTGGTCGACGATCACCGAAGTCAGAGTGCTGTCACAGGCGATGAGTTCGGCGGTGGCGGCACTGACGGGCCCGCCGAATCCCAGTGTGTCCACGCCGTGTGCGGCGGGCCGGATCAGGGTGACGTGCGGGAGTACACCTCCCGACATTGGGCGCTGCGAATTCGACAGGTAGGTCCGCATGATCTGCCCGAACGCCTCCGCGCGACGCCGCCCGACCGGGCGGGGGTCCGCTGATCCGTCGGGCAGCGGTACGGGCCGGCACAACGGATCGAGTGCCGCGATGAGTTCTTCGCCGGTGAGCGCATCCAGGTCCAGGGCGGCACGGTGACCCGCCCGTCCGTCGATCTTACGACCAGCGTCGTGTCGTTGAGGTCGGTGTTCTCCGCGACCGGCACCGACACCCGTCGGCGAAGGGTGCGGTGGCGGCTTTGTCGATGGCGATCGTGCGAGCTTTCTTGGCTACCCCCGACGGGGTGGTCTCGATCATCAACTTCGTCACGATCTTCGTGCGGTCTTTGTCGGACAAGGGGACCCGTTCGGTGATGTAAGTGACTCCCTTTCCGATGGCGTCGGCAAATTCGATTCCAACCCCACCGATGCGTTGCTGCTGAGTCAATGCGGGCAGGGTGTGTGCCGCACGTCCGACCCGCACCGCCCGCCACGTCGCACCCGGCGACATCCCCAGTTGGGTGAGTAGGTCCGCGCCGGTGCTCAGGTGCTTGCGGGCCGGGATGCCGGCCCGTTCTGCGGCTGCGACGGCCTGGGCGATCACATGATCGACCAGGTTGCGCAACGTGACCGCGGCACTCAATACCGCGAGCAACGCCGGTTCATCCGCGATCCGGCGCGGAGATTCCAGCAGGTGACATAGCCGCCGGTCGGCACCATCCTCCGGAACGGCTGCCGGCGTGAGGTCGTCGATGAGCCCATTGATGACGGTATTGAGATAGGTGGCGTCCATGGGGGATACCGGCTTTCACAGAAGGTACGCACAGCGCACGATCAGTCAGTACAGCCCGACTGGATCCCGAAGGGGCAGTCGAACCTGGCGGCGACCGTAGTCGCGGTCTGAAGCTCACCGGGTGAAGATGGGAGCTCCGTCGCATTCGAACTTATGTGCGACTCCTCACCTTTTCATGGGTAGTTGAGGGTGTAGTCCGCCGATGCAGAGGTAGATCATCGAGGTCAGTGTTCGGGCGGAGTGGTGGCCGTAGCCGCGTGCGTTGATGAGGCGGATTCTGGCGTTGATGCCTTCGTTGAGGGCGTTGGAGATGCCGAGTTCGACGGCGGAGATGATCGCTGCGAAGTGTTGTTGCAGGCGTTTGCCGAGTTCGACGAATGAGGGAATGCGGCTGCGTTTGGCGGCGGTGATCCAGGCCTTGAGGAGTCCACGGGCTGCGTCGGGTTCGTGCTCGTGTCGGTAGAGGTCGCGTAGTTGTTCTTTGAGGGTCCAGGCTCGTCCGACGTGGCGGTTGGCGCGGGCGATGCGGTTGACCAGTTCTCGTTTGGTGGCGTTGAGTTTGTTCTCTCCGGTGCGCAGGGCCCATCGTGTTTGGCGCCATTGTGCGGAGGTCATGGTGACTTTGTTCGGTCCGCTGGCGGCGTCGGCGAAGACGCGGTCCAGTGCCCGGTTGACCCACTGCATGATGTGGAACGGGTCAAGGCAGATGGTGGCCTTCGGTACATGTTTTCGGGCGGCTGCTTGGTAGGCCTTGCTGGCATCCATGCTGACTGCTTCGATGGTCTGCAGGGCTGAATCGGGTTGGTGTTCAAAGAATGCGGAGAATGAGTCTTCGCTGCGTCCGGGTTGGATATCGATGACCGTTCCGGTGTCGTGATCGCCGATGATGGTCAAGTATTTGTGCGGGTGCCGATAGCAGATCTCATCGACACCGATGCGGTACAGCGTGTCGAGGCGGCGTTGATCGAGCAGCTCATCGACGCCGCGGTTGATGATCGAGGTGACCGTTTCCCAGCTGCAGCGCATCAGCGTTGACACCGTCGTGCGGTCGGTGCGCTGAGCCAGCCACAGCACCGTGTCTTCGTAATCGCGGGTGTGCCGGGCGACGGGACGTGCCCACGGAACGTCTTCGGTGACTACGCCGCAGTTCGGGCAGTCCAGGCGGCGGATCTCATAGACCAACCACAGCTTGGCGCCGGCCAGATCGAGGTGGCGCCAGCGCCGTGAGCGCCGGTCATAAACGGCACGGGCTCGTTTGCCACACGGGCAGGCCAGCAGCCGAGCCTTGGGCCGCACGGTGACCTCGACATCATGGTCGCCGATCGACACGTCGGTGACCGATGCGCCGGGAATCTGAAGAAGACGGTTAAATGCAGTACTGACGCGCACGCGGATCGTTCCTCTGGTTGAGGTTGGTGTGGTAACCCCGAAACCTAGAGGCACACCGCGTGTGCGTCCTTCACCTCACCGCTGACACGCCGAGAGCACCTGCGCTGCAGTATGAACCGACCCTGAACAGCAGAAAAGCGCCCACTAGAACACTAGGAGCGCCACTTATGTTCGATGATACGCCGGAAATGCAAGCTGTGCAACGTTTTTGTATCAGGACTTCGGTGACGGTCGGGTGGTGACACACAGTTGACGGAACAGATCGGGGTCAATTCGGATCCGGGGTGAGCGCAGCCGCCAGCATCCTGGCGGTCAACGCGACCATGGCGTCGCGGTCCGAGCCGGGTGGGCGTTGTAGCGCGATGCGTAGGCAGGCACTTCGAGGTCACGCCCATCGTGCCGAACACCAGATCCTGCAGTTGGTCGGCGTCAAGGTCGGGCCGGGTGCGGCCGGGGATGGCGCTGCCCAGCGGCAGCAGGCTGCGTTCGATCTCGTCCAGCGCGGTGTGATTGAGGTTCGGTGTGTTGCGGATCGACTCCGAGGAGTGTCCCTAGAAGTTGCCGAGCATTGTCAGCAGGCGACAAGCGTTCTTACCGGTCGCCTCCAGGCCGGCCGAACAGCTCGTCGGCGGCAGCGTGCTCGAGCGAAACGAGCACCGCGCACGACGTGATCGCCGTCGCTTCGTCCTTGAAAAGGCCTTCTGGGGTTCCCCCGAAAAAGTGGACACGGTTAGCTTGATTGCTGATTGATCCGTGCGGTGATCTCGAAGTCGATGGGCGAGATCATGCCCAGTGAGCTGTGCCGCCTGTCATGGTTGTAGTAGTGAAGGTAATTGTCAAGTCCTGCAGTTAGATTCGCGTACGAGGTGAAGGCGTGCCGCTTGTAGTACTCATGCTTGACCGTCGACCACAGCGATTCGGACCCGGCGTTGTCCCAACATATCCCGGTGGCGCCCATAGAGCGGCGTAGGCCGTGATCGGAGCAGGCTTTGGCCAGGTCGTGACTGGTGTACTGACTGCCCCTGTCGCTGTGCAGAATGGTTCCGGCCACCGACCCGCCACGGGTGAACACGGCGGCGTCCACCGCATCCGCTACCAGCTCGGTGCGCATGTGATCTGCTACCGACCAACCCAGGACTCGCCGGGAGTGCTCGTCACGGATTGCGCACAGGTAGGCATCGCCTTCTCCGCAGGTCAGGTAGGTGATATCGGATGTCCATACCGCATCGCATCGGCCTTGGTCGAAGACGCGACCCACCCGGTCAGGCGGAAACGACGCCGCGGGATCGATGACGGTGGTCTTGACTTTGAAGGTCCGCGGGCTGATGCCTTCGATGCCCATCTCGACCATGACGGTTCTTCAAATTTAATGGGGCAGTTGTGATTTCGCTCTCATAGAGCGTGTCGTTGCGTGTGGAGGCCCTTGGCCTTCCGAAGTCTGAGAGTTGCGACGCTTTCGGACTGAAGAAGGGAACCAAGGGCCGTGTCTGACGGTACGACATTGTTGTTTGGGCTGCCAGGAGTACGGGTTGAGCGTGTCGAGCGGCTCCCCGACGGGGCCCGTGTGGTTCATGTGGTGACCGCTGAGCAGACGGCGGCGGCGTGCCCGGCATGTGGGGTCGTGTCCACGTCGGTGAAGGCCTACGTGTCGAGCTCGCCGCGTGACATTCCCTACGGTGAAGACCGAATCATTGTCCGCTGGAACAAAACCCGATGGCGATGCCGAGAGGACTACTGCGAACGCGCCTCATTCACCGAGGCGATACCGCAGGTACCCGCGCGAGCGCGGACCACCGGCCGGCTACGCGCTGCGATTGGTGCGGCGATCGGAGAGGCTGCCCGCTCAGTGAGCGAGGTCGCCGCGGCCCACGCGGTGTCGTGGCCGACCGCGCACCGTGCGTTCGTCGCCCACGCCGACGCGCTTCTGGGCGAGCCGGAACCGATCCGGGTGCTCGGTATCGACGAGACTCGCTGGGGAAAGCCCAGGTGGATCTACGACCCCGAGGCGAGCCGCTGGCTGCGGATCGACCCGTGGGACACCGGGTTCGTCGATCTGGCCGGCGACCAGGGCCTGCTGGGGCAGCGCGAGGGCCGCACCAGTAAGGCGGTGATCGACTGGCTGCGCGAGCGCAGCGACGCGTTCCGCGACGGGATCGAATATGTGGCGATCGACCCGGCTGCGGTCTATGCTGCCGCGATCCGCACGCCCGGGCTGCTCCCGAACGCCACGATCGTGGTCGATCACTTCCACCTGGTGAAGCTGGCCAACGATGCGCTGACCAAGGTCCGGCGTCGGGTCACCTGGGACCTCAAGGACCGCCGCGGCGGCAAGCTCGATCCGGAATGGGCCAATCGGCGCCGGCTGCTACGCGGCCGGGAACGTTTGTCGCAGAAGACTTTCGCTAAAATGTGGAACAGCATCACCGCCGAGGACCCCAGCGCTCAGATCCTCTCGGCGTGGATCGCCAAGGAAGAACTGCGCACCCTGCTGGCGACCGTAGGCAACGGCGGCGATGCGCACCTGACCCGGCATCGGCTGCACCGTTTCCTGTCCTGGTGTATCGATTCGCAGATCCCCGAGCTGCTCACCCTGGCCACCACCATCGACACCTGGTGGCCCGAGATCAACGCCTTCATCCAGACCGGCATCACCAACGCCGGCACCGAGGGCTACAACCGGCTGGTCAAACAGGTCAAACGCGTCGGCTGCGGATTCCGGAATCGAGAGAACTCAGCTCGCCGGATACGATTCCACTGCACCCGCAAACAGCGGGCCGCAACCCCGACCAGACGCTGACTGCCCGGTCAAAGTCGAAGAGCCACCATAACCGCCGCGACGGTGTTCACCGACACCGAGACACCGGTCGCGTGCAGGTCGGCAGTGATGCGTGGTGAGCCGTACGTGCGCCGCGATGCCTGCCAGTGAGCCAGGATCTTGACCTCCAGATCCCGACGCCACTGCTGGCGCGGCGTGAGTTCGGTGCGTCGTTGCCGCGCCGTCCATGCGTAATAACCTGATCGTGAGACGCCGAGCAGATCGGCCAGTGTGGCGATGTCGTGGTCGGCGCACTCCGCGGCGATGAGCTCGAACCGACTCACCGATGTTGCTGTGCCGCAAAGTACGCCGATACTTTTTTCAGGAACGCGATATCTCGGTCCTTCTCGGCGAGCTCCGCGCGCAACCGCACCAACTCGGCGCGTTCACGGGCGGTCAGGTCCCCCTCTGGGGGCCCGTGTCGGGCATCACCAGCCACCCCGTCCCGGCGCCGCTCCTCGCGTACCCACTTGCCCAACACGTTCTCGTGCAGGTTGAGCTCGCGTGCCACCTCCGACACCGGCCGGCCCCCGTCAATCACCCGACGAGCAGCCTGCACCTTGAACTCCGGTGTGAACGACCGACGCGTCCGCGACATGTCGACATCCTTCCAGCAGGACACCGTCCCGCTATCTCAGGTGTCCACTCAGACTGGGGAACCTCATTCGACGCGAGCGGTGTTCGTCCTGAGCCAGTCGGCAGCCTCGGCATTGAGGGGACTGGGGTGTCGTGGCGCCGTCGAGGTGACGGCGGATAATCGAGAGGCGGAACCAATTCTCAGGGGCACTGTTCGCAGTGGGGGCGGCTGCCACCAGAATATGTCCGCGGTCGTTGGTGATGGACCAACTCACGAGCTGCCCGGTGAGGACCAGTTGGGCATCGATTGTCGGCGAGCCGGACGTACTGGAGTCCGTGATGCGGTACCGGGGGTCGAGGTACAGGAAATCGAAGTACTCGAGAAGTACTCGCAGTAGATGCCTCAACGAAGTGCCCCAGATTCGTACGCGCGCAAACGTGGTCCAGGAATCGTTCGACTCCGCGACGGACGAAGTCCACGGCCGTGGTGCTCCGGTCTACGTATCAACAACACGGGCTACGGGTCGATGTCATCTGGGTCGGGCTTCGGCCATCCCCAGTTCTTGTAGGAATTCGACCTCCGGAGAGCAACCAGCTTCGCGCAGACACCGGGAGCCGTCGCTTCATCTGCAAAAAGTGCTTCGACTCGTACGAGATTCTGGGTCAACCACTCGGCGAGGTCGAGCGAGGAACCCTGTTCGGTGTCTGAACCACCATCGAGGTATTGGCGAATGAGGGAAAGCCAGAACCAGTTTTCGTCGTTTGCGTATCGCAGCGGCGTAACGGTGATTCCGATTTGACCGCGATCGTTGGCGATCTCCCAGCGGAGTTGGTCGCTCGAGATGGACACAGACGCGTCGATGTCCGCGAGTCCGCGGGTCCGGGAGTCGGTGAAGCGATACGCCGGATTCAGATAGAGCACTTAGCAATGCGTGACTT
>JAXHOA010000013.1:0-4172 GCA_034520035.1 Mycobacterium sp. | reverse complement strand
CACGCGCCCTTCACCTGTACGGCACCTAGTGGGGGTGGGATGTGCGTCGATTCCCGCACCACTGACCGAGATGCAGTTTTCGTCGGGTGCGGTGGTCGAGCGAACCGCGAGCTGCGCGGAGCTTCGCAGCCGTGCCGCTGCCAGGCACGGCGTGGTAGATCTGCAGGTGCTGGCCGTCCGAATCGGGCATCGGAAAACCGGTTGACGGCGCAGGTGCAATTCGCCGACTTCGCGGATGCAGCGGGCGGCTGGTGCCCGTTGGGCGGTAGCCGACATCGGCCCCGGAGCCAGAGCGGCTGGAGTCTTTCACTACTGGCAGAGAGGCACCATCGACGATGGCGTCGAAGGCGCGGGTCGGCCGCCTCGCCGCGCGGCAATCTGGCGTAGACCGCCAGGCGACTCCCGCAGTGGCCTCGTCCCAGTCCAGGTGCAGTCGACGTTCCGCCGGATCCAGGAACAGCTGCCGCAACAAGTTCCGTCCGGGCGCGAAGTTCGGCGAAAGTGCCTGCGCGAGAGGGTTCGACGCGAGGCAGTCCAGGCATCGTCCCGCGACGAAGGCTGGCACGGACAGTTGGTCCAGAAGGCTGACTACATCGTCGTCGACGTGCTCGACGCCGGTATGTACCGGGCGGTCGCCGCGCGCGAGTTGATGCAGGTGCACGCTCGCCGCGGCATCCATGCGTAGCGCCCGGGCCAGTGCATCGAGAATCTGCGGCGACGGATGAGCGTTGCGCCCCTGCTCGATTCGCAAATAGTAATCGGCGCTGATACCGGCCAGAGCGGCCAGTTCTTCACGTCTCAACCCCTCGACCCGTCGGCGAGGGCCGGGCACCAGTCCGACATCTTCTGGCCGGACCTGGCCACGTCGCAGCCTGAGGTACTCACCGAGCGCATCACCTCTGGTCACCACGTCATCGTAGTCAAAGGTGGGTTTGTCAGTACCCAGGATGACCGGGGCGTACCCAGAACCCCACCGCACCTTTGAGACTTGGTGGAGAACGCACCCACTGTCACCATCACCGACACACGGAGGTCCGCGCCATGACTGCCACAGTTGCCGATCCGGTCCAGGTCATCGCACACGAACGGGAAGGACGCGACCGGGGTTGGTGGGACCAGATGGCCAGTTGCTATCACTGCGATTCGCGGGTGCGGTCGATGTGGTTCACCGGGACCGGCCAACAGTTCGCCGTCGCATCACGCGAGATGGCGGCGCGCGGGGACCACGCCCGACACCGGCTGTCGGTTCCCAGTGTTCACCGTCTCGGCGAACGTGCGGTGGTGACGATGCCGATGGCGATCGAGCTTCGCATCGACATGCATGGCGTCGAGGCCGATCTCGTCAGCTACGCCCGCGGCATCTATCGGCTGGAACGACGAGACGGCCGGTACGGAATCTGTGATTTGTCAACGATTTACGAGCGGAGACCGCTGACAGCCGGTCGTTGCCTGGCGATTCGGCTTCATCGACCGACTTACGCCTGGCCGCGCAGCCCTCCAGCTATCGCATGCTTGCCTACTACTTCGACGGGCGAGGATACGACGTCGATCCGGATCTACCCGGTGATCCACAGACCCGAATCGGGCGAGCGCGCTACTCGCCGAGGCCTTCGACTGGCTCAAGAGCTGAACTGGAGCTTGCCATGCGCACCATCACGCTTGAAGAACACTACGTATCGCAGGCCTTCCTCGAGCTGGCAGGCGCTGACCTCGGGCCTCAACAGGCGGTCGACATGTCCGCCGCGGCCGTCACCGACTTGGGCGAACTACGACTGAACGACATGGACGCCGCCGGCATCGACATGCAGGTACTGAGCCACGTGCTACCGACCTTCGACGCGATTCCGGTCGATCGCCAAGTAGCGATCGCGACCCGAGCCAATGACCAGGCCGCCGAAGCCTGTGAGGCGAATCCCGACCGCTTCGCAGCCTTCGCGGCCCTTCCGATGGGTGATCCCCCGGCCGCGGCACGAGAGCTGGATCGCGCTGTCAGCGAGTTGTGCTTCAAGGGCGCACTGATCAACGGCCGCGAAGGCGGACGCTTTCTTGACGATCCGGAACTGCTTCCCGTCCTGGAACGGGCTGCGGCGCTGCGCGTCCCGCTGTACCTGCATCCCGGCCTGCCATCGGATTCCATCCGGCGCGAGTACTACTCCGGCCTTCCCTCAGAGGTCGCCTACGCACTGGCCGCGCCAGCATGGGGCTGGCACGCCGAGACCGGGCTGCACCTCTTGCGGCTGATTGCCACCGGCACATTCGATCGACTCCCCGGATTGCAGATCATCGTCGGCCACATGGGCGAGATGCTGCCCTTCATGCTCGACCGGGTAGACGCCTACCTCACCCCGCCAGCACGCCGAAACGGCCTGCAGCGCAGCATCGCCGAAACCTTCCGCAGCAACGTCTGGGTCACCACCAGTGGAATGTTCAGCACCGGGCCGCTGCGGCTGTTGATCGACGTGATCGGGATCGACCGCGTGCTCTTCTCCGTGGACTACCCGTTCTGCGCTACCACGCAAGGTCGCGACTTCCTCCATCACTTGCCGATCAGCACCGCCGACAAAGCGAAGATCAGCCACCGCAACGCCGAGAAACTCCTCGACATCCCGCCCACCCCGGGCAGCAGTCACCACCCGAGAAGAGGAGAAATACCATCATGACCACGACACTCATCACCGGCGCCAACAAGGGCCTCGGCTACGAGACCGCCCGCCAATTGATCGCGGCCGGCCACACCGTCTACCTCGGCTGCCGTGACCCGCAGCGAGGACAATCGGCCGCGGATCGCCTCGGCGGCCGCTTTGTCCAGCTCGACGTCACCGATGACGAGTCTGTCTCCGCTGCAGCCACATTCATCGGCGATAATGGGGGCCTGGACGTCCTCGTCAACAACGCCGGCGTCGAAGGACGTGGCGAGCACAACTCGATCATCAGCGCCGCCGCCGTGACGGCCGACATGGTGCGCGAGGTCTTCGACACCAACGTCTTCGGGGTTGTCCGGGTCACCCACGGCTTCCTGCCGCTGCTGCAGCGGTCGCCGGCGCCGGTGGTGGTCAACGTCAGTAGCAGCCTCGGTTCCTTGAACCTGGCCGGATCACCCGAAAGCCCTACCTACCATTACCCGGGGGTCGCCTACCCGGCGTCCAAGTCTGCGCTCAACATGATCACCGTGCAATTCGCCAAGCAGTTTCCGGGCATACGGATCAACGCCGTCGAACCCGGCTACACCAACACCGACCTAAACGGGCGCACCGGCACCCAAACTGTCGAAGAAGGCGCACGCATCATCGTCGAGATGGCCCAAACCCCGCCCGCCGGGCCCACCGGCGGCTACTGCTCCGCGCACGGTGAGATCCCCTGGTGATGCCCAAGACCCTGATCACCGGCGCCAACAAGGGCCTCGGCCACGAGACCGCCCGCCAATTGGTCGCGGCCGGCCACACCGTATACGTCGGCGCCCGAAACCCCATGCGGGGCCGTGCAGCCGCCATGCGGATCGGCGCACGATTCGTCGAACTCGACGTCACCAACGACGCTTCGGCCGCGGCCATCGCAGTCGCCGGCGGGTTGGACGTTTTGATCAACAATGCAGGGGTCGTTGAGCGGACACCAGCGGGCCGCTTTCTGCCGGCCGCCGACGAGACCGGCGACTCGGTCCGGTCGACGTTCGAGACCAACGTCGTCGGTGTGGTGCGGATGATCCAGGCATTCTTACCATTGCTGGAGAGGTCGAACGCCCCGGTCATCGTCAACGTCAGCAGCGGGCTTTCGCTGACGCGTGACCTCATTCGCGGAGACTCACCGACTCATGCATTCCCTGGGATCGGTTATCCCGCATCCAAGGCCGCCCTCAACTCGGTCACAGTCCAATATGCCAAGGCATACCCGGACATCCGGATCAACGCCGCCGGACCGGGATTCACTGCCACCGAACTCAATTGTCACACCGGAAGGCAATCGGTCGAAGAAGGCGCAG
This sequence comes from Mycobacterium sp., assembly GCA_034520035.1. Lineage (GTDB taxonomy): Bacteria > Actinomycetota > Actinomycetes > Mycobacteriales > Mycobacteriaceae > Mycobacterium. The sequence goes on along the minus strand of JAXHOA010000013.1, from coordinate 196 downwards.
AGATCATCGTGCGCCTGGCTCAGATCAGTCCCGACGGGCCCAGCGGTGGGTTCTTCGATCTCGGCGGCTCCATCCCCTGGTAGCCGGGGTCGCGACCTGCCTGCGTCCACACACTCGCCGCGAATAGGGCAAATTCTGCCTCCTCTGGCGCTTGGTTGCCTGGCCCTGAACTACTCCCACACCACCTCGTCCGGCG
>JAXHOA010000003.1:0-3592 GCA_034520035.1 Mycobacterium sp. | reverse complement strand
ATCATACTTCGTTCCGGTTACGTATTGCTCAAGCTCGATGAGTGTGAGATGGCGCGGATAGTCAGTCGCCTTGCCGGCGTTCTTGTCCGATGACGGTGCGAGCAGCATCCGTAGACCCGAGGGCAGTACCGTGGCCAACCGCAAGAACGAGATGCGCCGTCCCCATGCGGCGAAGCGAGTGACATTTGCCGACATACCCACCCCGTAGTCGTACATCTGGCGGCGCAAACCTGCCATCGTATCGCGATGACGGTGCCGGACGATCGCAGCGGGCTGGTAGACGATCGCGTGATCGGCCAGAATGAGCCGCCGGAACATGTCGAGATCTTCGCCACCGCGGGCCGGACTGCCGGTCCCCAGCACCGGATCGAATCCGTGTAGCCGTCGCAGCGCTTCCACGCGGAACGACGTGTTGTTGCCGGAGCCGAACTCACTACCGGCGATCGGGAAGGCCGGCCCCCGGTGGCCCTCCGTGGCCAGCGGCTCGTGACGGCTCAGCATGGCCAATGTCGACGGGTCGTCGTCCCACACCATCATCCGGTAGCCCCTCGAGAAGCTCGAACTCGCTTCAAACAGTTGCTGGGTCGGCTGACCCAGTTCGGCGGCGGCAGTGTCCATCCCCGTCACACAGCCGATGCTCTCGTGTGGATCTGCATCGAAAACCGCTACCAGGTGCTGGAGCCAGTCCGGCTGCGCCGTGACGTCGTCGTCAGTGAAGGCGGCGAGTGGGCTGCGCGCGGAGTCGATTCCGGCATTGCGGGCATGCGAGACGCCGCGGCGCCGCTCGGCGATGATCCGGAGCCGCGGATCGGTGATGCCCGAAAGGGCTTCGGGACAAGACCGCTGCTGGGGTCGTTGTCCACGACGATCACCTCCGCCGCCGGATAGGACTGCTCGCACAGCACCGATTCGACAGCGCCACGGAGCATCCGGCTTCGGCCGAGGGTGCACACGATCACCGAGATCGCCGAATGTGCCGCAGGCCAGGAAGGAGCAGGCTTGCAAAGTTGCGCGCCGCCGATCGCCGACCGCTCGGCCGCCGCGATCAGCTGCTCGCTCGCAAGGCTGCCTGCGCTGACCTGTACACCTATGCGTGACACGGGCCGACCGTGGACTCGAACCAGGGCGTGCACCCGCCGGTGGCTGCTCCCGGATCCGGGGTGAATGGTCGCCGGACCTCGAACTGGCGGCCAGTTCACGCAGAACACCGCCCCGGAACCGCTGTGTTCGGTGGCCAGGCGCCATGGTCGGATCTGGTCCCTTCGTCGGGTGCGCGGTCGGCGGGCCGGCGGGGCCTGGCCGTGGTCCCGTCAGAAAGCCGAGAGTGGCTGCAAGCACGGCCAGTTGCATCCATCCGAGCCGGCTCAGAGCCGTCCGGTCGCCGCAGGCCGCTGTGCCGACTTCCCGCATTGCGGCGCGAACGATGTTGACGAAGAGATGGTTCGTTTCGGCCGAGGGATCTTCTCGGTCCTTCCAACCGTGCGAGCACGGCCTTGGACCTGCCCTCGCCGTAGCAGCGGCGCAGCAGGTATCTGCGACGGCACCGTGAGCGCGTCGACGGTGTGGTACACGGGCGCGCCGGGGATCTCGCCCGATGGTGCCGTCTGGGTAGGTGGCCTTCACTGGATAGCAAGATCGGTCTCCTCGCCGCCACCGAGGTGCTTGTGCGTGCGCCCCAGCACTGATCGGAATCCTCCCGCGTGTATTGCCTCGGCGCGACGCATCGCCATGTTGGCACCGATCGGATTGCGGGAATCCGGCTGCCCACGGGTTGCATCCCGGCGTAGTCGCAACCGACGGTCCAATCGAACTCCGGGGAGCCGGTACGGACGGTCACCAGTGGGCCACACCGGCATGATCTCGCCCCGGCGACCAGAAGCGATGGGTCGGTGAACGCAGTACGGATTCCATCCAGCCATCCAGGCCCGGGCATCGCGTCGTCGTCGACGAAGACGGTGACCGGCGCCGCTGCGGCCGCCATCCCGGTGTTGCGGGCGCCGGACAACCTCTGCCGCGATCGTTCCCGATTAGCGGCGGCGCGCGAAAGCTGCTTTTGCATCTGGTGCGGAACCTCGTCGGTGCCGTCGACGACGAGGATCACCTCGTCTCCAGGGGTTACCTGCGCGCAGACTTCCCGCAGGCATGTGGTCGCGCTGGTACCACCGGCGCGGGCATGTGCATACAATCACGGACAGTGATATGGCGCTGTGCGAGTCGCGACCACCGTCGAGATTCCCGAGCTAAATCCGACACCCTCGCAATACCGGCAAAATATCTTGCTGCAGAAGATAATTGAATGCGACGATCGCGGGTGCGCCACTCGCGGATCAGGGTGCTCAACACCCGCCTGCCGTCCGGCCAAGCCTGCAGGTTGCTGGGACCGTTGAGCCGATGGTGCTCGTGGCTCGGAACCTCTCGGATGAGCAAGCCGGAAAGTGCTGCACGGCAGTGCGAGTAGGTTTCGATCTCGAAGCCGTCTCCCCATTCGCGATGCCGGCCCCCGGGCTCGGGGAGTGCGAGAAGTGGGAGTACATCGCGCCAGAAGGCGCTGTAGCCGTAACACAGATCCGTGAAGTGGCGACCCAGTAGCTGGTTGGCCAGCATGGTCAGGCAGACATTGCCCGCATGCCGCAAGAGCGTGATGTCGACGCTGCCGCCGCCGGGTGCGAACCGGGTCCCTTTTGCGAAGTCCGCGCCGGCCAGCAAGGTTGACACGAATGAGTCGATCTCTCGTGGGTCGGCCGATCCGTCTGCATCGAACATCACGATGATGTCTCCGCTGGCGCGGTGGAACCCGCAGGCTAGTGCGTTACCCTTGCCCCATCGTGTCTGCTGCAGGCAGACGGCGTCGGGGCGCAGGGCGCACACCACGTCCAGTGAACCGTCGTGTGAGCCGCCATCGACGACGACGACCTCGTATTCCGCGGGGATCAGTGGCAGCACAATCTCAAGGTTGGCCGCCTCGTTGACGATCGGAATGACAACCGAGACCGAAGGCCATTGGCTCTCTTGCTTGTGCGCCGCGGGTTGCAGAACCCCGCGGGCATTTCGGTACCCACCACCGCTTGTCGGCATGCGTGTTTTCCTTGCTCAGGTCAGTCAGAGGCTACGTGCCGAAACCGGCGTACACACCCAATAAGTCGGCTGGGCAGCGTGTTCAGTTCCCGCGAATACTCAGTGAACTCACAGCGTCGCGGTATCGCCGTAGACCGTCGCCTGACCTCCGCCGCTGCTCGTCAACGTCAAGTACGGACGGATGGTCACGGGCCCGACGACCGACGACACGCTCCCGTACGCCCCGCCGATCCGAATCTTGCCGGCCGGCGCGGTGACATCCCGCCTACTCACGGCCATGAGTTGAACACCGGGCCCTTCGCCTACCGCCACCGTGAAGTCGAATTCCGGCAGAACCGTACTGTCCGCGATGTTGAGCGGATAGTACGAGGCATCGTCGTCCAGATCCTCGTCCACGCCGTAGAACAGCAACTGAGGCGGAGCGTCATAGAGGAATCCGATCGCGCCGTCGACGGTGTTGGCGAAACCGACCTGGTAACCGAGTTCGATCGACCCGCGAAAGAGCAATACGTAACTT
>JAXHOA010000082.1:0-18422 GCA_034520035.1 Mycobacterium sp. | reverse complement strand
TCGCGGCCCAAGCATTGGCGGGCCATGGCGGCGGCGCGGTCGGGTTGCAGGGTCTCGGCCGTATTCTGCCCCAGATCCTCGGCATCGCGGGACCTGCGCGCGGCCTCGGCGGCCGAAAGACGGGCATAGGAATCGGCAAAGTTGGTCACATGCGGACCGTAGAGGATGGCCGAGCCGAGCGGTCGCGGGTTCGAAGGGATTGTGCCCCGCCGGCGGGCACAAGCGAGCCGCCGACAAAGGCCACCGAGGCCAGCCGGTACTGTCGACGGATCCGTGGAGACACTCGAATGTTTTCCTCAGGACTACGACGAGCCGAGCCAGTTCGGTTGCCATCGGACGAAAGACCCCCCAAGGTTTTCTTTGCTCCGGGCCTCATCATAGCGATGGTCGAGCGGTCTGCGTGGCGGTAATTGACGCTTTCGTTGAAATTGCCTACGGTGAGCGTGACATCGCTTCGGGCACGGCTGGTCCCGGCTGCGGAGCTTAACTTGCGCTGTGGCCCACAAGGATTCAACCATGGCATTTGTAGAGTCCTCGTAGATTCAGCAAAACTGCTGACCATTCGAAACCGCAATCGCCCGAGGCCAAGTCGGCCCGGTCCGTCACGCCCGGTCACGAAGGGCCTCGATCCAGGGGTGGCCGAGGTGGATCTGGGCGGGCCAGTCGTGGAGGCGGAATCGGCTCTGGGTCAGTGCCGGCAGCACGTTGCGGAAGTCGCCCTTGATGCGCAGGGGCCTGGCCTTTGACAGAAGGGCCACTTCTGGAATGACGTACGGGAGCCCTCGTCGCTGCGTAGGATGAGCTCGTCGTAGGACAGCGTGATCGATGCCTCGCGGCGGCAGACCGTCGGCAGTGGGTTCGTCCAACACGTCGAGGTGGTTGCTCCCCGCCGCGGGCTCGCGGAGCCACGCAGCAACCGGCCGACCTACTCGGCCGCGGTCAAGGCCGACGCTTCGTGCCACAGCCGCGTCGCATTGTCACCGTCGAGCGCATAGTTGGCGACCCCGCCGGCACGACCGAGATTCTCGGCACGTTCGGTGACGACCTCAGCTTCGTTGTTGTTCTCGAAGTACCGTCCCCCGATGCCTTCGACGAGCGGTGAGGCCGCCAGCAGCACCGATGTCGACGCGCCCTTCTGCACCGTCTTCTGAAACTCCGCGGGGGTGCGCAAGCCGCCGGTGTGCCTCTGCAGGCCCGTGGCTATCGCACCCGGATTGAGCGAATTCGCGAGAATCCCGTCGCCCGCCCACTGCGCAGTGACCTCGACGGCCAGCAGTACCTCGGCCGTCTTCGACTGCCCGTACGCCGTCAACGGATCGTAGGGCCGAAACCGGTAATGCAGATCGTCGAACACCACGGGCGAGAACAGGTGCCCCGTGGAACTGACCGACACCACCCGCGCACCGCCGGCCGAGGCGAGGGCCTTTCGCAGTTCCATGACGAGCATGAAGTGTCCGAGGAAGTTACTCGCGAACTGCATCTCACACCCCAGCGCACTGCGTTCGAGTTCGGGCAACGCCATGATCGCAGCGTTGTTCACCAGAATGTGCAGCGGACCGTCCCATGCTCGCGCGAATGCCGACACCGACGCGAGATCGGACAAGTCGAGCGGCGCCGCCTCGATGGCGGCATTTCCAGTGGCCTTTCGCAGCTCGTCGGCGACCTGCCGGCCGGCGTCGAGTCGGCGCACTGCGAGCACCACGTCGGCGCCGGCAGCTGCCAACACGCGCGCGGTCTCCACGCCCAACCCACTGGTGGCGCCGGTGACCACGGCTCGCTTCCCGCTGAGATCGACACCCTGGATCACGTCGTCGGTCGTTGACTCGAAGCCGAATGACGTGGTGAGCCTGGCCATCACGGGACCAACTCCGCGAACTCGTCACGGTCGATGTCGAACACCATGCCGACGATCCGCACGGTTGCTGGAATGGCCGGCGATCTGCGGAGCAGCTCGACGTCACGACTCAGTGACGCCTCGAAATGATCGATGGCGAGGCTGTCAACGTCATAGGTCCAACTCGCCGCGCTGCAGGCCGAGAACGCGCAGCTGCGCGAAAAGCTCAACCGCGGAGAGTAATCCGCCGAGCAGAGGAGCCCGTCATGGCGACCCTGGCATTGGTGAACACCATGGCCGTCACCGACTCTGGCTGGAATTCGGTGGATCGCACGGGCAGTGCTGCTGGATGCCCTGTTCGCAGAGCTCGCGCCACTGTGCGACACGATGTGCACCAATGTCCACGTCCGCAATCCGGCACGACGGCTATACGAACGCAAGGGCTTCCGCGAGGGCGGGCCCGAGTCGCCGTGTCAATAAAATCTTGACAAAGAGATTCACGTCATCTTAGCCTTGACAGGTGCCGGCCCCGTTCACTGCGATCGCACAGCAACTTCACCGCCAGCTGGGGCAGTTGCTTGCCGCCCCGATCCTGCGTGCCGAGGATGACCCACTCAAGGGAGTGCTTGCGGCACAGGAGATTCAGAGACGGGCCGAGGAATTGCTGGCCGCCGCCGTGCAACGGGCACGAGAATCGGGCCGAACATGGCAGGACATCGGCGAGGTCCTCGGGGTATCGCGGCAGGCCGCCTTCCAGCGCTACGGCAAACCGATCGACCCACGAACTGGAGAACTGATGAACACCACGGCTCTGCCCGAAGCTCACGACCTGACCGAGACGATCCTCAGCGACATGTCGCGCGCCCGATGGGCAGATATCAGCGCCCGCTTCGATGCGACCATGCGCGACGGACTCACCGATGAAGGCCTTGCCGAGGCGTGGGCTCAGATCGTGGGGACGGCTGGAGGGTACGAAGGCCACGGAGACATCACCGCCGTGCGTGCCGGGATCTTCACCACTACCGACACGCCGCTGGCCTTCGAGGCCGGCGATTTCGTCGCACGCATCACCTTTCGTGATGATCACACGGTGGCCGGGTTGTACATCCTCAACCCGGATGCAGCCGCTCGACTCAGTGGGCCAACCACGACGTAGGTCAGTCCGTCCGAAAGATGCGGTGTCACTACAGTGGCTCGGGAGTGAAGGTGACGTCGACATCGCCCACGGTCATCGTCACCTGACCTTCCATCACCATCACCTGCGCCGAGACCCGTCGATCGACGTTCTGGGCCAGTTCCTGCACCGCCGCGTGCGGTATCTGCATCACCGACAGATTCGGCAGCCCCGCCACCTTGGGTCCCACGGTGCGCCACCAGGTCGCCACGCCGGCGGCGAACGGGAACAGCAGCACCTGATCGGCCTGGCCGGCCGCCTTGCCCAAGGCGCGTTCATCGGGCTGGCCGACATTGATCCACTCCAGGATGCGGCCCGTATAGTCGGCGAGCCGCAGGTCCGGGACCCCCGGGGTGGACAGGCCGGCCCCGAACGCCAACTCGCCGTCGACGTCGCTGAGCCGGTGTGCGCGCAGCCCAAACGCCAACAGGCGCACCACCATCCGCTCGTCGGTCTCACTGGGATGACGGGCCACGGTCAGCGTGTGATCGGCGTAGTAACCGTGATCGACATCGGAGACGCCAAGTTCGACTTTGAACACTGTTGCAGAAAGGGCCACGTCATAGTGTCCAACCTGGCGGTGGTTCCTTAGCAGTCAGGCCGCCGGATCGAGTCGCGGCCCGGCGTGGGCGGTGCCGCGCCCTCGTGGGACAGGCGTTTGGCGGCGTGGTGACATCGCAGCCGCGAGGCGTCGACCGAACTCAGCCTTCCGTCTGGTTCACCACATTGAGTCCGAGAGACGGTGCAGCGCGGCTGAAGATCTGCAGCGCTCTGGCCAGACCGATGACGATCTCATCGCGGCCCTTGTCCAACCCGGCCATCGTGGCCTCGACGAAGGCGTCGAGTTCCATTGCGCGCGGCGGGATTCGGTCGAGATGTCGATGCAGGTCAGTCACGACGACGGGTGGGATCAACTCGACGATCTGGACGTTGGAACCTTTGAGTTGCCGCCGCAGAGCGATGGTGAAGCTGTGCACCGCGGCTTTGGTCGACGAGTAGACAGGCGCTGCGGCGAGCGGGACGTAGCCCAGCCCGGAGCCGACGTTGATCAGCCGAGCGCGGGGCTGCGCCCGCAAAATCGGCAGGAAGGCGTTGGCGATGTAGATCACGCCCTTGAGGTTGACGTCGACCTTGCGCCCAAGCTCCGCTGCATCGAGCTGAACCGACCCGGCGAAGTCGAACAGATGTTGAATGCCCGCATTGCTGATGACGGTCGTCAAATTGGGCCACCGCTGACCCACACGCTCGGCGAGAGCCGCGACCTGCGCGGGATCGGCCACGTCGACGACCTCGGCTTCCATGCCGGGGTGCCGCGCGGCCGCCGCCTCGACGCGCTCACGCCGGTGTCCAGCGATGATCACCTGGTGTCCGCGCGAATGGAGGGCGCCAGCGAGACCGGCACCGATGCCAGAGCCGCCACCGGTGATGAGCACGACCTCCGACGCGCTCACGCCCCGCGTCCTCGCGCGAGGTAGGTGTGCCCGTCGTGGCATCGTGCTCCCTTGATCGTCTCAGCGTGGCGTGGGTTCACTATGCCCGCAGGGGCGGCTGATGGTCACGTCCACTTTTGGCCGTGCCACCTACACGGGCTGTCGCACATACGGGTTCAGGCATTGTGTCCAGCGATCCCGACGACACACATGCCGATCAGAACCGCAATCATGGCGATCCCGGAGTGCCCGCCGAGAAAGATCACCGCGGTCACTACTGCGATGGACAACCCGGCGAAGATGGGCGGTGTGGCGGCGATGTGTCGCGTTGCAGGCCATCGAGGGGTCCGGAGCACGACGTTGGCACGAGCGCCGGGCGTCCACGAACGCCCGTTGTTCGGCGAGGTGTTCTCGAGTCTCGTCATGTTTGGTATTCGGAGCTGAACCGGTCGTGGATCGACAGGGTCTCCTCCTGGTCGTGCGTGACGAACAGCGTCGTGACACCGAGTTCGATCGGCCGCCCGGCAACCGAGCAGCCCCGCGGCGCCTGGAAAGCCGGCAGGCAGCGCCGCCTCGTAGTAGCCAAGCAGGCGATCCCGTTGTCATCGCTTGACGGGGCGTGATAGCCAGACGGACAGTGCGGGTACCGTTCGCGCGGACGGTGCCGTCTACTAGATGGGTGTGGAGGGCGGCGTGATCGATCCGAGCGGACTGCGGATGAGGACCGCCGCGGGCCGGTGGGTGCTGCTTGCGACTGTGCTCGGCTCCGGCATCGTGATGATCGACAGCACCGTCGTGAACGTGGCGTTGCCGCACATCGGCGCCGATCTGGGTGCCGGCTTCAGTGGTCTGCAATGGGTCATCAACGCCTACACCCTGACTCTGGCGGCACTGATCCTGCTCGGCGGTTCACTCGGCGACCACTTCGGCCGCCGGCGAGCATTCGTGATCGGAGTGGTGTGGTTCGCGGTCGCCTCGGCCGCCTGCGGCGTGGCGCCGAACATCGAAACACTGATTACCGCCCGGGCGTTGCAGGGGGTGGGCGGCGCTCTGCTCACCCCGGGCAGCCTGGCCTTGATCTCGGCGTCGTTCCGCGGCGTGGACCGCGCCGCCGCGATCGGCGCGTGGTCGGGGCTGGGTGGGCTGGCCGGTGCGGTGGGTCCGTTCGTGGGGGGCTTCCTCGTCGAGTGGAGTTGGCGGGCAGTATTTCTCATCAATCTGCCGCTGGCCGCCGTGGTTGTCGCGGTCACCGTGCTCCGCGTGCCCGAGAGTCGCGATCATCACTCCCCGCCGGGCCTGGATATCAGTGGCACGGTCCTCGCCGCGCTGGGCCTCGGCGCCCTGACGTTCGGTCTGACCAGCCTCGGCAGTTCGGGTGTGACGGCGAGCGGGCTGGTGGCGGTCGGCGCCGGTGTGCTGGCGCTGGCCGCGTTCGTCGTGGTGGAGCGGCGTTCCCCGCATCCGTTGGTGCCACCATCGCTGTTCAGCGACAACATCTTTCGCGTGGCGAATGCCATGACATTGCTGATCTACGGAGCATTGGGGGTGGTCTTCCTGGTGTTGGTCTTGCAGCTGCAGACCGTTGCCGGATTCAGTCCCGTCGCCGCCGGTGCCGCCCTGCTGCCAGTAACGGCAATCCTGCTGGTGTTCTCCTCCCGCGCCGGCGCACTAGCCAGCCGGATCGGACCGCGGCTGCCCATGACCCTGGGTCCGCTGCTCTCGGCGGTGGGACTGTTGCTGATGCTGCGTATCGGGCCGGAGGCGTCATGGGTCGCCGACGTCCTCCCCGCCGCGCTGGTGTTCGGAGCCGGCCTCGCCCTGGTCGTGGCACCACTGACTGCCGCCGTTCTGGACTCCGCACCGGACCGTCTCGCGGGAGCGGCATCGGGAGTCAACAATGCTGTGGCCCGAGCCGGGGGACTGCTGGCCGTGGCCGTCCTACCGGGCATCGCCGGTATCAGCGGCACCAGCTACGCCGACCCCGCCGCGTTCGACGCCGGGTTCCGCACCACCATCGTGATCGCCGCCGCCCTCCTGCTGGGCGCTGGCATTCTCGCCGGCACCGGGATCAGGTCCCGCCACACCGTCGTGGGCTCGGGGGATCGCATGCGCGTCGAAGAGCGCGTCCATTGCCCGATCAGTGGGCCTGCGCCATGTCCTGACGCGTCGAGTCCTCCCACCTGATCGGGCCGTTGTTATCTCATGGCCGCGGGCGCTCGGCGAGCAGCTCGCGCACGCGGGGAATGACTTTGGTTCCGTAGAGCTCGACCGCGCGCAGCCTCGCCGAGGCGGAGACCGTGCCGGCGGCGGAATAGATCATGTCGAATCGGCCGACGTCGAGGGTGCGAATGGTGCGCGCGATCCGGGTCGCCACGGTCTCTACCGAGCCGACGTACAGCGAGCCGACAGCGACGTCAGCGTCGAAATCCGCGCGCCGCAGCGGAGGCCATCCGCGCTGTGCGCCGATTCTGTCGCGGATCACGCGGTAGCCGGGGTAGAACAGCTCCTTCGCCTCTTCTTCGGTCGCCGCGACGAAGCCGGGCGAGTGCATCCCGACCGGCTGAGCTGTCGTGCCGAGCTGCTCGGTCGCCTTCCGGTACAGGTCGACGTACGGCACGAACCGATCCGGTGGTCCCCCGATGATCGCGAGCATGAGTCCGAAGCCGTACTGGGCGGTTCTGAGCACCGACTGCTGCGAGCCGCCAACTCCCACCCACGTGCGGAGGCGTCCCGACTCGGTCTTCGGGTACACGTCGGCATCGTGCAGCGCCGCGCGGGTGGTGCCCTCCCACGTGACGGGCGTTTCGTCGAGGAGGCGATGGAACAGATGGATCTTCTCCTCGAACAGCAGCTCGTAGTCCTTGAGGTCGTATCCGAACAGTGGGAACGACTCGGTGAAGGAGCCCCGCCCGAGGATCACTTCGGCCCGTCCGTGCGAGAGAGCGTCGACTGTCGCGAAGCGCTGGAACACCCGTACGGGGTCGTCGGACGACAGCACGGTGACGCCTGATCCGAGTTGGATGCGCTTTGTCACCGTGGCGATGCCGGCCAGCACGGTATCGGGGCTCGAGATCGCGTAGTCCGGCCGGTGATGCTCGCCGACGGTGATGGCGTCGATGCCGACCTCGTCGGCCAGCACCGCCTCATCGACGACGGCCCGGATCGCCTGCGCGTGCGACACGATCTCGCCCCGATCGTCGCGGGGCAGATCGCCGAAGCTGTCGATGCCGAATGTGATCTTTTCGACGTCCGCCATTGTGCTCCTCTTGGTAGCCGTATCCGGGTTCTCCGCGAGTCGTTTCGTTCACTGCTCAGCAGACGACGGAACTGGTTTAATTGACATGTGAATCATTCCAGAAATGATTCACATGACAACCAATGGGGGAACGATGGGTGCATCCAGACGCAGTGGGCGTCCCACGAGCGAAGAGTTTGCGGTGTGGCGTGCCTACATCCAAACGGTCGAAATCCTTCGTGCACGAGTCCAAGCCAAGCTGCAGGCGGACTCCGGACTCTCTGAAGGGGACTACAAGGTGTTGCTCGCGCTCAGCGAGACCGAGGAGAAGTCGTTCCGCTCCTCAGAGCTCGCCGCACATATCGAGTGGGAGCGCAGCCGGTTGTCCGGACACCTTGGACGCATGGAGAAGCGAGGGCTCATTCGGCGAGAGCCGTGTGCCGACGACGCCCGGGGCTGGCAAGTCGTCCTCACCGACGAGGGGGCGCGCGCCTTCCGCGCGAGCTTGAGCCCCCATTCGAAGGCGATCAAGGCCTACTTCATCGATGCGTTCACGGACGCTCAGCTCACCGAGATCGACGACGCCACAAAGGCGCTCCGAGCTCACCTGGGCCTCACCCCGATGCCCGGCAGGGCCTCCAAGTGACGCTACTAAGCGCCGATAGCACAGGAAGACTGCCGCAAAACGCATCCCGTCGAGGCGCACTCACGAACGTGTTGCCTTCGCGATGAGTTCGCGCACATCGCGCAGGTGGTCTTCCATCGCCTGCCGGGCGCCGAGTCCGTCGTGGGCCTGCACGGCATCGAAGATCGCCTGGTGTCCGCGAACCGATAGGCGTCGCGCCGCCTTCGTAGCGTGTGAGTGTTGGCGAACTTCACTGGTCCACTCGCTCGCCATGGTGTGAAGGGCGGTGAGCAGCGGGTTCTGCGCAGCCTGCGCGAGCAGCAGGTGAAACTCCATGTCGAGGCGAAGCGACTCTGCCTGCAGCAGGTTTTCGTGCGACTTGTCGAGAATGTCGCGCAACTGCAGGATGTTCGCTCGCGTCGCGCGGTGCGCGGCGAGTCCGGCGACCGACGGTTCGATGATCGAGCGCAGCTCGGCGGCGTGCTCCTGTTCGGTCGCCCCCACCGCCATCGTGAGCAGCTCGTCCACGCCTGCCGTCGGCTCGAGCACAATCGTGCCGCGGCCCTGGGTGCGCGAGATGAGGTGTTTTGACTCGAGCTCGTGCATGGCTTCGCGCAGCGACGATCGCGATACCGACATCGAGGTGGCGAGTTCGCGTTCCGACGGTAGCCGGGTTCCCGGCAGGATCTTGCCGGTCGCGATAAGCCGCTCGAAATGGGCTGCAAGCGCGACGGATACGTTCTGAGATCGGCGGTCCAGGGGCGGTATTCCCGCTGCTGTTGATGCGTTCAATTCGGGTTCCCTCTCCGGTGGCGGATCTTATCGTAGGCCTGATGGTCGGACCAGGGTTGTGGGGCCGACTTGCACATTTCCGGCAGAATAAGTCCCTGTTACGAGTCTTGATCCAGCTCGCGGGCGGGTCGGCTGCGGTTTAGCGTTACACCTCAATTGGTCGGACCAACGTACCTTTTGACTTACTCTCGCCCCGACGCCCTATCAGAGGATCGCCATGAAGAGATCACGCCGGATCGCACTCCTTGCCCTCCCCGCCGTCATCGCGCTGCTTGCCGGGTGCGCATCGTCCTCGGACGCGTCATCTGCGGAAGGCGGCGGTGACTACGCCGACCTCGCTTCGTCCGCAGCCTGTACCGAGCTGCGCGCCAAATATCCGGAACTCGAAGGACAGACGCTCACCAACGCGATCAATCCGTACACGCCGGGCTACGAGACCATCAACCCCGACAACCCGGCCGAGTACCAGGGTTTCGACATCGACCTCGGCAACGCGCTCGGCGCCTGCCTCGGCTTCAGCAACGACTACATCCCGGTCGGATTCGCCGAACTCATACCCACCGTGGCGAGCGGCCAGGCCGACTGGATCCTGTCCAACCTCTACGCGACCGAGGAGCGCGCCGCCGGTGGCGTGGACTTCATCAGCTACTCAAAGGTTTTCGACGGCATCCTGGTCGCGAAGGACAACCCCAAGGGGATCACCGGAATCGACACCACGCTGTGCGGCCTGACCGTCGCGCTCAACAAGGGTTACGTAGAGGTCCCACTCGTCGAGGCCGTCGGCCCCGATTGTAAGGCTGCCGGCCGTGAAGCGCCGACCGTCAGCCTGTTCGACTCGAGCGCCGACTGCATGCAGGCGATCCTCGCCGGTCGCGCTGACGCCTACATGAACGACGTCAACACCGTCGTCGGCTTCATCGCGGCACACCCGGACGAACTCGACTCCGCCGAGACCGTGATGCTGGACTACACCATCGGCATCGGAGTTCCGCAGGGAAAACACGAGTTCCGTGACGCCATCCAGGCCGCACTTATCGAGGTGCAGGCGACCGGGTTGCAGGACGAGCTCGCCGCCAAGTGGAAGCTGCTCGAGAACGCGGTCGCCGAGCCGACCATCCTCAGCGTCGGCTAGCTCCAGCTCCACTACAGCAGCCGCAGAACGCACCAAACGAAAGCACACCCGGAATCATGGACGAGTTCTTTCACTACCTGACACTGCCCTGGCTGCTCGAAGGCATGGTTTTCACCCTTCAGCTCACGATCTTCGGGTTCGGAGGAGGCCTCCTTCTCGGCCTCCTCCTTGCCGCGCTGCAGCTCACGAGATTCAGGGCGCTGACCGCGATCGCCCGCACCTACGTCGTCATCTACCGCGGAACCCCACTGATCCTCCAGCTCGTCTTCGTCTTCAGCGCGCTCCCGCACATCGGCATCACCCTTCCGCCGCTGGCCGCGGGCTCCGTCGCTCTCGCGATGAACGAGGGCCGTCTTCATCTCAGAAATCCTGCGTTCGGGAGTCAAGGGAGTCGACCCTGGACAGTCGCTCGCCGGTCGCGCGCTCGGCCTCGAACCCGGCACGCTCATGCGCCGCGTCATTGCTCCGCAGGCGTTCCGATCGATGGTTCCCGCTCTCGGCAACGAATTCATCTCCACCATGAAGAACTCTGCGCTCGCCTCGATCATCGCCGTACCGGAGCTCACCCTGCGTACCCAGCAGCTGGCCTCGGCCACGTTCGACTACTTCTCGATCTACTTCGCGACGGCCGTGATGTACCTCGCCCTGACCGCCGTACTCAGCGTGATCCAGCTGCTCCTCGAAGACGCTCTCAACCTCGACCGAGCCAACAGCCGATCGCTGCTCTCCCGACTCATCTTCAGTCGCCGGACGAGAACGGCGGCCGAGACGGGCAATGCGGACATCGCCACCGCGGCCGCGGAGGAGATCCCGCTCGGTGGCGCCGTCGCCCTCCGTGCCGCGCGCCAGGAGATCGGCGACACGATCCTCGACATCTCCGAGGTGCACAAGTCGTACGGCGCCAACCACGTCCTCAAGGGCATCACCTTGTCGGCGCGGCAGGGCGAAGTCGTCGCGCTCCTCGGGCCGAGCGGGTCGGGCAAGAGCACCCTGCTGCGCACGATCAACCACCTCGAGTCGATTGACTCCGGCACGATACGCATCGCAGGCAGCACGCTCGGCTATCGCGAATCCGGAACGCCACTTCCCGAGGGACACATCGCCCGTGCCCGGGTCGCCGCCAGGGTCGGCATGGTCTTCCAGCAGTTCAACCTGTTCCACCACCTGACAACGAAGGAGAACATCGCGGCTCCGCTCCGCTGGATCCAGCACCTCGACAAAGACGAAGCCGCAGAGTGCGCCGACGCGTTGCTCTCTCAGGTCGGTCTCACGGCCAAAGCCGACGTTCTGCCACGGCACCTCTCCGGCGGGCAGCAACAACGCGTCGGCATCGCCCGCGCGCTCGCCGCCCAGCCGCGAGTTCTGCTGCTCGATGAACCGACGAGTGCGCTTGACCCCGAACTCGTCTCGGAGGTACTCGAGGTCATTCGCGGGCTCGCCCATGACCACGGGCTCACGATGATCATCGCGACCCATCAGTTGCGCTTCGCGCTCGACGTGGCCGACCGCGTCGTCTTCATGGCAGGTGGCGTCGTCGTCGAAGAGGGCAGCTCCGACCAGGTGATCAACCGGCCGCAGAACCCGCTTACCGCACGCTTCGTCAACTCGATGGGACCAGCAGAAGTATGACCACCAAACAGACCTACAGCTTCGGCGCCGCTGACGGAGTTCCGCCGCAAGTCGGACCATTCGCCCATGCGACGCGCTGGGGCGACACCCTTTACGTGACCGGCCAGATGCCCACTGACCCGGCGACCGGAGAACTCGTCGCCGGCGGCCTCGCCGAACAGACGAAGCAGGTCTTCACAAACCTCGCGGCCGTGCTCGCACAGTTCGACGCGAGCCTCGACGATGCCCTCATGGTGCGCGTCTACCTCACCGACTTCGACGACTTCGACGGGTTCAACGCCGAGTACGTGAAGTGGTTCGCCGAGCCTCTTCCCAGCCGCACCTGTGTCGGGACCACCGGTCTCGCTGTCGGGGCGGCCGTCGAAATCGATCTCATCGCAGGGCTTTCCAGTCCGCAGTTCAGCGCGGCGACGGCACCGACGGAGGCATCGTGACGTTCCCCACGCTCCATCCGGGTGAAGGACCCATCGGTGGGCAGCACTATTTGCCGTCACGCGTCGACGAGGTGTTCTGGGGTTGGCTGCCCAACGCGCAGACCGAGCCGGTGCTGACCGTCGCATCCGGCGACACCGTGACGATCGACACCGTCAGCCACGAGGGACTACTGGAAGATCAGGGGCGCGACCCCGTTCCGTATCTGGCGCAGTTCGGTATCGAGAACGTGTTGCGTGACGTCGTCGACATCGCGGCGAGCCCGCTCGCGCACCCCGACCACGCGGGTCCGCACATTGTGACCGGGCCGATCCGCGTCGCCGACGCATGTCCCGGTGACACGCTCAAGGTCGAGATTCTCGATCTCGCATTGCGCGTTCCCTACGGATTCATCAGCAACCGGCACGGATTCGGCGCGCTTGCCGGTGAGTTCCCGGAGTTTCCGGACTCCGAACCGGTGCGCTCGATCGACCGGATCGTCTCGACCGGAACCATCAGCCACTTCAGTTGGGTCGAAAGACGGAACGGCACCCCAATCGGATTGATCGCGGCCGGTGGCGGTCGCGCCGTGCAGTTTCCGATCAACCCCTTCCTCGGCATCATGGGTGTCGCCCGCGCGACCGAAGACCTCGTGCCATCGGTTCCCCCCGGAGACCACGGCGGCAATATCGACGTCAAACATGCCGCGACAGGCTCGATTCTCTACCTGCCCGTACAGGTAGAGGGGGCCGGCTTCTATGCGGGTGACCCGCACTTCGCGCAGGGCAACGGTGAGGTCGCACTGACGGCCCTGGAGGCATCGCTGCGAGCGACGGTGCGGCTGACCGTGCTGAACTCCGATGCCGCGAGCGCCGCCATCGGAGCGCTCACCAACCCCGTGGTCGAGACTGCGACGCACTGGATTCCGATGGGCATGGCCACCGACCTCGACGAGGCGATGCGCGTCGCGGTCCGCCACGCCATCACCTTCCTCAACACGCGGCTCGGTGTGCCACGGGATGTCGCGCTGTCCTATCTGTCGGCGGCAGGCGATTTCGAGGTGAGCCAGGTCGTCGACGGGATCAAGGGCGTGCACTGCACGATCCGCAAGGCCGATTGGGCCGCGTGGGTCTAGAGAGTTTGGGTTCTCAACGTTCATGTCACATGCGGCGCCCTGATTTGTCCGCGATACGCACCAAATCCGCGATTCTCACCGAAAGTGTCCAATTGGACACCGAGTCGGGTGCAAAGGTGTGGATGAGCGCAACGGAACGTGAGCGTGTGTTCGTTGGGGCTGCCGCGCAGGGACGAGCGATTGCCGCGTTGATAGAGAGTCTGGACGCAGAGCAGTTGGCCACACCGGGACCGTGCGCGGGGTGGGACGTGAAAACTGTTGCGGTGCGCTGTCCGGGATGCTGATCGCCGGGATCACCACGGACGCAGTCGGCTGCGGCGTATTCGTCACCGCGCCAGGGCACTTGGCCTTGCTGCGCGGCGACCGGGTGACCTCGCTGACCAGATCTCTGCGAGTGAGCAACGCGCGCTTTCGGGGCGGCACCGGCTAGCAGCCCCGCTGCCAAGAGTGTGGGAGGGCTACCGATCCATGGCCGCCGTGCTCGCATCGCCAGTGCGGTCAGACCTGCTATGCGCTCCGGTGTGAGAATAGGACGCGAGACCTCTCAGTAGATGGCCTACCATCGGGTCATGGCGACCGCCGGCACCGTGCGCTTCTGGAACTCCGAGTACGGTTGGGGTGTCATCGATTCGCCCGAGACTCCCAGCGGTTGTTGGGCGCACTTCACCCACATCCAGACCGATGCCGACACCGCTGCTCGCGGATTCCGCGGCCTCGCCAATGGCCGGTCGGTGAAGTTCACGTGGGAGAAGTACCCGCAGGACGGTTATGAGTTCCGCGTCATCGCGGTGTGGCCTGCCACGGGCACCCAGCAGTAGTACTGCGCTATCGTGCCTCACTGAGGGGGTGCAATGGCCATGGAAAGGCCGTGCAGGCGCGGGCTGCTTGATGTTGGTGACAGCAACCAGGTCTCGTGGGAGTGCCGGGGCAACCCTGCGGGACGAGCCGTATTGTTGGTGCACGGTGGACCCGGCAGCGGGCGCTCCCGCACGGCCTATAAGGCATTCGACCTCAACGTCTTTCAGGTCGTCTCGTTCGATCAGCGTGGATGCGGAGACAGTGTTCCCAGTGCCGCGGATCCGAGTACGGACATGGCGGTCAACACCACCGAGCATCTACTGGCCGATATGGAGGCGCTGCGCCGGCTCCTGGGTGTGCAGCGGTGGCTGTTGCACGGCGGGTCCTGGGCGTCGACGTTGATCCTGGCCTACGCGCAACGCCATCCCGTGCATGTTGACGGCGTCATTTTGGTTGGTGTCACGATGACCAGGCCACGCGAGATCGACTGGCTTTACCACGGTTTGCGCCTGCTGCTTCCTGAGCAGTGGGAGCGTTTCCGCTTGGGCCTTCCCGAACCGCTGCGCGACGGCGACCTCGTAGAGGGCTACCGCCAACTCGCGAACGATGCGGATCCCGACGTACGGGCGAACGCGGCGCGTGACTGGTGTGCCTGGGAAGACGCCGTGATCGCCCACGAAACTCAAGGCAGCCCAGGGCAGTACACCGCCAGGATCGATGAACAGCGGCTGGCGTTCGTGCGGATTTGCACCCACTTTTTCGCCCATCACGCATGGCTGGAAGACGGCGAACTGCTGCGCGGAGCACACCGGCTCGCCGGAATTCCCGGCGTCCTCATTCACGGCCGGCTGGACCTGTCCGCACCGTTGTTGACCGCTTGGGAACTAGCACGGGCCTGGCCCGAGGCAGAACTCGTGGTCATCGAGGACTCCGGACACACCGGCAGCCCGACGATGCGGGCTGCAGTCGAAGACGCGATTGCGCGATTTACCGATGGTGACCTGGCTGAACATTTCCAGCCGCGCGGTGACGCGCACTAGCCTGCAGGGAAAGCCGACCGACCGAGCAAGTTCGTGGCATTCCACATCCAACCAGCACTGCGTCACGCACAACCGCACTCCGATGTCGCGGTCCTCACATCGGGGGAGCGACTACCTGAACTGAGTGGCCAAGCACGCCTCATGCGTCGCTGTAAATAGTTTGGCCCGTGCGTATCCGGCTGCGATTATTGTCGTGTGTTTGGGGACTCGCTCAGCACAGCACTGCGGCGGAACACGATTCGGAGTACGCGTGATTCAGGTTAGGCCGGCGACAGCACGGGATGCGCTGGCGGTGGCACAGGCGCATGTCCGCTCGTGGCAGGTGGGCTATCGGGGACTCATCTCGCAGGCCTATCTCGATGCGCTCCGCCCGGAAGACAGGGCTCAACGCTACGGGTTTGACCTCATGAATCCCGAGGGCCCGTTCACGCAGGTAGCCGTGGACGGCGACACGATCTGCGGGCACGTGACGACCGGCTTGAGCCGAGATGTGGATCTGCACGGCAAAGGAGAGATCTGGGCGATCTACGTCGACCCAGCCAGGTGGGGCACCGGAATTGGGTGTCACTCGATGGACGCCGGGTGCGAACTGCTGTGCAGCCAGGGACTCGACGCGGCGTGTCTTTGGGTGCTCTCGGGCAACGTCCGGGCCCGCCGCTTCTACGAAGCGGCGGGATGGCGGTGGCACGGGACAGAGCGGACCGACAAGATCGGTGATGACGATGTGCACGAAGTCCGCTATGAACGGACGCTGCTTGCTGCCCGGTAGGTGACTCGCGACACCACCGGTAGTGTGAACGCCGATGCTGGAAAGTCGCCAATCGTGACAACGCCTCCGACGTTCCCCGTGGAGACATCTCACGGCGCAGGCTGGCTGGCCCACGGGTTCCACATCGACGTCCACTCGCACACCGATGGCCAACTGGTGTATCCGGCCTCCGGTGTCTTGTCCACCACCACCGCCTGCGGCACCTGGGTCGCGCCGGCCAACCGGGTGACGTGGACGCCGCCGGGGTTCGAGCATTCTCATCGCTTCTACGGGCGCACTGATGTCCGACTGGTCGTCATCCCTGCGGAGTTGTGCGGCGCGCTCGTCGCGCACCCCAGCGTGTTCTCGGTGAATCCCTTGCTGCGAGAGGCTCTGCTCACCCTGAGCGAACGGCAAGACGCGAGCTCCGGTGCCGACGAACGGCTGCGCGCGGTGGTGATCGACGAACTCGTCGAGGCCCCAGATCAGTCCTTGCACCTTCCTGAACCGCGCGACGACCGGTTGCGCGTCGTCACCGATCTGCTACGCGCCGATCCCGCCCAGAGCACGACCCTGGTCCGGCTGGGACGGACCGCGGGTGCAAGCGGGCGCACCCTGAGCCGACTGTTTCATGACGAGTTCGGGATGAGTTTCCTCCGCTGGCGCACGATCTTGCGCATCCACCACGCCTTGATCGACCTCACCAACGGACTGTCCGTCACCGACACCGCAGTCGCGTGTGGGTGGTCCAACCCAACGAGTTTCATCGAGGCGTTCACCGCCGTCGTCGGTCAGACCCCAGGTCGTTATCAAGCCGGTCTTCGCGACAGTCGGTAACGGCACTTCTCAGCTCAGGCCGTCCGCCCAATTGGCGACTTTCGGCATCGGGTGTCTGTTTGCCGGTTGCACGCACAGCCGGCAGAGCTGACAGTGGAGGCACCCGGAATAGGTGAGGATGTATGGAAACAACGAAGAAAATCCTCGTTTGCGGTAGTGGCGTCGCCGGTCCTACGTGCGCCTACTGGCTGCACAAATACGGCTACTCCACCGTAATCGTCGAGAAGGCAGGGACTTTGAGGGACGGCGGTCAGAACGTCGATATCAAGGGAGCAGGCCAGCAGGTCATCGACATGATGGCGCTCTCCGAGAGAATTGAAGCCCATAACACGCAAGAACGTGGCCAGAAGTATCTCGACGCCGCCGGAAACGTGATCGCCGTCCTGCCAAAGGGCGCGCTGGGAACGCTGACAAGCGACTTCGAGATCTTGCGCGGTGATTTCGCTCAGGTTCTCTTCGAATCCACAAAAGACAACTGCGAGTACCGCTTCGGGAGATACGTCACTGCCCTCGACGAGAAGAAAGACGGCATATCGGCCACCTTTGACAATGGCGAGACCGGAGAATTTGAGCTGGTCATTTGCGCAGAAGGCATGAACTCGTCGACCAGAGGCATGGTCATGGCCGCGCACACCCACTTCAGCTACCTGGGTGCCTATATGGCGTTCTTCAAGATTCCCCGACGCCCAGACGATGATCGGTGGGCCTACTCGGTAAACGGCGTCGGCGGAACTTTCATCACCCTGCGGCCTGGCAACGAGGCAGAGACCACGGTCCTCATCACCCTTCTCCGAAGAGACCACGACATGTTCGGGGCCACGCCCGCAGAACGAAGGATGCTGCTGCGCCAAGCCCTCGACGGCCGGGGTCCGATTGCTGATCGGATCAGTGCGGATCTGGACGCAGTCGACGATTTCTACTTCGGGCCGATGAGCCAGGTTCAAGCGTCGACGTGGTCAAAGGGCCGGTTCGTGCTGCTGGGCGATGCCGCGTTTTGTCCGACGCCGTTCACGGGGGCGGGCACGGCCTTGGCACTGGTGGCGGCGTATGTACTCGCTGGCGAGATCAAACGGAGCGCAGACCACTCACAAGCTTTCGCCGGCTATGAAACGCTTGTGCGCCCATACGTCGAGGCGTCGCAGAAGCGGCTGAGTCCACGCCGTATACGTCTGATGCACCCGAGAAGCTGGGGTGGAATTTACCTCACACACCTCGCGCAGAGACTTTTGGCGAGCCAGGCCGTAAAAAGGCGATTTCGGCCCAGCGCCGCGAAGCGCGCACGGATGGTTGCAGACGATTTCCTCTTTGCCGATTATTCTTGAGTCAGAGCTATCCTCCAGCGTCGCCCGCGTTCATTGTCGAGATGGCGCGTCATGCCTGCATCATCGAAGGCTGGCCACTAGCCTGATCCAGGCGACGGCGAGGTGATCGAGATGCTCCCTCCTCCCGGGGTGGTGCCGCTCCTCGCCGAGGACCGCGACGGTGTGCCCTTGGGCGCCGTGTGGACGTATCGCGGGTACTTGCCGCTGCGGTGCGATGCCGACCAGCCCGCGCTGTAACCGTTGGCCACTGAAGGTGTGAGGCCCGAAACTTGCCATAGGT
>JAXHOA010000033.1:0-6270 GCA_034520035.1 Mycobacterium sp. | reverse complement strand
ATGGCGCGACGGGGCGTTGAGCTACCTTCGATCACAGCGCCGGATGAACGCCCGTGACGCACACCATTTCCACCGAACCCAACGGCATCGATGGATGGTCAACGCCCGCGAAGGTCGAGTCGGCACTACGGGCGGAAGGTGATGGCAAGCACCGCAAGGTCGATGAGCAGGATGGCCAGTCCCCCGACCGGGATCCAGACACCATGCCGACGTGCCGCGGTCATGAACGACACGCCGATCGTCGCCAACGCGCGACGAAAGGCGGTCCATAGGCCAGTATCCCGAACCAGAACTCCCCTGGACCTGCGTGCTGACAACCGGCCGATGTACAGCGGGCCAAACCCATGACCGAACCGAATGCGAACAGCGACACAGCCATTGCCACCGGAACCGTCAACAGTGCCAGAAGCCAATTGAGCCACACCGGGCTGCCGTGGTGGCCCAAAGCCATCCCCGGTACATTCGAACCGCTGGACGCATCCATCTAGGTACTCCTCAGACTAGGCAAATTCCTTCGCACATCACTGATCACAGCGTGGTGATGCCAACCACGGCCTCACGTGCCGGTCGGCGCTCAGGCCACCCGCGCCACGATCGACGGCACCCGGGCGACCTGCACGACCGTCGAACTCACCGAACCGAGCAGCATTCCCGCGAAACCGCCCCGCCCGTGGCTACCGACCACCAGCAGCTGGGCCTCCTCGGAAGCCGCCGCGAGCGTGTACGCGGGCTCGCCCCAGACCAGGCGACGCGCTACGGCCACGTCGGGATAGCATTCCTGCCAACCGGCCATCCGTTCTGCCAATACCTCTTTCCCCGCTTCGAGGTGGGGCTCCCAGTCCACGGTGGGTATCCGGTACGGGCCGAAATCCGACCACGAGTGCAGGGCGATCAG
Organism: Mycobacterium sp.; assembly: GCA_034520035.1. Classification (GTDB taxonomy): domain Bacteria; phylum Actinomycetota; class Actinomycetes; order Mycobacteriales; family Mycobacteriaceae; genus Mycobacterium. The sequence goes on along the minus strand of JAXHOA010000033.1, from coordinate 5,375 downwards.
CCCGACATCACGCCGCGCAGCTTCATCGAAGGCCACCGCAGTGGCCGCCTCGGAGGCGGGTGATCCGTCGATTCCGACCAGCACCGGCGCGGTCGAGCCAGCGGTCACCTCGATATCCCGGACCACTGCGACGGGGCAGTGGGCATGGTGCAGCACACCCTGACTCACCGAGCCGAGATGCCGCTGCTGACCGGTATTCTCACCCTGGCCACCGACCACGAGCATGGCCGCTTCTTTGGTCATATCCGACAGGGTCGAGACGACGTTGCCGGTCGGCATCTTGATCTGGACGTCGACAGCGCTGCCCGACAGCGACTGTTGCGCCACCTGACCTGCCCGCTCGAGCACATCGCGCCCGTGCCGGTCAATCCTTTCTTCGACAACCTCGTAGGCCACCACCATCTCGGGCCATGTCAGTGTCATCGGCATGAGCAGCACGTGAACCAAGGTCAGCGGCACGTGCCGCAGGGCAGCATCGTGGGCAGCCCAGCGGACGGCCGCGTGGCTCGCCGATGATCCGTCGACGCCGACAATGACGCCATGGTGTCTTGTGTTGGTGGACATCTGTTTCTCCATCTCGGTCGGTACGGTCAACCCTGATCCGCGTGGACACGTGGTAGTTCAGGGGCATCGGCATCCGCGGTGATGTCGAGCGCAGGATTCATCGCCAGCATGGAATCGACGGTGTGGCCACGGCCGCAACCAGTTTCATCGACGGCCTACAACCCGGACGGATAGGTTTCGGGAGTCTCACCCGCTTCCCATCGACTGTTGACCTCCAGCGGTTCCAGCGCTCGCGTCCTGTCGATATGGATGATCGCATCGAACTGGTCTGCAGGACGCACGTGGTAGTAGTGGCTTTGCCGCTCGGTTTCCGGCAGATAAATCACCCCGATAGCGCGGCCGAGCCGGACTGCGCCCAGCGGCTGTTCGGCATCGCGGCTGAGCGCACACGACACCAGGAACGCCGGACTTCCGGCGTGGTGCAAGAGTTCTTCGATACCGCCGTTCAGCGCCGGTCGGACAACTTTGCGTTCTGCGGTGCCACCCCAGCTGCTCGCCGCGGTCACGGTGCCACCGTAGGTGGTCAGCCCGATCAGGCGGCTGTCGTCGCCGTACTGCTCACGCACGAGTTGCCCCAGGGTAAGCTGGCCATCTCCCGACACCTCCGTCGCTCGCGCGTCACCGACATGCGAGTTGTGCGCCCACACCACGATTCGCGATGGTCGCCCCCCTGAGTCACGGTCGAGGTGAGCAAGCAGCGCCCGCAGAGTCTGCGCCATATGCTGGTCCTGCATGTTCCACGATGTGAACCGGCCGCTGAACATCGCGCGGTAATACGCTCCGCATCACGCACGGTCTGAGCGTTCATCTGCGCATAGAAGACTTCGTCCTCGGCAAGGAGACCGTCGCGGCGTGCGTACTGCAGACCGTTTCGCTGCATCTCCATCAACTGCTCGATGGCCTGACGTTCGCATGAGGGTCCGGCCCCGAACGCCGCGGAGTATCCGTAGGCCTGACCGTCCTCGGCCGAGGCGTGGTCGAAACATCCGTAGCGGCGTCGTGCCCGCTCGGCAGCTGCCGGATCCACGTTCTCCAGATAGTCGACGACTTCCTTCATCGACCGGTGCAGGCTGTAGAGGTCCAAACCGTAGAAGCCGGTCTGCGTGCGGTCGGTGGTGCGTCGGCGCTGGTTGTGTGCGTGCAGCCAGCCTATGAAATCCCGCACCACCGTGTTTCGCCACATCCAAGCGGGGAACCGTTCGAATCCACTCAGCGCGGCGTCAGCGGACGCATCGCTGCCGAGGCCCCGGACATAGCGGTTCACGCGGTAGGCGTCCGGCCAGTCCGCCTCCACGGCGACACCGTCGAAATCCTTCTCCTCGATCAGCCAGCGCGTGATCGCCGCGCGCGCTTCGTAGAACTCGTGCGTACCGTGCGAGCTCTCCCCGATCAGTACGATCCGCGCATCACCAATCAGTTCTTCCAGTGCCTCTTTCGGTGGGACACCCGCCGGAGCATCGATCACGGCATGACTGAGCAGCTCGGCGGCTGATGCCCCGGGCACGGTACGCGCGACGGCGGTACCGGTAGTCGCCGTGGTCAGCAGTTCGCGGACCTCGTCGTCGGTGACCTGGGCGAAATCCCAGAATGATTCCCCGACAGCACGAAACGGTGTGGGCATGCTGGCGCAGACCACATCGTCGACCAGTCCGGCAAACTCACGGCAGGTTGATTCAGGAGCGGCCGGCACCGCTATCACGATGCGGGCCGGTTCGGCATCCCGCAGGGCTTGTACCGCCGCCATCATGCTGGCCCCGGTCGCCAGACCGTCGTCGACCAAAATTACTGTCCTGCCGGCGATCTCGGCAGGACGGCGGCCGCACCGGTAGGCCGCCTCGCGACGCACCAGTTCACGACCTTCGCGCTCGGCGATGTCGCGAAGCTGCTGCGGAGTGACTCGCAGCGCGCGCAGCATATCGTCGTTGACGACAACCCGTCCCCCGCTGGCCAAGGCCCCGACGGCGAACTCCTCGTGCCCGGGCGCCCCCAGCTTGCGCACCACGAACGCGTCGAGAGGCGCACCGATAGCAGCGGCGACCTCCCACGCGACCGGGATGCCGCCGCGCGCCAAACCGAGGACCAGCACGTTCTTGTCCGCGCGGTATGCGTCGAGCAGGCCGGCCAGGACGCGACCTGCCTCGCGGCGGTCCCGGAACACGCGTCGTGGTGAATGGCGTCGTCGGTCTGTGACCAGGGTCATCATGGCTCCTCTGAAATTGGGCTCACGTCCTGCCGCGGCAGCAATGAAAAGCCACGCGCGGGCGAGACAAACCGCGGTCAGAACAGCAGGCTGGCAACAGTCGGCGGCGTTCTCAGAGCCATTCCACCAAGTACCCGCGCTGCGCAATAGGGACCGAAGTCACACGTCCGCAGCCTTTGGTCCCGCCGTTCGATCCGGCGACGTCGCGTGGTGGACGCCGATCACCGGCGACCGGATGAACTGCGCTCAGATGACTTTGGCCTCTAGCGGCCAGTCGCGCGCGGGGAAACGATAAGGAAGGGAACGTCCGCCTCGCCGGAGCAGAAATGTCCAGCAAACAAACGCAGTACGCGATTCCGGTGGCCGTCGACGGATCGCCGGAGTCCGACACCGCCGTGTCATGGGCGGCGCGGGAAGCCGCCCTGCGCAAAGCTGGCGTAGCGCTGCTCCATGTCAATGCCCCGATCCTCGTAACCTGGCCCATCAGCACTGCGGAGTCGGCCGTCGCGGAGTGTCAGAACGACAGTTCTCGCCAGATGCTGGAGCACGCGACCGTCCGGCGCACTGGCTCGTCGCTGAATCTCAGCACGCGCAGCTGGTCGTCGTCGGAAGCCGCGGCCGCGGCGGGTTCACCGGTCTGCTGTTGAGGTCGGTGAAGCTCTGCAGTGGCCCGCAAGTCGGATGCACCGGTCATCGTGGTGCCGGAACTGATGGGCTGAATGCCGCGGCCACATGACAGCCTCTGTCATCCGGGCAGACGATCCGCATCGGTTGATCCGCGTTGACCGGCGCCAGCCCGGACACGGCCAATAGGTCTACCGGCGGCGGCACAAGCGCACCCCGCGATCATAGGAACCCGCACGGACCATCAGGCTGAATGACGAAATGCGGCAGGATGACCCGAGCCAGACTCAGCCCGAGTCACCATGCTTACGTGCCCGACGTCGGTGGGACGTTCAGGTCCGCTCGCCGTCAGACTTGGTCAAGGCCCGGTCTGCGGTCTTCAGCAGGCTCCGATGGAACTTGTACTGCGCGGTGACCAGATCATCGGCCAATTCGATGGCGGCATCGACGATCTTGGTGCGCAGCGGCTGGACAGATTCCGGGATGGCCTCGTCAACGGCGTGCCGGAACTTACGCGAAGCCTCGCTCGCCGCATGTTGACCGGCCTTGGCCGAATCGCGAACTTCTTCGGTGAGATCGGTGGTCGGTGCCGCTTCGGAGTTGTTGTCAACGATCTTTGTCATTGCTCGTAAACTTCCCTGCTTGGTAGTGGTGGTTGCTGCCATTTCCACGGTATTGACGCTCGCGAGCCCGCCACACGGTCAAAGGTCACCTTCTCGGCAGCCAATGGTCCGTCCCCGCGGACGGTCCGACTGCGCGCGAGCACCGCATGGAGACGCAGGCTCATCGGGTACTGCAATGAGGACCATTGGCTCTAGCTGTCAGGTCGCGGATCGACCGAAGCTGGCGACCGTGACCATGTCCGATTCCACGGCGCTTCTCATCGAATCCGCAATGCCGACCCGCTGGCCGTCGACATTGCGCCGAGCACATCATCGTGGGCTGCACGGTCCGGCCGCCACATTTGCGGCAGCACCGGAGCTCGACCTGGCCGACGGTGCACTCCGCCTTGTTGGACCTGTCGATGTGGCTGCGGGGCTTGCCGGCCCGGGCCCGGGGTGCGGCTGCGACATCGAATGGCGTGATGTCGCTGCCGCTGACTTCCCCGGCTTCCGGGAGCCGGGCTGGGGCAAGATCGCCGCGAACTTCTCGGTTCTGCCGTACGGCGGATCGGCAACTCTGCTCGGCTACGACCGCGCGTCCGGTGACCACCGATCCTGTTTCTCGACAACGCTTCTTGCGCTACTGGTGGCTGATCCGGCCATTCGTCGGTCACATCATGCGGGCCACGCTCCGCCAGATCGACGCCAACGCTCGGGCGTTGTCGGACTCCCGGGTCTCCCTGGTAAGAGGGGACCGATGATCCGGATCCTCGTCGCATTCGGATCCAAGCGTCAAGGCACCGCGGGCCTGGCCACGATGATCGGTGATGCGTTGGCAACAGCGGGTTGCGAAGTCTCGGTGGCACCGGCCCGCGACATCCGGAGCTCCGACCGGACTCGACGCCGTCATCGTCGCGGGGGCCCTGTACGCCAACCGGTGGCACCGCGATGCCCGGCGCTTCGTACGGCCCAACACCGAGAGCCTGCGCACGATGCCGGTATGGCTGGTCAGCAGTGGACCCCTGGATGACAGCGCAGCCCGGCGTTCCATAGCACCCACGGCGCAGGTCGCCTTCGGCTCATCGAGCGGGTGAACGCCCGCGGGCACATCACATTCGGCGGCCGACTCGCGCCGGATGCCAGGGATTCCCGGCCAGCGCCATGGCCAAGACCAAGGCAGGCGATTGGCGCGATGAGGCGCAGGTGAATCGCTGGGTGACGTCGATTGTCGAACAACTTCGACCTGCCGGCGAGGCGGGCCCTCAGCCGGCGTGACTGTCAGTTCTCCCAGACACCCTGCGGGAGAACGAGATCCGACTGTTCCGGAGCCGGCTGGATGCCAGCCGCGCAGCGGCAACGGTGGGGTCCCGAACCTCAGTGCGACT
>JAXHOA010000070.1:0-16816 GCA_034520035.1 Mycobacterium sp. | reverse complement strand
GAAGATCGGCATCAAGTCGGTGAACCAGGCCGTGGAGACGCTATCGGGTGGGCAGCGACAGGGTGTCGCGGTGGCGCGGCCGCGGCCTTCGGTCGCGGCGTGATCATCATGGACGAGCCCACGGCCGCTCTCGGCGTGCGCGAGTCGGGACAGGTGATCGACCTGATCCGGTCGATCCGCGACCGCGGTATCCCGGTGGTGCTCATCAGCCACGACATGCCGCATGCGTTCGAGGTGGCCGACCGGATCCACATCCACCGCCTCGGCAAGCGTGCACGGGTGTCGTCGATCCCAAGAAGCGCCTCGATGTCCGAGGTGGTCGCGCGCTCATGACCGGTGCGGAGGAGCCGACCGATGAGGAACGCGCCGGTATCTCGAGAAGGCCCCGGTCGGGGTCTTCGTCGGATTGGCAACGCTGGACGTGATCCACCGGATCGGCGAAAGCGCCTGCGGTGAATGAGAAGATCACGTCGACGGCACAGTTCGTGGCGGCCGGCGGGACCGGCGGCCAACGCGGCCGTCACCTTCGCGGCAGACCGGGCGTGGACGCAACCCTGGGTGACCGCGCTCGGCGACGACTCCGGTCGCCGACCTGATCCGGGCCGATCTCGCCGCCCGGCTGCGCGTCCGCGTGGTCGACGCCGCGGCGGGCACCCACCGCGCGGTGCCCGTCTCCGCCGTGTCGGTCGTCGAATCGACCGGCGACCGGCTCGGCTGTCTCGCTGGACGCGGTGACCTCCGACGTCGCCACCGGCGGCGCTGGGCGAGGCTGATCAAGGATGCCGACGTGGTGCTCGTCGACGGGCACCACCCGCTGATCGCCCGCGACGCCGCCCGGCACGCGGCGGCACGGGCCGTCGCCCTGGTCGTCGACGCCGGACGCTGGAAGCCCGTGATGACCGATATCATCCCGCACGCGACGGACATGGTGTGCTCCAACGACTTCCGGGTTCCTGGCGCCGACGGTCCGGACTCCCACCGCCGCGGCGTTGGTGCGCGGCGGTGTCCGCACTCGTTGTCACCACGCACGGCGGCGAGCCCGGTGCGGTGGTGGTCGGACGGCAGATCCGGATCCGTGCCGGTGCCACGGGTCACGGTGCTCGACACGTTGGGCGCCGGCGACGCCTTCCACGGTGCGTACTCGTATTACCTGGCTCAGAGCGCGAGCGGCATCACCGAACGCATCGATCGCTCCGCCCGGGTGGCGGCACTACGGTGTTCGATAGTCGGCCCGCGGGCATGGCTGGACCAACTCCCCGGCGACCTTTACACAGCACAAACCCGAAAGCGAGAATGGTGACCTTCGAGCAGGACGTGCAGGACGCCACCCTGGACCAACTGGTCGAGTCGGCCAGAGGCCTCGTCGTGCCCGGCGAACGCCGCATCCTCGGACTGACCGGCGCCCCGGGGGCCGGGAAGTCCACCGTCGCCGAGCAACTCGTCACCGCACTGGGCCCCGAGGTCGCCGTTCTGGTGCCCATGGATGGCTTCCATCTGGCCAACGAGGTCCTGATCGACCTGGGGCGCCTGAACCGCAAGGGTGCGCACGACACCTTCGACGACGGTGGGTACGCGCGGCTGATCTCGAGCCTGCGGGCCCAGCGCGGGGACGACCCCGTCATCTACGCCCCGCGGTTCCGGCGTGAGATCGAAGAGTCGATCGGTTCCTCCATTCCCGTCCCACGCTGCGGTGCCGCTCGTCGTCACCGAGGGCAACTACCTGCTGCTGGAGTCCGACGCGTGGCCCGCGGCGCGGTCCCATATCGACCAGGTGTGGTTCCTGGCTCCCGACACCGATATTCGGCATGCCCGGCTCGTGCGCCGGCACGAGGCGTACGGAAGTCCCCGGCAGGAAGCGACGTTCTGGGCCCTCGGATCCGACGAGCGCAACGCGCAGTTGATCGAATCGACCGCCGGCCGCGCGGACCGCATCGTGCGCCTCCGATGAAGACCATGGGTGATGTCGCCCGTATCGCCGGTGTCTCGCCGTCCACGGTGTCGCATGTGCTCAACGGCACCCGCAAGGTCAACACCGCCACCCGCCTGCGCGTCGAGGCGGCCATCGAGGAAATCGGATACCGCCGCAACGGTGTCGCCCGATCGCTCGCGGCCGGTCGCACGCACACGGTCGGACTCTCCATCTCCGCGCTGACCAACCCGTACTTCGGCAGCCTGGTGCACGCCGTGGAGCGCGCCCTGTCGGACGCCGGGTACGTCCTGATCGTCGGCGACTCCCATGACGATGTGACCTCGGAGCAGCGCGTGACCGGTTCGCTGCTGGACCGCCAGGTCGACGGGATGATCGTGGCGCCCGCGGCCGGATCGGAGCGGGTCACCCTGCCCGAGATCACCCGCATCGGAACCCCGCTCGTCCTGATCGACCGCGGTGTCGACGCCGGGTGCGATCAGGTCGGTCCGGAGAACTTCTCCTCGGCGCGGTCGCTGACCGCGCATCTGCTCGACCTCGGGCACCGCCGCATCGCCGTCGTCCGCGGCCTGGCCGGGATCTCCTCCACCATCGAGCGATTCGATGGCTACCGCGCGGCGCTGGCCGATCGTGGTATCGCCGTGGACCCCGAGCTGGTCCTCGACGGTGATTCCAACACCGACGTGGCCGAACGTGAGGTGCACGCCTTGATGTCGCGCGCCGACCGACCCACCGCACTGGTGTCCCTGAACAATGCCATGACCATTGGAACGCTCAAAGCCCTTCGCAGACTCGGCTTGTCGATACCGGGTGAGGTGGCGTTCACGTGTTACGACGACTTCGAATGGTCGGATCTCTTCGCGCCCAGGCTCACTGCCGCGGCACAGGACGTCGAGACGATCGGTGTCACCGCGGTCGAGCTGCTGCTGCGCCGCATCCACGGAAGCGATGACGCGCCGCAGCAGATTCGCGTGCCCACGACGTTCCACCACCGCAATTCGTGCGGATGCACCTAACTAACCACCGATAGGACTGTCGATCATGCCGATTGCAACCCCTGAGCACTATGTGGCGATGCTGGATCGCGCCAAGGAGGGCGGGTTCGCGTATCCGGCCATCAACGTGACCAGTTCCACAGACCCTCAACGCCGCCCTGCAGGGGTTCGCCGAGGCCGACAGCGACGGCATCTTTCAGGTGGGTCTTTGGCACCGCGCTCTACCTGTTCGGTAATGTGGTTTAGAGCCGCTTGCGGGCTCCAAGGCGCTGGCCTCCTACGCCCACGAGGTCGCGCATATCTATCCGGTGACCGCCTCTTTTAACACTGATCACTGCCCCGCAGAGAATCTCGACGACTGGGTCCGGCCGCTGATCGCCGACGCGGCTGTACCTGGCGCAGTCGCGGGCTGGATCCGCTGTACCAATCGCACATGCCGGATTTGATCCGCAGGCTGCTCGAGGAGATCCAGATCGTCGTCGGTGGCGAAACCGGCAGGGTCAAGCCATTCGATCTCGTCTTCCACGGTGGGTCGGGGTCGAGCGCCGAGGACATCGCGTCGGCCGTCGCCAGTGGCGTCGTCAAGATGAACGTCGACACCGACACTCAATACGTGTTCACCTGGTCCATCGCTTCTACTACATGATCTCCTACTACGACCAGGTGCTCAAGGTCGACGGTGGCTACGGCAACAAGAGCCGGCCTACGACCCGAGATCCTGGGGTGTTTACCGTTTGAGAATGCCATGGCGGCAAGGGCTGTCGAGGCGGCCCGGATGCTGGGATCGGCGTGGACGGGCAATGCGTTAGATCTGCGGGATCACGTGTCGTGCCAACGCTTGGGATCGACTTCGAGCGACTCGCGGTCCCACCTCCCGCCAGATCCGCCGCCGCAACGTAGGTGAACTGGAGGAAATCCAGCACCAGTTGCTCGGATCGCCGGCTTTGCGCACCGCCTCGTACGGCAACAGGTACTGCCGGAGCTTGTTGTCGTAGAAGGCTCCGTCGGGGCACCCTTCAAGTACTCGGCGTAGCCGTCCGGCTCCGGGTAGGCGTAGGCGTAGAACGCACCCTCGTCGCCACCCCCGGGCCAGAAACCGCAACTGGTCAGTTCGTGGGAGTAGCCCTCGACCATGACCCAGTCGCCACAGTTCGGCGCCCCGCCGGGGTGCGGCGGCGCGGGACGTCCGGAGAACCGGCTGCAGGCCAGGTCGAAGGAACCCCAGAAAAAGTGCACCGGACTGACCTTCCCGATGAAACGGGACCGGAACCGGCCGATGACCCGGTCGGCCTGGATCAGCTGCTGCCAGAACCTGCCGACCGCGTCGGCGTCATAGGCGGCCTGGAGATTCTCGGCGAAGGGTACGGCCGGGTCCACCTCGTTGGGCCCGGCGGAGATCTGCACCTCGATCCCCAGCCGGGCGAGTAGGCCCAGCACCTCGTCGTGAAACTGCGCGACCGATCGGTCGCGCAACGAGATCGAGCCGGCACCACCGTCGCTCACCCGGACCTTCAGCGCATGGTCGACGAAGTCGGAAGTTCCACGTCGAACAGCCTGGTGTCCACCGGAATCGCCGAGGTGGTCAGTCCACGTGGTGAGACGTAGAGCGGCACCTGCCACCAATGGTTGAGCAACGGTGCCTGCGCCAGTCGCACCTTCCCGATGATCTGGGTCCACATGTGCAGCGTCTGGCGCGTGGGCTCCCAATCGTCGACACGCAGTGCCGGCCACCCGATCGTTGGTGTGCTCATGACATTCCCCTTGTCTCAGACCGCGGCCTTGGCTTCGATCTCGATGTGCATACCGGGCTGGGCCACGCCCCTACCGGGCTTGCTCTCATGATGCTTTCAGCCCCGGACCGTGGCGGTAGCCGTGGTCGGTGGCGACGTCGGCGAGCAGGTGGCGCAGCTGGGCGCGGCCGCGGTGCAACCGCGACATGACGGTGCCGACCGGTGTCCCGGTGACGGCGGCGATGTCCTTGTAGGACAGGCCCACGACATCCGCATAGAACACCGCGATCCTAAAGTTCTCGGGCAACGCGGTCAGGGCGTCCCTGACCGCGCGGTCGGGCAGGGACTCCAGTGCCATCGCCTCGGCGGATCGCATCCGGTAGTGGCTGTCGGCCGCGAGTTGACCGTCGGTGAACTCGGCTGCCGTCACTTCGGTGGGTCGGCTCGACCGCCGGCGATGGTTGCTGATGTGGGTGTTGGTGAGCACCCGAAAGAGCCATGCGCGCAGGTTCGTCCCCTGCCGGAACAAATGAAAACTCCGGAATGCCTTCAGCATCACCTCTTGGGTGAGGTCCTCGGCGTCGGCGCGATGCCGCGTCATCCGTAGCGCGCTGCAGAAGATCAGGTCCCGCATGGGCAGGGCGTCACGCTCGAAACGGGCGGCCAGCTCGGATTCGGCCGTAGACCGGTCACGCCGGCCCGACCGTGCCGGAAGGTGCTCCACGGTGTCTCCCGTCCGGGGTGTCGGCGACCTGTAGGTACATTTGTACCGCAAGTACATTTGTACCGCAACTGCGCTTCCGATCCCACGCCGGTGTGTGAGCGGCCCGCGGCGGCGAAGGCTGAGTAAGCTGAAGGGTCTGCAAGTACACCTGTACCGCCGGTACCCCGGTACCGAACGTAGGAGAGTGGGCGATCGCTACCCGCAAGACGGCGGAACAGATCTGCGCTGACATCGTCGACGCGGCCATCGAGGTGGCCGGTCTCAAGGGTATCGACGCACTGACGCACCGGGCTGTCGCACAGGCGGCCGGGGTCTCGCTGTCCTCGACCACCTACCACTACGCGTCCCGCGAAGACATCATCGCCGCCGCCTTCCGGCACACCGTGACCACGGAGCTGGCCGAGATGAGGGCGAACACGGCCCGGTTGGCGGCCATGGCTCAGAGCGAGCCGGCGAAGGTGCGCGCCGCGGTGGACGAGTGGCTGCGCCAGGTCATGGTGTCCGAACCGCGTGGCCGGGTCTACATGCGTGCCCAGTACGAACTGCAACTGTATGCCGTGGCCAAGCCGTCCATGCGCGACGAGGTCGGCGCCTGGCAGGACGAGACCAACGAGCTCTTCGCCCACCTGTTTGGCGTACTCGGCGCACCCGAGCCCACGCTGGCGGGACAGATCGTGGTGGCCGCCGTCGACGGCCTTCGGCTGGCGTTCCTGACCAGCACGCAATCCTTGGAGGAGGCGGACGAAGCCTGCAGTGCCGCGCTGGTCTGGCTGACCGGAATCATTCTCGGAGGTTGACGGCGAGCATTCGCTACTCCGCCGGGGTCACGTCCGTCCCGGATCCCTTGACCGATGCCTTGGCGCGTTTCTCCGCCCGCACCGACCGCTTCCCGCGTACGAAGCCGGTCGCCGAGATGGCCGCCGATATCAGCGCGGTCTCACCGTTGACGAGGGGGTGGAAACCGACGCCGGCCCCGCCCCGGCCCTTCACCGGAATGTCGGCAACTTCTGTGACCTTCCAGGCCTTTTCGGAGATCGACAGGATCGCTTCACCGTTGCCGCACGACACCGGCAGCGCCGCGATCACCGCGTCGTCTTCTGCGGCGAGCTTCACTCCCGCCACGCCGTTACCCGCTGCGCCTTGCGGATTCACCGCCGTCGGGTCGATCCGCAATACCTTCCCGCGGCGCGTCACCAGTGCCAGGTGGTAGCCGTCGGCCAGCACACCCGATGCCAGCAGCCCGGTGATATCCGGTGCCACCGGGATATCGCGGATCTTGTAGGGCAGGCCGTTGCCGTTGGTGAACTTGATCCGCCCGTCGGTCCACACCGCCCAGCCCAGCCCTGAGCTGAGCAGTTCGCCGTGGCTGTCGGAGAACACGCCGCGGTCATCGAGACGCCAGGCGGCGTTGACCTTCTTCTCGCGGGGCCCGTCGTCGTCGGCGCCGGCGGTCACGGGTGCTGCGTCGGGGTCCAGGACGGTACGCCGGTCGAACTCGGGCCCCTTGAACAGTTTGGCGGTCTCCACCAGCTCCTTGTCGATCACCGTGCGGCGGGCATCGGGGTTGGTCACCAGCTCGGTCAGCTCGATGAACTCGGCGTCCAGCTTGTCCGCTTCGGCCTGCAGCTCGATGACGTCGAGCTTGGTGAGCCGCCGAAGCTGCAGCGCAAGAACGTAATTGGCCTGTTCCTCGTCGATCGTGAAACGGTCCTGCAGGCCGCGGCGGGCATCGTCGACGGTATCGGAGTTACGGATCACCGCGACCGCGGCGTCGATGTCCAAGTGAATGGTCATCAGACCGGCGACCAGGTGCCGTCGCGCGGTCACCTTCTCCAGCCGGTATTCGCTGCGGCGCAACACCACCGAGTCGCGCAGGTGCAGGAACGCGCCGATCAGTTCCCGCACCGTCCACCAGCGCGGCACCCGGTCCTCGTCGAGCGCGACCAGGCTGGCCGCGAAGGTCGATTCCAGCGGCGTCAGCGCGAGCAACTGGTCTCGGATCGTCTCGGCGCTGTGTCCGCGCTTGGCGGTGACCACGATGCGCAGCCCGTTGCGACGGTCGGTCAGGTCCGACATGTCGGCCACCCCCGACATCTCCCCGGATTCGACCAGCGCCCGGATGCGTTCCTGCACAGTGTTGCTCGCGACCCCGGGCGGCAGCTCGGTGACGATGACGTTCTTGCCGTCCACCGACACAGTGCCGCGTACCGTGAGCTGCCCGCGTCCGGTGGTGATGTACTCCCGAAGCCCCGCGGTGCCCACCACGGTGGACCCGCATCCCCAGTCGGGGCCCGGAATGAGCTTCATCAAGGTGTCGTCGGTCGTGTTCGGCCGCGCCAGTAGCGCCCGGCAGGCGGCCATGATCTCCCGCGGATTGTGTGCGGGCACCTTGGTGGCCCAGCCCTCGGCGATGCCGACGGCACCGTTGCACAGCAGCACCGGCCACTGGGCCGGCAGCATGGTCGGTTCGACCCATTCGCCGTCGAACGTCGAGACCATCGGTACGGCGTGGTCATCGAGTTCGGCGGTCAGCGCGGCCCCGGGCGCCGACAACCGCATCTCGGTGTACCGGTCGGCGGCGGGAATGTCGCCCTGGATGCGGGGGAAAGCGCCCTGTCCGTCAATCACCTTGACGCGCTGGAACTCCGCGGCCATCAGCGCCGCGGCCCCGTACATGGACGCGCCGCCGTGCGGGTGCAGGTTTCCGGTGACCGCCGAGCACACCTTCGAGGATTTCTGCGGTTTGTTGCCGGGCAGCAGCCTCGAGTCGTGCATCTGGTAGAGCAGGCGTCGCTGGCCGGGTTTGAGCCCGTCGAACGCCGACGGGATGGCGCGGTCGCTGACGCTGTAGAGCGCGAACGTCAGCTGGTAGTGGTTCCAGTAGTCATCGGCGCTCTGGTCGAGCACCAGATCTTGGTTCTGCTCAGGAACATCCAGGGTGGCGGTCACGATCTTCTTCCTAGCTCAAGTCCAGCGCGGCGGTATCGACACGGGCGGCGATATCGGCCATCCAGGTACGTCGGCCCTCCGGTGGCCCGCCGAACAGGGTGTGGTGCAGCTTGGCATCACCGTCGTCGAGGTGTACCCGAATCACGGTGCGCCGCTGCGGATCCAGCACGGTGTTCCAGAAGTCATCGGCGTCCATCTCGCCAAGACCCTTGTTGCGTTGCACTTCCACTTTGCGTTTGGACGTGGCCTTCAGCTGAGCTACCGCGGTATCACGCTCGGATTCGTCTTGGCAGTAGATGCGCTCGTTGCCGTCTTTGACCACGAACAGCGGTGGCAGCGTCACGTAGAGCCATTCCGGCTTCCACCAGTGGCCGGTAGAAGTCCAGAAACATCGAGATCAGGCTGGAGTTGATGTTGCCGCCGTCGGGGTCGGCGTCGGAGGCGAACAGGATGCGGTCATAGCGGCACTGCTCGGGGTCGCAGTGCTCACGCACCCCGCAGCCCAGGATGCGTTCGATCGAATCGAATTCGTCCTTGACCCGCGCCTTGTTGACGGTGAACCCATAGACGTTGGGCGGCTTACCTTTCAGTGGGAAGGCGGCCTGGAACGTGGCGTCGCGGGCCGCCTTGATGGTGCCCAGAGCCGAGTCGCCCTCGCACAGGAACAATTCGGCGCCCGACCCGCGTCCGGTCTCCCGGCTGGGCAGCAGCTTCGGCGGGAGTGACAGGTTGGTGCCCAGCCCCTCGGCCTTCGACGCCGCCCGGGACCGGGCCTTGGCGCCCTCGGCGCTGCGTCGTGCCCGCGCCGATTCCAGGGCCAGCTTGTCCACAGCGACACGGCGTCGCCGTTGCCCGGATTGGCTGCCCAGATGGTGACGCTGCGCGCCACATCCGGGGCCATGGCCAGGTTGAGCGATCGTGAGGACACCGCGGTCTTGGCCTGCGAGTCCCATGCCACGTCGGGGGCGCGGGTGTCGACGGCCAGTGCGGTCACGGCCACAATCCTCGGCTCCGGGCCGTCCTCACCTTGGCCAGGCCGAGATCACGAATCCGGGAGGCGCGGTCGGCTAGTGCTTCGGACAGCCCCTTCATCGCGGCCGTCAGGTGAGACCCGCCGCCCGGGGTGCGCACGGTGTTGCAGAACGCGGCGATGGTGGCGGGTTCGGCCGGTCCGGCCGTCAAGGACCAGCGGAACGGCGTGGGACCGCGGCCGGTGGTGTACTCGCCCCGGCCCTCCACGACGGCGCGGACACCGGGCAGGGGCGTGCCCGCCGCGGTACACATCAGGTCCAGCAGGGTGTCGCTTCCCCACGGGCCGCCGAACGGTTCGAGCAATGCCGGCAGGCACCTCTTGGCCGGGCCAGCCTTCGTCGACCACCGTCAGGTGCACACCGGGGGACATCCGCGCGGCGAGGCGTGCGCACGCAGCAGCACCTCAGCGACGTCCACGGTCGAGTTCGGCACCACGACCGGGTCGAACAGGACGCGCACCGTGGTGCCGTGCGCGTCCGGCTTGTGGTTACCGAAGCCGCGCAGCTTCTGGTTGTCGGCGCGGGTAGGAACGGCGCGTCCGGGTCGAACTCGTTGCCTTCGAACGAACCGGAGTACAGCCCGCGCCGAAGCTCTGCAGGTAGGCCTGGGCCACAGCGGCGCACCGTCACGTCGGTACGCGCAGAGATGAACACCACCGCCGCGGCGCCGATTCCATCCATGGCCGCCACCGGTGCTGGTGGCGTCGGAATGCGCGGAGAGACCCCCACACGCACGCGCGGTGCCCAGGGTCTTGACGATGCCGTTCTGGCCAGTGGTCGGGTCGGAGTCGATGGGCAGGCCGCGGCTGTCGTCGGCGACGCTGACAGATCCGTCGGTGTGTAGGGTGATGGTGACGGAGGACCCGCCGTGGCTGGGATCGGCGACCTCTTTCGATGGCGTTGTCGACCAACTCGCGCAAGGCGGTGTTGAGCACATCGAGGCCCAGGTTCACCGCCAGCCGCAGGCGCGTGTGCTGGACATCGTCGAGCTTCGGTGATGTCTGCGGCGTTGTAACTCACTGCTCGTTTTCTCCGTCTGGGCCGGGTGGGGATTGCCGGAGAGATGGTAGTCGGCTGACCCGACATCCCCACGCGAGCCTATCGATGAGTCGGAGGGAATGCCGCGATCTGAGTGTCGGGACGGCGAGCCGCTCACGAAACTGTGAAGGTGCGGCTCAGCACCCCAACGGCGGCAGCGCGACGGTGCGTATCACGACCGGCATCGTGGGCTCGAGCTTGCCTCCTCCCGGAGACCACGGCGATGCCACCGCCATGGTGCCGCCGTCCACGTCCACCACCGGTACCGGCAAGCCGACCAACACGTCCCCGACCGCACGTCGACGACGGTGGCCGCGTGACCCGCATCGATCACCACGAGGGGTCCGGCCACCCAGATGTCGGGCAGCCGAGCCTCCCTCCCGCCGACATCGCCGGTGACGCGCACCAGCCCGGATTCCGGGGACCACCACGACAGGCCGGTGGCGCTGTCGCGCCACGCGTACACCTCACCGTCGGTGGCGAGGGTGAGTCGGTCCGATCCGGCGCCCACAGCCTCGGCGACCTCGGCCGGCAAGGCCGCTGCGAGCTTCACCTCGGAGGTGGTGCCCTCGGGACCCCAGCCGACATCCCAGGTGAGACCCGCCGCAGTGGTGCGGACGTGCGCCATGGATCCCGTGGCGACCTCGGCGCCGGAGCCGTTGGCGAGATCGAAGGACCTCAGGACGCCGTTGTTCGAGGCGAACGTGTCATGGGTGATCCAGTACACGGTGCCCTGGTACAGGGCCACGGAGTCGATGGTCAGCATTCCGGAACGGCGGTTCTCCTCGGTGGTCTGGGCGATCGTGCGCAACTGCCCATCGCGGCGGTCGATGACGTCGATGCGCTCGACCGCAGGGATGATCCCGTTCGCGCCGCGTGGCGCATGTCCCACACCGATGACGACCCAGCGGTCGTCCACGGACGCCAGCTGAACGTCGTCCTGATCGGGATTCGGTACGGCGTGCAGTGTTTTCGGGTGGCCGTCGGCCGCTATCAGCACCACGTCCCGGGTGCGGCCGTTGTCGCGGACGGCGACGACCTCTCCTGCGGGACCTGCCGCCAGCGGTCGGGCGCTGACGCCGCCGATGTCGACGAGGCCGGTCCGTAGCGCATCCGTCCAGCTCGCCCAAGAAATCTGCCGGGCATGACCGGCGCTCGGTTGACGACGACGTCTGGTCGGGTGCCGGATCTGCGATCGTGCAGCTTGTCACGCTCGCCAGTACCAAGGCGCCAACGACCAACGAAAGCCCATGCTTGCCAGGCAATCTCAGCGCAGGGGCACGCATACGGTACTCATGATCTTGTCGGCCAATGTCTGGCGCTTGGCGTCCCACAGGGGCCACAGGAATCCCACGAAACAGGGCAGCTGGTCGACATAGTGCGCGGCAAGCCGCCCGACCGAAGCCCAGAACCCGATCGGTTGCCAGGTCTTCTCGCTGACCACCTTGAACTTGAGTACCGCCTTCCCGAGGCTCGAACCGCTCTTGCCCTGCCGGTGGCCGAAGTTCCACAGCAGGTAGATCGGGATGACCACAAAGAAGATCGCGGGTTGCTCGATCCCGAGCGCCAGCGCGCGACGAGCCCAGGGCGTGTAGCCGGACGTGGGCAGCACCCAGGCCGGCTGCGGGTACGGCGCCGGATGGGCGGGCGGAGGCCAGTTGGGGTTCGCCGGTGGCGGCGGCGGTGCGGTCACAGGTCATCTCCGGCAACGGTGAAGGGCGGGTGCCCACCGACTAGATAGATCGTTCTATCTGGGAGTGAACCTACCCGCGGCCCCAACCCTTGACAAGAGATTCTTGCGCCGACCGCTACGTCTCGTCAGCGATCTGGCGGCGGTCCTGATGCCGACCGGGCGCGTCCGGATCGTCGTTGCGGTGCTCGTGCTGCTCCTGCTGTTCGGCCTGCTCCTCGGTGACCTCGGTGGCGTCTTTGGGCACGCCCCGGTGCTTCGGCGCTGCAGTGTTGTCATTCATCGTCGGAGGATGCCCCGCTCGGCGGATTTCCACGCCTGGCCTCCGTGCGCTCCTCCTCGATGCGGTCCTTGCTGCGCAACAGCCGCAGCAGCGTGACCAGGCCGAGGCCGCCGGCGACGTTGCCGACCAGCACGTAGCCAAACCAGCCGAGCCAGTCGAGATATCCGAACGGGACCTCGCCGGTGCTCAGCGCCCCGAAGATCAGCAGCGAATCCAGGATGGAGTGGAACATCTGCAGGCCGGCGAGCAGGAAGGCGCCGGCCACGGCGGCCGCGATCTTGCCGAACACCGAATCGGTGCCGTGCTGCATACGGGTCATCAGCGTGATCGCCATCCCGCCGAGCAGAGACAACGCCACCGTCTCCACCGATACCGGGGCTGTGACGAAGTGCGAGGCCGACTCGACGGTCTGTTCGTGCAGCTTGGGGAACGCCCGCATGATCAGCCACATCAGCACCCATCCGCCGGCGAGATTGGCGACCAGGGTGCCACTCCAGAGTTTCATCAGCTGTCGGCCACTGGCCCTTTTCGCGGCCACGGTGGTGATCGGGATGAGGAAGCCCTCGGTGAACAGTTCGCTGCGGCCGAGCAGCAGGGCCAGGAAACCGATCGAGAACGCGAGCCCGGCAAGCAGGTGATCACCGGTCGCGTGCAGCACCGAGGAGGTACGCGAGCACTCCCATCGCCACCTCGGTGCCACCGAAGAATCCGGTGAGCAGCACCTCACGCCAGCTGCGGTGCAGGCGCTGAGTACCTTCGTCGACCATAATTCGGTTGAAGGCATCCTCCAACTCGTCCTCGATCGGACTGCCGGAACAGCCCAGATCGCGCTGGCTCGTCCTGCTCATGGACATCCTCACGATCGGGTGATTGGGTGACGGGACGGAGTACCCCACCCAGCCTCGCGCCAACCGTCCGCCCGGCGTGCCTGCTACGCCGTAGGTGTGGCCATTTCGTGGAGCGAGTGTGCGAATTGGGCGCTGAGGAAATCCCGGGCCCGCTCTTCGGTCCAGCCGAGCACGCTGACGGTGAAGTGATAGCCGTTCTGTGGGCCGTAGTGGTAGAGGGTGATATCGGCAAAGTCGTCATCGCTGAACGAGCCGGCTAAAAGTTCCCAATCCCCTCTTATCTTTCGGGCGATTTCGTGCATACTTGCCGGTGCGATGGCGGATGATCGCCTGGGTCAACGCCTCGGTGGCTTCGGGGTCGTGAGCGGCGGTCGCCGCGACGAGCTGGACGATATCGTCGAACTGCCGCCAGAACTCCAGATAGGAATCCGCGAGAACCCGCAGGGCTTCGTCGAGGGTGTCGGCGGCATTGACCGCATCGAGTGTCTCCTGCACCAGGGGGGCCGTTGTCCACGAGTCCATCAGCGTGCGCAGCAATCCCTGCTTTCCACCGCACTGCTGATACACGGTGCCGGCTGACACTCGGGCGGCCGCGGCGATATCGCTGACGGTCGTGGCGAAGTAGCCGCGCTGCGCGAACAACGACCGGGCCGCATCGACGACGTCCCGGCGGGTTTGTTCGGCATACTCCTCGCGCCGGGAGCGCCGCGCCCCAGACCTGGTGTCTTTCGACGTCATCGGGGGTCGGCCTGGCAGTTCATAGCCGCCCGAGATTATCAGAGGGCTGAACAAGCACTCAAGCAACTTAACCCAACGGCCACTTGATGAAGTGATTGTTGCTCACTATAGTCACGCTACAGTGGGAGAGTCGCGAGACGAGTCGGCGACGCAGAAGAGCGGATGGAGCGTGCGATGACAGCCGCTTTTTCCATCCAGTACCAGGTGACATCGGGCGACCTTGTCGCGGAACTGGGAGCGCACGCGAAAGCTGAGGAGGCGCCAACGCAGGCGTGTGGCCGGGCCTGACCACTTCTACCTAAACTCCGGGTCGACTGAACCACGTCGGGACAACACGAGAACCATCTCGATCGGCATCGTGGCGGAAGAGACCAGCAACGACACCATCGGGTGTGTGGTGATCGGGGAATGGCTACGCATGGTGGCTCGCCGGCCGTTCCAGGCACGTCCGTCGCGCAGCCGGTCCTGTGCTTCCAGGCTGGACGTGGACCCGCAACTCGTCAGCCAGGTGGCGGCTCCAGCATGATGCTGTGCGACAGGAACTTCGAGACCGGCGACGGCGGCGGCGGTAGTGTGGAGTCCGTGGTCGACGGTGCGCTGATGAGCAGCGTCGTGCGATTCCTGCGCTCGCTGTCGTCGGTCTCCGACCGGCGGGTCCTGAGTCCGCTGTACCTGCAGGAGATGGTGTATCTGGTGTTGCAACGCGACCAGACCGCGAGCGCGGTGCGTATTGCCGCCCGGCAGGCCCACCACCAATTCCATCGCCGCAGCGATCGAGTACATCGCCGCCCACCTCGCAGAACCGCTGACGGTGAACGAACTGGCCGACAAGTCAATCTAAGGCCGTCCGCGTTCTCGCGGGTGTTTCGCGAGGTGACCGGGCAATCGCCACACCCAGTTCGTCGAGGATCAGCGCCTGCTCCGGGCGCGACACCTTTTCGGGCACGGTCGACGCGGTGTGACCGATGTGGCCCGACGCGTCAGGATATCAGAGCCTGTCCGCCCGCCATCCAAAGAATTTCGCGCTCGCTTCGGTTCCACCCCAGGCGAATACATCGAGACTCACAGCGTCGGCCATCGACTCAGCCCCCTGCGAACAAAGAGAACCTCATGATCAGCGCGGCGGTCTCGTCGAGTGCGCTCTCCGTCTGGAGGTGCCCGACGTCAGCAGCCAGTTGCCCATCGACGCTCAGCCGTGCAGATCGAGCCGGAGCAGGAAGTCGCGGATGTATCCGCTGATCTCGTCGCCGGCCATCTCCAGGGCGAAATGACCCGTGTCGAGCAGGTGGTACTCCCCGTTGGGAAGGTCCCTTCAGGTATTTTCCCGCACCTGCTACGCCGAAAATCTCATCGTTCTTGCCCCATGTCACGAGCAGTGGTGGCTGGTGGGGGCGGAAGGCCTTCACCAGCGATCCCGGGTAACCGTCGAGGTTGAACTTCGGCAATCTGCAGAACAGTTGCAGCTGAATGAGGTCATTTGCAAATCGCGGTCGAAGCCAAAGCCTGATCCAGCTGTAGCCAAGGCGTCAGGGGCGATGTCGGTCGAGCCGGTCGGCGCAGCATTCCGTACACGTACTGCCTGATGTTGTTGCCGCGGTGAAGTATTCGCGAACACCAGCACCTCGTTTTGCCCGCTCGATCTATGGCGTGGGCGCAGGCAAGATTCCCCAGAACGATTGGCGAAGCCCTCGCGGTAGGCGTTGCCGCTGGGGGAGATGATGGCAGTCTTCCCGCTGGCGTGCGGCTGGCGATACGCAGCCCGATCAGGCCGCCGCCGTCGACCGCGTGGATGTAGATCGCGAAGCGTTGCAGACCCAGTTGGGAGAGCCTTAGCCGCCCGGTGATTTCCGGTCAAACGGTCGAAGCTGCTGGGTGAACTCGGCAGGCGATGGTGACGCTAGATCGCCCGAAGACCCGATGTGGTCGGGAGCGACCAGGTGGAACCGGTCGCTCAGTGAACTGATCAGATTCCGGAACATGTGTGAGCTGGACGGGAAACCGTGCAGCAGCAGAATCGTCGGGTTGGCGGGGTCACCGGCCTCTCGGTAGAAGACGTCCAGTCCGTCGACGGTGACAGTGTGATAGCGCGTGCCGAAGGCGTTCATCAATTCCTCGTATCGTGGGGGAACCCCGACTCTATGAGGTTGATGCACAAGAGAAATAGCGTATTCGTGCCCGGTAGGTGTCCATTCCGCGCCAACTCGACGCGCAACCGCCGCCCCTGCGTGCGCGTGCTTTCATGGACGGGTGAGCAAGCACTACGGCGCGATCGCGTTCACCGATGCGGTGCGCGATGTTCAGCACCGCTACGGCAGCGACGGCTTCTACGATCGAAAACGTGTCCAGGGAACGGCCCGCGCCCGGTGCCGGACGCGCTGACCGATGACGAGAAGGACTATCTCGCCGAGCGGGACAGCTTCTATCTGGCGTCGGTCGGCGCGACCGGATGGCCCTACGTTCAGCTTTCGCGGCGGCCCCGCCGGTTTCCTGCGTGCCGTCGATGACAACACCATCGGGTGGGCCGACTTTCGCGGCAACCTGCAATACATCAGCACCGGCAATCTCAGCGGAAATGACCGGGTCGCGCTGATCGCCGTCGACTACGTCCACCGGCGCCGGCTGAAGATCTTCGGCCATGCGCGGGTGGTCGACGCCGAGGATGATCCAGCCTTGCTCGAGGCCTTCGCCGATCCGGGCTACGACGCCGTGGTCGAGCGTGTCGTCCTGATCACCGTCGAGGCCTATGACTGGAACTGTCCCCAGCACATCACCATCCGCTTCAGTGCCGCGGACCTCGAACCCCACCTCGCTCCGCTCCACGAAGAACTCGCGGTATTGCGACGGGAGAACGTCCAGCTTTCCG
>JAXHOA010000072.1:0-17301 GCA_034520035.1 Mycobacterium sp. | reverse complement strand
GTTCGGGAAGCGCAGCACGCACGCGGTCGGGACGGTTCTCATGGCCGGCTCGCTGGTTCTGGGTCTGACGGCCTGCGGCGGATCGGATTCGGACGCCATCAAGGTCGGACTGATCACCAAGACCGATTCGAATCCGTTCTTCGTGAAGTTGCGTGAGGCCGCCAAGGCGCAGGCCGACAAGGACGGCGCCGAACTGGTGGCGCTTGCAGGCGCTTTTGATGGCGACAACGAGGGCCAGGTCGCGGCCATCGAGAACATGGTCGGCCAGGGCGTCAAGGGCATCCTGATCACCCCGAACTCCTCCACCGGGGTGCTCGACGCGATCAAGAAGGCCCGCGATGCCGGTGTCGTGGTCATCGCGCTCGACACCGCGACCGACCCCGAGGACGCCGTCGACGCGACGTTCGCCACGGACAACTTGGCCGCCGGCGTCAGCCAGGGCAAATGGGTGAAAGCCGCCCTTGGCGACGCGCCGCCCCAGATCGTGATGCTCGACGGCACCCCCGGCGGCACCGTCGACACCTTCCGGCACGACGGATTCCTGGAGGGCTTCGGCATCACCGAGGGTTCGCCGGAGATCGTCGGCCAGGAGAACACCAACGGAGACCAGACCAAGGCCCAGACCGCCATGGAGAACATCCTGCAGCGCGCACCGGGCATCAACGCGCTCTACACCATCAACGAGCCCGCGGCCGCCGGTGCGTATCAGGCCATCCAGTCCGCCGGGCGCGCCGACCAGATCACCATCGGGTCGATCGACGGCAGCTGCACCGGCGTGGCCGATGTGAAGTCCGGCAAGATCGGCGCGACGGTGATGCAGTTCCCGGCGAAGATGGCCGAACAAGGCGTGCAGGCCGTGGTCAAGTTCGCCACCGACGGCACCAAGCCGAGCGGATTCAACGACACCGGCTCGGAGCTCATCACCGACAAGCCCGTCGCCGGCCTCGACTCCAAGGACACCGCCTGGGCCGAACAGAACTGCTGGGGCTGAGCCCGGCCATGAGCACCGGCGCTCCCGCGACGGCTCCTTCTGCGGCAAGGCCCTCGGTATCGAGCCGGTTCAACGCGGGCAGCATCCTGCGTGAACCGTTGCTCGGCCCGATGGTCGCACTCCTGCTGGCGATCGTCATCTTCAGCGCGGTCTCGGATTCGTTCCTCAATCCGCAGAACGTCTCGCTGATCCTGCAACAGTCGGTGGTCGTCGGCATCCTTGCCGTCGGCCAGACCTTGATCATCCTCACCTCCGGTATCGATCTGTCCATCGGCGCGGTCGCCGTCTTCGGCAGCATCGTGATGGCCCAGACTGCCGGCGCCAATGGGCCTTTCGTGGCACTGGGGGCCACGCTGGCGGTGTGCGCGTGGCGTTCGGTGCGATCAACGGCGGGCTGGTCACGATGCTGCGGTTACCACCGTTCATTGTCACGCTGGGCACGTTCACCGCGATCCAGGCGGCGACCCGGCTGCTCGCCGGTTCCGAGACCTACCGCGTGGAGCAGGGCCCGCTCACCTTCCTGGGCACGTCCTTCCGCGTCGGCTCGTTCTCGACCACCTACGGTGTGGTCGCGATGCTGCTGGTCTACCTCGTCATGTGGTACGCGTTGTCCCAAACATCTTGGGGTAAACACGTTTATGCGGTCGGCGGCAACCCGCAGGCGTCGATGCTGTCCGGCATCAAATCCGGGCGGGTGCTGCTGTCGGTGTACATCACCACGGGCGTGATCGCGGCAATCGCCGCGTGGGCCGCGCTCGGGCGCATCCCCAACGCCGATCCGAACGCCTACCAGAACGCCAATCTCGAGTCGATCACCGCGGTCGTCATCGGCGGGACCAGCTTGTTCGGTGGGCGCGGCGGCGTCGGCGGAACCCTGGTCGGCACGCTCATCGTCGGGGTGCTCCGCAACGGCCTCACCCAGGCCGGTGTCGACAGTCTCTACCAGAACATCGCGACCGGAATTCTCGTGATCGTCGCGGTCGCCGTGGATCAGTTCGCGCGCAGGAGGTCACAGTGACGATCGCGACGAGCGGCACCCCGGTGCTGGAGGCCCGCGGCCTGGTCAAGAAGTACGGCAGCGTGACGGCGATCAACGGCGCGGACTTCGCGCTGCTCGAGGGTGAGGTCCTCGCCGTCATCGGCGACAACGGTGCCGGAAAGTCGAGCCTGATCAAGGCGCTGGCCGGCGCGGTGGTACCGGACGCCGGGCAGATCCTGATGAACGGAACACCCATGTCGTTCAGGAACACCCGGGACGCCAGGGCCGCCGGCATCGAAACGGTGTACCAGGATCTCGCGGTGATACCGGCCCTCGATATCGCATCGAATCTCTACCTCGGGCGTGAGATGCGGCGTAAAGGTATTGCGGGCAACATCTTCCGCCGGCTGGACATGCCGAGAATGCGGCAGGAGGCCGCGCAGCACCTCGCCGACCTGAAGATCGGCATCAAGTCGGTGAACCAGGCCGTGGAGACGCTGTCGGGTGGGCAGCGACAAGGTGTCGCGGTGGCGCGGGCCGCCGCCTTCGGCCGCGGCGTGATCATCATGGACGAGCCCACGGCCGCTCTCGGCGTGCGCGAGTCGGGACAGGTGATAGACCTGATCCGGTCGATCCGCGACCGCGGTATCCCGGTGGTGCTCATCAGCCACGACATGCCGCACGTGTTCGAGGTGGCCGACCGGATCCACATCCACCGACTCGGCAAGCGTGCCGGTGTCGTCGATCCCAAGAAGCGCTCGATGTCCGAGGTGGTCGCGCTCATGACGGGTGCGGAGGAGCCGACCGATGAGGAACGCGCCGGTATCTGAGAAGGCCCCCGTCGGGGTCTTCGTGGGATTGGCAACGCTGGACGTGATTCACCGGATCGCGAAAGCGCCTGCGGTGAATGAGAAGATCACGTCAACGGCACAGTTCGTGTCGGCCGGCGGGCCGGCGGCCAACGCGGCCGTCACCTTTGCGGCACTGGGCGGGGACGCAACCCTGGTGAGTGCTCTCGGTGACGATCCGGTCGCCGACCTGATCCGGGCCGATCTCGCCGGACACGGGGTGCGCGTGGTCGACGCTGCGGCGGGCACCCACCGCGCGGTACCCGTCTCCGCCGTGTCGGTCGTCGAATCGACCGGCGACCGCTCGGTGGTCTCGCTGGACGCGGTGACCTCCGACGCGTCGCCACCGGCGGAGCTGGGCGAGGCGATCAAGGATGCCGACGTGGTGCTCGTCGACGGACACCACCCGCTGATCGCCCGCGACGCTGCCCGGCACGCGGCAGCACGGGCGGTCACCCTCGTCGTCGACGCCGGTCGCTGGAAACCGGTGATGACCGATATCATCCCGCACGCGACGGACATGGTGTGCTCCAACGACTTCCGGGTTCCGGGCGCCGACGGTCCGGAATCCACCGCCGCGGCGTTGGTGCGCGGCGGTGTCCGCACCGTTGTCACCACGCACGGCGGCGAGCCCGTGCGGTGGTGGTCGGACGGCAGATCTGGATCCGTGCCGGTGCCACGGATCAGGGTGGTCGACACGTTGGGCGCCGGCGACGCCTTCCACGGTGCGTACTCGTATTACCTGGCTCAGAGCGCGAGCGGCATCACCGAACGCATCGATCGCTCCGCCCGGGTGGCGGCACTACGGTGTTCGATAGTCGGCCCGCGGGCATGGCTGGACCAACTCCCCGGCGACCTTTACACAGCACAAACCCGAAAGCGAGAATGGTGACCTTCGAGCAGGACGTGCAGGACGCCACCCTGGACCAACTGGTCGAGTCGGCCAGAGGCCTCGTCGTGCCCGGCGAACGCCGCATCCTCGGACTGACCGGCGCCCCGGGGCCGGGAAGTCCACCGTCGCCGAGCAACTCGTCACCGCACTGGGCCCCGAGGTCGCCGTTCTGGTGCCCATGGATGGCTTCCATCTGGCCAACGAGGTCCTGATCGACCTGGGGCGCCCTGGAACCGCAAGGGTGCGCACGACACCTTCGACGACGGTGGGTACGCGCGGCTGATCTCGAGCCTGCGGGCCCAGCGCCGGGACGACCCCGTCATCTACGCCCCGCGGTTCCGGCGTGAGATCGAAGAGTCGATCGGTTCCTCCATTCCCGTCCCAGCTGCGGTGCCGCTCGTGGTCACCGAGGGCAACTACCTGCTGCTGGAGTCTGACGCGTGGCCCGCGGCGCGGTCCCATATTGACGAGGTGTGGTTCCTCGCCCCCGACACCGACATTCGGCATGCCCGGCTCGTGCGCCGGCACGAGGCGTACGGAAAGTCCGCGGCAGAAGCGAAGTTCTGGGCCCTCGGATCCGACGAGCGCAACGCCCAGTTGATCGAGTCGACCGCTGGCCGCGCGGACCGCATCGTGCGCCTCCGATGACGACCATGGGCGATGTCGCCCGGATCGCCGGCGTCTCGCCGTCCACGGTCTCGCATGTGCTCAACGGCACCCGCAAGGTCAACACCGCCACCCGCCTGCGCGTCGAGGCGGCCATCGAGGAAATCGGATACCGCCGCAACGGGTGCTCGCCCGATCGCTCGCGGCCGGTCGCACGCACACGGTCCGGACTCCTCCACCACCGCTGTTGACCAACTCCGTACCTCGGCAACCTGGTGCACGCCGTGGAGCGCGCCCTGTCGGATGCCGGGTACGTCCCTGATCGCGGCGACTCCCATGATGATCACGACCTCGGAGCAGCGCGTGACCGGTTCGCTGCTGGACCGCCAGGTCGACGGGATGATCGTGGCGCCCCCCGGCTGGATCCGGAGCGGGTCACCCCTGCTCCGAGATCACCCGCATCGGAACCCTGCTCGTCCTGATCGACCGCGGGTCGACGCCGGGTGCGATAGGTCGGCCCGGAGAACTTTCTCCTCCGGCGACGATCGAGGAGCGTGCCTCGCTCGTAGGCTCGGGCGCTCGCCGCATTGTCGATCGCACGACGCCCGCCCAGGATCTCCTGTACCATCGAGCGATTCGACGGCTACTGCGCGGCACTGGCCGATCGTGGTATCGCCGTGGACCCCGAGCTGGTCCTCGGCGGTAGTTCCAACCACCGACGTAGCCGAGCATGCGGTGCAGGCCTTGATGTCGCGCCCCGACCGACCCACCGCACTGGTGTCCCTGAACAATGCCATGACCATTGGAACGCTCAAAGCCCTTCGCAGACTCGGCTTGTCGATACCGGGTGAGGTGGCGTTCACGTGTTACGACGACTTCGAATGGTCGGATCTCTTCGCGCCCAGGCTCACTGCCGCGGCACAGGACGTCGAGACGATCGGTGTCACCGCGGTCGAGTTGCTGCTGCGCCGCATCCACGGAAGCGATGACGCGCCGCAGCAGATTCGCGTGCCCACGACCCTCCACCACCGCAACTCGTGCGGATGCACATAACCACCGATAGGACTGTCGATCATGCCGATTGCAACCCCTGAGCACTATGTGGCGATGCTGGATCGCGCCAAGGAGGGCGGGTTCGCGTATCCGGCCATCAACGTGACCAGCTCACAGACCCTCAACGCCGCCCTGCAGGGGTTCGCCGAGGCCGACAGCGACGGCATCATCCAGGTGTCACTGGGCACCGCGCTCTACCTGTCGGGCAATGCGGTGCAGAACCGCTTCGCGGGGTCCAAGGCGCTGGCGCTCTACGCGCACGAGGTCGCGCAGCACTATCCGGTGACCGTCGCTCTGCACACCGATCACTGCCCCGCAGAGAATCTCGACGACTGGGTCCGGCCGCTGATCGCCGACGCGACGGAGCGGCGCAGTCGTGGGCTGGATCCGCTGTACCAATCGCACATGTGGGACGGATCCGCGGTGCCGCTCGCCGAGAACCTCCGCATCGCCGAAGGCCTGCTGGAGGCGTCGGTGGAAGCGAACACGCTGCTGGAGATCGAGGTCGGTGTGATCGGCGGCGAGGAGGACGGCGTGTCCCACGAGATCAACGACAAGCTGTACTCCACCGTCGACGACGCGCGCGCCACCGTGCAGGCGCTGGGCACCGGAGAGCGCGGTCGCTACCTCACCGCGCTGACCTTCGGCAACGTGCACGGCGTCTACCATCCGGAATCGGTGCACCTGCGCCCGGAGATCCTCGAGGAGATCCAGACCGTCATCGGTGGTGAAACCGGCAGGGCCAAGCCATTCGACCTCGTCTTCCACGGTGGGTCGGGGTCGAGCGCCGAGGACATCGCGTCGGCCGTCGCCAGCGGCGTCGTCAAGATGAACGTCGACACCGACACTCAATATGCGTTCACCCGGTCCATCGCCGGCCACATGATCTCCCACTACGACCAGGTGCTCAAGGTCGACGGTGGCTACGGCAACAAGAAGGCCTACGACCCGAGATCCTGGGGTAAGCCGGCCGAGAATGCCATGGCGGCAAGGGTTGTCGAGGCCGCGCAGATGCTGGGATCGGTGGGACGGGCGATGCGTTAGAGCTGTGGCAGCATTTTCAGTGCCAACGCTTGGGATCGACCTCGAGCGCCTCGCGGTCCCATCCCGCCAGATCCGCCGCCGCAACGTAGGTGAACTCGAGGAATTCCAGCACCAGTTGCTCCGGATCGTTGGCCGTGCGCACCACCTCATACGGCAACAGGTACTGCCGGAGCTTGCTGTCGTAGAAGGCTCCGTCGGGGCAACCCGGAAACTCGGCGTAACCGTCCGGGCACCGGGCGGCCATAGCCGTGGAACGCACCCTCGTCGCCACCCCCTGGACAGGGCCCTGCGGCCGGTCAGTTCGTGCGGGTAGCCCTCGACCATGACCCAGTCGCCACAGTTCGGTGCTCCGCCGGGGTGCGGTGGGGCGGGACGTCCGGAGAACCGGCTGCATGCCAGGTCGAACGAGCCCCAGAAGAAGTGCACCGGACTGACCTTCCCGATGAATCGGGACCGGAACCGGCCGATGACCCGGTCGGCCTGGATCAGCTGTTGCCAGAACCTGCCGACCGCGTCGGCGTCGTACGCACCCTGCAGATTCTCGGCGAAGGGGACGGCCGGATCCACCTCGTTGGGGCCCGCGGAGATCTGCACCTCGATCCCCAGCCGGGCGAGCAGGCCCAGCACCTCGCTGTGGAACTGTGCAACGGACAGGTCGCGCAACGAGATCGATCCGGCACCGCCGTCGCTCACCCGGACCTTCAGCGCATGGTCGACGAAGTCGAACTCCACGTCGAACAGCCTCGTGTCCACCGGAATCGCCGAGGTCGTCAGTCCACGCGGTGACACGTATAACGGCACCTGCCACCAATGATTGAGCAAAGGTGCATGCGCCAGTCGCACCTTCCCGATGATCTGGGTCCACATATGCAGCGTCTGGCGCGTGGGCTCCCAATCGTCGACACGCAGTGCCGGCCACCCCGCCGTTGGTTCGCTCATGACAGTCTCCTTGTCTCAGACCGCGGCCTTGCCAGTGGTGTTCGAGAAGTGCGGACTGCTCCGGCTGTTCTCATGATGCTTTGAGTCGCGGAGCGTGGCGGTAGCCGTGGTCGGTGGCGACGTCGGCGAGCAGGTGGCGCAACTGGGCGCGGCCGCGGTGCAACCGCGACATGACGGTGCCCACCGGTGTCCCGGCGAGGGCGGCGATGTCCTTGTGGGACAGGCCCACGACATCCGCATAGAACACCGCGATCCTAAAGTTCACCGAGCAACGACGTCAGGGCGTCCCTGGCTGCGCGGTCGAAGACGCGGGGACTCCAGATGCCATCGCCTCGGCGGACCGCATCCGGTAGCGGCTGTCGGCCGCGAGTTGACCGTCGGTGAACTCGGCTGCTGTCACCTCGGTGGGGCGGCTCGACCGCCGGCGATGGTTGCTGATGTGGGTGGTGGTGAGTACCCGAAAGAGCCATGCGCGCAGATTGGTCCCCTGCCGGAACGAATGAAAACTTCGGAATGCCTTGAGCATCACCTCTTGGGTGAGGTCCTCGGCATCGGCGCGATGCCGCGTCATCTGTAACGCGCTGCAGAAGATCAGGTCCCGCATGGGCAGCGCATCACGCTCGAAACGGGCGGCCAGCTCGGCGCCGGCCGCGGACCGGTCACGCCGGCCCGAACATGCCGGAAGGTGGTCCACGGTGTCTCCCGTCCGGGGTGTCGGCGACCTACGAGTACATTTGTACCGCAAGTACATTTGTACCGCAACTGCGCCTCCGATCCCCCGCGGTGTGTGAGCGGCCCGCGGCGGCGAAGCCTGAGTAAGCTGAACGGTCTGCAAGTACACCTGTACCGCCGGTACCCCGGTACCGAAAGTAGGAGAAGTGGGCGATCGCTACCCGCAAGACGGCGGAACAGATCTGCGCTGACATCGTCGACGCGGCCATCGAGGTGGCCGGTCTCAAGGGTATCGACGCATTGACGCACCGGGCTGTCGCACAGGCGGCCGGGGTCTCGTTGTCCTCGACGACCTACCACTACGCGTCCCGCGAGGACATCATCGCCGCGGCCTTCCGGCACACCGTGGCGACGGAGCTGGCCGAGATGAGGGCGAACACGGCCCGGTTGGCGTCCATGGCTCCAGCGCGAGCCCGGCGAAGGTGCGCGCCGCGGTGAACAGTGGCTGCGCGAGATCATGGTGTCCGAACCGCGTGGCCGGGTCCACATGCGTGCCCAGTACGAACTGCAACTGTATGCCGTGGCCAAGCCGTCCATGCGCGACGAGGTCGGTGCCTGGCAGGACGAGACCAACGAGCTCTTCGCCCACCTGTTTGGCGTACTCGGCGCACCCGAGCCCACGCTGGCGGGACAGATCGTGGTGGCCGCCGTCGACGGCCTTCGGCTGGCGTTCCTCGACCATGCACGCAATCCTTGGAGGAGGCGGACGAAGCCTGCAGTGCCGCGCTGGTCTGGCTGACCGGAATCATCCTCGGCGGTTGACGGCGAGCATTCGCTACTCCGCCGGGGTCACATCCGTCCCGGATCCCTTGACCGAAGCCTTGGCGCGCTTCTCCGCCCGCACCGACCGCTTCCCGCGCACGTACCCGGTTGCCGAGATGGCCGCCGATATCAGCGCGGTCTCACCGTTGACGAGCGGGTGGAAACCGACGCCGGCCCCACCGCGGCCCTTCACCGGGATGTCGGCGACTTCGGTGACCTTCCAGGCCTTTTCGGAGATCGACAGGATCGCTTCACCGTTGCCGCACGAGACCGGCAGTGCCGCGATCACCGCGTCGTCTTCGGCGGCGAGCTTCACCCCCGCCACGCCGTTACCCGCTGCGCCTTGGGGATTCACCGCCGCCGGGTCGATCCGCAACACCTTCCCGCGGCGCGTCACCAGCGCCAGGTGGTAGCCGTCGGCCAGCACGCCCGATGCCAGCAGCCCGGTGATATCCGGTGCCACCGGGATATCACGGATCTTGTAGGGCAGGCCGTTGCCGTTGGTGAACTTGATCCGCCCGTCGGTCCATACCGCCCAGCCCAGCCCTGAGCTGAGCAGTTCGCCGTGGCTGTCGGAGAACACGCCGCGGTCATCGAGACGCCAGGCGGCGTTGACCTTCTTCTCGCGGGGCCCGTCGTCGTCGGAGCCGGCGGTGACGGGCGCCGCGTCGGGGTCCAGGACGGTGCGCCGGTCGAACTCGGGCCCCTTGAACAGTTTGGCGGTCTCCACCAGCTCCTTGTCGATCACCTTGCGGCGGGCATCGGGGTTGGTCACCAGCTCGGTCAGCTCGATGAACTCGGCGTCCAGCTTGTCCGCTTCGGCCTGCAGCTCGATGACGTCGAGCTTGGTGAGCCGCCGAAGCTGCAGCGCCAGAACATAATTAGCCTGCTCCTCGTCGATCGAGAAGCGATCCTGCAGGCCGATGCGGGCATCATCGACGGTATCGGAGTTACGGATCACGGCGACCGCGGCGTCGATGTCCAAGTGAATGGTCATCAGACCGGCTACCAGGTGCCGCCGCGCGGTGACCTTCTCCAGCCGGTATTCGCTGCGGCGCAGCACCACCGAGTCGCGCAGGTGCAGGAACGCGCCGATCAGTTCCCGCACCGTCCACCAGCGCGGCACCCGGTCCTCGTCGAGCGCGACCAGGCTGGCCGCGAACGTCGATTCCAGTGGCGTCAGCGCGAGCAACTGGTCTCGGATCGTCTCGGCGCTGTGTCCGCGCTTGGCGGTGACCACGATGCGCAGCCCATTCCGACGGTCGGTCAGGTCCGACATATCGGCCACCCCCGACATCTCCCCGGATTCGACCAGCGCCCGGATGCGTTCCTGCACAGTGTTGCTCGCGACCCCGGGGGGCAGTTCGGTGACGATGACGTTCTTGCCGTCCACCGATACCGTGCCGCGTACCGTGAGCTGCCCGCGTCCGGTGGTGATGTACTCCCGCAGCCCCGCGGTGCCCACCACAGTGGCCCCACATCCCCAGTCGGGGCCCGGAATGAGCTTCATCAAGGTGTCGTCGGTCGTGTTCGGCCGCGCCAGTAGCGCCCGGCAGGCGGCCATGATCTCGCGCGGATTGTGCGCGGGCACCTTGGTGGCCCAGCCCTCGGCGATGCCGACGGCGCCGTTGCACAGCAGCACCGGCCACTGGGCCGGCAGCATGGTCGGTTCGATCCATTCACCGTCGAACGTCGAGACCATCGGTACGGCGTGGTCATCGAGTTCGGCGGTCAGCGCAGCACCAGAAGCCGACAACCGCATTTCGGTGTACCGGTCGGCGGCGGGAATGTCGCCCTGGATGCGGGGGAAAGCGCCCTGTCCGTCAATCACTTTGACGCGCTGGAACTCCGCGGCCATCAGCGCCGCCGCTCCGTACATGGACGCGCCGCCGTGCGGGTGCAGGTTTCCGGTGACCGCCGAGCACACCTTCGAGGACTTCTGCGGCTTGTTTCCGGGCAGCAGCCTCGAGTCGTGCATCTGGTAGAGCAGCCGTCGCTGGCCGGGTTTGAGCCCGTCGAACGCCGACGGGATGGCGCGGTCGCTGACGCTGTAAAGCGCGAACGTCAGCTGGTAGTGGTTCCAGTAGTCATCGGCGCTCTGGTCGAGCACCAGATCGGGATTCTGCTCCGGAAGGTCCAGGGTGGCGGTCACAGTACTTTCTTCCTAGCTCAAGTCCAGCGCGGCGGTGTCGACACGGGCGGCGACATCGGCCATCCACGTACGCCGGCCCTCTGGTGGCCCGCCGAAAAGGATGTGGTGCAGCTTGGCGTCACCGTCGTCGAGGTGCACCCGAATCACGGTGCGCCGCTGCGGATCCAGCACGGTGTTCCAGAAGTCATCGGCGTCCATCTCGCCGAGGCCCTTGTTCCGTTGCACTTCCACCTTGCGTTTGGAGGTGGCCTTCAGCTGGGCCACCGCGGTATCACGCTCGGATTCGTCCTGGCAGTAGATGCGTTCGTTGCCGTCTTTGACCACGAACAGCGGTGGCAGCGTCACATAGACCATCCCCGCTTCCACCAGTGGCCGGTAGAAGTCCAGAAACATCGAGATGAGGCTGGAGTTGATGTTGCCGCCGTCGGGGTCGGCGTCGGAGGCGAACAGGATGCGGTCATAGCGGCACTGCTCGGGGTCGCAGTGCTCACGCACCCCACAGCCCAGGATGCGTTCGATCGAATCGAATTCGTCCTTGACCCGCGCCTTGTTGACGGTGAACCCATAGACGTTGGGCGGCTTGCCTTTCAGCGGGAAGGCAGCCTGGAACGTGGCGTCACGGGCCGCCTTGATGGTACCCAGCGCGGAGTCGCCCTCGCACAGAAACAATTCAGCGCCCGACCCGCGTCCGGTTTCCCGGCTGGGCAGCAGCTTCGGCGGCAGCGACAGGTTGGTGCCCAGCCCCTTGGCCTTCGACGCCGCCCGGGACCGGGCCTTGGCGCCCTCGGCACTGCGTCGTGCCCGCGCCGATTCCAGGGCCAGCTTCGTCCACAACGACACGGCGTCGCTGTTGGCCGGATTGGCCGCCCAGATGGTGACGCTGCGCGCCACATCCGGGGCCATCGCCAGGTTGAGCGATCGGGAGGACACCGCGGTCTTGGCCTGCGAGTCCCAGGCCACGTCGGGGGCGCGGGTGTCGACGGCCAGTGCGGTCACGGCCACGAAATCCTGTGGCTCCGGGCCGTCCTCACCTTTGGCCAGGCCGAGATCACGAATCCGGGAGGCGCGGTCGGCGAGCGCTTCGGACAGCCCCTTCATCGCGGCCGTCAGGTGGGACCCGCCGCCTGGGGTGCGCACGGTGTTGCAGAACGCGGCGATGGTGGCGGGTTCTGCCGGCCCGGCGGTCAAGGACCAGCGGAACGGCGTGGGACCGCGGCCGGTGGTGTACTCGCCCCGGCCCTCCACGACGGCGCGGACGCCGGGCAGGGGAGTGCCCGCCGCGGTGCACATCAGGTCCAGGAGGGTGTCGCTGCCCCACGGGCCGCTGAACGGTTCGAGCAATGCCGGCGGCACCTCTTGGCCGGGCCAGCCTTCGTCGACCACCGTCAGGTGCACACCGGGGGACATCCGCGCGGCGGCGTGCGCACGCAGCAGCACCTCACCGACGTCCACGGTCGAGTCGGGCACCACGATCGGGTCGAACAGGATGCGCACCGTGGTGCCGTGCGCGTCCGGCTTGCGGTTACCGGTGCCGCGCAGCTTCTGGTTGTCGGCGCGGGTGAACGGCGCGTCCGGGTCGAACTCCTTGCCTTCGAACGAACCGGGGTAGCCCGCGCCGAAGCTCTGCAGGTAGGTCTTGCCTGCGCGGCGCACGGTCACGTCGGTACGCGCAGAGATGAACACCGCTGCTGCGGCGCCGATTCCGTTCAGGCCGGCACCGGTGCTGGCGGCATCTGAATGCTCGGAGAACTTTCCACCGGCGCGCGCCGTGCCCAGGGTCTTGACGATGCCGTTCTTACCGGTGGTCGGGTCGGAGTCCACCGGCAGGCCGCGGCCGTCGTCGTCGACGCTCACAGACCCGTCAGCGTGCAGGGTGATCGTGACGGTCGAGCCGCCGTGACTCGGGACTGCGACCTCTTCGATCGCGTTGTCGATGATTTCGCGCAGGGCGGTGTTGAGCACATCGAGGCCCAGGTTCACCGCCGGCCGCAGGC
The DNA here is from genome assembly GCA_034520035.1 of Mycobacterium sp. Classification (GTDB taxonomy): domain Bacteria; phylum Actinomycetota; class Actinomycetes; order Mycobacteriales; family Mycobacteriaceae; genus Mycobacterium. The sequence goes on along the minus strand of JAXHOA010000072.1, from coordinate 4,309 downwards.
GCGTGTGCTGGACATCGTCGAGCTCGGTGATGTCTGCGGCGTTGTAACTCACTGCTCGTTGTCTCCGTCTGGGCCGGGTGGGATTGCCGGAGGAATGGTAGTCCGCTGACCCGACATCTCAGCGTATCCGTGCCGGTGAAGCCGGTCACCGATGCGGCGGAAATGCATCGCGCAGGGCCTCGCGCAGGGATCGAACCTCATCGCACAGGCGCTCCGCGTCGGTGTAGAGCGCGCCGTAGAGCGCCCAATCGTCGGGCAGGTCCAATCGGTGGATGTCGGCGGTGGCACCGAGTAGACGGAGCGCGTTCTCACAACGGCAGGATGCGCCGGAAAGAGCGTCGCCGGTGTTCAGGTCGGCCACCGAGTGTATCGTCGCCGCCGCGGTGACGGCGTCGCAGACCGCGGCCAGCACGCCGGCGTAGTGCCGGTGAAATTCGTTGCGCGGAACCTCCTGCGCCGCTTGTTCACGATTTGTTTCGTGGGATACCCGGACCAGGCCCGCCGTGACGAACCGGAGTTGTTCGGCGATGCGGTCGACGCCGTGCACGGTTATCCGGAAGACGGTCAGATTGCTCCGATCGCGGGCGAGCAGTCGGCGCGGATTCAGCTTGTGCGTCTCCCAGGCGTGGTCGATGGTGCTGCGGGCCTGATCTGCCATGCGCGGCAGATCGTCGCTGCGCCGCCGCCACTCCCGTGCGGCGTCGGGTTCGGGCATTCCGGATTCCATTGCGGCGGCCATGTCCTCGAGCAGCAGCGTCGCGGCCCGGAAGTAGCTTTCGACCGCGCCCGTGGCACTTCGGTATCGCAATGGCGGCGCAATGAGCAGATTGGTGACGACTGCGACGCTTGCGCCCAGCAGCACCATCCCGGCAAGGTCGCGGATGAGGACCAATGGAGGCTTGTCGGATGACGGGATGGCGAACACCCCGTAGGCGAATACCGCCGCCACCGTGACATTGAAGCCCTGGCTGCCCAGCCGGTGCCAACGCCCGATGACGAGTGTCACCGAGAGGACGATCGGCAGCAGCCATGGCTGCACGCCGGCCGCCATGACAGCCCCGCCTACCAGTACGATCCCCAGAAGTACCGCCGCGGTGTAGTGGGCCGCCTTCTCCACCGACTCCGCGATGGTCTGGTGCATGAGCAGCATCGCCGAGAACGCGGCGAATGTGGCGTAGGTGGCGTGAAAGATATCGGTCGCCACGACCCAGGCGACGGTTCCCGCGATGACGCACTTCACCAGGACCAGTGCGGTGTTGCGGTCGACGGTGACCACGGGCAGCGCGCGCTTGAGGCGCTGAGTGGTCTCGACTACACCCATACACACCTCCGGTATCGACACGAGGTTTCCCGCCCTGTGCAGGGGTTACCCAGTGGGCGACAGACAAATCGGTCCGGAGGGTTGGCGATGTGGTTCGATAGCTGGGCGCAGATCCTGCGCGTCCTCACCGCCGGTGTTGTTGCCTACATCGCGGTGGTGTTGGTGCTGCGAGTAGCGGGTAAACGGACGTTGGCCAAGCTCAACGCGTTTGACCTGGTGGTCACCGTAGCGTTCGGTTCCACCCTGGCCACCATCTTCTTGAACGCCACGGTGTCTATCGCCGAAGGGGTGACGGCGTTGGCGCTGCTGGCCGCGCTGCAGATCGTCGCCGCGCTGATCTCGTCACACGTGAGAAAGGGCCACGCCGTCATGACGTCGCGGCCCACTGCGCTTGTCACGCACGGTCGCTTTCGCGATGCAGCTCTGCGCAGGCAACGGATCAGCGCCGCCGAAGTGCGTCAGGCCGTCCGGTCCTCGGGGAACGGGGACATGAATGCGGTCGCGGCCGTCGTTCTCGAATCGGATGGTTCGCTCAGCGTCATCACCGAAGACAGCATGGGCGATCACTCGGCATTGCTGGGTGTCCAAGGCCATAGCTCGTGAGAAGGGAGCACCGATGCTCGCGCTGACCGTCGAACCCGGCACCGTCGATTCGCTACGAGTGGAGGAGGTCCCGGAACCGCGGCCCGGCGCCGACGAGCTGCTGGTGAACGGGCTGTCGGTCGGAGTGTGTGGCACCGACCGGGAGATTGCGCACGGCGACTACGGCGCGGCGCCGCCGGGGCAACAACGGCTCATCATCGGCCACGAGTCGCTGGGCCGGGTCGCGAAGGCGCCGCCGGGTAGTGACTTCGCCGAGGGCGATCTGGTCGTCGGGGTGGTACGACGGCCGGACCCAATACCGTGTGGCGCCTGTGCACGCGGCGAATTCGACATGTGCCGCAACGGGCGCTACACCGAGCGCGGCATCAAGGCGATCCACGGCTATGCCAGTGAGCGGTGGGCGGTGCACGCCGACTATGCGGTGGGCGTCGACGCCGGACTCGCCGGGGTCGGCGTGCTGCTGGAGCCGACATCGGTGGTCGCCAAGGCCTGGGAGCAGGTCTACCGGGTTGGCGAGCGGAGCTGGTTCGACCCGCGCCGGGTGCTGGTCACCGGTGCGGGCCCGATCGGACTGCTGGCGGCGCTGCTGGCCGTGCAACGCGAACTCGACGTACATGTGCTCGACCGGGCCACGACGGGGCCCAAGCCGGGGTTGGTCGAATCCCTGGGCGCCACCTACCATCACGAGTCGTCCGATGTCGTCACCGCACGACTGCAGCCCGACGTGATCATCGAGGCCACCGGATCCAGCCAGGTCGTGATCGACGCCATGTGTGCCACCGATCGCTATGGCATCGTCTGCCTGACCGGGGTTTCACCTGCCGGGCGCACGCTGCACATTGATGCCGGCGCCCTCAATCGCGACATTGTGTTGGAGAACGATGCGGTCGTCGGATCGGTGAACGCGAACCTGCGGCACTACCGGATGGCTGCGCAGGCGCTCGCCCACGCGGACCAGCCGTGGCTGCGGTCGCTGATCACCCGTCGGGTACCGCTGCACAGGGCAGCGGAGGCGTTCCACCCTGACACTCGTGACGACGTCAAGGTCGTCATCGACATCGAGTAGGCCCTATCGGGCGACCCCGGGGCGTATTGGTCCCCCCGAGGCGGGTGCCCGGCGGATGTGACCGCGTTCGGGCAGCGAGCCGGCACCGCGACGAAGGAGTGAAGATGGGCACAAGCAGCTCCAGCCGATTGACCGTTATGTCTCGTCGGCGATCTGGTGGCGGTCCTGATGCCGTCCGGGTGCGTCGGGATCGTCGTTGCGACGTTCCTGCTGCTCCTGCTGTTCGGCCTGCTCCTCGGTGACCTCCGTGGCGTCTTTGGGCACGCCGCGGTGCTTCTCCACCACTTCTGGGACCACTTCCCGGGTGGCCATCCCTCCGGTGCGGCCCTGGTCGGTCGGGCAGGGAGGCTTCGGTGCTGCGGTGTTGTCATTCATCGTCGGAGGATGCCCCGCTCGGCGGATTTCCACGCCTGGCCTCCGTGCGCTCCTCCTCGATGCGGTCCTTGCTGCGCAGCAGCCGCAGCAGCGTGACGAGGCCGAGGCCGCCGGCGACATTGCCGACAAGGACGTAGCCGAACCAGCCGAGCCAGTCGAGATATCCGAACGGGACCTCCCCGGTGCTCAGCGCGCCGAAGATCAGCAGCGAATCCAGGATGGAGTGGAACATCTGGAGGCCGGCGAGCAGGAAGGCGCCGGCCACGGCGGCCGCGATCTTGCCGAACACCGAATCGGTGCCGTGCTGCATGCGGGTCATCAGCGTGATCGCCATCCCGCCGAGCAGGGACAACGCCACCGTCTCCACCGATATCGGGGCCGTGACGAAGTGCGAGGCCGACTCGACGGTCTGCTCGTGCAGCTTGGGGAACGCCCGCATGATCAGCCACATCAGCACCCACCCGCCGGCGAGATTGGCGACCAGGGTGCCGCTCCAGAGTTTGAGCAGCTGTCGGCCACTGGCCCTTTTCGCGGCCACGGTGGTGATCGGGATCAGGAATCCCTCGGTGAACAATTCGCTGCGGCCGAGCAACAGTGCCAGGAAGCCGATCGAGAACGCGAGCCCGGCAAGTAGGTGATCGCCGGTGGCGTGCAGCACCGAGAGGTACGCGAGCACCCCCATCGCCACTTCGGTGCCACCGAAGAATCCGGTCACCAGCACCTCACGCCAGCTGCGGTGCAGGCGCTGAGTGCCTTCGTCGACCATCCGGTTGAAGGCATCCTCCAACTCGTCCTCGATCGGACTGCCGGAACTGCCCAGATCGCGCTGGCTCGTCCTGCTCATGGACATCCTCACGATCGGGTGATTGGGTGACGGCACGGAGTACCCCACCCAGCCTTGCGCCAATCAGGGCGGAAAAGTGTTGGCGAACAGAAATTCTCAG
>JAXHOA010000022.1:0-4671 GCA_034520035.1 Mycobacterium sp. | reverse complement strand
GCGTACTCCAGCACCGTGAACACACGTGGTGACGTGGCCAGCACTGAGGGCCAGATCGGCGCACCGACTGACGCGGCTATCGCCCTGGAGCACGGCGACACCGTCGTGAGCGAGGACGGCACCCGCTACAAGGTGACCGGTCCAGCTCTGTGGGGACGCCGTCACAGCCTGACCGGCTCACCGGCTACGGCCCGCTACCGCTGGCACCCCGTCACCGCTCTGCACAACTGAAACTTGCCGCCCAGGTGGGATCGCTCTGGAACGAGCTTGGGCGGCACCAAAGCAAACCATCCGGTTGCGCAGCAATGCGCCGGGTGAAGCGACCCGCATCGCCCGATGGTTAGGCCGGTCCATTCCTTCCGGCCGAATGGCACTGGCCCCGATGGGGGTCTGGGTCAGTGTCACCCCAAACGATGGCCCTCCGGCCTTTTCCACCGGAGGGCCATCGTCGTTTCGGTGCCCGACCACAGATGCATTCGACGTTTACTCAGGGCATCGAAATAGTAACTGGCCCTTGCATATTCGATCAATCCAGGCTTACTGTCTCCGTCGTGACCACTCCGAAGCTCGTGTGCCTCTGCCGCACCACCCGCCCGCTGCCGTACAACGTCGATAACGCTTGGCCCGCCGCTCCGTCGCCTGTCGTCAGAACTGAGGCTGAGTACCAGGAATGGCAGCGCGTATTGGCCGAGTGGCAGCGCGTCAAGGCTGCCTGACTTCACGTCAACCCAAAGAGACCCTGCCCGAACACGACCGGGCAGGGTCTCTTTTTGCCGCCGCCATCCTGCGGGCGGTATGGCACAGCTCCGGTCCGCACTCGGTCCGCAGTTGGTCCCGTTGGGCTGTTTTCGGCCGGACTGTAAACATGCTGGTAACACCATGTTTTTCCATCCGACTCAGGTCTAGCCAAAACTGGCAAACGTCAGAACGTAGGAAGCTCTACATCCTCTGACGCGGACCCGGAGCCGCCCCGGCGGCGACATCGGACATCGCCGGGTGCGGGGGTCAGGCCCGCCCGGGGCCTCTGGTGACCTCAGCCCCCGTGCCCGGCGATCACCCTCGCGACGTGCATTCCGGCGTCGCCTGTACCGCGGCGGTATCAGGGACTTAAGTCTCTGCTGCTGCGTGCCCCGCGCGGCATACGTTGGGCGCATGGGAGATCACGATCATCACGCCGCTGTTCTTGCCGAACTGAAGCCGCAGCATCGCGCGTTGCGTCAGATGATTCCGGAGGTCTACGACGGTTTCGGCGCGTTGAGTCGAGCGGCGCTGGGCACCGGCGCGATCGATGCCAAGACCAAGGAACTGATCGCGATGGTGATCGGCGTCGTGCAGGGTTGCGACGGCTGCATCGCCTCGCACGCACGCGGGGCTGTCCGCGCGGGTGCCACCAAGCAGGAGGCGGCCGAGGTCATCGGTGTGAGCATCATGATGCATGGCGGACCGGCCACCATCTACGGTGCGCGCGCCTACGCGGCATTCTGCGAGTTCGACGAGGCCGGCGATGTGCGGCCGACGTGACGGTGATTGATCAAGTGAGCCAACAGTTCTGCTGACTGCTCCAACGGACCGGCGGTCAACCGCGTACCCTCGCCGCCATGCGCACCATCGAGGTCTTCGCCGACGTCCTGTGTCCGTTCACCCACGTCGGGCTGCGCACATTCGTCGATCGCCGCGGCCGGCACGGCCTGACCGAACCGCGACTGCGAATCCGGGCCTGGCCGCTGGAGTTGATCAACGGCAAGCCGCTCGACCCGCACCACATCGACGCGGAGATCTCCGCGCTGCGCGCGTCGGTGCGCCCCGACCTGTTCGCGGGTTTCTCCGTCGATGCCTTCCCCACGACGTCGATGGCCGCGTACGCGCTGACGGCCGCGGCGGACCGCGCCGGCGATCCGGCGGTGGTCGAGGACGTCGGGATGGCGCTGCGTGGCGCGGTGTTCGAGGAGGGCCTCGATATCGGGCGGTCCGAGTTCGTCGAGTCGATCGCCGACCGCTTCGGCCTCGAGCCCCTTGACGCCGAGGCCACGTCCGCCGCGGTCCGCGCCGATTGGGAGGAGGGGCGCGCCCGCGGGGTGATCGGCTCGCCGCATTTCTTCACCGACGACGGCGGCGGCTGGTTCTGCCCCAGCCTGGCCATCAGCCGCGATGATGTCGGCAACTTCGTCATCGCCTGGAAGGAGGGCACGGAGGCGTTCGTTGACCGCGTATTCGGCTGAGCCCGACTGCTTGGCGGTGGACCTTCTCGCTCAGAGAACGGTGCCGGCCGTACCGTCGTCGCGAATCACCGGTCGACCGGCCTCCCGCCACGCCTTCATGCCGCCGACCAGGTTGTAGACGGTAACCCCTGCGGCGGCGAGTTTTCTTGCCGCTGAACCAGATCTGTTGCCCGACCGGCACACCGCGACAACCGGCGCATTAGCACCAAAGGCGCGCGGATCGAGTTGACCAAGTGGCACATGAACCGCGCCGGGAGCATGTCCGGCCGTCCACTCGTCGTCCTCGCGAACGTCGAGCAGGATGGCGCCGGACTCGTCGACAAGCCCCATCGCTGCGATCGGATCGACCTGTAATACGTCCATCACGCTTCGCCTTTCACGCGGATGGCGGCCTCGACCTCGTCGGCGGGGATTTCCTTGGTGCAGAAGAACCAGTCTTCGCACGTGACGCCCTCGTCGTGGCCGTCCATGCGTTCCTTGGCAGTGCCGCAGGAGCCGGCAGGGGGAACGATGACGGGCTCGCCGGGTCGCCAGTCGGCGGGCGTGGCGACCGAGAAGTGGTCGGCGGTCTGCAGGGCCTTGATGACGCGAAGCAACTCGTCGAAGTTGCGGCCGAGGCTCAGTGGGTAGTAGATGACCGTGCGGATCTTGCCCTCGGGGTCGATGACGAAGACGGCCCGTACCGCCTTGGTCGAGTCCTCGCCGGGCATGATCATTCCGTACATTTCGGCGATCTTCATCGATATGTCTTCGATGAGCGGGAAGGTGACCTCGACGTCCTTCATACCGCGAAAGGCGATCTTGTCCTTGATGGTTCGCAGCCAGGCGATGTGGCTGTAGAGCCCGTCGACTGAGAGGCCGACCAGCTCGGTGTTGTAGGCCGCGAACTCCTGCTGCATCGACGCGAACGTCATGAACTCGCTGGTGCAGACCGGGGTGAAATCGGCGGGATGGGAGAAGAAGATGACCCACTTGCCTGCGTAGTCGGCAGGGAAGTTGATGTCACCCTGGGTTGTCACGGCGGTGAAGGCCGGCGCTGGGTCGCCGATGCGCGGCATCCCCGTCACGGTGGTGGAGTCAATCTCGTTGTTTGTCATGGCAATTTATGTCGCTCTCTCTTGATGGGGCTCGTTGGAGTCTCTCGGGGGAGCACTGGTGGCTTACCCGCTGTGGTCAGGGTCCCACGGTTCGGCGTGTAGGAGGATGTCGATCGCCTGACGTTCACCGTGTGGTCTGAGGATGTGGGTGAGTTCGACAACGCGCATGCCTTGGCTTGCCCGCGCAAGATCTGCGATGCCGGGCAGAATCGCGGGATCGGCGGGTCCGCCGACTCCGTAGACGAAGTTCTCCAGCGCGTGGCCGAGATAGAGCAGATGACCGCCGGGGCGCAGCCAGGTCCCCGCGGTGGTGATGACCTGGACCAGCTCGTCGATCGGTAGGTGTAGGAAGCTGATCACCACCAGGTCTGCGGACCCGGTGGGCTGCCAGGTCCTGACATCGTCGACCACGTAGGTGATGTGTGGGTTGTCGCGGGCTGCAGCCGCCACTTCGATGGCCACCGGCGAAAAGTCCACCGCCTCGACGTCCCAACCCGATTCGGCCAGGTGCCGGGCGTTGCGGCCGTCGCCGCAGGCGAGATCGATCGCCCGCCCCGGGCGTAGCGTTGCGTAGCGGGCCATGAGCGCGCCGGGAGGCGCTGAGCCCCAGGGGTGTTCGGCGCTGGCATAGCGCTCATCCCAAGCGGTGGAGTCCATCGCGCTTGCCCTTTCATCGATGGGTCAAAGTTCTCGGTGTGTCTGCGGGGCTACGACAGGGTGAGGAAGAGCTTTTCGAGCTCGGCCTCGGTCATCGGTGGGTGGTCGCGGTTGGCGGTGGCGCCGGTGGCGCATTCCCGCATCCCGGTGGCGACGATCTTGAATCCGGCGCGGTCCAGAGCCTTCGACACCGCCGCGAGCTGAGTGACCACGTCCTTGCAGTCGCGACCTTGCTCGATCATGGCGATGACGCCGGCCAATTGTCCCTGGGCGCGCCGCAACCGGTTCAGTACCTCGGTTTCGGCGATCTGGTCAGCGGCCATGTCGGTTCCTCCTCCGTTTCTCCGCATCGAATTGTCATGAGCTGGTGTGTGGGGCGGGTTCACCGGTGACTACGGGTTCCCGCCGACCGGGAATGAGCCTGTTCAGTGGGCAGAAGTCCTTCCGGGTGCACGCGAGGTACAGCCCGCCTGCGATGACGGTCAGCGCAACCCCGGCCAAGCCCACGGCCAGGTGGATCTCTTGGGCCAAGATCACCGAGGACATCGCGAGTACGAACCAGCCGAAGGTCTTTCGCAACGCATCGGGGTTCACCTTCGAGGTCAGTCGGGCGCCGATGAGCGCACCCACGACGGCCGCGGCAGTCACTGCCAGTGCGAGCGTCCAGTTGATCTGGACGCTGGACAGGTACCCGGCCA
>JAXHOA010000040.1:0-7596 GCA_034520035.1 Mycobacterium sp. | reverse complement strand
GGTTACGCATTGCTATGCCCAGTTGGTCCGCCCGCGCGCGGACTTCGGACTGTAGGTGATAGTCCAGCGGCGTGCGGCCGAGCATCTCGGCTTCGGTCCAGCCCAGGAGTCGCTCCGCCCCGTTGTTGAAGACGGTGATGTGCCCCTGTGGGTCGGTACCGATGATCGCCTGTTCGGAGGCGGCCTCCAGCACCCCGGCAAAAAGATCGCGCGCCTGCCGCAGCTGTGCGATGAGACGCGCGCGGGAGTCGCGATACAGCGACAATGTCAAGACGATCACCGTCAGGCTGCAGACCATCGCCTGCGAGAGCATCGCCCGGGCTTCGATGTCCTGGACGATGAAGACGCCTTTGCCGAGCAGGGTGGCGTAGATGATCCACACGCCCGCCACGAGGAGAAACGCCATGTTGATGGCGGTGCTGTACCGGAGTGTCACCCACATCGCGGCCACCAGTGCCAGGAAGGCCATCGGGACACCGGTGTTCAGCCAGAAGATCCACACGAAGATCAGCGTCACCCCGGCTCCGACCACCGAGGCTTCGACGAGCGCCGACCACGAAAGACGCGGCCACTTCCACTCGAGGTGCTGGAGCCTGAGCCAGAGGGCCAGTCCCAGGAGCGCGGATGTCCCGTTGCGCACCGCAAAGAGGGCGAACGTCTGCCCCGGCGCGGCATCCAGGACCACCGCAAAGTACGTCGTGGCCAGCGCTGCGGCACAGACCGTACCGGTAGCCACGGCGACCAGCAGACGTGCCAGGTCACCGGGATCGCGGAGCTCCACCTTATCCCGCCGATGGGCCAAAATCGCCACGGTGATCACCGCCTGCGCGACGTTGACCAGCCCAAACCACGCGCTCATCGGAACGGAGGTGCCGAATGCAATGTTCACGGCGAATGTCACGACACCCAGCACGAGGACGTGCAAAAGACGCTCTCGAGGTCCGCAGCGCTGCACGGTGAGTACCCAGATGATGGCGACCGCCGCGGCCGGCCAGACGAGCGCGACTTCCCCACTGCCCAATCGGGTGGCCCGACCGGCGACGACCGCAAGCGCATAGGCCGCGGCGAACGCGATCAGGAGCATTGAAGACCGCAGCAACCGAGCCACCGCAAACCCACCTTCGACGTCAGCGTTAATAAAAGCATGCCGTCAAGATCACGGCTTGGGGCGCAAACGCGAGATCAGGCTCCAACCGGAGCCGGGCACAGCACGTTCTTTGCTGCTTGAGCCGGACGACAGCAGGCGATCGGCGCCGCGACCAGAGCCCGTTGCGACAGAAACTGACTGGTCATGCAGGTTCGGAGCCGAAAGCAAAGCGGCGGCCGACGATCCCCGTCGGCTCGATACGGATGAACCATTGCTTCGCCGTCGCCGTCCACGGCAGCACCTGCGCCCTCTCCGCCAGCGCAATGTCCGCGGCGGAGTCGAGCACCGATGCACGGCCGTGCACAACGATGCTCCAACCGCGCACGACGTCATGGTCGTCGGCTTCGAACGCCACCCACGGATTGCGCGATACAGCGGCAAGTTTCGTCCCTGCTGCCGTTCGTATGAGGATGCTGCGCCGCTGAACGACGAAGTTCACCGGGAAGATATCGGGTTTCGAGTCACTACTCGTCACGAGTCGGCCCATCGTCATGGCCGACAGCTGATCCCAGCACTCCCCCTCGGCCATCGAGGTGACAGGCCCGGCTTCGGAGAATTTCATCGACTGTGTTCCTTCCCGTACGTGACGACGTTGGGCGGCCAGGTGAGACCGGCTTGCTGACACATGCCGTCACTCGCGTACCACCAGCAACGAACACCAGGACTTCCGCAGCACTTTGCGTCCCTCGGCCGAGGTCAACTGGTCCACGAGGTCCGCTCTGCCCGCGCCGAGCACCAACAGCTGGTCGATACTGGCGCTCTGTCTCATCATGGCGAGAAGGTCTCTCGGCATCGTCAGCACACAGACCCGTACGTCGGCGGGGTCCGCACCCGTCTCGTCGATGTACCGCTGCAGCCTGGCACGGGTGCACTCGCGCGCCGGATCGTCACACGAGGCACAATCCTGTGCCGGCCACTCGGCGAGCACCAGAAGCGGCGATCTCCGCAAAAGCGCTTCACCGTATGCCGTTTGGAAGACGGCATGCGACTCGTGCGACTCATCGAGCACCACGACGATCCACCGGTGATACGACGGGTCGGTGTGATCGGCACATCGCCGCACCATCGCGACGGGTGATTGCGCGTCACGCAGCACCGCCGCAGCCGTTGCTCCCCGCTTTTCCGACGAACTGTCGTGTGTTCCCTTGTGTCCCAGGCACATCAGCGCACTTCGAGCCGAGGCATCGATGAGGGCTTGCGCTGGATCGCCCTCGATGATCTCGGTCTCCAGCTCAACCGACTTGCCCGTGTCCGTCACCGCTTTCCATGCCATGTGCAGAACATGCTCGGCATGCGCCACCCCAGCATGGCCGCCGCCTGCACCGCGGCCCACGACATGGACGAGACAGAGCGGAACGTCTCGCGCAATGGCTTCGTCGATAGCCCACAGAGCAGCTCTCCGTGCGGTTTTGGATCCGTCGATGCCGACCATGACCGGCTTTGCGGCATTCACCTGCATGTCCTCCGGTCTTGTCAGTCACTCTCGGCGCGGATTCACCGGCGCCGAACTCGTCGGCGGCATCCACGTGCTGCGGTCCTTCCGAGATCGTCGCGCATCCCATGTGGACGGGGCAGAGGCTTTGGCCCCTCCCCCGAGGCCAAAGGTCACCCCGGGGCGACGGTGACCTATGACCTGGATTCGGGGACCAAAGCCTCCTACTCGGCCGCGATCGCGGCCATAGCGTCAGATCCGGCGCGTGCACGCACGCCGACGCGATACCAATCGGAAGGACGACGATGTCCGACACGCTGACCTCACCACCGCCGGCGACCCGTCCGCGGGGCCGTAAGACCGGCCTCGGGCTCGCATCTCTGACCGCCATCGTGGTCGGATCGATGATCGGTAGCGGCATCTTCGCGCTGCCGTCACAGATGGCCGCCAGCGCCGCGCCCGGTCCGCTGCTCATCGGATGGACCGTCACCGGCGTCGGCATGTTGACCCTGGCGTTCGTGTTCCAGACCCTGGCCAACCGTAAGCCGGACGTCGACGGCGGCGTCTACGGCTATGCCCGCGCCGGGTTCGGCAACTACGTCGGCTTCACATCGGCCTTCGGCTACTGGGTTTCGGCCTGGGTGGGCAACGTCGCCTACCTGGTGCTGCTGTTCTCGACGCTGGGCTACTTCTTCCCTGCCTTCGAGGGCGGTGCCACCGTTCCCGCAATCATCGGCGCGTCGGTAGTGCTGTGGGTCGTGCACTTCCTGACGCTTCGCGGCGTTCACACGGCAGCGTTCGTCAACGTCGTCGTGACCATCGCGAAGGTGGTCCCGATCCTGGTGTTCATCGCCATCGCCGCCGTCGGGTTCAAGGCGGGACTGTTCAGCGCCGACTTCTGGGGCAAGGCAACGCAGATCGATGGTGCGTCGCTCGGCGACACGATGACGCAGGTCAAGAACATGATGCTGGTGACGGTCTGGGTGTTCATCGGCATCGAGGGGGCGGCCGTCTATTCACAGCGGGCCGCCAAACGCAGGGACGTCGGGCGGGCCACTGTACTCGGGTTCGTCGGTGTGCTGGCGCTGTTGTTGATGGTCAACCTGCTGTCGTATGGCCTGATGACACAGGCGGAACTCGCCGGAGTTCCGGACCCGTCGATGGCCGGCGTGTTGGAGAGTCAGGTGGGCAGCTGGGGGGCTGCGTTCATCTCGGTCGGTCTGGTCATCTCGCTGCTCGGCGCCCTGATCGCGTGGGTGTTGCTGTGCGTCGAGATCCTGCGCCTGCCCGCCCAAGAACACGTGCTGCCGAAGGCGCTGGCGCGCGAGAACGGTCACGGCGCGCCGGCGAATGCACTGTGGCTCACCAACATCTGCGTCCAAGCCCTGCTGTTGTGGACGCTGGCCAACGCAAGCACCTACACCAACCTCGTCTACCTGGCGACATCACTGATCCTGCTGCCCTACCTTTGGTCGGCGGCCTACCAGGTGCTGCTGGCAGTGCGTGGTGAGACCTACGAGAACGGTCACGGCCGTGCCAAGGATCTGGTCATCGGCGTCGTCGCCCTCGGTTACGCAGTGTGGCTGGTGTACGCGGGCGGTTGGCAGTACCTGCTCGTCGCGGCACTGTTCTATCTCGCGGGCACCACGCTGTACCTGTGGGCACGCCGGGAGAGCCGGCTGCCCGCGTTCACCAAACCCGAATGGGTCGTCGTCACCGTGGTGGCGCTGACCTCCGTTCTGGCCGCCGTCATGATGGCCACCGGCAACCTCGCGGTCCTGTGAACGCGGCCGACGCCCGGCTCGGGGTGTGGTCGGAGGCCGGCAAGCTGCGCCGGGTGATGGTCTGCGCACCCGGCCTCGCCCACCAACGCCTCACCCCGGAGAACTGCCACGAGCTGCTCTTCGACGATGTCATCTGGTTGCAGCAGGCGCGCCGCGACCACTTCGACTTCGTCGCCAAGATGGTCGACCGCGGCGTCGAGGTGCTTGAACTCCAGGATCTGCTCGCGGAGGTGGTGGGCAAGCCGGATGCCCGCGAATGGTTACTGGACCGCACGGTGACCGATGATCTCGTCGGCCCGGGGCTCACCCACGAGATCCGGTCCTGGCTGACCGAGCTGGCCCCCGATCGGTTGGCGGAGTTCCTCATCGGCGGCGTCGCGTACCAGGACGTGGTCGACGAGGTGGACAGCAACTTTCTGTCGATGTTCAACTCGCTGGACCCGGCGGGGTTCGTCATCCGGCCGCTGCCCAATACCCAATTCATGCGCGACAACTCCGCCTGGATCTTCGCAGGCGTGTCGCTGAACCCGATGTACTGGCCGGCGCGGCGTCAGGAGACGCTGCTCACCACCGCCGTCTACAAGTTCCACCCCGCCTTCACCGACGAGACGTTCGATGTGTGGCTGGGCGACATCGACGGGCAGCCGATCGACCACGGACTGGGCACCCTCGAAGGTGGCGACGTCATGCCGATCGGCCGGGGCCTTGTGGTGATCGGCATGGGCGAACGATCATCGCACCAGGCGATCAGCCAGGTGGCGCGCAACCTGTTCGCCGCCGGCGCGGCCGAGCGGGTGATCATCGCCAGCCTGCCGAAGACCCGGTCAGCCATGCATCTGGATACCGTGTTCACCTTCTGTGACCGTGATCTGGTGACAGCGTTCGCCCCCGTCGTCGACGGCATCGTGGCGATCAGTCTGCGCCCCGACGACACGTCCCCGTCAGGCCTGGACGTCCGGCGCGAACCCAAGGGCCTGATCGACACGATCGGCGACGCCGTGGGCGTGCAATTCCGGGTCGTCACCACCGCGGGCGACGTCTACGGCATCCAGCGCGAACAGTGGGACGACGGCAACAATGTCGTCGCCCTGGAGCCCGGCGTCGTCATCGGCTACGACCGCAACACGCTGACCAACACCGCACTGCGCAAGGCCGGTGTCGAGGTTGTCACGATCGACGCCAGCGAGCTGGGCCGGGGGCGCGGCGGCGGCCGATGCATGACATGCCCGATCCAGCGCGACCCGCTCTATACCTGATCTCTGACGTAAGGACGACTCCGACATGCCGTTCAACAACCGCAACCGCAGTCTGCTCAGCCTCGTTTACCACACCGACCGGGACCTGCACTACCTGCTCGATTTGTCCCGTGACCTCAAGCGGGCCAAGTACTCTGGCAGCCCGCGAAACAGCCTGGCGGGCAAAAACATCGCACTGATCTTCGAGAAGACCTCCACTCGGACCCGGTGCGCGTTCGAGGTCGCAGCCCACGACGAGGGTGCTCACGTGACCTACATCGATCCGACGTCGTCACAGATCGGGCACAAAGAATCGATGAAGGACACCGCCCGGGTGCTCGGCCGCATGTACGACGCCATCGAATACCGCGGCAGCGCTCAGGAAACCGTCGACGAACTCGCCGAGTACGCCGGTGTTCCCGTATTCAACGGGCTCACCGATGAGTTCCATCCGACCCAGATGCTCGCCGATGTGCTGACCATGACCGAACACTGTCCGAAGCCGTTGCACGACATCTCCTTCGCGTTCGTGGGCGACGGTCGCAACAACATGGCGAACTCCCTTCTGGTGGTGGGCGCCAAGCTCGGCATGGAGGTTCGTATTGGCGCGCCGAAGAATTTGTGGCCCAACGAATATCATGTGGCGATGTGCCGTGAGTTCGCCGATGCGTCGGGCGCGCGGATCACCCTCACCGATGACCCGGACAAGGCAGTCAGCGGGGTCGACTTCATCCACACCGATGTGTGGGTGTCCATGGGTGAGCCGCTGGAGACGTGGGGCGAGCGGATCGACATGCTGCTGCCCTTCCAAGTCAACGCCGCCCTGATGAAGGCCTCGGGGAACCCACGGGTGAAGTTCATGCACTGCCTGCCCGCCTATCACAACTGCGAGACCACGGTCGGCGCCGAGATCGCGGCGCGATATCCGTTCCTGTCCAACGGCATCGAGGTCACCGACGATGTGTTCGAGAGCCCGGCGAACATCGCCTTCGAACAGGCCGAGAACCGAATGCACACGATAAAAGCGGTCCTCGTCTCGGCACTGGCCTGATGCCGTGAGGATTGTGATTGCCCTGGGCGGCAACGCGTTACTGCAGCGCGGCCAGCCCATGACTGCGGAGAATCAGCGCGCCAACATCAGAGTGGCCGCCGAACGCATTGCCGCGATCGCCCCGGGTAACGAGATCGTGGTGGCTCACGGCAACGGTCCGCAGGTCGGCCTGCTCGCGTTGCAGTCGGCCGCCTACCACGATGTCGCACCGTATCCGCTCGACGTGCTCGGCGCCCAGACCGAGGCGATGATCGGCTACGTCATCGAGCAGGAGCTGGGCAACCTCCTGCCGGATGACCAGCCACTGGCCACGCTACTCACGATGATCGAGGTCGACCGCGACGACCCCGCGTTCGCCCATCCCACCAAGCCCATCGGGCCGGTGTACAACCGGGAGGCCGCCGAGCGCGTGCAGGCAGCCGGCAACTGGACCATGGCACCCGATGGTGACGCGTTCCGCCGCGTGGTGGCCAGCCCGAAACCCAAGCGGATCTTCGAGATCCAGCCGATTCGCCGTCTCGTCGAACAGGGCACCATCGTGATATGTGCTGGGGGTGGCGGTATTCCGACGACATACGACGAAAGCGGCCGGCTCTGCGGCGTCGAAGCGGTCATCGACAAGGACCTCGCGTCTGCGCTGCTGGCCGAGCAACTGGCCGCCGACCTGCTCGTCATCGCCACCGACGTCGACGGGGTCTACACCAACTGGGGCTCCGAGAGCCAGCAGCGACTCGGCCGGGTCACACCCGAAGACCTGGCCGGCCTGGACCTTCCGGCCGGGTCGATGGGGCCGAAGGTCGAAGCGGCGTGCGATTTCGCACGCAAGACCGGCAAGGAGGCCGTCATCGGGTCACTGGCACAGATCGCCGACATCGTTCGCGGCGATGCCGGCACACGGGTGCGCCGAACGCGCTGACGACCGCGTTCGGTGCCTGGTCAGGCCAGTC
>JAXHOA010000021.1:0-4630 GCA_034520035.1 Mycobacterium sp. | reverse complement strand
GTTGCCGTATTGCTACACCCCGAAAGTACCCAAAGTCCCCGGTATCTCGACGTTCGGGGCGAAATGTTCCACACGGCCAGATGGAACTACGCCTACACCGGCGGCAGTCAAGAAGAGCCCGGCGCTGGACAAGCTCGCCGACAAACGGGTCGCGATCGTCGGGACCGGTGCGTCGGCCATTCAGGCCGTCCCGTACCTGGGTAGGTACGCGCAGAAGTTGTACGTACTGCAGCGTACGGCCTCAACCGTCGATGAGCGACGCAACACCCCCACCGACCCGGCTTGGGTCGCGTCATTGAAGCCCGGATGGCAGCGCGAACGACAGATGAACTTCCATCGGGCCGCGATCGACGGATTGAATCCGGGTGAGCAAGACTGCCATTCGCGATATCTGGACCGAGATCAACCGCAACCTCACGGCGCAATTCGACGCCGCCGGCTGGCCACAGTCAGACGGAGGAGTTCCTCGACGCGCGTGAAGTCATGGACTACCAGGTGATGGAGCGTCTGCGCTTGCGCGTGGACGCTGTCAGTCGACGAACCCGGAAGCCGCGGACATCCCTCAAACCCTGGTATCGCCACATGTGCAAGCGGCCGGCGTCCCAGCGACGACTACTACCCGACCTTCAACAAGCCGAATGTCAGACTTCTCGACGTCTCCCCGACACGTGGCGTCGAGCGCGTGACCAAACGGGCTTCATCCACGCTGGCACCGAGTACGACATCGACTGCCTGATCTTTGCGAGTGGGTTCGAGGTGTCCAGCGATCTGCAGCGGCGATGGGGAATCGACAAGATCATCGGTCGCGACGGGAGTTCGCTGTACGACCATTGGGCCCACGAGTTCCGCACCCTGCACGGCGTCATGACACATGGATTCCCGAATCAGTTCCTACATCGGGTTCTTCCAGGGAGGATTCAACGCCACGACCACCGAGACGTTCAACAATCAGGAGCCGGCATATCGCCTGGATTGTCGGTCGTGCTCTCGGAACGGATTCTACTGTTGTGGAGCCGACCTCGCAGGGTCAGGACGCGTACGTCGCTGCATCTCCGTGACGTTGCCATCGACACTTCGGCGTTCGTGCGCGAGTGCACGCCCGGCTATTTCAACAACGAGGGTCAGGAGATCGTCGACACCAGCGGACACCTACGACCTCGAACCTGGCTGCGAGGGAGACCTACGGTCTGGGTTTCTACGCTTTCGAAGCCCTCCTCGCACAGTGGCGCGCGGATGGTGATCTGGCCGGTCTTGTGATGCGTTAGTTACAGCTCTCACTGGCGTACCGAACTTTCTTCGGTCGGCAATCCGGTGCTGGCGGCTACACGGCCCTGCACCGGTGCGCCCACGCCATGAGCTCAAGTGCGCCGTGTGTGAACCAAATCGAATGGAGAATGTGTGAACCTCGACTGTCCGACGGCCAGTCAGGTCACTGTGAACACCGCGCGCGTTGCCGTGGTCACCGGCGGAGCGTCCGGAATCGGTGAAGCCGTCTGCTACGAGCTCGCCTCGACGCGGACATCAGCATTGCGGTCCTGGATATCAACGGCGAGGCAGCTAGCCGCGTGGCCGACCGCGTCGAAGTGGCGGGAAACGCAGCCCTGGGGTTGGGCGTCGATGGCCGTGACCAAGTTGCTGTTCAACAAGCGTTCATCCGCGTCCGAGAGGAACTGGGCCCGGTCGGCATACTCGTGACCAGCGCCGGCAAGGTCGGCTTCGGAAAGTTCGAAACACTCAGTGCCGCGGCTTGGCACGAGATGATGATGATATCAACCTCAACGGGACATTTTATAGCTGCCAGGCTGGGATCGGCGACATGATCGCTCAGCGATGGGGCCGAGTGGTTATGATCTCATCCTCCAGCGCCCAGCGCGGATCGCCGTACGTGGCGCACTATGCGGCTGCCAAGGGGGCAGTTATCACACTCACGAAATCTCTGGCAGCCGAGTTCGCTCGTAAAGGCATCACTGTCAACAACATTCCGCCGTCGAGCATCGACACACCGATGTCTGCGCAATCTCAGGCCGACGGCAAACTCGATTCGCCGGCAGACCTGGCCAAACGAGTCCCAATGGGTCGCACAGGAACCCCTGAGGAGACCGCCGCAGCAGTCGGGTTCTTGTGTTCCGAGGAAGCAAGCTTCATCACGGGTCAAGTACTCGGGGTCAACGGCGGCGCCGTCATGCCCTGACCTGACCGACCGCGGCATGATGCCCATCCTGCACCGGGGGCAGGCCGGGCCAACAACTCCATCTACGGGCTGTCCGGCGAGGTGTCCTCGAGCGACGTCGACCGTGCCTTGGCCATTGCCGCGCGGATGCGGACGGGCAACGTCACCATCAACGGCAAGAGCCACTTCGGCATCACCAGCCCGTTCGGCGGCACCAAGCAGAGCGGGCTGGGCTATCGCAACGGCGAGTACGGATTGCAGGAATATCTGTCCATCAAGCACCATCGGACTGCCGGGCTGACGGCGGGATACCTCTCAGCCGGCAGTGTCCGTACCTGAACGCACGACGAACTCGGCCCATGTACTACGCAGATCCGGATCGGCCTGCAATGGTCCAGGCAGCCGGAAAGTGCATTCCTCGATTCGTTAGTTCGAGTGGTCGCCCGCCGGGGGAGTACGTCCTACGCGTTCGGTGCCGAACTGCGTGCAATACAGCTCGGCCGAGCGCCCGCCGCGCGCCAGGAGTTGCTCGTGATTGCCGCGCTCGACGATGCGACCGTCCTCGACGACGAGGATGACATCGGCTGCCCGCACCGTCGACAAGCGGTGGGCGATGACGATCGAGGTGCGACCGGCCAGCGCCTCGGCGAGCGCCTGCTGCACCGCCGCCTCGGACTCCGAGTCCAGCGATGCGGTCGCCTCGTCGAGGATCACCACCTGCGGCGACGCCAACAGCACCCGGGCAATGGTGAGCCGCTGCCGCTGCCCACCCGAGAGCCGGTACCCGCGCTCCCCGACGATGGTGTCCAGCCCGTCGGGCACGGCGGCGACGACATCGGCGAGACGTGCCCGGCGCAGCGCCGCCCAGATGTCGTCGTCGGTCGCGTCGGGAGCCGCCAGCAGCAGATTCGACCGGATCGACTCGTGGAACAGGTG
Organism: Mycobacterium sp.; assembly: GCA_034520035.1. GTDB lineage: Bacteria > Actinomycetota > Actinomycetes > Mycobacteriales > Mycobacteriaceae > Mycobacterium. Next base: position 1,524 of record JAXHOA010000021.1, on the reverse strand, counting down.
CCCATCCTGGGTGACCATGCCGACGGTCTGCTTCAGCGACGCGAACGTCACGTCGCTCAGGTCGGCACCGTTGAGCCGGATCGCGCCTGAGGCTGCGGCTGAATCCGACGGCTCACCGTCCCCGCCCGAATCTGTCGGCGCATCAACGTCATACAGCCGTGCCAGCAGCGACACGATCGTCGACTTTCCGGCCCCGGACGGCCCGACCAGCGCCACCACCTGTCCTGGCCGCGCGGTGAACGAAATGCCGTGCAGCACTTCCTCACCGCCGCGATGGTCGAGTTCGGCGACCTCTTCGAGTGAGGCCAGCGACACCTGATCGGCCGCCGGATAGGAGAAGTGCACATGGTCGAACTGCACTTCGACCGGCCCGCGGGGTACCGCGACCGCACCGGGGCGCTCTCGGATCAGCGGCACCAGATCCAGGACCTCGAAGACCCGCTCGAAACTGACGAGCGCCGTCGCGACCTCGACACGTGCGTTGGCCAGCGCTGTCAGCGGCGCATAGAGCCGGGTCAGCAGCAGTGCCAGCGACACGATGGCGCCGGCCTGCAGGTGGCCTCCGATCGCGAGCGCCCCGCCCAGCCCGTACACCAGTGCCAACGCCAGCGCTGACATCAGCGTCAGCGAGTTCATGAACGTCGCCTGCAGCATCGCCGTGCGCACCCCGATGTCGCGGACCCGGCCGGCCCGTGCCCTGAATTCGCGGGACTCCGAGGTGGGGTCACCGAACAACTTCACCAACGTCGCGCCCGGCGCGGAGAACCGCTCGGTCATCTGCGTGTTCATGGTGGCGTTGTGAGTGGCGGCCTCCCGCGACAGCCGGGCCATCGCGGCCCCGATCCGGCGGGACGGGATCAGGAACGCCGGCAGCACCGCCAGCGTCAACAGGGTGATCTGCCACGAAATGCTCAGCATGACCGCGAGCGTCAGCACCAGGGTGACGATGTTGGCGACGACGCCGGACAGGGTGTCCGAGAATGCGCGCTGGGCGCCCATCACATCATTGCCCAGCCGACTGACCAGCGCACCCGTGCGGGTGCGTGTGAAGAACACGACGGGCATGCGCTGTACATGGTCGAACACCGCGGTGCGCAGATCGACGATCAGACCCTCGCCGATTGTCGAGGACAGCCAGCGGGTGAGCAGTGACACCGTGGCCTCGGCCACCGCGATTCCTGCGATGATCGCGGCCAACAGGACCACCATCCGGGCGTTGCCCGCGCCGGTGATCTCGTTGACGACGCGCCCGGCGAGCAGTGGCGTCGCGACCGTCAGCGCCGCGCCGAGCACGCTGATCGCCGAGGAACACACCGAGCCTGCGATGATGGCGTGCCGCGAACCGCCAGATGCGCCGGAGCAGACCGCGATCTGCCAGCGCGTGCAGATCACCGCCCTTCGCATGCGTCTGCCGGTAGAGCGACTGCCGGGCCACTGTTTCCAAGGTCATGCATTCACCGTAGAACCTAAATGATCATTGAGGTCAATGGCTTCCGTGGCACGACCAGGCGAAAAAGGCCATCG
>JAXHOA010000031.1:0-5928 GCA_034520035.1 Mycobacterium sp. | reverse complement strand
GAAGCCAGGAGTTCGGCGACGCATCCCCGACAGACGGACTGCCGCAGGCCGCGGTCAACCACGCCACGCCGTCGCGTGTCTCAAAGGGAGACTCCGGCTCGGTCGGTTGCGCGACTGCCGACGAAGTCGACGGCGGGACGACCGGTTCGTCGGTCGCACAACCCGCGAGCACGAATGCGGTACTGAGAGCTAGCAGCGCTCCAGCAACATAGTGGCCCCGCCGTGTGACTGACATGCCGTTCTTCCTACCGCATACGGCGTCGGCTCCCCACGCCGAGGGCCAACCGTACCCTTGCGGTGCGGCGATTCACTCTGCACTCAGGGCGCGGCACAGTCGCACCTCTGCGCCATCACCGCACAGCCGAGCCGACCTACAAGCCAGTGTCGCTCGGTTGTCGCTCAGAGGCGGGCAACTCGAGACCCGAAAATTTCTGCGCGGGGCAACCAGGAAATCAGCGCCGGCCCGAAGGAATCGCGTCGCTGTACGGCGCGGTGCTCCGACCAGCCACCGGGTGAACCACCATGTACACCAACCCGATTCCGATCACCACGACCGCCGACAGCGCCACGATCCAGTTGTCGTACCACGCCGCATCCGGAGTGCGCGGCCACGCCATGTTGACCATGGCGATCACCCCGTACGCCAACGCGGCGATGTTCACCGGCAGCCCCCAGCGACCCAGCGAGTACTTCCCGCTGGGCACCCAGCCCTTCAACCGGGCCCGCAGCGCGGCCAGCACCACCATCTGGAACGCGATGTAGATGCCCAGCGCCGCGAAGCTGATGATCTTGGTGATGGCATCGGTGGAGAACCGCGACCCGATCACGATCACCGCCGGCACCACCGCCGCGATCACCAGCGCATACGGCGGCACGTGCCGCGTCGCCGAAAACTTGCTCAGCAGAGACGATCCCATGATCATCCGGTCCCGCCCATACGAGTACGCGAGCCGGCTCGCCGCGGCCTGCAGGCTCATCGCACACGACAGGAACGAGATCAGCACGACCACCAGGATCACCTTGGAGCCGAACGGACCGAACGCCTCGTTCAGCACCGTGCTGACCGGGTCGGTGTCCTCACCGGCGATCACCGCGGGGATATCGGCGACCGACAACACCAGCGCCAGGCACACGAAAGTGGCTGCGGCACCGCCGATGTAGATGGTGCGGCGCATCGCCTTGGGGATCAGCCGGCCCGGATCCTGCACCTCCTCGGCGACGTCACCGCACGCCTCGAAGCCGTAGTACTGGTAGATGCCGATCAGCGCGGCCGCGGCGAACGCGAACATGTAGTTGCCGTCACCGCCGGTGCCGAAGCTGTCGAACAGCACCCCCAGGTTGTGCTCGCGGTGCGCGATCAACAGCCAGCCACCGACCACCAGCGCCCCGATGATCTCGGCAACAAACCCGATGATCGCCGCCTTGGCAAGAACTTTCGTACCCAGGAAGTTGATCGCCGTCGCCAGCGCGATCAGCACCAGCGCGAACAGGATGATGTTGTCCGTGGTGGCCTCGATGCCGAACGTGGCGGCCACAAAGGGCCCGCCGCCGTAGGTGACCGAGGCGATGGTCACCAGCAGCGCCACCAGATACACCCACCCGGTCATCCAGGCCCAGCGGCGGCCCCACAGTCGCCGCGCCCACGGATACACCCCGCCGGCCACCGGGAACTGCGCCACGATCTCGCTGAACACCAGTGCGACCAACAGCTGCCCGACACCGACGATCAGGAAGCTCCAGATCATCGGCGGCCCGCCGGTGGCCAACGCGAACGCGAACAGCGTGTACACGCCGACGACCGGCGAGAGGTAGGTGAACCCGAGGCTGAAGTTGGCCCACGGGCTCATGTCGCGCTTGAACTCCGACGTGTAGCCCAGCGCATCCAGGTGCGCGGCGTCGTCATCGGGTCGGGAAGCGTCGTCGGGGCGGGAGGTCGGTGGCGTGGCCGTGGTCATGAGCTGCTCTCCTTCGGGCGGAAAACCGAATGAGCGAAAAACTACATTCCTATGGTTTAAGCCGTCACCGAAACGGCAGAATTGGTGACCTATCGGGTACATTGCCGATCGTCGGGCAAATGACGGGAGGGTGGCCGTGGTGTCTTCGCTGTCACCGCTCGTGGCCCCCGACGCCCCCGTCGGACGGGCCGACGAAATCGTGCAGCGCATCACCGAGGCCATCCACCTCGGCCTGCTCGACGACGGCGAACGCCTCCCGGTCGAAGTCGACCTGGCCGCCCAGTTCGGCGTCGCCCCCATGACCGTCCGCGAAGCCTTGGCCACCCTGCGCGAACAGCACCTCGTGGAAACCCGGCGCGGGCGTAGCGGCGGCTCCTTCGTCCGGCGCCCCGAGGGCCCACCCGTCGAGCAACTCACCGAACGCCTGGCCGCGATGAGCGCCTCCGACCTGCGCGACCTGTTCGACGAACACACCGCCATCGCCGGTCAGGCCGCGAAGCTCGCCGCCGAACGCGCCGCCCCGTACGCGGTCCGACGGCTGTTCGCACTCACCGACCAACTCGGCTCGGCCGCCACCCTGGGCGACCGGATCCGCGCCGACAGCCGGTTCCACATCCAGGTCGCCGTCGCCTCCCAATCCGCGCGGCTGGCCCGCCGCGAAGCGAACCTGCAGGCCGAACTCGCGGGACTCATCTGGCTACCGATCGGCCCGGACATCGACGTCGCCGCCTACGTCGAAGCCCAGCACGCCATCGCCGCCGCGGTCGCCGCCGAGAACGCCGCCGAGGCGCGCCGGCTCGCCGAAGACCACGCGATGAGCCAACTGGCCCGGTTGACCACGGTGAACATGGACCTGGCCGGGCAATCATGACCGCCAAGGAGCTGGCCGCCGAGGCCTCGCACGCCGTCGAGCCGTTCTACTCGTTGCTCGACGCGGTCGCCGGGGAGGTGCTGCGCAGCCGCCCGCCGCGGGCCCCGCTCACCGAGGCACACTTCTCCGGATTGCAGCGCCTGCTGGCCGAACTGCTCGCGCGCGAACACGGCATCTGGGGCATGGGATTCGTCGCCGCGCCGTCGGTCGTCGAGGGCCGCGAACGCTATATGGCGTGGTGGCAGCGGCACAACGAGCGAGTCGCCCGGCTGCGACTGAACTTCGACCCGACCAGCATCGACGTCTACGACTACCTGCAGATGGACTGGTACCAACTCGCCCAGCGCGGTCAGCAGCGCGTCGCCTACGGCCCGTACGTCGACTACAGCGGCTCGGACATGTACACCATCACCGCGACCATCCCGGTGATCGCCGACGGCACCTTCCTCGGCGTGGCCGGCGCGGACCTGGTGGTGGGCGACGTCGAGCGCCGGCTCATCGAGGTGCTGCGCCACACCGACGAGGACGCCGTCGTGGTCAACACCGAGCGCCGCGTGATCGCCGCGAACACCCCGCGCTGGCTGGTCGGCTCCCGGCTCGGCGCCGTGCCGACCGTCGGCGAGACCTACCGAGACGTGGCCGAACTCCCGCTGGGCACCGGCTGGTGCCTGGCAATAGCAAAGAGCTGAACGAGCGGTTACCCAGACGTAACTCCCAGCCCTTGACATTAAGCCTCTACTTCTAGAGTCTTTAAAGGCATCAGGACACGCACCCCGGAGGTAGCCCCGATGTCGCCCCTCGATCTCGTTCCGCACTTCGACGTGAGCGACCCGGAATTCTCGCTGACCTCCGCCGAAGTACACGACGCCCGCGAACGCAGCTGGTACGCCACCACCCCCTACGGCATCGCGGTGCTGCGCTACGCCGAGATGAACAAACTGCTCAAGAGCCGCCAGCTGCGCCAGGGCAGCATCGCCTGGCCCGCCCACAACGGCGTCACCGAAGGCCCCTTCGCCCGCTGGTGGGCCAGCTGGCTACTCAACAAGGAAGGCGAGGAACACCGCCGGCTGCGCCGCCTCATGACACCGGCCTTCACCCAGCAGCTCATCGCCGGCCAGGTCCCCCGATTCCAGGCGCTGGCAGGCGAACTCGTCGACGCCTTCGCCGCACCCGACCGCTGCGAATTCATGACCGAATTCGCCGAGCCCTACTCCGCGCGGGTCACCGCCATCATGCTGGGCACCCCCGAGCAGGACTGGCGCATCCTCGCCAAGGAGGCCACCACCATCGGCCTGGCCATGGCGGTCACCCTCAAGGACGACCTGCCCGAGATCGAGGCCGCCCTGGCCCGGCTCTATGACTACTGCGACGCCCAGATCGCCGACCGCCGAAAGAACCCGCGCGAGGACTTCGTCACCGCCTTCGTCAACGCCGCCGACCCCGAGGACGGCCGGCTCTCCGATGAGGAACTGCGCGACGGCCTGACCATGCTGATCTTCGCCGCGTTCGACACCACCCGCAACCAGCTCGGCCTGGCCATGCAGACCTTCCTGGCCAGCCCCGACCAGTGGCGGCTGCTCGGCCAACGCCCCGACCTGGGCGGCAAGGCCGTCGAAGAGATCATGCGGCTGAACCCCACCACCCGCTGGGTGACCCGCGAGGTCGTCGAGGACTTCGAATACGAGGGCGTGCAACTCAAGGCCGGCACCACCGTGCACCTCTACGCCGAGGCCGCCGGCACCGACCCGCGGGTCTACACCCCCGGCCTGGACATCACCGCGGAACGCAAGCCGCACTTCGGGTTCGGCGGCGGCCTGCACTACTGCCTGGGCCACTTCGTCGCGCGCGCCGATATGAGCGAGGCGCTGCCGTTGTTGGCCCGGCGGATGGTCGACCCGCACGAACTGCCCGGCGCCACCTGGCTTCCCGACTCCGGCAACACCGGGCCCATCACCCTTCCCATCGGCTTCACCCCAGCCCCCTGACCCAGGAGATCCGATGACCACCACCCCGCTCGACGCGCACCGGCAGACCAACGCCACCAGCGCACACCTGGCCCAAGCGTGCGAAACCATCGCCGAGCGCGGCGTGGAGTTCGTCTACTTCCAGGCCATCACCATCACCGGCAGGGTGGTCGGAAAGGTGGCCCCCGCCCGCCATTTCGAGCGCCTGGCCGTCAAGGGGGTGCAGCAACACCAGACCGCGATCGCCAATCTGCAGGGCACCCGCGAGGGCGTGCTGCTGGCCGGCGGGGTCAACGCCCCCGAGTACACCGCGATCCCCGATCTGGACACCTTCGCCGTGCTGCCCTGGGACCCCAGCTTCGCCCGGGTGTTCTGCCGCCTCTACGAACCCGACCACCTGGCCGTCGACGCCGGCATCGAGCTGGCCTGCGACTCGCGAGGCCTTGCTGCAACGCGCGCACGCCGGATTCACCGACCGCACCGGCCTGGAACTGCGCACCGGCTGCGAACCCGAAATGACCTGGCAGGGTGAGGGTCTGGAAGCGCAGTTCCGGCCCGGATCCAGCCCGGCCTACCACATCGAGCATCTGGAGCGGAACCGCCCGATCGTCAAGAAGGTCGTCGAATACGCGCAGGCGCTGGGCCTGGACATGATCGAGGGCGACTACGAGGACGAGTTCCAGGTCGAGCTGAACTTCATGTACGACCACGCCAACCTGACCGCCGACCGGCTGACCACCTACCGGCAGATCTGCAAGCAGGTCGCCCGCGAACTCGGCATCCAGGCCAGCTTCATGCCAAAACCGGCCACCGGCATGATGGGCAACGGCTGCCACCACAACTTCAGCCTGTGGCGCGACGACGTCAACGTGCTCGTCGACCCCGGCGTCACCGAACTGCACCTCTCCGAGGTCGGCCGCCACGCCCTGGGCGGGCTGCTGTCGCATTCGGCGGGCGCCATGCTGGTCAACGGCTCCACGGTGAACTCCTACAAACGCTATTGGGACGCCGGGCAATTCGCGCCCTCGAAGATCAACTGGGGCCTGGACAACAAGACCTGCACGGTGCGGCTGTCGGCCAACGGCCGCCTGGAATACAAGCTGCCCGACGCCGCGGTCAACCCGTATCTGTCGCACAC
>JAXHOA010000087.1:0-200783 GCA_034520035.1 Mycobacterium sp. | reverse complement strand
ACGGACACATCCGCACCGCGTTACGGGCGATGTTCTCACTCGCACCCGGCACCTGCTCGGCGATGAGCACCACGATCCCGTCCTCGTCCTGATCGAAGACCGCATCGGCGGTCATCACACAAACCCCTGTGGCCATGCATATCTCGCGGTCGCCGACGACCCTCAACGGGTGAACGCCTGCAGCGTGCGAGCCGAATTCATGAAATCCCGGAAGTACAGCCAGCGACCGTTGCGCAGCGTGATGATGTGCGCGAACTCCGACTCCCACTCGAAACCCGTCGCGAGCATGCGGAACCGCTGGCGGCCCCACGCCGCCAGATCGTCACCCTGGGCGATGAACTTCCACGCCTCCATCTCGGTGATCGCGATCGTCTCACCCACCGCGGTGAAGAAGGCTCGACGGCTTCGTCGATGCCTCGGTAGTCCCCCGCGTACGGGATGGCGTCGACACCGTAGTAGGTGATGCGCACCTCCGGGTCCAGCAGATCGAGTGCGGTCTGAAGATCACCCGCCGGCATCGCGGCGTAAATAGCTTTTGTCGCAACGATATTGCGCGACTCGCTGATGGACGCGGTCATGAGAGGTGCAAGGGGAGACGGACGAAGGCATGGGTCAGCAGGCTCGCGGTCTGCTTGGTGCCCGGATGGTCGGTCAAGGCGATGGTCTGGTAGCTGTCGAGCACCGCATTGACCACGGCCACGACTTCGAGGCGCGCCAGTGACGCGCCGAGGCAGAAGTGCAGGCCGTGTCCCATCGACAGCTGCTGGCGGATGTTGGGTCGGTCGATGTCCAGTACGTCGGGGTCGGCGAACACGGCCGGGTCGCGATTGGCGGAACCGAAGAAGAGCGCCACCCACTCGCCCTTGCGGATCAACTTCCCCCCGATCTCGACGTCGCGGGTGGCGATGCGGAAGAGCCGCTGCGGCGGCCCGTCCAGTCGCATCGACTCCTCGACGAACACGTTCACCAGCGAGCGGTCGGCACGCATCCGCGCGGCGACTTCGGGTTCGCGCGCCATCGCGTGCAGCAGGTTGCCGATCAGGAATGTGGTGGTCTCGCTACCGGCGACCACCAGCGTCACACAGAACCGGACGATCTCCTCGGGCGTGAGCCGCTGCCCGCCGACTTCGGCGCGTAGCAGCGCCGAAATGAGGTCCTCGGCATCCTCGACATCGCCGGTGGGTGGGCTCTCTGCCAACCGGGCGGTGTGCTCGGCGAGCCGGGTGGCGAACGTCGTCACCATCTCCTCGTTGCTGGCGATGCGTTCCTCGGGGGTCAGTGACGACGAGAGCATGAACGCGTTGGCCCACTGCTTGAATCGGACGTGGTCCCCGTCGGGCAATCCGAGCAGACGCACCATCGCGCGGGTGGGGATCTCGGCGGCGAACTCCATCACCTCGACATCGCCCGCGCCGAGCTCCTCGAGCAGGCGCGGGAGCAGTTCGCCGAGCCATCCCTCGAGCCGTTTGACCCTCCGCGGCGAGAACGCCTGGCTCACCAGCTTCCGCTCTACCTCGTGTTTCGGCGGGTCGGTGTTGACGAGCATCAGGCTCGGTGCCGACGATGCCTCTTGGAGCGGATCACGCGACGAGAACGTCGCGCTGTCCCGGGCGGCTTCGAAGATCTGGTCGTAGCGGAACAATGCCCACGCCGTGACGGGCTCATCGGCTCCGGGAATCGTCCCCGGCGGCCAGTCCCGATAGCCTGCCACCGGCGACAACGGCCGTAGTTGGTCGTACAGCGGGTACGGGTTGGCGATGCCCTGTGCGGTGGTCAGCAGATCCAGAGCCGAGACAGTGGTGGATGACATGGTCTTCAGCCTCTGACAGCGCGCGCGCCGAAACGATCCCCCGTAGGGGAGGACTCGTGCCCCCAAGGGAGGCCAATTCCGACCTTGTCGGGGAAACCACCGCACCTGCGCGCCGTATCGGAGGACAGTCGAACCGTGACCGACATCTCCGAGACGACCTCCATCGGTGATCTGGCCGACGGTGGCCACCCGGGTTGGGCGTCGCGGCAGCCGGGGGAATCCGCCGCTGCCCGGCGCTACCGGGACACGTTCGAGTGTTGTGACATCGATCCGACCGACGACCCGATGACCGTGGTGGCGGAGGCGGTCGACGCGAAGGTGACGGTGGTGCGCGGCGCGTTGGAAGCACTCGGCGACGAGGCGGCACTCAACGCGCTCGAGGCGGTGCTGGACCTCACGTCGATGGAGCGTGAGCTGATCGAGGACGGTGCGCGGCGGCGCACCTTCGCGCTGCTGCAGGTGCAGGAAGCGCTCAGCAAGCTGCGCGTCGTCGACGATGTCGCCACGATCGTCGACCGGGCACCGCGCGAGCTGGTCGAGTCCTGCGGGTTCGACCGTGCCGTTCTCTTCCGCGTGCACGAAAGCCGGATGGTGATGGAGTCGGCGTATTTCGGCGATGACCGTGACGGGGCGGAGAAGATGGTCGCCTTCGCCCAGTCGGTGGCTCCGCCGCTCAACCACATGCTGCTCGAGACCGAGATGATTCGCAGGCATGCACCCGCGATCGTTCGTGACGCCCGCAATGATCCGCGCGTCAACCGGCCCATCGTCGACTTCTCGATGACCCACTCCTATGTGGCCGCGCCGGTGATGCCGACGGGCAAGGTGATCGGGTTCCTGCACGCCGACCGGCTCTACTCGGGTCGTCTGGTGGACGAAATCGACCGCGACACGGTGTGGGCCTTCGCCGAGGGTTTCGGATACGCCTACGAACGCACGGTGCTGTTGGAGAGAACGCGTCGCCAGCATGCCGAGGTACGGCGCGCATTGAACGCGGCCGACGAGGCTGTGCGTGCGTTGCAGGACGCCGATCTGGACCTGCGCAAGATCGAACCGGTGGAGCGCAGCCCGGCCGCGCAATCGCTGGCCGAGGTTCACACCCGGGTGCTGTCGATGCTGACACGTCGCGAGGTCGAGGTGCTCCGCCTGATGGCCGCCGGCCGGACCAATCAGCAGATCGCCGATGAACTCGTGATCTCGACGGGCACGGTGAAGTCGCACGTCAAGCGGGTTCTGCGAAAATTGCGGGCCACCAATCGTGCCGAGGCGGCGTCTGCGTACGTGCGGCTGGCAAGTGCCCCGGCACAAGGCGGCCAGCTGCACTGACCGACCCCCAACGTCGGGTGTGCGTGCGTGGGACAACTCATTCGGGGTGCCGCGGAAAAGTCGCCGTGGGTGACATCTGTTTGCCGGTATTTACGCCGAAGTTAATTTTGACGACTGCCCCCCGTGGCTCTGATCGTTGCCGGATGCGCGTGGGATGTCGCCATTCCTCAGCAAACGTTGAGCCAGGGCGTGCGGAGCGCCGGCACCACGGGTAGGCCTGAACTGGGAATATTGCGATAACAAATATGCGCAACGGCGATCAGCTTCCTGGGACGCGAGTGCCGAAACTGGCATCGGCCACTTTGCGCGTGGTGGTTGCCCGCGCGAACGGTGTTGTGCAGCAGACGGATCACGCCGGGAACGGACGGGGTGTGCCGAGTATTTGCCGGGCCGTGCGCCGTCGATGACGCCGAGCTTCTTCTTGACGTAAAGCACCCACTTGTCAACTTACTTCTGAGTAAATTACTCACCGTTCACAAATGTGTGCACACCAGAGGAGGATCCATGCACGCTGCAATCAGGCCGTACCTGGCAACCGGAGTCGCGTTGGTGGGGGCCGCATCCATCGCGGTCATGCCCGTCCAACCGTCTAACCCGTTGCTCTCCGTTCCGGCGGTTCCGGCCATCTCGTCGCAGGCCTTCACGCTCACCGCGCAGACCAACCCCATCGCACTGTGGGCGAGTGTCGTCAATGACGCGATAGCCAACATCGGCGTGCTGGGTGAGGACGTGCTCTCCGACCCAGCGCCGGCCGTGCGTCAGCTCCTCAAGAACCAGCTCGGCTACCTGGGCACCGCGGTCGGTGCGGGCACGTCGATGGTCGACGGGGCAGTTCAGTACCTGACGCCCAGCAACCCCTTCAGCCTCCCCGCCGGCATCAACACGGCCGTCGGGCAGCTGAGGTCGGGTCAGATCGCGGAAGCGTTCATCACCCTTTCGCAGACGCTGATCTCCACGCCCGTCGGAATGATCATCGGACTTCCGCTTGCCGCCTCGGGTCTTCTGGACGTTCCGGTGAAGGTGGCCCAGCACCTGACCGACGCGTTGTCCGCGGTGCTCTCGCTCAACGTTGCGCTGCCGCTGCTGTCAGCTGCAATGGGTCCGGCCCTCGGCGCCATCAATTCGCTCGGTGAGTCGGTGCAGGACGCTGTCCAGGCCTTGGGTAGTGGCCGCCTCGTCGAGGCGCTCACGGCGGTCATCAACATTCCCGCGCAACTGACCGCGGCAATCCTCAACGGCTATACCGATGTCAACAACACCACCACCGCGGGCTTTTTGACCTTCAGCGCTGATCCGTTGAGCGGTGGGCTGCTCCAGACGCTGCTGGTGACGATTCCGCGCGCCATCGCGACGGCCCTGGGTGCCGCCCCGGCCGTCGAGCCGGCGGGCGCCGCTGCCCTCAGCGCGGCCTCTGCGCCGCCCGCCGCGTCCGCGACGGTGGTCACGCTGAGCGTGTCTGCAGCCGAAAGCCCGGCGGTGGCAGAAGAAGTCGACGAATCAACGATCGACGCGGAGTCGGGTTCCACCGGTCCGGACGCTGTGGAGGTGCAGGCGCCCGTGGCGGCCCCGGACCCCGAGCCTGCCGCCGAGATCCCCGCCACCGACTCCGCTGAGGACGTCAGCGCGGCCGAGCCCACCGACGGGGAGGCGCCGCCGGCCGACGGTGCGGTCACCGAGCCCACCGACGGTGTGTCCGAGGACAGCGAACCGAAGGCCGACGAGACCGATTCCGCGGATTCGGGCGCCCTCGACGCCGAGGCGGACGACGCCGAGGTCGCCGACGCGAAGGTCACCGGGACGCCCCGCGGCGCCAAGAGCGCAAAGGACGGCGCACGCAGCGCCGCCAGTGCCCGGACGGCAAAGCGCATTTCCGCACGGGGGTAACACCTCCCAGGCCGCGTCGCGGTTGACGGCGCAGGCCCCCGGTTCCACTCAGGGGCCTGCGTCCGTCACTGCTACCTCGGCTCGAGGCCGGCCGCCCGGTAGGCCGCGTCCACCAATGCCATATTGGCCACCGCGTCATCGACCCCGAACGGCAGCGGTGCACCGCTCTGCACGTGCGCGGCGAAAGCTTCCAGCTGATGGCTGTAGGACGGCCGGGTGCCGTGTCGCTCGACGGTGGTGCCGCCGGCGGCGGCGGTCAGGGTCAGCCGGTCGTCGGCGGCGGGGTGGATGAAATCGTGCACGAAGGCCTCACCGGCGCTGCCGATGATCTTCAACGTGAACGAATAGCCCGGCGCCACCATCGAATTGGTGGACAGTCCGGTTGCTCCGTTGGGGAATTCAAGCTCGACATCGCAGCGTGCGTCGACACCGGGGGAGCGCAGTTCGGCGCGCGCCCGGGTGACGGCCGGATCGCCCAGTCCGAGCCTGCCCAGGCTCCGCATGATGTGCAGGCCGTAACAGCCGAGGTCCATCAGCGCACCGCCGGCCAGATCCAGTGACCAGCGCGGATCGTCGTCGCCGGGTGCGGGCATCGCCATCCGGACCTCGACCCGGCGGATCTCACCCAGCTCACCGTCACCCGCCAACCGGAACGCCCGGCGGGTCACCGGGTGGAAGAAGTAATGGAACCCCTCCAGCACGGGCACACCGGCCGCCTCGGCGGCTCGGGCCACCCGAACTGCCTCGGAATGATCGCGGGCAAACGGCTTTTCGCTCAGCACCGGCTTGCCCGCCGCGATGGCGGCGAGATTCCACGGCGCGTGCAGTGCGTTGGCCAGCGGGTTGTAGATCACGTCGACCTGCGCGTCGTCGATCACGTCCTGGTAGGAATCCAGCACGCGCTCGACGCCGTACTTGTCGGCGAAGGTCTCGGCGCGACCGCGGTCCCGGGCCGCCGCGGCCACCAGACGGTGACCGAGTTCGGCCGCGGGACCGACGATCGCCACCTCCGCGATCCGGGACGCGCCGAGCACCCCGATGCGGAGTGGGCTCATCCAGTCACGCTGTTCAGATACGCGACGCTGGCACGCACATCGGCCAGCGGTCCGTCACCGTCGGGCGCACCCTCGAGGATGGTGTCCTGTTCCATCACGAACCAGCCGTCGAAGCCGTTGTTGCGCAAGATGCGAACGATAGCTGCTATATCGATGTCGCCGGTTCCCAGTGGCGTGTACATCCCGGCCTTCACGGCGTCGGTGTAGCTCAGCTCCCCGGACTGCACCTTGGCGGCCAGCGCGGCGTCCACATCCTTGAGGTGGGTGTGGGCGATGCGCTGCGGTACCGCCTTGGCCAGTTCGAGCGGATCGGTGCCGCCGATGAGCAGGTGCCCGGTGTCCAGGCACAGCGGAATCGACGATCCGGCCAGCACCCGGTCCACCTCGGCGCGGGTTTCGACCATGGTGCCCACATGCGGGTGCAGGACCGCGAGCAGACCCCGGTCGGCGACGATCCCGGCCAGCCTGTCCAGATTGGTGAGCAGGGTGGCCCATTGCGATTCGTCGAGCACCGGACGCGAATCGTAGCCGTCGGCGCCGGTGGCGGCGGCCAGCACCACCACGCCGGCGCCCGCGGCCACCAATGAATCGAGTGGTCCGGCAAGGTCGTCGGCCGGATCATGGCCGGCCTGATGGAGCACCACCGGGACGAAGCCGCCCACGCAGGCCAGTTCATGCTGCGCCAGCACGGATTTCAGCTCTTCGGTGTCGGTGGGCAGGAATCCCTCCGGCCCCAGCTCGGTGGCGGTCAGCCCGACACCGCGCATCTCGGTCAGTACACGGTCGGGTTCGAGCTGGAAACCCCAGCCGGGGACCTCGCACACGCCCCAGGAAATGGGTGCACCGGCGATTTTGACAGCGGCGGTCATGCGTTCGTTTCCTTCTTTTTGACCGACTCGAGTGCTACCGGGGCACCCCGGCGCAGGGATTCGGTGGCGGCTTCGGCCAGCCAGGCCACCTCGACGGCGTCGGCGACGGTCGCGCCGCGGACCGGTCCGCCCTCGGCGACCTCGACGAAACCGGCCAGCTCGGTGCGGAACGCCTCGGTGAAGCGGTCCATGAAGAAGTTGTGTGCTGGACCGGTCGGGAAGTCCGACGGATCAGACAGGCGCGGGTCCATGTTCAGCAGCGGCACACCCTGATCCCAGCCGGCCGCGACGCTGTCCTCGAAACCGTGCACCTCGAGGCGGCAGTCGTACCCGCGGGCGTTGTAGCGGGCGTTGGAGACCACACCGAGTGCGCCACCGTCGAAACGGACCACCACGGCGGCCGAATCGACGTCGCCGTACTCGGCGAACAGCGGATCACCCTGCACCGTGCCGGTGGCGTACACCTCGACGGCGTTCTGTCCGGTGATCCAGCGGATGATGTCGAAATCGTGGACCGCGCAATCCCGGAAGATGCCGCCCGAGCCCTTGATGTAGTCCATCGGCGGGGGAGCGGGATCCATCGTGGTGCTCCGCACGGTGTGCAGGATGCCCAAGGTGCCCGCGTCGACGGCACTCTTGGCCGCGGCGAAGGCGGCGTCGAAGCGGCGTTGGTAACCGACCTGGACCGGAACGCCGGAGCGGCTGATGATCTCGGCGACCCGGGCACTCTCGGCGGCGGTGGAGGCGATCGGCTTCTCGCAGAACGTCGGGATGCCGCGCTCCACGGAGGCCAGGGTGAGTTCCGCGTGCGCCGGGGTGGCCGCGGCCACCACCACGCCGTCGACGCCCGAGGCCAGCAGCTCCTCGACGGAGCCGACGGCCTTGGCGCCGTGCTTGGCGGCCACCGACGCCGTCACGTCGGCGCGTTCATCGGTGATCACCAACCCGTCGATTCCGGGCAGCCCGGAAAGGGTTTCGGTGTGGAATGCGCCGATGCGGCCCAGTCCGATCACGCCGATGGTGGTCATGGGGTTCTCCGTTCGTTCTGTGCGGTGAGTACGTCATCGAGTTGGGCGGGCGTGAGCCCGTCGGCCAGGGCGGCCAGCACGGTGTCGACCTGGCTGGGTGGGGCGAGGCTGCCGATGGGCTGGTCGCTGTCGAGGTTGGTCGGGAACGCGTAGCCCTCGGCGGTGGCATTGACGATGTTGGCCAGGTCGGCGGCCGGCCGGCCGGCCCGCTGCATCTGCAGCAGTGCCGGGTAGACGGCCTTGACCATCGCGGTGCGATCCAGTGATTCCATCGCGCGACCGAAGGGCGACGAGATCTGCAGCAGGTTGGCCATCCGGCTGATATCGGCCGACGTGTTTTCTCCCGCACCGTGATACAGCGCCGGATTGAAGAACACCGCGTCACCCTTGCGCAGCGGGACCTGGACGTGATGCTCGGCGAAGAACTCGATGAACTCGGGCCGGTAGAACGCGATATAGCCGGCTTCGAACCGCTGCGAATACGGCAGCAGCATCGTCGGCCCGCTCGCCAGCGGCATATCGCAATGCGCGACCGCGCCCTGCAGCGTCAGTGCCGCGGACATCCGGTGCAGGTGTGCCGGATACTGCGCCAGTTGGTCGGCATCGACGAATCCGAGATGGTAGTCCCGGTGCGGAACCTGCGCGGCGCCGCCGGGATTGACGACGTTCACCTGCGAGGTCACCTGATAGCGCGGACCGAGCCAGGCCTGCGACACCAGCGCCAGGGTGTCGGCGGCGTAGTACTCGGCGTACGCCTCGGGAGCGTGCAGGGCGAGTTTCTGCGCGGCATTCCAGACCCGGTCGTTGGCCCCGGCCGCACCGAAGTGGTCTCCGGCCGCGCCGCCCCGAGCACGCTGGGCGGCGATGATGTCGTCGAACGCCGCGGAGACACGGTCGGTGACCGCACCATCGAAGCGTTCTCCAAGACCACGACGCCGGGCCCCTCGCTGAGCGCGCGGATCACCTCGGCCTGCAGCGCCCGGCGATCGGCCGCGGCGATGCCGGCCGCCGAATACACCAGGACGTTGCGCCTGATGTCGACGGCGTGCGGGTAGTCGGCCAGATCGGTGTCGCGCAGCACCTGACGACGGAACTCATCGAGGTCGCAGGCGGACTCGGTGATCCACTCGGAGGCGGTGAGCGAAGCGGGCATGGCGGTTAGTCTTGCTGTGATACCCACCGCAATCAACAGCAAAAAGCCATCAAAAACACCTCACCGCTGTTGATGCTCGCGGGAGAGAGGCGCCGCACGATGCACCGCTACAAGGTTCGCGAGATCGCTCAGCAATCCGGGCTGAGCGAGGCGACCGTCGACCGGGTCCTCAACGACCGGCCCGGCGTCCGGGAGAACACCCGCGCCGAGGTCATGCAGGCCATCGCCGACCTGGACAAGCAGCGAGCCCAGCTGCGGCTCAACGGTCGCCGCTACCTGATCGACGTGGTGATGCAAACCCCGCAGCGGTTCTCCGATGCGTTCCGGTCGGCGATCGAGGCCGAACTGCCCGCCTTCGCCCCGGCCGTACCGCGGGCCCGGTTCCATCTGTGGGAGTCGGGCTCGGCCGCGCAGACCGCCGAGGTGCTGGCCCGCATCAAGGGTAGCCACGGTGTCATCCTCAAGGCCCAGGACGAACCCGAGGTCGCCGAGGCCGTGGACCGGCTCGTCGCCGCGGGCGTGCCGGTGGTCACCTACAGCACCGACGTGGCCAACAGCGACCGCTGCGCCTACGTGGGCATCGACAACCACGGCGCCGGCCTGACAGCGGCGTTCCTGGTGGACCAGTGGCTCGGCGCGGCACCGTCGGGCGTGCTGATCACCGTCAGCCGCACGGTGTTCCGCGGGGAAGGTGAACGTGAGGTCGGATTCCGGTCCGGGCTGCGCGGCACCGGACGCGACATCGTCGAGGTGAGCGACAGCGACGGTATCGATGCCACCAACGAACGGCTGGTGCTCGATGCACTGAAACGGCATCCCGGGATCGAGGCCGTCTACTCGCCGGGCGGCGGCAACGACGCGACCGTGCGGGCATTCGAGAAAGTGGGGCGGGTCTGCAGAGTTTTCGTCGCGCACGACCTCGATGTCGACAACCGCAGGCTGCTCCGCGAGGGCAAGCTCTCGGTGGTGCTGCACAACGATCTGCGGGCCGACGCCCGGCTGGCCATCCGGGTCATCTTCGCCCAACACCGGGCCCTTCCCGAAGAGCCGGTCCGGCCCGCTCCGATCCAGGTCATCACCCCTTACAACCTGCCCGCGTCATAACGCGCAAGCGTCTTCGCGCAAGAGCTCCGAAGCTGCGGAATCGCTGAAAGCGCGCGACGCGGACTACCATTTCCGCGCACGGCCACGTCACCATGTGCCGACGACAGGACAAACCGCAAGCAGGGGAATCGATTGATGGCGCCAGAGCTCGTCCCGGGCGTGACTGTGCTGGGAAACCTGGCCATCGACGTCATCAACGGAGCTCCGCCGAGCCCGGGTGGATGCGCTTCGTTCGCCGGTGTGGCGCTGGAAGCCGCGCCGGGCACCGCCCACATCGTGGCGATGGGCGAGGAGAAACATCACGAGCTCTTCGACCCGGTGCTGGAGCGGTTCGGCTCCCTGGTGCGCCTGCTGCCATCGGACCGCACCAGTGGATTCAGCCTGGACTACGACGACACCGACCACCGGCACATGGGGGTCCAGGCGATCGGCCCGGTATGGACACCACGCGATGTCGACACTGACGACCCCCGCACCACCTGGATCCACCTGGCCCCGCTGTTGCGCACCGATTTTCCCGCCGAAACCCTCGCTCACCTGGCGGCCCGCGGTCACCGCATCGCCTACGACGGCCAGGGTCTGGTGCGCGCGGACCACGTCGGTCCGCTGAAACTTGACCGGTATTTCTCCCCGGAGTTGCTGCGCCACCTCGACGTGCTGAAGCTCGCCGAGGACGAGGCCGTCATCGTCGCCGATGGTGCCTTCGACCTCGCGACGGCCGAGGCGCTCGGGGTGCCCGAGATCCTGGTGACCTACGGTTCAGAGGGCTGCGACATCTATAAGGACGGCCGCGTGGTCCGGGTACCCGCCGCCTGGCGCGTGATGGATGTGCAGACGACGGGTGCCGGCGACATGTTCACCGCCTGTTACGTCGCGCACCGGGCAGCCGGGGCCGACCCGCGGCGCGCCGTGGAGGTCGCCAGCGAGCTGGTGGCCCGCGAATTGCAGAAGCGCGTCGGGGTGCGTTCGGCGCCGGCGTAACGCCTGGTTGAAACGATCCACTTGACACCCGTCAAGTTTGACCGGCAGAGTCCTACTGCGCGGTAACCAGATCCTTAGAGAATGACGTTCTCCAAAAGTGATGAAGACCACATCGCGACGGGAACTCGTCCTGCTTCACTGCCCTGAACAGGTAGTTTTTCTCGACGAAACCCGCGTGTCGCCGGCTCGCCGGTGATTGGTCACCCTAAGAGAAGTGCCATACTGGTTACCGGCAGTGACACCAAAAGTTTTTGACGCAAACGCCCCCGCGACCGATGCGCGACTCGCGCGGGTGTGAAAGGCAGGAAGTCGTGGGCCAGAACGGCAACTCGGGGACGCCCCGGCAGAAGCTGGAGAAGGTGGTCATCCGCTTCGCCGGTGACTCCGGAGACGGCATGCAGCTCACCGGGGACCGGTTCACGACCGAGGCTGCCCTCTTCGGCAATGACCTTGCGACACAGCCCAATTACCCCGCTGAGATCCGCGCACCACAGGGCACCCTGCCCGGTGTGTCGTCCTTCCAGATCCAGATCGCGGACTACGACATCCTGACCGCCGGCGATCGTCCCGATGTTCTCGTCGCGATGAATCCTGCCGCATTGAAGGCCAACGTGGGGGACCTCCCTCGCGGCGGCCTGATCATCGCCAACTCCGACGAGTTCACCAAGCGCAACCTGGCCAAGGTCGGCTACGACGCCAGCCCCTTGGACAACGACGAGCTCTCCGACTACGTCGTGCAGTCGGTGGCGATGACCACCCTGACGCTGGGTGCGGTCGAGGCCATCGGTGCGACCAAGAAGGACGGTCAGCGCGCCAAGAACATGTTCGCCCTCGGTCTGCTGTCGTGGATGTACGGCCGCGAGCTCGAGGCCAGCGAGACCTTCATCCGGGAGAAGTTCGCCCGCAAGCCCGAAATCGCCGAGGCCAATGTGCTGGCGCTCAAGGCGGGCTGGAACTACGGCGAGACCACCGAGGCCTTCGCCACCACCTACGAGGTGGCCCCGGCCAAGCTCAAGACCGGCGACTACCGGCAGATCTCCGGTAACACCGCGCTGGCCTACGGCGTCGTGGCCGCCGGGCAACTCTCCGATGTCCAGGTGGTGCTGGGTACCTACCCCATCACCCCGGCCTCGGACATCCTGCACGAGCTGTCCAAGTACAAGCACTTCAACGTGATCACCTTCCAGGCCGAGGACGAGATCGCCGGCATCGGCGCCGCCATCGGCGCCTCCTACGGCGGCGCGCTCGGCGTCACCAGCACCTCAGGTCCCGGTGTCTCGCTGAAGTCCGAGGCCATCGGCCTGGCAGTGATGACCGAACTGCCCCTGCTGGTCATCGATGTCCAGCGCGGCGGCCCGTCCACCGGACTGCCGACCAAGACCGAGCAGGCCGACCTGCTGCAGGCCCTGTACGGGCGCAACGGCGAGTCGCCGGTCGCGGTGCTCGCGCCCTGCTCTCCGTCGGATTGCTTCGACATCGCCATCGAAGCGGTGCGGATCGCCATCGGCTATCACACGCCGGTGATCATCCTGTCCGACGGCGCGATCGCCAACGGTTCGGAGCCGTGGCGCATCCCGGACATCAGCACCTACCCGGCCATCGATCACACGTTTGCCAAGTCCGGCGAGCCGTTCGAGCCCTACGCCCGCGACCCGGAGACCCTGGCGCGTCAGTTCGCCGTGCCGGGCACGCCGGGCCTGGAACACCGCATCGGTGGTCTGGAGGCGGCCAACGGCTCGGGCAACATCTCCTATGAGCCCAAGAACCACGATCTGATGGTCCGGCTGCGCCAGCTCAAGATCGACGGCATCACGGTGCCGGATATCGAGGTCGACGACCCGGACGGTGACGCCGAACTGCTGCTGCTCGGCTGGGGCAGCTCGTACGGGCCGATCGGGGAGGCGTGCCGTCGCGCCCGCCGCAACGGCATCAAGGTCGCGCACGCACAATTGCGCTATCTCAACCCGTTCCCGGCCAACCTCGAAGAGGTGCTGCGCCGCTACCCGAAGGTGGTCGTCCCGGAGATGAACCTCGGCCAGCTGGCGCTGCTGCTTCGCGGCAAGTACCTGGTCGACGTGCAGTCGGTCACCAAGGTCGAGGGCATGGCGTTTTTGGCCGACGAGGTCGAGGGCATCATCGACGCGGCGCTGGATGGAACGCTGCGCGAAAAGGAAACCGACAAAGCCAAGTTCGCCCGGTTGGCCGCGGCCACCGTGGAATCTGTGGGAGCGAGCGCATGACCGACCTGATCGGCTCTGATCTGGGCCTGACCGAATCCCTGAGCAAGACTGCGCTGGTCCCGACGACGGACCAGCCGCAGAAGGGCAAGGACTTCACCAGCGACCAGGAGGTCCGCTGGTGCCCGGGTTGCGGTGACTACGTCATCCTGAACACGATCCGCAACTTCCTGCCGGAACTGGGCCTGCGCCGCGAGAACATCGCGTTCGTCAGCGGTATCGGCTGCTCCAGCCGGTTCCCGTACTACCTGGAGACCTACGGTTTCCACTCGATCCACGGTCGCGCACCGACCATCGCCACCGGCCTGGCGCTGGCTCGTGAGGACCTCTCGGTGTGGGTGGTCACCGGTGACGGTGACTCGCTGTCCATCGGCGGCAACCACCTCATCCACGCGCTGCGCCGCAATATCAACATCACCATCCTGTTGTTCAACAACCGGATCTACGGCCTGACCAAGGGCCAGTACTCGCCGACCTCCGAGGTCGGCAAGGTCACCAAGTCCACGCCGATGGGCTCGGTGGACTACCCGTTCAACCCGGTGTCGCTGGCACTCGGTGCCGAGGCCACCTTCGTCGGGCGGGCGCTCGACTCCGACCGCAAGGGTCTGACCGAGGTGCTGCGCGGTGCCGCAGCCCATCGTGGTGCCGCCCTCGTGGAAATCATGCAGGACTGCCCGATCTTCAACGACGGTTCCTTCGACGCGCTGCGTAAGGAAGGCGCCGAAGACCGACTGATCAATGTCACCCACGGGGAGCCGATCACGTTCGGCGCCGACGGTGAGTACGCCGTGGTCAAGTCCGGGTTCGGCCTGGAGGTCGCCAAGACCGCCGATGTGCCCGCCGATCAGATCGTCGTCCACGATGCGACGATCGACGACCCGGCGTACGCCTTCGCGCTGTCACGGCTGTCCGAGCAGAACCTCGATCACATGGTGATGGGCATCTTCCGGCAGGTGAGCAAGCCGACCTACGACGACGCCGCGCGCCAGCAGATCAGCGCGGCCCGCGAGGCCAAGGCGCACGACACGGCCGCACTGCAATCGCTGCTTCGCGGCAAGGACACCTGGTCGGTCGACTAACGTCAGCTCGGTGACCGCATCCCAGGGGCCCTCAGCAGACGCGGGCCTGGCTGGGATCGTGCTGGCCGGCGGCGCTTCGCGCCGCATGGGGCGCGACAAGGCCACCCTGGTGGTTCGTGGTCAGACACTCGTCGAGCGAGTGGTGAGCACCGTCGGCACTCGCTGTGCACCGGTTTTTGTCATCGCAGCTCCCGGCCAGGCGCTTCCCGACCTGCCTGCGCAGGTCCTGCGCGACGAGGTCCGCGGCGTCGGTCCGCTGTTGGCGACGGCGCGGGGATTGCGGGCTGCCGCGGATACGGGCGGGACATGGGCCTTCGTCTGCGCGGTCGACATGCCGCACCTGGACGCCGGCATCATCGATGAACTGATCGAGGCCGCCGCGTCCTCGGTGGCCGATGTGGTCCTGCCCTGGGACGGGCGGGACCACCATCTCGCCGGCCTCTACCGCACTGCGCTGGCGGCCAGAGCCGATGAGCTGGTGGCGGCCGGCGAGCGCAGCATGCGTGCGCTGGTGGATGCCGCAGACACCCAGCGCATCGTCATGGAGCAACGGCGCGAGCTGACCAATGTCAATACGCCGCAGGATCTCGACTGACCGCTCGCCAATCCGCGGCCGACGATCCAGCAAATTTACAATTAATACGCAAATCCCGCTCCATTTGCGTGCAACCGAGTTTATGCGCTCCGATCACGTTCGAATAACGTGTACGCAATTGTTGTATTGGTTCCGTGCGCGGCTGGGCGGCGCCGGTGCCGGTCTGTCGCGGTGCTCTCAGATATCCTCTGGCAGAGATGCTTTGAGCCACGTGGGCGCGCGCTGTCAATGTTCTATGCGGCAGTCTGATTGGGCGTTCAGCCCGCCGTCGGGTCGAAATGCAAGGTGTGTGCGCCGAGTCGGCGACCACCTCGCGGGGGCAACGGCACGCATGCGGCGCCGGCATGTGGCACTTTGATTTCTCCTTGTGTCAAAAGTTTTGTAGCGCAGTCTCTTTGGTCGCAAGGTTACGAATATAGCTGCGTCACCATGTAGTTGATCTATCTAGCCGTGAATTCGTGAAAACTGTTTCATGACAACAGAATTGATGTTCAAGACGGACCTCGGTGGACGGTGGCCAGTCAGCGAACAGATCGTGGCCGGGGCCGCGTTCCGGGTGTGTGAGGGCGGCGTTTTCGGGGAACCCTGAGCCAGGGTTGCCACCGCCACGCGATATCGGTGGTGCGGCTCACAAAAACCCTGTGATCTGCCTCACCGAACAGGTCTCGACCTGCAATTCAGGTTTAGCCGCGGAATTCCGTGCTGACCTGCGCTGTCTGAGCGGATTCCCCGCCGTGATCGTCCTGTGATCTGAAAGCGACACGTTCGACATCGAAGTGACTTCGCTGCGCGATTTTTGTACGTTCATGTCAACTCCAGAGCCGGAGCAAATAACTACATAATCAAGAACCTGCGTGTGAGTGGGCCGACGACGGGACGAGATGTCCGTCGGGCAATCGGATGTGTCATCCGGTGAGACGTCATGTGTCTCCACTGTCGTGCCTGACCGAGATGGCACGCCCCAAATTCTGCGCCTGAGTATTCAGGCATGTCGTCCGCGTTCGCGCGGGCGCTCTTTGGCGCGCGCTTGGCGAGAGGATTGACGTTGAAGAACATCCGCAAAACGTTCGGTATGGCCACCTTTGCCGGGGCGATCGCTGTTGCCCCACTGGCTATGGCCACAGGTACCGCACATGCGGACTCCGTGAACTGGGATGCCGTCGCGGCCTGCGAGTCGGGCGGCAACTGGGCCATCAACACGGGTAACGGCTACTACGGTGGCCTGCAGTTCAGCATGGGAACCTGGCGCTCCAACGGTGGTTCGGGTGCGCCGCACGCCGCCAGCCGCGAAGAGCAGATCCGCGTCGCGGAGAACGTTCTGCAGAGCCAGGGCATCGGTGCCTGGCCGTCCTGCGGTGGCCGGGGATAACCCGTTATCAGACGAATCACAATGGCGCCGGGCTTTCCGCCCGGCGCCATTGTTTTCTCATGAACAACGCTGATATCCAGCCGCCTCATAAGAAACTACTAAAACTTCCGCCCCCTCCGTAACGGGTGACGCCGATCACCCGAAACACCGGATAACCGCGTCGCAAGAACGCTTCACACCTTGTTCGCGGCCCTCGTGTCACCGGTCGGGGAAGGACCGCAAATGAAGAACATCCGAATCGCCATCAAGAACATCCTGACGAAGAGCCTGTGGGTGGCCGCCGCGACCGGCGCGCTCTCGGTGGCTCCGATGGCCATGTCGGCCACCGCCAGCGCCGACAGCGTCAACTGGGACGCCATCGCGCAGTGCGAGTCGGGTGGCAACTGGGGCATCAACACCGGCAACGGTCACTATGGCGGCCTGCAGTTCAAGCCGGCGACCTGGAGCGCCAACGGCGGGGTGGGTTCGCCGGCCGGCGCGTCGCGGGCCGAGCAGATCCGCGTCGCCGAGAACGTGCTGCGGACCCAGGGCCTGGGCGCCTGGCCCAAGTGCGGCCCCCGCGGCGCCACCCCTGCGGTCTTCAGCACCCCCGGCACCCAGACTCCCGCTCCGGCGGCCGTCGGCTGCCAGGCCATCCGCGGCGGCGCGGTGTTGGGGATCTTCGACTTCCGCAAGATGTGCACGATGGTGCAGACCGCGGCTTCGGCCTTCCAGCCGCGCTGACATCAATCGTCGGGTGGTACTCAGTCGCGGGGTAACACGAAGGCCGACCGCCCGGCCACCGCGGCCAGATGCCGGGCCAGCACCGCCTCGGGAATCAGCGCCGTGGCCCTGCCGGCCAGCCCACCCAGTGCAGCGGGTCGCATGTTGATGACGCGCCCGACGGTCCGGGATTCCAGGACCAGTGCCCGCACCCGACGCCTCCGGAACTGCGCGAAGCGCTCGAATGCGCCGGACAGATCGGTCTCCCCGCCGACGGTCAGCGCCGCGAGAATCGCCGCATCCTCCAGGCCCTGGCAGCCGCCCTGACCGAGGTGGGGGCGCATCGGATGCGCGGCGTCACCGACGAGCACCGCCCGGCGGCGGGCCCAGGTGGCGGCGGGAGCGCGGTCATAGAGATCATTGCGGAGCACCGCCGCCGGGTCGGTGGCCGCCAACAGGGCGGGAATCGGTTCCGGCCAGTCGCCGAACACGCGCTGCAGGTGTGCGTGCTCCCCGCCCGCTGCCGTCTGACCCTGCGGTACCCGCTGGGTGGCGAACCAATAGGTGTGCGCCGGGCCCATCGGCACATGGCCCACCTCGAGTCCGGGTCCCATCGTTTCCCCGGCAAGATCGGGATCCAGTGCATACGAGGCGATTCCGCGCCAGGCGGTGTAACCCGCGTACTGCCGGGAGAGCTCGCCGTTGAGATGCCGTGCCACCAGCGAGTCCACGCCGTCGGCACCCACCACGGCATCGAATGTGGCAACGGACCCGTCCGACAACGTGATCCGGGCTCCGGTGCCCGACACCTCAAGCGCGGTGGCGGCGATGCCGCGCGTCACCGTGTCCCCGGGCAGGGCCCCGGCCAGAATCTCGGTGAGCGTGCCGCGGTGGATGATGACCAGTGGCTCGCCCAACGCCCGCACGATCCGGTCGGCGGCCGGTCTGCGCAGCCACCGGCCATCGCGCCAGCGCAGCGCACCGGCGCTGACCCTGCCGCCGGCGGCGCGCACCTGCTCGCCGAGGCCCAGCACGTCGAGTGCGGCCAGTGCATTGGGCCAGATGCTGATACCGGCACCGATGGCGGTATCGGTGCGCTGTTCGATCACGGTCACGTCATGACCCACCCGGCGCAGGGCCACCGCGGTGGCCAGTCCGGCGATACCGGCGCCGACGATCATGATGCGCTCGGACATGTCGCCGACCATATCGGGCGCCACGTCAACCAGACGAGACAGTGAGGTCACATCACCGAAACGCGCATTTGGTTTCCTGAAGGGCAACCTCGTCAACCACTGGTGTCCACGGGAAGGGCTCATGCGACCGGACCTCGAGCTGACAAGTGTGCCCGGCTGGGCGCTGAACCCCACCCAACCCGATGCCGATCTCTCCGGGCGGGCCTGGACGATCATCGCCTTCGGGCCGCGCGGCGCCGACGTCGCACGGGACTGGATGACCCAGATCGTCTCGGCCGGTCACGAATCCGCGGTACGCCTGCACCAGGTGGATACCGGGCAGGCGCTCGCGGCACTGACAGCCGACCTGGCCGACGCGCGGGTGGGGTGGCGGCTGATGATGGCCGGACCCGCCGATGCGTGCCTGGAACTGCGTGGCGCCGCGACCGGCCTCGGCGTCGCGGATGACGAGATGACAGTGGCGTCCACCGACGTCGATTCGCGCGCGGTGCACTGTGTGCACTGTGGGTCCGTCACCCGCGCCCTGGTGCAGCTCGACGAGGTGCTTCCCTGCGCATCATGTGGGCGGAAACTGCTGGTATATCACCATGTTTCGCGCCGGGGCGGTACGTATCTGGGGTTCATGGTCGACGCCGAATGCCCGGCCGAGGTCGTGTCGTGAACACCCTCAAACTCGTCGTCACCGCGGTCGATGACAGGATCAGCGGCATCCGGACGCTCACCTTGGCCGATCCCGACGGAACGGCCCTGCCGTCCTTCACGCCCGGCAGCCACATCGTCGTGGAGTGCGGTGGTAGCGCCAATGCCTATTCGCTGACCGGTGACGGCAATTCGCCGATGGCGTACGTAATATCCGTGCTGCGCTGCGACGAAGGCGCCGGTGGTTCGCGGTGGATTCACGACGAACTGGCGCTGGGCGACACCGTCGCCGCAAGCCCCCCGCGCAGCGCGTTCGCGCCGGTGCTGCGCGCGCGCCGACACCTGCTGGTCGCCGCGGGAATCGGTATCACCCCGATGGTGTCGCACCTACGCAGTGCCCGGCTCTGGGGACGTGACGTCCGCCTGCTCTACATCCACCGAGAGGGCAGGGCGGCCTATGCGGACACCATCGCCCAACTCGGCGGACACGCCTCGATCCATACCGTGCGTGCGGACTTCACGGACGAGCTGCTCGCCGCACTTGCCAACCAACCCTTCGGTACCCATCTCTACGTGTGCGGACCGGCCTCGTTCATCGAGTACGTCACCGTCGCGGCCGCAGATCTGGGCTGGCCGGCCAGCCGGATCCACCTGGAGCACTTCGGATCCGACGCGCTCGATCCGGGGGAGCCGTTCGCCGCCCGGGTCACCTCCACCGGCGAGGAGTTCGTCGTCGACGCCGGCGTCTCGCTGCTGGAGGAGTTGGAGCGCCGTGGCTTCGAGGTGCCCAACCTGTGTCGCCGCGGGGTGTGCGGAGAATGCCGCCTGCCGGTCGCGGCCGGTGCGATCACCCACCGCGACCTGTACCTGACCGATGCCGAAAAGAAGGCCGGTGATGCGCTGATGGCCTGCGTGTCGCGTGGCGGCGACGACACTCTGGAGGTAGCACTGTGATCTCGACACCCGATCTCGTCCGCACCTTTCCTTTTCCCTTCGCCGCCGACACCTACCGCTACAGCACCAATGTCGAGCCCGCCGGGGCTGCGGTGGCGACTCCGGTCGGTCGGTGGGGCGAGCGGGTGGTCGATGTCGACAGCGAGTACGAGCACGAACTGGCCGAGCGGGCGACCATTCTGGCCGCCGATCCGACCCGGAGTGCGGTCCTGCCGCATATGCGCCCTGCCTGCTGGGACACCATGCTGACCCTGATGCGCGAGCTCGCGGCCGGCTATCCGGACATCATGTCCCTGCAGCGACACGGCACCGGTTGGCGTTGGCGCAACGACAGATTGGGCATCGAACAGGACTTCGTCCTCGGCGATGAGAGCACGCTGCCCACGGAACCGCTTGCCTATATCGCCGGCCAGGTGCAGGAGGACATTGTCCTGCTCGATCAACGCGATGGCGATCTCTTCGGTGATGCGGGTGTGGTCACCTTCGCCGCCGACTGGTCGTTCGGGTTCGATGTCGGCATGACGTTCCTGGAGATCCACGGGCCGGTGCCCCGGCTGCGGGCAACCGGGGTGATCACCCGTGCCCGGGAATTCCTGATGCGGTTGCAGCCCGGTGAGACCTACCGGCGCACGAACTGGACGCTGACCATCGGTCGCCGCCTTGACGTATCGACCGAGCTGTATCACGAGTGGGGCCCGGACCGCACGATGATCAACGGTGTCACCGACGAGGAGTTCGGGCGACTGGTGCACCTGCGTGTCGAGGTGCAGCATCTGATCCGGTTGCCGGAGTCGGGTTCGATCTGCTTCCTGATCCGCACCTACATGCTGCCGCTGGCCGATGTGGCTGCCGTCGAGGCCTGGCGGGTGCGGGCGGCGGCCGTACTGGCCGAGCTGCCCGAGGACATCGCCGACTACAAGGGCATCATCGGATACCGCGACCGCGCGGTGCAGTGGTTGCGGTCCGCCGGGTGAGCGCTGGCTGCTGACACCGAGACGCCGAATCGCCCCGAATCCCTAAGGATTCGGGGCGATATCGGTGCTGAATGCGGTCAGTAGGCCGGTGGTTCTCCCTCGGCGACCGGTCCCTTCTCGACCGGGGTGTGCTCGATGATCGCCTTGTAGGCGTGATTCTCGTGCTGAATCATTCTCACGAAGAATCCGACGAAGAGCACCACGGCGAGAATGAAGAACAGCCAGGTGCCAACGCTGTTGCCGCCGAAGGTGAATACCACGCCCGGGTCGTCATAGCTGGTGATGGGGCTGAACATCTACTTGACCTCCTCGGTGATGACCAGGACCGATGATCCGTTGACCTTCATGGCGGTCACCGGGATGCCTTCGGGGTAGGGGGTGGCAGGAACCTCGGACAGGTCCAGACCCTGTTCCTCGACCTCCGGTGGGATTCGCAGCAGACCAACCTTTTTCAGGCCCAGCGACACCAGGTATGCGGGGAAGAACCCGAGAGCGGCGAAGACAACGGCGCCGATCAACTGACCCCAGAACGAGATCGACGGGTTGCCGTCGGTGTTGGGATACCCGGCGAGGAAGATCCCCGCCATGACCAGTGAGTAGAAGCCCATACCGCCGTGCACGGCGACGGCGCCCACGACGTCGTCGATCTTCATCTTGTCGAGCAGTTTGCCGATGAACGGGGACGAGGCCGCCGCCGACAAGCGCAATGACGAAGGTGAGCGCGGGGTGGTACAGATCCATCCCCGCCGCCACCGCGATGACACCGGCAAGGCCGCCGGAGATCGTCCAGAACGGCTCACCACGTGACATGACATACGCACCGATGATGCCGCCGACCATGCCCATCAGCGTGTTGAAGGCAAAGGCGCTCAACGTCGTCGGGCTCCCGTAGATCGTCGCGTAGCCCCCGGGACCGTAGATGACGCATCCCATCAGGAAGCCGAAGAACCCGGTGAAGATCAGGAACAACCCGACCATGGTCAACGGCAGGTTGTGCGGGCGGATCGTGACCGCCGTGCCATCCGGGAGGAACCGACCGATGCGCGGGCCCAGGTTGATCAGAATGCCCAGCGCCGCGAATCCGGCGATCATGTGCACGCATCCGGCCGCGCCGACATCGTGGAAGCCCATCTGGGTGAGCATCCAGCCTGCGCCGTGCCAGCCCCAGGCGGCGCCGACAATCCACACCACGGAGCCGACGAACACCGTCAGGACCAGGAAGCCGCTGGTCCGGATACGCTCGAGCACGGCACCGGACATGATCGAACCGGTGGTTGCTGCGAACAGTGCGAAGGCACCCCAGAAGATGCCGCTCGCGGGGTCCGCGGTGTTCGGGCCCATGTTGTCGCTCCATGGCAGAGCCGCCTTGGCCGCGTCGGTCATCTCGAGGAAACCGCTGGGCATCGCGTTGTACAGGAACCAGCCGACGAAGAAGAACGACGCGACGATCGTTGCGAAGGCCAGCAGATTCTTCATTGCGGTGGCGAGCACGTTCTTCGAGCGCGACGCGCCGATCTCGTAGGCGAGGAAGCCCGCGTGGATGAGCATCATCAAGGCGATGGACATCCAGTAGAAGAACTCGTTGTTGACGGCCGCCATCGTTGAGAGGGCGTCCTCCACTTCAGGTGTCAAGAGGACCTCCGCCGATCGTTTCTGGGGGATGTGGTGGGGTGGGGGAGGCACTGCGTTTAATCACAGTGGCCTTGAGGTACTGACGGTGTACCGGATTGAAACTAACTGCGCGAATGTGTCCGAGCGGTCAATGCGAGTTAATTCCGCGTGAAGAGGTGTGCCGCGCCGGAACGTGGGATCGGTAGAGCCGGCCGCCATCCTTTTACGGGCCCAAGGCACGTTGGGCCCCCCCCGACCCCCCAAAATCATTTCGCCACCGCCATCATGACCGGGGGATGCCATGCCACAGGTCGGGTCACCGACGTCCTTTGAGTTACGGAGCAACCCGGCGGATGAATCGCAGCGATACGGTGATGCCATGACGCCGTTCGACGATCTGGATGCCTACTTCGCGTTGCCCAGGGTGGCCGGCCTGGCCGTTGCTCCCGACGGTGAGCGCGTGGTGACCACGATCAGCGAACTGAACCACGAACACACCGAATACATCACCGCCATATGGGAATTGGATCCGAAAGGGCGTCCAACCCGCCCGGCGGCTGACGCACGGCGTCAAGGGCGAGTCCGGGCCCGCTTTCACCGCCGACGGTGACCTGCTGTTCGTCGCGGTCCGTCCGCGGGACGGTCAGGACGACCCACCCGCAGCGCTGTGGAGACTGCCCGCCGCCGGCGGTGAGGCGGTCGAAGAGCTTGCGCTGCCGGGCGGGGTGGCCGCGGTGCGCGCCGCGCAGCGCGCCGCGCGGACCGTCGTCACCGCGCCGGTCCTGCCCGCGGCGACGAATCTGGACGATGACAAGCGGCTGCGTGCGCTGCGCAAGGAGAACAAGGTCTCGGCAATCCTGCACACCGGATATCCGGTGCGGCACTGGGATCACGACCTGGGTCCGGACCAGCCCCACCTGTTCGACGCCGCCGCCCTGCGCGACCTGACCCCCGCCCCGGGCGGTGCCCTGCGTGACACCGCGCTCGATGTCAGCGCCGACGGCACGTTCGTGGTCACCGCCTGGAACGCCGCGGCGCCCGCGGTGGCGCTGCGTTCGCACCTCATCCGTATCGATATCGCCACCGGCCGGCACAGCACGGTCGCCGATGATCCCGGCGCCGATCTGGGGCAGCCCGCCATTTCTCCGGACGGAAGCCGGCTGGCGTTTCTTCGCGAGACAACCTCCACGCCAACCGAAGCGCCGCGGATCACGCTGTGCTGCATGAGCTTCGGCGAGTCCTGGGTGGAGCTCGGCGACTGGGACCGCTGGCCGACATCGGTGGGCTGGTCTGCCGACGGCGCACAGTTGATCGTCACCGCGGACGAGGGCGGGCGCGGGCCGGTCTTCGCCGTCGATCCCGGCACGGCCGCGGTCACCCGCCTCATTGCCGACGACTACACCTACAGCGATGTGGCGACCGCGCCCGGCGGGGTGATCTTCGCCGTGCGCAGTTCCTATCTCACGCCGCCGCACCCGGTACGCATCGATCCCGGCGGTTCCGTCACGGTGTTGCCGTGCGTCCCGCTGCCCGAGCTGCCCGGGCACGTCGAGGAGGTGGTGGCCACCGCGCATGACGGCGCCACGGTCCGGTCCTGGCTCGTGCTTCCCGACAATGCGGAAGAAGACGGTGCCGGCCGGGCTCCCTTGCTCCTCTGGATTCACGGCGGTCCGCTGGCCAGCTGGAACGCCTGGCACTGGCGGTGGAACCCGTGGCTGCTCGCGGCGCAGGGTTACGCCGTGCTGCTACCGGACCCGGCGCTGTCGACGGGCTACGGCCAGGCCTTCATTCAGCGCGGTTGGGGAGCGTGGGGTGCGGCGCCCTACACCGATTTGATGGCGGTCACCGACGCCGCCTGCGCGCACCCGCGGGTCGATGAGTCCCGCACTGCGGCAATGGGCGGATCCTTCGGCGGCTACATGGCGAATTGGATCGCCGGGCACACCGACCGTTTCGACGCCATCGTCACCCACGCCAGTCTGTGGGCCCTCGATCAGTTCGGCCACACCACCGACGGCGCCTACTGGTGGGTGCGTGAGATGACCGAGGAGATGACCCAGCGCAATTCCCCGCACCGCCACGTGGCCGACATCCGCACTCCGATGCTGGTCATCCATGGTGACAAGGACTATCGCGTACCCATCGGCGAGGGACTGCGACTGTGGTACGAGCTGCTGAGCATGTCCGGGCTGCCCGCCGACGACGACGGCAACAGCGCCCACCGGTTCCTCTACTACCCGTCCGAAGGGCACTGGGTCGGCGCCCCGCAACACGCCAAGATCTGGTACCAGGTGGTCACCGCATTCCTGGGCAACCATCTATTTGGTCGGGAGGTGGGCCCGCCGGAAGTCCTCGGGTAGCTTCGGGACCCATGACCTCCTCACAGCGCGAATTCGACATCGTCCTGTACGGCGCCACCGGGTTCGCCGGCAAGCTCACCGCGCAGTACCTGGCCGAGGCCGGGAAGGGCGCGCGGATCGCCCTGGCCGGGCGTTCGCTGGTGAAGGTCCGCGATGTGCGCGACACCCTTGGCGCCGAGGCGCAGTCCTGGCCGTTGATCGAGGCCGACACCGCACAACCGTCCACGCTGGCCGATATGGCCGCGCGCACTCAGGTGGTCATCACCACCGTCGGGCCGTACACGAAGTACGGTCTGCCACTGGTGCAGGCGTGTGTGGCGGCGGGCACTGATTACGCCGACCTGACCGGTGAGACGCTGTTCATCCGGGACAGCGCCGAACAGTTCCACAAGCAGGCCGTCGACACCGGCTCCCGCATCGTGCATTCCTGTGGATTCGATTCCGTGCCTTCGGATATCACCGTCTACGCACTGCACGACAGGGTGCGCAAGGACGGCGCGGGTGACCTCGCCGAGACCGCCCTGGTGCTGCGCTCGTTCGCCGGCGGCGTGTCCGGCGGCACCGTTGCCTCGATGATCGAATTCATGCGGACAGCGGCGGACAACCCGCAGTCGCGCGACGACCTCGCGGACCCGTACACGCTGACCACCGATCGCGGTGCCGAGCCGGACCTGGGTCACCAGTCCGACAATCCGTGGCGCCGCGGGCGTGAGATCGCCCCCGAACTCGACGGCGTCTGGACCGGTGCGTTCGCCATGGCCGCACCGAATTCCCGCATCGTGCGGCGCAGCAACGCCCTGCTGGACTGGGCGTACGGGCGCACCTTCCGGTACTCCGAACAGATGAGCATGGGTTCTTCGGTCGTGGCACCGGTGGCCGCCGCACTCGACACCGCGGTCAACGTGGGGATGTTCGGTCTGGGCACCCGCTACATCAACAAGGTGCCCAACGGACTCCTCGAACGCGTGCTGCCCAAGCCGGGTACGGGGCCGAGTGAGCGGACCCGGGAAAAGGGGCATTACCGCGCCGAGACGTACACCACGACCACCACCGGCGCGCGGTATCGGGCCACCATCGCCCAGCAGGGGGACCCCGGTTACAAGGCCACCGCGGTGCTGCTCGGCGAGTGTGGGCTGGCGCTCGCGCTCGACCGGGACAAGCTCTCGGATCTGCGCGGGGTGCTGACCCCGGCCGCCGCCATGGGCGACGCGCTGCTGTCCCGGCTGCCCGCTGCCGGGGTGACGCTGGAGACCGCTCGCCTCAACTGATTCGGGCGGCAGGGTCACGGCTGCGCCGAACACCTGTGGGCCATGATCGAAAGGGTTATGGTCCAGGTCGGGGGTACCTGACATCGACAGAGGTGAGTGGGAAATGGCCGGTCTGGATGAACTCTTCGCGCAAATTCCGGTACAGGACATTGCGGCGAAACTCGGTGCGGATCAAGGCGAGGTGAACAACGCCATCCGGACGTTGGTGCCGGCGCTGGTGGGTGGGCTGCAGGCCAACGTCGCCGCCGATGACATCGATTCCACCGACCTGGAGGCCGCGGTCGGCTCGCAGGCCGCGAGCGGCCTGCTCGACGGCGGGGTCAAGGTCGACGATGTGGACGCCGGCGAGGGCGACAAGATCGTCGCCAACATCTTCGGCGGCAACGACAGCAATTCGGTGGCCTCGGCGCTGGCGGGCACGGGTGCCGGCAGCGGCGATCTGATCAAGAAGCTGCTGCCGATCCTGGCGCCGATCGTGCTGGCCTATATCGGCAAGCAGTTCTCCGGCAACTCCGCCCCCGCGCAGCCGCAGGCCGCGCCCTCCGGGGGTGGGCTCGGCGATGTGCTCGGCAGCATCCTCGGCAGCTCCGGCGGTGGCGGCAACAATCCGCTGGGCAGCATCCTGGGCAGCGTTCTCGGCGGCGGCGGACAGGGCGGCAATCAGGGCAATGTCATCGGGGACATTTTGGGTGGCCTGTTGGGTGGGAAGAAATAGCCCGGCGCGGTTTCCCTAGAATCGACGGGTGACCGACAGCCCGCGTGACCGTGCCGATGCCCTCCCCAAGTCCTGGGAGCCGAGCGCGGTAGAGAGCGAGCTGTATCAGGGCTGGGTGGACGCCGGGTACTTCACCGCCGATCCCGGCAGTGACAAGCCGGCCTACTCGATCGTGCTGCCGCCGCCGAATGTGACCGGCAGCCTGCACATGGGCCATGCGCTGGACCACACCCTGATGGATGCGCTGACCCGGCGCCGTCGCATGCAGGGCTATGAGGTGCTGTGGCTGCCGGGGATGGATCATGCCGGTATCGCCACCCAGTCGGTGGTGGAGAAGCAGCTCGCGGTCGACGGGAAGGCCAAAGAGGACTTCGGGCGCGAACTGTTCATCGACAAGGTGTGGGACTGGAAGCGTGAGTCCGGCGGCACCATCGGCGGGCAGATGCGCCGCCTCGGTGACGGCGTGGACTGGAGCCGCGACCGGTTCACCATGGACGAGGGTCTGTCCCGCGCGGTGCGCACCATCTTCAAACGGCTCTACGACGCCGGGCTGATCTATCAGGCCGAACGGCTGGTCAACTGGTCCCCGGTGCTGCAGACGGCCATCAGCGATCTCGAGGTCAAGTACGAGGACGTCGAGGGCGAACTGGTGTCGTTCCGGTACGGCTCGATGAATGACGATGAGCCGCACCTCGTGGTCGCCACCACCCGGCTGGAGACGATGCTCGGTGACACCGCCATCGCGGTGCACCCCGATGACGACCGCTACCGTGCCCTGGTCGGCCAGACGTTGGCGCACCCGTTCCTGGACCGGCAGATCGTGGTGGTGGCCGACGGCCACGTCGACCCCGAATTCGGCACCGGCGCAGTCAAGGTCACTCCCGCCCACGATCCGAACGACTTCGAGATCGGGGTGCGGCACAACCTGCCGATGCCCTCGATCTTGGACAAGGCCGGCGCCATCACCGGAACGGGGACCCGGTTCGACGGGATGGACCGGTTCGAGGCCCGCGTCGCGGTGCGCGAGGCGCTGGCGGCCGAGGGTCGCATCGTCGCGGAGAAGCGGCCGTACCTGCACAGCGTCGGGCACTCCGAACGCAGCGGCGAGCCGATCGAGCCGCGGCTGAGCCTGCAGTGGTGGGTGAACGTCGAATCGATGGCCAAGGCCGCCGGTGATGCGGTCCGCAACGGCGACACCGTGATTCACCCCGCCAGCCTGGAACCGCGCTGGTTCGCCTGGGTGGACAACATGCACGACTGGTGCATCTCGCGGCAGCTCTGGTGGGGTCACCGCATCCCGATCTGGCACGGGCCCGACGGTCAGCAGGTGTGCCTCGGTCCCGACGAGACTCCGCCCGATGGTTGGGTGCAGGATCCCGACGTGCTGGACACGTGGTTCTCCTCGGCGCTGTGGCCGTTCTCCACGATGGGCTGGCCCGAGCGCACTCCCGAACTCGAAAAGTTCTACCCGACAAGTGTTCTGGTCACCGGATACGACATCTTGTTCTTCTGGGTGGCACGCATGATGATGTTCGGCACCTTCGTGGCCGGCGATGACGCCATCACCACCGAGGCGGCGCATGGACCGCAGGTTCCGTTCCAGAACGTCTTCCTGCACGGCCTGATCCGCGACGAGTTCGGCCGCAAGATGAGCAAGTCCAAGGGCAATGGCATCGACCCGCTGGACTGGGTGGAGAAGTTCGGTGCGGACGCGCTGCGCTTCACCCTGGCCCGCGGGGCCAGCCCCGGTGGTGACCTGTCCATCGGTGAGGATCATGCCCGGGCGTCGCGCAACTTCGCGACCAAGATCTTCAACGCGACGAAGTTCGCCTTGATGAACGGTGCGGCGCTCGCCCCGCTGCCGGCGCCCTCGGAGCTCACCGATGCCGACCGCTGGATTCTGGGCCGGCTGGAAGAGGTTCGCGCCGAAGCCGATTCGGCGCTGGAGAGCTACGAGTTCAGTCGCGCCTGCGAGTCGATCTATCACTTCGCCTGGGACGAGTTCTGCGACTGGTACCTGGAACTGGCCAAGGTGCAGTTCGGCCAGTCCGACCACGCCACCCACACGGGCACGGTGCTGGCCACGGTGCTGGACAGTCTGCTCAAGCTGTTGCATCCGGTGATGCCGTTCGTCACCGAGACGTTGTGGAAGACGCTCACCGGCGGGGAGTCCATCGTCATCGCCGAATGGCCGTCGTCATCCGGAGTCGCCGTGGACTCCGTTGCCACCCAACGCATCACCGATATGCAGAAGCTGATCACCGAGGTGCGCAGGTTCCGCAGCGACCAGGGTCTCAACGACCGGCAGCGGGTGCCGGCGAAGGTGGTGGGTATCGATGCCGTGGGTCTGGACGCCCAGTTGCCTGCGATCGCCGCGCTCGCCTGGCTCACCGAGCCCGCGGACGGGTTCACCCCCTCGGCGGCCGTCGAGGTGCGGGTGACCGGGGGCACCGTGGTCGTCGAACTGGACACCTCCAGCACCGTCGACGTTGCCGCCGAACGCAAACGGCTGGAGAAGGATCTGGCCGCCGCGCAGAAGGAACTCGCCCAGACCGCAGGCAAGCTCGGCAACGAGGCCTTCCTGGCGAAGGCCCCCGACGCGGTCGTCGACAAGATCAAGGCCCGCCAGCAGCTGGCACATGAAGAGGTCGAGCGCATCACGGCTCGCCTCGGCGGGCTGGGATGAGCGCTTGCGCGGAGAACCGGCGGACCCGATGAACCAGCCCGCCCCCGACGAGATCGCGGCCCTGCTGCAGGTCGAGCATCTGCTCGACCAGCGGTGGCCGGAGACCAAGATCGAGCCCAGCACCGCGCGGATCTCCGCACTGCTGGAGCTGCTGGGCTCACCGCAGCGCAACTACCCGGCGATCCACATCGCCGGCACCAACGGCAAGACATCGGTGGCCCGCATCGTCGATGCCCTGCTGACGGCACTGCACCGGCGCACCGGGCGCACCGTGAGCCCGCACCTGCAGTCGGCGGTCGAGCGCATCTCCATCGACGGCAAGCCGATCACCCCGGCCCAGTACGTCGAGACCTATCGGGAGATCGAACCGTTCATCGAGTTGGTGGACCAGCAGTCCGAGGCGGCCGGGGGCCCGCGCATGAGCAAGTTCGAGGTGCTCACCGCGATGGCGTTCGCCGCGTTCGCCGACGCGCCGATCGATGTGGCGGTGGTGGAAACCGGGTTGGGCGGGCGCTGGGACGCCACCAACGTGATCGGCGCTCCGGTCGCGGTGATCACCCCGATCGGGCTGGACCACACCGACTACCTCGGTGACACCATTGCCGAGATCGCCGGGGAGAAGGCCGGAATCATCATCAAGGCCGAAGACGACCTGGTTCCGGTCGACACCGTGGCGATCATCGGCAAGCAGGATCCCGAGGCGATGGAGGTGCTGCTGGCCGAGGCGGTGCGCGCCGATGCCGCGGTGGCGCGCGAGGATTCGGAGTTCGCGGTCCTGGAGCGTCAGGTCGCCATCGGCGGCCAGCTGCTGACCCTGCAGGGCCTCGGCGGGGTGTATCCGGAGATGTTCCTGCCCCTGCACGGAGAACACCAGGCGCACAACGCCGTGCTCGCACTGGCCGCGGTCGAGGCGTTCTTCGGGGCCGGCGCCGACCGTCAGCTCGATGTCGACGCGGTGCGCACCGGCTTCGCCTCGGTGAGCAGCCCGGGCCGGCTGGAACGGGTGCGCAGCGCGCCGACGGTGTTCATCGACGCCGCCCACAATCCCGCCGGCGCCGCGGCACTGACCCAGGCCCTGGCCGACGAGTTCGACTTCCGCCACCTGGTCGGCGTGG
This sequence comes from Mycobacterium sp., assembly GCA_034520035.1. Taxonomy (GTDB): domain Bacteria; phylum Actinomycetota; class Actinomycetes; order Mycobacteriales; family Mycobacteriaceae; genus Mycobacterium. Next base: position 170,073 of record JAXHOA010000087.1, on the reverse strand, counting down.
TCTCGGTGATGGCGGACAAGGATGTCGACGGCATCCTCGCGGCGCTGGAGCCCGCGTTCGACATGATCGTGGTCACCCACAACGGATCACCGAGGGCGATGGAGGTGGAACTGCTCGCCGCCAAGGCCGAGGAGCGGTTCGGCCCGGAACGGGTGGTCGCGGCAGCCGCGCTGCCCGATGCCATCGAGACCGCGACGGCCCTGGTGGAAGAGTCCGGCAACGACGGCGAAGGATATTCGGGGAGCGGCATGGTCATCACCGGTTCGGTCGTCACCGCGGGTGCGGCGCGCACCCTGTTCGGGCGGGATCCGCAGTGAGCGCCACACCGACCGGGGAGACACCGGACCCGGATGCGACACCGCAGGCGCCGGTACCCGGTGACCCGTGGCGCAGCTTCCGCGGCATCATGGCCGCCGCGCTGATCCTGGAAGCCATCGTCGTACTGCTTGCCCTTCCGGTGGTGTCGGCGGGGGACCAGGGCCTGACCGCGCTGAGCGGAACGTTCCTGATCGGTATGGCCGTCGTGCTGGTGCTGATGTCCGGGGTGCAGGGCAGGCCCGGGATCATCTGGGTGAACCTCGGGATCCAGGCGGTGTTCGTCGCCGGTGCCCTGATTCACGGTGCCATCGGGTTCATCGGCGTGGTGTTCGCCGGGGTCTGGGCGCTGATGATCTACCTGCGCAGCGAGGTCAAACGCCGCCAGGACCGCGGGCAGTTGCCCTACCAGCAGGCCGCTCCGCCACCCGAGCGGGACTAGTCATTACTGCCCGGTAGGCTGTGCGGCGTGACTGAGCGGACCCTGGTTTTGATCAAGCCTGACGGCGTACAGCGGCACCTGATCGGTGAGATCATCGGCCGGATCGAGCGCAAGGGGCTGACGTTTGCCGCTCTCGAACTCAAGGTCGTTTCCGAGGACCTGGCCCGGCAGCATTACGCCGAGCACGACGGCAAGCCGTTCTTCGGCTCGCTGCTCGAATTCATCACCTCCGGTCCGGTGGTGGCCGCGGTCGTCGAGGGCCCGCGCGCCATCGCAGCGTTCCGGCAGGTCGCCGGTGGCACCGATCCGGTGGAAAAGGCAACACCCGGCACCATCCGTGGTGACCTGGCACTTGTCACTCAGGACAATCTGGTGCACGGCTCCGATTCGCCCGAGTCGGCGGCCCGTGAAATCGCCCTCTGGTTCCCGGAACTGACCGGCGCCTAGCCGCACGTTCTCACCGCTTCGTCAGATTCCGGCGAGCGGTGTGGGATACTTACCCCGGGAGTCCGGCGCCACAACAGGGTCGGTCACCCGGATGAAGACTTCGACGAGCGCGACCATCGCGTTAGCGGTGCGGCGCCAGAGCGTCCAGCCATCATTCAGCCAGGCGCCGAGTTTGTTCCTTGCGAACCGCTCGGGGCGAGACCATAACAAGTTCGGGAGAAGCTCCCCGGACCCATAGCGGAAGCCCTCGCGTGGCCGCGTCATCACGACGCGCCCGGGGGCTTGAGGAGAATTTGTGGCCGAAGACGCCCCTACCCAAGACCTGTCCGAGAACAACCAGAGCATCGAAGAACTGCCTGCGAAGCTGAGAGTGCACTCGCTGGCCCGCGTGCTGGGTACCACGAGTAAGCGCATCGTCGATGCACTCGCCGAGCTGGACGGCCGCGCCCGCAGCCCGCACTCGACCGTCGAGCGGGCCCAGGCCGAACAGGTCCGCGAGGTCCTCAACGCCGAAGCCGCCGCATCCGCGGCCGAGGTCCCGGTCGCCGAAACCCCGGCTGACGCCCCCGTCGCCGAGGTGCCCGCCCCTGAGGCACCGGCCGCCGAGCCGGAGCCCGCCGCGGTCGTCGAAGAGCCCGAATCCCGCCTGCTGCTGGAGGCCCCGCCGGTTCCCGACGCGGTGACCGAGGACGGCGAAAAATCCGCCGAACCGGCGCCCTATCTGCCGCTGTTCGTGGCCCCGCAGCCGGTGACGGCGCTCAAGTCGCGTCCTGTGCCCGCTGCCGCGGAGACCGAGGCCACCGAAGACGCCGACGACGACACCGACGAATCCGACGGCGACGACGCCGGAGACGATGACCAGTCCGAGCGGCCCGCCGCCCGGCGGCGCCGTCGGGGCCGCCGTGGCCGTGGCCGCGGACGCGGTGAGCAGAGCGCCGAGGACGGCGACGACACCGGTGACGACGAGACCGATGGCGCCGATCAGGCCGGCGCCGAAGACGCCGATGGCGAGGACACCGACGGCGAGAACGCCGACTCGGAGGACAACGATTCCGACGATGACGGCGGTGAGGACGGAGCGGGCTCGGAGGCGGGCAGCCGCCGCCGTCGCCGTCGCCGGCGTCGCAAGTCGGGTGCGGCAGATTCCGACGAACCCGTCGCACCCGATGATCCGCCCAACACGGTCGTGCACGAGCGCGCTCCCCGGGCGAAGTCGGCGAAGGCCGGCCGCGACCCCGACGAGATCCAGGGCATCTCCGGGTCCACCCGACTGGAGGCCAAGCGCCAGCGCCGCCGCGACGGCCGCGACGCCGGGCGCCGGCGTCCGCCGATCCTGAGCGAGGCCGAGTTCCTGGCCCGCCGCGAAGCCGTCGAGCGCACCATGATCGTGCGCGACAAGATCCGCACCGAACCGCCGCACGAGGGCGCCCGCTACACCCAGATCGCCGTCCTCGAAGACGGCGTCGTGGTCGAGCACTTCGTCACCTCGGCGGCCTCGGCATCGCTGGTCGGCAACATCTACCTCGGCATCGTGCAGAACGTGCTGCCCTCGATGGAGGCGGCGTTCGTCGATATCGGCCGCGGCCGCAACGGCGTCCTCTACGCCGGCGAGGTCAACTGGGAGGCCGCCGGTCTAGGCGGTGCCCAGCGCAAGATCGAACAGGCCCTCAAGCCCGGCGACTACGTCGTCGTCCAGGTCAGCAAGGACCCGGTCGGTCACAAGGGCGCCCGGCTCACCACGCAGGTCTCGTTGGCCGGTCGCTACCTGGTGTACGTGCCGGGCGCGTCGTCCACCGGTATCAGCCGCAAGCTGCCCGACACCGAACGGCAGCGCCTCAAGGAGATCCTGCGCGAGGTCGTCCCGGCCGGTGCCGGCGTGATCATCCGCACCGCGTCGGAGGGCGTCAAGGAGGACGACATCCGTTCCGACGTGAACCGGTTGCAGGAGCGCTGGGCGCAGATCGAGGCCAACGCCGCCGAGGTCACCAAGAAGAAGGCCGGCGCCGCGATCGCGCTCTACGAAGAGCCCGATGTCCTGGTGAAGGTCATCCGTGACCTGTTCAACGAGGACTTCACCGGCCTCATCGTGTCCGGTGACGATGCCTGGAACACCATCAGCAACTACGTCAGTTCCGTTGCCCCGGAGCTGGTTCCGCGGATGACGAAGTATGAGCCCAGCGCGCCGGCCGGCCCCGACGTGTTCGCGGTGCACCGCATCGACGAACAGCTGGCCAAGGCGATGGACCGCAAGGTGTGGCTGCCCTCGGGCGGCACGCTGGTCATCGATCGCACCGAGGCGATGACGGTCGTCGACGTCAACACCGGCAAGTTCACCGGCTCGGGCGGCAACCTCGAGCAGACGGTCACCAAGAACAATCTCGAGGCCGCCGAGGAGACGGTGCGCCAGCTGCGGCTGCGCGATATCGGCGGGATCATCGTCATCGACTTCATCGACATGGTGCTGGAGTCCAACCGCGACCTGGTGCTGCGCCGGCTGACCGAGGCGCTGGCGCGGGACCGCACCCGCCATCAGGTGTCGGAGGTGACCTCGCTGGGCTTGGTGCAGCTGACCCGGAAGAAGCTCGGCACGGGCCTGATCGAGGCGTTCTCCACGACCTGCACGCACTGCGCGGGCCGCGGCATCCATCTGCACGCCGATCCGGTCGACTCGGCGGGGCCGTCCGGGGGCGGCGGCGGGCGCAAGTCCGAGCCTGGCTCCGGCAACAGCCGCCGCAGTAAGCGGGGCAAGAAGGCGGCCAAGCCCGAAGAGGTCGTCGACGACATCCAGATGGCGAAGGTGCCGGCCCACGCGGCCGGTGAGCACCCGATGTTCAAGGCGATGGCGGCCGGCCTGCACGGACCGGACGACGACGCCCCCGTCGACGTCGACGATGACAACGGCGACTCCGACGAGCCGACCGTTGGCGGCGCCGAGACCGAGGAACCGGCCATCGGTGCCGGCTGCGAGGAGACCGCCGACGACTCGGAGGACGACGACACTGACGACGACTCCGAGGACGACGATTCGGACGATGACGAGTCCGATGAGGACGATCTCGACCTCGACGACGACGATGACGAAGAGGACGACGACGAGATCGAGGTTCTCGACGACGAGGACGACTCCGAGGACGACGACGACGATGATCCCGACGAGGACGACTCCGATGAGGATGACGACTCCGAGGACGACGAATCGGCGGCATACGAGCCCCCGGTCGCGGCCCCCAGGGGTCGGGTCCGCAGGCGGGCGGCGGCCCGCCCGGCAGGCCCACCGGCCGGCTAGACCCGATCGAACAGGCGGTTTGACCCTCTACCCGCTGGTCACGTACCCTTGACCAGTTGTCGCGGGGCTTGCAGCCGCAACTGCTGGCTCGGCCCGCACCCAAGACCCGCACGTGCATATCCCAATGTGCGCGCGCCCAGACGAACGAAGCAGAGGTAGATCCACGATGGCAGCCGATAACGCCACGTACGCAGTCGTCAAGACTGGCGGCAAGCAGTACAAGGTCGCCGTCGGGGACATTGTCAAGGTCGAGAAGATCGAGTCCGAGCCCGGCTCGTCGGTCTCTCTGCCGGTTGCTCTCGTCGTCAACGGCGCCAATGTCACCACCTCGGCCGACGATCTGGCCAAGGTTGCCGTCACCGGCGAGATCCTGGAGCACACCAAGGGCCCCAAGATCCGTATCCACAAGTTCAAGAACAAGACCGGCTATCACAAGCGCCAGGGCCACCGTCAGCAGCTGACGGTGCTCAAGGTCACCGGAATCAAGTAGGAACGGGAGCGAACAGACATGGCACATAAGAAGGGCGCTTCCAGCTCACGCAACGGTCGCGACTCCAATGCCCAGCGCCTCGGCGTCAAGCGTTTCGGCGGCCAGGTCGTCAAGGCCGGCGAGATCCTGGTCCGCCAGCGCGGCACCCATTTCCACCCGGGCGTGAACGTCGGCCGCGGTGGCGACGACACCCTGTTTGCCACGGCGCCCGGCGTCGTGGAATTCGGCGCCAAGCGCGGCCGCCGGACGGTCAACATCGTCCGTCTCGTGCGCTCGGAAGCCTGATAACCCGAGGACTTTCTGCGAACGTGAAGCTGCTGCGGGTTCTCTGAAGAAACTCGCAGCAGCTTTCGTTTTTCGGAAGGACTTATCCCATGCCCCGTTTCGTCGATCGCGTGGTCATCCATGCGCAGGCCGGCAACGGCGGCAACGGCTGTGCCTCGGTGCACCGCGAGAAGTTCAAACCCCTCGGCGGTCCCGACGGCGGCAATGGTGGCCGCGGTGGCTCCATCGTGCTGGTGGTGGACCCGCAGGTGCACACCCTGCTGGACTTCCACTTCCATCCGCATGTGGTCGCCACCTCGGGTAAACCCGGCGCCGGTAGTAACCGTGAAGGCGCCAGCGGCGCGGACCTCGAGGTCAGGGTTCCCGACGGCACCGTGATCCTCGACGAGGACGGCCGGATGATCGCCGACCTCGTGGGTGCGGGTACCCGCTTTGAAGCAGTTGCCGGTGGTCGCGGCGGCCTGGGCAACGCGGCACTGGCCTCGCGGGCCCGCAAGGCCCCCGGTTTCGCCCTGCTCGGCGAGAAGGGCCAGGCCCGCGATCTGACCCTGGAACTCAAGACCGTCGCCGATGTCGGCCTGGTCGGGTTCCCGTCGGCCGGTAAATCCTCGCTGGTCTCCACCATCTCGGCGGCCAAACCCAAGATCGCCGACTACCCGTTCACCACCCTGGTGCCCAATCTGGGCGTGGTGTCCGCCGGTGACCACACCTTCACCGTCGCCGATGTGCCCGGCCTGATCCCCGGCGCTTCGGCCGGTCGCGGTCTCGGCCTGGATTTCCTGCGCCACCTGGAGCGGTGCGCGGTGCTGGTTCATGTCGTCGACTGCGCCACCATGGAACCCGGCCGCGACCCGATCTCCGATATCGAGGCCCTGGAAGCCGAGTTCGCCGCCTATCAGCCGACCCTGCAGGGTGACTCGGGACTCGGGGATCTCGCCGACCGTCCGCGTGCCGTGGTGCTCAACAAGATCGACGTTCCGGACGCCCGCGAACTGGCCGATTTCGTCCGCGACGAGGTCGCCGAGAAGTTCGGCTGGCCGGTGCTGGAGATCTCGACGGTGAGCAGGGATGGCTTGCGCCCGTTGATCTTCGCATTGTGGGACATGGTGGCCGCCTACCGCGCCGCCCAGCCCGAGGTGACGCCGCGCCGCCCCGTGATCCGCCCGATCGCGATCGACGAGACCGGTTTCACCGTGACCCCGGACGGCCAGGGCAGTTTCGTGGTGCGCGGCGCCCGTCCGGAGCGCTGGATCAACCAGACCCAGTTCGACAACGACGAGGCCGTCGGCTACCTCGGAGACCGGCTCGCCCGCCTCGGCGTCGAGGATGCGCTGCTCAAGCAGGGCGCCAAGCCCGGGTGTGCGGTCACCATCGGTGATGTCACCTTCGACTGGGAGCCGCAGACACTGGCCGGTGTCGACACCCAGATGTCCGGCCGCGGAACCGATCTGCGCCTGGAACAGACCGACCGCATCGGTGCGGCCGAACGTAAGGTTGCCCGCCGGGAGCGTCGTCTCCCCGACGTGGACGAGTCGTGAGCCTGCACCGGGAGGCGGTCCGGACAGCGCGCAGCGTCGTCGTCAAGATCGGCACCACCGCGCTGACCACGCCCTCCGGCGTGTTCGACGCGGGACGGCTGGCCGGACTGGTCGAGGCCATCGAAGGCCGGATGAAGGCCGGCTCGGATGTCGTGATCGTGTCTTCGGGTGCGATCGCCGCGGGCATCGAACCGCTCGGATTGAGCAGGCGCCCCACCGATCTGGCGACCAAACAGGCCGCTGCCAGCGTCGGCCAGGTGGCTCTGGTCAATGCCTGGAGTGCGGCGTTCGCCCGCTATGAGCGGACCGTCGGACAGGTACTGCTGACCGCGCATGACATCGCGATGCGGGTGCAGCACAACAATGCTCAGCGCACCCTGGACCGGCTGCGTGCATTGCACGCTGTCGCGATCGTCAACGAGAACGACACGGTGGCCACCAACGAGATCCGGTTCGGCGACAACGACCGGCTCTCGGCATTGGTGGCGCATCTGATCGGAGCCGATGCGCTGGTGCTGCTCTCCGATATCGACGGTCTCTACGACGGCGATCCACGAAAGGCCACGGCCGACAAGCCGGCCCGGTTCATTCCGGAGGTGGCCGCCGACGGTGACCTCGACGGTGTGATCGCCGGGCGGGGGAGCAGTCTGGGCACCGGGGGAATGGCCTCGAAGCTGTCCTCGGCCCTGCTCGCGGCGGACGCCGGGGTGCCGGTCCTGCTGGCGGCCGCATCCGATGCCGCGGCCGCTCTCGACGATGCGTCGGTGGGCACGGTCTTCGCGCCGCGCCCCGAACGCATGTCGGCGCGGCGGTTCTGGGTGCGCTACGCGGCCGAGGCCAGCGGGGCACTGACGTTGGACGACGGCGCGGTCCACGCGGTCGTCAGCGGCAGGCGATCGCTGTTGCCCGCCGGGATCACGGCGGTATCCGGCAAATTCCACGGCGACGACGTCGTCGAACTGCGCGGGCCCGACGGCGAGACGGTTGCCCGTGGCGTGGTGGCCTACGACGCGGTCGAACTGGCCGCCATGATCGGCCGGTCCACCCGCGATCTGCCACCGGAACTGCGACGTCCCGCCGTGCACGCGGACGACCTCGTCGCCACCTGAGTCAAAACCGCCGGTATCGGCATTTCACCGGTACCTGTGAAAAGCAGCTAATGCCGGTTGGCAAATTTGTCGCATGCAAATGCGGCGTTGCCTGCACCTTTGCGGTCGAGCCATGTTGCCGCTGATCATGATCACAACGTCCCTGCATGACGCCGCTGCGAGCTAATGCAGACACCGTGTGGAACAACGCGGTATGCTCCGAATCAATTCGGTGTCAGCAAAGGGGAAGCAGGGGCATGACACGTCGATCGGTACTCGCGGTGGGGGCCCACCCCGACGATATCGAGCTTGGCTGCGGGGGCGCCTTGGCTAAACATGTCGCGGCCGGTGACAAGGTCGCCATGCTGGTGGTCACCCGCGGCGAGGAGGGCCCGGGCCAGTCGGCCCAGCGTGTTTCCGAGCAGCTTGCCGCCGTGGATGTGCTGGGCGTGGACACCTTGCTGTGGGGCGAGGGGTTCCTGGATTGTCGGGTGTCGCTGCAGGAGTTCGAACTCGTGCACCTCATCGAGGACGCGATCGAGCAGGTTTCGGCCACCGTCATCTACACCCACATGGCCAATGACAGCCATCAGGATCATCGGGTCGTCTCGCGGTGCACCATGGGCGCCGCGCGCTGGGTGTCGACCATCATGGCCTATGGCGGTCCGTCGGCGGTCAGCTTCAACCCCACCTCGTTCATCGACATCTCCGATTCCCTCGACAAGAAGGTCGAGGCGCTGATGTGCCATGTCTCGCAGGCCGAAGCCAGCGAGAAGGTCAGCGCCTCCTGGGTGCGCAGTGCGGCCGAGCATTACGGGTTCCTGTGCAGGCGCCCGTTCGCCGAGGGTTTCGAACCGATCCGCCAGGTCGTCGACTTCTAAGCTGTGCCAACGTTTCTCATAGTGGGTGCCGGCACCACCGGCATCGGCGCCGCGGTCCGCCTCACCGAACTCGGTATCGATCATCTCGTGGTGGACGCCGGGGAACGGCTGGGCGGTATGTCCGCCTCGGTGACCGACGACGCCGGTTTCACCTGGGATCTGGGCGGTCATGTACTGCACAGTCACTTCGCCGACTTCGACCGCGCCGTCGAGGCCAGCGGAGTCGCCCTGAACCACGTCACCCGCAACGGCTGGGTGTGGCTGGCCGGCGACGGTCCGCAGAGCCTGGTGCCCACGCCCATTCAGCAGCAGCTCACCGAGCTGCCCCGGGATCTGGACCCCGACGCCCCGGTCGCCCATCTGGCCGACTACTACCGCAACAACTTCGGCAGCCGGCTCTACGACGAGTTCTTCGAGCCCTACAACCGCAAGATGTGGACGCTGCCACTGGAGGACGTCGACCACGAATGGACCTCATTGCGCAGCGGTAGCGCGGCGCGCAATGTCCCGGTGCTCGGGTTGGCCGGCGGGCCGCCGCCACCGGCGTCGACGTTTCCGTATCCGGTCGGGGGGACCGGAGCGCTGTGGCAGGCGGTACACGACCGGTTGATGACACCGGGTTCGGTTCGGCTGCGCACCCGGGTACTCGGCATCGATACCGCTGCCCGGGAGGCGCACCTCGACGACGGCAGCACGGTGGGGTTCCGATTCTGTATCAGCACCGCCCCGGTCACCACCGCGCTGAACTGGATCGGCTGGTCCGAGCCGGCGCAGACCCTGCGCGCCAGCCGGGTCCACGCGGTCGGCCTGGGCTACGACGGGGAACCACCGGCGGCGCTGGCGGACAAGACGTGGCTGTACTGCCCGGCGGAATCGGTGCCCTGGTACCGCGCGACGATGCTGAGCAACTACGACCCGGCCAACGCCGGACCCGGCCGGTGGAACATCCTTTGTGAGGTACCGGTTTTCGCCGGCGACCCGATATCGGCGCCGGACGCGGTCGAGGATGTGCAGCGCTCACTGCAACTGTTGGGCGCCGACCCGGCACGGGTGGTCAGCCGTTTCGCCGACACCCTCGAGTTCGGCTATCCGGTGCCCACGCTGGGCCGTGACCGACTGCTGCGTGCGGCCGACGAACGGTTACGCGCGCACGGCATTTACAGCCGGGGCCGTTTCGGGGGGTGGCGATACGAGTCGTCCAACCAGGACTACGGCTACGTCCAGGGCCGCCAGGCCGTCGACAATGCGTTGTCCGGCGCACCCGAGGATGTGTACTGGCATCCGGAGCGGTTCTAGGATCCCGTCCTCGAATGCTCTATCCTTCCAAGTACAGTGCGCCCCTGATGATCTGGGTCAAGGTCTCGCTGAGTTCAGCATCATAGGCCCTCGGCTGCGAGGGTAGGTTCTGCTGGCAGACCCGTTCCACCATCCACACCAGGCTGCTGGCCGTGGGCGCCGTGGGCAGGGTCGCCCGGATGGATCCGTCGGCTTGGCCGGCCTCGATGACGGCGGCGAACTGCTCGCCGATCCCGGTGAGCAGCTCGCGATAGGTCTCGCCGACCTGGGCGTCGTAGCCGGCCATTTCGTTGAGGGCGATGAGCACGGGTTGGTGGCGCCGGTAGCTGGCGATGATGCCGGCCATGGCCGAGCGGATATCGGAGGGATCGCGTCGTGCGGCCACAGACCACCATCGGGCGGCGTCGGTGGTCAGGTCGCCGAAGACCTGGCGAGCCAGCCGGCGCAGCAGATCGCCCTTGTCCTCGAAGTAGATGTAGAAGCTGGCGCGCGAGATGCCGGCCTCGGTGGCGAGGCGGTCGACGCTGAGCTCGGTGAAGCTGGTGCCGTCGGCCATCAGCCGGTCGGTCGCGTCGAGCAGTTGGCGTTCGATCTGTTCGCGGCGTTCCTGGCGGTTGGCCTGCGGCTTGCGGGTCGCCCGGGTCACCGATGCCATGGGCCCAGCGTATCGGTCCCCGCCGCATCTTGACTAGACACTCTGTCTAGACTTAGTGTCACCACCATGACTGTGTCACCGATCACATCCGCTGAGCGCACCTACGACCCCATCGACCTGTCGTCACGGGCCTTCTGGTCGACCACGGCCGATGACCGCGAGATCGCCTTCGCCGAGCTGCGGGCCGAGCGGCCGGTGAGTTGGCATCCGCCGGTCGAAGACTCGCTGATGCCCGACCCGGCCGACCGTGGTTACTGGGCGGTGACCCGGCACGCCGACGTGGTCGAGGTCAGCCGCAACAGCGAGGTGTTCCTGTCCGGGCAGGGCGTGCTGTTCGAGAACGTCCCCCAGGAGTTGCTGGAGGCCTCACAGTCGTTTCTGGCGATGGATCCGCCACGGCACACCATGATCCGCAAGGTGGTGCACTCGGCGTTCACCCCGCGGCAGGTGCGCCGTATCGAGGACTCGATCAAGGCCAATGCCGCCGATATCGTCTCCGAGTTGCGGGCCGCGGGCAGCGGCGCGGACTTCGTGGATCTGTGCGCCAAGGAACTGCCCATCCGCACCCTCTCGGACATGGTCGGCATCCCCGAGTCCGAGCGCCACCAGGTGGCCGCGGCGGCCGATGCACTGGTGTCCTGGGGTGATCCGGTCTACCTCGACGGCCGAAACCCGTTGGAGGTGCTGGTGACCAATCAGATGTATCTGCATCAGGTGGCGCTGGCGCTGGCCGCCGATCGCCGGCAGAACCCCAGCGATGACCTGTTCAGTGCGCTGGTGCACGCAGAGGTCGAGGGTTCGCGTTTGACCGACCCCGAGATCGCGGCGTTCTTCGTGCTCCTCGCGGTCGCCGGTAATGACACGACGCGTCAGACGACCAGTCATGCGATGAAGGCGCTGACCGATTTCGGCGACCAACGGGCCTGGCTGCTCGAGGATTTCGATGACCGGATCGGCGTCGCGGTGGAGGAATTCATCCGGTGGGCCACCCCGGTGATGACGTTCCGGCGCACCGCCGCCGCCGACGTCGAACTGGGCGGCCGGCAGATCAGTGCGGGGGAGAAGGTGGTGATGTTCTACGCCTCGGCCAACCGGGATGCCGACGCCTTCGATCATCCCGATCGCCTCGATCTGAGCCGTCATCCCAACCCGCATGTCGGATTCGGTGGCGGCGGAAGGCATTTCTGTCTCGGGGCGCATGTGGCGCGGGCGCAGCTGCGGGCCATCTTCACCGAGCTGCTCGGTCAGTTGCCCGACATTCAGGCCGGTGACCCATCCTATGTCGCGGGCAACTTCGTCCACGCGATCCGCGCGATGCCCTGCACGTTCTAGTGCACCGCGGGTGCGCGCAGCTCACCGGCGAGCAGGGTCAGCAGCTCCGAGCAGCCGGCCTCGACCTTGACGGTGGCGAGCGCGTCACCGCGGGTCGGGCCGCGGTTGACGATGGCGATGGGCATGCCCGCGGCCGCGGCGTGCCGGACGAACCGGTAGCCGGAGAACACCGTCAGCGAGGAACCCGCGACCAACAGGGCGTCGGCGGCCTCGACCAGTGAGAATGCATGTTGCACACGATCTTTGGGCACACTTTCGCCGAAGTACACGATATCGGGCTTGAGCATGCCGCCGCAGCGCGGGCAGTCCACGTACCGGAAGTCCGACGTGTCGGCCACCACGGCATCGGCGTCGGGGGCGACCGCGATACCGCCGACCTGCTCTGCGCGTTCGGCGAACCCGGGGTTGAGTGCTTCCAGCTCGTCGGCGAGGGCCTCCCGCGACATGGTGAGCCCGCAGTTCAGGCACACCACCTGGGCGTAGGTACCGTGCAGGTTGACCACCTGCCGACTGCCGGCCTTCGTGTGCAGCAGATCGACATTCTGGGTGATCAACCCCGACACCACCCCGGCAGCCTCCATGCGTGCCAGCGCGCGGTGTCCGGCATTGGGGGCGGTGTCGTCCATGTGGCGCCACCCGAGGTGGTTGCGCGCCCAGTAGCGCTGCCGGAACACCGGGTCGGAGCGGAACTGGCCGATCGTCATCGGCTTGCTCGGCGGGGAATCCGGCCCGCGGTAATCGGGAATCCCCGAGTCGGTCGACATTCCCGCACCGGTGAGGACCGCCACCCGGCGTCCGGCCAGAGCCGCGACCAGTTCGGGAGCATCCACCCCACCGAGGATAGGCGCGTCCAGCCCATCGACGCATGGCATGGTGGCCCCATGGTGTGGCTCTCACCCGATCAGCGTGCCGACCGCCGCCGGCGCGCCGCGGCGGCGGCACTGGAGGCCGGTTGTGCGCTCGGACTGGGGGCGGAGTCCGCGACCGTCCTGCACGACGTGTTCTCGGTGGTGGTGCGCCTGGACCCGACACCGGTGGTGGCCCGGGTCCCGGTGGTGCTACCGCAGGGATATACGCCCGAACTGCAGCACGCCCGCCAGCAGCGCGAACTCGACGTGGTCGCCTGGCTGGACGCCAAGGGCGTGCCGGTGGTGCCGCCCAGCCCGCTGGTGCCGCGGGCCCCGGTGCGTCACGGCGGATTCCCGATGACGTTCTGGGAGTTGGCCGACGTGGCCACCGATCACGAGCACTATTCGGGGGTGGCCATCGCCAAGAGCGCCGAGCTGCACGCCGGGCTGTCCGGGTACCGTGCACCGCTGCCGTTCCTCGCCCCGTTCAACGAGGCGGGGCCGGGCATGTTCGCCGCCCTGCAGGAATCCGACCTGCTGAGCGCCGCCGATATCGACCGGGCCCGCGCCGAGTACGCCTCGCTGCGCGCGGTGCTCAGCGATCCGGCCGCGTTCGCCGCGCGGTATCCCGGTGTCAGCGTGCAGGCCGTGCAGGGAGATGGTCCGTCGCACAACGTCATCCGCACCACCAGCGGTATCCGGTTCTCCGACTTCGAGGATGTATCTCTGGGGCCCGTCGAATGGGATCTGGCCATGCTGGGCCCCGAGGCGGTGGCCGAGTACGACGAGGCCGCCGTGCGGCTCGGGCTGCGACCCACCGACGCGGCGGTGCAGCGTCTCATGGACACCGCCCGTGCCCTGCAGTTCATCAGCTGCGCGACGTTGGTGCCGCAGCTGCCGATCCTGGCCGACGGGCTGGCCTCGGTCATCGAGGAGTGGCGGCGCTCGGCCTGACCTGACATGGGGTGTTTGCGTCTGATGCCAGAATGACCGGGTGGACTTCTACTCCGCCTACCGACACGGGTTCGTGCGGGTGGCCGCCTGCACCCACCACACCACGCTGGCCGATCCCGCTGCCAACGCCGAATCGGTGCTGCGGCTGGCCCGGGAATGCCACGACGAGGCCGTCGGGCTGGCGGTGTTCCCGGAACTGACGCTGAGCGGATACTCGATCGAGGACATCCTGCTCCAGGACACCCTGCTCGACGCGGTGGAAGAGTCGCTGGTCACCGTGGTCGAGGCGTCCGCAGACCTACTGCCCGTGCTGGTCATCGGTGCACCGCTGCGGCACCGCAACCGGGTGTACAACACGGCCGTGGTGATCCACCGCGGTGCGGTTCTCGGGGTGATACCCAAGTCCTACCTGCCGAACTACCGCGAGTTCTACGAGAAGCGCCAACTCGCCGCCGGTGACGATATCGACGGGATGATCCGGCTCGACGGGGTGGACGTGCCCTTCGGGCCCAACCTGCTGTTCGCCGCCACCGATCTGCCGGACTTCGTGCTGCACGTCGAGATCTGCGAGGACATGTGGGTTCCGGTGCCGCCCAGCGCGCAGGCGGCGCTGGCCGGCGCCACGGTGCTGGCGAACCTGTCCGGCAGTCCGATCACCATCGGCCGGGCCGATGACCGCAAGCTGCTGGCCCGTTCGGCATCATCGCGATGCCTGGCTGCCTATGTCTACGCCGCTGCGGGCGAGGGCGAGTCGACCACCGATCTGTCCTGGGACGGTCAGACGATGATCTACGAGAACGGGGTGCTGCTCGCCGAATCCGAGCGCTTCCCGAAGGGGGAGCGACGCAGTGTCGCCGATGTGGACACCGGCTTGCTGCGTGCCGAACGACTGCGGATGGGCAGCTTCGACGACAACGCCCGGCACTACCGCGTCGCCGGCGATGCCTTCCGCACCATCGAGTTCACCCTGAATCCGCCGAGTGGCGACATCGGGCTGCGCAGGCTGGTCGAGCGCTTTCCGTTCGTGCCCTCGGATGCCACTCGGCTGCAACAGGACTGCTACGAGGCCTACAGCATCCAGGTCGCCGGGCTGGAGCAGCGGCTGCGGGCGCTGAACTTCCCGAAGGTCGTCATCGGGGTCTCCGGCGGCCTGGACTCCACCCACGCCCTCATCGTCGCCGCCCGCGCGATGGACCGGGAAGGCCGGCCCCGCAGCGACATTCTCGCGTTCACCATGCCGGGGTTCGCGACCGGTGATCGCACCAAGGCCAACGCCATCGCGTTGAGCCGGGCGCTGGGCGTGACGTTCGCCGAGATCGACATTCGCGAGACCGCGCAGCTGATGCTCACCGAGATGGATCACCCTTTCGGTCGAGGAGAAAAGGTCTACGACGTCACCTTCGAGAACGTGCAGGCGGGGCTGCGCACCGACTACCTGTTCCGGCTGGCCAACCAGCGCGGCGGCATCGTGCTGGGCACCGGAGATCTCTCCGAGCTGGCGCTGGGCTGGTCCACCTATGGTGTGGGTGACCAGATGTCGCACTACAACGTCAACGGTGGCGTGCCGAAGACGTTGATCCAGCACCTGATTCGGTGGGTCATCTCATCGGGTCAGTTCGAGGACGCCGTCGACGAGGTGCTGCAGTCGGTGCTCGACACCGAGATCACCCCGGAGCTGGTGCCCGCAGGCGAGGACGAAGAGGTTCAGAGCAGCGAGGCCAAGGTGGGACCCTATGTGCTGCAGGACTTTTCGTTGTTCCAGGTGCTGCGCTACGGTTTCGGTCCGGCAAAGGTGGCGTTCCTGGCCTGGCATGCCTGGCATGACGCCGAGCGTGGGCACTGGCCGCTGGGGTACCCGCTGGACAAGCGGCCTCAGTACTCGCTCGCCGAGATCCGGCACTGGCTGACGGTGTTCGCACAGCGCTACTACTCGTTCTCCCAGTTCAAACGATCGGCGCTGCCCAACGGCCCCAAGGTCTCGGCCGGCGGTGCGCTCTCGCCGCGCGGTGACTGGCGTGCGCCCTCGGACATGTCCGCGCGGATCTGGCTGGACGAGATCGAGCGGCACATCCCGGAAAGCTAGCCAAAGCTCATACGGCTGATGGCGTTTCGGCTGTGGACGCGCGAGGCTGGTTGGGCACATCGGTGCGTGCGCGGGCGGCGGCGTGGACCACCACCCCGAAGCAGATGGTGATCGGGATGCCCGCACCGTCCATGCCGCCGGCGATGATCGCGTCGGCAGCGGTGAAGGCGGGTGGCACGATCAGCGAGAACAGGGTCACCGACACCGGGGCTGCGGTGAACCCCCAGAGCAGCCATCGCCACTGCCGTTCCCGGGCCGTGTCACCCCGGTTGCGGGAGCGGGCCACGCCGACCGCGACCAGGGCGATGGCGATCCAGAGTGGCACCAGGTGGAACGCCACCAGAGTGTGCGGTATCGGTTCGGGCAACCGCAGCGTCATGGCGGTGTAGGTGAGGGAGCCCGCCACCGCCACCGCCACCGCTGCGCCATACCGCCATGCCGGCACCGGTGTGGCCACATCGTTGGGAGGGGGTCGCTGGGAGACCATGAATGCCGCTGCCGCGGCGCCCGGCGCGACGACACCAAGAATCAGGGAGGCCACCCCGATGTTGGTCAGCAGGTCGTGTTGCGGGATCAGAGGCTGTATCCCGATCCAGATGAACCGCAATAGCGGTGCGGTCAACATGAAGGCGATGCTGTAGGTCATCCACGCCCGGTGGGTGATCACATCGCGGTTGCGGATCGCGTACACCGCGTACCACGCGCTGGCCAAGGTGGCTATCGCCAGTGCCCGCAGCTGAGTCTCGAACGCGGGCCCGATGAAATGCTCAGCCGGCGGGGTGGCGTACAGGAATATCAGGGCGGTCAGCATGCTGACCGACATCAGCGCGAGGTAGGCCCGGCCGGTCCATCGATGGACCGCGGGCCGCCGCTCCCGCAGCCGGGACGAGAACTGAAACAGGGCCAGCGTCAAGGCCAATGCGCCCAACGTGGTGTGCACCAGCAGCACCACCCGGTGCTCGGCGTAGGCGGCGTGCCGGACCGCCTGCACCGATCCCTCGTCCACGGCGTACCCGCGACCGTTGATGGCCGTGTTGACCCCGTCCTGCCAGCTGGTCGCCTCGGGGTGGAAGAGCGGCCAGGTGTAGTTCAGTGCCAGTGGGAGATAGAGGGCAGCCACCACGGCGGTGACGACGAAAAGCCCCCGCGAAACCGCCCTCTGCTTGTGGTTGTCCATTTCAAGATCAGATAGTAGGCGGCGATATCGACGCGTCGCTCCGTTCGGCTGATCTTGATACGTTCGACCGACGGGGAGCAGGTGCTAGAGCCGGCCGTCGATCCGCAGGTCGGGGTGCACCCAGTCGGGGGAGCGGCGCTCCTTGAACGCCACGAAACCCTGCCGGGCCTCGGGCCCGCTGTAGCTGGCCTTCATCCCGATGCGGTCGAACAGGCCCAGATAGTTGTCCAGGCTGGACTTGATCACCGACCGGGCGGCCGGTGCGGTCCGGCAGACCTGTGCCAGTACCTCTTTCGCCTCGGCGAGCAGATCGTCATGGGCCACCACCCTGGTCACCAGGCCCCAGTCGAGGGCCTCGGCGGCCGTGAGGACACGGCCGGTGAACATCAGGTCGCGGGTGCGGACCGGGCCGATCAGCCGGGCCAGCATCTGGCTGTAGTAGGTGTCGGCGATGCCGCGGAACAGTTCGGGCACCCGGAAGGTCGCGCGTTCGCTGACCACCGCCATATCGCTGCACAGCGCGATCTGCATGCCGCCGCCCTGGGCGAGACCGTTGACCGCCGACACCACCGGCTTGACCGACTGGCGCAGTGTCTCGAACGGCGTCACGTCCATCGACAGCGCCGAACCCCATGGCATCCAGTCGTCGGTTCCGTCACCGCCGCCCAGATCACCGCCGGGGGCGAACACATCGCCGGTGCCGGTGATCAACAGCCCGGCAAGATCGGGGTCGGTGTCGACGAGACTGACCGCGTACCGGATGCCGAAATACATGGCCGGGGTCATGGCGTTGCGCGCCTCGGGCCGGTCCAGGCGCACCACCCCGAACGGGCCGTGGCGCTCGAACGTCAGGAACGGGGTACCGAGCCAGTCGCCCTCGGGCGGTCGCGCTGTCATGGCAGCCGACTATAACTCCCAACTGTTGATGTTCCAGTTGAACCCGTTTCAGCCGAGCGCGTCCTCGATGGCCTCGTCATCCGGGGCGCAATCGCCGGCGCCCGGCACCAGCGTGGCCAGCGCGCCCGCCGCGCAGGCGCGCCGCAACGCGTGCGATGGGCCGGCCGCCCAACCGGCGGCCAGCACGCCCGCGAAGACATCGCCGGCTCCGGTGGTGTCCACGGCCTCGACGTCGGGGGCCGCGACCGCGGTCTCGCCGTCGGCGCTGCGGTGGGAGGCCCCGCGGGCGCCGAGTGTGGTGACCAGATGCGGCACCGGCCAATCCCAGCGTTGTGCCTCGGATTCGTTGACGATGACGACGTCGGTGACCGCGGCCAGCTGCGCCAGGATGGCCGGATCGGCGCCCACCGGGGAGGCATTGAGCACCACCGTCGCCCCGGCGTCCCGCGCGATCCGGGCCGCGGCGAGCGCCGTCTCGCCGGGGATCTCCAACTGCATCAGCAGCACCTCGCAGCCGGCGACCAGATCGCGCAGATACGGCGAGCTCAGACTGACATGCCGATTGGCCCCCGGCGCCACCACGATCACGTTCTCGGCGTGCGCATCCACCACGATGCTCGCCGTGCCGCTGGGTATCGGTAGCGTGACGACGCCGCTGACGTCCACCTTGTTGGCTTCCAGATGGGCCCGAAGCGCCGCCCCCGTGTCGTCGTCGCCGACCGCGGCCACCAGCACGACATCGGCGCCGGCGCGGGCCGCGGCCACCGCCTGATTGCCGCCCTTGCCGCCGGGCGCCCGGACCATCGACGAGGCCAGCACCGTCGCGCCGGGTGCCGGCAGTACCTGCACGGCGAAGACCAGGTCCATGTTCACGCTGCCCACCACACATACCCGCACCACGCACCAACGGTAACCCCCACCGGGCCTGGTGCAGGTATGCCCGATACGCTGGCTCAATGAGTGTGCAGACACCTGTCACGACCGACCTGCGCCAGCAGGTCCACGATGCCGCGGCGGCCGCCCGGATCGCGTCCCGCGCGCTGGTCACCCTCAGCACCGTCACCAAGAACCGCGCGCTACATGCCGCCGCGGACGCGGTCTTGTCGCACGCCCACGACATCCTGGCCGCCAACGCGGAGGACCTGGATGCGGCGCGTGCGGCGGGCACCGCCGAGGCGATGCTGGACCGCCTGGCCCTGAATCCGCAGCGCATCGACGGCATCGCGGCCGGGTTGCGCCAGGTGGCGGGCCTGCCCGACCCGGTGGGCGAGGTGCTGCGCGGCAGCACGTTGCCCAACGGGCTGCAGCTGCGCCAGCAGCGGGTGCCCCTCGGCGTGGTCGGGATCGTCTACGAGGGCCGCCCCAATGTCACCGTGGATGCTTTCGGGCTCACCCTGAAATCCGGTAACGCGGTTCTGCTGCGCGGCAGCTCCTCGGCCGCGCGCTCCAATGCGGCGCTGGTGTGGGCGCTGCGCGAGGCGCTGGTTGCCGAGGGGCTGCCCGCCGACGCGGTGCAGTTGCTGCCCAGCGAGGACCGGTCCAGTGTCACCCACCTGATCCAGGCCCGCGGCCTCGTCGACGTCGTGATCCCGCGCGGTGGGGCCGGACTGATCGCCGCCGTGGTCCGCGACGCCACCGTCCCCACCATCGAAACCGGTGTCGGCAACTGTCACGTCTTCGTGCACGCCGCCGCGAATATTGATGTGGCAGAACGCATCTTGCTGAACGCCAAGACCCGGCGGCCCAGCGTCTGCAATGCCGCCGAGACGTTGCTGGTGGACCGATTCGCCGCCGACACCGTGTTGCCGCGGCTGCTGAACGCGCTGCAGGGCGCCGGCGTCACCGCGCATCTCGACCCCACCGATGAGGAGCTGCGTGCGGAGTTCCTGTCCATGGACATCGCGGTGGCACTCGTCGACGGCGTCGACGGCGCCATCGAGCACATCAACGCATACGGCACCGGTCACACCGAGGCCATCGTCACCACCGAACTTGCTGCCGCGCAACGGTTCACCGAGCGGGTGGATGCCGCCGCGGTGATGGTGAACGCGTCCACCGCCTTCACCGACGGCGAGCAATTCGGTTTCGGCGCCGAGATCGGCATCTCCACCCAGAAGTTGCACGCCCGGGGCCCGATGGGGCTTCCCGAACTGACCTCCACCAAATGGATCGTGTGGGGCGACGGCCAGACCCGTCCCGCCTGAAAAACCGCTGCGAAAAGAGCACATGTGAGCCTCCCCGCCCGCCCGGCCCCGCTGTTCACCGATATCGACGATGTCGCCACGCGGCTCGCCGAAACCGGCTACCTGCCCGACAAGGCCACCGCCACTGCGGTGTTCCTGGCCGACCGGCTGGGTAAGCCGCTGTTGGTGGAGGGTCCAGCCGGCGTCGGAAAGACCGAATTGGCCCGCGCCGTCGCGCAGACCACCGGATCGGAACTGGTCCGCCTGCAGTGCTACGAAGGTGTGGACGAAGCGCGTGCCCTCTACGAGTGGAACCACGCCAAGCAGATCCTGCGGATCCAGGCGGGAACCGCAGGCACGGGTGACTGGGACCAGACCAAGACCGACGTGTTCAGCGAGGAGTTCCTGCTGAGCCGTCCGTTGCTGACCGCGATCCGGCGCACCGAGCCGACCGTGTTGCTCATCGACGAGACCGACAAGGCCGATATCGAGATCGAGGGCCTGCTGCTGGAGGTGCTGTCCGATTTCGCGGTGACGGTGCCCGAACTCGGCACCATCAGAGCCGAGCGCACCCCGTTCGTGCTGCTGACCTCCAACGCCACCAGGGAGCTGTCCGAGGCGCTCAAACGGCGGTGCCTGTTCCTGCACATCGACTTCCCCGACCCCGATCTGGAACGGCGCATCCTGCTGTCCCGGGTTCCCGAGCTGCCCGAGCGGATCGCCTCGGAGCTGGTACGGATCATCGGGGTGCTACGCGGGATGCAGCTCAAGAAGGTGCCGTCGGTGGCCGAGACGATCGACTGGGGCCGCACGGTGCTCGCGCTGGGCATGGACACCATCGACGACGAACTGATCGCGGCGACGCTCGGGGTGGTGCTCAAACACCAGTCCGATCAGGTCAAGGCGGCCGGCGAGCTCAGGCTGAACTGATGGCGTCCCGCCGCACCCGCCCACCACAGCCGCTGGCCCCCAACGGAATCCCCGGACACCTGGTGGAGTTCGTGGAGGCGCTGCGCGGTGTGGGCATCGCGGTGGGGCCGTCGGAGACGGTGGACGCCGGCCGGGTGATGACCGTGCTGGGGCTGGGGGACCGGGAGGCCCTACGCGAAGGCCTGGCCTGCGCGGTACTGCGTCGCGCCGACCACCGCGACACCTATGACGCCATGTTCGACCTGTGGTGGCCGGCCGCGTACGGCGCGCGGACCGTGATCGAGGACGAACCCGATGCCGAGCCCGGCCCGGAGGGTATGCCGCCCGAGGACATCGAGGCGATGCGCGCGGCGCTGATCGACATGCTGGGCCCCGACAGCGATCTGGAGAACTTCGACGATCGGTTGGCCGCCATGATCGCCCGGATCGTGGAGGCCTACGGGCGGTACAACTCCAGTCGTGGTCCGTCGTACTCGTCATATCAGGCGCTCAAGGCGATGGCACTGGACGAACTGGAAGGCCGACTGCTGGCCGGGTTGCTGGCGCCCTACGGCGAGGAACCCACCCCGACGCAAGAAGAAATCGCCAAGGCGATGGCCGCGCAGCGGGTTTCGCAGCTGCGTCGGATGGTGGAGGCCGAGACCAAGCGGCGCACCGCCGAACAGCTGGGCCGTGACCATGTGCAGATGTACGGGGTGCCGCAGCTCGCCGAGAACGTCGAGTTCCTGCGCGCCTCCGGTGAGCAGCTGCGCCAGATGCGCAAGACGGTTCAGCCGCTGGCCCGCACGCTGGCCACCCGGCTGGCGGCCAAGCGGCGGCGGTCGGCGCACGGTCAGATCGATCTGCGCAAGACCCTGCGCAAGTCGATGTCGACCGGTGGTGTGCCGATCGACGTGGTGCTCAAGAAGCCCCACCCGGCGCGACCGGAACTGGTGGTGCTCTGTGATGTCTCGGGCTCGGTGGCCGGTTTCAGCCACTTCACGCTGATGCTGGTCGCCGCACTGCGCCAGCAGTTCTCCCGGGTGCGGGTGTTCGCCTTCATCGACACCACCGACGAGGTGACCCACATGTTCGGGCCGGAAGCGGACCTGGCCGTGGCGGTGCAGCGCATCACCCGCGAAGCCGGCGTCTATACCCGCGACGGGCACTCCGATTACGGGCACGCATTCGTGTCGTTCGCGCAGAACTTCCCCAACGTGCTGTCGCCGCGTTCCTCGCTGCTCATCCTCGGTGACGCCCGCAACAACTACCGCAACCCCGAGACGGAGCTGCTGACCCGGATGGTGAACGCCAGCAGGCACGCGCACTGGCTCAACCCCGAGCCCAGGCACCTGTGGGGCAGCGGTGACTCGGCCGTCCCGCGCTACACGGACCTGATCCCGATGCACGAGTGCCGGTCGGCCAAGCAGCTTGCCGCGGTGATCGACGCCCTGCTGCCGGTCTGACCCGTCCGGCACCGTCGAGCGACCCGGAACACTGCCGTAAGCTGGCTCTTCGTGGCAGCACGGCGCAGGTTGGGAGTGATGGGCGGGACGTTCGATCCCGTGCATCATGGACACCTCGTCGCGGCCAGTGAAGTGGCCGACCAATTCGAACTCGACGAGGTCGTCTTCGTCCCGACCGGTCAGCCGTGGCAGAAACGCGACCGCCACGTCAGCGCTGCCGAGGACCGATACCTGATGACGGTCATCGCCACCGTGGCCAACCCCCGTTTCTCGGTGAGCCGGGTGGACATCGACCGCGGCGGCGCCACCTATACCACGGACACGCTGCGCGATCTCGCCGCTCAGAATCCGGACACCGACCTGTACTTCATCACCGGGGCGGACGCGCTGGCCTCGATCCTGTCCTGGCAGAACTGGGAGGAACTGTTCTCCCTGGCCCGTTTCGTCGGGGTGAGCCGGCCCGGCTACGAGCTTGACGGCGAGCACATCGCCACGGCCATCAAGGAACTACCCGAAAACGCCCTGACCCTGGTGGAGGTACCTGCTTTGGCGATCTCGTCGAGTGACTGCCGGCTGCGCGCACAACAGTCGCGATCCATCTGGTACCTGGTGCCCGATGGCGTCGTGCAGTACGTGTCCAAGCGCAAGCTGTACACCCCGGCCGCATTGGAGACACGTTCATGACCGCCACCCAGGAAGCCGTCGAGATGGCCACCGTCGCGGCCCGCGCCGCCGCGGACAAGCTCGGCAATGACGTCTTGGTCATCGATGTGTCCGAGCAGCTGGTCATCACCGACTGCTTCGTCATCGCGTCGGCGTCCAACGAACGCCAGGTCAACGCCATCGTCGACGAGATCGAGGACAAGATGCGCGCCGCCGGGCACAAGCCGGCACGGCGCGAGGGAACCCGTGAAGGGCGCTGGACCCTGCTCGACTACGTGGACATCGTGGTGCACGTCCAGCACACCGACGAACGCGAGTTCTATGCGTTGGAGCGGTTGTGGCGGGACTGCCCGGTCGTGCCCGTGGATCTCGGCGACCCAGACGCACCGCAGGATGGCCAGTGAGCGTGCGTCGACTGGTGCTGTTGCGGCACGGGCAGACCGAGTGGAACGCCGGCAGCCGGATGCAGGGCCAACTCGACACCGACCTGACCGAGCTGGGGCGCGAGCAGGCCAACGCGGCCGCCGAGGTGCTGGCCAAGCGCCAGCCCCTGGTCATCGTGTCCTCGGATCTGCGGCGCGCCCTGGACACCGCCACCGCGCTGGGCGAGCGGTCCGGCCTGGAGGTCTCCATCGATGAGCGCCTGCGCGAAACCCATCTGGGGGACTGGCAGGGCCTGACCCACCTCGAGGTCGACGCCGTGGCGCCGGGTGCCCGGCTGGCCTGGCGCGATGACGCCCGGTGGGCCCCGCACGGCGGGGAGAGCCGGGTCGACGTCGCGGACCGCAGCGTTCCGATCGTCACTGAAATCGTTGCCGCCCAACCAGCTTGGGGTGCCGATGAGCCGGACCGCCCGGTGGTGCTGGTGGCGCACGGCGGGTTGATCGCCGCGCTGACGGCCGCACTGCTGGATCTGCCGGTGGGCAACTGGCCGGTGCTGGGCGGTATGGGCAATGCGAGTTGGGCGCAGCTGTCCGGGCACGATGTGGGCGGTGCCATCAAGTGGCGTCTGGACGTGTGGAACGCCTCGGCGCAGGTGGCCAACGATGTCCTCTGAGGCGCCTCGCCGAACCCTGCTCGTCTTCTGCGATTCGCTGTCCTACTACGGGCCGACCGGTGGACTGCCCGCCGATGATCCCAGGATTTGGCCGAATATTGTTGCAGAACAACTTGGTTGGGATGTCGAACTGATCGGCCGCATCGGCTGGACCTGTCGCGACGTGTGGTGGGCGGCCACCCAGGATCCTCGTTCCTGGGCGGCGCTGCCGCGCGCCGGCGCGGTGATCTTCGCGACGTGCGGCATGGATTCGCTACCCTCGCCGCTGCCGACCGCGGTGCGCGAACTGATCCGCTACGTTCGCCCGCCGTTCCTGCGCCGGTGGGCCCGCGACGGGTACGGCTGGTTGCAGCCGCGACTGTCCCCGGTGGCGCGGCCGGCGCTCCCTCCGCACCTGACCGTGGAGTATCTCGAAATGACCAGGGCCGCGCTGGATTTCAACCGGCCCGGGTTGCCTGTCGTGGCGACGATACCGTCGGTGCACATCGCCGAGACCTACGGCAACTCGCACCGCTGGCGCGAACCCATCGTCAAGGCCATCACCGGCTGGGCCGCAGAGCGCGAGGTACCCGTGGTGGATCTGAAGGCCGCGGTGGGTGCGGAAGTGATGGCCGGGCGGGGCAATCCCGACGGAATCCACTGGAACTTCGAGGCGCATGCCGCGGTCGCGGATCTGATGCTCAAGGGTCTAGCCGAAGCCGGTGTCTATCAACCGGATACCTCAGATCGGTCATGACCGTCCAGGTGGTGACCGATTCGTCGTCACGGCTGAGTCTCGACGAGCTCAAGCAATGGTCGATCCGGCAGGTGCCGCTGCACGTCCTCGTCGACGACCTGGACCTGCGCGACGGTATCGACGAGATTCCCAACGACGTGTTCGACCGCAATCAGGTGACGACCTCGGGTGCCTCGCCGGCAGATCTGGCGCAGGCCTATCGGGAGGCGTTGGCCGACAGCGACGGTGACGGTGTCGTCGCGGTGCATCTGTCGGCGGCACTGTCCAGCACGTTCAGTTCCGCCGCGGCGGCCGCCCGCGAGTTCGGTTCGACGGTGCGCGTGGTCAACACCCGGTCGGCCGCGATGGGGGTGGGCTACGTCGCACTGGCGGCGGCACGTGCCGCCCAGGCCGGCGCCGAGCTCGACGCCGTCGAGGCCGCGGCCCGCGCAGTGGTCCCGCGGGGGCATGTGTTCATCGTCGTGCACCGCCTGGACAACCTGCGCCGCAGCGGGCGCATCGGTACCGCGGCGTCCTGGCTGGCCACCGCGCTGTCGGTGAAGCCGCTGCTACGCCTGGATGTCGACGGCCGGTTGGTGCTGGCGCAGCGGGTGCGCACGGTGTCCAAAGCGCATGCCGCGATGGTGGATTCGGTCGCCGAGGTGGTGGGTGAGCGTTCCGCGTCGGTCACGGTGCACCATGTGGACAATCACGACGCCGCCGCCGAGCTGGGCGCGGCACTGACGGCCCGGTTGCCGCAGCTGGAATCGCTGACGGTCCGCGATATGGGTGCGGTGCTGGCCGTGCATGTGGGTGCCGGCGCCGTCGGGGCGTGCGTCCACCTCGCCGAGTGATTCAGCCGGCGAAGCGGCCGGTCACCGGCGGCAGGTCCTTGAGGGTGGCGATGCCCGGGGCCGCGGCGACCACGGCGGGTACCGCGTTGGTGACCGGCAGCGCGGTGTAGATCATGCCCAGGCCCATGAACCCGGGTTCGGTCCAGTCCTTGGGCGGCAGGCAATGCAGCACGGTGCGCATGTTGGGCAGGCCGAACACCTGGATGACATGGCCGTGCTCAAGGGGTTTGGGCGGTGTGACGTGCTCACCCATCGTCCAGTTGAACCCCACGCTGACGACATTGCGGTCGCCGACCCAGCCGCGGTGGTAGCCGAGCACGCTGCCGACGGTGCCCTTCGGGATCGTCATGAAACCGAGGTCGGAATCCCCGGTGGCGGCGGTGAAGGTGACGTCGAAGGTCATCCGGTCCAGTTTTGCGCCGATCGCATCGGCCATCATCGCCGCGGATTCGGCGAACACCTCGCTCTCCCGGCGCACGCTCTCGGCCAGCCCGGGGGTGTCCGGGTCCTGCGAGAATCCCATGGCGGTCTGGGTTTCGGCAGACTCGTAGGTCGAGCAGTCCACCGACTCGGTGATCCTGATCTCGTCGACCCGCTCGCAGGAGCCCGAGAGCACCATGCCGACCATATTCGTCATTCCCGGGTGTGCGCCGCTGCCGAAGATCGTGGAATTGCCTGTTGCGCAGGCATTCCTGATGCGATCCAGATCTTCGGGCGACTGCTTGCCGCCGGTGATCCAGGCCGCACTCGAACAGACGTTGATGCCGGCTTCCAGCAGGGCGACAAGCTCGTCGATGCTGGGCCACAGCGGGTTGTAACAACAGGCGTCCGGTTTGAGGGCGATCAGCGCGTTGATGTCGTTGGTGGCCGTGATCCCGGTGGGGGTCGGCCAACCCGCGAGCTCGGCGGCATCGACACCGACCTTGTCTGCGCCGTGGGCGTAGACGCCGACCAATTCCATATCGTCGCGGCCGATGATGGCGTGCAGCGAGCGGGTGCCGATGTTTCCGGTGGTCCACTGGATGACGCGGAGGGGGTCACTCATGGGTGTGAACATTATTCCAAAGATGTTCACCGGTGTAACCCGGGTCACAAAGTGGTCGTGTCCCCGTTCCGCGCGGTTACGATACGAAACGTGCCGTACCTAAACATCAGTGCCGATACCGAACGCCGCGGGGGCCGTCCCGCGCGATGAGGCGCAGGAAGCCGAGATCCTCGGCGTCACCTATGCGCTGCTGGCCGAGGTCGGCTACGACAATGTCACCTTCGAGGAGGTGGCACGCCGGGCCGGCGCCTCCAAGGCCACGCTGTACCGGCGCTGGAAGTCCAAGCGCGAGATGGTGACCGCCGCGTTGAAGGCCATGCCCGCGCACCGCGACGGACCCGACGAGATCGACACCGGCAGTTTGCGCGGAGACCTGCTGGGCCTGTGCCGGAGGCTGATCACCACCATGCGATCGACGGACGGGCAGACCGCATTGCTGCTGCTGCAGGCCGGTCTGGAGGACCCGGCGTTGTGCGAGGAGATCGAGCGGACCGTGGGACCCACCGGTGCACGGCTGCCGCCGACCGTCGTTGCGGCCGCCGTCCGGCGCGGCGAACTGCCGCACGATATCGATCCGTTCGCCTTCGAAGAGGTGGCCGGTGCGGTCCTGCTGCTGCGACGGATGAACGGCCTCGACACCGACGACGTCTACCTGGAGGCGCTCATCGACGCCATCCTGCTGCCGGCGCTGCGCGCTGCGCCACCGGCATCGGCACGGCTGCCCGCCGGAATCTTCTCCGGACATCCCGATCATGCGGAGGACACTCCATGAGCACCATGACCATCGACGGATTCAGCTACTCGACCGAGATCGGCGAGGACGGTGTCGAGATCAACGTCGCCGTCGGCGGCCACGGACCGGCTGTTGTTCTGCTGCACGGCTTTCCCCAGACGCACTACATGTGGCGCCGGGTCGCCGGGGAGCTGGCCGACGAGTTCACCGTCATCGTCCCCGACCTGCGGGGCTACGGCGCGAGCGGAAAGCCGGCGCAGGCCGGTCCCGACACCTACTCCAAGCGGACGATGGCGCGCGATGTGATCATGGCGGCCGCGGCGTTGGGGCATCACCGATTCGGGCTGGTCGGCCATGACCGCGGGGCGCTGGTCGCGGTCCGCGCCGGGCTGGATCATCCCGCAGCCGTGCAGTTCTTGGGAATTCTCGACGTCCTGCCCACCCTGGACACCTGGGATGTGCTGCACGGGGTGAATGCCAAGGTGGCGTGGCACCTCTACCTGATGGCACAACCGGCAGGGCTGCCCGAGCGGATGATCACGGCGGTGGCCGACGAGTTCTTCGCGTCTTTCCTGGACGCCTGGGACACCGACGGAGCCACCTTCAGCCCCGAGGTCCGGCGGCACTACATCGACAGCTCGGCGGCGGCCGTGGACTCCATCGTCGCCGACTACCGGGCCACCGCCGGGATCGACCTGGACATGGACCGCGCCGATCGCGAGGCCGGCAGGCAACTGCAGATGCCGGTCGGGGTCATCTCGCAGGACTGGGGCGCGCAACTGGGCTTCGACCCCGCCGCCATCTGGGCGGCGTGGGCACCCGACTACAGCTACGAATCGATCGACGCCGGCCATTTCATGGCCGAGGAGAAGCCCGCCGAGATCTCACAGTTCGTCCGGAAACTCGCCGCGCGCCAACGCTGATCAGCGATTCGGCGCTCGGTCCTGGTCATCCGTGGCGGCAGTGAGACGACTTATCGCCTCGGCCCGCAGTGCAGACCCGATGCGCTTGGCCGCATACAGGGCCGCGCCCAGCGCCGGGTCCAGCACGGGACGTCTGGGCTCGTACCCAGCGCTCAGGCCGTCTATCGAGTCGCGAAATAGTGTGCGGAATCCGTTGTCGGCGAACATGCCGCCCGAGTACGACACCGGCACCGTCTCGTCGACCGTGAACCCGACGAGGGTGCGGGTGGTCTCGATCAGCGCGACGAGTTCCCGGACGGCCGCGGACAGGATGCCCACCGCGACAACGTCGCCGGCCGTAGCTGCCCGGCAGATCGTGGTCGCCAACGCGGCGATGGATCTCCGGTCGCCGGACCACGTGCCGACGATGAGGCTGACGGCATCGAGATCATCGGCGAGGCCGAGGCGATCTCTCATCAGTGCATGGAGGGGGCCGCGGGGGATCCTGCCGTCGCTCATCCGGCTGAACGCGTTGAGTCCTTGTGCGGCCACCCAATAGGCCGACCCCTCATCGCCGAACAGCTCACCCCAGCCGCCGACCCGTCGACCGACACCCAGGCGTTCGCCGTAGGTCATCGATCCGGTGCCGCTGATGACATTGATGCCATCGGAGCCCGCCAACGAACCGGCCCAACCGCACACCATGTCGTTGTCGCAGGTGTATCGGTGATGGCCGAGGATGGCGGCCGGTATCTGCTCGAGTCGCGGGGTGTCCTGGCTGGCCTCACCATAGCCGGGCAGACCGAAGAACGCCGCGTCGATGCCGGATCGCCCGATGCCGGCCAGCTCGCAGATCTCGGTAATTCCTTGCCCGAGAACATGTTCCACGCGCTGAAAGCCATCGTTGAAGTAGTACGAGGAACCGGCGACGGTGCGGGCCAGAATGTCACCGGTGTCGTCGATCAGGACGAATGCCGTCTTGGTTCCGCCGCCGTCGACGCCGAGATAGCAGGGCATCGCTCAATTGTGCATCGGATAGATGGTCACGCCCTTCACGACGCGGCTGACCTCACCGGACGGGAACGGGTTGTCGGGAGTTTTCGCGTACTCCAGCGAGGTGAACAGGGCCAGGCACTGGGCGAAGACGAGGTAGGGCAACGCGACCACCGAGTCGTCGAGCCCGTCGAGACCCGGGATGATGATCGCCGGTCCGTGGGACTCCGGGATGGGTGCGGCGCTGAGCACGGTCAGAGCGTCCTGGCCGAGCTGCGCGCGAATCTCGGCGATGATGTCGAGATCGTAGCGGCGGGTGTAGGGGTCGGTGGAGACGAACACCACGACGAGGGTATCGGCGTCGAGCACAGATTTCGGTCCGTGCCGAAATCCCAGCGGTGAGTCGAAATACGTCACCACCTCACCCGCAGTGAGTTCCAGGAGTTTGAGTGCTGATTCCCGGGCGAGTCCCTGCAACGGACCGCTGCCGAGGTAGACAAATCGTTGTTTCTTGCTTCTGGCCAGGTCGCGGATCTCGGGTTTGCGATCCAGTACATACTGTGCGGCGTCGGCCAGTGCCTGCGAGTCGGCCGTGTCGGCGCCTCCCAGCAGGACGAGGCATGCCAACAGCATCGAGGTCAGGCTCGAGGTCATGGCGAAGCCCGTGTCGTTGGTCCGTTCGGGCATGTGGACCACGAGTGATCGCGACCGCCCGGCGTGACTGCGAGCGAGCGCGCCGTCGGGGTCGCAGGTCACGACGAGATGCCACACCTCCTCGACGAGGGCGTCGGCCAGTTCGGTCGTGGCGAGGCTTTCGGGGCTGTTGCCGGACCGCCCGAACGACACCAGCAGCGTGGGTGCCGTGCGGTCGAGGTAGTCCAGCGGTCGCGCGACGATGTCTGTGGTGGCAATGGCTTCGACGCGGCAACCGAGCGTGCGACGCAGCGCGGGTGCGGCGATATCACCTATGAACGCCGAACTGCCGGCGCCGGTCAGAACGATGCGTAGTCCACTGAGCTGCAGCAGCGGGGCGAGGAAATCGCCGGCGGCCGGACCGACGGCGGCGGCGACCTCGCGCCACGCCTCGGGTTGCTGTCCGATCTCCAGGATGGTCGCGCCACCGTCGGCTTGGTCGGGGACGTGCTGATCAGGCATGGGTTGCTCCGGTGCTGTCTGTGGGAAACGTCGGGTGTGGATGGCAGGCGCGGGCGTAGGGCCGGAGCGCATCGCGGATGCGATCGATGACCAGAGCCTCTGCGCTTGCCTGGAATTCGCCGGCGCGGATCCGTTCGTATTGGCCCGGAAGGAACTGGTTGATCAGCGGTAGTGGGATGCCGGTGGCGTCCAGGTTGCTCAGCAGGGTGCGCCGCGCGGCGTCGACTTCGGGGTGGGCCCAGTAGTAGCGGAGCCGATCGCTGTAGCTGTATCGACGAGCCGTGCGCTGCGCCTGTGGGTCGCCCTCGTAGTAACCCGCCCACTGTGCGGGCTCGGCGAGCATCCGCTGCTCGACGACCTCGATGAGGTTCGACCGCCGAGGTGCCGGCAAGAGTTCCTGTTCGATGAGGGCCAGCCCGAACAACGCCTCGCGCATGGCGAACGTCAGGCCGGGACCGACCTTGAGGATGGCCCAGTGATCGCGGACCAGTTCCCGTAGTTGTGCCGGTCGCTGGTAGTCGGTGGAATGCGCCTCGAACACCAGATTGGGCTGGTCATCGAGGACGCGGCGCAACTGCGTGGTGGCATCGTGGCGGTAGTCCACCACGTTGAGATGGTCGAACTCCACCCCGGGCTGAACCACCAGGGCGATCACCCGCGGCCACACGTGCCCGAGCCCGGCGTCGGCGAATGCGTCGCGGTGTACGGCAATGGTGACCCGCGCTCGGTCCGCGGGCGTCGGTGTCAGTCGGCCCAACATCTCGTGTGCCCCGCCGGGTACCGGCACCTCGGTGCCGATGACATAGACGGGCGCGTCGATGGCGTGGAGTCGCGCGGTGTCCTCGGCGACACGCAACAGGCGGGCTGCTCGGCCGGCCACCACGTGATCTGAGAGCACGGGCGGATCGTCGGCGCAGGACATACTGCAGTCGAGGTGGATCTTGGCGTAGCCGGCCGCGACGTAGGCGGCGATGAGCGTCTCGGCGTGGGCCATGGCGACCTCGGCCGGCTCACGCTGCCACCGGTTGGGCCCGAGATGGTCACCGCCGAGAACGACGCGCTGGCAGGGGAATCCGGCCTCGTCGGCGATCCCGAGGACCAGATCGCGAAAGTCGGCTGGGCGTAAACCGGTGTAGCCGCCGAACTGGTCGACCTGGTTCGAGGTGGCCTCGATCAACGCGTAGGCACCGTCGGCTGCGGCTTGGTCGATGGCCGCCCGCACCACGGTGGGGTGGGCCGAGCACACCGAGTAGATGCCGACCGCGTCGCCGGCCTTGTGGGCGGTGATCGTGCGGGTCAGATGTGTACCGGCCAACGCTGGTGTGGTGCTGTTCACCGGGTGTCTCTCCTCGATGTTGCTGCTGCGGACATGGGTTTCACGAGACCGCAGAGGTCGCTGACCGCTGCGGCGACGGCGTCGCGTCCGGCGGCGAGGTGCGGTCGCGGATCGACGGTGGTGGTCTCGGCGGCCAGTACCCGGCGCACCGCGGCGGTGTAGGCGATGTTGAGCGCGGTCCCGACGTTGATCTTGCGGATCCCAGCACTGATGGCGAGGCCGAGTTGATCGTCGGGCACTCCCGACGATCCATGCAGAACCAATGGAACATCAACGCGCGCAGCGAGTTCGCCGATCAGCACGATATCGAGACTGGCGTCGCGCGTCGTCATGGCGTGTGAGCTGCCCACCGCCACGGCCAGACCGTCGATTTCGGTTTCGGCCGAGAAGGCCGCGGCTTCGGCCGGATCGGTGCGGGCACCGGGGGCGTGCGCACCGTCCTTTCCGCCGATTTCGCCCAGTTCGGCCTCGGCCCAGAGCCCGGCATCGTGGGCCTGGCGCACGTAGAGCCGGGTTCGTGCCACGTTGTCGCGGTAGGGCAGATGGGCGGCGTCGACCATGATTGAGGTGACTCCGAGCGCACCGGCGGTGCTGATCGCCTCAGCGATCAGGTCGGGGTCCTGAAGGTGGTCGAGGTGCACGGCGATATCGATCGACGATTGTCCGGCGACGTGCGCGCAGGCCGAGACCAGTGGCGACAGGCTGCCGTGGAACCGGACCGTGTTCTCACTCACCTGCATCAACACCGGAACGCCGGCGTGTTCGGCGCCTGCCGCGATGCCCTGTGCATGCTCGATGCCGATGACGTTGAACGCCAGGACAGCGCCATGTTGGGTGGCAGCCGACGTCACCAGGTCGGCAGTGGTGGCAAGGCTCACGGTGCGCTCGACGGCCGCGCTGAAGACGTGTGCAACATTCGTCGATCATGAGAAGCTCACTCAAAGCGCGCAATGGAAAACCGGGAAACGCTCAGTAAAAGTGATCGTGGTGGAGGAGGGCTGTCGATGTCGATCAAGCGGACGGACCGCATGCGCGAGGTGCTCTCGCTGCTGCGGGAGCGCGGTGAGCTGGCCTCGCGCGCACTGTGCCTGGAGTTGCAGGTCTCACCGGCGACTTTGCGCCGTGACCTCGGTGTGCTTGAGGAGCAAGGGCTTCTGGTCCGTACCCACGGCGGGGCGCGCGCGCTCGATTCAAGTGGTAGCGAGATCCCGGTGCGGTTGCGCGATCACCGCACCATCGCGATCAAGCGGCGGATCGCCCAGCGGGCGGCCGCGTTGGTACCGGCCGGCCCGCAGGCGGTCGCGTTGACCGGTGGTGTCACCACCGGTGAGGTGGCCCGGTCACTCAGGGGCCGACCGAAGATGACGATCGTCACCAATTCGCTGACGATTGCCGCCGATTGCGCCGTCGACGTCCAGATGAAGGTGATCGCGACGGGTGGTCTGGTACGCCCCAACTCGCTGGAGGCGGTGGGACCCATGTCCGAGCATGCCTTCCAGGTGATCACGGTCGGCACGGCCATCCTCGGTGCCGATGGCATGTCGGCAGAGGTCGGCGCGACGACCTTCGACGAAGCCGAGGCGCGCACCGCCATCGCCATGGCCGCCAATGCCCAGCAAGTTGTGGTCGCCGTGGACGGGTCGAAGATCGGCCGGGTCACGTTCGCAAAGATGGTGGCGCCCAGTCAGATACACCATCTGGTCACCGATTCCACCGCAGACCCGCGCCAGCTCAAGGCCATCGCTGCCACGGGTGTTCGCGTCCATGTCGTCGAAATCGGCGGCGATTGAGGAACTGATCATCGCCACCCATCGAGTAATCGTCCGGTTCATCTGCGACCGCGGTCGTCATGAGCGGGCGCTCACTTTTCTTGAGCGATTCGGCGCTAGCTAGTGCAATATTCGCTCGTCCTTCCCATGATCGACGCATGCTCTTCATGTTCGTGCAGGTGGTCCCGGAGCGGGCCGCGGGCCGGATATCCGAGTACTGACCATCGGTCCGACGTTCGTTCGGTCGGCCACCTACCCCGAGCCTTCTGGAGGCCACGATGAAACCCACGATCGCCATCGTCGGCGCGGGCAGTGCCGTCTTCACCCGTGAGTTGCTCGGTGACATCCTGTCGTTTCCCGAACTGCGGTCGGTGCGGGTGGTGTTGCACGATATCGACGCCGAAAGGCTGCAGACGGCGGAGGCGATCGCACACGCCACCGCCCGCGAAGCCGGTGCCGACCCGGAAGTCGTGGCGGTCGACGACCGGCGCCGCGCCCTCGAGGGCGCGGACTACGTCATCAACGTGATCCAGGTCGGGATGCATGACGCCACCGTCCGGGACTTCGAGATCCCGGCCAAGTTCGGCGTCAACCAGACCATCGGTGACACCATCGGCATCGGTGGTATCTTCCGCGGATTGCGGACCTTCCCGGTGCTGGCCCAGATCGCCGAGGACATGGCGCAGGTGTGCCCGGATGCCTGGCTGCTCAACTACACCAACCCGATGGCGATGAACGTCAGCTATCTCGGGGCGATCGCGCCGAAGCTGAAGGTGCTGGGCCTGTGTCACTCGGTGTACTGGACGATGCACGGACTGTGCGAGCTGATCGACGTTCCCCTGGACGAGGTGTCCTGGTGGTCGGCCGGAGTGAATCACCAGGCGTGGGTGCTGCGTTGGGAGCGAGCCGGGCACGATCTCTACCCGCTGCTGGACGCCCGGATCGCCGCGGACCCCGAGTTGCGCAGGCGGGTCCGGGTCGACATGTACCGGCGGCTCGGTTACTACCCGACCGAAACCAGTGAGCACTCAAGCGAATACGTGCCGTGGTACCTGCGCCACCCCGGAGAGGTCGACCGGCTCCGGCTCGACATCGGCGAGTACGTCGGGATCAGCCAGGAGAACCTGGCCGACTACGCCAGGGTGCGCGGTGAACTCCAGAATGCCGAGACCTTGGCGATCGACACCAGTTCCACCGAATACGCGCCGCAGGTCATCCATTCGCTGGAGACCGGAACCACCCGGGTGATCTCCGCCAACGTCATCAACGACGGGTTGATCACGAACCTGCCCAATGGTGTGGCGGTGGAGGCACCGACGGTGATCGATGCACTCGGTGCTCATCCCATGAAGGTGGGCGACCTTCCGGCACAGTGCGCCGCGCTGAACCGGTCCTTCCTGGGCCCGGTCGAGCTCGCGGTCCGCGCGGCCATCGACGGAGACCCGCGCCTGGTACGGGCGGCTGCGATGGTCGACCCCAACACCGCGGCAACGCTGACCGTCGACCAGATCTGGCACCTGTGCGACGAACTGGTCGCCGCCCACGGATCCCTGTTACCCGAACCGCTGCGCGCAGCGCTGACCCTGTGAAAGAAGGAGTGTCACCCATGATTCGTTCGTGTTTCAGTCTGGTCCTGGCTGCCGCGCTCGCCTTGCTGCTGGCCGCCTGCGGCGGCGGTGGAGGCGAGGCCGGCGGCAAGACCGAGGTCGTGGTGTGGCACGGCTACGCCGACGCTCAGGGTGACAACTTCACCGCGCTGATCGACCAGTACAACCAGGCGCATCCCGACGTCAACGTGACCCAGCTGGTCACCAACAGCGATCTGGTACTGCAGAAGATCCTGACCGCGGTGCGTGGCGGCACCCCGCCCGATGTCGCGTACATGTTCGGTTCCTGGTCGCCGAACATCGCCCAGATACCCCGAGGTCGTCGACATGAAGGACCATGTGGCGCAGTCCTGGCTGGGACTGGGAGGATTTCTATCCGGGCGAGCGGGCCGCCGCGACCGTCGGGGACAAGGTGATCGGGGTGCCCGCACTCGTGGACAACCTGGCGATCGTCTACAACAAGACCCTGTTCGCGCAGGCCGGCATCGCGCCGCCCACCCCCGAGTGGACCTGGGACGACTTCCGTTCGGCGGCAGCGAAGTTGACCGATTCGGCCAACGGACAGTACGGCTTCTCCATCCCGGCCGACGCCAGCGAGGACACCGTCTGGCACTACGTGCCGATGCTCTGGGAGGCCGGCGGGGACATCCTCAACTCCGACAACACCAAGGCCGTGTTCAACTCCGAGGCCGGGGTGCGGTCGCTGACGACACTGCAGCAGATGGCGGTCACCGACAAGTCGCTCTACCTCGACACCACGAATACCGCCGGCAGCAAGCTGATGAACAGCGGCAAGGTCGCCATGATGGTCACCGGCCCGTGGGATCTGAGCACCTTCACCGATATCGACTACGGCGTGCAGATCCTGCCGACCTACGCCGGGGCGAACGGCGGTCATCAGACCATCTCCGGGCCGGACAACTGGGTGACCTTCGACAACGGTGACGAGCGCAAGCAAGCCGCCGTCGACTTCGTCAAGTGGATCACCGCGCCCGAGCAGGTGAAGACGACCTCGCTGGCCACCGGGGACCTGCCCACCCGCAGTTCGGTCGGCCACGACCAGGCATTCGTCGGCGAACTCGACGAGAACATGCCCGGCACCGGGGTCTTCGTGGAGAACCTGGCCAACGTGCAGAAGGCCCGGCCCACCGTCGAGCAGTACCCGGCGATCTCCGAAGCGCTCGGGCAGGCGGTGGTCTCGGTGATGCTCGGGGAATCCGGGCCGGCCCAGGCGCTGGACGCCGCGGCCGCGACTGCCGACGCCGCGCTCGCCGAGAAGTAGACGATGACAGCGGGGTCTGACACGGTCGCACACCGATCGGTGCGGAAGCGCTTTCTGAGCGCCGACAATGTGGCCGGCTGGACTCTGGTGAGCCCAGGGCGCAATCCTGATCGGCCTGTTCGGATTGCTGCCGGTGTTGATGTCGCTGAAACTGTCGTTCCAGCAGTCAGATCTACTGTCCCCAAAAACGCCGTGGGTGGGTACCGACAACTACGAGCGGCTGTTCGGCGACCCGCAGTTCGTCGATGCGGTCAGGAACACCATCGTCTACACCGTGCTGTACGTGCCCGGCACGATGGTGGTGGGCCTACTGGTCGCCGCGGCGCTGAACCGTTCGATCCGGTTCATCTCGGTGTACCGGACGGCAGCCTACGTCACCATGGCGGTGTCGACGATCTCCCAGGGCATCATCTTCCTCTGGCTGACCGACCGCGACTACGGTCTGGTGAACGCGGCGCTGGGGGTCGTCGGGATCGCACCGCAACCCTTCCTGTCCTCCCCATCACAGGCGCTGTTCGTCATCGTCGCGATGACCATCTGGGGTTGGACAGGTTTCACGGTGATCGTGTATCTGGCTGCACTGCAGGGTGTTCCGGCTGAGCTGCACGAGGCCGCCGCCATCGACGGGGCCAGCGCGTTCACCCGGTTCCGCACCATCACGGTGCCACTGCTGGGCCCGGCAAACCTGTTCCTGCTGATCTGGCTGACCATCAATGCCCTGCAACTGTTCGACGAGGTCTACCAGACCACCAGGGGCGGGCCACTCAAGGCCACCACGGTGATCGTGTACTACCTGTGGAACCGGGCGTTCGTCCAGTTCGATGCCGGCTACGCCGCGGCGATGGCGTACACGCTGTTCGCGGTCATCGTGGTGATCACCGCGCTGCAGTTCCGGCTCACCCGACGACACGTGCACTACTCATGACCGCCTTGACCATGCACATCCCATCGGAGTGCCCATGACACGAACCGCAATGCCGGCCGCCGACACCGCGACCGGCGATCCGCCGCCGGCGCACACTGCCGACCGACCCGGCCGCCGCCACTTCCGATTACCTTTCAGCCCTTGGCATCTGGTGTTGATCCCGACATCGTTCCTGCTGGTGGTCCCGCTGTTGTGGATGCTGATCACCTCGCTACAGACCCCCGGTGAGGCCAACAGGTTTCCGCCTGTTCTGGTGCCCGAGAATCCGCGCTGGCAGAACTATCCCGATGCCTGGGATGCCGCCCCCTTCGGGCACTTCTTCCTCAACAGCCTGACCGTCACCTCGGTCGTCCTGATCAGCAACCTGCTGGTGTGCAGCCTTGCCGGCTATGCCTTCGCGCGGATCCGATTCCTCGGCCGCGGCGCCTTGTTCGTCGTGCTGATGGCCACCCTGATGGTTCCGTTCCAGGTGACGATGATCCCGGTGTTCCTGATCGTCAAATGGTTCGGCGACAACATTTGGGAGGGCATGGGTATCGACCACATCGGTGCGCTGATGCTGCCGAACCTGGCAACCGCGTTCGGAATCTTCTTCTTGCGCCAGTTCTTTCAGACCGTGCCGGTGGAGCTGGAGGAGGCCGCCCGCGTGGACGGCACGTCGCGAATCGGGGTGCTGTTCAAGATCATCCTGCCGCTGTCGATGCCCGCACTGTCGACGTTGGCCGCGCTCACGGTGCTGACGTCGTGGAACGACTTCCTGTGGCCACTGATCGTCATCACCTCGACCGACACCATGACCGTTCCGCTCGGGATGAGCTATTTCCAGGGCGCCCACACCACCCAGTGGCCGCTGTTGATGGCGGCCAACGTGATGAGCCTGTTGCCGATGCTGCTGGTATTCGTGGTGGCCCAGCGCTACTTCGTGCAGTCGGTGGCCAGTACCGGGTTGAAGGGATGAGCATGACGACAGCGACACGAGAGGTGAAGCGGTGGCAGAAGTAGAGTTCCGCGACGTCACCCGCAGCTACGAAGGCGGCGTGGCCGCGCTGAAGGGGCTCAATCTGACGATCGGCGATGGTGAGTTCCTCATTCTCGTCGGACCGTCGGGTTGCGGCAAGAGCACCGCACTGCGCCTGCTGGCAGGTCTGGACGAGCCGACCTCCGGCGAGATCAGGATCGGCGGCGAGACGGTCAACGGAGTGGCGCCGGGCCGCCGCGATATCGCGATGGTGTTCCAGAACTACGCGCTGTACCCGCACATGACGGTGTACAAGAACCTGGCCTACGGACTGCGGCAGCGTCGCACCCCGAAAGCAGAGACCGATCGGCGGGTGCGAGAGACCGCAGAGCTGCTGCAGATCACCGAACTGCTCAACCGCAAGCCCGGCCAACTGTCGGGCGGGCAGCGCCAGCGGGTCGCCATGGGACGCGCGCTGGTGCGTCAACCGCGGGCGTTCCTGCTCGACGAACCGCTGTCGAACCTCGATGCGAAGCTGCGCAACCAGGTTCGCGGCGACCTCAAGCGACTCCACCGGGAGATGCCGGTCACGTCCATCTACGTCACGCACGACCAGGTGGAGGCGATGACCCTTGGCGACCGGCTGTGCGTCATGTCGGCCGGCGAGGTGCAACAGATCGGCACCACCGACGACATCTACAACCGGCCGGCCAACACGTTCGTGGCGGCATTCATGGGCAGTCCGCCGATGAACCTGATCCCCGGCCTGGTTCGAGACGGTGTTTTGCACATCGGCGATGTTGCGGTGAGCATCCCGGTGGCACTGCCTGCCGGTCCTGTGACCGTCGGGGCTCGGCCGGAACACCTGCAACTGGCCGTCGGTGACATCGAGGGTGCCTTCCCGGCACGGGTCGACTTCGTCGAACCGCTGGGTAGCCACGCACTGGTCACGGCGCTGGTGAACACGGGCGCCGGCGGCGCCCCGACGGCGTCGCGCGAACACCGTGTCATCGTGCACGCGCCGGCGGGAACAGATTTGGCCTCGGGCGCACGTATCGGCATCACCGTGGCGCGCGAGCGCACCTACTTCTTCGACGCAGAGTCCGGAAAGGCAATCCGGGAGCGTCCGTCCGCTCTGTCGAACGGCGTGGCGGTCACCGACACCCGAGTGAACTCCTGATGCGGCGCGCCCCGATGTCGCCGACCGCCTGATCGCTTCTTCGGGTTGTCCCCAATGCCGGATCCATCCACAACCTGAGGTGTCACGAGCCGCGACGACGCCGGTAGGTCGGTCCGCGTGCCTACCGTCGGCTCATGGACACCGAATCGCCCGCGCAGCGCCTGACGCGTCGCATCGGGACCGATCGTGACGCGGTAACCGAAGCGCCAGAAGAGGAATCGGACACCGTACTGGCCCGGTGGCTGCCCGATGGGGACAGTCACCCCGCACGGGATTGGCTCGGTACGCTGCGGGCAGATCCGGGCCGGGCCGGTGTGATCGCGCTGCTCGGCGTCGGGATCATCGCCGTGCTGGTCACGGTGTTCACCGTGTTGCGTGATTCTCCTGCGCCGGTCTCCTCGGCGAATCTTCCTGCGGTGCAGATGGTTTCCGGATCTCCGACCGCGCAGGCCGGCGCCGCGCCAGGCCCGGCGGAGCCGCCGGATGGATCGGTGGTGGTCAGCGTCGTCGGCCTGGTCAACACGCCCGGGCTGGTGACGCTGA
The DNA here is from genome assembly GCA_034520035.1 of Mycobacterium sp. Lineage (GTDB taxonomy): Bacteria > Actinomycetota > Actinomycetes > Mycobacteriales > Mycobacteriaceae > Mycobacterium. The sequence continues at coordinate 129,784 of JAXHOA010000087.1, read as the reverse complement.
CGGCGGGGGACCGGATAGCCGACGCACTGGAGGCCGCCGGCGGCGCGGTCGACGGCGCGGATCTGGTCGGGCTGAATCTGGCCCGCCGCGTCGCGGACGGCGAACAGATCATCGTCGGGTTGGCCGCGCCACCTGGATCACCGTCACCGATGGGCAGCTCGGTGAGTTCGGCGGCTCCACCCGAACAGGCATCTCCTGCGGCGCCGAACGCAACCGCCGCGCCCGGGGCCCCGGTCAACCTGAACACCGCGACCCCGGAGGATCTCGACGCCTTGCCCGGCGTCGGGCCGGTCACCGCCGCAGCGATCATCGCGTGGCGGGAGGCCAACGGACGATTCACCAGCGTCGACCAGCTCAGCGAGGTGGACGGTATCGGCCCGGCCCGCCTGGACAAGCTCCGTGGCCTGGTCGATGTGTGAACACCGACGAGCGCCACATCGATATCCGGCTGGTCCCGGGCGCGGTGACCTGTTGGACGGTGACCGCCGCTGGGATCCACTTCTCGCCCGCGGTCATCGTGGCGATCGTGGTCGGCGCCGTCGCGGGGACGGCGGCGGCGGGGCGGTGGTGCGCGCGGCGCGGGATCGCGCTGGGGGCAGCCGGGGTGGCCGGGGTCGCGGTCATCGGCACGGCCTTCGGTCTGTCGATCGCCCTGCGCGCCCACGATGCGCGGCATCATCCGATTGCTGCGCGGCACGGCCACACCGCGACCGTGGGTGTGGTCCCCACGGAGTCGCCGCGATCACTGGGGCAGGGCCGCATCATGTTCCGGGGCGGGCTGCTGGAACTGGACGGCAACCCGCTGACCGGCATGGTGCTGGTCTTCGCGCCGGTGACCGATTTTGCCGAACTGACCGTGGGCCGCCCGGCCACCTTCCGGGCCCGCATCGGGCGTCCGCTGCGGCCAGATCTCAGCGTCGCCGTACTCACCGCGATCGGCGAGCCGACGCTCGGAGCCGTCCCTACGGTGCGCCGCCTGTCCGGGCACATCCGCTCGGAGTTCGCCGACACCGCGCGTCGCGTGCTTCCTGCCGAACAGTCCGCGATGCTGCCCGCGCTGGTGCTCGGCGACATGTCCGCGGTCCCCGCGACGACGGCCGATGACTTCAAGATCGCGGGCCTGACCCATCTGACGGCGGTGTCGGGCGCCAACGTCACCATCGTGTGCGGCACCGCCCTGCTCGTCGCCGCGTTGGTCGGACCCCGGCTGGCGGCCCTGCTGGCCTTGGCGGTGCTGATCGGTTTCGTCGTCGTGGTCGAACCGTCGGCGAGCGTGCTGCGCGCGGCCGTCATGGGCGGCGTCGCCCTGCTCGCCGTGCTGACGCATCGCCGTCGGCAGGCGATCCCGGTGCTCTCGGCGAGCGTCGTCGCGCTGATGGCGGTGGCGCCACAGCTGGCCGTCGATGTGGGGTTCGCGCTGTCGGTGGTGGCGACGGCCGCCCTGGTCGTGATCGCCCCGGTCTGGTCGGCCCGCCTGGTCGAGCGCGGCTGGCCCACACCGCTGGCCGCCGCGGTGAGCATCGCGCTGGCCGCTCAGCTGGTCACCGCACCGCTGATCGCCGGGATATCGGGCCGGTTCAGCGTGCTCGCCGTCCTGGCCAATCTGCTGGTCGCCGCCGTCATCCCGCCGATCACGGTGATCGGCACCGCCGCGGCGGCGCTGTCGGCCTTCTCGCCGGAGGCGGCGGGCATCCTGATCCGCTTCACCGGCCCGGAGCTCTGGTGGCTGCTGACGGTGGCGGACCGGATCGCGGCGGTGCCGGGGGCCTCGGTCACCGTTGCGTCCGGCTTCGTCGGTATGGCGTTGGTCATCGCGGTGAGCGTCACGCTGATTCTGAGTCGGCGGTGGCGGTGGGGCCGGATGTTGAGTGCCGCCGCGGCCTGCTGCCTACTGGCCTGGACCCTCTCCGGGGTTGTCGGCGCGGCGTGAAACGATCCTTGGGTGACAGACACCGCGGAACTGCACCTCGTCCTCGGCGACGAGGAACTGCTCGTCGAGCGTGCGGTGGCCGGTGTGCTGAAGACCGCCCGCAAGAAAGCGGGCACGGTCGACGTCCCGGTGGACCGGTTGCGCGCCGGTGAGGTCAGCACCAGCGAGCTCGCCGAACTGCTGAGCCCGTCGCTGTTCGCCGATGAACGGGTGGTGGTGCTGGAATCCGCCGGTGAGGCCGGCAAGGAGGCGGCAGCCCTGATCGTCAGTTCGGCGGCCGACCTGCCGCCGGGTACCCAGCTGGTCGTGGTGCACTCCGGCGGAGGTCGCGCCAAGGCGATGGCCGACCAACTCAAAAAACTTGGTGCTCAGGTGCATCCGTGCGCGAAGATCGCCAAACCCGCCGACCGCGCAGACTTCGTGCGCCGCGAGTTCCGGGCGTTGAAGGTGAAGGCCGACGATGACACCGTCACGGCGATCCTCGATGCGGTCGGTTCGGACATCCGTGAACTGGCGGCGGTGTGCTCACAGTTGGTCGCCGACACCGCCGGCACCGTCGACGCCGCCGCGGTGCACCAGTACCACCAGGGCAAGGCCGAAGTGAAGGGCTTCGACATCGCCGACAAGGCGGTCCTGGGTGACGTGTCCGGAGCGGCGGAGGCACTGCGCTGGGCGATGCTCGCCGGGGAACCCCATGTGGTGCTCGCCGATGCGCTGGCCGAGGCGATGCACACCATTGCCCGGGTGGGCCCGCTGCAGGGCGACCCGTACCGGCTGGCCGGGGAGCTCGGTATGCCGCCGTGGCGGGTGCAGAAGGCACAGAAACAGTCGCGGCGCTGGTCGCGTGACCGGGTGGCCGAGGCGCTGCGCGTGGTCGCGGCGTTGAACGCCGATGTCAAGGGCGCGGCCGCCGATGCGGACTACGCGCTGGAGGCCGCCGTGCGCCGGGTCGCCCAACTCGCCACCGACGGGTGAGCGTCCCACGCACTGCGACCGAGCCCGGACACGCAAAAACCCGCGCGTGACAGTGGATCGTCGACGCGCGGGGGTGCGGCAGAAATCTAGAGCTGGTTGACGGCCAGCGACAGCGCGGACTTCTTGTTCGCGGCCTGGTTCTTGTGGATGACGCCCGCGCTGGCAGCCTTGTCCAGCTTGCGGTTGGTCACGACCAGCAGTTCGCCCGCCTTGTCCTTCTCACCGGCGTCGATGGCCTCGCGCAGCCCGCGCACAGCCGTACGCAGCGACGACTTCACCGACTGGTTGCGCAGTCGACGACGCTCGTTGGTCTTGATGCGCTTTTCCTGCGACTTGATGTTGGCCACGCGTGTAGTTCCTTCGTAAAACGTCGGTTGGTTACGTCTTGGACGCCCGGCTGATCGATGACGGCTGGGCAGCGGTTGTTCAGGTTACCAGCGGGGGCACCAATCCCCCAAAGCGGAGCGACTGGCCTGCCGAAATGACGGACTTACGGCAGCATGGCAGTGGTGAGCCTACGAACCCTGCCGAACGAATCTGCCCGTACGTCGCGCTCGGGTTCCCGCGCGGTCAAACGCCAGGCCGGCATTTTCGACGGCTACGAGAATCTGGGCAGATACTCGGCGGCCTTCGACGAGATGTTCGACGCCGAAGGCAACGTCCGAGGGCCCTACAAGGGGATCTTCGCTGAACTTTCGCCGTCGGACGCCTCCGAGCTGGCTGCCCGCTCCGAAGCCCTCGGTCGCGCGTTCATCGACCAGGGCATCACCTTCTCGTTGTCCGGTCAGGAACGCCCGTTCCCGCTCGACCTGGTGCCCCGCGTCATCTCCGCGGCCGAGTGGTCACGTCTGGAGAAGGGCATCGCGCAGCGCGTCAAAGCGCTCGAGCTCTACCTCGACGACATCTATGGCGAACAGGAGATCCTGCGCGACGGGGTGATCCCGCGCCGGCTCATCACCTCCTGTGAGCACTTCCACCGCGAGGCGGTCGGCATCGTGCCCCCCAACGGGGTGCGCATCCACGTCGCGGGCATCGACCTGGTCCGCGACGCGCAGGGCACGTTCCGGGTTCTCGAGGACAACCTGCGTTCGCCGTCGGGGGTGTCCTACGTGATGGAGAACCGCCGCACCATGGCGCGGGTGTTCCCGAACCTGTTCGCCTCGCACCGGGTTCGGGCGGTGGGTGACTATTCCTCACACCTGTTGCGCGCGCTGCGCAAGGCGGCGGCGACGAACGAGGCCGATCCGACCGTCGTCGTGCTGACCCCCGGCGTCTACAACTCCGCCTACTTCGAGCATTCACTGCTGGCCCGTCAGATGGGTGTCGAACTGGTCGAGGGCCGAGACCTGTTCTGCCGCGACAACACCGTCTACATGCGCACCACCGAGGGGGAGCGTCAGGTCGACGTCATCTACCGCCGCATCGATGACGAGTATCTGGATCCGATGCAGTTCCGGCCGGATTCGGTGCTCGGGGTGGCCGGCGTGCTGAACGCGGCCCGGGCCGGCAACGTGGTGATCTCCAGCGCGGTCGGCAACGGTGTCGGGGACGACAAACTCGTGTACACCTATGTGCCGACCATCGTCGAGTACTACCTGGGCGAAAAGCCGTTGCTGGCCAACGTCGACACCTTCCGCTGCTGGCTCGACGACGAGCGCGAAGAGGTCCTCGACCGGGTCGACGAGCTGGTGATCAAACCCGTCGAAGGCAGCGGCGGCTACGGCATCGTGTTCGGTCCGGACGCCAACGAGAAGGAACTCGCCACCATCAGCAAGAAGATCCGCGCCGACCCGCGGGGCTGGATCGCCCAACCCGTGGTGCAACTTTCGACCGTGCCCACCCAGATCGACGACTGCCTGGCCCCGCGGCATGTGGACCTTCGCCCGTTCGCGGTCAACGACGGTGACGATGTCTGGGTGCTCCCCGGCGGATTGACCCGGGTTGCACTACCGGAGGGTTCGTTGGTGGTGAACTCCAGTCAGGGCGGCGGCTCCAAGGACACCTGGGTGCTGGCCTCGCGGACCTCGGCCGCCGATCGTGAACTTGCCGCCGCCGAGGTGGTTCGGGCGCTGCCCGATGCCGCCAAGGCCGGTAAACCGTCGGTCGCCGAGAAGGTCTCGCGCAACGGCAAAGCGGGCCGTGAGGTCAAGGGCGAACAGACACAACAGCAGCAGACCCGAGATTTCCGGGGCACGTCCACTCAGAACGAACAACAACAACAACAACAGCAGCAGCAGCAGGCGGTGGTCGACTGATGTTGGCACGTAACGCGGAATCGTTGTACTGGATCGGCCGCTACGTCGAGCGCGCCGACGACACCGCGCGCATCCTCGATGTCGTGGTGCACCAGTTGCTGGAGGACTCCAGCGTGGACCCCGACCACACCTCGCGGGTGTTGTTGCAGGTGCTCGATATCGAACCCCCGGAACAGGAGTTGGATGTGTGGTCGTTGACCGACCTCGTGGCCTTCGGCAAGGACACCAAAGGTGGCTGCTCGATTGTCGAGTCCATCACGGCAGCCCGCGAAAATGCGCGTGGTGCACGCGAAGTCACCTCCACCGAGATGTGGGAGTGCCTCAACACCACCTACAACGCCCTGGCCGAGCGGGAACGCGCGGCACGACGGCTCGGCCCGCACGAGTTCCTGGCCTATGTGGAGGGCCGGGCCGCGATGTTCGCGGGCCTGGCCGATTCGACGCTGTCGCGCGATGACGGCTACCGCTTCATGGTGCTGGGCCGGGCCATCGAACGCGTCGACATGACGGTGCGCATGCTGTTGTCGCGGGTCGGTGACAGCGGTTCATCGCCGGCCTGGGTCACGGTGCTGCGTTCGGCGGGCGCCCACGACACCTACCTGCGCACCTACCGTGGTGTTCTCGACGCCAGCAGGGTCGTCGAGTTCATGTTGCTGGACCGGCTTTTCCCGCGATCGATCTACTACTCGCTGCGATTGGCCGAGCACAGTCTCGACGAACTGCTGCACCGCAGGCACAGCCGGGTTGGATCGACCGCGGAGGCCCAGCGGTTGCTCGGCCGGGCCCGTAGTGAGCTGGAGTTCCTGCCGCCCGGTGCCCTGCTGGAGTCGCTGGAGGATCAATTGGCGGCCCTGCAGCAGACGTGCGTCGAAGTCGGAGACGCTTTGGCGTTGCAGTATTTTCACTCGGCGCCCTGGGTGGCGTGGACCGACGCCGGACGCGCGGGTGGCACCGTCATCGAAGAGGGGGAGATCTGATGTGGCGCATGCGAGTGGTCCACGCAACGGGCTATGCGTACAAGTCGCCGGTCACCGCGTCGTTCAACGAGGCACGGCTGACGCCGCGGTCGGATTCACGCCAGAACGTGATCCTCAACCGGGTGGAGACGACTCCGGCCACCAGACAGTACCGGTACGTGGACTACTGGGGCACTGCGGTCACCACCTTCGACCTGCATGCGCCGCACGCCGAGTTGGAGGTCACCGCATCCTCGGTGGTCGAGACCGAGAAGCCCGGCGCCCCACAGTCATCGGTGAGCTGGGCCGATCTGGAGACCGCGGCCGTGATCGACCGTTTCGACGAGGTGCTCACCCCGACGGTCTACACCCCTTCCAGCAAGCGCATCGAGCGGGTGGGCCGGCGCATCGCCAAGTACCACGAACCGCAGGAGGCGGTCATCGAGGCTGCCCGCTGGGTGCACGGCGAGCTCAAGTATGTGGCCGGCACCACCGGGGTGCACTCGTCCGGGCTGGACGCGCTGCGTGAGGGCAAGGGCGTCTGCCAGGACTTTGCGCATCTGACGCTGATCCTGTTGCGCGGCATGGGCATTCCGGCCCGCTATGTCTCGGGGTACCTACACCCCAAGCGCAGCGCGAAGGTGGGCGACACCATCGAAGGTCAGAGCCACGCCTGGATCCAGGCGTGGACGGGTGACTGGTGGCACTATGACCCGACCAACGACAAGGCCATCAACGAGCAGTACATCAGCGTCGGCGTCGGCCGCGACTACGCCGATGTGACACCGCTGAAGGGCATCTACTCCGGGGAGGGGTCCACCGACCTCGACGTGGTCGTGGAGATCACCCGGCTGGCCTGAGCGATTTGTGGAGTTTTTGTCGGAGCGAGTCCGACAAAAACTCCACAAATCACGGTGTTTTGGAGCAGACGCCGGGATGGACCTGCACCCGGTGCAGGTCGTCGCCGAGTTCGATCTGGCGGTCGAACACCGTCGCTGCCAGGGCGCGCCAGTCCTCGTACTGACCGCGGGCGGGGCTCGGCACATAGTGGGTGAGGATCAGGATGCCCACCCCGGCGCGGGCTGCCGTGTCTGCGGCCTGCTCGACCGATGAGTGGTAGTCACAGATATCGCGGAACCGCTGCAGCGGCATCGCCTCGACGAGATCGTGACGGATCGCGGTGTGCACCAACGCCCCTGCGCCCGCGGCCAGTTCATCCAGGCTGGCACACGGCACGGTGTCGCCGGCCAGCACCACCGAGGCGCCGGCGTGTTCGATGCGAAAGCCGATGGTCGGTGCGACCGGGCGATGGTCGGTCGGCGCCGCCTGAATCCGCACACCGTCGACGTCCCACACCACCCCTTCGGTGTACTCGTGCACCTCGATGGCCGGTGGTTCGGTGAGATCGGCGTGATGGGCGATCCGGTAGCCGATGTCGTGGCCGAACGCCGCCAGCGTGGCGGACACCACGTCCGCAGTGCCGGGTGGGCCGATGATCTGGAACGGTGCGGGGTCCGGGGTGAACGTGGAGATCCAGCGGGTGATGATCACATCGCCCAGATCGGCGATGTGATCGCTGTGCAGGTGCGTCAGCAGCAGCGCCGTCAGCCCATTGGCCGCGGACCCGGCGGCGGCCAGTCGCTGCTGGACCCCGCGACCGCAATCGACGAGGAAGGTCTGGCCACCGGCGCGAATCAGCGTGGACGGGCCCGCCCGATCCGGGTCGGGGATGGGGCTGCCCGTGCCCAGGAGCGTCACTTCGATCATGGCTCACATATACGCGTCCATCGGCGTGGGTTCCACTCAATCGGCCAAACGGATACAAATCCGACGTAGCCTGGATTGTGTTCGAGATCACATCCTGGCGGGAGGGTGCCATGCGGATAGCCGACGTACTGAAGGCCAAGGGTGCCGCCGTCGCGACGATCACCCCGGAGACACCGGTCGCCGTGCTGCTCACCGGCCTCGTCGACCGCAATATCGGTGCGATGGTGGTGGTCGGCCCGGACGGGCCGGTGGGCATCGTGTCCGAACGCGATGTGGTGCGCAAACTGCACGACGTCGGTGCGGACCTGTTGAGCAGGCCGGTCAGCGAGATCATGACCAAACATCTGCTGTTCTGTTCGCCCGAGGATTCGGTGGACAGCCTCAGCGCCGCGATGACCCACAACCGGGTCCGCCATATCCCGGTTCTGGTGGACGGCCGACTGGCCGGCATCGTGAGCATCGGTGACGTGGTCAAGACCCGCATGCAGGAGCTGGAGTCCACCAGGGAGCAGTTGCAGGCGTACATCACGCAGGGCTGAATGGACGGCGTGCACAACTCCGACGACGTCGCGGTGCGGCCCGCGGCGCGAGCCGATATCCCCGCGCTCTCGCACGCGCTGGGCCGCGCGTTCTTCGATGATCCGGTGATGATGTGGCTGTTGCCCGACGCGCGGGCCCGGCGGCGCAAGCTGCACAAGCTGTTCGCGGCGCTGACTCGCCATCACCACCTGGCGCACGGTGGTGTCGAGGTCGCGTCGGCGGGGACGACCATCGGCGCGGCGGCACTGTGGGATCCGCCGGGGAAGTGGCAGCACACCACTGTCGAGGAGCTGCGTGCCGCGCCGAGCATGCTGCTGACCTTCGGCACGGCGGTGCGACGCGGCATCCGGATCACCGAACTCATGAAAGACGAGCACCCCGACGAGCCGCACTGGTATCTGGGGGTCATCGGCAGCGACCCGCAGGTGCGCGGAGCCGGACTCGGGCACGCCTTGATGCGGTCCCGGCTGGACCGTTGCGACGCCGAATTCGCACCGGCGTATCTGGAGTCGAGCAATCCCGACAACATCGGCTACTACCAGCGGTTCGGTTTCGAGGTGACCGGGGAGATCGAGCTGCCCGACGGAGGTCCCGTCATGTATCCGATGTGGCGGAATCCACGATGAGGTGCAAGCGGTAGAGTGCGGGTGCTGACCTGCAGGGAAATCCGGTGAGAACCCGGAGCTGACGCGCAACGGTATGAGGCCCGACCTCTGAGCCCGAATGCCTGCGGTCGCTGAACCGTCGACGGCTCCGCGCCTGGGCCCTGCACCGAAGGAAGTCACCGCCGTGCGTGCATTCATCACGCTTGTATCCCTACTGCTCCTCGTGACCGGGTGTACCCGAACCGAGCCGCCGGCGCCTGCACCGTCGCAGGCCGACCACCCCGACGCCACCAGTTACCCTCTGACACTGCAGAACTGCGGCGTGGAGGTCACCTTCGAACACGCGCCGCAGCGCGCCGTGTCGCTGTATCAGGCCTCCACCGAGATCCTGCTCTCCCTCGGGCTGGCCGACCGCATGGTGGGCACCTCGACATGGTTCGACCCGGTGCTGCCCGAACTGGCGGCCGACAACGACCGGGTACCCCGCCTTGCGGACAACGACCCGAGCCTGGAAGCCGTACTCGATCTGGAACCCGACATCATCACCTCGGCGAGCGCGCACACCTTCACCCCGGCGGTCGTCGGTGAACGTGCCCGGCTGGCCGAACTGGGGATCCCCACCTACCAGTCGCCGTCGGTGTGCACCGACGCGGTGGTGGAGGGGGAGACGGTGACCCGCACCGCACCGCTGGAAATGGACACCCTGTTTCGTGAGATCACCGAACTGGCGCAGATTTTCGACGTCCAGGACCGCGGTGCGCAGCTGGTGAGTCAACTGCGGCAGCGGCTCGGCGACGCACCGGCGATCCCGCAGCAGGGTGCCACCGTCGCATTCTGGTTTTCCGGGTTGCGCACCCCGTATCTGGCCGGATGCTGTTCGGCGCCGGGCCTCTACGCCCGAGAGGTCGGTGCCACCAACGTCTTCGCCGACGCCACCGAGGACTGGCCAGAGATCAGCTGGGAGGCACTTGCCGATCGCGACCCCGACGTGCTGGTGCTCGCGGATCTGAGTCGCAAGCGCATCGACGGTGACGCGCTGGACACCAAAATCGCGTTCCTGGAGTCCAATCCGGTGACCCGCAACATGACGGCGGTCCGGGAGAAACGCTATGTGGTGCTGACCGGTTCGGAGCTCGATCCGGGCATCCGGCAGGTCGACGCCGTCGAGAAGCTCGCCGCGGGCTTCACGACCGCCGGGCAGCCCGGATGAACGGCCGTCGGATTCTCCTCGCGGCATCGGTGGCTGTGCTGACCGCCTGTAGCCAATCCGAGGCCCCAGTCGAACAGGGCGCCGCGGCAGCGGGTTTCCCGATCACGGTGCAGAACTGCGGTCGTGACGTGGTGATCGACGCACCGCCACAACGCGCGGTGTCGCTGAACCAGGGCTCGACCGAGATCCTGCTGTCGCTGGGTCTGGCCGACCGCATGGTCGGCACCGCGACCTGGACAGACCCGGTGCGGGAGAACCTCGCCGAGGACAACGCCACGGTGCCGCAGCTGGCGGTCAACAAGCCGTCTCTGGAGACCGTGCTGGACGCCGAGCCGGACTTTGTGTCCGCATCGTTTGCCGGGACGCTGGGACCGGGTGGTGTCGCCGACCGCGATCAGTTCGACTCGCTGGGTGTACCCACCTATCTTGCGCCCAGCGACTGCGTGGGCAAGGTGTCGGTCAATGCCGACGGTGCTCGCACCGAGCCGTTCACGATGGATGCGATCTACGGCGAGATCCGGGATCTGGCACGCATATTCGATGTCACCGAGCGTGGTGAGGAGCTGATCGCGGGTCTGCAGCGGCGGATGCAGGACAGCCGGCTGCGCGCCGATGCCGACCTGGCGTACTGGTTCTCCGATATCCGGGCCCCGTACTTCGGTGGCTGCTGCGGCTCACCCGGGGTGATCACCGACACCGTCGGTGCGCGCAACATCTTCGTCGACACCACCGAGGAGTGGCCGCAGGTGAGCTGGGAGGTGATCGGCGAACGTGACCCGGATGTGCTGGTGCTTGCCGACCTGAGCCGGCGCACCATCGACGGCGACGCGCTGGCCGCCAAGATCGAGTTCCTGGAATCGAATCCGGTGACCTCGCGGTTGACCGCCGTCCGGGAGAAGCGCTATATCGTGGTCAACGGCGCTGATCTGAATCCCTCGATCCGGACCGTCGACGGCACCGAGAAGGTGGCCGACGGCCTGCGCCGACTCGGATTCGCCCCCGGCCGTTGACCGTGCGTACGCGTTCGCTGCCAGTCCTGTGGGTACTCGGACTGGCGTTGCTGGTCGTCTCGGCGGCGGTGGCCATCACGATCGGTCCGGCGGCACTGTCGGTGCGCGACGTGTACGGGATCGTCGCCGAGCATCTGGGTGCCGGACCGTCGGGCGCGACCCGGATCCAGGACGGCATCGTCTGGCAACTTCGGCTGCCCCGGGTGCTGCTGGCCGCGGTGTGCGGTGCGGGCCTCGCGCTGTGCGGCGCGATCCTGCAGTCCTTGCTGCGCAACCCACTTGCTGATCCGTTCGTGCTGGGGGTCTCCTCGGGTGCGTCGACCGGGGCGGTGCTGATCGCAGTGCTCGGCGTGGGTGCCGGCACGCTGACCCTGTCCGGTGGCGCGTTCGTCGGGGCGGTGCTGTCCTTCGGGGTGGTGCTGCTGTTGGCGCACGCCGCGGGTGGCGGTACCGATCGGGTGGTGCTCGCCGGAGTGGCGGCCACCCAACTGTTCTCGGCGCTCACATCGTTCATCGTGCTGTCCTCGGCGGATGCCGAGCAGACCCGCGGGGTGCTGTTCTGGCTACTCGGCTCGCTGGCCGGGGTGTCCTGGAACGATGTCGCGGTGTGCAGCGTTGTCGTCGGCGCCGGCCTGGTGTGCTGCCTGGCCTACGCACGCGCCCTGGACGCCTTCGCATTTGGCGACGATGCCGCCGCCACGCTCGGAGTGTCGGTGCGGCAGGCGCGGATCGTGCTGCTGGTCATGACCGCACTGATCACGGCGTCACTGGTCAGCGCGGCGGGTGCGATCGGCTTCGTCGGCCTGGTGCTTCCGCACGCGGCGCGATTCGTGGTCGGGCCGGCGCACCTGCGGCTGCTGCCGACGGTCGCCATCTTCGGCGCGGTGTTCATGGTGTGGGTCGACACGCTGGCCCGCACCGTGTTCGCGCCGCAGGAACTGCCCACCGGCGTGGTGACGGCGCTGCTGGGTGTCCCGGCGTTCGCGCTGATCCTGCTGCGCCGCCGGGGGATACCGTCGTGACCCTGCATGCGGACCAGGTCGGCTGGACGCGGTCGGGCCGGCTCGTGCTCGACGGTGTGACGGTGGAACCGGCGCCCGGCGCCACGGTCGGCCTGCTGGGTCCGAACGGCTCCGGCAAGTCTTCGCTGCTGAAATTGCTGGCCGGGGTGGACCGGCCGAGTCGCGGCACGGTGCACCTCGATGACGAGCCGGTGGCCCGGATGCCCCGGCGCGCACTGGCCCGCCGGGTGGCGATGGTCGCCCAGCACGCCGAGACCGAACTGCACGTCACGGTGCGCGATGTGGTGCGGCTGGGCCGCATTCCGTACACCGGGATGATCGGCGCCGACCCGGACGGCGCGAGGGTGGTCGACGCCGCGCTGGCCGCCACCGGGCTCGTCGACATGACCGACCGCTACTGGCACATGCTCTCGGGCGGGGAGCGCCAGCGGGTCCAGATCGCCAGAGCCTTGGCCCAGGATCCCGATCACCTGCTGCTGGATGAGCCGACCAACCACCTCGACATCGCCCACCAGCTGGAGATCCTGGCCCTGGTGCGGCAATTGAACGTCACCACGGTGGTGGCGCTGCACGACCTGAACCTGGCCGCGATGTTCTGCGACCACGTCGTGGTGCTCTCCGCAGGCCGCATCGTGGCCACCGGTGCCCCCGTTCAGGTGCTCACCGAGCCTCTCATCGCCGCCGTCTACGGCGTGCGGTGCCGCGTCAGCATCGAGGACGGCCTGCCGCACGTGCGGTTCGCGCACCGCTGACCGCGCGAGCGTGCGCAGACTCCGGTGGATCCGCGGCGTGTTGCCAACCGACACGCACGCTGGCGGAGAACACGTCAGCTCCAGGAGAACTCTGTGCGCAACCGGGTCGCGATGATCTCGAAGCGATCCTTGTCGAGGATGGCGCCCTCCCGGCGGATGCCGTCCTCGGGCACGTCGAGCACCCGGTCCAGCCGGACCCAGGAGGGGCGGCCGTCGTAGTCCCAGCTGCCCGTCCCGATCGCGACCCAGCCGTCGTCGCCGGCGTGGTGGTCCTGGCTGGACAGCATGAGTCCGAGCAGGGTGCGCTGATCGCGACCGACCACCAGCACCGGGCGGTCCTTGCCACGGGTCGGATCGTCCTCGTAGACCACCCAGGTCCAGACGATCTCGCCCGGATCGGCCCGGCCGTCCAGATCGGGGGAGTAGGAGATGCGCCGGGCCCGCTGTGCGGTGGGCACGCCGGTGCTGGTCACCGGTCGTCCACTGGTGAGGGCGGCCGGAGACGGGTTGGCCTGGGCCGCCAGCGCCTCCATGCCGATCCGCAGACCCTGTTGAAGGACACGTTCGGGGTTGGGTAGCTGGCGGATGAGCTTCGGGGCCTCGCTGAACACGAGTTTCTCCGCAAACCTCTGGAAGGCCTTCCACTGGGACGCCATAGCCGCCAAGCATAGCGAGGGCGCCGCATGCCCGATTGTGTCCGGCGGGCCCGCTGTCGATACCCTGGGACCACACGATCACGCCAGGACCAGGAGATTCCCATCAGCAGTTTCGCCGACAAGACGTTCACCGCGCCGGCGCAGATACGGAACTTCTGCATCATCGCTCATATCGACCACGGCAAGTCGACGCTGGCCGACCGCATGCTCGGCATCACCGGCGTGGTCGCCGACCGCGATATGCGGGCCCAGTATCTGGACCGGATGGATATCGAGCGGGAACGCGGTATCACCATCAAGGCGCAGAACGTGCGGCTGCCGTGGAAAGTGGGCGACGAAGAGTACGTCCTGCACCTGATCGACACCCCCGGCCACGTCGACTTCACCTACGAGGTGTCCCGGGCCTTGGAGGCCTGCGAGGGCGCGGTGCTGCTGGTCGACGCCGCCCAGGGCATCGAGGCCCAGACGCTGGCCAACCTCTATCTGGCCCTGGACCGGGAACTGACCATCATCCCGGTGCTCAACAAGATCGACCTGCCCGCCGCCGACCCGGACCGCTACGCCGGCGAGATCGCCCACATCATCGGCTGTGAACCCAGCGATGTGCTGCGGGTCTCCGGTAAGACCGGTATGGGCGTGCGTGAGCTGCTCGACGAGGTCGTCCGTCTGGTCCCCGCCCCGGTCGGGGACGCCGACGCACCGGCGCGGGCGATGATCTTCGACTCGGTCTACGACATCTACCGCGGCGTGGTCACCTACGTCCGGGTGGTGGACGGCAAGCTGCATCCCCGCGAGAAGATCAAGATGATGTCCACCGGGGCGACCCACGAGCTGCTCGAGGTCGGCATCGTCTCCCCAGATCCGAAGGCCTCCGACGGGCTCGGCGTCGGCGAGGTCGGCTACCTCATCACCGGTGTGAAGGACGTCCGGCAGTCCAAGGTCGGCGACACCGTGACCACGGCGCGCCACGGTGCCACCGAAGCGCTGGTCGGTTACCGCGAGCCGCGGCCGATGGTCTACTCGGGCCTGTACCCGGTGGACGGCTCGGACTATCCGGTGCTGCGCGAGGCCCTGGACAAACTGCAGCTCAACGACGCGGCGCTGACCTACGAACCGGAGACCTCGGTGGCGCTCGGGTTCGGTTTCCGCTGCGGCTTCCTGGGGCTGCTGCACATGGAGATCACCCGGGAGCGCCTGGAGCGGGAGTTCAACCTCGATCTGATCTCCACCGCGCCCAACGTCGTCTACCGCGTGTTGAAAGAAGATACAACGCCGGGCAGTCCAGGGATGATCGTCACCAACCCGTCGGACTGGCCCGAGGGCAAGGTGCGCGCGGTCTACGAGCCGGTGGTGAAGACGACGGTCATCGCACCGAGCGAGTTCATCGGCACCATCATGGAGCTCTGCCAGGCCCGCCGTGGCGAGCTCGGCGGCATGGACTATCTGTCCCCGGAGCGCGTCGAGCTGCGCTACACGATGCCGCTCGGCGAGATCATCTTCGATTTCTTCGACTCCCTGAAATCGCGCACCCGCGGGTACGCCAGCCTGGACTACGAGGAGGCGGGCGAGCAGGAGGCCGACCTGGTCAAGGTCGACATCCTGCTGCAGGGTGAGGCCGTCGATGCGTTCAGCGCCATCGTGCACAAGGACGGCGCGGCGGCCTACGGCAACAAGATGACCACCAAGCTCAAGGAACTCATCCCGCGCCAGCAGTTCGAGGTGCCCATCCAGGCGGCCATCGGATCGAGAATCATTGCCCGCGAGAACATCCGGGCCATCCGCAAGGACGTGCTGTCCAAGTGCTACGGCGGTGACATCACCCGTAAGCGCAAGCTGCTGGAGAAGCAGAAAGAGGGCAAGAAGCGGATGAAGACGATCGGCCGGGTCGAGGTACCCCAGGAGGCGTTCGTCGCCGCGCTGTCGACCGACGCGGCGGGCGACAAAGCCAAGAAGTGACTCCGGGCCCCCCATCGGTCACAATGACGCGGTGAACAGTGCCGCAGGATTGCCGCGCGCGCGGTATGCCCGTCATGCCCTCGTCGCCGTGTCGGTCGGATGCGCGCTGCTGACCGGGTGTTCGTCCACCGTGACCGGTCAGGCCGTCCGGGACCAGAACGCGGCGCCCGTCGACGCGCCGCCGTTGAAGGAAAGCCAACTCGACGACGTGCTGCTGTCCATCGGCGACATCAACGACATCATGGGCTCGGACAGCATGGAGGTCACCGGTGAGCTCGACCAGATGGTCGACCACTCCAGCGATGTGTCCGAACCGGATTGCCTCGGTTCGATCTTCGGCGCCGAACAGCCGGTCTACGGGAGCAGCGGGTACACCGCGGTCCGCGACCAGGTGTCCCGCGAACCCGACGAGGACAACGCGCACTGGGTGGAACAGACCGCGGTGCTCTACCCGTCGGCGGACAAGGCGCAGCGCTTCTTCGACAATGCGCAGTCGAGCTGGGACGCGTGCGCAGGGACGTCGATCGCCATCGACGACGGGATGGACAGCTACACCTGGCAGATCGACGATCTGACGGCGACCGACACGGTGCTGACCCAGATCACCACCCAGGACGACGCCGACGGCTGGGAATGCCAGCACGCACTGTCGGCGGTCACCAATGTGGTCGTCGAGGCCTGGGCCTGCAGCTACGGCGCGGGCGACGAGGCGGCCCAGATCGCCGCGCAGATGGTCGAGAACGCGGTCCGATAGGTCCACTCCCGATTGGCCCGACGCCGGAAGATACGCTCGACCACCCCTGCTGCGGCAGGTCGAGTCCGGAGGAGAACGTCAATGTCAGGGCGGACGACGTTCGTTGGCGAACGGTACGGGTCACTGTGAGCGAATCTGACCGCATTCGCTGGGATCGAAGATATGCCGAACGCTCTGCCGTGCCCACGCCCGCCCTTCCCGCGGTGTTCGCCGATTTCGAATCGGTGTTTCCGCACACCGGTAGTGCGCTCGAACTCGCCTGCGGATCGGGTGCCGCGGCTGTGTGGTTGGCCATGCGCGGGTTGGATGTTCACGGTATCGACGTTTCCGACGTGGCGATTGAACGGGCACGATTGACCGCCCGACGGTCCGGGGTTGCGAGGCGCTGCCGCTTTGACTCAGTTGATCTCGATCTGGGTCTACCGCCGGGTAATCCGGTGGATGTCGTGGTGTGCAACCGGTTTCGTGACCGCAGACTCGACGGTGCGGTCATCAACAGGTTGGCACCGGGCGGGCTATTGGCGATCTGTGTGCTCAGTGAGGTTGGTGCCGCACCGGGTTGCTTCAGTGCAGTGTCGGGTGAACTCTGCGCGGCGTATGCCGCACTCGACGTGGTGGCGGCGGGAGAGGGGGATGGGCAGGCGTGGTTGATTGCCCGGGCGGCGGCGCTACCCTGCCGGAGCACCCCGCTACGGAGCTGACTCTTACGTTTGGGTAGAGTTGGTAGTCGTGACTAGTCTGCGGTCGAAGCCGCCTGGACGGATTGAGGCCCACGCGGTTCCGCGGCGACTGCTGGCTGCGGATTCGATATTGACCGCCGGCGCCCGACGGCTGAACTTTCTGGAGTCGGAAATTCGCGGGTTGGCAACCGTGGTCGGGTCCGGTGACGTCTGTTTGGACGTGGGAGCGGAATACGGGCTGTATTCGGTGCCGCTCGCTCGACTTGTCGGATCGACCGGGCGTGTCGTCGCGGTAGAGCCGACGCCGAATCTCGCACGGCGGCTGCGGCTTACCGCGTCCTTGCTCGGTGCAAAGGCTCTGGCGGTGGCTCCGGTGGCTTTGGGAGCCAAGGCAGGCCTGGGCGAGTTGTCGGTGCCGCTTCGGTGGAGTATGCCCGTCCACGGTCGTTCCTATCTCACCGACGGGTCTCTTCATCCGGGACCCAACAGCGAGTTTGCCGACGCGAAGACGATACCGGTTTGTGTGCAAACACTAGACGGGTTGTGCGACAACCTCGGCATCAACCGGTTGGACTTCCTCAAAATCGACGTTGAGGGTGCAGAACTGGCGATCCTGGAGGGCTGTGAGATGGTGGGCCGGCACCGTCCTAACATCATGCTAGAGATCGAGGATCGGCATCTGGGCAGATTCGGCAAGCAGGCGTCCGATGTCTTCAATCTTCTGTGCGGCAACGGATATGCGGTGTTCGGGTGGCTGGATGAGCAGTGGCAGTCGCTCGCCGGGCCCCATCCCCGGCTGCGAAACTATCTATTCACGCCGGAGAGCTGAGTTCCTGGGCCAGATCGTTTGAGATCGCTGGTGAAAAGCGCGGGTTCGCGATCGGGGTTGCCCGGAGATCTGGAACAAGCAACACGCGCTGAATGAAACTGTTTGTCTTGCAACGTATTTATGACTAGATCGATGAAAAGTCATGTTCGCGAGTCGGCCGGTGGTGCCCACTGCCCTTCTTTCTCGGTGGCGGATAGCGCATGGGCTTTCACGCCATCATTCAAAGGCATCGGTATCGAACCGGCCGGCGCCGGCAGCTGGCTGGCGCGATCCAGACGTTTCTGGGTGGCTGGGTTGGCTGCGCCGATAGCAGTGGGGTTGATCACAACGCCTGCCGCCCATTTAGACTCTTCCCTTGCGTGAGGGTAGGGTCATCTCCGTTGGTCCAGCTTTCCGCGTCAGCCGGCGAGATGGAAACCAGGGCCCACCAACATCTTTCAGCGCAACTTGCGCACTGAACCGCTGTACCCGCACCGTGGCGCTGCTGTGCCCGACGATGAAGAATGGATTCTTTGTGGCGAAGTTTGTAAGGAGCGTCTTTCCTGCCGGAGAGACTGACGGTAGGGCTGACACCTCGGTACGAACGGTCCTGCGGTCTCCGCGGCTGCTCAAGACCGAAGTGCTCGCCGGTCTGGTCGTGGCTTTGGCGCTGATTCCGGAGGCCATTGCCTTCTCGATCATCGCGGGCGTCGATCCCCGAGTGGGTCTTTTTGCCTCCTTCACGATGGCCGTGTCGATCGCCTTTCTCGGTGGCCGGCCGGCGATGATCTCTGCGGCCACCGGCGCGATTGCCTTGGTGATCGCGCCCGTGGCGCACGAACACGGGCTGGACTACTTCATTGCCACGGTCATTCTTGCGGGCCTGATCCAGGTTGCGTTCGGTGTGCTCGGAGTGGCGAAGCTCATGCGGTTCATTCCCCGCAGCGTGATGGTCGGATTTGTGAATGCGCTGGCGATTCTCATCTTCACTTCTCAGTTGCCGCATCTGCTCGGCGTGCCGGCGCTGGTGTACCCGATGGTCATCCTGGGCCTGGCGGTGATGCTTGTCTTGCCGAAGGTCACGACGGTTGTGCCTGCTCCTTTGGTGGCCATCGTCTTGCTCACGGCGGCAACCGTGGCGTTCGGACTGAACGTGCCTACAGTAGGAGACGAAGGCGAAATGCCGACGTCGCTACCGTCGCTGTTCATTCCGAATGTGCCTCTCAGCCTCGAGACGCTGTCGATCATCGCTCCGTACGCACTGGCGATGGCACTGGTCGGTTTGCTCGAATCTCTGATGACCGCCAAGCTCGTCGACGACATCACCGACACCCATTCGAACAAGACCCGCGAGGGCTGGGCGCAGGGTGTCGCCAATGTCATCACCGGCTTCTTCGGCGGTATGGGCGGCTGCGCGATGGTTGGCCAGACCATGATCAACGTCAAGGCTTCTGGTGCGCGGACCCGGATTTCGACCTTTCTGGCCGGGGTGTTCCTCTTGATCTTGGTGGTCGGGCTCGGAGATGTGGTCGCGTTGATCCCGATGGCGGCGCTGGTCGCCGTGATGATCATGGTCGCGTTCGGCACCATGGATTGGCATAGCTTGCACCCCCGGACACTCCGTCGCATGCCGCGTAGCGAAACACTGGTGCTGGCGGCCACAGTTGTCGTGACGGTGGCGACCCACAACCTCGCATACGGCGTCATCGTGGGTGTGGTCACTGCCATGGTCGCCTTCGCGCGTCGCGTCGCTCACCTGACCACGGTGGAGAAGGTCGCCGAAGCCGATACCGACAACGATGGCGCCGTCGATACTCGCATCTATCGGGTCACGGGAGAGCTGTTCTTCGCCTCCAGCAACGACCTGGTGTACCAATTCGACTACCGCGACGATCCACAGAACGTCATCATCGATCTGACGGATGCCGACATCTGGGACGCCTCCACGGTCGCCACCCTCGACGCGATCGAGCAAAAGTACCGAGCCAGAGGGAAGAACGTCACCATCATCGGACTGGACGGCGCCAGTTTGGAACGCCACGGTCGCCTCACCGGACGGCTTGCCGGAGCGCACTGACACACGAACAGCACCGTCACTTCGTTTACCTGCAACTCGATAGGGCACTTCGACAACATGGCTATTCGCAATGTCATTACCACCGATCGGACGACATCTTCCCTGGCACCGGCCGTCGCATCTCTCCTGGGCAACAACGACATCCGGATCACCGCGCACGACGGCAGTGCCGCCGGCTCGGCCTGCCCATACGGTCTCCACCTGGCGACCGATCGAGCAGTGACCTACCTCGTCACGGCCCCCGGCGAACTCGGGATGGCGCGTGCCTACGTGGCGGGTGACCTTGAGGCCACCGGCGTGCACCCGGCAGATCCGTACCCGCTGCTGGCGCGACTGACCACGGATCTGGAGTTCCACGTGCCCTCCCCGCTGAGCTGTGCGCGCGCTCTGCGTTCGATCGGGCTGAGGAATCTCCGGCCGGTCAGCCCACCCGACCAAGAGGCACACCCGCGCTGGCGACGTGTTGCTGCGGGTCTGCGACATTCACGCTCTCGCGATGCCCGTTCCATCGAACAGCACTACGACGTGTCGAACGCGTTCTATCACCATGTCCTCGGGCCGTCGATGACCTACACCTGCGCGGTATATCCTTCGCCCGACACATCTCTCGAAGATGCGCAAGACAACAAGCACCGCCTGGTGTTCGACAAGCTTGGACTCTCAAGCGGGGACAGTCTGCTCGACATCGGTTGTGGTTGGGGCGGGATGATCAGCTATGCGGCACGCCACGGTGTGCGCGCCATCGGTGTCACTCTGTCGCGTGAACAGGCACAGTGGGCCCAGGAAGCAATCGCAGCCGAGGGCCTGGCCGACCTCGCAGAGGTCCGCCTCTGCGACTACCGGGACGTACCCGACGCAGGATTCGACGCAGTGTCCTCGATCGGGATGTCCGAACACGTCGGTGTCCGAAACTACAACTCCTACTTCGCCTTCCTTCGCGACAAGCTACGACCGGGCGGAAAGTTGCTCAACCATTCCATCACTCGCCCCGACAACACCAGCCGACACCGCGCCGGACCCTTCATCGACCGCTATGTCTTTCCCGACGGCGAACTGACCGGGTCGGGGCGCATCATCGCGAGCATGCAGGACACCGGCCTGGAGGTGCGGCATGCGGAGAATCTGCGCGAGCACTACGCGATGACCCTGCGTGACTGGTGCGCCAATCTGGCGGCGAATTGGGATGATGCAGTCGCGGAAGCCGGTGAGGCCACCGCTAGGGTCTGGGGGCTGTACATGGCTGGATCGCGGCTCGGTTTTGAGCGCAACGCAATACAGATCCATCAGGTTCTCGCCGTCCGTCCCGATGATTCCGGCAGCGCGGCGATCCCGCTACGGCAATGGTGGAGCGCGTAGGTATTCCGGTGAGCACCCCCCTGCTGCGCCCGTGCCTCGCGGTGCATCACTGCACCGGATCCGGCAAACACTGAGCCCGGCGGCCTCGACGCCGGCGCGGAGCCCAGAAGCTACCGACTACGCCGGCGCGTTCGCGGGCTGGAAGACGCCGGTGCTGTCGGCCTCCTCCTCGGCGCGGATGACGTGCACCACCGCGTTGATCAGCGCCAGGTGGGTGAACGCCTGCGGGAAGTTACCCAGGTGACGTCCGGTGCGCGGCTCGATCTCCTCGGCGTAGAGGTGCAGCGGGCTGGCGAACGACAGCAGCCGCTCACACAACCGCTTGGCCCGGCTGACCTCGCCGATCTCGACCAGCGCGGACACCAGCCAGAACGAACAGATGGTGAAGGTGCCTTCCTCGCCGGACAGCCCGTCGTCGGTTTCCTCGGTGCGGTAGCGCAGCACCAGCCCGTCTTCGGTGAGTTCCTCGGCGATGGCCAGCACGGTGGCCCGGATGCGCGGATCGTCGGACGGCAGGAACCGGGTGAGCACCGCGAGCAGCAGCGACGCGTCCAGCGCGTCGTCGCCGTAGCGCTGGGTGAGCACGCCGCGGGAGTCCACACCATGGGCCAGGATGTCGGCCTGGATCTCCTGGGCGATCGTGCTCCACTGCTGGGCGTAGCTCTTCTCGCCCTGTAGCTCGGCCAGTTTGGCCCCGCGATCCAGCGCCACCCAGCACATGATCTTGCTGGAGGTGAAGTGCTGCGGCTCGCCGCGCACCTCCCAGATGCCGCGGTCGGGTTCGCGCCAGTGCTTGATGGCCTCCTCGACCTGATTCTTCAGGATCGGCCACAACGCCTCGGGCATCTGCTCCCGCGACTTGGCGTGCAGGTACACCGAATCCAGCATGGTGCCCCAGATATCGTGCTGCATCTGGTTGTACGCGCCGTTGCCGATGCGCACCGGCCGGGCGTTGTCATAGCCGGACAGGTGGTGCAGTTCCTCCTCGACCAGGCTGCGTTCCCCGCCGACGCCGTACATCACCTGCAGCGGGTGCCGTTCGCCGTTGGTGGCCCCGGATACGTCGGCGATGAAGGAGAAGAAGTCGTCGGCCTCGCGGTCCAGTCCGAGGGTGTACAGACCCCACAACGCGAAGGTGGAATCCCGTATCCACGAATAGCGGTAGTCCCAGTTACGTTCTCCCTGAGGAGTTTCCGGCAGCGACGTGCTGCTGGCCGCCAGCAGCGCGCCGGTCGGCGAGTACACCAGGCCCTTCAGCGTCAGCGCGCTGCGTTGCAGGTACGCCCGCCACGGGTGGTCGGGGAAGTCGCCGATGTTGATCCACTGCCGCCACGATTCGCTGGTCTTCCACATCTTGTCTGCGGCTTCTTCGAAGTTCTGCGGCGCAGGGTGTTTGGACCAGCTGAGCGCCACGAACACCTGGTCACCCTCGGTGAGCCGGGTACGGGCGCGGGCCTCGTGGCCCTCCAGACCGATGCGCAGATTGGTGGTCAGGCGCAGTGTCGGATTGGCCTCCGGGTCCTTGCGGGCGCGGGCGATCGCCTCACCGTAGGCCGAGGAGGAGTACTCCCAGGTCGCCGGGCTGCGGCCGTAGTCGAAGTTCGGCTCGCAGCTCATCACCAGCTCGACGGTGCCGCTGACACAGCGCACGGTGCGCAGCAAAATGTGTTCGGCATCCCAGTCGGTGGGGGTGCGGCGGTGGGTCCGCGAGCGGGTCTCGGTGTCGTGCCAGGGCCCCATCACCAGGGCCTCGCGCACGATCATCCACCCGGTGTGGGTCTGCCAGGTGGTCTCCATGATGAGGCTGCCGGGCAGGTAGCGCCGCGCCGAGGGCACCGAGACGCCGTACGGGCTCAGCTTGAAGTGACCGGCGCCACGGTCCAGGATGGCGCCGAACACACTGGGTGAATCCGGCCGCGGCACGCACATCCATTCCACGGCCCCCGCCGAGGACACCAGGCAGGTGTTCTCGCAGTCGGAGAGGAACCCATAGTCGGCTATGGGCGGGAACGGGTTTCGCAAGGCTCCGGACGGGGCGTAGGCGATGGGAGCCGATGCCCTGAAAGGCGTCGGCGTCGGATCGTGCTCGGTGTGTTCCAGAACCATGTCGCCCATCATGGGTGCATATTCCGCCGCCGTCTAGTCACGGGGATCCGGCCGTCGGTGCCTGGCGAACCCGGGTACGTGCTCGGGCAGCGGCCCGATCGCCACGCCGTAACCGATAATCCTGCGCAGCAGCGCAACCCGGCCGACCAGCCGCACCCCGGCCGGTGCCCGCACGGGGGCGCCTTCGGACACCGCGACCGCGATGACCCGGTTGTGAACGGTCTTCTGCGCACCCTGGACCAGCACCGTGGGCAGCCAACGGCGCAGCTGTACGCGCCGTAGCCGGCGCGTCGTCACCGCACCGGAACGCAACGGGGCGGCGAGCACGCGAGCGGCCGCCACGGCGTCGGCCACCGCCAGGTTGATGCCGACGCCGCCCACCGGGGACATCGCATGAGCCGCGTCACCGATGAACAACAGTCCATCGGTGTACCAGTGCCTCAGCCGATTCAACTGCACATCAAGCAGTTTGACCTCGTCGAAGGATCCCACCGAGCCGACCCGGTCAGCGATCCACGGTACGACCGCGGTGACCCGCCGGTGCAGCGACTCGATCCCCTCGGAGCGCAGTCGCTGATCCGAGCCCTTCGGGATGACGAACGCGCACTGGTAGTAGTCGCCACGGTCGATCATGGCCACCACGTGACCGGCGCCCATCGCCCCGGCAAGTCCCGCGGGGTCGTCCTCGGTGCGCGGCACCCGGAACCACCAGACATCCATCGGTGCGCCAAAACTCCTGGGCACCAGACCCATTGTGGATCTCATTGTCGAGCCCCGGCCGTCACAGGCCACCGTCAACGGGGCGTGGATCTCGCGTTCGGCGCCCTGCTCATCGCGGTAGCGCACGCCGCGCACCCGCCCGGAGAGCAGCACCGGTCCGAGCACCTCGCTGCGCCGTAGCAGGGTGAATGTCGGCTCCTGCTCGGCCGCTCGGGCGAGCAACTCGAGAAAATCCCATTGCGGTACCAGGGCTATGTGTTGGTGAGCGCCGGGCAGGTGGCGCAGGTCGACCTCGACCGGGACGCCCTGCACGGAGAGCCGCAACGATTCGATCAGTCGATGCGGGATCGCAGCGAAGCGTTCACCGAGCCCGAGTTCGTCGAGCAGGCGCAGGGTGCTGGCATGCACGGTGTCCCCGCGGAAGTCGCGCAGGAAGTCGGCGTGCTTCTCCAACACGGTGACATTCACGCCGGCCCTGGCCAGCAGCAGGCCCAGCATCATCCCGGCCGGCCCGCCGCCGACGATCACGCATCCGGTGCGCATGGCTCCATGGTGGCACCGAACGCGGCCGCACTACTGTGGTTCGCATGGGTGGATTCCTGAGCTGGTGGGACGGCGTCGAGCTGTGGCTGTCCGGGCTCGGTTTCGTCGCCCAAACCGCCATCGTGATGCCGGTGGTGCTGCTGTTGGCCTACGGGACCGCCGTCGTTCTGGACGGCGCGCTCGGTAACGGCGTCCGGCTGCTGCGCCGCGCTTCGCACCAGGACGAGGAGCCCTTGTGAACCAGATGCCGCGGTCGCGGGTGACGCTGGCGCTGGTCGCCCTCGTGGTCCTGGTGATCCTGATGTGGCTACTGGCCCGCTGAATCGGTGCGGGCGCGGCCGCGGGGGTGGCGGAAACGCCCCTCATCAGGCGCAGCAGGTCAATTCTGATACTCTTCCGGCCATGCGCGCAGCGACCGGCAACAAGAGCGGCCACATCTTGGCCCTCATTGCCGTGGGTTTCTCCGCTGTCGCCGATGTCTGTTGTTGTCGCTGACACCACCCGTCCGCGGTTTGGCGTTGGTAGCGGCATGTGAACGCGTCGCCCACTGATCCATCACCTTTCCGTGCATACGGCACCCTGTCCCGTATTCGGCCCCGGAAAGGTCTCTCAATGCGCAACGTCCTGACGTCCACCAAGCGCTGGAGCGCGCTGATCGCGCTTGCGCTGTCCACCACACTCGTCGCGGCGTGCAATGGTGGCGCCAGCGATGTCGTCGGCGAGGGCAATACCGTCGATGCCGATACGACGTTGACCCTGGTGGCGTTCGCGGTGCCGGAGCCGGGCTGGTCGAAGATCGCCCCGGCGTTCGCCGGGCACCGAGGAGGGCCAGGGAGTCGGGATCAGGGCCTCCTACGGTGCCTCCGGGGACCAGTCCCGCGGTGTCGAATCCGGCAAGCCGGCCGATGTCGTCAACTTCTCCGTCGAGCCCGATATCACCCGGCTGGTGAAGGCCGGACTGGTCGACGAGGACTGGAATTCCGGTGCCACGAAGGGATTGCCGTTCGGATCCGTGGTGACCTTCGCCGTGCGCGAGGGGAACCCGAAGAACATCCGCGACTGGGACGATCTGCTCAAGCCCGGTGTCGAGGTCATCACGCCCAGCCCGCTGAGCTCGGGTGCGGCGAAGTGGAACCTGCTGGCCCCCTACGCGGCCAAGAGTAACGGCGGCCAGGACCATGCCGCGGGCATCGCCTACGTCCAGGAACTGGTCAGCCAGCATGTCAAGCTGCGCCCGGGCTCGGGCCGTGAGGCCACCGATGTGTTCCGCCAGGGTACCGGCGATGTGCTGCTCGCCTACGAGAACGAGGCGCTGCACTACAACCTGGAGCACGTGAACCCGCCGCAGACCTTCAAGATCGAGAACCCGGTCGCCGTGGTCAACACCAGCAAACACCTGGACAAGGCCACCGAGTTCGTGAACTTCCAGTACACGCCCGAAGCGCAGAAGGTGTGGGCCGAGGCCGGTTTCCGCCCGTCCGACCCGGCGGTGGCCGCGGAGTTCACGGACAAGTTCCCGGCCCCGGAGAAGCTGTGGAGCATCGCCGATCTCGGTGGCTGGTCCGAGGTCGATCCGCAGTTGTTCGACAAGGACAACGGTGAAATCACGAAGATCTACAAGCAGGCCACCGGGTGACACCCCAGATCAGCGCTGCCGAGCGACGGTTGTTGTCGCCGCATCCCAACACCGCCACCCTGCAGGTCGGGGTGGCGGTGCTGTGGTTGTCGCTGATCGTGCTGCTTCCCCTGGCGGCGATCCTGTGGACCTCGGCCGAGGGCGGCTGGGGCGCGTTCTGGACGGCGGTCACCTCACCGTCGGCGCTCGCCTCGTTCCGGGTCACGTTGACCATCTCGGTCGGCGTGACGCTGGTCAACGTGCTCTTCGGTCTGCTGATCGCCTGGGTCCTGGTCCGTGACGACTTCCCGCTCAAGCGGGTGGTGGACGCCATCATCGATCTGCCGTTCGCGTTGCCGACGATCGTGGCCAGCCTGGTGCTGCTGTCGCTCTACGGGCCCGGCAGCCCGGTGGGCATCCACATCCAGCACACCGCGTGGGGCGTGGCGCTGGCGCTGGCCTTCGTGACGCTGCCGTTCGTGGTCCGCGCCGTGCAGCCGGTGCTGCTGGAACTCGACCGTGAGGTCGAGGAGGCCGCGGCCTCGTTGGGCGCCAACAGCGCGACGATCTTCCTCAAGGTCATCCTGCCCGCGCTGGCCCCGTCGCTGCTGTCGGGCGCCGGCTTGGCCTTCTCGCGCGCCATCGGCGAATTCGGGTCCATCGTGCTGATCGGCGGGGCCATTCCCGGCGAGACCGAGGTGTCCTCCCAGTGGATCCGCACACTCATCGAGAACGATGACCGGGTGGGCGCGGCGGCGATCTCGATCGTGCTGCTGCTCATCTCGTTCATGGTCCTGTTCGTGCTGCGCCACTTCGGTGCGCGGGCGGCCAGACGGGAGGAGTCGGCCCGATGACGCTGTCCCGATCCACCCGGCTGATCCTGCGGGTCATCGCATTGCTGTACGTCTTCGCGTTGCTGGTGGTGCCGTTGGGGGCGATTCTGTGGCGCGCACTCGCGCCCGGGCTGGGCGAGTTCTTCGCCTCCATCTCCACGCCCGCCGCCCAGTCCGCGCTGCAACTGTCGCTCTTGGTGGTGGCCATCGTGGTGCCCTTGAACGTCGTGTTCGGCGTGCCGACGGCCATCGTGCTGGCCCGGCGCAAGTTCCGCGGCAAGAACGCGCTGCAGGCGGCGATCGATCTGCCGTTCGCGGTGTCCCCGGTGGTCATCGGTGTGGCACTCATCGCGTTGTGGGGCAGCGCCGGCCTGTTCGGGTTCATGCAGAACAACTGGGGCCTCACGATCATCTTCGGCTTTCCCGGCATCGTGCTGGCCAGTCTGTTCGTCACGATCCCGTTCGTCATCCGGGAAGTCGAACCGGTGCTGCACGAGGTCGGCACCGACCAGGAGGAAGCGGCTGCCACTCTGGGCGCCAACTGGTGGCAGACCTTCTGGCGGATCACCTTGCCGTCGATCCGTTGGGGCCTCACCTATGGCGTGGTGCTCACCGTGGCCCGCACCCTCGGCGAGTTCGGCGCGGTGCTGATGGTGTCGTCCAACCTGCCCGGCCAATCGCAGACGCTGACCCTGCTGGTGCATGACCGCTACACCCTGGGCAACCCGTACGGCGCGTACACCATCTCGGTGGTGCTGATGGCCGTTGCGCTGGTCGTGCTGGTGGCCCAGATGGTGTTTGACGCCCAGCGTTCGCGTGTCAAGACTGAGGACTGAAGGAGACCACCCGATGAGCGATATCGCCATTTCGGTGCAGGGCGCGAACAAGCACTACGGCGCGTTCGCCGCACTGGACAACATCGACTTCGTGGTGCCCAAGGGCTCGCTGACCGCGTTGCTGGGGCCCAGCGGGTCGGGCAAGTCGACGCTGCTGCGCGCGATCGCCGGTCTCGATCAGCCCGACACCGGCACGATCATCATCAACGACCGCGATGTGACGGGCGTGCCGGCGCAGAAGCGCGGTATCGGCTTCGTCTTCCAGCACTACGCCGCGTTCAAGCACCTCACGGTGCGCGACAACGTCGCGTTCGGCCTGTCGATCCGCAAGAAGCCCAAGCACGAGATCAAGGAGAAGGTCGACAACCTGCTCGAGGTGGTCGGTCTGGCCGGCTTCCAGACCCGGTATCCGGCGCAGTTGTCGGGCGGGCAGCGCCAGCGCATGGCGTTGGCCCGTGCCCTGGCCGTCGATCCCGAGGTGCTGCTGCTCGACGAGCCGTTCGGCGCGCTGGACGCCAAGGTCCGGGAGGATCTGCGCGCCTGGCTGCGCCGGTTGCACGACGAGGTGCACGTCACCACGGTGCTGGTCACCCACGATCAGGCCGAGGCGCTCGATGTCGCCGACCGCATTGCGGTCCTCAACAAGGGCCGGATCGAACAGGTCGGCTCGCCGACCGAGGTATACGACGCACCGGCGAATCCGTTCGTCATGTCCTTTCTCGGCACGGTGTCACTGCTCAACGGAATCCTGGTGCGCCCGCACGATATCCGGGTCGGCCGCAATCCCGATATGGCCATCGCCGCCGGTGACGGAACCGCCGAGTCGACCGGGGTCACCAAGGCCACCATCGACCGGATCGTCACCCTGGGTTTCGAGGTACGCGTCGAACTGATCAGCGCGGTCAACGGCACGCCGTTCACCGCGCAGATCACCCGTGGTGACGCCGAGGCCCTGGGGCTACGCGCCGGGGACACCGTGTACGTGCGGGCCACCCGGGTGCCCGCCATCGCCGGGGAGCTACAGAGCGCCGAGGCGCTCACCTAACAGGGCGCCACCCGATCGGACCACGGCAGCGCCTCTTCCAGCTGGGCGGCCAGCTTGATCAACAGTGCCTCGCCGTCCAGGGGCGCGACGAACTGCACCCCGAGCGGCAGCCCGTCGGCGGTCCAGTGCAGCGGCAGGCTGATCGCCGGGCGCCCGGTGAGGTTGGCCAGCTGGGTGTAGGGCACCCAGCCGAGGTTCTTGTCGACCATATCGTCGTCGATCTTGGTGTAGCGCAACAGTTTTGCGGTTCGGGTCTTGAGTAGCAGGTCCGCGCCCCGCGCCAGTGCGGCGGGCAGGTCGAACTCGCCGATCCGGGGTGGCGGGGTCGCCAGGGTGGGCGTGAGCAGCAGGTCGTAGCTCTCGAAGTAGGTGCTCAGCCGGCGGGTGTGTTCATGGCGGCGCTGCACCGCGTCGACGTAGTCGACGCTACCGGTCGCCCGGCCGAGCGCAGCCATGATGAGGGTGTCGCGCTCGAAGGCGTCATCGCCGGCGCCGGACAGCCGTTTTGCCTCGTCGACCTCCCACGCCAGGTAGACGAACCAGGTGAGCAGGAAGTCGCGCGCCAGCTCGGCATCGTCGAACGGTGCGGTGGGAAGTTCCTCGACGTGGTGCCCGAGATCGGTGAGCGCCCGGATCGCCGTCTCCACCGCGGCGTACGCCTCGCGGTGGGGTTGCGGTGTGATCGCCGAGGGCACCCGGACGCCGATGCGCAGGGTGCCGGGATCCTGTCCGACCGCCGACGCATAGGACGACTCGGCCAGTGCCGGTGAATAGGGTCCGAACGGTTCACCGCCGGCGATGACGTCGAGCATCGCGGCGGTGTCGCGGACGGTTCGCGACACCACGCCCTGCACGGCGGAACCATGCATCGACTCGGCGTTGGTCGGACCCATCGGGGTGAGACCACGTCCTGGTTTGAGGCCCACCAGCCCGCAGCAGGCGGCCGGGATGCGGATCGACCCGCCGCCGTCGTTGGCGCCCGCGCACGGCACGATCCCGGCCGCGACCGCGGCCGCCGAACCTCCGGAAGAGCCCCCGGGTGTCCGGTTGAGGTCCCACGGGTTGCGGGCGGGGCCCCACAGCTCCGGTTCGGAGACCCCCTTGGCGCCGAACTCGGGCAGGTTGGTCTTGCCGAAGATCACCAGCCCGGCATCGAGCCAGCGCGCCACGATCGTGGAGTGCTCGGCGACCGGCAGGTGCCGCAACGACCGGGAGCCCGCGGAGCTGGGCAGCCCCGCGTAGTCCTGGGCGAGATCCTTGATCAGGAACGGCACCCCGGCGAACGGCCCGGTCAGCTCATCCGACGGCGTGGCGGGGACATCGCGCACGATGGCGTTGATCTTCGGGTTCACCGCCGCGGCGCGTTCGGAGGCCAGCGTGAGCAGCTCGGTGGCCGTTATCTGCTTGTCGGCGACCAGCTTCGCCAGACCGGTCGCGTCATGACTGCGGTACTCGTCGAATCTCATGGCGCCAGACTAGGTGAGCCGCCCGTCATGGATGTGTGCCGGCAAGTTCCTGCTCGGATGTGGCCGGTGTCGCCTCGCTCCAGCCCGGTGGCTGGAGCAGGTAGCCGGCCCGCGCTCGCCAGCTCCTGGCGCGCCACACGTCGCGGACCATCAGTGCGAACTCGTGGAAGTTCACCTTGATCGGGTTGTAGGTGTCGATGTTGTGGGTGAGTCCGTAGCGGACCTGCTCGACCTCGTGGGCGTAGCTGTTGAACATGCGGTCCCAGATGATCAGGATGCCCCCGTAGTTCTTGTCCAGGTAGGGGTTGTTGGAGCCGTGGTGCACGCGGTGGTGCGATGGCGTGTTGAACACGAATTCGATTGCCGGGTACAGCTTTCCGATGCGTTCGGTGTGCAGCGGGTACTGGAAGAGCAACACGATTGCCTGCGAGAGGAAGATCATCCAGGCCGGCACGCCGACCAGCGCCAGCGGGATGTAGACCACCGAGGTCAGGAAGCGTCCCGGAATCAGCCACGGCAGCCGCACCGCGGTGGACATGTTGAAGTGCTGACTGGAGTGGTGCACGCTGTGCGCCGCCCAGAACAGCCGGACCCGGTGCTGCATCCGGTGTTGGGCGTAGTAGCCGAGATCGGCCCCGATGATGGCCAGCACCCACACCCACCAGTCCGATGCCGACAGTGAGATCGGGGCCAGCGTCGCGGCGAGCAGCACGATGGGCAGCTGGATGAAGTCCTCGACCAGGTTGGCGAACCGGCCCAGCCCGTAGACACCCAGGCTGGCCCATGTGTCGCGGGCCGAGAAGCCCACGCGCCGAGTGCTTTCGGTGGACCCTCCGGTGCGGCGGTCGCGGCGGCGCTCCAGGTAGTCGCCGAGGAATTCGATGCCGAGCAGCAGCAGGAACGCCGGGATCGCGTACAGGCCGATATTGCCGATCCACTCCATGTCAGGGTGCCTCTTCCGTTTTGCGGGGCATGCCGGCGATCTGCCAGCGCAGCGCCTGGCCGAACATCTCCTCGGTGACCCGCTCCGGTTCGATGCGGCGCTGCCGGATCAGGCCGCCGAACAGGGCGAGTGTGGTGGTGGCGAAGTCGTCGACGTTGATCGCCCCGACATCGACCCCGTGGCGGTCCAGCATGTCGGTGAGGATGCCGCGCACCGCTTCCAGGGTCTTGGCCGAGGAGGCCGCCTCGATCCGCATGAGTTCGGGATTGCGGACCGCGTGCAGCCAGAACTCGGTGCGCAGCACGGCGACGTCGATCTCCTTGTCCGCCATGGCGATCAGCATCGCGCCCAGCGCACGCAGGGGATCACCGGCCGAAGCCCTTGTCTCCTGGATGGCCTGTGCCACCTCGCTCATCCGGTCGACGGCGCGATCGGTCATCAGCGCTTCGAAGAGCTGTTCCTTGTTGCTGAAGTTCGAGTACACCGCGCCGACGGAGTAGCCCGCCGACTCGGCGATCTCCTCGACCGACGCGGCGGTGTACCCGCGGAGTGCGAAGACCTGCGCCGCCGCATCGAGGAGCCGTCGCCTGGTCTGCTCTTTGCTTTCGGCGCGGGTGAGGCGCCGCGGTTTCTCGTTGGAAGCCATATTCAGATAGTAGTCACTATTTGAATTGCGCGCACTATTCCTGGGTGGGAGCTGTCGGGTTGGTGAGGTCAGGCGGCGACGGACAGCGCCAGTGCCGCGTCGAAACGGTCCAGCACGGTCTCGGCCACAAGGCGGTGCGCTCCGAGCGGAGACGCCATCGGAATGCCTTGAGCCGCAGCAAAATCAGCGACCCTGTCGGTGATCCTGCCGTGCGCCAGGAACCACGGCGCGATGACGATGCGTGCGGCGCCGCGGCGCTGCAGGCGGTGCGCGGCGGCGGGCAGTGACGGTGTCGGTCCGGTGGCGAACGCGGTGGTCGTGCCGATCCACCGGGTGCCGACCGCGACCGAGGAGGCCACCGTCGACGTACGCGTGTTGGCCTCCGGGCGCGACGACCCGACCGCGGTCACGATCACGCCGACGTCCGAATCCTCGGCGGACACCCCGGCTTCGGCGATGCGGCGGCGCAGCACGGCGAGCAGCTGATCGTCCTCGCCGAGCACCTGCGCCTGCCGTGCCCGCACACCGCTCGCGGCGATCATCGCCGGGATATCGGTGCGCGC
This sequence comes from Mycobacterium sp., assembly GCA_034520035.1. Lineage (GTDB taxonomy): Bacteria > Actinomycetota > Actinomycetes > Mycobacteriales > Mycobacteriaceae > Mycobacterium. Next base: position 97,159 of record JAXHOA010000087.1, on the reverse strand, counting down.
ATGGAAGGCGTCGGCCAGCAGCAGGGGAGTGACGACCGCGCGGTCACCGACCTCGCGCAGCACGTCGACCAGGTTGGGCGCGGTCTGTTCGCAGAACGCGGGCACCACCACGAGATCCCGCCGCAGTCTGCGGATCGTTTCGGCCACCGCATACGTGGTCTCCGCCGAGCGTGGGTCGGCGCTGCCGTGCGCGGTCAGGACCAGAACCGGTGGGTTCACCACCGCCGGTAACTCACGAGGCGTGCAGTCCGCATTCCGTCTTCGCCTGCCCGGCCCAGCGGCCGCTGCGCGGATCGGCGCCCTCGACCGGCTTGCTGGTGCACGGTGCGCACCCGATCGACGGGTAACCCTCATAGACCAGCGGATTGACCAGGATGCCGTTGGCGTCGATATAGGCCTGCATGTCCTCGTCGGTCCACGCGGCGATCGGATTGATCTTCACCAGGCCGAACGCGGCGTCCCAGCTGATCAGCGGCGCGTTGGCGCGCGTCGGTGCCTCGACCCGGCGGATGCCGGTCACCCACGCCGAGTATCCGCGCAGCGACTTGCCCAGCGGCTCGACCTTGCGCATTCGGCAGCAGGCTGCGGGGTCGCGGGCGAAGAGATCCTTGCCGTGCAGCTCGTCCTGATGGGCCACGGTGTTCTCGGGAGAGACATTCACCACACGCACGCCGTAGACGGCCTCGACGGCGTCGCGGGTGCCGATCGTCTCGGCGAAGTGGTAGCCGGTATCCAGGAACAGCACGTCCACGCCGGGACGGACCTTGGCGGCCATCTCGACGAGCACGGCGTCCTGCATGTTCGACGCCACGATGTAGTTGCCGCCGAAGTTCTCGTCGGTCCAGCGCAGGAGCTCCTCGGGACCGGCATCGGCCAGTTCGGCCGCGCCGCGCTCCGCCAACCGCTGCAGTTCGCTCTCCGAACGTGTCACCGCTGTCACACCATCACCTCAAGTCCGCTTCATCGGCGCGTACCGCCCACTCTGCGAAACGCTCGCCGGCCTCGCGTTGTTTCACGAAGTTGCGAACGACTCGCTCGATGTAGTCGCCGAGCTCACTGGAGAGCACCTTGTGCTGGCGCAGTTTGCGGCCGAAACCGCTGTCCAGGCCCAGGCTGCCGCCCAGGTGGACCTGGAAACCCTCCTCGGGGCCGTCGCCCTCGTCGATCATCTGGCCCTTGAAGCCGATATCGGCGACCTGGATGCGCGCGCACGAGTTGGGGCAGCCGTTGATGTTGATCGTCACCGGCACGTCGAGCTGGGCGTTGATGTCTTCGAGCCGCTTCTCCAGCTCGGGCACCAGCACCTGCGAGCGACTGCGGGTCTCGGCGAAACTCAACTTGCAGAACTCGATGCCGGTGCAGGCCATCAGGTTGCGTCGCCAGTGTGACGGGGCCGACGGCAGGCCCAGGGCGTCCAGGCCTTCTCGGAGCTTGGCCAGATTCTCGTCGGGGACGTCGAGGACGATCAGCTTCTGATACGGCGTGAAGCGCACCCGGTTGGAGCCGGCGGCCTCGGCCAGGTCGGCGACCTTGCTCAGGATGGTGCCCGAGACGCGGCCCGCGATGGGCGCGACGCCGACGGCGTTCAGCCCGTTCTTGAGCCTCGTCACGCCGACGTGGTCGATGGGGCGCGGCACCGGTGCCGGCGCGGGCCCGTCGATCAGGGGGCGCTTGAGGTACTCAGTTTCGAGAACTCCCCGGAACTTCTCGACGCCCCAGTCCTTGATCAGGAACTTCAGCCGGGCCTTGGCGCGCAGCCGGCGGTAGCCGTAGTCGCGGAAGGCGCTGACCACGGCTTCCCACACGTCGGGCACCTCGTTCAGTGGTACCCAGGCGCCGAGTCGCTGGCCCAGCATCGGGTTGGTGGACAGCCCGCCGCCGACCCACACATCGAAACCGGGGCCGTGTTCGGGGTGGTTGACCCCGATGAACGCGACGTCGTTGATCTCGTGCACGACGTCCTGCAGTCCGGAGATCGCGGTCTTGAACTTGCGCGGGAGGTTGGAGTACTCGGGCTTGCCGATGTAGCGCTTGACGATTTCGTCGATGGCGGGCGTGCCGTCGATGATCTCGTCGGGGTGCTCGCCGGCCAGCGGGGAGCCCAGCACGATGCGGGGGCAGTCGCCGCATGCCTCGGTGGTCTGCAGACCGACCTCGTCGAGGCGACGCCAAATCTCCGGCATGTTCTCGACCTCGATCCAGTGGTACTGGACGTTCTGCCGGTCGGAGATGTCGGCGGTATCGCGGCCGAACTCGGTGGAGATGCCGCCGAGGGTGCGCAGCGCGGCAGTGGTCAGGGCGCCACCGTCGCTGCGGACTCGCAGCATGAAGTACGAGTCCTCCAGCATGTCGGTGTTCTCGTCACCGGTCCAGGTGCCGTCATAGCCGGGCTTGCGCTGGGTGTAGAGGCCCCACCAGCGGAAACGGCCGCGAAGGTCGCCCTTGTCGATGGACTCGAAGCCGCCGTGGGCGTAGATGTTCTCGATCCGCTGGCGCACGTTGAGCGGGTTGTCGTCCTTCTTGGCCTGCTCGTTGGCGTTGAGTGGCTCGCGGTAACCGAGGGCCCACTGGCCCTCACCGCGGGGCCGCTTGACCGGCTTTGCCGGCTTCTCGGGGGCGTTGGAGACGGTGTCTGTCATGTTGTCGGGGGCTCCTAGTCGAAAGGAGCGGGCTCGCGAATCGCGCCATCGCCGGGGGCTGGCCGGCGGCGCAGATCCGGCGGCCGGCTCAGGATGTGGGCGGGCTGATTCCGATATCGACGCGGGTCAGGACGGACAACAACAGCTGCAGATGCGCTTGAGGTCGACATGCCGACGGACCACCAGCGCAATGCGGGTGGTGCTGTCAACGGCGGCGGTCACGCCGGCCATTCTGCCACGGAAGCCCCCACCTGCCCTAACCGGGCCAAATTTGGGCTCAGGGTGAGCAGAACAGGTTCTGGGATGATGCGGGGCATGAGCAGTGACGGCCCCTTCGGCATCTACATCCATGTGCCGTTCTGTGCGACCCGCTGCGGTTACTGCGACTTCAACACCTACACACCGTCCGAGCTCGGGGGCGCAAACCCCGACGGGTGGCTGGCCGCCGTGCGCGTCGAGCTGGAACTGGCGGCCCAGCAGGTCGGCCCACGGGCGGTCGACACCGTCTTCGTCGGCGGCGGCACCCCGACGATGCTGGGTGGGCACGGGCTGGCGGCGGTGCTGGCGGCGGTGCGCGACCACTTTCAGCTGGCGCCCGGCGCGGAGGTGACCACCGAGGCCAACCCGGAGTCCAGCTCGCCCGAGCTGTTCGCCACGCTGCGCGCGGCCGGCTACACCCGCATCTCGCTGGGTATGCAGTCGGCCGCGACGCATGTGCTCAAGGTGCTGGACCGGGTGCATTCGGCGGGCCGTGCCCCGGCCGCCGCGCTGGAGGCCCGTGCCGAGGGGTTCGAGCATGTCAATCTCGATTTGATCTACGGCACGCCCGGCGAGACCGACGATGATCTGGTGCGTTCCATCGAGACCGCGCTGGGCGCGGACGTCGACCATGTGTCGGCCTATGCGCTGATCGTGGAGGACGGCACCGCATTGGCCCGCCGGGTGCGCCGCGGTGAATTACCGGCACCGGACAACGACGTGCTGGCCGACCGCTACGAACTGCTCGACGCGCACCTGTCGGCGGCCGGTCTGCAGTGGTACGAGGTGTCCAACTGGAGCCGTCCCGGCGGTGAGTGCCGGCACAACCTCGGGTACTGGGACGGCGGCCACTGGTGGGGCGCCGGGCCGGGCGCACACAGCTTCCTCGGGACGCGTAGATGGTGGAACATCAAGCACCCCAATGCATATGCGCAGACGCTGGCCGAGCGCCGGCTACCGGTGGCAGATTCCGAAGAGATCGATGCCGCCGCCCGGCACATGGAGGACGTGATGCTGCGGATGCGGCTGCGCAGCGGCCTGCCGCGCGGGGTGCTCACCGAACCCGAGCTGCGGCGCGCCGATATCGCGCTCACCGACGGACTGGTGCTCACCGCCGCGGACCGGCTGGTGCTCACCGACCGGGGCCGGCTGCTGGCCGACGCGGTGGTGCGTGACCTGCTCGAGGACTGAGCGATTTCGGCGTGATCTGCTGCGCTGACCGCAACGAATCACGCCGAAATCAGGCGCACGATGCGCCGACCTGCTCGGTCACCGAATGATCATGCGGCGCCAGCATTTCCACGATTCTGGTGGTCACCGCGGCGGCGGTCGGGTGCTCCCACAGCAGGGTCGGCGGTAACGCCAGCCCGGTCCTGCGCTCCAGCTGCTTGCGCAACGCGACCGTCATGATGGAGTCCACACCTATCTCGGCCAGCGGCGAGCGCGGGTCCACACCGTCGTCGGGCAGACCCAGTTCGGCGGCCACCGTGCCGACCACGAGTTCGGCCACCCACACCGCGGTGTCCACCCCGTCGCGCCCGACCGGCAGCGCCAGCCCATCCAGGCCGGTGTCCTCGTCGTCGCGGGGTGCGATATCGGCGAGCATCGGCACCGAGGCGGCATCGGCGGTCACCGGGAGCACCACGATATGGGCCTGATCGGCGCGCACCGCGAGATCCAGTGCACGCATCGCATCGTCGGCCCCGACGGTACCCATGCCCAACGCGTTCAGCTGTGCGGCGACAAAGCTTGACGCCGAACCCATTCCGAGGCCGCGCCAGGCGGTCCAGGCCACCGCGGTCGTCCGGTCGCCCAGACTGCGGCGGTGCTGGGCGAACGCATCGAGGAAGGCGTTCGCGCAGGCATAGGCGCCCTGGCCGGGGAACCCCGCCAGGTAGCCGCAGGAGGAGAACAGCACCAGCCAGTCCAGCTCGCCGGGCGGGAACACCTCGTGCAGGGTCAGGGTGCCGTCGACCTTGGGGCGCATGGTGTGGGCGAAATCCTCGGCGGTGCTGCCCGCCAGCAGGGCGCCGGCCTCCACACCGGCGGCATGCACCACGCCACGCACCGGGGGCAGATCACCCAGAACGGCCCGCAGCTCGTCGGCTGCACCTGGTGCGGCGATGTCGACCGCGGCCACCCGCACCGACACGCCGCGTTCCTCCAGCGACAGGATGGTGCGTGCGGGCTCGGTCCCGGCGTCCCAGGACGCGCGGTCGGCAATACCGCTGCGGGACACCAGCACGACGCGGCGTGCCCCCAGGTCGGCCAGTCTCGCGGCGACGCGCACACCCAGCGCCCCGGTGCCGCCGGTGATCAGGTAGGTGCCGGCCGGCGAGCAGGACAGCGTGGCCCGCCTGGTCGATTCGGCGTGGGTCAGGCGTGCGGTCAGCGCGATATCATCGCGGACCACGACGACACCCTGACCGCCGAGCGTGGCGAGCACCCCGATGGGCAGGCCGTCGTCGGCCACATCGAGGACGCCGCCCCACACTCCGGGGTGTTCGGCGGCGGCGACGCGGGAAAAGCCCCACAACGGCGAACTGCCGATATCGCTGCCCTCGTAGACACCGCGGGTCAACGCCCACAGCTGAGCCGGGGCCGCCCGGTCCAGCAGTGTGGTCAGCGCCTGATGCAGCAGGCCGACCGTCTCGATCGGCGCATCCGCGGGCCGGGGCAGCACCAGCACCACCGCACCGGGGGCCAGCGCGGCGGGGATTTCGTCCGGCGATGTGCACAGCCGGTGGTCCACATCGGCGGCGGCGAGATCACGCATGCACCAGGCCAGCGTCTGTGCGTCGCCACCCACCAGGATCACCTGCGACGGCCGTGCTGATTCGGTCCAGGTCCTCGGTTGCCACTGCAGCTGCTGCATCATCCGGCTGACATCGTTGCCGCCGGGATTCTCCAGCTGGTCGAAGAACATGCCGTCGATCGCACCGACCGCCGTGCCACCGGCGTCGGCGATCGTCACATCGGCGATCGTGCCGTCGGTTGCGCGGCGAATGTGCATCAGGGCCAACGCAACCGGTGCGCCGCGCAGCGTCACCCGGTCGATACGGGCCGGCATCCGCAACCGCAGCGGGCTCTCGAACACGGTCGACGCCGCCGAGGTCGCGGCATCCAACAGCCCGGCCCAGGTGGCCGGCGCGGAACCGTCCGGCTCGGCGCGCACCACCGCCAGCATCTCGCCGTCACCGCGCAGCAGTTCGGTGATCTCCCACGGGAATCCCATGGCCGCCACGCCCAGCTCGGCCAGCGTGTCCACGACGTGACCGGCGGGCAGCGACTCGGTGCAGCGTGCCCGTGCGCCCGCGATATCGAGTGCGGGCAGCCAAGATTCGGCACCGGCCGCGGACACGGCGGTGCAGTGAGTGAGCCAGCCGCCATCCGAATCGGTGTTCGCGTCGGTGTCGTCGATCCGTGAAGCCAGGGCCAGCGCTCGGTCCTGCAGCACGACCTGCACCGAACGGGCCCGACCCGGAGCCACCGGGGTGCGCAGCCGCACATCGGTGAGATCGCCACCGGTCGCGGTCAGGAAGGTTTTCAGCAGTACCGCGGCCGGGATGATCTCGGTGCCCTGCACCGGGTGATCGCCCGGATAGGGCCGGGTGTCCATGTCCAGCTGGGTCTGCCAGACCTTGACGGGCACCGCGGCGGTCACCTCGAGGCGGCCGCCGAGCAGCGTGTTGGTCTGCGGGTCGTGCACCGCGCCGCCACCGGGCGGCGCGGTGGGGGTGCGCCAGAACCGGCGGTGCTGCCACTGCGTGCCGGGCAGGCCGTGGGCCCACCGGGTGTGGGACGGGCGCAGCGCCACGGGAGCGCCGTGACAATGCAGGGCGGCGATCGCGGTGGTGACCGAGCGCACCTCCGGCATGTTGCGGCGGTGCAGAGGCAGCACCGCGAAGTCGTCGATTCCGTTGTGCGACAAGGTGTCGACGATGGAATGCGAGACCACCGGGTGCGCGGCGATCTCCAGGAACAGGTGGTGGCCGTCCTCGGCGGCGGCGGTGACGGCCTCGCTGAACCGGACCCGCCCGCGCAGGTTGGCCACCCAGTAGTCGGGGCCTCGCAGCGCGGTCGACCGCGGATCTGCCATGGCTGTGCTGTAGAGCGGGATGGCCGGTGCCTGCGGTGACAGCGCACCGGTGAGGCGGGCCAGTTCGGCGGTCAGATCGTCCATGGCGGGGCTGTGGAACGCGACATCGGTGTTCACCGCGCGGGTCATGATGCCCTGGGCCGACCAGTCGGCGGTGATGGCCCGCACCTCGTCGGCGGTGCCGGAGATGACGGTGGATTGTGGTGCCGCACTGATCGCGGCGACCACCCGATTCTGCCCGGCGAGGCGCCGCTCGGCCTCGGCGAATGACAGGGCGACCAGGGCCATCGCGCCCTGGCCCTGCACCGTGCGGAAACCGCGGGCGCGGTAGCAGGCGATCCGGGCGCCGTCGGTCAGGTCGAAAACCCCGGCGATGACGCACGCGGCGACCTCGCCGACGGAGTGCCCGATGACCGCGGCGGGTGCCGCCCCGCGGGATCGCAGCACCGCGGCCAGCCCGACCTGCATCGCGAAGGTCAGTGCCTGCACCTGATCGGTGCCACCATGCTCGCCACTGGAGAGCGCCGCACGGGCGGAGAAGCCCAGCTCGGCGTCGAAGATCGGGTCGATCACGTCGATGACGGCGGCGAAATCCGGTTCCTCGCGCAGCAGTTCGGCACCCATGCCGACCCAGTGCGAGCCGTGTCCCGAGCACACCCAGACCGCACCGTCGGCGGCGCCGGGTACCACCGAGCCGGTGGCCACCGAGGAGTGGCGTTCGCCGGCCGCGAGTGCGTCCAGGCCGACGACCAGTTGCTTATGGTCCTCGGCGACGATCGCGGCACGCACGGGCTCGTGGGACCGCCGCGACCACAGCGTGCCGGCCACCTCGGTCAGCGAGTGGTGTGCCGAACGCAGCTGGTCGCTCAGCGCCTCGGCGTTGGCAGACAGCCGGGAATGAGACCTTCCGGAGACCGGAATAACCTGGTAGGGAGCGGCTTTCGCGGTCTCGATGACCACCGGTGCGGGCGCCTCTTCGAGCAGGACGTGCGCGATGGTCCCGCCGTAGCCGTAGCTGCACACCGCCGCGCGGCGGGGCTGCTCGGAGCGCGGCCAGCTCTCGGTCTCGGTGTTGACCCGCAGGCCGTTGGTGGACCAGTCCACCGCGGTGGTGGGGGTCCGCACCCCGGCGGTCGGCGGGATCGCCTCGTGGTGCAGCGCCAGCGTGGCCTTGACCAGGCCGACCACTCCGGCGCCGCCCTCCAGATGCCCGGTGTTGGGTTTGACCGAGCCGACCACGCACGGTCGATCCGCGCGACCTGCTCCGTACACCGCCGACAACGCGGTCAGCTCCACCGGGTCGCCGGTCGGGGTTCCGGTGCCGTGCGCCTCCACGAAATCGATACTTGCCGGGTCGATACCCGCGGTGCGGCAGGTGAGCCGGAACATCTGCTCCTGCGCGTCGCCGTTGGGCGACATGATGCCGACGGTCTTGCCGTCCTGGGCGACCGCGCCGCCGCGCACGATCGCCAGCACCCGGTCGTTGTCGCGCTGCGCGTCGGCCAGGCGCTTGAGCACCACCACGGCGGCACCTTCGCCACGGCCGTAACCGTCGGCGGACTCGTCGAACGATTTGCACCGTCCGTCCGGGGCGGTCGCGCCCGCCACGTCCAGCACCCGGGTCAGCCCGGGGCCGATCAGTGCGCTGACACCGCCGGCCAGAGCCAGTGATGTCTCGCCGGTCCGCAACAGCTGGCAGGCCTGATGCACGGCCACCAGGGAGGCCGCGCAGGCGGCGTCGAGGGCGACGCTGGGGCCGCGCAGATCGAGCAGGTGCGAGACCCGGTTGGCGATACCGCACAGCGCGGTGCCGATCCCGGTCCAGGCCTCGATGCCGGGCAGGTCCTCCATGACGAGCTTGCCGTAGTCGTCGGAGTTGACGCCCATCAGCACCGCGGTGTCGCTGCCGGCCAGCGAACGAGGCGGCACACCCGCGTCTTCCAGCGCTTCCCAGCTGACCTCGAGGGCCAGCCGCTGCTGCGGGTCCATCAGTTCGGCCTCGCGCGGGGAGACCCCGAAGAACTCGGCGTCGAAGCCGGGCAGATCGGACAGGAAGCTGCCCCAGGGCGTGGTGGCCTTGAGGATCGCGGCGTTGCGGGGATCCCGGCGCAGATAGGGCTCCCACCGTTCGGCCGGAACCTCGCCCACCGCGGTACCGCTGTCGAGCAGGAACCGCCAGAAATCGGCCGGGGTGTTGACGTCGCCGGCGAGCCGGCACCCGATACCGACGATGGCGATCGGTTCCAGGGTGGGGTCCTGGTTAAGCGTCACGGCGGCGAATCCTCTTCACATCATTGGCGTTGACAGAGATCGTGGCACGCGACGGCGGTCGATGGAGGGCTACCTCGTGTGCCCCAGGGCACACTGGTCGGCGAGAATTCAAGTACGTGAACGGATTAACGGTCACAAAGACTCCAGCAGCGCGATGATCTGTTTCTTGTCGACCTTGCCGACTGCGGTCTTGGGCAGTGCCGGCAGCGGGGCGAGCATGTCGGGCTTGGTGTGCGCGGACACCCCGCGGCCGTCCAGGAAGCTGTTCAGCTCGGCCAGCGTCAGCGCTTTACCGGAGAAAACGACTGCGGCGCAGATCTTCTCGCCGAGATACTCGTCCGGCATGGCCACCGCGGCGGCCGCGTAGATCCCCGGGTGGGCGAACAGGTGCTCCTCCAGATCGGAGGCCGACACGGTCTCGCCGCCGCGGTGGATGACGTCCTTGATGCGCCCGGTCACCTCGACGTAGCCGGCCAGCGGGCCGTCGGCGAAGATCCGTACCCGGTCCCCGGAACGGTAGTAACCGTCCGGGCTGAACGAGCGCGCGTTGGCTTCCTCGGCACGGTAGTAGCCGTTGATGGTGTTCGGCCCGCGCACCAGCAGCTCGCCCTCCTGGCCGGGGGCCACGGCATCGCCGTGCTCGTCGACGACGAGCATCTCGTCGAGCGGGGACATCGGCCGGCCCTGGGTGTGCAGCAGCACGTCGACCGGGTCACCGGGGCGGGTGAAGTTCAACATGCCCTCGGCCATCCCGAAGATCTGGGACAGGCCACCGGTGAGGTTGTCGAGAATGAACTTCGCCTCGTCCGCCGTCATCCGCGATCCGCCCACCTGCACCACCCGCAGCGACGTCGGCAGCACCGGCTCCCAGTCGCAGGCCTGCGCCCAGACCTTGGCCAGGGCGTTGACCAGGCCCGTCACCGTGACGTGGTGCTTGTCGATGAGCGCGAACGCGTTCTCCGGGCTCGGGTCGTGGGTGAAGACGGTGGGGGCGCCGACGGTCATCGCGCCCAGCAGCCCGGGGCAGCCCAGCGGGAAGTTGTGCCCGGCGGGCAATGCGACGAGGTAGGTGTCCTCGCTGGTCATCAGGTATTCCTGGGCCGAGGCGACCGCGGTGTAGACGTAGTCGTCATGGGTGCGGGGGATCAGCTTGGGCAGGCCGGTGGTGCCGCCGGAGACGAGCAGCAGCGCGGGTTCGGCCGGGTCGACGTCCCCCCGGGCGGGCGCTGCGGTGGGGGCGTCGCCGGCCGGATCGGTCAGCGCGGACCACGCAAGGTAGTCGCCGGGGTCGCCGTCGACGATGATATGGCGCAGCGCGGGATGGTCTTTCTGCAGTTGAGCGGCCATCGTGCGGAAATCGAAACCGGCTGCGGTGTCGGTGATCACGAGCCCGACCGCGCCGCTGACACCGGCGAAGTGGCTCAGTTCGGCCGAACGGTGGCCGGACAGGCACATCACCGGCACCACGCCCGCGCGCAACAGGCCGAAGAAGGCCACGGCGAACTGAGTGGTGTTCGGCAACTGGAGGAGCACCCGGTCACCGGGCCGCAATCCCAGGGCGGCGAGCCGAGCAGCCACCAGGTCGGCGGTGGCGTCCAGTTCGGCGAACGTGTAGCTGCGCTGCGTATCGACGATCGCGGTGACGTCGGGCCATGTCGCGGCGCCGTTGCTGAGAATGGAATCCAGCGGCGCACCGGTCCAATGGCCGGCCTGCCGGTACGCGGCGGCCCGTTCGGCCGGGAACGGGACGAAACCGTCGGTCAGGCCATGGTGTTCCTGCGAAAAAACCGTGCTCATGCTGGAAAAACCGTCCCTCTGGGTAGGTGCGTTGCCGATACGAATATAGGGTAGCCTCACTGCAGTTAGGGCAGCCTGTACTAAATCTTCGGAGGAAAAGCGTGTCCGTCGCTGCGACGACATCAGAATCGGTGCGGTCCGAGGTGGCAGAACTTCTCGGGGTCGCCCCGGAATCGCTGGACCCGAATGCTGATCTCATCGCCTCCGGACTCGACTCCATCCGGATGATGTCGCTGTCCGGGCGCTGGCGTAAGCAGGGCATCGAGGTCGGTTTCGCCGCGCTCGCGGCCAACCCCACCGTTGCCGCCTGGCAGGACCTGGTCGCCGAACACGCCCCCGACGGTGCGGTCCCCGTCGCCGAGGTCGCCGCCGGGGATGCCGACGCGCCGTTCTCGCTGGCCCCCATTGCCCACGCGATGTGGGTGGGCCGACACGGCGAGCAAGAGCTCGGCGGAGTCGCCGCACATCTCTACGTCGAATTCGACGGTGCCGGGGTGGATCCCGGGCAGTTGCAGCAGGCGGCGTCCAAACTGGTTGCGCGCCATCCGATGCTACGCCAGGAGATCCTGCCCGACGGCACCCAGCGGATCAGCGACAGGGGGCTGCCGGTCACCGTCTACGACCTGCGTGACGCGCCAGACGCCGACGAACAGCTGACGAGGATCCGCGACGACAAGTCGCATCAGTTGCTGGACAACGAGGTTCTGCAGATCTCGCTGTCCCTGCTGGCGGATGGACGCACCCGTCTGCACGTGGACATGGACATGCAGGCCGCCGATGCGGTGAGTTACCGCAACTTCATGGCCGACCTGGCCGCGTTCTACCGCGGTGCCGAACTGCCCGAACTCGGGTACACCTACCGTGAGTATCGGGCCCGGCTGACCGCGTCGACGCCGCCGCCCTCGCCGGAAGACCTGCAGTGGTGGGCCGAGCGGATCCCCGATCTACCGGAACCGCCTGCACTGCCGCTGGTTCCGCGCGACGAGCAGCGCAACCCGCTGCGCAGCATCAGGTTGTGGCACATCTTCGATGTGCCGACCCGCGATGCGCTGTTCGCCGCGGCGCACCGGCGTGGTCTGACCCCGGCGATGGCCGTCGCCGCCGCCTACTCCCATGCGCTGGCCCGCTGGTCGACCGATTCACGCTTCCTGCTCAACCTGCCCATGTTCGGCCGCGAGCCGTATCACCCCGACGTCGACAAGCTGGTGGGTTGTTTCACCTCGTCGCTGATGCTGGATATCGACCTGGCCGAGACCAGCTCCGCTGCGGCGAGGGCGCGCGCGGTGCAGGAAACCCTGCACGCCACCGCCCGGCATTCGTCGGTGTCCGGGCTGACCGTCCTGCGCGATATGAGCAGGCACCGCGGCACCCAGACGCTGGCGACCATCGTCTATACCAGCGCGCTGGGCCTGGGCGACCTGTTCGCCGGTGACGTGACCGATCAATTCGGTGAACCGGTGTGGACCATCTCGCAGGGCCCGCAGGTGCTCATCGACGCCCAGGCCACTCCGTTGGCCAACGGGCTGATGATCAACTGGGACGTGCGGGTGGAGGCCTTCCCGCCCGGGGTGCCCGAGGCGATGTTCGCCTACGAGGTGGCCGAACTCGCCCGATTGGCCGCAGATGACGCGGCCTGGGACGAGCCTGGCCCGCCGGCGCTGGCCGAGGCCTCGCGCGCGGTCCGGGACGCGGTCAATGCGAGCACCGCACCACCGACCGGCGACACTCTCGTCGACGGCTTCTTCCGTCACGCCGCCGCCACCCCCGAGGCCACCGCGCTGATCGCGCGTTCGGGGACACTGCGCTACGGCGAACTCGCCGACCGGGTGCTGGCCGTCGCAGGCACGCTGCAAGCCGCCGGCATCGGGCCCGGCGACATCGTCGCCGTCATGGGACCCAAAGGCGCCCAACAGGTTCCCGCTCTGCTCGGCATCCTGACCGCCGGTGCCGCCTACCTGCCGATCGGCGTCGATCAGCCTGCCGACCGCGCCGCGCGCATGCTGGCCACCGGGGGAGTGGCATTCGCACTCGTCTGCGGTGAGAATGTCCCCGAAGTACTCGCGGTCGCCGACGTCCTGGCCGCCGCCGGTGTCCCGTCCCGCCGCATCGTCGATATCGACACGGGGGCAACGACGTTCGATGCCGTCAGTGTCGCACCGGACGATCTGGCCTATGTGCTGTTCACCTCCGGTTCAACCGGTGAACCCAAGGGTGTGGAGCTGACCCACGACGCCGTGATGAACACCCTGGAGTTCCTCTACCGGCACTTCGAGGTCGGACCCGATGACCGTGAGCTGGCGCTGTCACACCTGGAATCGGACATGTCGGTGCCCGACGTGTTCGGCATCCTCGGTGCCGGCGGCGCCATCGTCATGGTCGACGAGGACCAGCGGCGTGATCCGGATGCCTGGGCGCGGCTCATCGAGGCGCACAAGGTGTCGGTGGTCAACTTCCTGCCCGGATGGTTGCAGATGCTCACCGAGGTGCCCGGCTCCCTGGAGTCGCTGCGGGTGGTGCTCACCGGCGGTGACTGGGTGCGGCCCGACATGGTCAGGGCGCTGCGCGCCCGGGCGCCCAGGATGCGGTTCGCCGGGCTGGGCGGGGCCACCGAGACCGCCATCCACGGCACCATCTTCGAGATCGGGCCCGCCGACCAGATTCCCGCGAAGCCCTCGGTGCCCTACGGTGTGCCGTTTCCCAACAACGCCTGCCGGGTGGTCAGCCCCGGCGGTGAGGACTGCCCGGACTGGGTGCCCGGCGAACTGTGGTTCACCGGGCGCGGTATCGCGCGCGGCTACCGTGGTCGCCCGGACCTGACCGCGGAGAAGTTCGTCGAGTACGACGGTCGCACCTGGTACCGCACCGGAGACCTGGCCCGCTACTGGCCCGACGGCACCCTGGAGTTCGTCGGCCGCACCGATCACCGCGTGAAACTCAGCGGCTACCGCATCGAACTCGGCGAGGTGGAAGCCGCGCTGAGTCGGGTGCCCGGCGTCGGCGCGGCGGTCGCCGCTGTGGTCCCCGTTGAGGGCGGCCGCGATGTGCTCGGCGCGCTGGTGCGCATCGATGACGCCGACCTCGGCGCCGACGCGGTGGCGCGACGCAATGGCCGACCTGGTTCCGCCCCACATGATTCCGCAGGTCATCGTGCCCACGGACCGGATCCCGTTCACCATCGGCGGCAAGATCGACCGCAAGGCGGTGGCGCTGCGTCTGGCCGAGGCCGAACTGCCCGCCGAGCGCGGCTACCGGGCCCCGTCCACCGCCCTGGAAACGGCCATCGCGCGGATCATGTCCGACCTGCTGGGCCGCGACTCCATCGGCGTCGACGATGACTTCTTCGGGCTCGGCGGCGATTCGGTGATGGCCACCCAGGTGGTGGCGCACGTGCGCGACTGGCTCGACACGCCGACGATCATGGTGCCCGATGTCTTCGCGACCCGGACGGTGGCCGCGATGGCGCAGCGCCTGATCGAGCGGGAATCCGACGCGCAGCGCCTGGAACTGGTGGCCGAGCTGTACCTGGAGGTCGCCGCCATGGATGACGCCGACGTGGTGGCCGAGCTGGATACCGCGGGCCGATCGTGAGCGCCTTCAAGCCGTGGATCAAGCGGTACCCGGGGTCCGGGTCGGGTCCTGGTGCGGCCCTGGTGTTCCCGCATGCCGGCGGCGCGGCGCTGGCCTACCGGTCGCTGGGCACCGCGCTGGCCGCGGCCGGCGCCGACACCTACGTCATGCAGTACCCGCAGCGTGGGGACCGGCTGACCCACCCCGCCCCGGATACCGTCGGTGAACTGGCCGCGGACCTGTTCGAGGGCGGTGACTGGGCCGCGCTCGCGCCGCTGCGGTTGTTCGGGCACTGCATGGGCGCGGTGGTGGCGTTCGAGTTCGCCCGGGTCGCCGAGAGCAAGGGCATCGAGATCAGCTCACTGTGGGTGTCGGCCAGTGAGGCCCCGTCGACGGTCGCCGCGGCGCCGTCGCTGCCGATGGCCGAGACCGAGATCATCGCCGAGATGGTCGATCTGGGTGGCACCGACCCGCAGCTGCTGGCCGATGACGACTTCGTGGAACTGCTGCTGATGGCGGTGCGCGCGGACTACGCCGCCTTCAACCGGTACGCCTGCGACGACGATGTCCGCATCGCGGCCGATATCCACACCCTGGGAGGCCGGGCCGATCACCGGGTCAGCGAGCACATGTTGCGCCGCTGGGAAACCCACACCGCCGGGGCGTTCACGGTGTCGATGTTCGACGGCGGTCACTTCTACATCAACGACCACACCGCGGATGTGGCGGAGCTGGTCAATGTCCTCTGAAAGCCGCTTCTTTGACCACGATCCCGTGGTGATCATCGGCATGGCGGTGGAGGCACCCGGTGGTGTCGACTCCGCCGACTCCTTCTGGGACCTGCTGTCCGGGCACCGGGAGGCGCTCGGCCCGTTCCCGACCGACCGCGGCTGGTCGGTGTCCGAGCTGCTGGAGGGATCGCGCCGCGACGGCTTCAAGCGGATCCACGACCTGGGTGGATTCCTTTCCGACGCAGCCAGTTTCGACTCCGGCATTCTTCGGTATCTCGCCCCGGGAGGCGGTGGCGATGGACCCGCAGCAGCGGGTGGCGCTGCGCCTGGCCTGGCGCGCTCTGGAGAACAGCGGAATCAACCCCGACGATGTCGCCGGCCACGACGTCGGGTGCTACATCGGGGCGTCGGCGCTGGAGTACGGCCCGCAGCTGTCCGAGTACTCGAATCACAGCGGCCACCTGATCACCGGCACCTCGCTGGGGGTGATCTCCGGTCGCATCGCCTACACACTGGACCTGGCCGGACCCGCGCTCACCGTGGACACCTCGTGTTCCTCGGCGCTGGCCGCGCTGCACACCGCGGCCGGTGCGGTGCGGGCCGGGGACTGCGATATGGCGCTGACCGGCGGGGTGTGCGTGATGGGCACCCCCGGCTACTTCGTCGAATTCTCCAAGCAGCACGCCCTTTCCGATGACGGTCACTGCCGGCCCTACAGCGCCGCCGCCAGCGGCACCGTGTGGGCCGAAGGGGCCGGCCTGTTCGTGCTGGCGCGGCGGTCGGCGGCGATCCGTGACGGCAGGCAGATACTGGCCGAGGTGCGCGCCACCGGCGTCAACTCCGACGGCCGCACCATCGGGCTGACCGCACCCAGCGGCGCCGCCCAGCAGCGGCTGTTCACCCGCGCCATCGAGCGTGCCGGGGTTCGGCCCGAGGACGTCGGCATGATCGAGGGCCACGGCACCGCCACCCGGCTCGGTGACCGCACTGAACTGCGGGCGCTGGCCCAGACCTACGGCGCCACCGCAACCGGGCGCGGGCGCGCTGCTCGGCTCGGTCAAATCCAATGTGGGACATGCCCAGGCCGCCGCTGGTGCGCTCGGGCTGGCCAAGGTGATCCTGGCCGCCCAGCACGGGGCCGTGCCCGCCAGCCTGCACATCGACACCGCCAGCCGCGAAATCGACTGGGAAGCACAGGGTCTACGGCCGGCCACCGAGCTCACCGAATGGCCCGCGGTCAATGGCGAGCGGATCGCCGCGGTATCGGCGTTCGGGATGAGTGGCACCAACACCCATGCCGTGGTCGTGATCCCGGACACCGCCGGGCAGGCCGCATGATGACCATCACCACACTGCCCGACGGGCGTATCCCGGTCGTGCTCAGCGCGCACGCCGAAGAACTGATCGGCCAGGACGCCGGCGCCATCCTGGATCACCTGCACCGCCGACCGGCACTGCGCACCGCTGCCGACGTGGCCCGGGTGGCCGCGACCCTGGCCGCGACCCGGCGGGTACGCACATTCCGGGCGCTGATCCGGGCCGCCGATATCGCCGAACTCACCGAGGCGTTGGGTGCGCTGCAGGCCGGTGTGGACCATCCGCTTGTCACCCGGTCCGCGCAGACAGGGAAACCGCGCGTCGCGTTCGTCTTCCCCGGGCAGGGCAGCCAGTGGCCGTCCATGGGGGTCGAGGCCTACCACCGGCTGGGCGTCTACCGCGACGAGGCCGACCGCTGCGCAACGGCATTCGCCGATGCCGGGCATGCCTCGCCGCTGTCGTATCTGCTCGCCGGACCCCGGCGCACAGACCAACGATTTTTCCCAGCTGCAGATCCAGGGCGCGCAGTTCGTGCACGGCGTCGCGCTGGCCCGGGTGTGGCAGTCCTGCGGGGTGAATCCGGACATCACCGTCGGGCACAGCCTCGGCGAGATCGGCGCGGCCCACATCGCCGGCGCCATCACACTGGCCGACGCCGTCGGCGTGGTCGCCGCGCGCGCCACCGTGCTGGACGGGCTCACCGGCCCGTACCGGGTCGCCGTGCTCGGGATCGACCGGGAGCAGGCGCGGGACGCGATCGCGCAGACGCCGGGCTGGCTGGAACTGTCGGTGGTGAACTCGACATCGTCGGTGGCGGTCTCCGGTGACACCGAGGCCATCGCCTCGGTGGTGCGCCGGGTCAGCGCGCAGGGCCGGTTCGCCAAAGAAATCGAAATGTGGTTTCCCGCCCACACCACCAAACTGGACACCAAACGCGCGGAGCTCGAATCCATGCTCCCCAGCGGCAAATTCGACGCGACAGCGGTCCCGTTCATCGGTTCGGCGACTGCTCAGGTGGTGCCGGCCGGCACCGATTTCGCCGACTACTGGTACACCAACCTGCGCAGCACGGTGCGCTTCGATGAGGCCGTGCGGGCCGCGGTCGGCGCGGGTGCCCGGACATTCGTGGAACTCTCGGCGCATCCGGCACTGCTGTACGCCATGGCCGACGTGCTCGACGACGTGCCCGACCCGCCGTTGATGGTCGGGTCGGGCCGCCGTGACGAGTCACTGGTCGAGCGGCTGTCCGAGAACGTGGCCGCGGTGGGGCTGGCCGATGCGCGATTCGGCTGGGGCGGGCACTCCGCAGAGCTGTTGCGCGACTTCCCGTTCGCGCCGATGCGTACCCAGCATCACTGGGCCGCAGCCGAACCGCTGCCGCCGCTGCCCGGCCTGAAGGTGCTGACCGAACGGTGGGAACGGCGCGCACCCGCCGCGCCCGGCCCGCGCCGCGCCGCGCTCGTGGACCTCGGCGCGGACGGCAGGCTCGCCGCCACCCTGGGATCCCACCTCGCCATCACCGATCCGGTCGAGGCGGACCTGCTCGTCGTGCTGGCCCCCCTACTCGACCAGCTGGACGCGGAGGCCGCCGGCCATGCCCTGGCCACCCGCATCGACGCCGGGCTGCTGGGCTACACCGACATCATCGGGCCGCGCTGCCGCGACGTCTGGCTCGTCACCGTCGGCGGTGAACAGGTGCGCACCGGTGAGCCGGGCCCGCTGCCGGCCCAGGCCGCGCTGGCGGCCATGCACCGCAGCATCGGGCTGGAGCTGCCCGATCAATCCTTCGGGCATCTCGACCTGCCGTCCTGGGATCTCGATGATGCGGCGGCCACCCTCGCGGCCGTGGCGCTGGCCGGTGCGGTCACCGAAGTGGCGCTGCGCCATACCGATTCCGGTCCGGCGTTGTTCGGGCGCGGCACCGTCGAGAACAGGCCGCCGCAGCCGGGCTGGGGCGCGCCCGGCGTGCTCGACGAGGTGGTGATCACCGGTGGCTCCGGCGCGGTCGGCACCCACTTCGTCACTTACCTTGCCGCGCACGGGGCGCGACGCATCGTGCTGCTCGGCCGTAGCGGTGCCGACCCGCGCCGGGTGGCCGGTGTCGAGGTGCTGGCACCACCGTGCGATATCACCGACCCCGCCGCCCTGGCCGCCACCGCGGCCGAATTCGGGGGCGGCGGCGCATCGCTGGTCATCCACGCGGCCGGTGCGGCCACCATGGTCGGACACCGCGACCTCACCGGCCCGGTGTTCGCCGAGGCCGTGTCGGCCAAGGTCGGCGGGCTGGCCGCGTTCACCGCGTGCTGGCCGCTGCGCGCGGATGCCCGCATCGTGGCGTGCTCCTCGGTGTCCGGTCTGTGGGGCGGCAGCGGGCACACCGCATACTCGGCGGCCAACCGGCTGCTCGATGTGCTGGCCGGCCAGTTGCGGGCCCACGGCAGCCACTGCACCTCGGTGCGCTGGGGCCTGTGGCCGGGCGCCGGCATCATCGACGCCGACGAGGTCGCCCGCGTCGAACGGTCCGGCCTGCATGCCATGACCCCGGAGCGGGCCGTCGAGACCTGCCTGCGGGACTTCGTCGCCGACCCGCTGGTGTTCTCCGCCGATCCGGCGCGACTGCGGGTGTTCCTCGGTGGAACGCAGCCAGAACCGGCACCGGGGCAGCCGGAACCGTCGCTGGACGGACTGGATGCGGCCGGCGTGCTGCGGGTCGCGCTCGGGTCGGTACTCAACCTGCCCGCGGGCACCGCGCTGGAGCCGTCCGCGGCACTGCTCGATCTGGGCGTCGACTCGCTGTTGGCGCTCGACCTACGCAAGAAGCTCAAGAAGGCGGCCGGGGTCAATGTCCCGCTGGCGACCATTCTCGGCGGCGCCACCGTTGCCGAGGTCCTTGAGCACCTGGAAGAACACGACAAGAAGGCACGCCTGAAGTGACTGACACCGTAGCCGCATCCGTGGACTCATCCCGCCTGGAGTTGATGCGCCGCAAGCTCGCCGAGCGCGGCCTGTCCTCGAGCCCGGCCGACGAGATCGATGACAAGGCACTCTCCGACGGCCAGCGCCGGATGTGGTTCGTCCAGGCCTTCGACCCCACCGGTGTGCTGCTGAACATCAGCCTGTCCTACCGGTTGACCGGCGCCCTGGATGCCGACCGCCTGCACTCCGCGCTGAACGCCGTGGCGCGCAGGCACCCGTTGCTGCGCACCACCTACGTCGCCGACGAGAACGGTGAACCGCAGGCTGTCCTGCACGACGACCTGAGCCCGGCGTGGGCCTTCCATGATCTCTCGGCGATGTCCGAGCGGGCCCGCGGGCTGCGCCTGGAGGTGCTGGCCCAGCGTGAGTTCGGCCGGAGCTTCGACCTTTCCGTCGACTCGCCGCTGCGGATCACCGTGGTGCGCCTGGCCACCGACGAGCACGTGATGCTGCTGGTCGCCCATCACATCGCCTGGGATGACGGCAGCTGGCGGGTGTTCTTCGGGGATCTGACCACCGCCTACGGCGGTGCCGACCTCGGGCCGACCCCGCGCCCGCCCGCGCCGGCCGCCGACACCGCAGCGGAGGATCTGGCGCACTGGCGTGCGGTGCTGACCGATCCGCCCGAGCCCCTGGAACTTCCGGGCCCCACCGGTTCGGCCGTCCCGACCGGATTCCGTTCCCAGCGCACCTCGCTGGCGCTGGCACCCGAGACCGTCGCCAAGGTGTCCGCCCTGGCCCGCGACACCGGCGCCACGCCGTACATGGTGCTGCTCGCCGCCTTCGGCGCCCTGATCAACCGCTACACCCACACCGATGACTTCCTGGTCGCCAGCCCGGTGCTCAACCGCGGCACCGACGATGCCATCGGCTACTACGGCAACACCGTGGCCATGCGGCTGCGCCCGCAGCCCACCACGGGCTTCCGCGACCTGGTGCTGGCCACCCGCGACACCGCGCTGGGCGCCTTCGCCCACCAGCGCATCAACCTGGATCGGGTGGTGCGCGAACTGAACCCGGACCGCCGCCACGGCGCCGAGCGGATGACCCGGGTGAGCTTCGGCTTCCGCGAACCCGACGGCGGCGGTTTCCGACCCGAGGGTGTGCGGTGCGCCCGCGGCGAACTGCGCGGACACGTCACCCAGCTGCCGCTGGGCTTCATGGTCGAGTTCGACGGCAGCAACGCCGTGGTGGAGGCCGAGCACCTCACCGAGATCATCGACGCCGACCTGGCCCAACGCATGCTCACGTCATTTGCGGTGCTGCTGGACAGCGCATTGGCCGACCCGGAGCGCCCGCTGGCACGGCTGGACATTCTCTCGGCCGAGGACGCCGAATGGATGCGCACGATGTCGCACGGTGAGCGGTTCGACACCCCGGCCACCACGCTGACCGCGCTGGTACAGGAGCAGGCCGCCAAGACCCCCGATGCCACCGCCGTGGTGTACGAGGGCCGCCACTACAGCTACCGCGAGATCAACGAGACCGCAAACCGTCTGGCGCACAAGCTCATTGCCCAGGGAATCGGCACCGAGGACCGTGTCGCGGTACTGATGGAGAAGTCACCGGAACTGGTCATCACCGCGCTCGGGATCGTCAAGGCCGGCGCGGTGTACCTGCCGGTCGACCCGACCTACCCGCAAGACCGGCTGAGCTACATCCTGTCCGACTCCGACCCCAAGGTCGTTCTTCGCGAACTCGACACCGATCTGGACGGCTATGCCTGCACCGACCCCACCGACACCGACCGGGTGCGCCCGCTGCTACCGGAGAACACCGCCTACCTGATCTACACCTCCGGTTCCACCGGCCTGCCCAAGGGCGTGCCGGTGCCGCACCGGCCGATCGCCGAATACTTCGCCTGGTTCGGGCCGGAATACCAGGTCTCCGATCCGGACAGGCTGCTGCAGGTGGCCTCGCAGGGCTTCGACGTCTCGATCGGTGAGATCTTCGGCATGCTCGCCGCCGGCGCCCGCCTGGTGATCCCCAAGCCCGACGGCCTGACCGATATCGGTTACCTGACCGACCTGCTGCGCAACGAGGGCGTCACCTCGATGCATTTCGTCCCGTCGCTGCTGGGCCTGTTCCTGTCGCTGCCCGGGGTCAACGAATGGCGCACCCTGCAGCGTGTCCCGATCGGCGGCGAGGCGCTGCCCGGTGAGGTGGCCGACAAGTTCCACGCCATGTTCGACTCGCTGCTGCACAACTTCTACGGCCCCACCGAAACCGTGCTCAACTGCAGCCGTTTCAAGGTCGAAGGCAAGCAGGGTTCGCGCATCGTGCCGATCGGTACCCCGAAGATCAACACCACCATGCACCTGCTGGACGACTACCTGCAGCCGGTGCCGGTCGGGGTGATCGGCGAGATCTACATCGGTGGAACACATGTCGCGCACGGATACCATCACCGCCCCGCGCTGACCGCCGAACGTTTCATCGCCGACCCGTTCAACCCGGGCGGGCGGATGTACCGCTCCGGTGACCTGGCCCGCCGCAACGCCGACGGGGACATCGAATTCGTAGGCCGCGCCGATGAGCAGGTCAAGATCCGTGGATTCCGGATCGAACTCGGTGAGATCGCCGCCGCCATCTCGGTGGATCCGTCGGTGGGACAGGCCGTGGTGGTGGCCAGCGACGTCCCCGGACTGGGCAAGAGCCTGGTTGCCTATGTCACCCCGGCCGGTGCGGCCGGCAACGTCGAGATCGACCGGATCCGGGCCCGCGTCGCCGCGGCCCTGCCCGAGTACATGATCCCGGCGGCCTATGTGGCCATCGACGAGATCCCGATCACCGCACACGGCAAGATCGACCGAAAAGCGTTGCCGGATCCGGAGATCGTGGTCGCCACCGCGTACCGCGAGCCCGCCACCGACACCGAGCGCCAGGTCGCCGAGCTGTTCGCCGAGCTGCTCGGCCGCGACACGGTGGGCGCCGACGACTCCTTCTTCGAACTCGGGGGCCACTCGCTGCTTGCCACCAAACTGGTGGCCGCGGTGCGCTCGCGCTGCCGCGTCGACATCGGGGTGCAGGAGATCTTCGAGATCGGCACCGTGAGCGGTATCGCCGCGCACATCGACGGGATCGCCGCCGCCGGTGGCCGCTCCGGCCGTCCGGCCATGGTGGCCGTCCCGCACGAGGGACCGCTGCAGATGTCGGCGGCCCAGCTGCGGCAGTGGTTCCAGTTCCGCATCGACGGCCCCAACCCGGTGAACAACATCCCGTTCGCGGCCCGCCTGAGCGGGCCGAACAATCCGGAGGCCTTCGTCGCCGCCATCACCGATGTGGTGAACCGGCACGAGATTCTGCGCACCACCTACCGCGAGATCGACGGGTCGCCGTTCCAGATCATCAACCCGGGGGCGGCGGTGCCGGTGCGCCGGGCCCGCGGCGACGGCGAGCAGTGGCTGCAGGCAGAACTGACCGCCGAGCGGCGCTACTGCTTCGACCTGGAGAACGAGTGGCCGATCCGGGCTGCGGTGCTGTCCACCGACACTGAGCATGTGCTGTCACTGGTGGTGCATCACATCGCCGCCGACCACTGGTCGGCCGGGGTGCTGTTCACCGATATCCTGACCGCCTACCGGGCCCGAAGTGCGGGTCAGACACCGGATTTCGAACCGCTGCCGGTGCAGTACGCCGACTACGCGGCCTGGCAGGCCGAACTGCTCGGTGGCCGGACCGAGAGCATCGCCGCCCAGCGTGACTACTGGGTGGAGCAGCTGTCGGGTCTGCCGGAGGAGAACGGGCTGCGCCCGGACTTCCCGCGCCGGCCCGTCCCCGGCGGCGACGGTGACGCGCTGCCGTTTACCATCGACACCGAAACCCGCGCGACACTGACCGAACTGAGCCGCGAACTCGGCATCACCGAATTCATGCTGCTGCAGGCCGCCGTCGCCGTCGCCCTGCACAAGGCGGGCGAGGGAACCGACATCCCGCTGGGCACCCCGGTCGCCGGCCGCACCGAACCCGAACTCGACGGCCTCATCGGGTTCTTCATCAACATCGTTGTGCTGCGCAACAGGCTGGACGGCAACCCCACCGTGCGTGAGGTGCTGAGCCGGGCCCGGGAGATGGCACTGGGCGCCTACGCGCATCAGGACCTGCCCTTCGACCGCGTGGTCGATGCCGTCAGCCCGGTGCGCTCGCTGTCGCGCAATCCGCTGTTCGGCGTCGTGGTGCACGTCCGCGAGGAGTTGCCGTCGGATCAGGTCATCGACACCTCGGCGGACGGGGAGACCCGATTTACCGCGCTGGAACCGACATTCGATGTGGCGCACGCCGATCTGTCGCTGAACTTCTTCGCCGAGACGGCGCCCGACGGTGGTCCCGCGGGCTATGCGGGCACCGTGATCTACCGCACCGAGCTGTACCGGCAGGAGACCGCGCGACGACTGATCTCCTGGCTGGAGCGGGTCGTGCGCGCGTTCGCCGACGACCCCGACCGCACCCTGCGCGATATCACCATCGCCGACGGGGACGACGGGATCGTTGCGGAGTGGAGCCGATCGGCCACGCCGCTGGAGGGTCTGACCCAGACCGTGGGCGCCGACCGCGTGTACGTGCTCGACGAGTGGCTGGCACCGGTCGCCGCCGGCGTCACCGGCGATGTGTACTACGCCGGTGGGGCCATCGACGCCTCCTACGAAACTGCCGGGCCTGCAGCGGCTTTCCGGTACCCGGAGAATCCGTTCGGGTCGAGCACCCGGCTGTACCGCACCGGGGACCGTGCCCGGTGGAACTCCGGGGGCACCCTGGAGTATCTGGAACGCGGCGAGCATCGGGTGCAGGCCGCACTCGAGGCGGCCCCGGGTGTCGCGGCGGCGATGACCCGGTACTGGGAAACCCGCACCGGGCCGATACTGGGTGGCTATGTGGTGGCCGCCGAACAGGCGGCGGACGTCGACGCATTCGTCACGGCCCTGCGCGCGGCGCTGCCCGAAGAACACGCGGCGCTGCCGATCACCGTGCTGAGCTCACTGGACGGTGGGATGCTGCCGCGTCCGGTGGTGGTGTCCACCGCGCCGAGCGAACCGGCCCGCACCGAGACCGAGCGGGCGCTGGCCGCCATGCTGATCGACCTGCTGTCGGTGCAGGAATTCGGGCGCCACGACGACTTCTTCACCCTCGGCGGCGACAGCATCCTGGCCGTGCAGTTGGCCGCCCGGGCGCGCGATGCCGGTGTCCCGCTGACCGCCCGGATGGTGTTCGAGCATCCCGAGCTCGCCGAACTCGCCACCGCGATCGACGCCAAGGCCGGGCAGGCGCAGGTGGCCGACACCCGGCACGAGCCGATGGCGGCATCGGGGCTGTCCGCCGACGAACTGGCCGCCCTGACCGCGGGGTGGGGCACCGACCAGACATGAGCTCGCCCACACCCGCCATCGCCGATGTGATGGCACTCAGCCCCCTGCAACAGGGGCTGTACTCGCTGGCCGGTCTGACCGACAGCGAGGCCGGAGCCGACCCGTATTTCATCGCGATGGCCGCCGATGTCGAGGGCGACCTGGATGCCGGCCTGTTGAAGTCCTGCGCCGAGGCCATGCTGGAGCGCCACCCCAACGTCCGGGTCAGCTTCTTCCAGGGCAATCTGAGCAGGCCGGTCGCGATCGTCCCGGCGACCTTCGAGTTGCCCTGGCAGCACATCGTCGCGGATGCCGGGGAGGCCGCGACCCTGGAGGCCGAGGCGCGCAGCCGGCCCTTCGATCTCGGTGCGGGGCCGTCCATCCGGTTCCTACTGGTGCAGATGCCCGAGAAGCGGTGGCGGCTGGTGGTGGTCGCGCATCACATCGTGATCGACGGCTGGTCGTTGCCGGTGTTCGTCAGCGAGCTCATCGGCCTGTACCGCGCCGGTGGGGATCCCGCCGCGATACCGCCGGCGCCGCGGCCCTACCGGGACTACATCGGCTGGCTGGCCGCCCGGGATCCCGAGATCAGCCGGCAGCGCTGGCGAGAGCACCTCGCCGATCTGGACGGCCCGACGCTGCTGTCCCCGGCCCTGGGCGGCGAAGCCGTGGCCGGGCTGCCCACCCGCACCGAGATCGATCTGGACGAGCAGGCCACCTCCGAGCTGCTCGAAGCCGCCAGGAGCCGGGGCGTCACCGTCAGCACCCTGTTCCAGATGGCCTGGGCGACAATACTGTCCGCGTTCACCGACCGCTCCGACGTGGTGTTCGGGGTGACGGTGTCCGGCCGGCCCGACGAGCTGTCCGGGGTGGAAGCCATGGTCGGGCTGTTCATCAACACGGTGCCCCTGCGGATCCGGCTGGACCCGAGCGAGCGGGTCGGGCCGCAGTGCCTGGCGCTGCAGCGCGAAGCCGCCGAACTACGCGACCACGGTTACCTCAGCCACACCGAGCTGCGGGCCGCCGGCGGCGTCGGCGAGCTGTACGACACCCTGCTGGTGTACGAGAACTTCCCGCCCGGCGGGCTGGTCGGCAGCGGTGAGTTCGATCTGGGATCGGCGGTGATCCGGCCCGCCGCGCTGGAAAGCCTGTCGCATTTCCCGGTCACCATCGCCGCCCATCCGACGCACGGACGACTCACCGTGCTCGTCGAAACCCTGGATGGCGCACTGGGACTGCTGGATCCCGAGACCCTGGGGCAGCGGGTGCTGGCCGTCGTGGCGCGCCTGCTGCACTCGTGGGGACGCCCGATGCGGGAGGTGAACGTCACCCTCGACGGCGAAGTCGGCACCTACGAACGAAACGAAACCGCCGGCGCCGCGGGGGGTTTCCACACCGCGGTCGCCGCCGTCGCGGCCGAGCGTCCGGACGAGATCGCGCTGAGCTGGGATCCCGCCACCGCATCGAGTTCCGGAAGTCGCTGCGAGCTGAGCTACCGCGAATTCGACACCGCCGCCGACCGATTGGCCGCGGAACTGCAGCGCAGGGGAGTGCGCGCCGAAACCCCGGTGCCGATCCTGTTGCGCCGCGGACCCGACTACGTGGTGGCCATGCTGGCCGTGCTGAAGGCGGGCGGCCTGATCGTCCCGCTGGATCCGGGGATGCCGTCGGACCGTATCCGCGAGATCATCGGCCAGACCGGCGCCGCCTTGGTGATCGATGACGCGCTGCTGACCGACGTCGGCGCCCCGGGGCCGGACTACCGGCCCGCGCAGGTCCGGCCCGGGCAGGGCGCCTACATCATCTTCACCTCGGGGACCACCGGAAAACCCAAGGGTGTCATCGGAACCCACAGTGCGCTGCTCGCCTACGGTGACGATCACCTGGGCAACGTGCTAGGCCCGGCGCAGGCCGGACTGAACCGCCCGCTGAGCATCGCCCACGCCTGGTCGTTCACCTTCGACGCGGCGTGGCAGCCGCTGGTGGCCCTGCTCGGGGGTCACCGGGTGCACATCATCGGCGACGATGTGCAGCGCGATGCGGAGGCGATGGTCGCCACCATCGGTCGCGTCGGCCTGGACATGATCGACACGACGCCGTCGATGTTCACTCAGCTGCGTGCCGCCGGGCTCTTGTCGACCGTGCCGCTGGCGGTGCTGGCGCTCGGCGGCGAGAACATCGACACCGCGGCCTGGCAGGGGATCCGCGCCGAATGTGAGCGCACCGGGATGCGGGCCTACAACTGCTACGGCCCCACCGAAACCACCGTCGAGGCGGTCGTCGCCGCGATCGCGGACAACGAGCAGCCCTGCATCGGCCTCCCGACCCACCCGACGACGGCGCACGTGCTGGACAGCTGGCTGCGCCCGGTCCCCGCGGGGGTGGCCGGTGAGCTGTACCTGACCGGCGAGCAGCTCACCCGCGGCTACCTGGGGCGCGCGGGGGAGACCTCGGGCCGCTTCGTCGCCGACCCCGTCACCCCGGGCGCCCGGATGTACCGCACCGGTGACGTCGTCCGCCGCCTCGCTGGGAATGCGCTGCAGTTCCTGGGCCGCAGCGATGATCAGGTCAAGATCCGCGGTTTCCGGGTCGAACCCGCGGAGGTGGCCGCCGCCCTGCACCGGCACCCCGATGTCCGGCACGCGCATGTCGCGGTGCGACGCCACCGCAGCGGACCCCGACTCACCGCCTACGTGGTCACCTCTGCGCCGGTGACCGAGCTGCGCCGCATGCTGACCGGCACCCTGCCCAGATACCTGGTGCCGCACCACATCATCGACGTCGAGGCCATCCCGCTGACCTCACACGGCAAGGTCGACGACGCCGCACTGGCGGCCCTGGACGTCGACCGCGGGGTCGGCCGGGCCGACGAGTTCGCCGCCCCCGCCAGCGATACCGAGGTCGTGCTCGCCGAGGTGCTCGGTGAGCTGCTGGACACCCCGCTGGTGGACGTCAACGCCGACTTCCTGGACCTCGGCCTGGACAGCATCGTCGCGCTGTCGGTGGTGCAGGCGGTGCGCCGGCGTGGCGTGTCCCTGCGGGCCCGGCTGATGCTGGAATGCACCAACATCCGGGAGCTGGCCGCCGCGATCGATACCGATGTCGAGGCCGAGCAGATCGACATCGAGGACACCGGGCCGATCCCGCTGCTGCCCGCTGGGCACTGGCTGCTGGCCCACGGAGATCCGCGCCGGCTGGCGTCCACCGAGGCGATCCGGCTGCCCGGCGGCGCCACCCGCGAGCAGGTGGACGCGGTGCTGCGCGGTGTGGTCGACGGCCACGCGGCGCTGCGCAGCCGATTGGACCGTGCGGCAATGGCTTTGGTCGATCACCCGGTGGTCGACGTGCTCACCGAGGCCGAGGTGTCGGGTGACCTGACGGCAGTGGTCGCACAGCACACCGACGCCGCGGTGCAGCGGCTGGACCCCGACAGGGGGGCGATGTTCAACGCGGTGTGGCTGCACCATGACAGCGGCGCCGAGGTGCTGCTCATCACCGCCCATGTGCTCGCCATGGACCCGGCCTCCTGGCAGATCGTGCTCGGCGAGCTCGAAACCGGTTGGCACGCCGTGTCCGCCGGCCACACGCCCGTCGCCGTGCGTGAGCACACCTCGCTGCGGCAGTGGTCGCAGCTGCTGGGCGAGCGCGCCCTCAAGCTCGACACCTGCGATTTCTGGGCACGCCAACTCTCCGGTGTGGACCCCGATCTCGGCACCCGGCGGGTCCGGCCGGACACCGACCGCGCCGGCGACGTCGTGGTGTCGATGTCCTTCGTCGGCCGGGCCGTCACCGCGCAGGTGCTGGCCGCGCCGGTCCCGGTGCCCGAGGTGCTGGCCGCGGCGACGGCCCGGGCGCTGACCGCCTGGCGCCGGTTGCGCGGACAGGACACGCCCGCACCGCTGCTGGCGCTGGAGACCCACGGGCGCGCCGACGGCGCGGTCTCGGCCGGCCTCGCCGACGATTCCCGTCAGATCGACACCGGCGACACGGTCGGGTTGTTGAGCGCGATCTACCCGGTGCGTCTGGAATCCACGGATCTCCGCGGGATCTCCGACGAACTTGCCGCGATCCCCGGTGACGGTATCGACTACGCGCTACTGCGTTACCTGCGCAGCGATACCGCCGAACGGCTCGGTGCCCACCGCGGCCCGCAGATCCTGCTGAACTACCTGGGCCGGATGCGCCAGGCGCCGAAAGGTTCGGTGCTGACCCTGGATCGGGACCTGCTGACCCAGGTGTCCCGGATCCCTGAACCGAATCTGGCGGTGCACCATGAGATCACGCTGAACGTGGCGATGGTCGACAAGGACGGCTCCCCGGTACTGGGGACCCAGTGGCGCACGCTGCCCGACATTCTTTCTGCCGATGACGTCGCCACCCTGCAGGCGCTGTGGCAGGACGCTCTACGAGAGGTTATCCAGTGACAATTGACCCCAAGAGATCCACTCCGACGAGCACCACCCCGACGCTGGCCGTCATCGGTGCCGGCGTGAAGGCGATCGCGGTGGCGGCCAAGGCCGCCGAGCTGCGTGCCATGGGCGTGGCCGCCGCCCCCGATGTGGTGGCGATCGAACGCACCTCGGTGGCCGCCAACTGGCAGCCCGCCGGCGGCTGGACCGACGGCCAGCACCGGCTTGGCACCGGGCCGGAGAAGGACATCGGGTTCCCATACCAGTCGGCGCTGGTGCCGCGGCGCAATGCCGAACTGGACCAGCGGATGATGGGGCACAGCTGGCAGTCCTACCTGATCTCGACCGGGCAGTTCGCCGAGTGGATCGACCGCGGACGGCCCGCCCCGACGCACAAACGCTGGAGCCAGTATCTGACGTGGGTGGCCGACAACACCGGTATGAATGTCCGCCACGGTGAGGTGTCCGAGATCGGGTTGCAGTACGGCGATGACGGGGTGCGCTGGGAATTGGTCACCCGGGAGGGTGCCGTGCACGCCGATGCGCTGATGGTCACCGGGCCGGGACAGGCCGAGCGGTCCATTCTGCCGGGCAACCCGCGGGTGCTCTCCATCGCTCAGTTCTGGCACCGGGCGGCCCAGCACGAGCTGATCGCCGCGGACCGTGTGGCGGTGATCGGGGGCGGCGAGACCGCGGGTACCATGCTCGATGAGCTCTTCCGACACCGGGTCTCGACCATCACCGTGATCTCCCCGCAGGTCACCCTGTTCACCCGCGGCGAAGGATTCTTCGAGAACGCCCTGTACTCCGATCCCATCCACTGGGCCGGCCTGACGCTGGCCGAGAAGCGCGACGCCATGAACCGCACCGACCGCGGGGTGTTCTCGGTGCGGGTACAGGAAGCGCTGCTCGCCGATGACCGCATCCGGCATCTGCGGGGTCGGGTGGCCCACGCGGTGGCCCGCGACGAACGCATCCGGCTGACCCTGCAGACCGAACGGGGCGGGGAGCGGCTGGAGACGGTGCACGGTTTCGATCTGGTGATCGACGGATCCGGCGCCAACGCCATGTGGTTCGTGCCGCTGCTGCGCCAAGATGCGCTCGACGTCCTGGAACTGGGGATGGGCAAGGCGCTCGACGCCGACAGCATCCAGGAGTCGATCGGCTATGACTTGTCGGTCAACGGTGTCGAGCCCAAGCTGTTCCTGCCCGGTCTGGCCGGGCTGACCCAGGGCCCCGGATTCCCGAACCTGAGCTGTCTGGGCCGGCTGTCCGACCGGGTGCTGGGTTCTGAGATTTTCACCAAGACGGCGTCTGTCACCACATCCGACGCCACTGCGAGGAGAGCCGATGAGCAACAATCCGTTCGATGACGAGGGCGGCGCCTTCTTCGTCCTGGTGAACGACGAAGAGCAGCACAGCCTGTGGCCCACGTTCGCCGAGGTGCCCACCGGCTGGCGGGTGGTGTTCGGGGAGAGCACCCGCGCGGATTGCCTGGCCTACGTCGAGGAGAACTGGTCCGACCTGCGCCCCAAGAGCCTGCGCGACGCCATGTCCTGACCCGCTTCTCGCCGAAACTGTATTCCGGACGGCGGGTACTCGAACTTTCCCTTCGCGCTTACAGTTTCGGCGATGCGGGTGTGCATCTTGCCGTCCCATCCTCCGGCGCGTAGCGCGCGGTAGGCGCTGTCGACGACGTCGGCGCCGTGGTCTTCCCTGATGACCTGGATGACGTTCCACCCCAGCTCCCTCAGCCTCGGCAACACCCAGTGGTCCTTGACGTACTGCGGACGACTGGTCTGATGTTGGTCACCGTCGTATTCGACGGCCACCTTGAACTCTTCCCAACCCATGTCGAGTGTCCGTAGGTGTCGTCCCCACTGGTCGACCACGGCGATCTGCGTCGTCGGCCAGGGCAGGCCGGCGTCGATGCACATCAGCCGTATCCGGGTCTCCTGGGGCGAAGCTGCACCGCCGTCCACGAGCGGGAGAACCGCCTTGAGCCGGGCGACCCCGCGCGCGCCGCGATAGCGCTCCGCGAGCGCCAGCACTTCGACGGGATCGAACGCGACCGCGCGCATCAGCGCGTCGAGCCGCGCCAGCGCCGGTCCCCGAGCCAGAAACCGCCCAAGATCCATGGCGGTACGTGCCGCAGATGTGGCGGGAATGCCCGACAGGCATGTCATCTCGTCCTCGGCGAGTCGTTCGTTGCGGACGACCAGACCACGCGGCGGCCTGGTGCAATTCCAGATCAGCTCGATCGGAACGTTGGTGTCCACCCACTCGGCACCGTGCAATGCCGATGCGGCGGCACCCGTCACCACGCCTTGACGGCGTGTCCACAGCCACGCTGCGTTGGTGCGATCCTGCAGAGTGAGGATCTGATTCTTCGGCGCGTGCACGTTCGGGAAGACGGGACGATGGTGATGCTGCAGCTCGTGGCGGGTGAGGATGCCGCCGTTCAGCGCTTCACTGCCGATGATGATGTGCCCCATGGCGTGATCTTGGTTGTCCCCACCGACAAGCGCGCCGAGACTGTACCGGTGATGGAAAAGATCGAGTGAGGACCCTCTGGAATACAGTTTCGGCGAAAGAGGGACTCGCGGCGCTGCTGTGGCTGCTGGCTGCGGCCGGGTATCTGGCCGCCGAGGCATTCGCCGCGGTAGCGCTGCCCGGCTACCGCTACGGCACCGACTACATCAGCACCCTCGGTGACCCCACCGTCTCCCCGCGGGCCCCGTTGATGAACGCGGCGTTCGCCCTGCAAGGGGTGTGCTTCGCGGCCGCCGCGCTACTCGTCGCCACAGCGCGAAAACGATTGTGGTTCTTGGTGTTCGCCATCGGTAACGGTATCGGCAATGTGCTGATCGCCGTCGTGTACAGCGGGCAGGGCAACCCGTGGCATGTCATCGGGGCGGTATTGGCGATCGTCGGCGGAAACGCCGCCGCCCTGGCGGGATCGGGTCTGCTCACGTCGACGGCGTACCGGGCCACGTCGATCACGCTGGGCGCGTCGGGCCTGGTCTGCCTGCTGGTCACGGCCGCCGCACCGACCCAGGTGGGCGCCTGGGAACGCGGCAGCGTCTACCCGATCTTCGCCTGGCAGATCCTCACCGCGCTCGTGCTGCTGCGGCGTCAGGCCGGCAGCGCGTCGTCCATCTCGTAGACCCGGGCGTGCAGCACCGTGCGGTTGCGCAGCGCCGCCCGCACCGCGTGGTGCACGCCCTCCTCCAGATAGACGATGCCCTGCCAGCGCACCGCGTGCGGGAAGAGATCGCCGTAGAACGTCGAATCCTCGGACAGCAACCGGTCCAGCGCGAGCACCGTCGTGGTGGTCACCAGCTCATCGAGCCGGATCTGGCGCGGGGGGATCTGGGCCCACTGCCGGTAGGTCAGATTGTGTTCGGGATAGGGCTTGCCGTCGCGGACACCTTTGAAGATCACCGGCGGGCTCCCATGAAGGTGAGATTAACCGCAATCGACGGGCAATGTCGGCGAAGTCTTTGCCTACGGAACGATGCCGGAGTGCCCGGTGCGCGACGTGATCTGTGTCGCGGTGAATCTGCGCTGCTGATCCCCGTAAAATGGCGGCAGACCGAACGGCCAACGGCAGGTGAACTGAGGTGGTGAGAGATGGGTAGTGCAGACGATCGTCGCTTCGAGGTGTTGCGCGCCATCGTCGCCGACTTCGTCGCGACCCAGGAGCCGATCGGGTCCAAGACCCTGGTCGAACGCCACAACCTCGGTGTTTCGAGTGCCACGGTGCGCAACGACATGGCCGTTCTGGAGGCCGAGGGCTACATCGCGCAGCCGCACACCAGTTCCGGGCGGGTGCCCACCGAGAAGGGCTACCGCGAGTTCGTCGACCGCCTCGACGATGTGAAGCCGATGTCCGCCAGCGAACGCCGGGCCATCATGACGTTCCTGGAATCCGGCGTCGACCTCGACGATGTGCTGCGCCGCGCGGTGCGCCTGCTGGCCCAGCTGACCCGCCAGGTCGCCATCATCCAATACCCGACGCTGTCCGCCTCCACGGTGCGTCACCTGGAGGTCGTCGCGCTGACGCCGGCCAAACTGCTGCTGGTGGTCATCACCGACAGCGGCCGCGTCGACCAGCGGGTCGTCGAACTCGGTGACGCCATCGACGACGGGCAACTCGCTCAGCTGCGCGAACGCCTGGGTTCGGCGCTGGAGGGCAAACCGCTGTCGGCAGCGTCGGTGGCGGTCGCCGACCTGGCCGGCACGCTGGACGGTCACGGTGGTCTCGGCGACGCGGTGGGCCGCGCGGCGACCGTTCTGGTCGAGACCCTCGTCGAACACACCGAGGAACGGCTGTTGCTGGGCGGCACCGCCAACCTCACCCGCAACACCGCCGACTTCGGTGGGTCGCTGCGCTCGGTGCTCGAAGCGCTGGAGGAACAGGTCGTGGTGCTGCGGCTGCTCGCCGTGCAACAGCAGGCCGGTAAGGTCACGGTGCGTATCGGGCACGAGACCGAGGCCGAGCAGATGCTGGGAACATCGGTGGTGAGCACCACCTACGGCAGCTCGGGCAAGGTGTACGGCGGAATGGGCGTGGTCGGCCCCACCCGGATGGACTATCCGGGAACGATCGCGAACGTCGCCGCCGTTGCCCTCTACATAGGTGAAGTCCTGGGCACCCGATGAGGGAATGCCGCCGCCGGCGGCACGAGAGAGGTTTTTAGCGTGGCACGCGATTATTACGGTCTGCTCGGCGTGAGCAAAGGCGCCAGTGATTCGGAGCTGAAACGCGCCTACCGCAAGCTGGCGCGTGAACTGCATCCCGACGTCAACCCCGATGAGGCCGCCCAGGCGCGCTTCACCGAGATCCAGCTCGCCTACGAGGTGCTCTCCGACCCGGAGAAGCGCCGCATCGTCGATCTCGGTGGCGACCCGCTGGAGGGCGCGGGCGCGGGCGGCGGCGGTTTCTCCGGCGCCGGCTTCGGTGGGCTCGGCGACGTGTTCGAGGCGTTCTTCGGCGGCGGCGCGGGCTCGCGCGGACCGATCGGCCGGGTGCGCCCGGGCTCGGATTCGCTGCTGCGGATGCGGCTGGATCTCACCGAGTGCGCGACCGGTGTGACCAAGCAGGTGGCGGTCGACACCGCGGTGCTGTGCGACCTGTGCCAGGGCAAGGGCACTCACGGGAACTCGGTGCCCAAGACCTGCGATACCTGCAAGGGCCACGGCGAGGTGCAGACGGTGCAGCGCTCGCTGCTCGGTCAGGTGATGACCTCGCGCCCGTGCCCGGTCTGCGGCGGCGTCGGCGAGGTCATCCCGGATCCGTGCCACCGCTGCGGCGGCGACGGCCGGGTGCAGGCCCGCCGCGAGATCAACGTCAAGATCCCCGCCGGGGTCGGCGACGGCATGCGGGTACGCCTCGCCGCCCAGGGCGAGGTCGGCCCCGGTGGCGGCCCGGCCGGTGACCTCTACGTCGAGGTGCACGAACAGCCCCACGAGATCTTCGTCCGTGACGGCGATGACCTGCATTGCACGGTCTCGGTGCCGATGTTCGACGCCGCGCTGGGCACCTCGGTCACCGTCGACGCCATCATCGACGGCCCGACCGAGCTGGTCATCCCGCCCGGGACCCAGCCCGGCGCGGTGACCACCCTGCGTGGGCACGGCATGCCGCATCTGCGTTCCGGGGTGCGCGGCAACCTGCACGCCCACATCGAGGTGCTGGTGCCGACCCGGCTCGACGGCACCGATTCGGAGTTGCTGCGCAAGCTCAAGGAGCACCGCCCGCGCGATGTCGCCGAGGTGAAGTCCAGCCATGGCGGTGCCGGGGCCAACAACGGCTGGCTGTTCAGCCGGCTGCGTGAGACGTTCTCGGGCCGCTAGTTGTCGGCTCAGCGACATCGCGCATGAGTAGGGCGCTCTTCTACGTCGACGCGCTGCCCGGTGCGGGCGGTATCGCCGTCGTCGACGGTGACGAGGGTTTCCACGCGTCCAATGTGCGCCGGATCCGGCCGGGCGAGGAACTCGATCTGAGCGACGGCAACGGGACTGTGGCGCACTGTGTGGTCGAGGAGGCCGCCAAGGGCCGGCTGTCCGCCCGGGTGCTCGACGTCACCGAGGTGCCCGGCCCGAGACCGTCGGTGACCGTCGCCCAGGCCCTGCCCAAGTCCGAACGTGCCGAGCTGGCAATCGAATTGGCCACCGAGGCCGGCGCCGACGGCTTCCTGGCCTGGCAGGCGCAGCGCTGTGTGGCCCGCTGGGAATCGGCGGCCAAGGTCGACAAGGGGTTGCGGCGCTGGGGCGCGGTGGCCCGGTCGGCGGCCCGGCAGTCCCGACGTGCCCGCGTCCCCGAGATCGAGGGGTTGATCTCCACCGCGCAGTTGCTGACCCGGGTGCCGGGCGCGCTGACGCTGGTGTTGCACGAGTCCGCGACGGTGCCGCTGGCCGATATCGGTCTGGCCGACGCGGCGGCGGTGCTGCTGGTGGTCGGCCCCGAGGGCGGGATCGGCGACGAGGAGTTGGCCGAGCTCACCGGTGCCGGCGCCCGCACCGTGCGGCTCGGGCCCTCGGTGCTGCGCACCTCGACGGCCGCGGCGGTGGCGCTCGGGGCGATCGGGGTGCTGACCAGCCGCTGGGACCTGACGAACTAAGCATTGGGACAGCTCGGTGACCGGCGGTAAACTCGGCGGAGCAATCTCAAGAGCACATATTTCAAGAGAGCACAGGAAGCAGGCACGAAACCGCACGTGACGCCCCGCGAGACGACCGCTGGTCCGATTCCCGGACCGGTACGAAGCAGCATCACTGTTCCGCCCGACAGCATCGTGGGCCTGCTGGGTTCGGCCGACGAGAACCTGCGTGCCCTCGAAGAACTGCTCACCGCCGATATCCATGTCCGCGGTAACGCCATCACCGTCAGCGGCGAGCCCGCCGACGTGGCACTGGCCGAGCGTGTCGTCACCGAGCTGACCGCGGTGATCTCCCGGCGGCCAGCCGCTCAACCCCGACGCCGTGCGGCGCAGCGTCTCGATGCTCACCGGCGCCGATGACGCCTCGCCCGCCGAGGTACTGACGCTGGACATCCTGTCCCGGCGCGGCAAGACCATCCGGCCCAAGACGCTCAACCAGAAGCACTACGTCGACGCCATCGACGCGCACACCATCGTCTTCGGGATCGGCCCGGCCGGCACCGGCAAGACCTACCTGGCGATGGCCAAGGCGGTGCACGCGCTGCAGGCCAAGCAGGTCAACCGGATCATCCTGACCCGCCCCGCGGTGGAAGCCGGTGAGCGCCTCGGCTTCCTTCCCGGCACGCTGACCGAGAAGATCGACCCGTACCTGCGCCCGCTCTACGACGCGCTGCACGACATGATGGATCCGGCCGCCATCCCGAACCTGCTCGCGGCCGGCGTGATCGAGGTGGCACCGCTGGCGTTCATGCGCGGTCGCTCGCTCAACGACGCGTTCATCATCCTCGACGAGGCGCAGAACACCACGCCCGAGCAGATGAAGATGTTCCTGACCCGGCTGGGGTTCAACTCCAAGATGGTCGTCACCGGTGACGTCACCCAGGTCGATCTGCCCGGTGGCGCGCGTTCGGGTCTGCGCGCGGCCAGCGACATCCTCGACGGCATCGACGATATCCACTTCTCCGAGCTCACCAGCGCCGATGTGGTCCGCCACCGGCTGGTCTCCGCGATCGTGGATGCCTACTCACGGCACGAGGCGCAGCCGGACCTGATCAACCGCGCACAGCGCAGGTCTTCGGGCGGGCGGCCGCGCAGATGAGCGACGCGTGCGGAGCGAATCAACAGCCGCCATGCGGGACCCGAGCCTGCGAGGGAACGGCATGAGCATCGAGGTATCCAACGAATCGGGGATGGACGTCTCCGAACAGGAACTGGTCAGCGTCGCGAAGTTCGTCATCGCGCAGATGGACGTGAACCCGGCGGCCGAGCTGTCGATGGTGCTGCTGGACACCGCGGCGATGGCCGACCTGCACGTGCGCTGGATGGACCTGCCCGGGCCCACCGACGTGATGAGTTTCCCGATGGACGAGCTGGAGCCCGGGGGTCGCCCGGATGCGGCCGAACCCGGTCCGTCCATGCTCGGGGACATCGTGCTGTGCCCCGAGTTCGCGGCCGTTCAGGCCGAGAAGGCCGGGCATTCGCTCGGGCAGGAACTGGCGCTGCTCACCGTGCACGGTGTGCTGCACCTGCTGGGCTACGACCATGCCGAACCCGATGAGGAGAAAGAGATGTTCGCCCTGCAGCGCCGCCTCCTCGAGGAATGGGTGGCCGACCAAGTGGAGTCCTACCGCCAGGATCTGCAGATCGAGAAGGATCGCCGGCTGTTGGACAAGTCGCGATACTTCGACCAGCAGTGACCGGCCTCGCCCCGCTGCTCGCCGCAGTGTTGCTCGTCGGCCTCGGTGGGCTCTTCGCCGCGGTGGACGCCGCGATCAGCACCGCCTCGCTGGCCCGCGTGGAGGAGATGGTCCGTGATGAGCGGCCCGGCGCCGCCCGGCTGGCACGTGTGCTGCTGGATCGGCCCCGCTATATCAATCTCGTGGTGCTGCTCCGTATCACGTGTGAGGTGAGCGCCACCGTCCTGCTGGTGTCCTA
Source organism: Mycobacterium sp. (assembly GCA_034520035.1). GTDB lineage: Bacteria > Actinomycetota > Actinomycetes > Mycobacteriales > Mycobacteriaceae > Mycobacterium. The sequence continues at coordinate 59,153 of JAXHOA010000087.1, read as the reverse complement.
TCTGGACGGCTATCTGGGCGTCGCCTGGGGGCTGTTCGCCGCGGCGGCCACGATGGTGGTGGTCAGCTTCGTCGTCATCGGTGTCGGTCCGCGGACCGTCGGCAGGCAGAACGCGTACACCATCGCATTGTCGGCAGCCCTTCCGCTGCACGCGATCTCGGTCCTGCTGACCCCGATCAGCCGGCTGCTGGTGCTCATCGGTAACGCACTGACGCCGGGACGGGGCTTCCGCAACGGACCGTTCGCCTCGGAGATCGAACTGCGCGAGGTCGTCGATCTGGCCCAGCAGCGCGGTGTGGTGGCCGATGACGAACGGCGGATGATCCAGTCCGTCTTCGAGCTCGGCGACACCCCGGCCCGTGAGGTGATGGTGCCGCGCACCGAGATGGTGTGGATCGAATCGGACAAGACCGCGGCCCAGGCACTCTCATTGGCCGTGCGCAGCGGGCATTCCCGGCTGCCGGTGATCGGGGAGAACGTCGACGATGTCGTCGGTGTGGTCTACCTCAAGGATCTCGTGCAGCAGACCCATACCGAATTCCCCGTCGACACCCGCGTCGGCGAGGTGATGCGACCGGCGGTGTTCGTGCCGGACTCCAAGCCGCTGGACACGCTGCTGCGCGAGATGCAGCGCGACCGCAAGCACATGGCGCTGCTGGTCGACGAATACGGCGCGATCGCCGGTCTGGTCACCATCGAGGACGTGCTGGAGGAGATCGTCGGCGAGATCAACGACGAGTACGACGCCGACGAGGTGGCGCCCTGGGAGGTGCTGGGCTCCAACCAGTTCCGGGTCTCCACCCGGTTGCCCATCGAAGATCTGACCGAACTGTACGAGGACCTCGACGTCGGCGAGGACCTGGAGGTCGACACCGTCGGCGGGTTGCTCGCCCACGAACTCGGCCGGGTGCCGCTGCCCGGCGCGCAGGTCAGCTGGAACGGATTGCGTTTGCGGGCCGAAGGCGGCCCGGACCATCGCGGAAGGGTGCGGATCGGCACTGTGCTGATCGCCCCGGAAGCGCCACCGGAGGAGGACACGTGAGCGATCTGGACGCCGAGGACGACAAGCTGGTGGTGCTGGCCCGCGGAGCGATGGGCCGTGCGGAAGCCGCCCAGGGGGCCGCCGTGCGTGACCTGGACGGCCGCACCTATGCCGGTGCGCCCGTGCACCTGTCGGCGCTGAGCCTGACCGCGTTGCAGGCCGCGGTCGCCGCCGCGGTGTCCAGCGGCGCGGCCGGGCTGGAAGCGGCGGTGCTGGTCGGCGGAACGGCCGAGGATCCCGGTGTCGGTGCGGTGACCGAGCTGTCCCCGACGGCGACGGTGATCGTCACCGACCGTGCCGGTACGCCGTTGGTGTCCCCGTGAGCGACGAATTCCGGTCCGGTTTCGTCTGTTTCGTCGGCCGGCCCAACACCGGCAAGTCGACACTGACCAACGCGCTGGTCGGCGAGAAGGTGGCCATCACGTCGAACCGGCCCCAGACCACGCGGCACACCATCCGCGGCATCGTGCACCGCGACGACTTTCAGATCATCCTGGTCGACACCCCGGGTCTGCACCGGCCGCGCACCCTGCTCGGTGAGCGGCTCAACGAACTGGTCAAGGGCACCTACTCCGACGTCGACGTCATCGGCCTGTGCCTGCCCGCCGATGAGGCGATCGGACCGGGCGACCGGTGGATCTACGAGCAGATCCGGGCCGTCGCGCCCAGGACCACTCTGATCGTGATCGTCACCAAGATCGACAAGGTGCCCAGGGACAAGGTGGCGGCGCAGCTGATGGCCGTCAGTGAATTGGTCGGGGACACCGCCGAGATCGTGCCGGTGTCGGCGACCAAGGGTGAGCAGCTCGATGTGCTGATCGACGTCCTGGTGAGCAAGCTTCCCCCGGGGCCGGCGTTCTACCCCGACGGCGAACTGACCGACGAGCCCGAACAGGTGCTCATGGCCGAGTTCATCCGTGAGGCCGCACTCGAAGGCGTCCGCGACGAGCTACCGCACTCGCTGGCCGTCGTGATCGACGAGGTGACCCCGCGTGAGGGCCGCGACGACCTCATCGATGTGCACGCCATCCTCTATGTCGAACGCGACAGCCAGAAGGGCATCGTGATCGGCAAGGGCGGTGCCCGGCTGCGTGAGGTGGGCACCGCGGCGCGCACCCAGATCGAGAAGCTGCTGGGAACGAAGGTCTATCTGCAGCTGCAGGTCAAGATCGCCAAGAACTGGCAGCGTGATCCCAAGCAGCTGCGGAAGCTGGGCTTCTAAGGCGTCCAGCCCGGCACCTGGCCGAAGTCCCGGATATCCGACGGGACCGGGGGAGCGCCGTCACCCTTGCCGTACACCGCGACCACCACGGTGCGGTCGAAAAGGCTCTCCGACCAGACGCCGATGTGCACATTCGAGCAATCGGCCATGATCGCGTAGTAGTCCGGTCGGTGGTACCACTGGTTGATCAGCTCGATACCGCTGATCGCCAGCGCCGGGTTGATCGCCACCGTCTCGGCGACGGGCCCGGCGTAGCCGGCATTGCGGGCCCGGTCGGCGACGGTCGTGCCGTCGGACCCGATATCGCCGTTGAGCGCCCGGTTGTTGAGCACATCATTGGTGTGCCACTGCGCGGCGAGGCGCAGCTTCGGGTTGATCTTGATGTCGGTGTCGCAACCGGCCCTGTGCTGCACCGTGTACACGTTGGCGACCACACCGTCGTTGAGTCGACGGTTGTCGGCGTTGGCGGGCGCGGCCAGCACCGCCCCGGCGGCGAAGGCGGCCACCGCGACGGCCGTGGCGCAACGGCGGGTGTTCGTCATAGGGGGTGACCTTACGTCAGCGCGGGACTGTCCCACCAAGGTTCCGGCTGCTTGGCCATCCAGCCGTTCACCCCCTCGAGCGCGGCGGCCAGGGAGATCAGCATGGGTTCGCTGTCGGCCGGACCCATCAACTGCACCCCGATGGGCAGTCCGTCGGAGGTGAACCCGGCCGGGATGTTGATCGAGGGCCAGCCCAGCAGGTTCCACGGCCAGGTCACCGGGCAGGCGCGGATCATGGCCCGGTCGGTGGCCAGCGGGCCGCGGTCGTCGTATTCGTCGACCAGCGCCGGGGGCAGCGCGGTGGTGGGGGCGAGCACCACGTCGGCGATGTTGAAGATCCAGCCGACCCGGCGCTGGGCCTGTGCCTCGGCGGCCCGCGCCTTGCGCAGGGTGTGTTGCGACAGCAACCAGCCGGTCCGGATATTGCTGACGGTGCGTCTGTCCAGCGTCACGCCGGATCCCAGCCGTTGCTGCCACTCCAGCAGCCCCGAGGTGGAACGGGACAGGAAGTTCCAGGACATCCGCAGCCCGTAGTCCGGATCGGCCCTGGTGACGGTGTGCCCGAGCTGCCCGAGCTGATCGGCGACGCCCTGCAGCGCGGCCGCGATCTCCGGGTGCAGCGCGGAACGGAACACGTTGAACGGAAAGGCCGTGGACAGCGCGACGCGCAGCGGGCCGGGGGCGCGACCGACATGGTCGGACACCTGGACCGGAGCCGGTCTGTGCAGATCGCCGTCGGCGTTACCGGAGGCGGCGTCGAGCACGATGGCGGCGTCGGTGACGGTGCGGGCCAGCACGCCGTTGACGGTGATGCCGTTGAATGCCTCGGGCAGCGGCCACGTCGAGATGCGGCCGCGCTGCGGCTTGATCCCGACCAGATGCGTCCAGGCCGCCGGTATCCGGACACTGCCCGCGCCGTCGGATCCGATCGCGGCGGTCACCAGACCGGCGGCCACCGCGGCGGCGCTGCCCCCGGAGGACCCACCCGGACTGTGCTCGCGTGACCACGGATTGCGGGTGTGGCCGAATCCCGGGCCGCTGGTGAACGGCCACTGACCCAGCTCGCAGGTGTTGGTCTTGCCGACGATCACCGCACCGGCCGCCCGCAACCGCCGCACCACCTCGGCGTCGGCGGTCGCGACCGGCAGTTCCCCGTCGGTGCCGAACCGGGTGGGCACCCCCGCCACGTCCACGTCATCCTTGACCGCGATCGGGATTCCCAGCAGTGGAAGTTGCTGCCCGGCAGCGCGTTTGCGATCTGCTTCGGCGGCATCGGCCAGCGCCCGCTCGGTCAGCACCACCCGGAAGGCATTCAGGGCTGGCTGGCTGGCCTCGATGGCCGCCAGGGACCTGCGCACCAGTTGGTCGGACGTGACCGAACCGCTGGCGAGTCGGTACTGCAGTTGGGTGAGAGTGGGAAATCTGGGCGCAGGAGTCATGCGGACGGGCGTTTTCGGGGTGAGAGCCATACTGGGTTTGAGGATATCCGGCGTTGCGGTGCGGTCGATGTCACCGCGCGGTGACACACTGTCCCGATGCGGTTGTACCGGGATCGAGCGGTGGTGCTGCGCCAGCACAAGCTCGGTGAGGCCGACCGGATCGTGACTCTGCTCACCCGCGAGAACGGCGTGGTCCGTGCGGTGGCCAAGGGAGTGCGCCGGACCCGGAGCAAGTTCGGGGCGCGGCTGGAGCCTTTCGCGCACATCGACGTTCAGCTGCACCCGGGGCGCAATCTCGACATCGTCACCCAGGTGCAATCCATCGATGCGTTCGCCGTCGACATCGTCAGCGACTACGGCCGCTACACCTGTGCCTGCGCGGTGCTGGAGACCGCGGAGCGCCTCGCCGGTGAGGAACGCGCCCCGGTGCCCGCGCTGCACAGCCTGACGGTGGCGGCGCTGCGGGCGGTGGCCGAGGGCCGCCGTCCCCGCGAGCTGGTCCTCGATGCGTACCTGCTGCGGGCGATGGGGATCGCGGGCTGGGCGCCGTCGCTGACCGAATGCGCCCGGTGCGCGGCGCCCGGACCACACCGGGCCTTCCACGTGGGCGCGGGCGGCAGCGTGTGCGTGCACTGCCGGCCGTCGGGGGCCGCCACCCCCGCGCAGGCCGTGATGGATCTGATGATCGCGCTGCACGACGGTGACTGGGAGTTCGCCGAGGCGTCCACCTCATCGCATCGCAGCCAGGCCAGCGGGCTGGTGGCCGCGCATCTGCAGTGGCACCTGGAACGTCAACTGCGGACATTGCCACTGGTGGAGCGCGTATACAGAGTTGATACCGCGGCCGTTGAACGCGGAGCAGGGGTGGTCGGGCAGGATATGGCCCATGGCTACCAAACGGGGCAAGACCACGTACCCGCAGCTGCCCCCGGCGCCTGAGGACTACCCGGTTTTCCCGGACGTCTCGACGTGGCCGGTGGTGTTCCCGGAGCTGCCGCCGCGCACCAACGGCACGTTCTCCCGGCCGCCGCAGCATCCGTCGAAGGCGGCTGCTCCGCAGATCCCGGCCGACCAGGTACCCAACCACGTCGCCGTCGTCATGGACGGTAACGGCCGGTGGGCCACCCAGCGCGGTCTGGGCCGCACCGAGGGACACAAGATGGGTGAGGCCGTCCTCATCGATATCACCTGCGGCGCCATCGAACTGGGCATCAAACACCTGAGCGTCTACGCTTTCTCCACCGAGAACTGGAAGCGCAGCACCGAAGAGGTGCGTTTCCTGATGGGCTTCAACCGCGAGGTGGTCCGCCGCCGCCGCGAGAACCTGGACGCCATGGGTGTCAACATGCGCTGGGTGGGCTCGCGGCCGCGCATGTGGAGCAGCGTCATCAAGGAGTTCGACATCGCCGAGCAGATGACGGTCGGCAATGACGTCATCACCGTCAACTACTGCGTGAACTACGGGGGCCGCACCGAGATTGTCGAGGCGGCAAGGCAACTCGCCGAAGAGGCGGTTGCGGGCAAGGTCAATCCGAATCGCATCAGTGAGGCGTCCTTCGCCAAGCACCTGCACCGCCCCGACATTCCCGATGTCGACCTGTTCATCCGGACATCGGGGGAGCAGCGGGCCAGCAACTTCCTGATCTGGCAGGCGGCGTATGCCGAGTACGTCTTCCAGGACAAGCTCTGGCCCGACTATGACCGTCGGGACCTGTGGGCGGCATGCGAGGAATACGTCAACCGCAACCGCCGCTTCGGGCGGGCCTGATGGCATCCGGCGGGCAGGAGCGCAGCGACCCGGGAATGTCACCGCTCGAGGATCGGCTCTCGGCCATCGCCGAGGCGCTGCTGACGGCGACCCGTGAGGACGACGGTGCGCTGACCGTGCACCACGACGGCACCTTCGCCTCGCTGCGGGTGGTGAGCGTCGGCGAGGGGCTGGACATGGTGTCGCTCAACCAGGTCCTGGCCTGGGACCTGCCGCTGGACGACGAGCTGCGCGCCACGGTGTCCGAGCACACCCGGGGCACCCTGCTGGGCACGGTGTCACTGGCCGAGAAGGATGACACATCAGCGGATGTGCTGCTGCGCTACAACTTTCCGGGTTCGGGCCTGTCCGACGAGGCGCTCGGCACGCTGATCATGATGGTGCTGTCCACCGGCGCAGACGTGCGGCGCACGCTGACGTGACCCCGGTGATCCGGATCGTTGCGGCCGTCGTGCTCGACGACCGCAACCATGTGCTGGTGGTCCGCAAGCGCGGGACCACGGCGTTCATGCAGCCCGGCGGAAAGATCGAACCGGGCGAGACACCGGTGCAGGCGCTGTGCCGGGAGATCCGCGAAGAACTCGGCGCCGGCGTGGTCCAGGATTCCATCCGCTCGCTGGGACATCACGACGCGGCGGCGGCCAACGAGCCCGGCCATCGCGTCGCCGCCGACCTGTTCCTGGTCAGCCTCGACGATCGACCACAACCGGGCGCCGAGATCGTCGAGATGGCGTGGGTGGACCCACACGCACCCGGCGATATCGAGCTCGCCCCGCTGACCGTCGGTCCGGTGCTGGAGTTCGTGCGCGTCAGCTGACCTTGGCGCACTTCCCGCACACCCCGAAGATCTCGATGGTGTGGCTGACATCGGTGAAACCGTGCTGCGCCGCGACCTGGTCGGCCCACACCTCGGCGGCGCCACCCTCGACCTCGACGGTGGCACCGCAGATCCGGCACACCAGGTGATGGTGGTGATGTTGCGAGCACAACCGGTACACCGATTCCCCGGTGTCGGTGCGCAGGGTGTCGACCTGGCCGGCGGTGGCCATGGACTGCAGTGTGCGGTACACGGTGGTCAGCCCGATACCCTCGCCGCGTTTGCGCAGTTCGTCGTGCAGTTCCTGCGCGGACCGGAAGTCCGCGACATCGTCGAGCAGCGCGGAGATCGCCGCGCGCTGCCTCGTCGAGCGCACCACGGGGGTCATGCGGTGTCCTCGGCGGCGTGGGTGACGGCCGCCACCACGATCTCGGCGAGGTGATGGTCGACGAGGCGGTACATCACCTCGCGGCCGCTGCGTTCCCCGGCCACCACGCCGGCGGATTTGAGGATGCGAAGGTGCTGGCTGACCAGCGGCTGGGGCACGTCCAGTGCGTCGACGAGTTCGTGCACGCAGCGCTGGGATTCACGCAGTTGCAGCACGATGGCGATGCGCAACGGTGCGGCCAGTGCGCGTAGCAGATCCCCGGTGATGTCCAGGATCTCGCGTGACGGTAGCTCGGGGAACGGTGAGCTGGCATGCTCGTGCTCATGGCTGGTAGTGGAAACGGTTTTCATTATGCAGCCAGATTACATGCACATCTGCGCATGTCAATGGTTTGGCGGGGACTCCGCGGCGAGGGGGTCGCGGTCTCATCGCTACGCTGTTGAGCCGTGGCTCCGTCTTCCTCGATCATTGAGACCGTTGCAAACCTGGCGAAACGCCGTGGCCTCGTCTACCAGTCGGGCGAGATCTACGGCGGTACCAAGTCCGCCTGGGATTACGGACCACTCGGGGTGGAGCTCAAGGAGAACATCAAGAAGCAGTGGTGGCGTTCGGTGGTCACCGGCCGCGATGACGTCGTCGGCCTGGACAGCGCGATCATTCTGCCCCGCCAGGTGTGGGTGGCCTCCGGGCACGTCGCGGTGTTCAACGACCCGCTCGTCGAATGCCTGAACTGCCACAAGCGGCACCGGCAGGATCACCTGCAGGAGGCTTACGCGCTCAAGAAGGGTGGGGAGCCCGATGACGTCCCCATGAGCGAGATCGGCTGCCCCGACTGCGGCACCAAGGGTCAGTGGACCGAGCCGCGCGATTTCAACATGATGCTCAAGACCTACCTCGGCCCCATCGAGTCCGAGGATGGTCTGCACTACCTGCGCCCGGAGACCGCGCAGGGCATCTTCGTCAACTTCGCCAATGTGGTGACCACCGCCCGCAAGAAGCCGCCGTTCGGTATCGGCCAGATCGGCAAGAGCTTCCGCAACGAGATCACCCCGGGCAACTTCATCTTCCGCACCCGTGAGTTCGAGCAGATGGAGATGGAGTTCTTCGTCGAGCCGTCCACCGCGCCGGAGTGGCACAAGTACTGGATCGAGACGCGGCTGAAGTGGTACACCGATCTCGGGATCGACCCGGACAATCTGCGCCTCTACGAGCACCCGCTGGAGAAGCTGTCGCACTACAGCGCGGGCACCACCGATATCGAGTACAAGTTCGGTTTCGCCGGCAACCCGTGGGGTGAGCTGGAGGGCATCGCGAACCGCACCGACCACGACTTGTCGAGCCACGCAAAGGCTTCCGGCGTGGATCTGTCCTACTACGACCAGGCTTCGGACACCCGCTACACGCCGTACGTGATCGAACCGGCGGCCGGTCTGACCCGCTCGCTGATGGCGTTCCTGGTCGATGCCTACACCGAGGACGAGGCCCCGAACGCCAAGGGCGGGGTGGACAAGCGCACCGTGCTCAAGCTCGACCCGCGGCTGGCCCCGGTCAAGGCCGCGGTGCTGCCGCTCTCGCGGCACGCCGACTTGTCGCCCAAGGCAAAGGATCTCGCCGCCGAGCTGCGGCAGAGCTGGAACGTCGAGTTCGACGATGCCGGCGCGATCGGGCGGCGCTACCGCCGCCAGGACGAGATCGGCACCCCGTTCTGCGTGACGCTGGACTTCGATTCGCTCGACGACCACGCGGTCACCATCCGTGAGCGCGACGCCATGACCCAGGAGCGGGTGGCCATCTCCGAGGTGTCCAACTACCTCGCCGTGCGGTTGAAGGGCTGCTGACCCTTTCCCCGCGAGCGTGCGTGTCTGTTGGCAGACACGCCGCAGCGGGAGCCGAGTTGACGCACGCTCGCGGGGGCAGCGTTGTACACAGTCGCCGATCCATCCCCAGATTCGATGACGGGGGTCGTGAAGGCCGGCCCGCCTGACCGACGATCGGCTGCATGGCCGATGACGTTGCCGCCTTGCTCGCGCGCCAGGGTGGGGTCGCCACCACCGCCCAACTACTGAATGTATTGAGTCGCAGTCGGCTCGACAGCGGGATCCGGACGGGTCAGCTGATCAAGGTGTGGCCGGGCGTGTACTCGGGTGCGGAACCGGACAACCTCACCCGCCTTCGCGGACTTGACCTTCGGGCGGGTGAGCCGGTCGTCATGTGCCTCGGAACCGCGGCCGCAGCATATGGTTTCGACACCGAAGACGTGATTGACCTGCACGTGCTCAATCCCGATGGCCATCAACTGCGGGCATCTGATGGTCTGATCATCCACCGCCGTGACGGTGCGCCGCTCGCGATGGTCGACGGTCGAGGGGCCACTACTGCGGCATGGACGGCGGTCGAAGTCGCCCGCGCTCTGCGTCGTCCGCGTGCGCTGGCAACTCTGGATGCGGCAATGCGGACCGGCGCCTGTGATCGCGGACAGCTGTTCGATGCGGTATCGGACCAACATGGTCGCCGCGGCATTGTCCATGTGCGGGAGCTGGTTCCGCATGCGGCGGCTGCTGCGGAGTCGCCTATGGAAAGCGAAGCGCGTCTGGTGATGCTCGACGGGAAACTGCCGATGCCGGATCTCCAGTACGAGATCATCGACCGCTCCGGACGGCATTGGCGGCTCGATTTTGCCTGGCCGCTTCACAAGCTGGCCGTCGAGTACGACGGCTTCGACTGGCACAGCGACCCCGCCAGCTTCACTCGGGACCGGCAGAAGCGTGCCGCCCTGCAGGAAATGGGTTGGACCCTGTTGTCGATCGTGGCCGACGATGTCCGGCGACGGCCGGGCGACTTCCTGCGACGCCTCGAGTTCGAGTTGTCGCGTTCCGCCGCGGCATGAGCGTGCGCAGACTCGGCTGAGAGCGCGGTGTGTTGCCCAGCAGACACGCACGCTCGCCGAGGAGTGACCACAACAGCAGGTAGCCCGAATTGCTGCGCCGGAGGCACTCTGGGCCCATTTAGGATGTGAGTCGAGGGACCAAAGGGGGCGACGATCAGCGTTCTGGGGGCATTTCTTTCGACGTGGGACAGCGCCCGCGCGACGCTCGGCGAGGGCACGCCGGTCGGCGGGGCGGAGTTCGACCGCAGCGGCACACTCGACGAGTTGCACCGCGTGGTCGCCTCGGCCGCGCCCGGTGAGCATTGGACGGGCGCCGCGGCCGAGGCCTATTCGGGTCGCAACGAACGGCTCGTCGGCACGATCGGCGGGCTCGCCGAACTCGATCGGCGCCTGGGATCCGAGGTGGACCGGTCGGCGCAGGTGGTGGCGGCGGGGCGGCGGGACCTGGACGCGGTCAAACAGTGGGTGTTGAGCGCCGCGGCCAGCGTGCCGCCCAACGCGGCCGGTGAGCGTGCCCTCATCGCGGTGGTGTCACGCGGTGTCGGCGAGGTCGCCGAGATCCTGCGACGGTCCAACGCCGATATGAACGGCATCGCAGCCCGGATCCGCGATCTCGGCGAGGGCTATCAGGCCTTGGGCGACCGGGAGGGCCGCGACGGCGGCAACCGATGATCCGGACGCAGCCCTAGAACCGGCCGCCGCCACCGCTCATCCCACCCCCGCTGAACCCTCCGCCGCCGGAGCCGCCGAATGTGCTGGAACTCCATCCGCCGCCACCCCCCATACCGCCGCGCAACGCACCGGACAGGATGTTGCCGATGATGATGCCACCGATCATCGCGCCGGTATTCGAGCCACCGCCGCCACCGAAGCCGCCGTAATTGTTGTATTGCTGTTGGGTTTTGGCGACATCGCTGTTGGCGATCGTCTGGGCCTGCCCGGCGAGCATTGCCGCACCGTTGGCGTGCGCGATCGCCTCGGGCAGATTGGTGCCCTGCTTGTCCTGCGCGGCCTGCAGTTGGCGTACGGCTTCGGCGAGCCGGGTGCGCGCCTCGGGCCCGATGCTGCCGCGGCGGGTGTCGATGAAATCCGAGACACCGCGAACTCGGGATTGCGCGGAGAACAACGCCTGTTCGAATGCGCGGCGTAGCCGTTCGGCCGCCGCGCGCTCCTCGGCCACGGTGTCCAGCAGCCGGTCCAGGTCGGCGTCGGCCTGGGTCAGGGCGGTGAAGGCGCCCAGCGGGTCGGTATTGCCGGTGGCCTGAGCCTCGGCCACCGCCCGCACTGCGGCATCGCGGGCGGCGGCCAGGGCGTCGGCGCCGGCAATACCGCCCTGCGCCAGCTGGGTACCGGCAGCCTTGATCCCGTTCTGGATGTCGGTGATCGCCTCGGGCAGGGTGGCGATCGCGCGGTTGATATCGGTGGCGGCGCTGTCGATCCCGTCCAGCATGGTCCTGGCCTGGCCGAGCGAGGACTCGGCGGCGTGGATGGCATCCACCAGGCCGCCCTGGCGTCCGGCCGGGCGCGCCACCAGCGTCCGGGCGTTGGTGATGTTCTGGTCGGCGAATGCCAGCCGGTGCTTGGCGGTCTCGACATTGTCGGTCACCGAGTGCAGCGCCGTGGGGGAGAACTGCTGACGCAGCCCGCCCAGCGTCTGTTCGGCCGGTGCGATGCGGGCGGTGAGATCGACCATTTGCTGGGTGAGTGCGTCGAGCCGGGTGGGCGCGTTGATCACCAGATCGCGCAGCTGCGTAAACGCCTCGCGCTGCCGGTCGAGTTCGCGATCGGCCTTGGCCGCCGCCACGATCACCCTGGTCAGCAGATCGCGGCGCTGCTGCGGGGTTTCGGGCACCGCATCATCGAGGATCTGTCGCACGTTGAACGCCTGGGCCAGCGTCGTCTTCGCGGCGGTGACCGCGGTGCGGAACGGTGCGGTCTCCTTCTCACCGAACTCCTCGACGGCCAGCGCCAATTCGTTCTCGCTGGTGCGCACCGCGTTGTCGACCTCGACCACGATGGAGCGGGACAGCTCGTCGAGGGTGTCCAGCGGCACCGCCGCCAGCGCGCTCGGGTCGGCCGGATCGATGCGCTGGGCGGCCGCGAGATCGGCCTCCCGGCGCTTGCGCTTGCGGCGCCGGGACCACAGCAGCAGGCCGGCCACCGCAAGGCCGATGACGGCCAGCATCACCAGCACACCGAACCAGTTCAGTTCGGAATCAGAGGATCCCGACGATGTCGAGGACGAGCCGGCGGGCCTGTCGAGACCCTCGGCCGCCGCGACCGCCGCCCCGGCCCACTGCTGAGCGCGCAGCGCGGGCTCCACCTGATTGCGGCGCAGGGCATCCACATCGACACCGCCGGCGGCCGCGGTGGGCGCCAGCAGCGCGTAGGCGCGGTCGGTCGTGGCCACCGCCAGCAGCGCGTCGTGGTCGCCGAAATCGCTGGTCCGCATGGTGGCCCGGGCCCAGTCCGCGGCCGGTGAGCCGGAGAACGAGTCGACGAACACCACCCACAGCCGGACCTTGCGGTCGGTGTAGAGCTTGTCGATCGCCTGAGTCACCTCGGTCATGTCGGCGGCGCTCAGCGCGTTCGCCTCATCCACCACATAACTGGACAGCCGGAACGGCGGCTGCCCCGCGGCGGCGGGCGCGAGCAGGAGACCGGCGGTCAGTACCGCAAGGGCCACACTGAGCAAACGGGCGATACGCATGCCGTCAATCTAGTGAACACGGGCGCTCCTCGGCGGCGGCATGTCCGATCGGCGGCAGCGCTGCTGGCAGACTGTGCGGCGGTGGCAACGCAACGCGACACATCCGACCCCTACGACGACTTCGACCGGCAGCGGCTGGTGCCGGAGTCGCCGAAGGGTAGCGCGCTGCCCGGGACCGATACCGAGCACCGCACCGCCTTCGCCAGGGACCGCGCCCGCGTGCTGCACAGCGCCGCGCTGCGCAGGCTCGCCGACAAGACCCAGGTGGTCGGTCCCCGGCACGGCGACACCCCACGCACCCGGCTGACGCACTCCCTGGAGGTGGCCCAGATCGGCCGCGGCATGGCCGTCGGGCTGGGGTGTGACCCGGATCTGGTCGATCTGGCCGGGCTGGCCCACGACATCGGCCACCCGCCCTACGGACACAACGGTGAACGCGCGCTCAACGAGATCGCCGACGCCTTCGGCGGGTTCGAGGGCAACGCCCAGAATTTGCGGATCCTGACCCGGCTGGAACCCAAAGTGCTTGACGCCGAGGGCCGTTCCGCGGGACTGAACCTCACCAGGGCGGCGCTGGACGCGGTCACCAAGTACCCGTGGACCCGTGCCGAGAATCCGAAGAAGTTCGGTTTCTACAGCGACGACCTCGTCGCGGCCGGCTGGCTGCGCGACGGGGCGCCGGCCGGACGGCCATGCCTGGAGGCCCAGGTGATGGACTGGGCCGACGATGTCGCCTACTCCGTGCACGATGTCGAGGACGGCGTCATCTCGGGGCGCATCGACCTGCGGGTGCTGGCCGACGCCGATGCCGCCACCGCGCTGGCGGACCTGGGCGCGAAGGCGTTCCCGGCGATCAGCCATGACGAACTGCTCGACGCGTCCTCGAGGCTGTCGGAGATGCCGGTCGTGGAGGCGGTCGGCAAGTACGACGGCACGTTGACGGCCTCGGTGGCGCTGAAGAATCTGACCAGCGAGTTCGTCGGCCGCTTCGCCAACGCCGCAATCTCACAGACCCGCGCCGCGGCGGGCCCCGGACCGCTGCGCCGGTTCGACACCGATCTGCAGGTCCCGGATCTGGTCCGTGCCGAGGTGGCGGTGCTCAAGATGCTGGCCCTGCAATTCATCATGTCCGACCACCGTCACCTGCAGGTGCAGGCCGACCAGCGCACGCTCATCCGGGAGGTCGCGCTCGCGCTGTGGGCGCAGGCGCCCAGCGGTCTGGATCCGCAGTTCGCGCTCGAATTCGCCGAGGCCGTCGATGACGGCGCCCGGCTGCGTGTGGTGATCGACCAGATCGCGTCCTACACCGAGTCCCGGCTGGAGCGAGTGCACGAAGTGCGCTCACCGCGACCCTTGTGACGGGCCGATAGACTGCCCGGATGGCCGGTATCGACACGACACGGGGTGGCCGGGGCCGCATCCCCGATCGCGATATCGCCGCCATCCGCGAACGTGTCCGCATCGAAGATGTGGTGGGCGACTACGTCCAGCTGCGCAAGGCCGGGGTGGACTCGCTGAAAGGGCTCTGCCCGTTCCACGACGAGAAATCCCCGTCCTTCCATGTGCGGCCCAACCACGGGCACTTCCACTGCTTCGGCTGCGGTGAGGGCGGTGACGTGTACGCCTTTCTGCAGAAGATCGAGCACGTCACGTTCGTCGAGGCCGTGGAACTGCTCGCCGACAAGGTCGGCTACACCGTCACCTACACGGGGGCCTCGGCCACCCACGTGCAGCGTGACCGGGGCAGCCGCAGCCGGCTGATCGCCGCCAACGCCGCCGCCCAGGAGTTCTACGCCGAGGCGCTGCGCTCCGAGGAGGCCGCACCGGCCCGCCAGTACCTGATCGAGCGCAACTTCGACGGCGAGACCGCCGCCAAGTACGGTTGCGGTTACGCGCCGTCGGGCTGGGACACCTTGACAAAGCACATGCTGCGCAAGGGTTTCGAGTTCAAGGAGCTGGAGGCGGCCGGGCTGAGCCGGGAGGGCAAACGCGGCCCGATGGACCGGTTCCACCGCCGGCTGCTGTGGCCGATCCGGGTGTCATCGGGGGAGACCATCGGGTTCGGTGCCCGCCGGCTCTTCGATGACGACCATATGGAAGCCAAATACGTCAACACCCCGGAAACGGTGCTGTACAAGAAGTCTCACGTGCTGTTCGGTCTGGACCTGGCCAAGCGCGATATCGCCAAGGGGCATCAGGCCGTGGTGGTCGAGGGCTACACCGACGTGATGGCCATGCACCAGGCCGGGGTGACCACCGCGGTCGCCGCCTGCGGTACCGCGTTCGGTGACGAGCACCTTTCGATGTTGCGCCGACTCATGATGGACGACAACTTCTTTCGAGGTGAGCTCATCTATGTCTTCGACGGCGACGCCGCCGGCCGGGCCGCCGCGGTGAAGGCCCTGGAGGGCGAGCAGAACCTGGCGGGGCAGTCGTTCGTCGCGGTGGCCGCCGACGGGATGGATCCCTGCGATCTGCGGCTGCGCTCCGGTGACGGTGCGCTGCGTGACCTGGTGGCCCGCCGCGCCCCGCTGTTCGAGTTCGCGATCCGCACCGCGCTGACCGATCACGATCTGGACAGCGCGGAGGGCCGGGTGTCGGCACTGCGGCGCTGTGTCCCGATGGTGGCGCGCATCAAGGATCCGACGCTGCGCGACGAGTACGCCCGCCAGTTGGCCGGTTGGGTGGGCTGGCAGGACGTCGGCCAGGTGCTCGGCCGGGTCCGTGAGGAAGCCGGCCGCAAGGGCGGACGCACCAATGGTCGTGGCGCGGCGACCTCGAACCGGCGCTCGGGCGCCGAACCGCCGTCACGGCCTCAGGTGTCGGTATCGCGCCCCGATCCGCGGGACCCGATCCTGCGGCCCCAGCGCGAGGCGCTCAAGTCGGCGCTGCAGTACCCGGGGCTGGCCGGGCCGGTGTTCGACAGCCTGTCGGTCGAGAACTTCACCCACCCCGGCTATGCCGCGGTACGCACGGCCATTGCCGCAGCCGGCGGCATGACGTCCGGGCTCTCGGGCGGCCAGTGGATCGACACCGTGCGCGATATGGCCGGTTCACCGGAGGCGGCCAACCTGATCAACGAGCTCTCGGTGGACGCCATCCGCATCGAGGACGACGAGAAGCTGGCCCGCTACATCTCCGGGGTGCTGGCCCGGCTGCAGGAAGTGTCGGTCGGCCGCCAGATCGCCGAGGTCAAGTCGAAGCTGCAGCGGATGTCCCCGGTGGACAACAGCGACGAGTACCACGCCCTGTTCGGGGACCTGGTGGCCATGGAGACCTACCGCCGCAGCCTGCTGGAGCAGGCCAGCGGTGACGACTTGACTGCATGATCGTGACGCACGCGTTACAGTGAGTGTGCAGCTAACTGTCTAGAAAGGCTTTCGCCGTGGCATCTCTGAGCGATCAGACACGCAAGTTCCTCTTCGCCGGCGCCTTCGCGGTCGCCGCCGTTGCGGCGCCCGCGCTGGCACTTTCGACGACTCCCGACGCGTCCACGCAGGCCGGTCCGGCCTGCCTGGCCTGGTTCGGCAACAAGGAGGACGGCAACTGCCTGTCCACCTCCAACGGCAACGGTGTGGCCGTCGGTACCCCTGGTGCCGGGCTGTGCAACGGCGGTTTCTGCACCTCGCCGATCTTCCCGGGCAACACCTGGAACACCAGCATCCCGTTCGGCTGAGTTAGAAGCTCTTCCCGTTCTGCGGGTTCGGCGTCTCGACGTCGGCCTGCTCGGGGTGCAGCACCGACGTCTCGGCGTCGATCGCCGTCAATCTCACCATCGCCGGATCGGGTGACACCCGGTCGGCCACCTTGCGGCGCCCGGCGTCCAGTACGGCCTTGGTCGCCGGGTTCTCGGTGACCGCTTTGTAGGTGGCAGAGATCTGCTCGTATCGGCGCCGGCCCGCTTTCGCGCCCAACACATAGCCGACCCCCAGTACGAACACGAACCGGAACACAGGGCTCCCCTCACGGTGACAACAGATTGCCTATATCCTGCCTCACGCAGCCGGGTTCGCGCCCAAGGGGCGTCTGACGTGGCGATTCGGGAGCAGCCGGGTGCATGCGCTAGAGTCTGTTCCGCATCATTCCCCTGTAGCTCAATTGGCAGAGCTTCCGACTGTTAATCGGACGGTTCTTGGTTCGAGTCCAAGCGGGGGAGCAGTAGTTGCAGTTCAGGCGGTGTTTACCAGTTAGCTGGCAAACACCGCCTTCCCATTTTCCGTACTTTCCCCGCAGATTCGATTCTCAGGTGCCGTTGCCGGCCCATTTCTCCAGCACCGCGCGGGCATCCGGACCCGCCGTGACCCGCTGCACGTAATGGCCCTCGGTCGTCGCCAACTGCGCGTGAGAAAGCTGCTGCTGCGCTGCCTCGACGCCCAGCCCGTCCCTTACGACCGTGGCCACCGACCGCCGGACTGAGTGAGGCGTCACCCACCGCAGATCCTCGTGTGGCTCCAGGGCGTCGCGGAGCGAGCTGGCGATATTCGATGCGCTCACGAGACCGCCGTCCCGGTTCTTGAGTACGACCCCGTCCGGACCGGTCTCCCCGTAAAGCTCCGTGAGCACCTGGACGCCGAACGCCGGCAGTGTGACCGTGTGCGGGGGAGCGTCACCCTTGCGGCTGTCCTGCCGGTGGAGTGGCCTGCCTGGTATCACGCCGTGGTCGAGCAGGGTGCCGGTGATCGTGGCGGTGGGCGGATCTGCGAGAAGGTCGACCTCGTGCCAGCGGATCGCCAGCACTTCGGACGGCCGCGCGCCTGTCGCCGCGAGCAGCTCAACATAAGCCGCGAGCATCGCGCCGCGGCGTGGACCTGATCGGCCGGCGGTCGGTGCTGCATACGTCGCCACTGCCTGCCGCACCTGCTCGAACTCAATCGCTGTCAGCCCCCGGATCTCTTTGGACTCCGACTTGGGCAACTTGGTTTCGCGTATCGGTGAGGACCGGATGACATCGTGGCGGGCCGCGAGTCCGTACATGCCGCCGAGCACGATTCGCGCGAGCTTCCCGGCCGACACCGGCAGCTCTCGAAAGTGTGCGTCGGCGCGGCTGGTGGCCAGCTCCGCGATGCGTAGCGCGCCGAGCTGGTTGTGTCCGTGGAGCCGCCACACGTCGCGGTACTTGCGTTCGGTCTGCGGTCTCAGGCCGTCCTCGACAACCTTTGTCGCTACCCACGCCTCGAACAACTCGGAAAGTGTTGTGCGCTGATTGATTACGCCGGTCGGTTCCCCGGCCGCGAGCTCGACCGCGATGCGGCGTTTCAGTTCCCGCCGGGCATCCTCGGCAGACTTCCGAGACGACGCCTCACGCTCACGCAACTTGCCGCTGTGCAGGCGCACATACGTTGTCGCGTAGAAGATTTCACCGCGCCGGGAATCAGTGATCTTGCCGTGTTCGCCGGGCGCCATCCGCTGCCTAGGCATGCTCCTCGCCTTCCGAACGGGCAATGTCGTCACTAATGGCCGCGAGCTGCTGAGTGAGGGTATGGCGGATAGCCTCCGCCTCTCTACTGTCGTCACCTTCGTAGTCGGCGAGTACTCGCAGTAGTGAAGTCTGGCGCACCTTTAGTTCGTCGATGATCCGAGCTTCGCGCAGGGCCTTTAGGTTGGCCCGGTACTGAAAGAAGTTCGTTCCTGGCGCGGGAGTTGGCCTATCTAGGAGGCCAGAAACCCACTGTGCTGCATCAAATTTCGTCATCACCATGTCGGGCAACACACGACCATTCTGGTCATCACTGCCGTAGGGGCCTGGAAACAGCAGCATTACCGGAGCGGTGTCCAGTGCCACCGCTAGCACGATCAACTCGCTGACCGTCATGTCACGCTCGCCGGCCTCGATCTTCGAGATGGCAACACGGTGAATTGGGATACCAAGATCGCGCGTTCGATTCGACAGTTGCACTGCGCTCAGTCCGGCCTTCGCCCGCGCATCTGAGATGGCGTCGCCCACTCCACGCCACGTGGATCCACCTTCAGTGTCACTCATTGCGACATTCTTGCACGGATGTTGTTGCGTTTGTCGACAACCATGTTAATGTCACGAAGTGCAACACAATCTGGTGTCAATGTCACAAACAACGACAGGAGGAACTGTGAACGATTGGGAGGCGACCAGCCTCAAGCTGGGTGGCATTAGCAGGTCACTCGTGTTTCAGCTCTGGGCGTCCGGTGCCCTGGCGTCGGTGAAGATCGGCCGTCGCCGTTTCAGTACCGACGCTCAGATCGCCGTCTACATCGGAAGTCTGGAATCCGTGGGCACAGGTGGGAGCGCGGCCTGATGTCTCACCCGCACGTCGACCAGGCCGACCGCGACCTGCTCGATGACCACGCGCTCGTCGACCACAAGCCTGCCGGGGACGCCCCGGAGGACAAGCAGAACGGCCCCCGTGAGCCCGGTGTTAGAGCACCGGCGGGA
Source organism: Mycobacterium sp. (assembly GCA_034520035.1). Lineage (GTDB taxonomy): Bacteria > Actinomycetota > Actinomycetes > Mycobacteriales > Mycobacteriaceae > Mycobacterium. The sequence continues at coordinate 39,929 of JAXHOA010000087.1, read as the reverse complement.
GCCGTTCGTACCCACCAACCCATTACAGAAAGCAGGTAGTCATGACTGTACCCACCACCGCCACCCCGGCGGTACTCATCACCGAGTGCACCAGCTGCACAGTGCCGACCGTCGGCGGCGAGCTCTGCTCGTTCTGCCAGACCTACACGGCCCCCGAGACCATCCCCCAGAAGATCGACGTGACGGTCAACAAGGTCGACCTGCTGCGCCCCGATCTGAACGAGGTGCTGCGGGAGCTGCCCGCCGACGCCCCGCTCATGGCCGTCGTCGATCTCGTCACCGCGCTGGGCCACCTGAAGCGCGCAGCCGTCGCGCTGGACCGGGCCAACGACGCCCTGGAAGTCGACGCGCAGGCGGTGACACGATGACCTCGTTCGCCACCACGCCGTTCCCTGCCGGGGTACAGGACGCCGATGAAGACTGGGGAGATTACCGACTCGTCTTCACCCCGGACTTCAAAGTGCCTGGGGTCGACGGTCTCAGCATCTACGCCTCGGGGTACCAGCTCCCAGACGGTACGGTCGCCACCGGCGACAGTGCCGCCAATGCCCCGATGATCTGGCTCGCCGACGATGTCGGACTGACTGCAGGACAAGCCAAGACCCTTGCCTGCCTACTGGGTGAGATCGCCACTCTGATCGACACCTGGATGGGTGCAGCATGACGGCGCCGGCCGAACAGTTCCCGTGCACATCGTGGTGCACCGAGAACGGCCGCCATTTCGGCTACGTGTTCCGCGGTGACCAGTCCTGCTGGGGGCCGCAACGCAAGGTGGTGTTCAGCTTGGACGACTACGCGCCGGCCGTGGGTATTACCGAAATACCCTGTGAGGCAGCAGGTATCACCGTGTATCCCTACCAGGGCTGGTATCAGCTCGCGAAGGTGAAGCTCAACGTCTTCTGGGAGCCCGGCAGCGGGGACGCGCGAGAGGGGATCGACCACGACTTCCTGATGACGCCCAGCGAGGCAATCGAGATGGCCACCAACCTCATCAGGGCTGTCGAGACGATCGCAGAGGGCTGCGGCCCGTCGTGAGCGACCTCATCGTGACGCGGGCGGTGGACTTCTACGAGGTCCACCGCCTCGTCACACCCATCCTCGATGCCATCGAACCCTGGCCCGTCGCAGGCACATTGACATGGCAGCAGCTCGACGACACCGACCCCACCAAGTGGGCGGCCGTCCTCGATATCGCCCGCTACGGCACCCTGCACCTGCAGCTGCGCCAAGAGGCCCTCACCCAGGCATCCCATGACGTTTCCGCGGCCGCCGACTGGCCGGCCATCGCCCGCGCGCTCCGCGCCGACCGCGGACCCTACATCCCAAGAAAGGCGACCGCGTGATCGACCCAGACCTGACAAGAAAGTTCTTCCTCGAATCCGGCTCCGACCAATTCCACAAGACCTACCTGTGGGCACGCGCCCGGTACGGCAATCCCTGGGCAGTCTTGTTTGGTGTGTTTCTGCGCGTAAGGGTCAGCCTCGACCCCGGAGTGCAGCTTCCTGGTGTGATCGGTAGCCGCGCGTCTCTAAATCTGATGTGTGCGTTCGTCTCACCGTCCGGTGGCGGCAAAGGCATCAGTGACGGAATTGCACGCCTCGCGTGGCCAGGCCAAATCCTTGAGCTTCCAATCGGATCCGGCGAAGGCATCGACGAGACGTTCACCTTGCGCGGCGAGGAATCTCCAAACAACCCGCGCGTCACACAAGCAATCTTCACCTGCCCTGAAATCGACACCCTCGCAGGGCTCGAAGCGCGACAAGGCTCAACGATCCGGGGCAAGCTGAAGTCTTTCTGGATGGCAGAACAACTCGGATCAACGAACGCCTCGAAGATCAATAGTCGCAACGTGCCCGCCCACTCCTACTCGGGCGGCCTATCGCTCGGCGTCCAACCTGGCCATGACGCGGTCATCTTCAACGACACGACCGGCGGCACCCCGCAACGAACCCTCTTCGTAATAACGACCGACCCGCATATGCCTGCCGAACGGGTCCCGGATCCCGAACCGCTCAACACCGAGTTGCCGCTTTGGGTGCCCAACAATGAGGGCGTCGTGGAGATTCAGTACGGCCACGACGAGATCACCGAGACGATCATTGCCGCGCACTTGGCACGACAACGCGGAGAAGGCGACGCGCTCGACGGGCACTGGATGCTGTCGAGGTGCAAAGTCGCCGGAATTGTGGCGGCCATGCATGGCCGGTCGGTTATCTCCGAATGGGATTGGCAACGCTCAGCGGAAGTGATGAGCGTCTCTGACACCACCCGGACATGGCTCATAGATCAGGCCCGTCAGGCCGCAAGGGCAAAGATTCGAGAACGTGCTGTGTCTCGCGCAACCGGCGAGGACTTCTACGATGCCAGCCGCCTGGAGACTGTCAAGCGATCCATCATGCGGATGCTCGAACGCGACGGCGAACTAGCCGGAAGCGTCCTGCGGTCGCGGCTCGGCAAGCGTGAGAAACGTGAGCTGTTCGAGCAAGCTGTTGCCTTGCTAGAAGCTGATGGATTGGTATCAGAACGGACAGATGAGTACAACGGCGCGAAGCGAGTTCGCTATCGGATCGGGTCAGGCCTGACCCAGGAGGTCACCCCTCAAAAATCCAGTTCAGAAGGGGTGACCGGTCAGGTCAGGCCTGACCATCCGGCAACCGTCACTGAGCTTGATTCCCGCAGGTCACCGGAAATTGAGGAGTCGAGCCTGTCCTGCCCGGCGTGGCTCGCCCGACACATCGTCGAGCACCGGAAGGCGGGTATTCTCACCCTCGAATCGTTTGCTGTGTACGCTGCGGCCGAAGCGGTCGGACACACCGCGGCCGCGATCCTGGCAGCCACGACGAAGAACCCGGACCTGCGCACCCATCAGCCGCAGCCAGGACGGGGCCATACTGGTCTATCGACCCCGACCGGCCGACCACCTACCAGCCAGTCGGGAGTTCACAGCAAACCAGATCGACAACCTCCCGGAGGAGCAGACCGAGATCGATAAGGCTGCTTTCCGGGCCAAGGGCGAAGCAGCGCGGCTACGCGTGGGAGAACCTGCCGCGAGACCATCCGCGCCCACCCCCGCATCGACGGACGTCCCGGCGCGACCGACTCCTCCCGGGACATCGTCTGGCACCTCACCCCGAGAGAGGACGCATCAGCATGACCGAATCGAACACCGCCACCGTCGAAACGCTGACCGCAGAAGTCCGGGTGTTGATGGTCGGCAACCGACAGATCACCTCGGGTGTCTACAAGCAGCTCGACTTCTGCCCTACCGAAGAGATTCGACCGCTCGGACGCGTGCGATCTGGTCTTCAGGCGCCCGGCATCGAGGTTGTTGGTGCCGACGCCAGGGGACAACTTGTGCGTGCTCGACTCGAAAGGTGGAGCTGCGAACGGTTCCACGCCTACGAAGGCATCAATCACACGCCGGAGTGCTTTGAGTCTCGGGATAGATACGACCGATGGTCGAAGTTGCCACTGATCGTCCTGGCAGGTCTGCGGTGACCCGGGGTCCGATTCGCGTCGCCTACGAGCAGCACGGTGCCCTGGACCGCGAGTGCCCACAGTGCGACGCGGGCCCACAGCAGTGGTGCATCGATCCCCGCGGCCGGATCCGCCGCGTGCCGTGCGTCTTGCGAACGCGCATACCCGAGGACACCTGCCACGTTGTCGGCGTAGACAAGGTGAGTGACAGACCGTCACCGACTGGGCTCCCCGAGGAACCCCAGTCGCTGGATTTCAGTGAGCCGCGCCACCCATTGGAAAGGCCAACTGGATGAGCGGTCATCGGTGCGACCCAACGGTTCTGCAGCAGTCGGAGCACAACCCGCTGACGGTGTCGCGTGCGCTACGGCTGCTCCTGGCGGCTTGGACGACACGGCCGATATCAGGGAGGCCGCAGAGCCGGTCCTCGCCGATCTCGGTGGCTGCCCGGCGTGTCTGTCGTTCACGCTGCTCTCGGTGGCCGGCATCGCTGCCAAGGCGCTCACGCTCGACGCGCTGACGCGAGAGCAGGCGGTCACAACGATGAACGCCCATCTGGCACAACTGCTCGACGAGCTCGCCCAGTCGGGCTCCGGTAGACCGCAGACTCCTCCACGCTGCGGCGGCGGCTGCCGCACCGCCCAGGAACGCCACGCACCCGCGCCGGGGAAAGCGCCCACGGGTAGCCAGGCGCGGCTGGACCCGACGATCCGGGCACTGGAATGCGAACTGGCAGACGCACCCACGTCGCGATCACGCCATCGCCAGGACGACGAAGGCGAAGACTGGGATCCACAGACATGGATGACTGCCCGCGAAGCAGCCGCCACGCTGGGGAAGTCGACACGACAGATCCAACGGATTGCGGTCAGCCTCAACGGCCAAAGTATCGGTGGCCGTTGGCTATTCCCCCCCTTGAACGATATCGGGAAGGACGAAACGACGATGGGCGATCTCTCGCCTGAAGTGGAGCAGCAGATAGCCGCCATGAGCCAGACAGAATTCGACGCGCTCACAGCTAGGGTTCGCGCTCCTGATGTCCGCGAGGCATACCGCGATATCGCCCACTTCGATCCCTCAGCCCCCCGGTTGGGCGACTCGATCAACATCTCGAAATTCACCAACACGGACGGCACCCTCGACGAGAGGCCCGGTACGCGACAGGCTCGCCGTGGTCCCGGGACAGCAGCAGTTCGGTTGCCGGTTGCCGCTCACCTGCCTAGGGCCAACACTCGGGCCTGGCGAACGGCATCAATGGCGCGGTGGTCCCGGGCAGTCAGCCGTCGGCTGCGGAGGAAGGCCGCCAGGCGGCCGAGGAACGATTCGGCGTTGAGGCGCACCGGCCACCCGAGCGGACCGGCCGCGCCGAAGCGGGACTCGTCGAAGCTCGCCGCCGATTCGGCGTCAGTCAGGGCCCGTACTGGCGCCGCTCAGGGCCACCACCAGTGGAATCCCAACGAACGCCCTTGAGGGGGAATAGATGCGCCTCAAGAAATTCAACCTCCCGACGGAATCGGTACCCCGCTGCCGCGCGCCAGCCCTCGACGAGTACGGCGGCTATCGGCGCCACCTCGCCCATCGCGGGCGCGTGCGGCAGCCTGCCGGACGCCCATATCCTCGCCATGGCGGACCTGGTCGACCAGCTCTGCCGCTCGACGAGTGACTCGACGCGAAAAAGCCCAGGAACGCGAGGCGAAGTCCGAGGCGAGTTCCGCATCTCCGTTCTGTCCACGCTCGAAGTCAACAGCAGCCAACGGTGCGAGTACATCGTGCAGCGTTCGGTCAACTCGATGCTGTCACATCTGCACTCCACGCTCGTCGAGCTGCTAGACCAGGTGCGCGACGCTTCTTGACGCTCACGGTGCCGCCTCGGCACAGACCCATGGTCATCGCCGGTACCGAGAACGCCTGCGGACACTCACTCTCAGCCTGCCGGCGACACGACAATAGTCGCGCAGCAAAACCTGTCCTGGGCCCTCAACCGGCCAGACGAGTGGCGCAGGGGCGATCTCGGCACCAGCAGATGACCTTCGTAGCGGCTGTCTCTCGAACATGATGACATGGCCCGACTGCCAGCCCGAGCATTCCAAGTCCAGGACAAGCCGATCCGGCTTCGACCTGCGATAGATCAGCTGGCACCAGCCACAACCGACCCACCGGCGAACCCACGCGCGACAGCCGCAAAATCGTAGCCAGCAAGCCTCTCCAGAAGCACACACCGCCAGCAGCGGCACCACGTAGGCCCAGACCACCAGGCTGCCGGCATGGTGGTGGCCCTGCCAGCCGTCGCAGCCGCGTCGTCGTAGACTTCGAGCGCGGCCAGACTCGTCTGACCTCGAGCAAGACCACCCCGGCGCCTCCCAGGTTGCGTCGTCGAGCATCTCCGCGAACACCAGCCAGGCCGCGGCGGCACCAGTCAGGACGTCGCACGCGCCGAGCACGACAACCCGTCGGCCTCAACGCCGCCAGCGCCACGGAACTCAATCCTGACGCGGCCCAACCGCGCGTAAGTCGACGTCGGTTGGCGCCACGCAGATAATAGATCAGCGGCTGTGAATTGGAGCACCGGCGGCCGCCAGATCAACCTCGTTGAGCGCCATTCGCCAGCAGCGACCGGCACGCAAAGAGCGCACAGCAGGTCGCCCAACGGGCCTCATCGCTCCCGATCGGCATCCATCGGCACCGCATCGGAATGTCGGCTCGGTGACGCGCCGACCTGATCGATCAGCCGGTATCCGGAAAAGCCTGGAGAAGGCCACCGCGGCGATGGAGGGCCTCGCCCCGCCCCCGACGCCATCCGCACCTCGCCGACTAACCTATCGCGATCTCCGGCGGACGCCACAGAGACATCAAGCGTCCCACTTCACGGCTTACGGCTACAAACGACGGTGCGGCGCGTGATGCCTAGCTCCCCAAGCTGAGAGTTGGTGGCGGCCCCCCCCCCCCCCCCCCCCCCCCCCCCCCCAAAAATGACCCGTTCAAGGCCAGCGCTGGTCCCTCACAGCCCCTGGCCCCGACGCCCCCCGGTGTCCCAAGCTTATTGGTGTAGACGCCGAACCAAAAGCGTTCCGCCATCGACGCCGTCGAGAATGGATCCGTGGCCGATCGGGGCGGGAGGATCCGGGTTTCGCCCATCGCGAACGATGGTCCTTGCGATCTGGTCCAAATCACCCCCCGCCCCTGTGACTCGGCCCCCCCCCCCCCCCCCCCCCCCTGCCGTGCGTGAGCCCCCGGCGTTGAGTCGGTGGCTGCTGCTGCTGCTGGCGCCCCCCCCACGCCCGCCTGTGAACGCAAGGCGCCGTCGCCTGGCGGCGCTGGCGCGGTGGCTCGAGCTCCCGAAGTTCAACAACCAGCAACCTGTCGACGAGCACCAACCCCATCACCCCCGAATCCATCCATCGCCACCACCATCACATTCGATCGCACCAACCGGTAGCAGGGCGGCGGTGGTACGCCGGGACTTCTCCCGTCGTCGGCGGCCTCAACACAATCGGCAACGCACTCCCCTCTCACACTCCGCATGCCGGCCAGCCTGCGCCCGTGGCGCCGAGAAGCGTCGACCCCGCAACACCGTCGGCACCGCGCAGGACTCCTACCCGCCATCGCGACACCGACCATCATTCACCCATACACCCAGGCGGCGACTTCGCTAGCCGACGGCCGGAACGGAGATCGCAGACTATCGGATCCTCGCCTCACCACCCAGCGCCGCACTCCAGGGAGGCCAGACCGCCAACTCTCCCCTGGGACCGAAACCCTCGGCTCGATCGGATCCGCGATATGGGACGGCGGCGGCAAGGCGGCACCTCGGACTTCGGCTCAAACACACCTTCGTCGAGCACCCTGGACATGGCGCCCAGACCGGGCAGTCTTCCTCCTGTCACCCGTCGGCAACTCCACCAAACCCAACCCCACCCACACAAAAACACGAACAACCCAAAGGAGCTCTCGCCCTCCCCCCAAACGCCCCCTCCCCCCAAACTCCAGGGCGTCGAGACCGAAAGGTCTCAAGTCCGCCTACAGTGAACGCGCTGTCTCACGATGTTCCCGGGACGCTAACGGCGGCGCGCAAGACGCGCAATGGCACCGAACGGTCTGCACGACGTCGCGAATCGGCTAGGACACGGCAGAGGAGCAAGGCGTACGGCGATCAATCTAGTTCGTCGCCACCGCGAACGCCGCCTCCTCGTTCGACATGGCGCCACCTCTGCACGAAGACCACACAACCACCTCGCCACACCACGACGAGAACACTTTCAAAACACCGAACGCGACCGGGTCACTTCCGCGACGTAGCGGGCCGACGCAACGCTAGGCCCAATAAACAAGGCGGCCATCTCCGTGTTCACCCCGGAGTCATATCTCCACCGCCCCCCCTCCCCCCTTCCTCACCCCTAACCCCCCTACCCCCGCGCACACTCCAACGGCCCCGTCCCACAACGCAACCGGCCACACCGCCACCCCCGCACCCCGGCCAGAACGATGAACCCGCAGCCACGCCCCGCGCCTGCCGCGCAGGCACCAGCGCCCGCGTCGCCCAGCCCAGCACCTACGGCCCCCGCGCTGCCACCGATGGCCACTCCCACCCCGACACCCGCGCAGAACCCCGCAGCGGTCAACGGAACCCCCGCGCCGGCCATCATCGCCGCCAACCAGGGTGCCGGGGGCATCAACCACAACGTCGACTGGATGAACACCCTCATCGACTCCAGCGCATCCAACATCGGGCAGCTGGTCTCCACCGGAATGAGCATCGCCTCGATGGGCGCCGCCGGAGTACCCGGCGCCGGAGCCATCGGCGCCGCAGGACCATTCGCAGCCGGCGGAATCCAACAGCTCGGCAAGATCGTCAAGGGCGCAGTCAACGTCGTCTCCAGCGCGCTAGTCGGAAACGCCCCAGGCTCATTCGGTGGAGCAGCTGGAGCCAGCCCCTACGGCCGAGTCATCGGACCACAGAACGACATGCCAACGGGCGTGCAACTGGGCAGCAGTGGGGGAGGCGGCACTGTCAACAACTTCCACGGCATCAGCGACATCAACCGACTCATGGACCGCATCGAACTCAACGACAAGATCACAGCACAAGCCACCCTGGCATCCAAATACTAACCCGCAGAAGGAAACTCACACCATGCGCACCTACGACGAGGACCGCACCACACTGCCACCACTCACCAAATCCATCATCGACACCTACGGACGCAAGACAGACAGCCAATTCGCAGACCGCCCACGCGACCCCACCGGCACACCCAACGCAGTCAGCGCCATCATCGACGCCATCCACCAACTCGAAACCCGCGTCATCGCACTCGAAACCCCATGAACCAGGCGGCGGCACGGCGTCAAACCCAGACAGCGGGCAAGGACACGCCACGACGGCACTCCCATGAGGAAGCACAGCCCGAGCTGTACCTGCGCCAGCCGCCGCCAACCCACACGCAGGTCATCCAACGTGCCGGCGCCGGCGACCTGCGCGCCCGATACCGTCGGTTGAACCTACGGGTATCTGACCAGCGGAAACCCTGACCCCAGGGGGTGGGAGCCCCCCTCCCCACCCCCAGCGGCAGCCGCAACGCGCTGTGAAATCCGAGATCCGCACGCATAAGCGCTGGGATTCGTTACGGTGCCGCACACCGCGATCGTGGTGGTCTGGCGCCGTTCGACCGCCTACTGTCGGCGCGGTGGTGTGCTGATGGCCACCGCCCGCGCACAGTGCGAGACCTGCGGAAACGGGTTCCTCGGGACACCGCGGTCGCGGTACTGCACGCCAGCCTGCCGGCAGAAGGCTCATCGCCGCCGCGGGGGTCGTGAGCGTAACGCTGAGGACCGTAACGTTACGGTCGTCGTTGCAACCGCGCCGGCGGGCGGACACACCGCCGAGGCCCTGGCGATGCTGACCGAGTTGGACGCCGAGCTGGCCGACAGCGCCGCCGAGTTCGGCGAGGACTTGGCCTACTCGGCGGCCGATCGGGCAGCTCGGGAGGCGGCGGCGTTCGCGATCGATCGCACGGTGTGGCTGCGGTCTGCGTACGACGAGTGCTCGAGCGGCGATGCGGGTCTGCGGCTGAAGCTGATGGCCGAGCTCCGGCTCACAGAGCAGGCGGCGGTCAAGCTGCTGCGCCAGGTGAACACGGATCCGCCGGCGGGGGAGCCGTCGACGACGTCGCAGAAGGCCAGCGCGGCGGCTGCTCGCCGCTGGAAAAAAGATCGGGCCCGTCGTGGCTAGGCGTGTTGGGCAGGCCCGGCAGGCTGCTGCGGCTGGTGCTGGTCGTGGCGGTCGCCTGGTCTCCGGGCTGTATGAGGCGCTGCTGGATCGGGAGCGGCGCCATTGCCGGCCGGATCCGCGTGAGATGCGGAGGCTTCATGCCGGGGGCGGTTACTGCACGTTGGCCGGTGCGGTCTGTGAGCACGAGCCGATTCCGGTGCCGCGGTCCGCGCTGTTGGACGCACTGGAGGACGGCCTGCCAGCGGTTGTGCAGGGACGATATCTGCGCGGCCGCAGCCTGCCGGAAGTGAAGTTGCGCCGCGATCAGGCGTTTGACTGGTTCGAAGTCCGGGCGGATGACACTGTTCGGCCGTGCCCGTCACCGGATTCGGTCGAATGAGATCCGGTCAGGTGCTCGGCTTCTGCTGTGGTGCAGGGATTCCAGTCGCCGGTGAGCAGAATTTTGGAGGTTAGATCGGGCTTCTCGGCCCAATCACCCTTGCGGAACTGGTACGCCTCAGCGCGCGCGTTGCGGAACTCGTCGCCGTCGCTGATCCGGGCATCGGTGTGCACTCGGATGACGGCGTGGCCATCAGTGAAGTACCTCATAACCCCATTGTGTCAGCGCGTTGCCTGAGAGGCTGCATCTACTTGTGCGCAACGCCTCCAAAGGAGCTGAAAATGCAACCTGATCCTGGCTGTACGGTCATCATGACGCAGACGGTGAAAGCGTCCGAGCTCCCGGACTACCAGCGGCAGTATTGGCCGCTGTTCATCGACGACAACGAGCCGCAGATCGGCCTCGATGGCGTCTTACTTCGCTCGCAAGGTGACTTCAATCAGTGATCACTTCGGTGGTGGTCGCGACCAGATGACGGTCAAGTTCGCCGATGGCACGCCCGGACGGGTATTCGATCCAGACGATGAAGTGATCGTGCATTTCATCATCCGGGGCACTGACATGCGGGAAGCCTGACCGTAAGTGGTTGCTCGCACTCCGTATTTTCCCCGTATAAACGCCCGTAAATCACGGTAGATTCGCCTGCATCCGCCGATATCGACTGGCGGCGAGAGTCGTTGTTAGGCAACACTTTGATGGACCATCATGGATTCATATGACAGGTATGGCGAGTTCGGACGGTTGATGGTTCGAGTCCATCCGGGGGAGCAACCACGGCCGGCGCGCAAGCGCCGGCCTGAGTGCTTTTCAGGCGATCCTGCCCGCGGCGGCCGCCGCTGCCGCGTCGGTCAGGCCGTTGTAGGGGTAGGTGGCATGGGCCAGCGAGCCCAGCAGCGAAGCCGGCGAGCCATCGCAGATGTTGTCGCCGGGTGCGCACAGATTCAGTGACTTGCCCGCGTACGCCGGTGCGATGTTGGCGGGCGGCGCACCGTATTGGGACAGCAGCGATGCGCTCGGTGTGCCGAACAGCACCAATCCGGCGACCCGGTTCTGCATGTCGGCGGGTAGGTCTGCCGTGGCGTAGGCGGCGACGGCTGCACCCTGGGAGTATCCGCCGACGATGAGTTTGGTGTTCGGGCAGTTCGCGGCCGTCGCCCGCACTCGTGCGGCGGCGTCGCCGACACCGTCGAACATGGTGGCCGGGAACACCGCCCGGTTCTCGAAATCGCCGGTGGCCGGGTAGTTCACCGGGTAGACGCCGATCGACTTACCGGGGGACTGCGCGCGCAGGGCGTCGACGAACGCCTGGCCGGTGGCGCCGAGGCCGGGCGGCTCGTCGCTGCCGCGGGCGAAGACCACCTCGGCGTCGGGGCATGGTTCGGCGGCGGCGCCAGGGGTGGAGCCGGTTGCCAGCATCGAAGCGGTCAGCGCGCCGACAACGACCAACCGGCGTAAATGGCGTATTCCCATGGTCTGGATGCTACGCGGAGTGTTCGCTGAGCACATCCGGGCGGCGGGGACTGGCCGGCGCCGGAAGATCGGGGAGAGCGGTGTTCACTCCGTAAGCTCACTGCCATGCGGCTCACCCGGATCGCCTCGGCCCTCGTGGCCCTCACGTTCGTCCTCGCCTCGTGCGGGTGGAGCCCACCCAATTCGGCGCCGCAGTCCACCTCGGACTGCCCGACCGAGGACACCCCGACCGCCGAGACCATCAAGACCGCCGTGCAGAAGGTGGGCGAGCGGTGGTCGGTGACCGACAGCGGCAACACCGGTGACTGCCGGCTGCACTGGGTGGTGATCGGCACCGGGGACACCGCCCCGGATGCCGCCGTGCAGGTGCTGTTCTTCGATCGCGATGCGCCGCTGGGCCCGCCGACCCCGCGGCCCCGTCCGTACACCACCGTGGTCCCGTTGGGCGAGAAGATCGCCACGGTGCAGTATCAGTGGCGGCAGGGCCAGGACAAGCCATGCTGCCCGACCGGGATCGCTCAGGTGCGCTTCCAGATCGGTGAGGACGGCGCGCTCCAGGCGTTGGATCCGATCCCGACCCCTACTCCTTAGGGGCGACTTTCGCCTCGTAGAGCTCGATGAGCGCGTCCTCGACATGCTGCAGCGGCTCGGCCGACTTGGTGGCCTGGCACACGACGATGGCGCCCTCGACCGCGGACACCGTGACGCTGGCCAGCCGCGCGGCATCCTCGGCGCTGACATCGGCGGCCTCGAGGTGGCGGGCCAGTCGGCGTTGCCAGTCGATGAAGACCGCCCCGGCGTTGTCGGCGGCCTTGTCGGCCTCCGAGCGTCCCAGCGCGGCGGCCACGATCGGGCAGCCGGACAGAAAGTCGCTGTGGGTGAGGGTGTCTCGCCACACGGCGACGAAGGCCCGCACCGCGGGAACCGGGCCGAGGGTGGCGGCCAGGTGATCGATGGCATCGCCGGTGTAGCGGCCCGCGGCCAGGGTGGCATCGGCGACGAGTTCGGCCTTGCCGCCGGGGAAATTCAGATATAACGACCGGCGCGCGGTGCCGCTGAGCTCCAGTAACAGCGACAGGCCGGTGCCCGCGACGCCGTTGCGCCGGATCAGATCGATGGCACTGGTGACGAGCCGATCGCGTGCCTGCATGGGAACCTCTCTTGCGGTGTACTGATCAGTCTACTAACGTCTGCCCGGTCCGGTAGACCATTTGGTCTACTGCATGACCAGGGGGCGGCAATGCAGCACAGTGACAGTCGGCGCTTCGGCGCGTTCAGCAGGTTCTGTGCCCGGTACGCCTGGGTGGTCATCGGGTTCTGGGTGGTGCTCGTCGGCGCTCTCAACATCGCCATCCCGCAGCTCGAGCAGACCGTGGCGGAACGTTCGGCGCCGTTCATGCCTGCCGATATCCCGGCCGCGCAGACACTTCGGCAGATGTCGCAGGCCTTCGGGGTGCCCGAATCCTCGGCCATCGGCAGCGTGCTCATCGTCAACGAGCAGGGCATCGGACCCGCCGAGGAGAGGCTCTACGGTGAGCTCGTCGAGGCACTGCGTGCCGACACCGGCAATGTCGCCTACGCATTGGACGTCTTCGGCAACGAGCGGATGCGCGATATCGCGCTGAGCCCGGACGGCAAGGCCATCAACGTCCTGGTGGCCGGGGTCGGCGATGTCGGTTCCACCGAGGCGCACAAGAACACCATCGCGATACGCGACACCATTCACTCGCTGCCGACCCCGCCGGGCGTGCAGCTCTACTACACCGGCCCGTCGCCGACACTGGCGGATCTGTTCAGCTCCATGGACTTTTCGCTGCTGATCATCACCGCGGTGTCGGTGGTGCTGATCATGCTGGTGCTGCTGACGGTCTACCGATCCGTGATCACCGCGCTGATTCCGCTGCTCACCATCGGGATCGCGATGGGGGCCGCCCGGCCGGTGGTCTCGCTGCTCGGGGCGACCGGCACGTTGACGGTCTCCAACTTCACCATTGCCCTGATGACCGCGATGCTGCTCGGCGCGTCCACCGACTACGCGATCTTCATCCTCGCCGGCTATCACGAGGGACGTCGAAAGAAGTTGTCCGTCAACGACGCGCTGGCCTACGCCGGTGGGCGGGTGTCGGGCATCCTGATCGCCTCGATGCTCACCATCGCGGCCGCCGCGACCGCGATGGGCTTCACCGAACTCGGCATGTTCAAGGCAGCGGGCCCGCCCATCGCGATCGCCATCGTGATTGCGCTGGCGGTGTCGATGACGCTGCCCTATGCCATGCTGTCCGTGCTCGGCAGGCGCGGGTTGGCCGAACCGCGGCGACTCGACGAAAGGCGTTGGCGCCGCATCGGATCGACCGTGCTGCGCCGGTCGGGTGCGCTCGCGGCGGCCTCGCTGGTGCTGCTGATCGCCGCGGCCACGGTGCTGCTCACCTTCCGGGTCAACTTCGACGAGAACGCCATGCAACTCGACGCCACCGAGAGTTCCGCCGGCTATCAGAAGGCCTACCAGCATTGGGGCGTCAACGAAGTCGCACCCGAGTACCTCATCGTCACCGCCGACCATGACATGCGGAACACCAATGACCTTGCGGCGCTGGACCAGATCGCCGAGCGGGTCACCAAGCTACCCGAAGTCGCCTATGTGCGATCGCTGACCCGCCCGGCAGGCACGCAACTCGAACAGACCACCGTCGGCTACCAGGCCGGTGTCGTCGCCGACCGGCTCGGTTCGGCTCGTGACCGCGTCGACGCCGCGCACCCCGATCTGCAGCGGCTGGCGTCGGGCACCACCGCGCTGCGTAACGGTGCCGCCACCGCGGATGCCCAGCTTCCCCAATTGGTCACCGGGATAAAACAAGTCACCGCACTGGCGCACGAGGTGCTGGGCAGCTACGAGTCCGCGAACACCGCGCTGGCCACCGCGACCGGCGCGCCCGCCGACCTGGACGCGGTGCTGGCCGACCTGAACTCCTCGGTGAATCTGCTCGACGTGGCGCTGCAGGTGCTCACCCAGAACACCCAGGTGCTCGATGCGGGACGCACCATGAGCGCGGCGCTGGGGCCGGCGCTGGCCGTCGAGGCGCGGCCGGACTGCCTGGCCAACCCGATCTGCGCGCGGGCCCGCACCGGTATCGCCGATCTGGACGCGATATCCGGCGGGGCGGTCAGCCGGGCACTACGCCAGGTACAACTGGCCACGGCGATGCCGCAGGAGACCATCGACAGGCTACGCGCGGCCGAACCCGCGATCAGGAACACGGTGGCCCGCCTGCAGACGCTGGTGGCCACCGCACCGGGGGGCTCACCGGCGCAGAGTCGGGCCCGGCTCGACGAACTGGTGCGCGGCGCGGACCGGCTCTCCGACGGAGTCTCCGAGCTGTCCGCCGGCCTCGATCAGGTCAAGGGCGGGGTCGATCAGGTCGTCGGGCTCACCAGGGAGCTGACCGACGGCCTGTCCGAGGCGACCGGCTACCTGGCCACGCTCAGTGCGCACACCTCCGGTGGCCCAGGGGCCGGCTTCTACCTCCCACCGCAGGGACTCGCCGACGACGGCTTCCGGGCCGCCGAACAACTGCTGATCGCCCCCGACGGCAAGACGGCCAGGCTGCTGGTCGTCTGGCAGATCAACCCGTACAGCGCCGAGGCGCTGGACGCGACCCGCGAACTTCCGGTCGCGGCGGGTGAGGCGGCCGCCGGAACCTCGCTGGCCACCGCACAATTCGCCAGCACCGGGCTGGCCTCGCTGTCGGCCGATATGCGCGATCAGGTGTGGCGGGACTTTGCCGTCTACGCCGCCGTCGCCATCGCCGGTGTCCTACTGGTGCTGATCGTGCTGCTGCGCAGCATCGCCGCGCCGGTGTTCATGGTCGCGGTGGTGACGCTGTCCTTCGCCGCGGCGGCCGGAGTCAGCGTGCTCGTCTGGCAGCACCTGATCGGCATCGATATCGACTGGTCGGTCTTTCCGGTGTCGTTCATGGCGCTGATCGCCGTCGGCGCCGACTACAGCATGCTGTTCGCCGCCCGCATCAGAGACGAATCGGCCGACGGGATGCGGCGCGGCATCCTGCGCAGCTTCGCCAGCACCGGCAGCGTGATCACCACCGCGGGCGTGGTTTTCGCGCTGACGATGTTCGCCCTGATGAGCGGACGGGTGATCAACCTGCTGCAGATCGGCTTCACCGTCGGCGTCGGACTGCTCATCGACATCACGCTGGTGCGCACCATCCTGGTGCCGGCCGCCATGTCGCTGATCGGTGACCGGATCTGGTGGCCGGGCAAGGCCCGGCGCGACTGATGCGTTACTTCGGCTCGATGGTGCCGGCGCTGACGGCGTCCTTCTCCTCGTGCTCGTCGGCGTCCGGGATGTGCTCGGGATGCAGCATCTCGGCGTAGCGCAGCTGCTCGGGGATCCCGAACCCGTCGACGAGCAGTTCGGCGTGCGGGCGCAGCTTGCGGCACCGGTCGTTGATGGCGCGGGTGACGGCCTTGGAGCGTTCGACCGACAGGAAGCGGTGCTCGACGAACCAGGCCTTGTCGTCTTCGATCACCGACAGCGCGTACAGATCACACACCAGGCCGAGGATCTCGCGGGCCTCCTCGTCCGGCGCAGGCGTCGATACCGGCGACGAAGGCCTCCAGGATGATCCGGTCGATGTGGGCCTGCGCGGTGTGCAACACGTGGTCCTGCACCGCGTTGAACGCCTCGAACGGTGACATCTCCTTGGCCTTGCTCTGCAGTCGGCGGGCCACCGAGGCGAGCATGTACTCCTCGCGGTCCTCGAACATCTTCACCTGGGTGCCGCGGTTGAACAGCGAGCCCTCTTCCTCGTTGTCCTCGCGGGTGTCCACGATGGTCTGCATGATCGTCTGCGCGGCGGTGCGCTTGAGCACCCGCTCGCCGGCGAAGTTGGCGGCGAAGCGCACCCATTCCACCGGGCTCATGCCCTTGATGTCATCGGCGTAGGCCGTCAGCAGTTCCTTGGCCACCAGCTGGGTCAGCACGTGGTTGTCACCCTCGAAGGTGGTGAACACGTCGGTGTCCGCCTTGAGCGCGATCAGCCGGTTCTCCGCCAGATAGCCTGCGCCACCGCAGGCTTCGCGCGCCTCCTGGATCGCCGCTGTCGCATGCCAGGTGTTGGCGGCCTTCAGGCCCGCCGCGCGCGATTCCAGCTCGCGCTGCTCCTCGGCGTCCGGACTGTCCGAGGTCTGTAGCTCGTGGGTTTTGGCCACCAGTTCGTTCTGGGCGAACTGCAGCGCGTAGGACTTCGCGATCAGCGGGAACAGCCGGCGCTGGTGCACCAGGTAGTCCATGATCAGCACTTCCTGGTCGGCGCCGGGGGCATCGAACTGCCTGCGCTCCAACGCATATCGAGTCGCGATATCCAGCGCCACCCGGGCTGCGGCGCCGGCGCTGCCGCCGACGGTGACACGGCCGCGGATGAGTGTGCCGAGCATGGTGAAGAAGCGCCTGCCGACATTCTCGATCGGTGAGGAGTAGGTGCCGTCCTCGGCGACATCGGCGTACTTGTTGAGCAGGTTCTCCCGCGGGACGCGCACCTGGTCGAACTGGATGCGGCCGTTGTCGACGCCGGGCAGCCCGCCCTTGTAGTGACAGTCCGAGGTGGTGACGCCCGGCAGGTCGTTGCCTGCGTCGTCGCGGATGGGCACGACAAAGCAGTGCACGCCGTGCCCCTCCCCGTCGGCGGTGACGAGCTGAGCGAACACCGCTGCCACCCTTGCGGTTTGGGCGGCGCCGCCGATGTAGTCCTTACGCGACGACGGGGTCGGGGAGTCGATGATGAACTCCTGCGCCGCCGGGTCGTAGGTGGCGGTGGTCTCCAGTGACTGGACGTCGCTGCCGTGGCCGGTCTCGGTCATCGCGAAGCAGCCCAGCAGTTCCAGGTTGATGATCTTCTTGACGTAGGCGTTGTGGTGCCGCTCGGTGCCCAGGTTCTCGATGGCCCCGCCGAACAGTCCCCACTGCACGCCGGCCTTGACCATCAGCGACAGATCGCTCATCGCGAGCATCTCGATCTGGGTGACGGCGGCGCCGACGTCGCCGTTGCCGCCGTGCTCCTTCTTGAAGCCGTCCTCGGCCGCGCCGCGGGAGGCCATGATCTTCATCTGTTCGCCCACCTTGGTGCGGGCGATGACGGTGTTGGGCGTGTAGTGCGGCCGGAACACCTCACCGGACAGTTCGGCACGTACCTCGTTCTTGACATCGCGCCAGCGGCCGTCGAGCGCGTTGCGGAGATGATCTGCGGTAGTGGTCATAGTTGACGGTAACTTGCCCCCGCATCGACGAAGGTAAACCTGGGTACAACGACGAAAAATCGACGGCGTTGAATTTGCGACATGACCGAGCGGTTCGAACCCGAATCACCCACCGGCCTGCCCCACGTGGCCGATCATCAGCACGCCGACGTGACCGGCGGGTGGCTGCGCGCGGCCACCTTCGGCGCGATGGACGGCCTGGTGAGCAACACCGCACTGATCGCGGGTGTGGCGGCCGCGGCGAATGCGCATGCCGTGGTGCTGGCCGGCATCGCCGGTCTGCTGGCCGGGGCTTTCTCGATGGCGCTGGGGGAGTACACCTCGGTGACGACGGCCAATGAGCAGATCGACTCCGAGGTGAAGGTGGAACGCCGCTCGTTCCGCAATCACCCCGATGCCGAGCAGGCGGAGCTGACCGCGATGCTCGTCGATATGGGCATGACGCCGGCGACGGCGGCCAAGGCGACCACCGAGATTCACCGCGACGAGACGCGGGCGCTGAACTTTCACCTGGTGCAGGAACTCGGGGTGGACCCCCGGGAGAAGCCCTCACCCTGGGTGGCCGCGGGATCGTCCTTCGTGATGTTCACCCTCGGCGCGATCGTGCCGCTCATCCCGTATCTGCTCGGCTTCGCATCGCTGTGGGCCGGGCTGGCCTGCGGCGGGCTGGGTCTGCTGATCACCGGCGGCTTGGCGGCCAAGTTCACCCGCAAGCCGCCGTGGTGGTCGGCGTTGCGTCTGCTTTCCCTCGGTGGCGTCGCGATCGCGATCACCTACCTGGTCGGATCCGTTGTCGGAGTTGCGGTTACCTGAGCGAGTCAGTTCCCGACGGTGACCGCGGTGGCCTCATCGGTCAGTTCGTCGATCTCGTCCTCGGGGGCGTCGATGCCGCTCAGATGTCCGCGGGCGGCGAAAAGCAGTGCGGCACCGGCCAGCACCGCGCCCGCGCCCACCCAGTAGGGCAGGTGCACGCTGACCCGCTCACCCAGCACGCCGGCCAGCCACGGCGCGACGGCCGCACCACCGAAGCGCAGGAAGCTGTAGGCCGCCGACGCCACCCCGCGTTCCACGGGCTGTGTCGATCCCCCGGTCGCTGCGCTCCTGCCCGCCGGAGCGGCTTTCATGACGGTCTCGGTGATCAGGGTGTTGTTGATGCCGATGAACAACCCGGCCACCACCACGCAGGTCGCCAGCACCGCCTTGCTGTCGGTGCCGATCGCCATCACGGCGAGCGTCACCGTCAACGCCAGCAGGTTGACCACCAGGGTCGGCACCGTGCCGAACCGGTGCTGCAGACGCGGGGCCACCACCACCGAGGTGAACGCCAGCGCCAGGCCCCAGCCGAAGAAGATCAGGCCGATCTGATGGGCGTTCATGTCCAGCGGGAACGGGGTGAAGGCCAGCAGGGTGAAGAAGCCGAAGTTGTAGAGCAGCGCGGTGACCGACACGGCCAGCAGCCCGCGGTGGCGCAGCGCGCGGAACGGGTCGATCAGGCTGGTCGCACGTTCGGGGCCGCGGGGTGGACGGCAGCAGGAAGACGGTGACCACCAGCGCCACGGCCATCAGCGCCGAGACCCCGAAGAACGGGCCGCGCCACGAGATCGAGCCCAGCACACCGCCGACCAGCGGGCCGACCGCGATGCCCAGGCCGAGCGCCGCCTCGTAGAGGATGATCGCCTGCGCCACCGAACCCTTCGCGGAGTTGACGATGGTCGCCAGGGCGGTGGCGATGAACAGCGCGTTGCCCAGACCCCACAGCGCGCGCCAGCCGACGATCTCCATGACCGTCGCCGACATGCCGGCCAGTCCGGCGCCGGCGATGATGATCACCAGCCCGAGCAGCAGCGTGTTCTTGGGGCCGATCCTGCTGGACACCACCCCGGTGATCAGCATGGCCACTCCCATCACCGCCATGTAGCTGGTGAACAGCAGCGACACCTGCGAGGGTGAGGCGTCCAGGTTGTCGGCGATGGGTTTGAGGATCGGGTCGACCAGGCCGATGCCCATGAAGGCGACGACGGAGGCAAAGGCCACGGCCCAAACGGCTTTCGGTTGACGCCACATGGCGGGCGAGCTCCTTACTGCATATCAGTGCTGATCGGTGGTGGACTGCTGGGCCATGTCGAGCAGCCCGCGCAGCACCCGGATCGCGTCGACGAGCGCGGTGCGTTCGGCGTCGTCGAGGTGTTCCAGATAGGGGTTGATCGCGGCACTGCGATCGGCGCGTACCCGGCTGAGGATCTGGCGGCCCTCGTCGGTGATGGCGATGAGGACGGCCCGGGCATCGCCGGGGTCCTCGGCGCGCGCCACCAGGCCGGCGTCCTCGAGACGGCGCACCTGGGTGGTCATCGTCGGTTGCGAGCAGTGATCGAGGGCGGCCAGATCGGAGATGCGGGTCTGGCCCTGGTCTTCGATGGTCGACAGCAGCCGGGCCTGGGCGAAGGGCAGCGGAAGCTCGATGCGCTGATTGGCCAGCCGGTTGATCCGTGCGACGACGGCCAGCAGGTCGGCGCCGAGAGCCGCGGTGTTGTCCGGACGAGTCACCTGCCCAAGGTTACATAGAGACACTATGCATAGGCAAAACGGGGTGACGTGGGAGCCGTCACAGTGCGGACGACCGAAGCACTCCGGCGAACTGGCAGAATCGGGTGATGCCTCCCGGTTCGCCAACGTTGCGCCGGGCCGGGTCATTGCAGCCGAACGAACTTGCCCAGGCCGCCGTGATGGCGGCTCTGTGCGCGGCCATCGCGATCATTGCCGTCGTCGTCCCGTTCGCGGCCGCGCTGTCCCTGCTGGGCACCGTCCCGATGGGCCTGCTCGCCTACCGGTACCGGCTGCGCGTCGTGCTGGCCGCGACCATCGCCGCCGCGCTCATCGCCTTCCTGATCGGCGGCTTCGGCGGCCTGATGACCGTCATCAACTGCGCCTACATCGGCGGGCTCACCGGCATCGTCAAACGCCGTGGCCGCGGGCTGCCGGTCGTGGTGCTGGTATCCGTGGTCGCCGGCGCGATATTCGGTATCGCGGCCGTGGTCGCGCTGCTCATCGCCTCCCGGCTGCGTGAGCTCGTGTTCACCGCCATGACCGCCAACGTCGACGGCTCCGTCGCGATCTGGAGCTACATCCCCGAGCTGCGCCCCGCCGCCGAGAAGTTCCGGGAACTGTTCGGGCTGGCCCTGGAGCACTGGCCGATCCTGATCTTCTGCTACGGCCTGTTCGCCATCATGGGCGTCAGCCTGGTCGGCTGGTGGGCACTGTCGCGGGTGCTGGCCCGGCTGCTCGGGGTGCCCGATGTGCACAAGCTGGAGACCGTCATCACCGACGGACCGGTCCTGCCGGTCCCGATGGCCCTTCGCGATGTGGTGTTCCGCTATCCCGGGACCACCCGCGACGCGCTCGGCCCGCTGTCGATGGACGTGCACCCCGGCGAACACCTCGCCGTCACCGGCGCCAACGGATCCGGCAAAACCACGCTGATGCTGATCCTGGCCGGACGCGAACCCACCGAGGGCACCGTGCAGCGTCCCGGCGGGGTCGGGCTCGGCGCCCCGGGCGGCACCGCGGTGATCATGCAGCACCCCGAGAGCCAGGTACTGGGCACCCGGGTCGCCGACGATGTGGTGTGGGGGTTGCCCGCAGGCACCCACGTCGACGTGCCCGAACTGCTCTCCGAGGTCGGGCTGGACGGGCTGGGCGAACGTGACACCGGCAGCCTGTCCGGTGGCGAGCTGCAACGTCTGGCCGTGGCCGCCGCGCTGGCCCGCAAACCCGCGCTGCTGATCGCCGACGAGGTCACCAGCATGGTCGACCAGCAGGGCCGTGACGGCCTGATGTCGGTGCTGGCCGGGCTGACCCGCAAGCGCGACATGTCACTGGTGCACATCACGCACTACAACGAGGAAGCCGAGGCGGCCGACCGGGTGGTCAACCTGGCCGGCGGTTCGGAGATGGTGCAGTCCGCCGAGGTGCCCACCCCCAGCGGTGAGACCCGCTCGGAGGTGCCGGTGCTGGAGCTCGCCGGCGTCAGCCACCGCTACGCCGACGGAACCCCCTGGGCCAAAACCGCTCTGCGCGATATCAACCTGGTCGTGCACGAGGGTGACGGTGTGCTGATCCACGGCCTCAACGGCTCCGGTAAATCGACGCTGGCGTGGATCCTCGCTGGGCTGACCCTGCCCACCACCGGAACCTGTCTGCTCGACGGCGAGCCGGTCTCCGATCAGGTCGGCGCGGTCGCACTGTCCTTCCAGGCCGCCCGGCTGCAGCTGATGCGCAGCCACGTGCACCGCGAGATCGCCTCGGCCGCCGGATTCCCCGCCCGCGACCGGGCCCGGGTGGTGGCCGCGCTGGCCACCGTCGGGCTGGAACCCGCACTGGCGGACCGCCGGATCGACCAACTCTCCGGGGGGCAGATGCGCCGCGTGGTGCTGGCCGGGCTGCTGGCCCGTTCACCGCGGGCCATCGTGCTCGACGAACCGTTGGCCGGGCTCGATGCCGCCAGCGCCCGCGGACTGCTGCGCCTGCTGGAGGAGCTGCGCCGGGGCGGGCTGACGGTCGTGGTGATCTCCCACGATTTCGCCGGGCTGGAAGAATTGTGCCCGCGCACCCTGCACCTGCATGAGGGCGCGCTGGTGCCCGTCGCGTCGGGAGCCACCCCATGAGCTCTGCGCAACGCCGCCCGGTCGTGCTGCTGCGACCGGTGCCCGGCGACTCCGTCATCCACCGGCTGTGGGCCGGAACGAAACTCGTCACCGTGCTGGCCCTGGCGGTGCTGTTGATGTTCTATCCGGGGTGGCTGCCCATCGCGCTGGTCACGCTGCTGGTGGCGGCCGCGGTGGTGCTGGCGCGGATCCCGCGGGGCGCGCTGCCCTCGATTCCGGGCTGGCTGTGGTTGATCGTGCTGCTCGGCGGAGTCACCGCGGCCTTCGCCGGCGGCACCCCGACCGTGGACCTGGCCGGCCTCGAGCTCGAACTCGGCGGGCTGCTGAAGTTCCTGCGGATCACCGCGGTGTCGATCCTGCTGCTGGGCCTGGGCGCGCTGGTGTCCTGGACCACCAACGTCGCCGAGATCGCGCCTGCGGTATCGACGTTGTGCCGGCCGCTGCGCCGGCTGAAACTGCCCGTCGATGACTGGGCCGCCACCCTGGCGCTGGCGCTGCGGGCGTTCCCGATGCTGATGGACGAGTTCAGCGTGCTGTACGCGGCGCGGCGGCTGCGCCCGCGGCTCCGGGCGCAGACCCGTCGGGAACGACGCAAGCAGTGGGTCTCCGAGGTGATCGACCTGCTGGCCGCCGCGGTCACGGTGGCGCTGCGGCGCGCCGACGAGATGGGTGATGCCATCACCGCGCGCGGCGGGGCCGGTCAGATCGCGGCCGCCCCGGCGCGCCCCGGCGCCGCCGATTACGTGATGCTCGCGCTGGTGGCGGGGGTCTGCGGCGCCGCGGGGTACCTCGAAGCGGCGTCCTTCCTCAGCACCAGCTGACACAGCCGGACCGGTCCGGCCTGCCGATTGTCGGGACCCGACAATCGGCACCCGGCTGATTGGCCGATTCCGCAGCGCCTTCGCGCCCCGCGCCTGGCGATGATGGTGTCACTACCAGTCAAGGAGCGGAGGGATCACATGGTCGGCGTCGACCGCGTCGGCGAGGGGCCGCGCAGTGTCATCGTGGTGGGAGCCGGGATCGTCGGGTTGTCCACGGCGTGGTTCCTGCAGGAGCGCGGCGTCACGGTCACCGTGGTGGACCGCGAGGGGGTGGCCGCCGGTTCGTCCTGGGGTAACGCCGGGTGGATCTCTCCGGCACTGACCCTTCCGCTCAACCAGCCCGGTGTCCTCGGCTACGGGTTGCGCTCCCTGCTCAATCCCTCGGCCCCACTGCATATTCCACTGCGCGCCGACTTCGGGCTGGCCCGGTTCCTGGCCACCTTTGCGCGCCACTGCAACCATGCATCCGCCGAGCGGGTGGTGCGCGCCAACCAACCGCTGAACGCCGAATGCGTGGAGGCCTTCGACGTTCTCGTCGCCAACGGGGTGGACGCGCCGGTCACCGACTCGTCGATCGTCGCGCTGTTCGAGAACGACGCCCACGCTGACGAACTCCGTGCCGAGATCGACATGCTCGAGCGTGCCGGACTGCCGGTGCAGACCCGCCGACTCAGCGGCGAGGCGCTGCGTGACGCGGTGCCGCTGGTGGCGCCGGACGCCACGGTCGCGCTGGCCGTCGACGGTCAGCGCTATGTCGACCCCGGACGGTTCGTGACCGCGCTGGGGCGGGCGGTGATCGAACGCGGCGCCACGCTGCGCACCGAACGCGTCGTCGATGTGAGCACCAATGGCCGGGTGATCGTGCGGACAATCGGCGGTGAGGACCTCACCGCCGACGCCGTCGTCCTGGCCACCGGCGCCTGGCTGCCCGACCTCGCCGAGCACTGGATCCGGGTGCCGATCCGGGCCGGTCGCGGATACTCGTTCACCGTTCCGGTCGACCGCGCGATGCCCGGCCCGATCTACCTGCCGACCGTGCGGGTGGCCTGCACGCCCTACCGAGGTGCGATGCGGGTGGCGGGCACCATGGAGTTCCGTGGGCCCGACGCCCCCGTGGTCCCCGCCCGGGTGCGCGCGATCATCGACTCGGCGGCCCGCCTGCTCGACGGTGTGCGCTGGGAGGCGCGCAGCGATGTCTGGGTCGGCCCGCGCCCGGTGAGCGCCGACGGCCTGCCGGTCGTCGGGCAGGTCAGCGCCGGGCTGTATGTGGCCGGCGGGCACGGCATGTGGGGCCTGGCGCACGGACCGGTCACCGGCCGGCTGCTGACCGAGCAGATCACCACCGGTAAGCAACCCGAAGCCCTGCGTGCCTTCGACCCGTTGCGCTGACACCTTCCTCCCGTCGTCAGGGGCGGCGCGGCGACCACCCGCCCCTGACGACAAACTCCTGCCATTACGGTGGGTTCCGTGACACGTCGAACCGTCGACCCCGACTTCCTCGCGCTGCCCCGCCGGGCGCTGGCCGATGCCGCGTTGTCGGCGGCCCGCGCGGCCGGGGCCAGCTACGCCGATCTGCGGATCCACCGCCTCACCACCGAAGTCGTGCAGCTGCGCGACGGCGAACTGGAGAACTCCACCCTGGACCGTGAGATCGGGCTGGCGGTGCGCGTGATCGTCGACGGCACGTGGGGCTTTGCCTCGCACGCCGAACTGGATCCGGCCGTCGCCGCCGACACCGCGCGCCGCGCCGTGCGGGTCGCGACCACGCTGGCCCCGCTGAACGCCGAACGCATCGAGCTGGCCGCCGAGCCGGTCTATGACGATCTGAGCTGGGTGTCGGGCTACCGCATCGATCCGTTCACGGTGCCCGGACCGGACAAGATCGCGGTGCTCGCCGACTATTCGGAACGACTGCTGGCCGCCGACGGGGTGGACCACGTGTCGGCCAGCCTGCAGGCGGTCAAGGAGCAGACCTACTACGCCGACACCTTCGGCACCTCCACGACTCAGCAGCGGGTGCGGGTGCAGCCGTCGCTGGAGGCTGTCAGCGTGGACCCGTCGGCCGGATCGTTCGAGACGATGCGCACGCTGGCCCCGCCGACCGCGCGCGGCTGGGAGGCCGTCGCCGATGACAGTGTGTGGAACTGGAGCGCCGAGCTGGCCGAGTTGCCGGCGCTGCTGGCCGAGAAGGTGAAGGCGCCCACCGTCACCGCCGGCGCATGCGACCTGGTCATCGACCCGTCCAACCTGTGGCTCACCATCCACGAATCCATCGGGCACGCCACCGAATACGACCGGGCCATCGGCTACGAAGCGGCCTACGCCGGCACCTCGTTCGCCACCCCGGACAAGCTGAACAGCATGCAGTACGGCTCACCGGTGATGAACGTGACCGCCGACCGGACCGTCGAACACGGCTTGGCCACCATCGGTTTCGACGACGAGGGGGTGCGCGCGCAGAGTTGGGACCTGGTGCGCGACGGACTGTTCGTCGGCTACCAACTCGATCGGGTGTTCGCGCCACGGCTGGGGGAGTCGCGGTCCAATGGATGTTCCTACGCGGACTCCGCGCACCACGTGCCGATCCAGCGGATGGCGAATGTCTCGTTGCAGCCGGGCGCCGAGGACCTCAGCACCGACGACCTGATCTCCCGGGTGTCCGAGGGCATCTACATCGTCGGCGACAAATCCTGGTCAATCGACATGCAGCGGTACAACTTCCAGTTCACCGGGCAGCGGTTCTTCCGTATCCGGGACGGCAAGCTGGACGGACAGCTGCGCGATGTCGCCTACCAGGCCACCACCACCGACTTCTGGGGATCGATGGAAGCCGTCGGGGGACCGTCCACCTGGCGGCTCGGCGGAGCCTTCAACTGCGGTAAGGCCCAACCCGGCCAGGTCGCGCCGGTCAGCCACGGCTGCCCGTCGGCACTGTTCCGAGGAGTGAATGTCTTGAACACCCAAGCCGAATCGGGCCGCTCATGATCGCCGCACAGCAGCTCGTCGACCAGGTGCTCGCCGAGGCCGCGCGTCTCGGCGGTGCCGACGAAACCACCGTCATCGTCACCGACCGCGCCGATGCGTCGCTGCGCTGGGCCGGGAATTCGATGACCACCAACGGCGAATCCCGTGGCCGCAGTACCACGGTCATCTCGGTGGTGCGCCGCGGTGAGCAGGCGCACGTCGGCTCGGTGAGTTCCACCGAGGTCGACCAGGCCGCCCTCGCGGCGCTGGTTGCGGCGTCCCAGGCCGCCGCGGCGTCGGCGCCGGCCGCCAGTGACAATGCCCCGGCGCTGCCCGGTGGGCCGGCCCCCGCGGACTGGGACACGCCGGTGCCGAGCACCGGCGCGGACGTATTCGCCGATGTGGCAACCAGTCTGGTGCGGGGCTTCCGCGGCGAGGACCGGCTCTACGGGTACGCCCGGCACATCCTGGAGACCACGTTCGTGGCCACCTCGGGCGGGCTGCGCCGGCGCTTCACCCAGCCGACCGGCTCGGTGGAGATCAACGCCAAACGCCACGGCGCCAGCGCGTGGGCCGGCGTCGGCACACCGGATTTCGTCAACGTGCCCACCGACGGACTGCTCGACGAGTTGTCCACCCGGCTGGGCTGGGCGGCACGCGCGGTCGAACTGCCCGCCGGTCGCTACGAGACGCTGATGCCGCCCTCGACCGTCGCCGACATGCTCATCTATATGGGCTGGAGCATGGACGGCCGTGGTGCGCAGGAGGGTCGCACCGCGCTGTCGGCGCCCGGCGGCACCCGGGTGGGGGAGAAGCTCACCGATCTGGGCCTGACGTTGTACTCGGATCCGGGCGCGCCGGGGCAGGAGTGCACGCCGTTCGTGGTGGCGTCGCGTTCCTCGGAGCAGTCCTCGATCTTCGACAATGGGATGGACATCGGCCGGGTGGACTGGCTGCGCGACGGCACCATCAACGCGCTGGCCTACCCGCGGGCCGCGGCCGCGGAATTCGATGCGCCGGTGACGGTTCCGGCCGACAACCTGCTGATGACGGGCGGGACCAGATCGCTGGCGGACATGATCGCGGGCACCGAACGCGGGCTGCTGCTGACCACGCTCTGGTACATCCGCACGGTGGACCCGGCGGTGTTGCTGCTGACCGGGCTGACCCGCGACGGGGTCTACCTGATCGAGGACGGGGCGGTGACCGCTGCGGTCAACAACTTCCGGTTCAACGAGAGCCCGCTGGATCTGCTGCGCCGCGCCACCGAGGCCGGCATCAGCGAACCGACCCTGCCGCGGGAATGGGGCGACTGGGCGACCCGGGCGACCATGCCGTCGTTGCGCATTCCCGACTTTCACATGTCCTCGGTCAGTCAGGCGCAGTAGGCGCCTCTCCGAGGCCGCTAGGTCAGATGGGGGTAGGCCTCTTCGCGGCGCTGGAATTTCAGGATCTCGGGATTGATGATGGTGCCGTCCCGAATCTCGATGGCGCGCGAAATCGTCGCGCTGGCATCCCATGCGGCAGGTCCGTTGAGCACTGTTTCGATATGCGGAAGCAGCGCCTCGCTGATTTCCCAGGTGGCCGAGTTCCACAGGTAGGACGGGCTGTGATCCACCGCGTAATAGTGGATGCCATTGTCCTTCTCGATGACCGGGTCGGTGAACGAGGTGGGGCGCGCCCAGCTGAAACCCATTCCGGCATCACAGGACACGTCGACAAGCAGGCTGTCCGGGGTGAATGCCGCGAGATCATCCTCGGTCACGAAGATCAGGGGCGCATTGGGATCCTGGAGCACACAGTTGACGACGATGTCGTTCTCGGCCAACAAGCGTGCTACCGGTACGGCGCCGTCCTCGGGTGTGTCGGCCAGTATCTGTTCGGGGTTGTCCTCATCGGGCCGCATCTGGATGATCTGAGTCGACGGGATCGGTGACCCGACCGCGGCCACGTCGCGGTTGGTGAGCACCCGGACGTCATCGACTCCGTGTGCGTTCAGGGCGGTGACCGCGCCGCGGGCCGTCGCGCCGAAGCCGAGCACAGCGGCCCGCAGGCGGCGACCGTAACTGCCGGTGACGCCGGCAAGTTGCATGGCGTGCAGCACGGAGCAGTAGCCCGCGAGTTCGTTGTTCTTGTGGAAGACGTGCAATCCGAAGCCGCCGTCGGCCTGCCAGTGGTTCATCGCCTCAAAGGCGATCAGCGTCTGCCGCCGGTCGATGGCGACCTGGGTCTGCGCGAAATCCTGCACGCAGTGCGGCCACCCCCAGACGACCTGCCCCACTCTCAGCTCCGAGAGGTCCTCGGCCTGCACCTTGGGCAATACGATGACGTCGCACTCGGCGACCAGTTCGGCACGCGATCTCATGCCGCCGACGAGTTCAGCCAGCCCCTCGTCGGTGGCGCCGAAGTCCTCGCCGTAGCCGTGTTCCAGGAAGATCCGCTGCCGGAGTTCGGGTTCGATCTTGCTGAAGTGTGCCGGGTGAATCGGCAGCCGCTGCTCGTTCGGTTTCCGCGAGTGGGCCATGACGCCGAGTGAAAGTAGTTCCGCCTCAGTGGTTGTCATGCGCAGCCAGCCGAACGCGATGGGACGGAGCGTCGGGTCAGAGATTTTCGATCAGATCTATCAGACATAGCGAGCCCTTTACTATGAGGCCTGAGCGGCCCCTATGCCCGCAACATTACCTCGCCCACCGCGTCGCACTTTCACACCTGAAGTTTCGAGGTTTGCCCCGCCTCAGGTGCAATTTGGGGGAGGATCAAGGCCGTGCTGGACCTAATGACCGATCTGGTGGCGCTCTCCCCGGACGGGCTCGCCCGCGAAAACATGCTGATGCGCACGGTGTGCGCGCAGGCGGTGGGGCTGGCGCCGCTGCCCTTCGAGGCGGTGACGCCGTCCTCGCAGGCAGACCCGGTGCTGGCCGAGTTCGCCGAGCAGTTCAGCGTCGATGTGGCCGGGGTGTCTGTCGAACAGCGGGCCGCTTTCATGGCGGCGCACGGGGCCGAGGTGCTCGGGGTGGCGGCGCTGATGTACGGACAGTCCGAGCAGCTGACGCCGGCGCACAAGGCGGCGCTGCGCTATGTGGATGCGCTGATCTGGACACCGTCATCGGTCGACGAGGCGGCCGCCGTTGTGCTCGAACACTTCTCGGCCGAGCAGGCCCTGGAGATCACCCTGGATGTGATGCGCAACGGCACCAACAAGATCGCGGTCGCGCTCGGCGGGGATGCCCCGCGGGTGGCCGACGGAGTGGAGCACTACCTGCTGGGTGCCGACGGGCAGCCCGTCTTCAGCTGACGGCACACCACAGATCACCACGTGAGACGATCGTCCGATGCGGATCGGACTGCACGCACTGGGCATCGGCAACGGGGCCAATCGTCTGGTTCTTGACGCCGTCGCGGTCGCCGCTGAGCGCTGCGGTTTCGCCACCCTGTGGTCAGGTGAACACGTCGTGATGGTGGACAGTTCGCACTCGCGCTACCCGTATTCCGACGACGGGCAGATCGCCGTGCCGTCGACCGCCGACTGGATCGACCCGCTGATCGGTTTGAGCTTCGCCGCCGCGGCGACCTCGACGATTGGTATCGCGACGGGTGTGTTGTTGCTGCCCGAACACAATCCGGTGTTGATGGCCAAGCAGGCGGCGACCCTGGACACGCTGTCCGGGGGGCGCTTCACACTCGGGGTCGGCATCGGCTGGTCGCGTGAGGAGTTCGACGCGCTGGGTGTCCCGTTCGAACGGCGTTCTGCGCGCACGGCGGAATATGCCGCGGCGATGCGGATGCTGTGGCGCGAGGACGTAGCTACTTTCGAAGGCGATTTCGTCCGATTCGATTCGATCCGCGTCAATCCGAAACCCGTCGCAGGAAGCATCCCGATCGTGCTGGGCGGCAACAGTGATGCTGCCCTGGGCCGGGTGGCCGCTTGGGGTGATGGCTGGTACGGCTTCAACCTGGCCGACGTGCCGACGGTGGCCGAGCGCATCGCGTTTCTGCGCCGCAGGTGTGCGGAGAGCGGTCGCGATCCACGTGAACTGCGGCTGGCCGTGGCCCTTCGTGAACCGCGCATCGCAGATGTCGGGCCGCTGGCCGATCTCGGCGTGGACGAGCTGGTGCTGGTCGAAGGTCCGCCCGCCGACCCTCATGCAGTGGACGACTGGGTGTCGGCGCTGGCCGACCGGTGGTCCATCAGCCCAAGGATCCCCCCCCCGGGCGAGCAGTGGTCCCAGCACGCCGCGTCTGCGGGCCCGCTGCTGCCGAACAGGTGATCGTTGTTCCGCGCCTTCTCAGGTCGACATGGTCGGTCAAACGCCAGATCTCGTACACCTTTGACGATTTGAAGAGCTCGACGGTGCGGCGCAGGATCTTGCTCTGTGCGACATTTCGCAGCTGAGTTGGGCGGTTTTCTTCTTGATGACCAGCATCGGCAGCACCAACGTGGCCACCGCGGTGACCAGCCAGACGAGCACGGTGGCGGCGACCCAGGAACCGATACCGCGGATGCTGATACCGCTGGAGAACAGCGAGGCCAGGATCAGGGCGGCCAGGGTGGAGACCAAGCCGATCCCGCCGAGGAATGCCGAGGCGTAACGGCTGGCCATCTTCAGGAAGAACGGCGACAGGATGCCCTGCGCGACGGTGAAAATGACCACCGCGGTGATGAATCCGAGCGGGCGCAGGGTCACGCCGGGCACGATCAGCGAGGCCACGAACAGCCCGATGGCCGAGGACCCCAGGAACACGGCGATGCGCAGCAGGAATCTGATCACCCGGTGAGCGTAACCGGGGTGCGTGCCGGTCGGGGGCGCTGTGCGAACATAGGTGCCGCTATACGCGTCGGGGCGGTAGCTCAGTTGGTCAGAGCCGGGGACTCATAATCCCTTGGTCGCGGGTTCGAGCCCCGCCCGCCCCACCATCCATGCAGTTCAGAGTAGATAAAGCTAGGAAACCACCGATAGGTTCGGGGTGGTCACGGTCTGTTTACGGTCGGTTTTCGACACCCGCACCCCTTCTCAGCCATCGCCGCCACGCTCATCGATCACCAGGTTGCCGAGTGACTTTCGGAAACTGAGGCCGGTTGCGGCTCGACACCGGACAGGTTCGCTGGCCGAGTCGTAGGCAAGGGCCGGGTCCATCTCCGCTCATCCCCGCGATGGATGATCGTCGGCGCGAGCGTAGCCAGGAGCCGATTCCGTTTCCGCAAGATTGCCAACAACTCAGCGCTGGGCGCGAGCCGTGTTATATGTTGCGGTTCATCCGCTCTCACCTGGTAGGTGACCATGCTACGACCCGTCCGTGCGGCAGCCGCCCTCGTCTGCGCCGCCGCCCTGGTATCGGGTATGGGGGCGCACACCGCCCCTGTACAGACCGCCGCGCGCGAGGTGCGGCTCACAGCCAACACCTACGGAATCCAGCCGCTGCTCCTGGGCCGCGGCGACGCGATCACGCCCGTGCTTTCGGGACGCCCGTGCGGACAGGGGCAGTGCACCGTCATCGAGCACCCCGCCAACCTGAGCGCGGGCTCCATTCCCACCGGTATCGCCAATCTGAATCAGACCCTGATCGAGGATCAGAGCTCGGGCATCACCATCTTTGGTCTCAGCCAGGGCGGGCAGGTCATCACCGGATGGCTGGACATCCACGGTGCCACCGCCGCGCGGCAGGGCGATGTCACCTTTGTGACGGTGGGGAGCCCAGAATCCAAAGGCGGGTTCCGTCACCATTTCGGGTTCACCGACCCGTCCACCCCTGAGGACAGCGGCTATGTGGTCATCACCATCGTCCAGCAATACGACGGCTGGGGGAACTGGCCCACCAGGCTCGGACTGCTCTCCGCGCTCAACGCAACGATGGGCATGTTCACCGTCCACAACGAGTACGACGACGTGGACGACGCCCCCTACACCGAGGAGGGGATTCTGGAGGCTCTCGCCGCCGACCCGAACGGGGAGGTGAACCGCATTTGGAAGTCCGGCGGCACCTATTACGTGGTCAACCACACCGACCTGATTCCGCTCGCCGTCCCGCTGACGTGGATCGGTCTCAACGGCGTCGCGCGGTGGGTCGATGACATCCTGCGTCCGATCATCGACGCGGACTACCGCCTTCCCGCCCACGGCAGCGGAATCACCGTTCCCGCTCCCGCTGCCGAACCGGAACCGCGTACCCAACGGGTCTCTTTGTCCACCGAAGACACCGCTGAGACGGTCGTCGAGTCCCGGCAGGCTGCGCTCCCCTCGGATGAGGTGGCCACCGCGTCATCGACGGACAGCACCGAACCCGTGAGGGTGGCCGCCGCGTCTCCGATGGTCAGCACCGAACTTGTGAAGGCGGACACCGCGTCTCCGACCGACATCGCCAGCGCATCGTTGGAGACACCTACCGAGAAGCGCGACGTCAAGAGGGCCGAGCGCACCGCCGCGCAGGCGGAGAAGCAGGCGGAACGCGACGCCAAGAAGGCCGAACGTGCCGCCGCGCAGGCGGAGAAGCAGGCGGAACGCGACGCCAAGAAGGCCGATGCTCCGGCAGCGGATACGCCAGATGCCGCCGAGTAGTCTGTAGGTGTGTAGCGATTCCAGATCTGCCAGCGGCCTCCACCCGACGCTGCGTATCCCGATCTGCTTGACCGTGCCGCACCCGACGCCGACACCTTTCGTGAACTGCCCGGATTCGATCTTCGGGCTCGGCGATCCCACGCCCGCCCATCCGTCCACCGCCCCAGCAATTCCGACGACATCACCAGCCCGAACCTGATCCCAGGAGGTCAAAAGTCCATGACAACAACACGATTCGCGGTGGCTGCGCGATGAGGAGCCTCGACGATATCCGTGCCGCCCTCGAAAGGTCTTTTCAGGCCACGGAGACCCTCTGCGCCGGCCTCGAGGACGCCGACTGGCAGGCGCAGTCGCTCTGCCCGGATTGGAATGTCCGAGGAGTCGTCAGCCATGTCACCAGCATTGAAGCGGTGCTGGCTGACTGGCTACCCGAGGATGCCGCGGCGCTACCCCCGCTGGACAAGATGACCGAGTTCGAACGGGAGACTGCCGAACTGGACAACGCGTCCTTCCTCGAACGCGTCCGCGCCACATTCGATCACCGCCGGCGTAATCTCACCTCCCTCACCGACGCGGATCTGCAACGACCGTCCTGGACACCGGTCGGCCCGAAAACCTACGGGCGATTCCTGGAGATCCGGGTCTTCGACTTCTGGGTCCATGAGCGTGACGTCGCCACCCCGCTGGGCATCGCGACCGACGACACCGGCGTCGACGCCGAGATCGCGCTCGGCGAAGTGGAGGGCTCGCTGGGCTACATCGTCGGCAAGAAGATCGGACTGCCCGACGGCAAGAGCATCGCCTTTCACCTCACCGGGCCGATCGTTCGCGATCTCAACATCGCCGTCGACGGCAAGGCCACCCGGGTCGATCAGCTGCCGAACCCCGACGTCGAGGTAAGCACTGACTCAACCACATTCATCCAACTCGCCTGCGGGCGCATCGACCCGCAGCGGGTCATCGACTCCGGTGCGATCAGCTGGATCGGTGACGCCGAACTCGGCGAACGGGCCGCCCGCAACCTCAGGTTCACGATGTGACGAACCCACCCGCGTCCGTCGATTTCCATTTCGACATCATGTGCCCCTACGCGTATCAGACCTCGCTGTGGATCCGCGACGTGCGCGCGCAGACCGGGCTCACCGTGCACTGGCGCTTCTTCAGCCTCGAAGAGATCAACCGCCAGGAAGGCAAAAAGCACCCGTGGGAACGGGACTGGTCCTACGGGTGGTCGATGATGCGCATCGGTGCCCTGCTGCGCCGCACCTCGATGGACGCCCTGGATGCCTGGTACGGCCGAGCCGGAAAGGCGCTGCACGTCGACGGGCACAAGCCGCATGAGAAGGCCGTCGCCGAGCATCTCCTTGCGGAACTCGGCTTCGACCCCGGTCTCGTCGAGGCGGCGATCGCCGACCCCACTACCAACGACGAGGTGCTGGCCGAACACCGGCGAGTGGTCGACGCCGGCGGTTACGGCGTGCCGACGCTGTTCTTCCCCGACGGGCAATGTCTGTTCGGGCCGGTCCTCGTCGATCCGCCCACCGGGCCGGCCGCGGTCCGACTCTGGGACGCCGTCCTGGCCTGGACGGAATTCCCGCACCTCTACGAGCTACAGCGGCCCAAGACCCCCGCCGACGGTCGGCTGATCGCCGAGACCTTCCGCCCCTACCTGCAGGCTCGCGACTGGGTATCGATCAACCGCGGCGAAGTCATCAGCTTCGGTGGCCCCGAGGCCCCCGATCATCCCGCCCAGACGTCCTCGACGTAGTGGTCGGAGGCGACCAGGCCCTCCAGCCAGTCGCGGGCCGCGTCCTCGTCGGCGCCGGTGCGCGCCCGGTAGATGTCGCGGAACGCCGCGCGCACCGCCGGGGCCATCCGGCCGCCGTCACCGCAGATGAACACGTGGGTGTCCTTTGCCGGATCCCCGATCAGATCCCAGACCAGGTCGGCGTCGGCGGCGATCCGGTCCTGCACGTAGCGCACGCCGTTCTGCGGCGCCCGGGAGAACGCGGGGCGCATCGCGACGATGCCCTGGCGCTCGGCGTCCTCGAACTGGTCACGGAAGATGTAGTCGACGTCGGGGTCGCGCACCCCGAAGAAGCACAGTGCCGGCGCGAACGGTGCCCCGGCCTGTTTGGCCGCCAGCCGATCGCCCAGGAACCCGCAGAACGGCGCCACACCGGTGCCCGCGCTGACCAGGATCACGTTCTTCTCCGGTTCCGCGCCCGCGCGGAACGCCTGGCGGGCCTGGTCGACCCTGGCACGGATGTGTGCGCCGGGGGCGATGTCCGCCAGATGGTTCGACGCGACCCCCTTGAACAGTCCCTTGCCCGACCGCGCCGTGGTGTCCAGCACGCTCACGATCAGCGCCACCTCCTTCGGTGAGAGCCGGGACGAGGAGGCGATCGAATAGTGCCGTGGCGTCATGGGTTCGAGCAGCTCGAGGAGTTCGGCGCCGGTCAGTGCGCAGGCCGGGAACTCCTGCAGACACTCCAGTGGGCTGAGCGCGCACGGCTCGTCGGACGCGGCGAGTTCTTCCAGACGCTGCTTCTCGGGGACACACGGGTTGGTGGCGGCCAGCCGGCGGAGTTGACTCTGGGTCGCGGGTTTGCGGAGCTCGACGAAATGGGTGAGAAGTTCGCGGACGCTGACCTCGCGGTCGAGTGCGATGAGCCGCCGTGACGTGCGGCGCGGGTTGATCGACAACCGCAGGTTCGCATCGATGCCCAGGAGTTCCAGCACGGTGTTAACGACATCGGGGGGATTGTCGGCGAGCACGGTGAGGTGATCGCCGGTGTGATAGTCCACGTCATCCGGAAGGGTCACGCGGACATAGCGTTTGGCCTGGCCCAGCGAATTGTCGGCGCTCACCAGTTCATCGTTGAGCACGACGGTCATCGGCTCCACCGCGAACCTGGTGTCGATGGCGGCGGTGACCGGGCCGGTGATGAGCTTCAGATCGTAGAGCGGTTCGTTGTTGTCGGTCAGCGGTGCCGCGTCGGGGTCGCCGAACTGTTCGGACAGCGCCGCCCAGAACGCGGCCGTGAACTCCTCCAGTGTTCCGGTGAGGTCGCCCGAGGTGTCGGCGGCGGCGCGCGGGACCAGGGACTGGGCCCCAAGTTCATTCAGCCGCTGGTCGATTCGGATCGGTACGGCCTGATAGGTGTCCGCCCAGTTGTGATCGCCGACGCCGAGGACGGCGAAGCGCGGGCTGCCGCCCAACACGGTGTCCTCGCTGAACAGCCAGTCCACGAAACCGCGGGCGTCATCGGTCGGCTGCCCGTTGTAGGACGACGCGACGATGAGGATGGCATCGGTGTCGGGCAGCCCGCCGGCGGCGTCGTCGAGGGGCGCCACGGTTGTCGCACAACCGATGTCGGCGGCCTCCTCGGCGAGTTGCTTGGCCAGCGCCCGGCAGGTGCCGAGGTTGGATCCGTGCAGGATGGCCAGCGTGGTGCCCGCTTTGACGGGCATCGAGGTTCCCGCGACGGCCGGCGTCGACGGTTCCGACACCGCGACGAGGCGATCCGCGGGGGAGCGGCGGATGAGGTCGAGCTGGAAGCCGACGGGCCGCCGGCTCAGACCTTCCCACTGCAGTACATAATGCTGCGAGTCCACCAGGCGGTAGCGGTGGACGAGGCGGGCGATCAACATGGCCGCCTCGTGCAGCGCGAACTGCCGCCCGATACATGATCGCTCACCGGTGCCGAATGGCTTGAACAACGAGGTCGAGCGGCTTTCGGCGGCGGCAGGGTCGAACCGGGACGGGTCGAACAGTTCGACATTGTCACCCCACTGCGGCTGGCGGTGC
Organism: Mycobacterium sp.; assembly: GCA_034520035.1. Classification (GTDB taxonomy): domain Bacteria; phylum Actinomycetota; class Actinomycetes; order Mycobacteriales; family Mycobacteriaceae; genus Mycobacterium. Next base: position 3,293 of record JAXHOA010000087.1, on the reverse strand, counting down.
AGCGCTCCGGTGAGGATGGTGACCGCCTCGCCGGCCTTGATCGGATACTTGCCACCGATGACGGTGTCCGCCAACGCCATCCGGTCGAAGTTCAGCACCGGTGGGGACAGCCGAAGGGTCTCGCTGATGACCTGACGCAGATAGGAGAGCTTGCCGATATCGTCGTAGGTCGGTAGGTAGTCGTCGTCGGATCCGAAGACCGCGTCCACTTCGCGCTGCACGCGCGCCAGCACCGCCGGGTGGTGCACCAGGTTGTAGACCGTGTTGGGCATGAGCTCGGAGGTGGTGAGCTGACCGGCGATCAGGAACGTCATGATCTGGTTGCGGATGTTCGCCGGGTCGAGCCGCGGTTGACCGTCGCTGCTTTCGCCGAGCATGACGTAGAGCAGGTCGTCACCCGTGCCGGCTGCGCGATGTCCGGCGATCAACTCGTCGAAGTAGCTGTGCAGGGTGGCGCGCTCGGCCGCCAATGCGGTTGTCTCGCCGTTGGCTATCGTCTCGGTGATCGCGGACGTGAAGCACGCGGGGATGGGCGCCAATCCGTCGTGGTCGAACGAGTCGAACCGCGCTCCGAACCCGGCCAGCCCGACGGTGTCCATCGCCAGCTTCTGCAGATCGTCGGAGACGTGCACCGGCGTGCGTCCGGCGGCCGCGTCCCACCGATCGACCAGTTGCACGTTGATCTCGAGCATCGCGTCGTGGTAGTTCCGCAACCCCGCATAGCTGAAGCCCGGCAGGAGCACGTCGTGCGCCTTCTGCCAGTTCGGTTCGCCGTGGTACGCGGTGAACAGGCCGTCCCCGGCCAGTGGGCGCACCCGGGCAAGCGTCTGGGTCATGTTCTTCGCGAATCTGCTTTCATCGCAGAGTTCGTCGACAAGTTCCATCGAGCACGCGTAGAGCTTGCGGATGCCGTTCCAGTCCGCATAGAAGATCGGCCCGTGCCGCTCCGCCAGGATATCGATGGGCAGGGCGTAGGGCCGTCCGGCCAGATCCGCCGCCGTGGGCAGGGGTTGCCCTTCTATGGACGGCACGTTGTCCAGTGCCGGCGGCAGCGACGGTGAGAATTCGGGCATTCACGCAGCGTATGCGCTTGTGGGGGTGTCTCTCAGCCGATCGCCTGCAATTTACGACTTCGACATTTAATCGTTGGGTGCAGGGCGACCGAGTGATGTCAGGCGGGCGGGGCCTTGGCCGTCAGCTTCTGGATGGTCGTGATCTCGCTGGGGCGATAGGCGCTTCCGTCCGGCTGGATCAGATCGTGGAACCACGTCTTGGGGGCCTCTGTGTAGGGCTTGTCCCAGGAGTCCCACGGTAGGTAGGTCTGCGTGCGGCCGGCGATGAGTCCCCAGTTGTAGACGCCGACACCCCGCTTCTTCGCGATCGGGAGGATGCCCTCCACGGTGCTGCCCTCCTCGCGGGCGAGGTACTCGGTGCACATCATCGGACGATCCAGCGGGGCGAGTTCGTCTATGCGAGCGTCGAATTCGTCTGGGTTGCCATAGCTGTGGAAGGTGATGACGTCGGAGTTGTCCAGCTGAATCGAGGCGATGGCGCTGCGGCGGCCGGAGGCCCAGTTGCCCTGCCACACCCCGCTGGTCAGTGGTTGGACGGGATCAACCGAGCGCGCCCACTCGAAGACCTGCGGCAGCAGCTTCGATACTACCCGCTGCTTGTCGGCGCGTTCGACCTTGCGGTACTGCTTGGCGGGATTGTCGGGTTCGTTCCAGAGGTCCCAGCCCACGATGCGATGGTCATTGCGGAACGCACCGACGACCCCGGTGACGTAGTCGCGCAGCACGGGAAGGTAGGCGGGGTCGTCGATCAGGTCGGCGCCCGGTCCCTGCACCCAGCTCGAGTTGTGGACGCCCGGAGTCGGCGCGCGCTGCGGACCGACTTTCGGATGCGGATCCCAGCAGGAGTCGAAGAGCACGAACATCGGCTTGATGCCTCGGTTGGCGGCGATGTTGACGAACTGCTGCACACGGCGCAGGAATCCAGCGCGGTCCTGGGCCCACAGCTGATCGTGCAGGAACACCCGCATGGTGTTCATCCCGACCCGTCGAGCCAGTTGGAATTCACCGTCGATGCGCCGCGGGTCGTAGGTACCGGCCTGCCACATCTCGATCTGATTGCTCGCCGTCACGGGAACGTAATTGGCGCCGACCAGCCAGCCTTGGGCCTCATACCAACTGTTCGCACGGGCCGCCGGCCAGCGGGTCGCCGCCGCGGAGGCGGTGGGCAGGTGGGTCAGCGCGGAGCCCGCTGCCAGGAAAAGGGGGAGCTTGAGGGCCGTCCGACGGTGCACCTACAGAATCTACGGTGCGGCGATCGTCGACTTCGACCCCGCGGACTGCTTCGCAATCACTCGGAGGTCAAACCGTGATGATCAGTCCGTCTTCCCGAGCCCCTTCGCCATGAATTCCCCGATCGACATCACCGCACGCCGGCGCGACATCAGCCGAGTCTGGGCGAGCAGGAACAGCCGGTTGGGCAGGCTCGGCACCAGCATGTGCCTACGGCCTACCGCCGTGAGCACGCGGCGCACCACTGCATGCGGTTCGGAGATCAGCCACTGGGGATACCTGTCGAAGAGGTCGCCCTGGGTGTTCATCAGCCCACCCACCATCACCAGCACGTCGACCCCGCTGCCGAGCAGTTCGAACCAGAGCGCCTCGCCGAGGCCGATCTGAAACGCCTTGTTCGCGCCGTAGGCACCCGTGAACGGACTTGAGGTGAGGCCGACGCCGGAAGCGACGATGATGATCGAACCCCTTCCCCGAGTGCGCATCTGATTTCCGAAACGGTGCACGAGGTCGGTGTATCCGCGGGCATTGATGTCGATCATGCGGCGGTGCACATCGAGCGGCATGTCCAAGATTCTCGGGGTGTCCGCGGGGGTGAACATGTGGTTGCACACCAGCACGTCGACTTCGACGCCGTTCGCGGCACTCTCGATCTGCTCAATCGCGTTGGTATCGCCCATGTCACAGGGCACGACTCGTACTTCGACGCCGAAATCGGCACCCAACTCGGCGGCGCGGACGGTCAGTTCCTCGTCGAGGACGTCGACGAGAATCAGGTTCACCCCCTCGGCGGCCAACTGCCGTGCGAACGCGTAGCCGAGGCCGACCTCGCGGGCCGCGCCCGTCACGACCGCCCAGCCGCCCCGGTGGTCGCGGATGCGGGACCGACGCAGCGGCTTCAGGCGCCGGCGGGGCGAAGCCGTGCGATCCATCGAAATCCTCCTCGCGGTAGCCCTGCGAAGGTAGCCGAACTTGTCGGACCACCTCGTT